>CAVRKQ010000010.1:0-281189 GCA_963722105.1 uncultured Chloroflexia bacterium | reverse complement strand
ACATTCACCGACGCTGACCGAGCCCGAGATGACTCTTACCTCCCGAGTCGCGGCGAGAGTGAATCGCGATTTCAAGCCATCGGAGCGCAAGCAGGCGCTGTACGTTGTTGAGTCCGTCCTGGAGTCTGACTCCGACCTTGAATCGGAAGGGATGGAGCGCGTCCACGCCGCGATGTTGCGGCTCGCGAACGGCAATCTGGATCGCCTGTTGGAAGCGGCTGCACTCGCCGAACTCGACTGGCGCGACCTGTTCGTCGGCGCTGGCCTCGAGAACGAGGATTGGCCGGATCGAGTCGACCTCGACCTCGGACCGTCGACCACGTGACATTGCCCGGCGCTGACTGAGAAGGGAGCGATGTGACCGACCCGATCGCAGACATCATCGGCGACTACCGGGGGTTCGCGGCCCAGCAGCGCGACCGCCTGCTTGCACGCGGGATCGACATTGCTCCGTACGGGCTGAGCCACCTCGCCTACCGCGTGCCCGAGTGGGAGCAATACCTCCACGTCCGAACGCTCCTCGAGCGCCACGCGGTCGCCAATCGCGAGAACGTCTGGAACGGCCGACCGATCTCCCTGATCCTTCCCGCCGAGCCGCTCGAGGTCCTTGACGGCAAGGCGATTCCGATGATCGAGCTGATCCCGCCAGTTCATCAGCGCGTCTACAAGATGGGCCTGGAGCATCTCGGCGTCGTCGTGGGCGACGGATTCGATGCCTTCGTCGAAGCCCACAAGCCCGTCCTGACGGGCCAGCAATTCCAGGGCCCCGACAGCACGCCCGACCCGGTCTACATCCTGATGGAGGACTTCACGCACGTGAAGTTCTATCGGCTCTCCCTGCAGGCGTCCGTCGAGCTCTTTGGTGACCGGATCGCCGGGTTCCAGCACGTCGACGACTGGGTGCCGCAGCGGCTCGTGACCGCGACCGGCCCAAATCCGCTGCCGCGATGAACGGCCAGGCCACCACGACGCGCACGACGTTTCGACTTGCGATCTCCGTCGCGACCCTCATCGATGCGCCGGCAGCGACGATCTGGGCACTTCTCACCGATCTCGCCGCGCAGGCAAGGTGGCATTCCACGCTGGTGAGCATCGACGGCTAGGTGGCGCTCGGGGAACGTGTCGCGTTTGCGGTGACCGACGCCCCGCGCCAGACGTTCAGCCCGAAGGTCGTCGCTTACGACGAGGGACGTTCGATGGTCTGGCGGCTCAGCTTCGGGCCGCTCCTGGCGAGCGATCGGACGTACCGCCTCAAGCCAGGGCCCGGAGGATCGACCGAGTTCACCCTCGACGAGGTCTTTCGCGGCCTGATGCTTCCGTTGATCGCGAGGACCTTCCCCGATTTCGGTCGCATGTTCGAACGCACCGCTGCCGATCTGAAGGCTGCCACCGAGACTCCCCGAGCGCCGAAGGCGTAGCGTTACGCGGACATGAAGCGATGCGTCTGATGTCCCGATGCGACGCCGCGGCGAGCTCTTGATTCTTCGGGCCGCCAGCCTGGCCGTGCTCGGTGCCGCCATCGTCCTCGGCTGCAGCGCCCCGGCTTCCTCGTCATCGGCGAGTCCCGAGCCGCTGGCTTCACCGACAGCAATCCCAACGGCAGCCTTGCCGACGCCCAGCGCGGTGGCCGCGTCGGTGGTGCCGACGCTCAATCCGTCCTGCAGCAAGGGCACAGCGCCCGCGCTCCGTGGCGTGATCGAGGAACGGCCCGAGGGCTGGTTCTACCAGATCGACACCGAGCCGCCGGGCGGCTACCCGGACACGGTCGGACAGGTATACGGACCGGCGGGCACCGAGGTGCCGCCGGAAGAGGGACCGGGCCGCCTCACGCTGTACGAGACCTTCGAGAACGACACCGCCTATCTCGACTTCCGGGTGGAACAGGCACAGGACGGGGGCAGCCAGTCGACGGCGGCGACCGTGTGCGGCCAGCCGGCCGAGGTCTGGATCGACGAATTGACCGGCGAGATGGTCCTCGGCTGGACCGATCGCGACAAGGTCGCGGTGCTGATCGCGAACACCGCCGACTTCACGGTCGAGGAGCTGGTCGCCTCCGGGGAGAGCGTCTCGGACTGCTGCGGCTAGCCGAACCTAGCGCTCGAGGACAACCTCGCCACCGAGCATGACCAGGCGCGGACGAACCTCCGCGAAGGCGGCCGCCCGCTCCGACGCGTTGGTGCTCTCGCGAGGCGCCGCCGGTAGAACGATCAGGTCCGCGGGCGAGCCCGGGATGAGGCGGCCGCCGAGCGCATCCTTCGAAAGCGCCGCGACGCCGACGGTCGCCGCCCGGAGCGCCTCCTCGAGCGTCAGGGCCTGATCGGGACCGTAGGCCTCGACTCCGGGGCCCCAGGACGGGCTTCGCCGGAGCACGGAGATCGCGATGCCGGGCCACGGGTCCGCCGGCTCGACCGGCGCGTCCGTGCCGAACGCGAGCGTCGCGCCGGCATCGAGGAGCGAGCGCCACGTGTACCCGTTGGAATCGGCGCGAGCGCCCCAGTCCCGGCGGGCGGTTTCGGCATCCTCGCGGAGGTGCACGGGCTGGACCGACGCGGCGATCCCGAGCCCGGCGAAGCGCCGGCGATCCGCGGCGTCGAGCAGCTGGACGTGCTCGACACGGGGCATGAACGGCACCCTCGCCGTGGTCGTGGCGAGCGCGTCGAGCGCGGTCCGGCACGCCGCGTCGCCGATAGCGTGGATCATCGTGGCGATGCCGGCGTCGGCCGCTTGCGAGGCGAGCGCTGCGAGACGCTCGGGCGGGCTCAGGAAGATCCCCACGCCCGACCCGCCCTCGATCGGCTCGAGCAGGGCCGCGGTCTTCGAGCCGAGCGTGCCGTCCGCGAAGAGCTTCAGCCAGCCGAAGGACAGCCTCGAGCGGTCTGCACGAGCGATCGGCCCGCCGCTCCGCAGCCCCCGCTCGACGGCGTTCTCGAGGCCGTCGGCCCGAACGCAGGCTCGAATGCGAACCGGCAGCTCGTCCGCCTCCGCCATTGCGGCGTAGAGGTCGAGTGAGCGGTTCTCGGGATCGTCCGCAAGCCGCGCTGGATCGTGCGCACCGACGACGCCAAGCCGGAGGAGCTCCTGCCCGTAGCTGCGAATGGCGCGTCGCATCGTCTCGTCGTCGGGCGCAGGGACGAGGTCCATGACCATGCCGCCGGCGTTCTCGAGGAGCACGCCGTCCGGCTCGCCGGCCTCGTCGCGGTGGATCACGCCACCGGCGGGGTCCGCTGTCGAGACGTCGATCCCCGCGGCGGCGAGCGCAGCGCGGGATGTCCAGAGCGCGTGGTGGTCGAATGCCCGAAAGGCGACCAGCCGACCCGCGGCCACCGTCTCGAGGGCTGCCGCGGTCGGCCACGCGCCGAAGCGCCGCTGGTCCCAGCCGAGGCCCAGGATCCAGCCCGGGGGCGAGATTCGGCGAGCTGCCTCCGCCACGAGCTTGAGTGCATCGTCGAGCGTCTGGGCCGGCGTCAGGTCGACCTGTTCCGCGGCCAGCGCCGCACCCGTGAGATGCAGGTGGGCATCGATGATCCCGGGCATCGCCAGCTCGCCCGGCTCGAGCTCGATCCGGAGCGTGTGTGGATCCGCGCGGGTCTCGAGCTCGATCGCCGTCCCCGCGAACGCGACCTTGCCGTCGCGGATCCCGATCGCCTCGACCCAGCCGAAGCCGGACCTGCCGTCGAAGGTTGCGATGCGACCGGTGACGAGCGCGTCGAGCGGCATCAGCCGATCGTAGCGGCGG
Organism: uncultured Chloroflexia bacterium; assembly: GCA_963722105.1. GTDB lineage: Bacteria > Chloroflexota > Limnocylindria > Limnocylindrales > CSP1-4 > UBA5189. Next base: position 277,453 of record CAVRKQ010000010.1, on the reverse strand, counting down.
GTGGCTGGGGTGCGGCATCCGCGGCCGGACCCCACCCTGGCGGGTCGGCGAGCAGGTCCGCGAGGGCGTCCCGATCCAGACCCGCTCCGAGCCCGAGCGCCAGGGCGATCCGCGCCTTCGGGCCGCCGAGGTGGCCGGCAAGGAGCGCCCCGGCGCGGACCCACGTGGCGCCACCCCCGGGGAACGCATAGCCGGCGCCCGCCGCACCCGCCGCGGTCCGCGTCGTCAGCACGACCGTGGTCCCCCGCTCCATCGCCGCGACCGCGGCCTCGAGCAGGAGCGCGGACGTGTTGCCGGCACCCGTCGCCTCGACGACGATCCCTGGAGCGCCACGCTCCGCCGCAGCGGCGAGCTCTGAGCCATCCATCGCGACGTGGGCCGTCACGAGCTGGATGCCCTCGGCCGCCCGCTCCGTCTCGACGTGGCGACGAGCACCTCGCGACCGCTCGATCACGACCCGCTGCCCGTCGACCCGCCCGAGCGGCCCCACGTTCAGGCACTGGAACGTGTCGAGCGCCGAGGCATGCGTCTTCGTCACGTCATCCGCCTGGTTGACCGTGTGGTCGAGGACGACGACGACGCCTGCGCCCTGCAGCTTGGGCGACGCGGCGCATCGCACGGCATCTCGGAGGTTGTCGGGGCCGTCGTCGCTGGGGTCCGAGGCGGCCCGCATCGCCCCGGTGACGACAATCGGGCTGTCGCCATCGAGCAGGAGGTCCCAGAAGAACGCGGTCTCCTCGATCACGTCCGTGCCCTGCACCACGACGACGCCATCGATCGACGGGTCCGCCTGGCAGCGTCGAATCTCGCTCCCGATCTCGAACAGCTTGGCGAACGAGAAGTGGCTCGCCGGCGTCCGCCCCAGGTCGACAATCTCGAGCTCGGCGATCGCATCGATCCCGGGCGCACGAGCGAGGATCGCGGCGCCGTCGAGGGTCGGCACCTTCCCACCGGCCTCGGCGCTCGCGACCATCGAGATCGTCCCGCCGGTGAAGATCACCGCGACTTTGGGCATCGGCGTGGGGCTCGAGCTCGCCTGGCCGGGCGGCTAGCGTTCCCGCCGCGGGTGGTCGGCGGAGGCGTCGTCCTCGCGAGCGTGCTGATGGCGGGGCGGGCGCGGCAGGTTCGCACCCGTCGGGTCGAGCTGTGAGCCCGGCGCGATCTCGGGGATGAGGTCGCGGCCCTCGTCGGCCCGGATCGGCCCGCGCTTGACGATCGAGAAAACCCCGGAGAAGAGCACGAACACCGCGACCGCGAGGATCACGCCCGTGGTCCCGATCTGCGGGATGTCAGCGATCGGGCCGACGATGATGATCGGCAGGATGCTCGCCACCGAGATCAGCATGTTGAGGACGCCGAAGACGCGGCCGCGGACGTCGGCCGGAATGTCCTCCTGGAGCTGGACCTGCGCGGAGATGGCCACGATCCCGTAGCAGACGCCGCAGAGGAACGCGATCGCGACCACGACCGCCACGAGCGAGGTCAGGCCCGAGAGATCCACTGCGTCGACATTCGAGCCGACGCCCGTCAGCAGCCGGCTGAGCGGACCCGCCAGCGTCAGGATGACGAGCAGGATCCCGAGGGCGACGAGGCCGATCTCGATCGCGCGGCGCCGGGCGAAGTACTTGCCGTAGTTGTTCAGAAGCAGCACGCCGAAGACGATCCCGATGCCCAGCGGCAGGACGACGACGATCAGGTCCTCCGGGCTGAGGCCGAGCGTGTCCCGCGCGAACCCCGGCCCGAGCACGGCGACGACGCCGATCAGCGAGGCGGCCACGCCGAGGTAGGTCAGCGACCACGCAACCGCCCGGTTCTGGCGGATGTACGAGATGCCCTCGCGGAGCTGCCCGAAGACGCCGGTCACGGCATGGCCCGCGTCACGGGCCGCGCCGAGGCGCCCTCGCCCATCCGCGACCGGCACGGGCGGGTCGGGCGGCAACGTGATGCAGAACACCGCTGCGACCCCGAACAGCACCGCGACCAGCAGGATCAGCGGCTCGGGGCTCCCGACGATCGTGACGACCAGCGGCCCGAGGAACGCGAACCCGACCGCGAACGCGCCGTTGAGCGTCAACGTGAAGATGCCGTTCGCCGCGACCAGCTGCTCTCGCGGGACGACCACCGGGATCATCGCGGCCTCGGCGGGCGCGAAGAAGACCGTCACGGTCGAGAGGATCGTGTTCAGGATCAGGATCAGCCCGATGTCCGGTCCGGCGGCGAAGATCGCGACAAGGATCGCTGCCCGCAGGGCATTGGTGATCACCAGCACGAGGCGGCGGTCGATGCGATCGACGTACACGCCCGCGAGGGCCGAGAACAGGACCGACGGCACGAGGAACGTCAGGAACAGCGCACTGACCGCGGTCGACAGGTCGGTCTCGCGGAGGACGAGGACCTCGAGCGCGTACAGGATCATGTTGATCCCGATCTGGGTCGCGACCTGCGCGAGCCAGAGCAGGAGGAACGGACGGTTGCGGAGGACCGCGATCGCCGATTCGGAGCTCGGGACCGGCGCGACATCCACGGCGGCCATCTGTACGGCAGCGGGTCGTTTGGCCTCGGCGGATCTCTTGACCGCGGCAGCGCCCTTGGCCTTGGCGGACCCCTTGGGTTCGGCAGACCCGCGCGACCGGGCGGGCGCTCGACGTCGGCCGGTCACGCTCCCACTGCCGGGGGCGAGACCGCGGCGCTCATGGCCGCGTCACCACGCGAGACGAAGTTGGCGAGTCGGGACTCGAGGAGTCGGCGCTCGAGCAGGACGTGCCGTCCGCAGCCCTGGCAGCGGAGCCCGATGTCGGCGCCGAGTCGGTCCACGAGCCATTCGCTGGAACCGCAGGGATGGGCTCGGCGAAGCCGCAGGACGTCGCCCAGGAACAGCTCGAGGACGGGCCGGCCGGACATCGGCGGGAGCGTATCAAAGGCGAGGCTTCGCATAGGTCGGCGGCGCCGTTCGTTCCGAGGCCGGGAGCGTCATGGCTTCGATCGGCGTGACGGTGAGGCGCGCCAAGGGATACGTCGTCCCGACCTGGGCGATGACCCCACCGGTCCGGGTCAGCGTGCCGGTGAGGATCTGGGGGCTGCCGATCGCCCGGATCTCGAACGCGTCGCCGAGCGACTCGTTCTCGACGGAGAGCTCGCCGGGAGTGCCGGCGACCACGACGCCCCCAACGACCCTGACCCCCGCGACCGCGATCGCCTCGGCCCCGGCGTTGCGAAGCTCGTTCAGCAGGTCCTCGACACCGTCGCCGCCGACGGGCCCCTGGATCGTGATCACGATCCCCTGCCCCGTCACGGGCGTGATCCCGGACCAGCGCGCGGATCCGCTCGAGGTCGGTGGTCAGCTCGTCGACGGTCGTCTCGCCGCGCTCCTTCGTGTCGACGAGGTGGACCTCCTGGCGCTGGAGCTCCGCGATCTCGTCGCGGAGCTGGTCGTTGCCGGTGGTGAGATTCGCGATGAGCTGGGTCAGCTCGGTTGCGGACAGCGCCGAGAGGCCGGGCACGCCCGCCTGGCCCCTGAGCTGGCCGATCGCAAGCACGCCGAGCAGGACCGCGACCCCCGCGACGCTCAGGCGGCTCGCCAGCCGGGTCGGGTCTACGGGACGCCGGTCCCAGCCCGGCCGCGCGGTGGTCACGGGGCTGCCTCGGGCTTCGCGAACCGCAGCCCGACGGTTCCCGCGAACGCCGGGAGGTCGACGGGCTGGTTCTCGGCGACGGACAGCCGGATCCCGACGGGCTCGATCCGCTGCCGGACGAACTGGACGAACGCGACCGACTGCTGCAGCCGCGCATACAGGTCCGGCGGCCCGATGGCCTTGATCTCGTACGGGGGCGCGAGGTAGGCCGAGTTCACCAGCATCGATCCGCCGATGTCGATGATCGCCGTCGAGCCCGACGATCCGCTCGCCGTTCACCGAGATCCCCTCCGCGCCGGCGAGCCACAGCTCCTCGACGAGGGTCCGGACGTCACGCGCGGAGACGAGCGCATCGACGGAGCCGGTCGTCCCGTCCTCGAATCGGAAGGCGACGCCGGGGCCGGTGACGGCGATCAGGCCCGCCCGCAGCCGCGCGGCCTCGAGATCCGCGTACAGCTGGCGGAGGGACGTGGCGGCGTTCGGGTCGAGCGCCTCGAGCTCGCCGATGTGCTGGCGCAGCCCGAGGATCACGGCTTTGAGCGACTCCTGCTGGGTCTGGAGCCCGAGCGCGGTCTCGATGAGCGGCGCGCGCTCCTCGGTCGAGTAGCGGACGCGCGGGCCCTCGGCTGCGATCTGCGCAGCGATGAGGAACCCGAGCACGAGCAGCGCCACCGCGAGCGTGACCTGGACGCTCGGCAGGCCGCGGAAGCGATCGAGGATGCTGGTCATCAGCGCTCGCTTGGCTGCTCATCGGAGGCGGTTGCGGAAGGCTCGTCAGGGGCGGCCGAAGACGCCTCGTCGGGCGCGGGCGGAGGTGGCGTATCGGGCGCCAGCCGCGCGTCGAGCTCGCCGAGGTCGGCGGGCAGCCCCGGTTCCGGATCGGTGGTCGCGAACCCGGCGCCGGTTGGGGGATTCCCGGCGGGCGGTGGGGGCGGCAGCAGCCCATCGCCTCGATTCAGGCCCCGCGCGACGATCACGATCCCGAGCACCACCACGATCGCGAACAGGATGACGAAGCCCACGACCAGCAGCAGGGCGAGGTTGTCGTCGTCGCCGCCTGTCCCGCCTCGGGATGGGGGCGGCGTCGCGACCGGCGGGCCCGAGGCAATCGGCGCCGCGTTCCAGCCGGGCGGGAGCGGGCCCGGCGGCGCCGGTCTCGGGCCGTACGGAGCGGGCTCGTTCGCGCCCAGGTCGGCCAGCCAGGCCGCCTCGAATCGCGCGACGTCGACGTTGAGCGCGGCTTTGAACGCGTCGTCGTCCGCGAGGCCATCGGCGTAGCTCCGGATCAGCGCCACCAGCGCCTGCTGGCCGTGTGTCCGGACCAGGTAATCGACGGCCGCGACACTCTCGTCATAGCCGAGGCTGAATTGGTCGGCGGTTGACGGGAACCGCAACACGAGCGCGTGCAGCGGCATCAGGTCGCCGTTTCGGACCGCGCGCTCGACGTTGCTCCGCGCATCGGAGGCGTAGCCGATCGCCAGGTAGTCGGCGAGGCCCTCGTTCAGCCAGTGCGGCGGCTCGTGGTAGACGTTCCGCGTCGCCGTGTCGAAGACGACGTGGGTCAGCTCGTGGGGCACCACCAGCGAGACCCAGGGGTCGCCAACGTCGGATGGGGCGATGTTCGCGAACAACGTCCGGATCTCGGGGATCGCGAGGCCACCGACGTTCTCCTGGAGCGCCGGCCCAATGACGTCGTAGAAGGGGTCGCGGTCGGCGTAGACGTAGAAGTCGATCGGAAGCGATTCGTCGACGCCCAGGAGCTCCGCGGCGTCCTTGACTGCCCTGTCGCCGATGTCCAGCGCCCGCTGTCCGAATTGCGAGGTGCCCTCGTACCAGTGGATCCGGACAACGTCGCCCTCGATCGTCTGCCAGTTGAATTGATCGTCCTCGTAGCGCACCCGTGCGGGCGGCCCGTCGACGAACGAGCCGTCCTCGAGCGTGATCCGGAATCCGAGCTCGACGAGGGTGTTCGGCATGAGGCTGCCCGGTGGCGTCTCGTTGACATACCTGAGCGTGTGGGCGCCGTCGCCGGGATTCGCGACCTCGGAGAGGAACGTGCCGGTCCCGTCGCCGGACCGGACGTAGGCCTCGATCCGGGTGACCCCACTCGGGAGCGAGACCCGCTGTTCCACTGTGATGCCCTCGCCGAACTCCTGGGTCGTCGTGGCTCGCTCGAACGTCGGATCCGCGGCGAGCACGGTTGCGGGCGCGAGCAGCGCCGCCACGAGCGACAGGGCGGCGGCCAGCCGGGCCGCGCGACTCACTCGGCCCATGCCATGCCCGCCATGCGCAGGATGCCGAGCCCGTTGTCGCCGGCGCCGAGCAGGCCCTCCCGCGACAGCGCCCAATTCGTGCTGTGGAAGAGCGGGACGACGGGCACGTCCTCCTGGACCTCGGCGAGCGCCCGCTCGTAGGCCGCCTGGGCAACCGCGGCGTCGCGCGTCGAGAGCGCCTCGGCGACCGCCTGGTCGAACGCGGCCGAGGACCAGCCGCCGTTGTTGTCGTTGCTGCCGGTCTCGAGGAGCACGCCGAGGAAGTCGTTCGGACCCACGTAGTCGGCGATCCAGCCGGTGATCCAGATGTTCGGCGGCGCCGTCCCGATCCGCCCGAGGTGGTCGTCGTAGGTGACCTCGTCCACCCGCATGCCCAGCTCGCGCTCGAGGTCTGCCGCGATCGCCGCCGCGACGGGGTAGGAACCGGTCCCGAACTCGATGATGGGCAGGCCCTCGCCGCCTGCGAATCCGGCATCCGCGAGCAGCTCGCGCGCGTGGTCCGGATCGAAGGCTGGGAGCCAGCTCCGATCGCCGCCGCCCGGGATCCCCGGCGGCACCATGCTGTCCGCGGCAACCGTCCCGCCCGTCGAGCTCAGCGTCACCACTCGCTCCCAGTCGACGGCGGCGCCCATGGCCTGCCGGACCCGGACGTCGTCGAAGGGAGCCCGGGTCGTGTCGACCGCGAGGTAGGTGAGGTCGAGGGAGTTGGTCTCGCGAAGCTGTGGCCCGAGGGACGGGTCGTAGGGAATCCAGGGGGCGTCGAGCGACCCGACGGACGCGTAGTCGAGGTCGTCCGCCCCGAACGCGGCGATGGGGCTGCGGCCCCCGATATCGAGCCGGAGACGGACGGTCGGGATCGCCGGCGGGCCGGCCCAGTAGCGGTCGTTGCGCTCGAGGACGATCTCCTCCGAGCTGCTCGATGCGACCTGGTAGCCGCCGCTCACCGGCTGCCCGGGACCGAACGCATCCTGGCCGTCGCGCCAGGCCGCTGGCGGGACGACCGCGAAGATCGTCGCTGACACGATGGCCGGGAAGTCGGCTCCGGGGCGCTCAAGCTCGACCTCCACGTCGAGGCCGTTGGCCCGCAGCCCGACGTCCGCCGGATCGCTCGATTGGCCGAGGAGGTGGGCGCGCGCGCCCTTGACGTCGAGGATCAGCGCGGCGAGGGGCGACGGCGAGCTCGGATCGATGAGCCGCAGCCAGCTGCCGACGACATCCTCGGCGGTGAGCGGCGTGCCGTCCGAGAAGGAGAGGCCGGACCGGAGGTGGAACACGACGTCGCGCCCGTCGGCGCCGACCTCCCAGCTGCCCGCCAGCGCGGGCTGCAGCTGGAGCGCGGCGTCGTAGGCGGTCAGGGTCTCGTGCAGCTGGGCCGTGACCGCGGCGGTCGTGATATCGCCCTGACCCGCCGGGTCGAAGGTCGCCGGCTCCCCGGCAAGGACCCGGACCTCGTCGGGGTCCGCCGCTCGGGTGGAGAGGGGCGAGGTGCCGCGGGCGAGGAGGCCGAGCGCAAGCACCAGGAGCGCGACGAGAACTCCCCGGTGGCGCATCGGGCCGAAGTATGAACGAAGGTCCCCGGACATGAGGGAAGGCCCCGCGCCACATCGCCGGGGGAACGATGCGGATTGCGGAGCCCCACTACCTAAGAACGCGCAAGCCCGGCTGTCGTTAGGCTCCGGCGGGTGAATCAAGCCGTCGCGAATCAGGTCCGTCCGGACTCGCCGGCGCTGCGCCTCCGGGACACCCTCCGGCGCGACGTCGTGCCGGTCGCGCCGCTCGAACCGGGGCTGGTCCGGATGTACTCCTGTGGCCCCACCGTGTACCGCTTTGCCCACGTCGGCAACCTTCGGACATTCCTCCTTGCCGACCTCATCCGGCGCGCCCTGCTGTACCACGGCCTCGAGGTCCTCCACGTCCAGAACATCACCGACGTCGGGCACCTGCGGGAGGACGCCGCCGGGCGCGAGGTCGATCCGATGCTGGTCGCGGCGGGCCTCGAGGGGCGGTCCTCGCACGAGATCGCGGACGCCTACGAGGCCGCGTTCCACGCCGACGCAGCGCTGATCAACCTCCTTCCGGCCCACGAGTACCCCCGGGCGACCGAGCACGTCCCTGAGATGCTCGCGCTCGCGCAGCAGCTCGAGTCGCTCGGGCACGCCTACCTCTCGCCGGGCGGCAACCTCTACTACGCCGTCTCGACCTATCCGGGATACGGCGCGTTGTCGCGCAACTCGCTCGACGAGCTGCGTGCCGGCCACCGGAGCGATGTCGAGCCCGACAAGCGCGATCCGGCGGACTTCGCGCTGTGGCGCGCGGCGCTGCCGGGCTCAGGTCGCGAGATGGTCTGGTCGAGCCCCTGGGGCGAGGGCTTCCCCGGCTGGCACCTCGAGTGCTCGGCGATGGCGCTCAAGCACCTCGGTGCGACGTTCGACATCCACACCGGCGGCGAGGACAACGTCTTCCCGCATCACGAAGACGAGATCGCCCAGTCCGCGCCGATCGTGGGCGGACCACCGGCGCGCGTGTGGGTCCACGGCGCGCACCTGCTGATGAGCGGCCGGAAGATGTCGAAGTCGGCGGGCAACTTCCAGCGCATCACCGAGCTGGTCGAGGAAGGGATCGACCCGCTCGCCTTCCGCTACCTCTGCCTCACCGCCCGCTACGCCAAGCAGCTGAGCCTGTCGGATGCGTCGCTGGCAGGTGCCGCGGCGGGGCTCGCCTCACTCCGGGCCGAGCTCGCGGCGCTCGGGCCGGCACCGGAGGCCGGGCCCTGGGCGCCGCCACACGTGCTGCGCGCTGGCGCGGCGCCGGATCGGCCGCAGGGTCGCGGCGTGGGCGTTACGGGCCACGGAGGCGTGGGAAGCGGAGACGACTCCGCCTCGTCGGCATTCGCGATCACGGACCGAGCAGCCGCGCCGGCCGCTCCCCTGTCCGATGCCGGACGCACGCTCCACGACCGTTTCGTGGCCGCGATCGACGCCGACCTTGATACGCCTGCCGCGCTGCGGATCGCCCGAGAGGCCCTCAGAGCGTCGATGCCGGCCGACGAGCGGCGCTGGCTCGTGCTCGACTTCGATCTCGTCCTCGGGCTCGACCTCGATCGCTCAGTGCCCTCATCGTCCGAGCACCTCGCGCGACCCGATGCGGCCGCCGCGCTCCCCGCGGGCGACCTCTCTCCTGCCGCGCGCGAGCTCCTCGCGGAACGCGCCGCCGCGCGAGCCGCCCGGGACTGGGCGCGTGCCGATCAGCTGCGCGAGGAGCTTCGAGCGATGGGCATCGAGGTCGTCGACCGAGCCGACGGCACGTCAGAGGCCCGCCGCGCCGTCGGGCATGGCTAGCCGGCGAGGTCCAGTCTTGTCCTGAACCGGTCGAGGATCCGGTAGAAGTTGCGCTTGGAGAGGCGGTCGCGCACGGCCGGCGGCGTCCTGACCCAGGCGTGCGGTTCGCCGGGCGTTACCGGCAGGCCGGCGACGACCTCCGCGCGACGCGGCGCGATCCCCTCGCCTTCGTCCCGGAGCACGAGGCTCCACCAGATGTCGAGGTTGCGGTAGAAGCGGAAGGCCTCGTCGAGCGGGCCTCGCGCGGCGGCATCGTCGCGACGGAACGCCATGAGGTAGCCCTGGATCGCGACGACGCTGCCCGACGCTTCCTTGGCGGCACCCTCGGCGCCCCCTACCAGCGTCTCCTCGAAGCTCCGGAGGTCGGCCGATCGGAGGCCGAACGGGCCCGCGACGGCCACCTTTGGGTCGTCGAGCGCCTCGACCAGCGGCGTCACGACGTCACCCTGCGGCACGACGGACGGATCGAGCACGACGACGATCGGCGCGCGAGCGCGGCGGATGCCGATGTTCAGGGCGGCTGCGTGCCCGAGCGCCTCGCTCGTCCGGACGAGCTCGGCGGCAGGCCGCCCGGAGGCCGACGAATCGTCCGCCTCGCCTGGCTCGACGAGCCCCGCAACGACGGCATTCGACAGGCCATCGGCGACGAGGACGATGTCGACCCCCGCGGGCACCGTCGCGCGCAGCGCCTCGAGTGCCGCCGCGGTCTCGGCCCGATCGGGCGACGCGATGACGACCACGGTGGCGAGACCCGTCGGAGGCTCCTGGAGCCGGCTCGGAACGGCATCGGTCCGGCCATACCGAATCTCCCCCCCGACGTCGACGTCGGGCGGATTCGCCCGCTCGAGCCGATACGCGGTCCCGGCATCGACAACGCGCCAACCCGCGGCCTCGATCTCGGCACGGAGCCGGTCGGCCGTCTGCCAGTCCCGCGCAGCGCGCGCGTCGGAACGCTCTCGCGCGGCTTCCTCGACCGCCTCTGGCGGCCCGCTCTCGGTCATCGATTCGGATGGTAGGCGGCCCGCCTCGCACGCTCGGACGGGAACCGGAGCGGAGCGCTCGTCGTCTCGCGGGGACGACCCGGCCCACCTGCCAGGACCGGCATCCGAACCCTTGGAGGTACGCGATGCGCCGGCGATTCACCACGGCTCTGCTCGGAGCCGCCCTGGCAACCATCCTCATCGCAGGCCCGACCCTCGCCTGCGGCGGGCTCATCGGACCGAACGGGGCCGTCAACCTGCTCCGGACCACGACGTTCGCGGGCTACCACGACGGTGTCGAGCACTACGTGACGGCGTTCAAGTTCCAGGGAGGCGGGGGAGCGTTCGGCTCGATCACGCCGCTCCCGGGCGTCCCATCGAGCGTCGAGAAGGGCGGCGACTGGACGCTCCAGCGCCTCATCCGCGAGACGGATCCGCCGCAGCGCGACTTCGGTATCGGCTTCTTCGGCAGCGCCGCAGCGGCACCCGGCGCCGAGGAGCTGATGAAGGTCCGCATCGACGCCTTGGACGTCACGGTTCTCAAGGGCGGGGCGGCCGCCGTCGGGCAGTGGGCGACGGATCACGGCTTCCGGCTCCCGCCGGACGCCCCCGAGGTCCTCGAGTTCTACGCGAACCGCAGCCCGATCTTCCTCGCGGCGGTCTTCGATGCCGATGCCGCTGCGGAGCTCGGCGAGTCCATCGGCGATGGCACCCCTGTCCACATCACGATCCCGACCCCGAACCCCTGGGTCCCGATCCGGATCCTCGGGCTCGGCAAGTCCGGCGGCGGCGTGGTCGAGGCCGACGTCTACCTCCTCACCGACCGAGCGCCGGCGCTGCTCCCCGCGCCGACCGGCAACAACGGCATGCTCATCGACCACAGCGACAAGGCGACCCAGTCTTTGCTGAGCGACCTGCGGTCGGACACGGGGATGTCCTGGGTGCCGCAATCGGGCTGGCTGACGAAGATCGCGATCGACGCGAACGGACCGCAGCTCTCGTACGACCTCGCCATCGATGCGAGCGGCAGCAACAACCCGTCGTACGTCCAGGCGGGCCTGGCTGCCCCAGGTCCCGTCTACGTCGACAACGGCCTGGTGGACCGGCTGCTGCTCGCGGGCGTGATCGCCGTCGGGATCCTCCTCCTCGTCGTCGTGCTGCTTCGACCCACCGCTGCGGCGCCGCTGCAGCCGCAGGGCTGAGATGGGCCAGGACACCGCGGTGACGACCATCGGTCCCCGGCGACGGATGGCCGTCGTCGCCGGAATGCTCGCCGCGATCGTTGTCATGGCGGCGGGGGCAGTCGCCCTCGCCGCCGGGAACACGGATCCGGGGCCGGCCTCGACCTCGATCGAGATCGTCGTCCGGCACTCGCACTTCGAGCCGGCCCAGATCTCGGTACCGGTCGGGGTGCCGGTGACGATCACCCTTCGCAACACCGACCCCATCGACCACGAGTGGATCGTCGGCGACGCGGCGATCCATGCCGTCCACCGGACGGGCACGGAGCTCCTCCACCCATCGCGACCGACGGAGGTGGTAATCCCCGCCGGCGAGTCGAGGACGACCATCGTGACCTTCGAAGCCACCGGCACGCTGCAGTTCATCTGCCATCTGCCGGCCCACGAGGCCTACGGCATGGTCGGGTCGTTCACGATCCGGTAGAGCGCGCGCGAGGCGCGTGGCGCCTTGATGCAACGACACCGCGAGGCCAACGGGCACGAATGCCTGTCAGCCTGCCCTCCGAACAGGGTTGACTGGCACGCATGGCCGCACCCGGGGAGCTTCTCGCAGGCCGCTACGAGCTCATCCAACCAATCGGCAGTGGCGGGATGGCGACCGTGTGGCGCGCCCGCGACACGCGACTGGGCCGTCAGGTCGCGGTCAAGCTCCTGCGCCCCGAGTTCGCGGAGGATGCGGAGTTCCTTCGCCGCTTCGAGACGGAGGCCCGCCACGCGGCCAGCCTGTCACATCCCAACGTGGCCGCCGTCCACGACACCGACGTCGACGACGAGCGCCGCTTCATCGTCATGGAGCTGGTCGACGGCCCGTCCGTTGCCGACGTCATCGCCCAGCGCGGCCCGGTTGAACCCAGCGTTGCCGTCGAGATCGCGGCCGCAGCGGCGCGAGCGCTGGCCGCGGCTCATCGTCGCGGCCTGATCCATCGCGACGTGAAGCCGGCGAACCTCCTCATCGGTCGCGATGGGCGCGTCCGGCTCGCGGACTTCGGGATCGCGCGTGCGCTGACGTCCAGTCGGGCGACGACACCCGGCACCGTCCTTGGATCGATCCCCTACTTGAGCCCGGAGCAGGCTCGCGGCGAGGAGGCGACGGCCGCCGGAGACATCTTCTCCCTCGGAGTCGTGCTCTTCGAGATGCTGACCGGTTCGCTCCCCTGGGAGGCAGACACGCCGGCAGCCATGGCCACGGCCAGGCTCCACGTCCCGGCGGACCCGCCATCGGAACGCGTTGGCACCCTGCCCGAAGGCCTCGACGCCATCGTCGGGCGAGCGCTCGAGCTCGATCCGGGGAGTCGCTATCCCAGTGCCCGCGTCCTGGCCGACTCGCTCGAGGGCTGGTCCCGCCGACATCGGGCAGGCGTCGGCGCGCGCAGTCAGATCCGGCGTGCCACCACGGCGCTCGCGGCCAGCGTTCTGCCGATCGCTGCCGGGAGCGGCCTCGGTGCCGGTTCGGCGGGCAGCTCCCCCGGCGGCGTCGCCCGTCCGAACCCGTTCGCCGCTCAGCCGCTGTCTCGCGGCGGGACGCGTCTCGGCCCGCGCCGGCTGTCATCGCCCGCCCCGGCGCCGTCGCCCACATGGGACCCGCCCCCGCTGCGCGCCAAGGCGCCGGTAACGGAGCCGAACGCCTCGCCGGACGCCGCCGATCGGCGAGGTGGGCTGCTGATTGCGGGATTGGCGTTCGCGCTCGTCGGCGTCGTCGCGGCTGCGTTCTTCGCTGGGGGCGGGCCGCCGGCTGACCCGGCGCTCCCCGGCGGCGCCGTGGTCACGCAGGCCCCACCCAGCACGCTTCCGGCTGCGACGGTGCTTCCGACCGCGGTTCCATCGGCGACGCCGACCGCACAGCCGACCTTGACCCCCACCCCGCGGCCGACGCCAGCGCCGACCCCGATCGTTACCCAGAAGCCGGCCCCGAAACCGGCGTCACCGGCGGGCGCAGTGGTCGGGTTTTACGACGCCGTCGAGGACCATCGCTGGGAGGCCGCCGTCGATCTGTGGTCGCCGTCGATGCAGAACCGCTACCCGCCCAACGAGTGGCTGATCGATCGATTCCAACCCACGACCCGAATCGACCTCACGCGGGTCAGGACCGTCAGCAACTCGGATGGACGCGCGCGGGTCGAGGTGTCGCTGACCGAATACCGGTCCAGCGGTCCCTCGCCGCGCCGCTTCGTCGGCGCCTGGGATCTCGTGCTGCGGGACGGGCGGTGGCTCCTGAACGACCCCGACTTCTGAGCCTCGTTACCGAACTGTTGACGTCCGGCACCGGACCGGCGACACCCCGAGCGCAGCGTCCCCACATCGACCGACGAACGCTCAGGGGTCAACGTCATGCAGAACCAGCCACATCGACCGCGCCGGCGAACCATCCGGCGCATCGCCCTCGCAGCCATTGCCATCGCCTCCTACGGGATGCCGGTGACCGCAGCGGCCGCCGACGCCCCCGGTGGCTGCTCCACCTCGGCGCCCGCCAGGACGAAGAACGTCTGGCTTTCCGAGACGATCGGGACGCCGACCGACGTGGACTGGTATCGCTTTACCGTCGCGAGGGGCACGCGGGCCATCGTGACGCTCGGCAACCTTCCCGCGGACTACGAGCTCCGGGTCTTTCGCAGCTGCTCGACGCTCATCCAGTCATCCAATCGGTCCGGGCGCCAGTTCGAGGAGGCCTACGCGTACCTTCCCGCCGGCACCTACTTCGCGCGGGTGTCTGGCGTGGCCGGCGCCACCTCCACCATCGCCTATGCGCTCCAATTCCGGCCGCTGGCCTGGGGGCTGCCGATCCTGTCGTCCACGACCTGGACTGACGGTTCGGGGCGTCTCCACGTCGCCGGCGAGGTCCTCAACAACACGGCCGAGCCGCGGCGCTGGATCCAGGTCGACGCAAGCCTGTTGAATGCCGACGGCACAACCATCGGGTCTGCGCTGGGGTACACGGACATGCCGACCCTGGAGCCCTGGAGCCGCAGCCCGTTCGAGATCGTGACCGGCAAGCCAACCGGCTACGCCAGGACGACGCTGCGGATCTGTACCCCGGAGGGAACCGGCGGCTGCGCCTCCGGCCAGGCGACGGCGGTGCCGTCGGGCGGGTTGGCGGTCTCGGCTGCACCGAGCTTCGTGGACTCCGCGGGCCAGGCTCACTACCCAGGCACCATCCGCAACGACCGCTCGACGACGGCGCGTCAGGTGCTTGCGCACGTGACGGTCTACGACGCCTCCGGCAACGTCAGCGGCCTGGCGGTCGGCCCGGCCGGTTCGGGCACGGTCGCGGCGGGCGCCAGCGCTGCCTATGAGGTCGTCGCCACAGGCGGCACGGCACCGAACCGCGTCGTCAGCGTCGCGTCCGGCGGCTCGATTGGCTGCAGCAGCGCATCCAGATACACGGGGGCGCAGGAGAATCTCACACCACCGTTGACCAGGGCCAGCGCCAGCGGCCGGGTCGCACTCACCTTCGACATGGGCGGGCGCATGACGCCGGCTGTCCAGATCCTCAACCTGCTCGTCGCGAACCGCGTCTGCGCGACGATCTTCCCCACCGGCGCGATCAGCCGCACGCCCGAGGGTCAGGCCGCGCTTGCCGTGGTGAAGGCCCACCCGGAGCTGTTCGAGCTCGGAAACCACACGATGAATCACTGCGACCTCGTGCGCGGTGGCGGCGGCGCGCCCGGGGCCACCGAGAGTGCGCTCTGCAGATCCCTCGGCTCGAGCCCGACCGAGGCAGCCGTGAAGAAGGAGCTCACGGACGGCGAGCTCTGGATCGACACCTACACGGGCATGACCGTCCAGCCCTTCTGGCGGGCGCCGTATGGCGTGCACAACCTGAACGTCCGCACGTGGGCCGCGGAAGTCGGGTACACGAAGCACTGGAAGTGGGACATCGACACGATTGACTGGCGCCCGATCTCCCAGGGCGGCCCGACCGCGCAGTCGATGGCCCTCAAGGTCGTCAACGGCGCGACGTCAGGCTCGGTTGTCCTCCTGCACCTCGGCGGCTACGAGACGGCGAATGCCCTCCAGGCCATGATCGACGGGCTGCGGAGTCGCGGCTATGTGCTGACAACCCTGTCAGACATGGCCCAATAGCGGTCAGCGCGACTCGGACTCCACGACCTCGAGGCCGGTATCCGGATCGCCGACGAGCTCCTCGCCGTCGGCCCAGGCGTGGATGCGCTGCGCGGAGACCTTCAGCAGCACGACCTCGTCGTCCTCGGGGCCGGTCTTGAACCACTGCTGGAGGTCGTCCTGCCAGAGCTCCTTCTTGCGGTCGTCGTCCTCGACGATCTCCGCCGTGCCCTCGATGGACACCCATGTGCCCTTCTCGGTTGCCATGTAGGCAAGCTCAACCGTGGGATCGGCCTGGATCTCCTCGACCTTGGGCGTGTCGCGATAGCTGAAGAACCAGCTGTCGCCGTCGTACTCGACCTTGCCGTTGTTCGACATCGGCCGGCCACGGACCTGGCCGTCCGCGCGCGTGACGAACATGCAGATGTCGATGTCCTTGATGAGCTCGGCAATTCGGCGCGTGTCGGTGTGGTTCCAGGCGGCCTGCGGCATGTGGATCTCCCCGGGGGCGTGTGTGTTGCTTGACGCGGCCGACCATCGACGATGCGCCCCCACGGCGACGCGTTGCCCCGCGGCGGCAATGTTGCAGCGATAGAAAAAGCGCCGAGAACGGCAACGACGGCCGGTGGGATCCGGCCGTCGTTTCCGGAACGAGCCCCGGCCGTGCCCGGCTTTGGCCTACTTGAGCTGACCGCGGACCTCGCCACCCGGGAAGAGCGGCGTGTGGACGTTGACGTAGTAGTTGCGCGGATTGGCGACGATGGCCGCGATCTCCTCGGCGGTCGCGTCGCCTTCTCCGCCACTGACGCAGTCGGACACGGAGCTCGTGGCCGCAGTCGGCGTCAGGAGCGTGATCTGGATTCCCGCCGCGACATGCCTTGGCCGCGACGCCGTGGATGTGGGCGAACAGCGGCGCAGCCGTCAGCCTGCGAACCGACATCTGGTAGCAGAGGGCGTCGCCCTCGATCCACCAGGCGAACGAGCCATGGCCCCCGAATTTGGCGTCGGTCGTCTCCTGGCCATTGTTGAGCGGAACCGATGCCACACCACCCTTGCCGGCGTAGACGGTCGCCGTCATGAGCGCGGTGATGGCAAACGCGAGAAGGAATACGCGCGTAGCTCGACGCATGGGACCTCCATCCTCGAGCCCCGGGCTGCGTGGAGCACAGTCGTGCCGGGCTCGCACCCAGAGGTACGCCGCAAAAGGCCCTACCGGATCACGCCAACGGTACGGGCCGATGCGTCTGGACTTCCGCGGGCCATCAGGCCGACAATATCGCCTCCGCGAAACGCTTTGGAGGCGTCGTTGACCAATTCCGGCGGGGGCCCCGGCGCTGTCCGATCGACGCCGGATGTCGTTGCCACGAAGGTCCGCGTGCCCGACGTCCCGTCGATGGGCCTCGAGCGGCTCGATGCCCGTCTCGAGGGCGTGTGGGGCCATCGACTGGGGCTCGTGGTCGCGCCCGCGGGGTCCGGCAAGACCAGCCTCCTCGCGCGCTTCGCCGCTCGCGCGACGGGCCCGGTCGGCTGGTATCGAGCGGAGGGCTGGGACAGCGACGAGCCGGCGCTCGTCCGGCATCTCGAGGCGGCGCTGGCGCCGACGCTCCCGGGAATCGACCGCGGCTGGCAGACCGTCGCCGATGTCGCGAATGCGCTCGCCGGCTGGCACGGACCGCAGGTCCTCCTCGTCCTCGACGACCTCCACACGCTCGACGGCACTACCGCGGAGTCCGCCCTCGAGCGCCTGATCGAGTACGCCCCGCCCTCGCTCACGATCCTGGCCGCCTCGCGCCGGCCGCCCGCGTTCAACCTCTCGCGCCTCCGCGTCTCCGGCCAGCTCGTCGAGCTGAGCGGCGACGACCTCCGCTTCCGGTCCTGGGAGGTCGAGCGGCTCTTCCGCGACTTCTACGAGGAGCCGCTCCCGCCGGAGGAGCTCGCCCGCCTCGCGCGCAGGACCGAGGGCTGGGCCGCAGGCCTCCAGCTCTTTCACCTGGCCACCCGCGGGCGACCTGCCGAGGAGCGTCGCCGCGTGCTCAAGGAGCTCGGCGGGAGCTCCCGGCTCGCGCGGGAGCTGCGCGACTACCTCGCCCGGAACGTCCTGGACCAGCTCCCGGGCGACCTTCGGCAGTTCCTCGTCGAGACGTCGGTGCTCGGCCGGCTGAGCGGTCCGCTCTGCGACCGGCTCCTCGACAGGTCGGACAGCCGCGAGGTCCTCGAGGATCTCGAGCGGCGCCGGCTGTTCACCCAGCGACTCGCCGAGGAGGGCTGGTACCGCTACCACGAAGTTCTCCGCTCCCATCTCCAGGCGGTGCTGCTCGAGGAGGTCGGGCCGTCCGGCCTGCGCGATCGGTTCTGCACGGCCGGCGGGCTGCTCGTCGAATCGGGCGCGATGCCGGAGGCGGTCGAGGCGTTCTGCCGCGGCGAGGACTGGGAGCGCGTCAGCGCGATGCTCGGTCGGAACGGGCGCGAGGTCGCCGACGAGCCGACGCCCTGGCTGGACGCGCTGCCGGCCGCGATCGTCTCCAACGACCCGTGGCTCCTCCTCGCGAACGCGAGGCGACTCCGGAGCGAGGGCCGGCTCGCCGAGGCCGGCGACGCCTATCGGCGGGCCGAGGTCGTGTTCGGGCCCTCCGAGGCGGGATCGATGTGCCGGGTCGAGCGCCAGGCGATCGGCTACTGGGTCAACGGGAGCAGCCCGCTCGCGGATCGGCGCGACCCGTCGGCCCTGCTACGGATCGCGCTCGGCCGGGACCCGATGGCGGTGGCCGCCGAGGCGGAGCGGCTCGGCACGCCGGAGGGCGAGGTCGTGGCCGGGCTGGCCGCGCTCGTCGCGGGTCAGGTCTCTCGTGCTCGACGCGATCTCCAGCACGCTTCCGAGCGATCGGAGGCGGGTCGCCTGGCCCAGCTCGTCTCGGCGCTCGCCGCCGGCGTTGCCGGCCTGCTCATGGGCCAGCGGCACGCGGCGATCGAGGTGGAGGGCGCCGTCGCGGCGGCCGAGGACGCGGGCGTCGAGTGGCTCGCCCGAATGGGGCGTGCGCTGCTTGCGGTCGGCGGAACGGACGAGGCGATCCACGAAGCGGAGGCGGTGGCCGAGGCGAGCCGGCGGCTCGATGATCGCTGGGGCGAAGGGCTCGCGAGCCTCGCGGCGGCGTGGGGTGCCGCGATCGGGGGGCGGCCGTTCCGGGAGCTCGAGGGACTCGCGACCAACCTTCGGTCACTGGAATCCGGGACGCTCGAAGCCTGGGCGCGCGGGCTCGAGGCAATCGGTGCGGCGCGAGAGGGCCATCCCGAGGCACGCGAGGTCGCGGCGATCGCCGAGGCGGCGGCCCGTGCAACCGGCGTTCCCGCGGCAAGCCTGGGTGCGAATCTCGCCTTCGCGGCGCTCGCAGCGTCCGAGGCCGAGGCCGAGGAGTACGCCGCGGCGGCCGCGGCAATCGCGCGCGACGCCGGCCTCCTGCCGCCACGGATCCACGTTCCGCCCGAGGCCGATGCGGCGACGTCGGCGACCGCGTCGATGCGAGCTCGGAACGGCGCACGCGTGGGCGCGGCGCCCAACACCCGCAGCCGCGCCAACGGCAACGACAACGGCCACCCGGAGGCGTTCCGCATTCCCGCACGGGTCCCGGGCAGCGTCGCCGGAGCCCGAACCACGAATCGCCCGCCGCTGTCCATCCGGCTCCTCGGCGGGTTCGAGCTCCGGCGCGACGGCGCCGCGGTCGACCTCGCGGCGGTTCGACCGCGGGCCCGGGCGCTGCTCCGGCTGCTGTGCCTGAACGCGGGCACGGCGGTCCACCACGAGACGATCGAGGCGGCGATGTGGCCCGAGGCCGACGCCGAGGCGGGCAGCCGCAACCTCCACGTCGCGATGGCCTCCCTGCGGCGCGTCCTCGAGCCGAGCGCCGCCAGAGGGTCGTTCCAGCTCCTCCGTCGAGACGGCGGTGCCTATCGCCTGGTGCTACCGGACGGCGCGGAGGTTGACCTCATCGCGTTCGAATCGGCGCTGGCCGGCGGGCGGGCGGCCGCGGACCGGGACGACGACGAGATCGCGGGTGCCGCCTTCCAGGCAGCGCTGGATCTCTACGCGGGCGACCTGCTCCCCGAAGACGGTCCCGCGGAGTGGGTCGCCGATCGGCGAGACATCGCGCGGCTGGCGGCGGTCGATGCTGCCCAGCGGCTCGCCCAGATCCTGCTCGGGCGTGATGACGCGGAGGGTGCCGCGCGCGCCGCCAACGCGGGCCTGCGGATCGATCGCTACCACGATCCCCTGTGGCGCCTCCTCATCCGGTCGCGCGACGAGGCCGGCGACCAGGGTGCGGCCAGCCGGGCGAGGAGCGGCTACGAGCGGATGCTTGCCGAGCTCGGCGTGGGGGCCGGCGCCGCGACCTGAGGCCGCTCTGGGCCTACTTGCGCTCCTTGAACTCGATCTCGCGGAGCGCGATGTGCTCGTCGCCGCCGGTCGCCTCGAAGAACTCCTTCACGGTGACGACGATCGTCGACTCGACGTCGCGCGGGTCGACCGCGATCCCCTGGTCCTTCGAGGTGTCGGTCAGGGTCACGGTCAGCGGCTCCTGGTCGGTGCCGGGGAAGCTGAGCTCGAGCACCTTCGGACGGCGGAAGTCGTTGTAGTCGGCCTCCGTCGACGAGCCAATATGCAGCACCAGGGCGCCGAGGTTGAACGGTCGATCGAACTCGACCGTCACCGCCGGTTCGTCCTGGGTGGGGTTCACGAGCCAGTAGCTGAGGGTGTTGTCGTCCGCTGCGAATGACGCGGGATGATCGTTCTCGCCGTCGCCGTCGGCATCGATCGCCAGGATCGGCTGGAGCTCGGGCAGGAAGCGCATCCGCAGGTCTGTCACCGCGTTGAGCAGGCCGTCGCGCACGCCCGGGAGGATGATCACGCTCGTGATCCCGAAGGCGATGATCGCGATCACGACTACCGGCGCGAGTCGGCCGATGATCCCCGGTCGCGGCTGACCGGCCTGGCCCATCCGCTTTGGCCGGGTGCCGGCGGCGGCGGTCGCGGCGGCCTTCGGCTCGCGCTGGAAGAGGCGTCGCCACCACGGAACGGGAGCTGCCTCGGCCGCCGGCGCGGCGAGCGGCTTGCCGCACTTGCGACAGAACGTCCGCGTGGGGTCGTTCGGCGTTCCGCAGAACCGGCAAAAGACGTCGCCGGGCTGTGCCTGGATCTCGACCGGTTGGGCTGCGTCCGGCTGGGTTCGTCGGATGGGGATGTCGAGCGTCGGCTGGCGCGAAATGGGCTGGTCCGAGTCCGGCGAGGTGTAGGCGGCGGTGTCGGACACAGAATCGGGCGCGGAGCGCGTCGTCACGGGCTCTGCCGCGCGCTCGCCGGGGCGCATGAGGCCCGGCTGGTCGGCATCGTCTCCCGCTTCGTCGGCCATGTCCGCCGCGCGCGCGGCATCTGCGGCGGCGAACAGCTCGGCCGCGGCGCGACGACGTTCCTCCGCGGCGAGGCGGGCGTCCTCGGCGGCCTTGGCCTCGGCAGCGGCCCGAAGCTCCTCGGCGAGCCGCGCCTCCTCGGCGGCTTCGGCTGCGATTCGCGCCTCCTCGGCTGCGCGCGCTGCCTCGGCGACTCGTGCCTCCTCGGTGACGCGCGCTTCCTCTGCGATCCGGGCCTCTTCAGCGAGACGCACCTCTTCGGCTGCCTGCGCCTCCGCGGCGAGGCGGGCTTCCTCCGCGGCCTGCGCTTCTGCCGCGAGGCGCGCCTCCTCGGCCGCCTGGGCTTCGGCAGCCAACCGGGCCTCTTCGGCGAGACGAGCTTCTTCGGCGGCCCTGGCCTCCGCCGCCGCCTCGGCCTCGGCTGCGACGCGTGCCTCTTCCGCGAGACGAGCCTCTTCCGCGGCTTGCGCTTCTGCGGCGACGCGCGCCTTCTCGGCGGCCTCGGCCTCCTCCGCGATGCGCGCTTCCTCGGCGATTCGCGCTTCCTCCGCTTCGTGTGCCTCTTCCGCCAGGCGTGCCTGCTCGGCGGCCTTCGCCTCGTCCGCGGCTTGCTGCTCGGCGGCCAGGCGAGCTTCTTCGGCCGCCCTTGCCTCCTCGGCCGCTCGAGCTTCCTCTGCGATGCGAGCTTCGTCGTTGGCCTTCGCCTCGGCGGCGAGACGCGTTTCCTCGGCGGCCTTGGCGTCTGCCTCCGCTCGCTCGTCTTCTTCGAGGCCGGCGACCTCCGTGGCTCGAGCACGCTCGGCTGCCTCCGCCGCCTTGGCCGCTTCTGCCTCCTGGGCCTGTTCAGCGGCGACGCGCTCGGCCTCCGCCCGCTCTGCGGCGATGTGATCGGCCTCGGCCCTGTCCGCGGCGGCCCTTTCCGCGGCGGCGCGCTCCGCCTCGGCCTTCTCGGCGGCGGCCTTCTGTTCGGCGGCCCGTTCTGCCTCCGCCCGCTCAGCCGCGATGCGTTCAGCTTCGGCTTGCTCGGCCGCGGCCTTCTCCGCCGCGACACGATCCGCTTCGGCCTTTTCCGCCGCAACGCGATCCGCTTCGGCCTTATCAGCCGCGGCCTTCTCAGCGGCAGCACGCTCCGCTTCGGCCTTCTCGGCCTCGGCCTTCCTCTCAGCCGCGGCTCTCTCCGCGGCAGCCTTCTCGGCAGCAGCCTTGCTCCGCGGCAGCCTTCTCCGCGGCAGCCTTCTCGGTGGCCGCCTGGTCCGCAGCCGCCTTCTCCGCCGCCTGCGTGGCGGCGAGCTCGGCCGGATCGACCTTGACACCCGTCCACTCGAGGAAGCTCTGACAGTTCGAGCAGAAGATCGCGTCCGGAGGATTGATCGTCTGGCACTTGGTGCAGCGGATCACGCGCGGGAGACCTCGGGCAGGAGGCCGCTCCGAAGGCAGCGGCCGTGGCCGTCGATACTACTTGGCCGGAGCCGTGGCGAACGCCACCTCGTGAGCCACGTGGGCCGGCTTCGAGGACGCGACGAGCGCGTCGATCTTCGCCTGCTCGAGCTGGCCCTTCTTCGGCTGCGTGACCGTGACCTTGACGTGCTGCGAGCCATCGCCCGGCGGCTTCGACCCCGGCTTCCGCGACCAGGCGGCGCCGCCGCTATCCGTGACGACCACGTCGGCCGCGCCGAGCAGCCGGACGTGCATCGCGAGCCCGGCTGCGGTCCCGCGCCGTCGATACAGCTGCACGGCCAGCGCGACAAGTGCCCGCCGGCGCTCGACCGGCCATGTCTCGTCGGGCAGGATGCCCACCCAGCCGGCCAGCCAGTCGACGAAATCGTCCGGCGTGAGCGCCGGGTCGAGGTAGGCCGGCCAGTTGTCGATCGTGCTCAGCACCGGCGCGAGGGCGTCGTCGAAGACGCCCGTGAGCAGCTGCGCGAGCTCGTCCTCCTGGTAGATGCCGGGCAGCGTTCCGATGAGCGGTCGCGTCGATCCCAGCTCCTCGACAAGCCCTCTCACGAGCCGGGTTCCACGAGGACCTGGTGGTCGTACGAGAAGACGAGGGCGTTCGGCTCGACCTCGAGGCGCTCGGTCGGCTTGCCGCGCTCGCC
This sequence comes from uncultured Chloroflexia bacterium, assembly GCA_963722105.1. GTDB lineage: Bacteria > Chloroflexota > Limnocylindria > Limnocylindrales > CSP1-4 > UBA5189. The sequence continues at coordinate 254,437 of CAVRKQ010000010.1, read as the reverse complement.
GCTCACCGGATCCGCGCCGAAGATCCGGACGTCCTCGACCATCTCGGTGCCGCGGACGGCCTGGAGCGCCGAGAACACCTCGCCGGCGAGGATCGGCCGGCCGAACGGCCAGCCCGCGCCATCCGGGCCACCGAGGGTCGGGTGGTAGTAGCGGAACAGCGCGTCGAGGGCGTCCTGCTGGAGCCGGTTCGGGTCCGTCCGCTGGCGGGACCGGAGCCGGGCGACGATCGTGACCCCGCGATAGGACGGCGGCTCCACGATGACGCGCGTTCCGACGAGGCGTGTCTCGTCGAGGCGGTGGGTGATCCGCTCGAGCGTCTCGTCTGCCGGGACGAGCTGGTCGAAGGTCATCCTGGGGTCCGCGGTGGGCAGCGCGGGCACGATCAGCACCCGCACCGCTCCTGCATCCGGCCCGTCGGTGATCGAGAGCGCGCGCACCCGCGCGACCTCCGGGGCGGTCTCGCGGGCGATGTGCTCGAAGTCCTCGGCCGTGACCGCGCGATCGCGCGTCCGCAGGACGATCGGGCCGCGGACCTTGGCCATCTCGATGTCCTCGCCATCGACGCCGCCGCGCGCCGAGCGGCGGTTCTCGACCCGCGCGACATACGGGATCGAGGCCTTGAGCACGGAGAGCGAGCCCGCGGCCACGTTGCCCGCCTGGCCGCCACCGGCCCGGTAGAGCGGGACCCGAACCGTGGCGCCCCGGGGTGGGACCGCCCCGTAGTTGCGCTGCGCGCCCTCGGCCATCCGGACCGCGGGACCGAGCTCGAGCTGGCCCGTCGCCGCGTCGAGCACGAAGTGGCGGTCTGTCGGGCCGCTCGCGGCGAAGTTCGGGCGCTGCGTCCACTCCTGCCAGGCATCGTCCTCGAAGGTCTCGATGACGAGTGGCTTTTCGCCGGTGACGACCGGAGCCTTCCGAAGCCGGTAGCGGCCGCCGGGAACGCCCTCGGAATCGCCGAGGACCTCGTTGCGGACAAGCTCCGCGTTCATCGCGTCGGCGGTCCCGCCGATCGTGTAGGCAGTGAGACCCCGGATCTCCGGCGACGCGCTGTACGCGGGCTGGTGCTCGCGGGGCTCCGTCACCCGAGCCCGGAGCCAGCCGGCCTTGACCTTCTCGATCGTCGAGACGGCGTGGCCGACGGGCACGTGGACCACGACGTCGCCGTCGCGGTTGATCCCGCCGGTGGTGTCGCGCTCGAGCTCGCAGGCCGCCCAGTCCTCGCCGGTCCAGGCCTCCCAGGCGAGCGGCGGGTCGGTCGGGTCGACGCCCACGCCCTCGATCCGGGCGACGAAGCGAAGGTTCACCGCGCAGCCGGGGACCGCGTCGGACAGGCCGACCATCAGGACCTCGCCGGGCTTCGGCGGATTCGAGAACGGGTAGATGCCGCTCTTCATCGACAGTCCGTCGGTGTGGTCGCGGAGCGCCTTGCCATCGAGCATCGAGCCGAGCTTCGAGAGCGAGCAGGTGACGATCGGCCGGTCCTCGGTCGTGCTGAACACGACCGGCGGCTGCTCGCCGGTGCGGACCGTCGCGACCTCCGTGCCGGCAGGAATCGTGACCGTGGCGGGCTGCGGCGCCGAAAGCCAGAACGTGACCGGGGCGTGGGCCGCGGCCGGCGGGTAGAGGTGGACGCCGATCAGCTCGAGGAACTTGACGTAGTTCCGGTCCGGGACGCGGTTGAGCCGGTAGAGGAGCTGGTCGGTCATCCACGCGAACGCCTCGATCAGCGTCACGCCCGGGTCGGAGACGTTGTGGTCCGTCCAGCGATCGGTTCGCTGCTGGACGAGGCGCTTGGCGTCGTCGACGAGATCCTGGAAGCGGCGGTCGTCGAGATTCGGGGCGAGCAGCGTCATGATTCGTCGGCTCCTCGGCTTGGCTCGGGCGGGATCGTGTAGAACGGGAAGACGAGGTTGCGGGGGTCGTTCCGGCCGCGGACGTGGTAGCGAATGTCGATGTAGAGCAGGCTCCGGTCGTCCTCCTCGACGCTCACCTCGACGTCGTCGACGTCGATCCGGGGCTCCCAGCGGGCAAGCGAGGCGCGGACCTCGGTGGCGATGAGGCCGGCGGTGGTCGCGTTGGCCTCGGCAAAGACGAAGTCGTGGATCTTGCAGCCGAAGTCGGGGCGCATCGGACGCTCGCCGTACGCGGTGCCGAGGATCAGGCGGATCGCCTGCTCGATCTCGCGCTCGTCGCTGACGAGCCGGAAGGATCCGGTCTGGTCGAGCTCGAGCGGAAAGGCCCAGCCGGAGCCGACGAACTCGTGCGCCACGTCTGTCTCCCCTAGCCGATCTGCACGGTCGGCACGCCGGGCGCGAGCTTCCCGGGGTCCCCGGTGCAGCACGTCGCCTGCGAGCTGATGGTCGCCGCGGGTTGGCCGCCGATCTGGACCGTCTGGCTGCCGCTCGTGATGCGGCCGATCTGCCCCGCCGGAGCCGCGAAGGGGCCATCCACGATGCCGGCGTGGGCCGGGTTGTCGTTCATCCCGGACGCCCCGACGACCGCCGCGGGCTTGCCACCGATCTGCACCTGGGGATTGATCCCCAGCGTGATCGGCGCGGAGAAGGCGCGCGGCCCGGCAGGCTGGGTGCCGGAGGCGGACGGCATGAGGTGCTTCGTGCAGATGCCGTTGATTCGATCGTTCTGGATCACGGCCGGCGTCCCCATCGCCGCCTCCTAGTTGATCTTGACCATGGCGCCCTTGAGGACAAGGTCCCCCTTGGCTTCCACGGTGATCTTCTGGCCGCTGAGCTTGATCTCACGCTCGGCCTGGACCTCGACGTTGCCCTCGCTCTGGATCACGAGCTTGCTGTCGTCGGCGTTGAGGCCGATGCTCACGACGGGTGTCCGCGAGCCGTTGACGACGTGGATCGTGATTCCCAGGTTGTCGTCCGCATCCTGGAAGTTGATCTCGTGGCCCTTCCTGGACACGATCCCGCGGCCGATGACCTTGCCGTCGTCGAGGAAGTGCCCGTACTCCGGTGGCTTGTCGATCGGGTTGAAGAGGCCGCCCAGGACGAACGGCCGATCGATGTTGCCGTGCTCGAATCCGACGAGCACCTCGTCGCCGACCGCGGGCAGGAACATCGTCCCGCTGTCCGGCCCGGCGCCGAGCTGCATCACCGGCGCCCAGTGGGAGCTGAAGTCCGCGTCGAGCCACGGCAGCTCGACCTTGACGCGCGCCAGCTTCTCCGGGTCGGCGTTGGCGCTGACGATGCCGCGGACCAGCGTGTTCATCGAGCGGTGGCCCGGGGCCGCGCCGTGGCCGCTGCCGTTGCCGTTGCCGTTGGTGCCGGCGCCGTTGCTAACCAGGCCGAGGAGGGAACGGTCGTGGCGGCCGCTCACGGTGAAGTGCGTCCGGTAGCCCGTTCGGTCGAGGACGTGGCGGACCCGCGACAGGACGTAGGCCCCGTTGAACTCGTCGCTCACCCGTGCGACCCGGACGGCGACGCCTGCGCGCAGGGCCGTGCTCCCGCGCGCGGTGCCATCGACCTCGGCGAACGCGCTCCCGATCCGCTCAGCCAGGGTCTTCGCAGCATCCTCGGCCTCACGTGCGGTCTTGGCCCTCGTGACGTTCACGAACGCCGGCTCCCCGAAGATCGTCCCGAGCTTCTGCGGGTCCCCGCCGGCCACGCCGGCAGCGATCGTCCCGGGTTGGGCCGTCCCGACGACCGCCTCCTTGCGCTCCTCGTCGTAGCCCCGGACCTCGAACTTGCCGACCTGCTCCGCGGAGCTGATCCGGCCGTGGAAGGACACGAGGTTGAAGCCGTAGACGAGGTGCCGCGGGTCGATGGACCCGGGGTCGGCATCCGCGCCGGCCTCGGACGGGGCCTCGTCGGACGTGGCGGGCGTCTTGAAGAGGACGTCCTTGCCGGCGACCAGGACGTCTCGTCCCACATCACGCGCCCGGGCAGTGAGGAACTCCCAGGCGGTGACGTTCGGCTGGGTGACGTGCTCGTGGACCTCGGTCGTCGGCTCGACGGTCCCGACCGTCAGCCCCGCCTGCTCGACGACCTGCTTGAAGATGTCGTCGTCGGTGACGTTCCGGAAGACCTGGGTCTTGCGGCCCAGGTGGAGCTGGTGCGAGGCGTCGTAGCCCCGCACGATCACGCGGGCGCCGACCTCGTCGTAGTCGCACTCGATCGTGACCACGTTGCCGAGCAGGAGCGGCGTGTCGTCCGTCGCGCCCTGGCCCTCGACCGCGATCTCGACCTCCGCGCCGGGCTTGAGGCCCGTCCGGCTCACGATGTCGCGGCGCGGGTCGCGGAGCGTGATCGCGAACATCGACGGGTTATGGAGGTCGTCGTCGACCACCACCTCGTCGACATGGGCCTGCAGCGTGTCGCTGAGCTTCAGGCCCTCGACCAGGATCGCGGAGCCGACCGCGTACGGGGTTGCCACGGGCCCGACCTACGACGCCGCCGCGGCGTCACGCCGCGGCGGGATGAGGAGCGCCGTGCCGGGGGTGACGCGGAGCGGGTCGTCGATGCCGTTCAGGTCCGCGATCGCGCGCCAGAAGCCTGGGGTTCCCGTAACGATCCCAGGCGATCGAGTGGAGGGACTCGCCGTCGATGAGGACATGCGATTCCATGCCCGGCCGCCCACCCGACGTGGGGTTCTGGCGGCTCGCCGGGTTCGTGGCCTCGACGAGCGAGATGTTGCACGTGGCGCGGATCGGGGTGCCGTCGACCCGGAACAGCGTGTACGTCGCGGATCACCGAGGCCAGGTAGAAGTACATCCCGCGCAGCGCCTGGCTCGCGCCCCAGCGGAACTGCAGGAGCGGCGGCTCGTTCGACGGGCCCGGCTTCGTCCAGTCGATGAGCTTCTGGACGTCGCCGGTCACGTCCCCGAAGAGCTCCTCGAAGGCGTCGAGGAAGATCTCCATCGTGATGGTCGTGGGCGAGGTCGACTGGTACTGCGGCGGCGCCCACTGCGTCTCCATGCTCACGCCCGGGTTGTCCCACGTCGTCGACTTGGACAGCGAGAACTGGGTGGGGTTGTACTTGAACGTGAGCCCGCCGAGCAGGAAGGAGTCGACCGTGACCAGCGACGCCTTCTCCATGGCCATGACCGGCAGCCCGGCCCCGACGCGGCTCATCTCAGATCCCCAGGAACCCGTTGTGGGCCAGCTCGAGGGTCTCGGTCGCCCACTGGGTGCTGTTGACGTCCAGTGAGGGCCCCGTCCACCGCACCGGGTAGACGCCGACGAGGTGCCAGTCGGCGACGGTCTCGCCGCTCGGGTCGAGCACCGAGATGTGGGCGGTCGAAGGGACCATCCGGATTTGAAGGCTCTGGACCCAGGCGCTGACGGTCGACGAGCTCGAGTCGATCGGGCGGATCAGGGTGACGTTGCGGAACTTCACCCGGCCCGGCAGCTTGTGGACGTAGCCGTTCTCCCCGCCTTCCTTGTACTCCTTGATGTCGTACTCCATGGCGAGGCCATCGACCTTCTGCCAGTTGCCCATGTCCTGGCCGTCGATCCGCACCTTGAAGCGGAGGCCCAGGCCTTCCTCGCTCATCGGAGATCCATCGCGAAGCCGGCCCGCTCACGGTCGACGAGGAGCTCGCGCCGGAGCTGGCGCCCGATCCGGCCGTACAGCTGCTTGGCGAGGTCCTCCAGCTCCTGCTCGCTGTGAGCCCTGCGGGACCCGCCGCCATCGGCGCCCTCATCGCCATTTGCCGGCGCGCGCTGCGCGGGACCGGTGGCGGCCGGACCGGTCGCGCTGCCTGCGTGGACGGGTGCCGCGGGCGACAGGTCCGGCGCGGCCTTGGCCGGCGCCGACCCGCTTCGCTGCTGGGGCGCGGCCGGCGGGCCTGCCAGCGGCATGTGCGCGCTGCGTTCGGCGGCGACGGCCTCGGCCTCGAGCGCCTTGCCGTGCGGCGTGTGCTCCTCCGGCAGGTTCGTGCCGAGCTTTCGCTGCTGCGTCACGTGGGTCAGCTCGTGCGCGAGGAGCGACCGGCCCTTGCCCGAGCTGATCGGCCCGTGGCTCGCAGGCAGGTAGATCTCGCCACCGTGGGTGAAGGACCGGGCGTCGAGCGACTTCGAGAGCTGGGACGCGGCACCGTCGCGGTGGACCTTGACGGGGGCGTCCCCGGCGCCCGTGCTCGGCGCGAGCTGGACGGTGTTGCCGACGGAGGCCGCCTCTTCGCCACCCTTCGACGGGAGGGTCAACGGCGCCCGCTGGACGCCCGCCTTCAGCGGCTGCGCCGACACGATCGGCGATGCCGCGAGCGATCTCAGGGTCGGCGGCGCGCCGATTCGGCGGGCCAACACGGGTGCCTGCTGGTGCCCCGGTCCGTCGGCGGGAGCGGCGGGCGCGCGCTGCGCAACCGGTTCCGGCGCCCCGGCGGTCGGTTCGTGCGTCGCGCGGGCGGCCAGCGGCATGTCTGCCGGCGAGGGCTCCGGCGAGCGCTGGATCGAGGCGAGCGTCGGCTCGGGCGCGGGAAGGCTCGTCGAGACGGCCGTCCCGGGCGCGAGGTCGGTCGGGCGGCTGAAGGGCTCGGCGCCTGGCCGGATCGTGCCGCCGGCGATCGGCAGGCCGAGACCGAGCCGCCGCGTCTGCCCGATCGAACGCCGCGGGCGATCAGCGTCCGGCTCCGGCGTGTGTGCTGCCGGCAGCGTGGCCGGCGCGGTCGCCATAGGTGCGCGCTGGACCGGCGCCGGCGTTGGCTCCGGCGATCGCTGGATGCCAGCTCCGATCGCGCGGGGCTGCCCGACCGAGGCCGAGCGGCTTCGCATGCCCAACGTCCGGCGCACGAGTCAGCTCCTTCGTGGCCGGTCGGGCCACGGCTGCAGCCACCTCGAGCTTGCGCATTGGCAAGCCGGGGGCCGCCGGCGCGGCTTCCACGGGCCGAGTCACCGGCGCCGGCGGGGGTGCCTCCACGCCGGGCTCGAGGCTGTCGCTCCAGTTGGCGTCCGCAGGGGTGCCGCGATTCGCGTGGAGTGGCGATCGCTGGACGGGCCGCGGCAGCTCCGGCCCGCGCGGGGCGACGATGGGCTTCGCGACGCCGACGACGAGGCCGCGCGGCGCCTCCAGGCTCCGGCCGTGCGACAGCGGCGCGAGGATCGGCGCCGGCGGGTCGTTGGCGGCGAGAGCCGCTGCGAACGGCCGGTTCGGGGCGACCAGGGGCGGCGGCCCGACCGTCTCGGCGAGCGGGGGCAGCCGGCGCCAGGCGTCGCCGGTCGCGCGCTCGGAAAGCGCGGGCCCGTGCCCGGGCAGCGCGGCACCGCCGCCGGACAGGGCGTCTCCACCCTCGGACGGCGATCGCTGGGCCCGGCCGAACGGCCACGGCAACCGCATGCTCCCGCTACTCCTCCTCGTTCAGGCGCTGGTTGATGGCGGCGATCTCGTCGACGAAGCGCCGCCGGTCGGGGTGCTCCAGCTCGAGGATCTCGTCAAGCCACCAGTGCAGGTGGTAGGCCACGTACGCGACCTCCTCGTAGAGCTGGTCTGTCGCGTACGTCACGATCCCCCCAGGCGATCACCTGCCATCTCGACCGCGAACTCGTGCTGGCACGAGGGGCAGGTGACGGCCGCCTGGCTGGTGCCCTCCTGGTTGATCCGGCGGTACAGGTCCTGGAGGAACGCCAGGTCGGAGGCGAACATGTTCTCGATCGACGCCGGGGTTGACCTCCGGCAGCCGGCCGAGCCGCGTGACGACCCGCGACAGCAGGAGGACCGTGAGGTACGACTCGTTCTCGCGGACCCGGGGATCCCGCTGCGGGATGATCTCGTCCTTCGCGGTCGCGAGCCGCATCACCCCGTCGCGATGGACGACGCCGGTGCTGATCGACGTAGCCGCGCGGCAGGATGAACGGGAACTCGGTCCGAAGCTCGTAGCCCGGGTCGCCGGCGGCGCCCGGCGAGCGCCGGGCTTGCGCCGACCATGGCCTACGCCACCCGGTTCAGGGCTTCGGTGACGATCGAGACCTCCTCCATCAGGACCTCGTTCGAGCCGGCCTTGAGCGTGCCCATCGAAACCTTGCTGGGCCAGGCGTTGCTCGAAGTTGTACCGAGCGACCTCGGAGCCGTCGAAGCCCTTCATGACGATGGAGCCGTTGCGGCGGGCGTCGCCGAGCTTGCCCATCATCATCGCCTCGTGCCACTTCCAGAGCTCCATCGAGGCGTTCTTGGCGCGCTTCAGGGTGATCGTCGCGGGCTTGATGGCCCCCGGCGCCTTCTTGATCACGAGCTTGCCGTCGAGCGGTGTTCTCCTTGAGCTCGATGACGTCGACCTCCGAGGCGAGCCCGCAGACCTCCGAGAACTGGGCGATCTCCGTTCGAGTCGATCTCGATCGAGAACGTGTACGACGCGAGGGCGTCGGACGGGAGATTCGGCAGGCCCTTGGCCATGGTTGGCTTCCTCCTGCGCGCCTACGCGCGATTCGCTGAGCGGTTGCCTATTCGGACAGCGCCGCGCCGCCCGAGAACTGGGCGATGCGGAAGACCACGAACTCGGCCGGCTTGACCGGCGCGATGCCGATCTCCACGACGAGCTGCCCGGCGTCGACGACCTCGGGCGGATTGTTCTCGGCGTCGCACTTGACGTAGAACGCCTCGCCGGGCGTCGCCCCGAACAGCGCCCCGTCGCGCCAGACGCGGACGAGGAACGCGTTCAGCGTCCGCTTGACGCGCTGCCACAGGTTCAGGTCGTTGGGCTCGAAGACGACCCACTGGGTGCCCTCGAGGATCGACTCCTCGACGTAGTTGAAGAGCCGCCGGACGTTGAGGTAGCGCCACGACGGGTCGCTCGAAAGCGTCCGCGCGCCCCAGACCCGGATCCCCCGCCCCGGGAACGACCGGATGCAGTTGATCCCGGTCGGGTTGAGCGTGTCGTGCTCGCCCTTGGTGATCTGGAGCTCCAGCGCGAGCGCGCCCCGGATGACCTCGTTCGCCGGCGCCTTGTGGACGCCCCGGGTGTCGTCGTTGCGGGCCCAGATGCCGGCGATGTGGCCGCCCGGCGGGACGAGCTTGCCCTGCGAGCTGATCGGGTCGAAGACCTTGATCCAGGGCCAGTACAGGGTCGCGTACTTGCGAGTCGTAGCCGGCCTTGTCGACCCGCCACTCGCGCACCTGCTGGGCGTTGAGGCCCGGAGGGGCATCGAGGATCGCCACGCGGTCGCCCATGAGCTCGCAGTGGGCGATCATCGCCTGCTGCACCGCCTGGACGCCCTCGAGATCGATGACGCCCTGCTGGTAGACGGCCATCAGGTCGGGGACGGCGAGCATCGTCACGATGTCGACCGCCTCGAGCCCGCCGAAGCCTGTCCGATCGGCGGAGTCGCCGACGTAGTCCTCGGGGCTGAGGCGAACGGGCTTGGCCCCATCGGCGCCGGCGAGGGAGATCGAGCCCTTCGCAGGCACACGCTCCAGCGCGCTGGCCGTCCCGACTTCCTCGAGCTGGATGAGCTTGGAGCGCTCCTTGACCGCGGTCACGACGTTGTTCTTGCCGCGCTTGGTCGTGACGCCCTCGAAGACCTCGGTGTCGCGGCCGGGCGCGCGTGACGGTGAGGGTGAAGGTGTCGCCCTCGGGACCGGTTGCCTCGGTGACGTCGACCTTGATCGCGTTGCCGGCCGGGCCCGGGCTCCAGCGCGATGATCCGGTAGCTCGGCGAGCTGCCGTCCTTGGCGGCGTTGAGCTCGGCCTTCGCCTGGGGCATCGGCGAGTCGCCGCCGATCCGGACGATGTAGCACGAGCCGCCGCCGTTCAGGAAGTAGCCGTACACCGCGTGCGCGAGGTACGAGCCCTCCATGAAGTCGCCGAAGGCGCCGACGAACTGCGACCAGTTGGTCACGAGCGTCGGCTTCGTTGGTCGGCCCGCGCTGGGCCAGCCCGACGAAGGCGGCGACCGCCGTGCCCACGCCCTCGATGGGACGCGAACCGGCCTCGACCTCCTCGACGTAGACGCCGGGCGACAGGTAGTTCGGCATGCGCGTGAGCCTCCCGTTCGGAGCAGTCCGGGTTTCGGAGCAGTCAGGCCGAGGCTCACATCGCGCGAGGGGGCGAGCAAGGTGTCCGCGGCCCGGCGTTCGGGCGGGTGGCCGTTCCCTTTCGGGCAGCCGCTGGTTCCCGAAGGATTGCCCGGGACCGCGTTGTCGCCGACCTCGCGCGCGGGGACGCTTGGCCGGCGATGATCCATGACGTCGACGAGTCCCTGCGCGCCCTCGTCAGGCGCGACGCGCTGAATGGCTCGGGCGTCGAGGTCGCCTTCGACGCCCCCACGAAGGATTGGGTGGCCCGGCGGAACTCCCCGGTCGTGAACCTCTACCTGTACGACATCCGCGAGGACCTCTCGCGCCGCGACACCGCCTGGGTCGACGTCCGTGGCGAGGACGGCCGGGTCAAGGAGCGGCGGCTCCCGCCGCGGCGCTTCCGCCTCTCCTACCTCGCGACGGCCTGGACGGCCCGACCCGAGGACGAGCACCGGCTGCTGTCCTCGCTCCTCGCCGGGTTCCTCCAGCACGAGTACTTCCCGCCCGAATTGCTCCAGGGCACCCTCGAGGGCGAGGAGACGCCGGTGCTCGTCACCGTCGCCCTGCCGCCGGACGACGAGCGGAAGATCGCCGACACCTGGTCCGCGCTCGGGGGCGAGCTCAAGCCGTCCCTCGACGTCGTCGTGACCGCGCCGATGAACATCGCCCGCTCGATCGCGGCCGGCCCGCCGGTCCTCGAGGAGCCGCGGCTTGCCATGCTCGCGACGAACGACGCCGACGGCGCTCCCGAAGGCGGGGGTCGCGAGGCGAAGAGCGGCAAGGACGGCGGCCGCCGCAAGCGCGACGCGGCGGCGGCCGACAAGCGGGCACCTGCAACCGAGGACACGCCCCCGTCCGAGGCCGACCGCGACGACGCGACGACCGGTCCGGGGGCCGGCTCGGGCCTCCCCGACGAGACGTTGACCGCGGGCGCGCTATCGGCCCCGGGCCGCCGGATCCGCGTGCGCCAGCTCCGGGCGTCATGACCGCGGGCGCGACCGCGTTGCCGGCGAGTCCTTCCCTCGAGCACCTCCGCGCCAGGCTGCGCGTCCTTGATGGACGCATTCGGGCGGCTGTGGACCGGCGCCGCGCATCGGATCCGGCTCCGGACGACCCGTTCCGCGGGTTGTACCTGTCCGAGGCGAACGTCGCGGCGATCCTGACCAACGGACACGCCCCGATCTGGGACGCGGATCCCGATGGGTCGCTGAGCGACCTCGAGCGGGTGGAGGTCGGCGCGGACCTCGGCGAGCTCGCGGGCGAGATCCTCCGCCTCCGCCGCCTGGCCGAGACGTTCGACCTCGACCTCCTCGACACCGAGCTGTTGCTGGTCGCGCTCGCTCCGGACCTCGACTCGCGCATCGAGCGGCTGTATGGCTATCTCCATGACGATGTCGCGCGCCGTCGCGCGAGCGTCGGTCTCGCCCTCGAGCTCGCCGGGCTTGCCACTGACGATGGCGCGGCACGGGACCGCCTGTCGCCGGCCGGGGCGCTCATGCGGGGTGGCCTGGTCCTTCTCGAGGAGGCCGATCGTCCATTCCTCTCGCGGACGCTTCGGGTACCCGATCGCGTCGTCGCCCACCTCCTCGAGGCGGATCGGCTTGCACCAGAGGTCGAGGACGTGTGCGACGTCGAGCTCGGGCCCCCCTGGGCCGGCCGCCTCGAACCGCTCGAGCGAGCCCTCTCGATCGGCCTGCGGCCGGTGTTCCTGCGGGAATCGGGGACGGCATCGGGCTTCGTCACCGCGAACACGGCCGCGACCGCGCTCGAGGCGCCGTGCATCGCCATCGACCTCCGGCGCCTGGCTGCCGCGGCCAGACCGGAGGAGGTCGCGGCTCGAGCGATCCTCGAGGCCCGGCTCGCCCGAGCCCTTTTGGTCGCCGGCCCTGTCGAGGCGATCGCCGATCGGTCGCCGGGCGCGATCGGCCGATTTGCGGATGCGCCGTGTCCCGTCGTGCTGGTCGGCGCCCGTGCGTGGAACCCGGATTGGTCCCTTGCAGCGCCCCTCCAGCTCGATGCGCCACCGTTGAGCCCGGTCGAGCGTGCGGAGGCCTGGCACGAAGCCCTGACCTCCGACGAACGGACCGGAATCGCCGCCGAGCGGGAGACCGACTTCGCAGCCGCGACGGAGGCGTTTCGTCTGAACGCCGCGCAGATCGCGCGAGCGGCGGAAGGAGGCCGGCGCCGGGCACGCGTCGATCGGCGAAGCCTCCAGCCCTCCGACCTCCAGGCCGGCGCACGAGCACAGAACGCGGCAGGCCTCGAACGGCTGGCCCATCGGGTCGCGCCGGCGGCGGGCTGGGACGACCTGGTGGTCCCGGCGGACGTCGGCGCCCAGCTGCAGGAGCTGGCTGCGCGTGCAAGGCACCGCGGCCTCGTCGTCGACGGCTGGGGCATCGGCGCACGTTCCAGCCGCGGTCGAGGCGTGACCGCGCTGTTCGCCGGCGAGTCCGGAACCGGGAAGACCCTGGGAGCCGAGGCGATCGCCGCCTACCTCGGCCTCGACATGTACGTGGTGGATCTCTCGACCGTCGTCGACAAGTACATCGGCGAGACAGAGAAGAACCTCGACCGGATCTTCACCGAGGCCGATCGCGTCAACGGCGTCCTGCTCTTCGACGAAGCGGATGCGATCTTCGGCAAGCGCTCCGAGGTCCGCGACGCTCGCGATCGCTACGCCAACGTGGAAGTCGCCTACCTCCTCCAGCGGATGGAGCGGTTCGAAGGCCTGGCCGTCCTCACGACCAACCTCCGGGCCAACCTCGATGAGTCATTCACGCGTCGAATCGACATCATCGTCGACTTCCCACTCCCGGACGAGGCGGCGCGGCACGCCCTCTGGCGCATGCACTTGCCGCCGGGCCTGCCGCATGCCGACGACATCGACCTGGGCTTCCTGGCGCGCCGGTTCCACCTGGCGGGCGGCAGCATCCGGAACGTCTGCCTCGCGGCAGCCTTCCTGGCGGTCGATGCCGCATCGCCGATCACGATGGCCCACCTGATCCGCGCGACCGAGCGCGAGTACCGGAAGATGGGTCGCCTGACGCTCGAGGCCGAGTTCGGTCCCTACTTCGCACTTGTCACCCGCGACCCGGTCGAGGTGGTGGCATGAGCCCGCCCGACAAGACGATCGAGGCGCCGGATGTCGCGCCGGCGCAAACATCCGAGCCGGAACTGGCGCACGAGACGCGCGAGCCTGGACAGCAGGATGTGCTCGCTGGCCTGCAGCAGTCCGCGGGCAACAAGGCGGTTGCCTCGCTCTTCGGCGCCCGTGGCATCCAGCGCGCTCCGAATGACGACGACCCCAGGCGGACCTCCGGGATGGCCCACGCACCGACGGTCGATCCCCGGACGCAGGCCCCACCTAACGTCGACACGCCGATGACAGGTGCGCCGACTGCGCCGCAACCCGACAACCTCCGAGCGTCGATCAGGGCAGACACCGGTGCGTCGAGCATCCCGCCGCCGGTTCGCCACGCCCGAGTGGACCCGGGCGGAGGCGGCGACATTCGGGCCTCGTATCAGGCCAACACGGGTGCGGAGAGCATCCCGCCGCCGGTCGTGCACCCGAAGCAGGGTGCGGGGCCCGTGGGTCCTGGGCCAGGAGGGCCGGCCCCGAGTGGGCCGGCGCCCGGCGGTGGCCCCGGCGGCGGACCGCCGCAGGACATCCCGGGCCGAATCCCGGCCCGGCGGCCCATCAAGAATCCTCCGGACAGGTCGAAGAAGGAGCCGGAGGCGCCGTTCGGGTCCACGCCGTATCCGGGCGGCGGCGACCCGCGCTTCGATGTCGGGGCGAAGTACGGACCGCAGCCGGTCGGGCCTGGCCAGGCCGGTGGGGTCGCCAAGAAGGTCTGGGTCGACGCGAGACCGAGAGAGGTCTATGTCGACTCGCACGTCGAGGATGCCTACAAGGCCGATCCAACGAAGGTCATCCGGAGCCCGGACGCCGCGTATCACAAGGAGGCGTGGAGGTTCCAGGGCGGCGTTGCGGCGTACGGCAAGGAAGCGCCGAGGATCTGGCGGGTCGGCGGCTACTTCTATGTTCATCCCGACTACGACGGGCCGGCCACGACGCTGCCCAACTACCGCGGCTCCGAGACCGGACCCGGCAACGTCGCGCCGGGGACGACGGCGCCGGCACAGACCGGAGGTTCGGGCGGGGGTGGCGGCGGCCAGCAGGGAGCCCAGACGCAGAGCCCCGCCCCCAACAAGCTTCGTCAGGCCGTCGCGCCTGAGACGCCGTACACGGGTCAGCCGCGCGGGACGCAGAAGGCGCAGTCGGTGACCTTCAGCGAGGTCAAGAAGGCCCTCGAGGCCGATCCCAGCAAGGTCGTCCGCAGTCCCAACGACCGCTGGCATCGCCAGGGCTACCAGCTCGACGGCGGCGGCCGGTATCCGCCGGGTGCGTTCAAGGTCGGCGACCTCTACGTGATCGCGCCCGACTACCCAAACATGCCGTCCGTCCCGAAGCTGGGCGAGAAGATCCCGGACAAGCCCAGCGCGCTGCCGCTCATCGCCCAGCCGGTCTCGCTGCCGGCTGTCGCGTACGACGAGAAGATCCGCGGCCGGAGCTACCAGTCCCAGCTCACGGAAGGTGCCGGCCGAACGGAGGTCCGCGACCGACGGCGCGAGGTCAGCCCCATTCATGCCCAGGTCGTTACAGGCCACGAGGTAACCGAGGGGGATACGACGCGCCGCAAGGAGAACAAGATCGGCGCCGGGTTCGGACAGGGCGGCAACCTCTTCGGCGCACAGATCGGCGGCACGGAGACGGTCAAGAAGGGCGACGTGCCGCAGTCGAGCAAGGGCTGGAATGCCAGCCTCGCGGCCACGAAGGACGAGAAGATCGGCCTCACGGTCTCCCGTCCCAAGGAGCAGGTGGTCGGCACGACCCCGACAGGCGAGCCGATCAAGAAGTCCAGCAACCTCAGCGGCGGCGCGACCTACGACCCGACGAAGGGCGAGGTCGGGGCGAACGTGGCGTTCAGGACGACCAGCCCCACCGGATCCAGCAAGAACGTGACCGGCGGCGCCACGATGGACGACAAAGGCGGCGGCTCGGTCACCGGGGGCGGGGGCTTCGAAAGCAAGAGCGGCAATTCGATCAGCACCTCCCTGACCGCCAGCACGAAGGTGGTTGCGGACGAGCCGGTGGAGCAGCCCGATGGCTCGTTCGTCGTGACCTATCGCATCGAGGACACCGTCGGCGGCTCGGTCGGCGGGGGCAAGCGACTCGGCCCAACGGGGAGTGGGCGTTCGATGGGTGGCACCTTCGGCAAGAGCAGCACGGATTTCGAGGGCGGGACGAAGGCCTTTCCGAGCCGCCAGGCCGCGGACGCCTGGCGCAAGGAAGCCGCCACGAAGATCCGTGGCGAGCAGGAGGTCGCGAAGTACATTCCGGTGACGACGGTCGCCGGTGCACTCATGATCCCGGTCGGGAGTTCGCGCCTCAGCGGCGAGACCGACGCGACGACGATGGGCATCTCGGGCACGGCCGGCGGGAACACCCTCGGCTATTCCGACACCCGGACGTCCACGACCTCGCTCGAGATCCGGCATGTGAAGCAGGGCATCATGGAGGTCACCGGCTCCGTGATGGGCACGAAGACCGGGGATCTCTCGCTCAGCAACCCGGTGTTCGGCAATACCAAGGGCAGCACGCAGTCGAAGATGTTCGGCGTGACCTGGTCCTTCGACCTGAACACCCCGGCCGGCGCCCAGGCCTACGAGCGCTACTGCCGGTCCGGCATCCCGCTCCCGGGAGGGACCTTCCGGTACCTGGACACGGGCTCGAGCGACGAGGACCACGACAACTACAAGATTCCCTTCGTGGGAACGGCATCGTGGTCCGGCACGACCTGGGAGACGAGCCGGGAGGATGCCGCCGGCAACTTCCAGAAGGCGTTCGGGGGCAAGCAGAGCCACGAGATCAAGCTTGGTCTGCTCGGAAAGGTCACCGGCGACGATGCCCGTTCCTCCAACGCCCAGATCGTGAGGCAGTCCGAAAACTTCGAAGAGAAGACGGCTCGCGCGGAGCTCAAGGTGGATGGCGAGTCCGGCTCGTTCAACCGGTCCGAGTTCGGCAAGATCTTCCGGGACAAGCCGGGTGCCGGGGCGGGCAAGGCCTCCGGCGAATGGACCTTGAGCGCCGAGGTGCCGCTCGAGCGGATCAAGGACCTCGAGAGGGTCCATCCGGAGCTCCGGAACGCCATGGGCATCGACGAGCGGATGCGGATCTACTCGCGCCTCGTCAAGGAGCACGGCGCCCAGATGCTCGGCGGGCAGGTCGGGATGCTCAGCAAGGCCTGGGACCTGGAGCTCAAGGGCAACCCGAGCTTCCCGGGTGCGCGCGAACGAGTGCGACTCAACCTGCTCAAGGACCGCCTTGCTGCGCGCCTGAAGGGCTACCCCGGCGACGCCTACGCGATCGCTCGCGAGGCCAAGGACACGCTGGACAAGCTCGAGCAGCGGCTCGCGGATATCAGCAAGGAGACGAAGTACACCGACCTGCCCGATGGGTTGCGGCAGCAGCAGAAGGACCTGGTCCAGGCCCACATCGGCGACTTCACGCGGGTTCGACAGAACGCGCTGGCCGTGGGGATTCGCGGCGGTCAGGCCGAGTCCTACGACGATGTCCAGAAGCGGGCCACGGCGAAGCATGGCTACGACCAGGTCAAGCCCGTCGAGCGTGAGCGCAAGAAGGTGCAGGACGCCGTATTCCTGAAGGACAAGCAGACGACGGCCATCTTTAGCGAGATCCGCATCTCCTCAAAGTCGCTCGGCGACGTCGTCTCGAAGGATGGCGACGTCGCGCTGCGGAACCTCACGAACGATGAGGAGCGCTCCGCCTTCAAGTCGACCCACGAGAGCACGATGTTCAGGATCAAGGAGGCCTATGCGCTCTCCGCCAAGGAGCAGGCGCTCAAGAAGGAGGTCGAAAAGCAGCGCGAGGAGATGGACAAGACCACAGATCCGGAGCAGCGCCTGACGTTCCTGAAGGCCATCGACAAGGCGATGACGGATCGGCTCACGGTCCTGAAGCAGCTCCTGGGCCAGATCCAGGCGGCCGGCGCGATCATCGCGCCGTGGGCGACCAAGAAGGCGATGTCGATCCACCCGCAGTTCTGGAAGTCGGTCGGCGGCGAGCCCGGGGACTGACCCGGCGACGAGAACGGACCAGGCGGCTAGAACCGACCCGGCGCCTAGATCAGCCCCTGGCGCAGCGCGTACGCGACGGCGTGGGTGCGGTTCCGGAGCTCCAGCCGGCTCGTCATGTCGTGGACGATGTTCTTGACCGTCCGCTCGGAGTAGAAGAGCTGGCGCCCGACCTCGGCGGTGTCGTGGCCGTCGGCGAGCAGCCGCAGGACGGACAGCTCGCGCTCCGTCAGCCCCGAGAAGGTGAGACCTCGCGGCGCCAGCACCTGGCGCTGGAGCTGCCCGACCTGGCCCAGGAGCCGGCCGAGAAGGTCCGGGGGCAGCGTCCCCTCCCCCGACGCGACTGAGCGGATGGCCGAGAGCAGGTTCGCGGGCGTCGCCTCGCTGCGGCGGACGACGCCGGCGACGCCGGCCTCGACCGCGGCAAGCAGGCCCTTGTCGTCGAGCCGGCTGACGAGCAGCGCGACCCGCTCGACGCCCCGACGACGGAGGCCGCGAATGGTCCGGACCGCCTCCGCATCGACCTCGTCGGCCACGACGAGCGCCACGCCGTCCTCGGTGAGCGCCGCCTCGTCGATCAGCACGATGTCCCCGGTCGCGCGGAGCTGCGAGATGGTCCCCGCCCGTGACAGCGGATCGGCCGCGCTGACGCAGACCGGGATTCGCAGCTGCCGGGCCTCACGCAACGCGTACACCGCGACCCTCCCAAGCAGGTGCGTCGCGGACCCTGACTCGGACCCCCTTCCCGACGAACCGCTGGCGTCAGATTGGCGGACGACCCTCACCGCCGACTCAACGGTGACTTAACGGGCAGGGTCGGCGGCGCCGGGACCACCGGTTCTGCCCTTTCGGGCAAGGACGCTGCCCGCGCCATTGGTCATCTGGCTGGTCGCGCGGGCCTTCCGGCCCTCTATCCTGCTCAGCCAGATGGGCGCCGTCGTCGAGCTCGAGCCTCGCAGCATCGCGGCCACGCCGGGGACGCCCGCGGTCGTGGCCGTCCGCCTGCGGAACACCGGCACGGTCGTCGACCAGTTCACCCTCGACGTCGTGGGCGACGCAGCCGCCTGGGCGACCGTCGACCCGCCGACCGTCTCGCTCTTCCCCGGCGCCGAGGGCGCGACCACCGTCACCTTCACGCCGCCCCGCTCCCCGGCCGTCCGCGCCGGGCGGATGCCGTTCGGGCTACGGGTCCAGTCGAAGGAGGACCCCTCCGGCTCGACCGTCGAGGAGGGCTCCGTCGAGGTCGCGCCGTTCACCGAGGTGACCGCCGAGCTGGTCCCGCGGACCTCGCGTGGGAGCACCGGCGCCACCCACGACCTTGCCGTTGACAACCGCGGCAACGTCCCGCTGAGCGCCGCGATCACCGCGATCGACCCGGATCGCCTCCTCGCCTTCGACCTTCGTCCACCGGCCCTGAACGCCGAGCCGGGCGCCGCCGCGTTCGCGAAGATTCGCGTCTCGCCGCAGAAGCGGTTCTGGCGGGGCGGAGCGCTCTCACGTCCGTTCAACGTCCAGGTCGCGCTGCCCACTGGCGAGCCGCTGCGCCTCGATGGCTCGCTGCTCCAGACGCCGATGCTCCCGCCGTGGACGCTGCGCGCGCTCCTCGC
Organism: uncultured Chloroflexia bacterium; assembly: GCA_963722105.1. GTDB lineage: Bacteria > Chloroflexota > Limnocylindria > Limnocylindrales > CSP1-4 > UBA5189. The sequence continues at coordinate 235,702 of CAVRKQ010000010.1, read as the reverse complement.
CGCGGTCGGCCTGCTCGTCGCCCTGATCCTCATCTGGGCGCTGCTCCTGAAGCCCGCAATCGAGTCCAGCGCCCGCGACCAGGCCGAGGACATCCTCGCCGCGGTCGGGATCACCCTGCCGCCGTCGGGCGGCCCCGGCTCCAGCGGTGGCGGGGGTGGCGGCGGATCCGGGGGTCCGTCGGACTCCGGCGCCGGCGCGAGCGGCTCACCGGGGGCGTCCGGCGACGCCTCGAGCGCCCCGACAACGGCGCCCACCACGCCGCTCCTCGGCGGGGTCACGCCGGCGGACGGTCGCCTGGTCTTCGGAGGCGACGTGAAGAAGCCGGCCGTGGGCCTCCAGCTGTACATCACCGACCTTGTCTTCTCGAACCCGGACCCCTCAGCGGTGGGCGAGATCCGCCTCGAACGCTCCGGCGACATCCTTATCGCCCTGCAGCTCCAGAACTTCCGCGACCTCGACTTCCACTTCGTCACCCCGATCGTCGTCGGCGACGACCAGGAGCTCTCGATCGTCTGCTCGCCGGGCTGCCCCGGCGCTGCCCTGTACTACTCGGGATACGAGCACTGATGGGTCGCGGCCTGGTCACCCAATTCGTCGTCGGTGCCCTCGTCGGGGTGGTCGCGGCGGTCGCCCTTGGCGTCGTGTTGCGGCCGCAGATCCCGTCGACCGCGGGGCAGGGCACGCCCGTGAGCCTCACGGACGGCGCGGGTTCCGAGATCGACTTCCAGCTGGTCGACAGCAACCCGACGCCGCTCGAGCCCCTCCCGGACACGGCCACGATCCAGCTGACCGCATTCCACCCGGACGGCGCCTCTCCCGGGCCGGACGGTGCGGCGCAGGACCCGTGGTGGAAGAACAGCGTGCCGCGGATCGACGCCATCACCCAGTTCGATGGCGGCCCGCTGCAGAAGGTCAACTGCCTGATGGCGGCGGCGGCGATGCTCGCCCGGCTCGGCTACGGCGTGGTGTCGACCGGCTCGCAGATGCGGGCGCTGTCGGGCGACACGGATCTCGGCACGACGTACCAGAACGTCCAGGACGCGATCAGGAAGGGCTGGAACATCCGGTTCTTCCAGGGCGCGCTGACTCCCGTCCAGCTCCGGGCGGTCCTGTGGGCCGGCGCGGGCGCCATCATCGACGGCGTCTACGGCGAGATCCCGGTCGGCGTCAGGCTGCAGGCGAGCTTCACCGGTCGCCACGCGATCTACGTCGATGCCTTCCGGCCGGCCGGACCCAACAACCAGCCCGAGGCCGCGTACTACGTCATGGACCCGATCGGTCGGACCTGGAACGGCTACAAGGGCGGCTGGTGGCCGGCGGACGACGTCGAGCGCTTCGCGGCCCAGCTGCCGGGCAGGCGGATCGCGACGATGTGGGCGTTCCCGGGCGGCAAGGCGCCGGCGAACCGGCCGGTCCTGCCGAAGGACGCCTACCCATCGCGCCCTCCCAACACAACGCCGGATCCGTCGGCCCCGGCGGACCCCTATCCGCCGGACGAGGACGACCCGCTCCCGCCGCAGCCACCCGACGGCGAGGATCCCGGCTTCGATCCCCCGTTCGCGGAGCAGGTCGACATCCTGGACGCCGACGCGGAGATCTATCCCGGCTTCAACAAATGCGCCCTGGACCCGGCGCCACTCTTCTGCCCGAAGGGCATCGTCGGGGTCATCGACCTCGATGGGCTCGGTCCGCCGCCCACGCGGCCACCGCGCGTCCTGGACATCCTGTACGGCTCCGTGATCGGGCCCGGCATGTACCAGATCATCTTCGAGCCGCCACCGGACTCGACCAGGGCCGAGCTGTGGTTCTGGAGCGACGCCGCGGGCTCGAGGCTCCAGGCGGCGACCGTCGAGGAAGGGACGCTGGGCGGGAAGACCGTCGCGATCGGCACGATCGCGCTCGACCCTGCGATCGACTACCAGTTCGTGGCCACCGCCGAGGGTGACGGCGTCCGGACCCTCAGCAACGTCGGCGCGCTCGAGGTGAAGCAGTAATGGGCGCGATCATCGCCCTCGGGCAGCCGACGCTGCCGGTCGAGCCGGGCAAGGACGCGGTCCTCGAGGTCACCGTCCAGAACAACGGCACCGTCGTCGACCAGTTCACGATCGAGGTCCTCGGCGAGGCGAGCGGCTGGGCGACGGCCGAGCCGCCGACCCTGTCGCTCTTCCCGGGCGGCCAGGAGAAGGCCAGGATCACGTTCCGGCCGCCCCGCGCACCGTCGACGACCGCGGGCATCGTCCGCATCGGCGTCATGGCCCGTTCGCAGGAGGACCCCGCCGGTTCGACCGTGGAGGAGGGTGCGCTCGACGTCGCCGGCTTCCTCGCGCCGTCCGCGGAGCTCATCCCGCGGACCTCCCACGGCAGCCGCAGCGCCCGCCACGAGCTGGCCATCGACAACCGCGGCAACCTGCCGCTGGACGCCGCGCTCGAAGGCATCGATCCCGACCGGCTCCTCCGCTTCGACCTCGATCCGCCGAGCGTCACCGTTCCGCCGGGGCTCGCCGGGTTCGCGAGGGTCGGGGTCAAGCCGGTTCGCGGCTTCTGGCGCGGTCCCGCGAAGACGCGACCCTTCCAGGTGGCCATGCGCGCCGGTGGCGCGGATGCCGAGCCGCTGCTCCTCGACGGCAGCTTCCTCCAGGAATCGATCCTGCCGTGGTGGTTCGTCCGCGCGCTCATCCTCCTTGCCGGGCTGCTCATCGCGCTGATCCTGCTGTGGGTCCTGTTCCTCAAGCCGCAGATCGAGTCGAGCGCGGCGGAGGCCCTCGTCGACTTCGGGTTCAGCCCCAAGCCCGGCTCGTCCGCAGCCGGCGGCGGCGGTGGCGGCGGCGGCCAGAGCCCTGGGGCCTCGGGCGCGGTGACCGTCACCCCGGCGCCGTCCGGGCAGTCGCCGGTCGACGGCCGGCTGGATACGACGACCACGCTCTCGCCGACGTCCGGGACGCTGTCGATCACGGACCTGATCTTCTCGAACGCCGCGGGCGCCTCGGGCGACCTCACCCTGCAGCGCGTCTCGTCGAGCGGCACCACGGCGCTGCTCGTGCTGCGCCTCGAGAACTTCCGCGACCTCGACTTCCACTTCGTGACGCCGATCACGGTCCGGACCGGCGAGACCCTGTCGCTCTTGGCCAGCTGCTCGCCCGGCTGCACGCCCTCGGTCTTCTTCTCCGGCTACGTCCAGGGGCCCTGATCGGTGGCCTTCGGACTGAGCGGGCTGAGCTCGCTCTTCGGCCAGGGGACCGTCCAGGCGCTCGGGGCCGGATTGCTGACGGGTGTCGTCGGCGGCGCGGCGCTGGTCGCCTCCGGGGTGATCCCGCCGGCGACATCGACCCCGACCGCGACGATCACCCTGCTCGCCTGCCCTGGCGCGGGTCCTGCCATGGCCCAGATCAACGACGGCGAGCGGCTGCTGGTCACCGGTCGATCCGCGGACGGCCAGTGGCTCGAGGTCTACATCGGCCAGCCGGGCATCGATCGGGCGTGGGTCCAGGCGACCAGCCTCTCGATCCAGTCCAGCAGTGACGACTTGCCCGTCGCCGACTGTGCGGCACCACTGCCGGCGCCACTCCCGTCGCCGGCTCCGATCGCCTCACCGACCGAGGCTCCAACGGCCGAGCCAACGTTGAGCCCGAGTCCCTCGTCGGCTCCCTTCGCGACTCCAACAGCAACTGCGCGCGTGACCGAAGCCCCGACGCCGAGACCGACGAAGACGCCTGCGCCGACGCCAAAGAAGACGCCCAAGCCAACTCCGACTCACGCCCCCACGCCCACCCCCGACACGACAGGTCCGTCGCTGACGAATGTGATGATTGCTGGTGGTTTCGACTGTGGAGGTGAGCACGCGGGCGCCACCTGCCTCGCCGTCCCCGAGTGCCCTGCTTCACATGCAGCGACGATCTCGGTCACTGCGACCGACCCGTCCGGCGTCATCGACACCAATCTCTGGTTCCGGCAGCCGGGCGCCGGTGGCTACACGGCCGTCGGTCTGAACCATGACGGGGATGTGTGGTCGGGCACCATCAACGCCGGGAACTGGATGGAGGGCCAGATCGAATACTTCTGGGAGGGTTTCGATTCGGTTGGCAACCAGTCGTCACTGAGCAATCCGAGCAATCGGATCCTGCGGGTGGCGGGTTGCATTCTGTGAGCTCGCTGCGCGAACGGCGCGACGTGCGGGGCGCCGCGAGGCCGCGGGCCCTCCTGACGATTGCCACGCTTCTTGCTGGCCTCGTGCTGCTCGCCGTGGTCGCAGCCGTTGCGCCTGGCGGTACCAAAGCGCCAACGCCGGAAGGGCTTCGTCTCGTCGCGGCCACGGAACCCGAGGTCGCCAGCGCCCACCGCGCCCTGCCCGCGGAGCCGCTGCCCTCCCCACCAGGGACCACGGAGCGCGTCTCCGTCACCGACAACGAGCAGCAGGCCAACGGCACGAGCGGCGGCATCTCGGACCTGATCGCATCGGCAAACGGCAACCAGGCGATCTCGGGCGATGGTCGATGGGTGGTGTTCGTCTCGAATGGGACCAACCTGACGCCCGGCGGGTCCCAGGCGGGCACCCTCTTCCTCCGCGACCGCCAGGACGGCACCACGACGGCCATCCCGTGGATCGGTGGGGAGCCATTCCCCGCGGGAGTCGTCGCCGCCGAGCCCACGATCAACCAGGACGGCAGCGTCGTGGCCTTCACGGTGATCATCGAGACCACGCTCCGGGGCATCGCCGTCGTTGGCGGCACCGTGACGCCGTACGTTCTCGCCTGGGACCGCACCACCGGCACGGAGCTCGTCTCGATGGACGAGGCCGGCCAGCCGGCGCCCGGGTTCCAGCCGTCGATCTCCGCGGACGGCGTGTACGTTGCCTACACGCGCTGGGCGGCGCCCGCGCCGACAGACAGCACGGGCCCCGCGCTCTCCGGGTTGGCGATCGCGGGTGCGCTGAGCTGCTTCGACACCCAGTTCTGCATCTTCGTGACTCCGGGCTGCGGGCCACCTCACGCTGCACAGGTCTCGATCACCGCCACGGACCCGTCCGGCGTGAGCCTCGTTCGGCTCTGGTACCGCTACGGCTTCACGGGGGCCTACACCCAGGCGACCGTGTCCCAGGCGGGCGATCGATGGACGGGCACCATCGACGACGGGCCGGGTGGCGCGATCCAGATCGACTACTTCTGGGAGGCGTTCAATTCCCTCGGCAACCGATCGAGCCAGGCGTGGACGGGCGACCGGATCCTCAGGGTCGAGGGCTGCATCCTGTGACGACCCGCGCACGGCTCCGCTCCGCCTGCGGCCTTGCCATGGCCGTCGTCCTGGCGCTCGGGAGCGCGGCCCAGGCCGTGGCCGCGCAGCGACCCACACCGTCCCGGGCAGACGTGGTAAACGCCGTGGGGGTCGAGCCTCGGGCGCCGACCCAGGTCGTCGTCTTCGATCGACAGACCAAGATCTCGACGATCGCGTCGCGCGATCAGACCGGCGCTCCCGGGACCGCGTCCAGCAGCCGGCCGTCGATCTCGCAGGACGGAGGGTTCGTCGCCTTCCAGTCGGACGCGAGCCTGGTGACCGGCGACGCCGACCGCGAGACCGACGTCTACCTGTGGGACCGCTCGATCGATGGAGCCCAGCTCGTTTCGCGCCGCGCGGGTGGCGGCACGAACGGGAACAGCCGGAATCCCTCGATCGCAGCCGACGCCAGCATCGTGGCCTTCGCCTCGAACACGACGAACCTGACCGGGGATGCCGGTCTCGACAGCGGCCGGACCCAGGTCTTCGCCTGGCAGCGCCTGACCGGCACGATCAACCTGGTCTCCGCGGACCGCGGCGGCGCGGCCGGCGCGGGCAACAGCGGAGACCCGTCGACCTCGGGTGACGGCCGGGTCGTGGCCTTCGAATCGACGGCCAACGACCTCGTCACCGGCGACACGAACGGGGTCCGTGACATCTTCCTGCGCGACCTGACCCGCGGCGCGACGATCCGGGCCTCGGTCGGACCGAACGACCAGCAGCCGAACAGCGAGAGTCGCCGGCCCTCGGTGTCAGCCGATGGCGGCGCCGTCACGTTCAATTCGGTGTCCGGCCGCCTGGTCGACGGCGACTCCGGCCGCATTCCGGACGTGTTCGTGCGCGACCTGCCACCGGCCGTGCTCGTGACGCCCCCGCAGATCGAGTTCGGGCTCATCCCGCTCGGCGACGTCGGGACGAACAGCGTCACGGTGGTGAGCGTCGGGTGGACGCCGGTCACGATGGCCGGGACGACCATCTCCGGCACCAATGCGGGCGACTTCGTCGTGGCCGGCGACACGTGCACGTTCCAGACGATCCCGTACGGCGGCACGTGCACGATCGACGTCCTGTCGGTGCCGCTCGCAGAGGGCGCGCGCGAAGGGGTCCTCGAGATCCTGGACGATGCGCTCGACAGCCCTCAGCTGGTCGCGCTCCGCACCGGGGTCCCGGCGCCTGCCTTCCGGCTGGAGCCTGCGGTCGGTCCGCCCGGGATGGTGGCGGTGGTGCTCGGCACGGATCTCCAGGCCGGCACGGCGGTCAACGTCCAGTGGGACCGCGGGATCACCCAGCAGCAGATCACCGGTGTCGTGGCGGCGGACGGCACGGTCGCCATCCAGATGCTGGTGTTCCATCACGATGTCCTCGGCCCGCGTCAGCTCCTGATCACGCCCTCGCCGGGCGGGCAGCAGTTCACGGCCACGGCGCTCCCGTACCTGGTCGTCGCCCCGCCGCTCCAGCCACCGGGCGACAGCGCGATCTCGTTCGTGTCCCCCGAGCTGCGCCTGATCCTGATCCGGCGCTAGGCCCCCGAGCTCGCCTTCGCCACGAGGGCCTGCTCCTCCGCGACAACGGGGTCGGTCGCGGCGTTCGCAAGCACGCGATTGCCGCCGGAGCCGTCCTGGGCGAGCCCGCCGAGCCGGAGCGCCCGGATCGCGCAGGCGCGGAGCCACGGCGAGCGCCAGCGGCCGTCGCGATCTTCGGCCATGTCCACCAGCCAGTCGCGGGCGGGACGCTCCGGGGCGCGGGCGCCATCGGGCCTGATCCGGGCCAGCCGCTCGCGCGGTTCGAGCCCGGGGGCGAGCACCGCGAGGACGAGACTCGTCTGCTCCCGGCCCAGCGCGACCTCGAGCGCCTCGGCGGCGAGCGCGACGTTGCCGCGGTCGCGAACGAGCTGCGTGATGGCGGTGCCCAGGTGTTCTCGGCCGTGCCGGGCCACGAGTCCGGAGGCCACTCGGCGCCTGAGCAGCTCCAGCTCATCGTGGAGCGCGGCCCGCACTGTCCCGTCGACGTCGAGCGAAGCCGCTTCCCCAAGCTCGAGCGTCGCCTCGAGGATGACACCGCCGCGGGCGATGTCCTCCGGCAGGACGTCATCGAGCGCCGCGGCCACCTCCGGCGTGGACGGCCCCGCGCCGGCGAGACGGTCCATGACCAGGAGGCCGAGCGCACGGTCGGGATGGCCAACGTGGCGGGCGAGGATGGCGTCGCGGGCCTCGCCCGAAGGTCGCACGGCACGGAGCAGGCGGGCGGTGGCGACGGCGTCGCCTGCATCGGGTTCCGCGAGGGCCGCCGCCAGTGCCGGCAGGGCCGCCTCGTCGGGTGCGAGCAAGTCCGGCTGTCGCGCGGGCGCGGCCGGAGCCATCGCCGTCGCGAGCTCTCGACCAAGCTGGGCGACCCGGGGATCCGCGTCGTCGACCAGGAGGCGGACCGCCGCGACGTCGCCCGGGGTCGCCTCGAGGGCCGCCCCGGTGTCAAGCAGGCGCCGCGTCCGGAGGGCCCCCAGCAGTGCGGGTCCGTACGCGCGATACAGGCGGAGGGCGACCCAGGTCCACGCGGCGCAGACGAGCGCGAGGACCACGATCCGCGCGGCCAGCGCCTCGGGCAGCGCGCTCAGGATCAGAATCAGCAGCCCAGACATCCCGATGGCGATCGGGACGCCCATGCCTTCGACCGTGGCCTGCACGACGAGGCGCTGCCGCGTCGGGAGGACCTGGTACAGGGCGTTGATCGACGTCCGGGTCATGCCATCCGTCAGGGCGATGTCGGCGATCCGGGCCGCGGACACGATCGCCAGGAGCCCCACCGAGGCAGGTCCCGCGACGGCCAGCACCACCATGCCGACGAGCGCGAAGCCAAATCCGACCACCGGATTCGCGCCGATCCCGAGCCGGAGGCCGTAGCGCCGGAGCAGCGGCCCGGCGAACGCGACCAGGAACACGATCGCGATGCCGTTCATGACTGCCGTGTAGACCGCGACGAAACGTCCCAGCTCCTCTGCCGTCGGATACAGGGCGCTCGCCCGATCGAACACCAGAAAGTCCGCCAGCTGGCTGCCGAGCGCCGACAGCACCTGGTAGGCCAGGAGCAGCGCGATGAACGGCGTGCCGATCAGCCTCCGGAGCGAGACATCGTCGCGATCGCGGGCCGCGTCGATTGCCGACGAACCGGGTGGCACCGGCGGCAGGACCAGCTGCCTGGCGTAGCGCCGGCCGGTCGCCCAGACGAGCGCCACGAAGCCGGCCTGGACGGCCGCGGTGACCAGCAGGAGATCCTCGATTCGCCCCAGGACGTCGACCAGCGGGACGGCCGCCAGGCCGCCGAGCACGGCGCCGATCGGAAAGCCCGCCATGATCCGCGGGAAGCTCGCCTTGATCCCCGCGATGTCCAGCACGCGGCCCGCCTGGCCGCCGATGAACACGAACCCGAGCTGGATCAGGATCGGGAACAGGACCAGCAGCGGCCCCGAGACCCAGACGCCGCCCGGCAGGCCCGCGGCGAGCCACGAGAGCACGAACAGGATGGCCGCGCCACCGAGGATGGCAACCGCGAGCCGCAGCAGGTCGACGTGCTCCGCGCCCCGGCGAATCGCAGCGGAGATCGCCACGCCCGCGACGCCGATCACGATGTAGGTCACGGGCAGCGCGCCGGACCCGTAGGCCTCGAGGAACATCGCGTTCGCGGCGATTCCCAGCAGCGCAGCGACAGCGCCGAAGAGGATCGCCTGCGCGGTCAGCCACGCGACCGGCCCGAATGCGCGCGGCCGGCCGGCGGTCATCCCCGCGTGCGGATCGTCGAGACCAGGGAGGCGATCACGCCGCTTGCGAGCTCCGGCCAGTCGACGAGGAGCTCGTCGAGCACGGCCTTCTCGATCCGCAGCAGCGTCGCGGGCTCGAGGGCGGTGACGGACGCCGAGCGCGGCTCGGGGACCAGTGCCGCCAGCTCACCGACCGTGGCGCCGGGCTCCAGCGTTGCCAGGGTCGCGTCGCCGTGATGCACCCGCAGGCGCCCGCGTGACGACCGCGAACAGGTGGTCCTCGACCGTGCCCTCCTCGATGACTCGCTCCCCTGCCCCGACCTCGACCTCGGATGCGCGCCGCGCCACCGCCGCCAGGATCCGGCCGGGCGTTCCCGCGAACAGGGCCACGCGCTGCAGCGCGATCACCCGCTCGATCGTCGTCATGGTCATCCCGCCGGCACCCGCGCCCCGAGCAGCGACCGCAGCTGTTCCGGTCCGAGGGGCCGCAGCCAATCCGTGGCATAGCGCTCGCCGGGGATGATCACCACGTCCACCGCCTGCACCGCGACGATCTCGCTGTTCCGCTCGGCGCCGCGAATGACGCCGGTCGTGGCGACCGGCACCCAGGGGCTGAGCGACGTCGGCGCGTACCCACCGCCGGGCAGCACCACCAGTCCGGGCCCCATCGGCACGTAGGCGAACGACGGCGAGGACCCGGCCGCGACCAGCGTCTCGCGGGCCTGGATGGTCGCCCGCGCGACCTCCCGAAAGGCCTTCGTCGCATCCAGGCCGGCGGTGCCCGCGCCGTGCGCGTCGAGCCGCTCGAGAATCTCCACCGCGAGATCGCTCGCTGCGTCGATGGGCTCGGCGGCCAGGTAGCGCGTGCGCTCGTCGTGGCTCGCGTCCTCGAGGTTCGCGACCACCTCGATTCGCCCGTCGAGCCGTGGCTCGAGCGTCGCGAGGACGGCCGCCACCTCGGTCGGCGAACGCCGGGGCGTCTCCGGGCTGCTCCAGCTGGATCCGCATCGAACCGGCGCGGCGGGTGGGCGGCGGCAACCCACGCGCGGGCCGACCCTCGAACGACGGGAGGACGTCGGACTGGATGTCGAGGATGGCGTTCGCGACGCTGGCGGTCGCGCGGTTGGCCGCCTCGTCGCCGCCGGAGAAGGCACCGCTGTGGAAGGCGATGCGGAGGTGCCCGTGCGGCGTGACGTAGGCGACACGGAGGTTCGCCTCGCCACCGCCGCGGACGTCGTCGTAGGTGATGACGTAGGCCGCGTCGCCGCTCGCGCTCCGGAGCGTGCAGACGGCCCGCGCCGTCCGGGCGTCGAAACAGATCTCGTAGCCACCCGACGTCCGTAGCGCCGTGCCGCGCTGTCGGAGCACGTCCGCGGCCCGCAGGACCCGGATCGTGTCGATGACGTCGTCAACGAGCTCGCCCGCCTCGCCCGCATCCCGCTCCAGCCACGCGAAGGCGGTGGTCGCGTCGCCCGAGTAGGCAACCTGCGGTTCTGGGTCCCCAGCGCTGATGGGCGTCGTGGGACCGAGCTGGGCGGCCGCGACGGCCCGATGGTCATCGAGGCTGGTGAACAGGATCCGCCGCATCTCGGCGGCCAGGGCAACCCGGTCGTCGAGGAGCGCCGGCGGGATCGTGGTCTTGCTGTGCGCCGCGCACAGGCTCAACAGCTCACGGGCGACGACGTCGATCGGGGCGTCGAATGGCTCGCGGATCGCAACCTCGTCCAGGCGCGAGCGGATCGGTCCCGGAGCGAGCATCTGATCGACGAGCGGCGACGCGTCCGGCCAGAAGGCGGCGTGCGCCGCGTACTGCGGATGGACGCGGCGGCCGACCTTCGACATGTCGACCATCCCGATGTCGTGGAGGTAGGCGAGCGCGACACCCAGCGTCGCCATGAACTGTCGACGCGCGGCGGGTCGGGCAGGAAGCAGGACGCCATCGACCGTCTCGACCAGGTGGACGAGCCCACCGGCGACGTCTCGGACGTGCACGACCCCGTGGTCCGCGAACATCGCCGGGTGCCGGCCCGGATCGTCGTAGAAGGACGGGTCATCGACCAGGGCTTCGAGCTTCGCCCCCGCCTCGATCGGTCGCCAGAACCGTCGTTCCAGGTGGTCCCGGAGGTCAGGCGGCAGGTGCTGGTCGAGCTGGTCCCAGCGGCCGGCGTCCTCCATCCGGTGAACCTTAGCCGCTGCGCCTACCCCCGCGGCTTCGTCTGGACGCGAGGAAAGGTGCGGCTGACGAAGAGCACGTAGACGATCCAAAGCGACAGCCAGGCCGCCCCGACGAGCCAGAGGCCGATGGTGAAGAGCACCAGGCTGGGAGCGAGGAAGAGCAGCGTCGATCCGAGCACCCACAGGCGGTCGCCGCGGCGGGCGTACATGGCGCGGTCGACGTCGGCGACGCGGTCATGGAGCGACGAGCTGTAGTAGTGGAACGACGCGAACACCAGCGAGAACGTCGCGACGCCCATCACGATCAGCGTCAACTGGAAGAGGATCGGGTTGGCGTCGCCGCTCACGTACCTCGGGTAGAGAAAGACCATCGTGAAGGTGAAGATTGCGAGCGACGTCGCGCCGAGCGAGTACGTTCGATTGACGTTGGCCGATGCGAGGTCGTCGCCCATGGTGGTCCTGCCTCCGCCGAGCTGGGCTAGTCGCGCAATCGAAGGACGAAGTACTGCATCCCCGATTGGGCATCGAAGGGGCGGCGATCCTCGCCATATTTGTGCTCGATCGCGAAGCCGTTGTACCAGAGCAGCGCATCCAGCTCCTGCGGGAAATAGATGCGCATCGCCAGCTCCCCATCCGGCTCGCCTGGCCTGTCGGCTACCCGCCGATACAGCTGGTTGTACTTGATCTGCGTGGCCGGGTCATACCGCGATCGGTTGGTGAGCACGACCTGCGCACCTGTGTCGGGGTCCACGTACCGCCCGAATTCCTGTTCCTCCTCGGGCGATTCGAGCAGCATGGGCAGGCTTGGGACGAAGACATTCAGCGCGAATCGGCCTTCTGGGTGGAGATGGCGAACGACCGTTGCGAGGCACGCCTCCAGGTCTTCGCGGGTGAGCAGATGGCAGATGGAATTGGAGGGCAAATAGATCAGCTTGAACTGGCGCCCCAGGTCGAACGCGCGAACGTCGCCACGCACCCAGTTGACGGCAACACCGGCGGCTCGGCTCTTGCGCTCGGCCTCGACCACCATCGGCTCCGCCAGCTCCACGCCCGTCACGTCGTGGCCTGCCCGCGCCAGGGGGATGGCGACGGAGCCCGTACCGGACATGAGCTCCAGGACCGGGTCGCCATGGGTCTGGGCCAGCTCCAACCAGAAGGCGTGTGCCTCCGCGCTGCCCGGATACAGCCGGTCATAGACCTTGCCGCTGCGGTAGATCGAGGAAACGACGGAGGCGTCGGTCATTTCGGGGCTACTTCGTCACCACCGACGACGGTGGGTGGCTCACGACGCGGCCTCGAGCGTTGCAAGCGCTTCGAGCACCTCGCGGGTGACCCGCTCCATCGGAGCAGCCACAGCGTCGACCCGGATCGTGGCCGATTCGGTGAGCATCGGGTTGTAGCCCGAGCCGCCACTGTTCTCGTTGCGCCGCATGTCGGTCCGGACGAGCACGATCGGCTTCTTCCGATACGCGTAGCCGACCTCCCAGCACGTGCCCGAGTCGGGATCAGCGCCGTCCATGATCGCGACGAGGCCGTCGGCCCAATCGATCCCACCCACGTCGGTCGCGAAGATGCCCGGAGCATCCTTGCCCGGCTCCTGCTCCTGCGGCAGGAACACCTCGTGGCCTGCTCCCCTGAGCGCGGCCGCGAGCGTGTCATTCCAATCGCGCTCCGCAGCGCTGAAGAGTGGCCCGGCGAAGTAGATCTTCATCGCCGCAGTATCGCCGCCCCGCGATGGCAATGGCGCCCCCGGACGGACTCGAACCGCCGACGCCAGCCTTAGGACGGCTGCGCTCTGTCCACTGAGCTACGGGGGCGCGCCGGCTGATCCTACCCCACGAGTGGCGCCCAACCGGGAACGCGGGAACGTCGGTCGGGCAGCGGGCGTCCGGCGTGTACGATGCCGAACGTGGCTCCCCTCCCCGATCTCGTCCTGTACGCGCGCCCGGAATGCTCGCTCTGCGACGAGGCCCGCCAGGCGATCGAGCTCGTCATCGCCGATCGGCTCGAGCGCGGGCTGGCCGTGCCGAACGTGATCGAACGGGACATCGAGTCGGATCCGGAGCTCCATCGAGCGCTCCTCGAGCGCATCCCGGTCGTCGAGCTCGGCGACCAGCGGGTCGAGCTGGTCGTCTCGATCGGGAAGCTCCGCCGGCTGCTGAACGAGGTCATCGGCACGGAACCGGCGACGCCGGCGTCGGACGAGGTCCCGACCGAGGCCTGATGGACCTGACGATCGGCGTCGCGCTCGGCGCTGGGCTCTTGAGCTTCCTTTCGCCGTGCGTGCTGCCGCTCGTTCCTGCGTACCTCGGGCAGCTCTCGGCGGTTGCTGTGGTCGGCCGCGCGGAGGGTGCGCCGTCGCGCTGGCTCGCGATCCGCCACGCCATCGCGTACGTCGTCGGGTTCGGGGCGGTCTTCACGGTCCTCGGCATCACCGCGACGTATGCCGCGGGCCCGCTCTTCGACTACCTCCCGATCCTCCGAACCGTCGGCGGGATCCTCCTCATCGTCCTCGGGCTGAATCTTGCCGGCGTGCTTCGCATCCCGGCCCTCGATCGAACGTTCCGCCCGCTCGAGGCGGGTGCGGCAGCGTCCCTCGCAACGGCGACGGGCACGGTCGCGCTCGCGGCGCCCGGCAGGATCGGAACCGCCATCGGAGGAACCGGCACGAGCGCGAAATTCACCGATCGACTGGGCGGCCGGATCGTCAGCGCCCGCGGCGGCTGGCTGACCTCGCTCGGGATGGGCGCGATCTTCGCGATCGGCTGGACGCCGTGCATCGGCGTGATCCTCGGCGGGATCCTGACGCTCGCCGCCGCATCCGGCTCGACCGCAGCAGGCGCAATCCTCCTGGTCGCGTACACCGTCGGGCTGGGCGTGCCATTCCTGCTGATCGCGGCGCTGTACGACCGCGCGCCCCGGCTGCTCGCGCCGATCCTTCGCCACGGTCGACTCGTGTCGATCATCGGCGGGGCGCTCGTCGTCGCGATCGGCATCGCCATGCTGTTCGACTGGCTGGCGCTGCTGCCGCAGTACGTGCCGTTCAACACCCAGATCTGACCATCGATGTCGACCGAGACCCCCACCCCCGAGCCGGCCCCGATTCCCGACGCGACCCCAATTCATGACCCGACCCCGGCGCGTGCGCCTGTCCGCCGCCGCGGTGTCGGCCCGTTCAGCCTCCGTCAGGTCACCATTGCGCTGCTCGTGGTCATGGCCACGGCGGTCGGCGCAACGCTCGCCACCGTTCCGATCGGCAGCATCGCGCCAGGTCTGCCCGTGCCCGAGCCGTCGGCGTTCCTGCTGAGCTCACCTGTCCCCGGCCTCGCGATCGGCGACCTCGCCCCGGAGCTCGCCATCGACCGCACCGAAGGACCCCTGCAGCTCACCGATCTCGACGGCAACCCGGTCCGCCTCGCCGACCTCCGCGGCAAGGTCGTGTGGATCAACTTCTGGGCCTCGTGGTGCCCGCCCTGCCAGCACGAGACGCCCACGATCCGGACCCTCGACCAGCGCTTCCGCGACCGCGGCCTCGCGATCGTCGCGATCCAGGTCCAGCAGACCGTCGACGCCGGCCGCACCTACGCGGCGCGCTACGAGCTGGAGTACACGATCGGGGCCGACGTGACCGGCGACTTCTTTCACCTGTACCGCGGCTTCGCCCTGCCGACGCAGTTCTTCATCGACCCCGAGGGCCGCGTCCGCCAGATCGTCAACGGACCGCTCACCGAGGAGCGTGCCATCTCGATTGTCGAGTCGCTGCTGCCACCCGGGATCATCGCCCACGGTCCGCTAGCGAGGCGCACCTGCGGTCACGCCTGGCAGCCGCCGTGGGCTGGCGGCCGTCGACGGCTGGCGGCCGTCGAGGGCTCACCCTGGCCCGCGGATAAGGGGGCCGGCTGCACGCCATATGTGCATTTCCAGGCCTACCCGAGCCTCAATGTTCTGGCCGTGCCACATGTTGGCGGGCAGTGGTCTGACCCACGCCCGGCTCGTGCTCGTGACGAGGGTGTCAACACCCGCGGCGCCTCGGGCTAAGCCCCCGGCCGCCGCCTAGGCAATGCATCCATCGGCTTGTGGCCATCGATGCGCCAGAAATGCACACCCAGCGTGCACAGGCTGGGCCAATGCGTGCCAACGCCGACCGATCCGCGGCGCCGGCCCACCGGACCCGCCGGTAGCGCGAGCCCGACGCGAGCCCCGACACGGGCAAAGGAACAGCCGACAGACCCCACGGAATGACTGCTAGCTCCCCGTTCTGCCCACCAGGAAGAACGTCTCGGTCGGGCCCTTGCCCTTGAGGTCGACAAGGCCGCGCGACTCCAGCCGATAGCCGTCGCCGAGCTCGGCCGCGACCTCCTTCGAGACGTGGATCCGGCCCGGCTCCGATGTCGTCTCGAGGCGGCTCGCCACGTTGACCGTGTCGCCCCAGACGTCGTACGCGAACCGGGTCGCGCCGACGACACCTGCGACGACCGTCCCGACGTGCACCCCGATCCGGATGCGCCAATCCACCGAGCCGCCAGACCGGCCGGCGACGAAATCGCGCATGTCGAGCGCGGCATCGGCCGTGGCGGTCGCCCCGGCGCGATCCACCCCGCCTACGAGCCCGCCGATCCCGAGGTACGCGTCGCCGATCGTCTTCAGCGGCTCGACGCCGTGGCTCGCGCAGATCCCGTCGAACGCCGCGAACAGGTCGTTCAGCTCCGCGATCAGGACATCCGGCGCGAGGCGGGCCGCGATCCCGGTGAAGCCCTCGAAGTCGCTGAACAGGACGGCGACGGCATCGTGGCGATCGGCGATCGGCGTCTCGCCAGCCTCGAGACGAAACACGATGCGCTCGGGCAGGACGTTCCGAAGGAGCTGCCGAGAGCGCGCACGCTCCGCTTCGAGCTCCTGCATCGCGGTGGAAAGCAGCCGCGAGTTCGAGTCCTGGAATGCCTCGAGTTGCCGCACGTTGGACTCGAGCCTTCGGAGCCGGCGCTCCAGGGCGCGGTTCTCGCGCTCGAGGTCTCGATCTACCAAGGCGCGGCGCTCAGCCCGAGCCGAGGAGCACCGAAACCATCGTCGCGTTGTGGAACCTGCTGACGTCCTCGGACGGCAGCGGCGCGATCTCGCCCATGCAGTAGAACCCGGCGATGGGGACGTCCTGACCCACGAGCTCGCGGACGAGCTCGATCTCGCGCGCTGCCCGGGTGCCGAGCAGGAACCGGCGTACCACGCACGAGTAGAGGAGCACGGCCTCGGGCGGGCGGTCACCCGGATAGGCGCGCAAGGCGTCGCCGATCGAGGCCCGGGTGCCCTCGATGATCTCGTCGGTGGCGGCCATCGCGAACTGCACTGTGACGCCCTCGGTGATTGGACCGAACACGCTCACGTCGCCCGAGGCCCGGTGCATGTTGGTCGCCGTGCGAAGGTGGAAATCCTCGGATTCCGCAGTCTCATAGACGGCCAGTGGGTTCGCGATCGCGGCGCCGCTGAATGCCGATCCGAGATACCGGTTGAAGTACTCAACCGCCGGCCGCTGATCGATCTCGTGGATTCGACCGTCGACGACCGAGGTGACGACGGCCCGCGAGCCGACGCCCCGCCAACCGGTCTCGACGCCGAACGAGTACCTCAACGGTCCCGAGAGCAGCAGGACCGCGATGCCGCCCTCGACCACGTCGTCGTCGACAAGCTGCTTGCCGTTGGTTCCGGCGGGATCCTCGATCGGGTCGCTGGCCGACGCTCCGCCGCCGACGACGGGCACATCTGGGCCGAGCTCCTCGCGCAGCGTCGCGAGGACGACCGCGGGGTCGGCGCTTCCGATGTTCGGCATGGCGATGCACAACGCCGGATCCTTCGTCGTCCTCGATCGAGCCTCGCGGATGGCGTCGCGAGTTGCCCGCGCCGGATCGACGGCGAGGTCGCGGCCAATCCCTCCTGTTGCGTCGATCACGTCAGAGGCGATGAGGGCCAGCTCGATCGAATCCTCGACAAAGCCGAGGGCGGAGGACATCTCGCCGGCCGTGCTGGCTCCGACGATTTGGATGCCCGGGTATCGATCGCGGACAGCGCCCGCGACCGCGGCGTGATCGGTCGCCCAGGACGCGAAGAGGAGGCCTGCTTTCGGCGTCGCACCGGCGAGCCCGGCGTCGCAGGCCGCGAACACCTCCTCCAGCGCGACATCGAGATCGACGTCGTCGCTGTGCCCGACTGCCATCCGGAACATGCGCGGAGCGTACCGCGCCGGGCGGACGCGATCGATCAGATGGGATCGAACCGGTAGCGGTCTCGATCTGGCGTGAGCCGGCCGATCGGGGTCAACGGCTCGTGGCTCAGCGCGATGAGCCAGTCCTCGTCGACGGCGCGCCTGAAGAGCTCGCCCTTGACCTCGACCGAGTCGAGCGGGAAGTCGTCGAAGCTCGTCACCCACCTCGGATTTGCGCTCCACGGCCGCATCCCGAGATCGCCAAAGAACGCGAGCGTCTTTGCGCCCGGTCCCGTTCCACGGACGACGATGGCCTGATGGCCCTTCGAGTGCCCGCCCGTCCGGATGACCGAGACGCCCGGCAGCAGCTCGACGTCGCCGCCGACCCTTCCCTCGTGGCCCCAGCGTTCGACGAGCCGCAGCTCGAGCTGGTCGTACGACGCCACGATTCGACTGTTGTCGCTGAGCGCGATCTCCCACTCCGCCTGCTGGGCGACGATCCGGGCTCGGGGAAAGGCCTTGCCGCCGTCCTCGGCGCGCATCAGGCCGCCGGCGTGGTCGAAGTGGAGATGGCTCATGACGACGAGGTCGACGCTTCCCGGCTCGAATCCGGCGGCTTCCAGGGCCGGCACGATGGGCGTGCCTTCGTAGCCCCGCATGGCCACCGTCTTCTCGGGCAGCCGCTCGCCGATCCCGGTCTCGATCAGGACCCGCCCTGCCGGCGTCTCGACGAGCAGGCAGTTCAGGGCCTGCAGGAGCCGATGCTCGTGGTCGATCTCCTCGGTGACGAGCTTGTCCCAGAGGAGCCTCGGCACCGGCCCGAAGAGGGCGCCCGCGTCACTCCGGAACGTGCCCGCCTGGATCAGGGAGACGCGAGTCCCGCCCCCGAGCTCCGTCGACCAGTCGAGGGCGTCATGTGCGGCCACGGCGGCTACGTGCGGCGGCCGAGGAACCGCAGGACGAAGTAGGTGGCGATTGCCGCGATCAGGCCATAGCCGAATGCGGCGCCGGATGCCCGCCCAGCCTCGAAGCCGCTGCTCCCGGCCGCGGCAGGCTGGAACGCGAGCACCGTCACGAGGACGCCGACTGCGATCACGATCATCCACCTGAGGCGCCGGTCGTTCATCGGGTCTACTCGCTTCTCAGCAGCGAGGGCGCTTCCTCGCCCGCGCCTGCCGGAGTGGCCGGCATATCCGAACCGTTCGCGAAGTCGCGATGGAACGCGGACGCGGTGGGTTCCGACTGGCCCTGGTACTTCGAGCCCAGCTCCGGGCTGCCGTACGGCCGGTCGACCTCGCTCGACATCTTGAAGAAGCTGATCTGCCCGATCTTCATGCCGTAGTAGAGCGCGATCGGGAGGTTCGCCACGTTCGAAAGCTCGAGCGTCAGGTTGCCCTTCCAGCCCGGGTCGACATACCCCGCCGTCGAATGAATCAGCAGGCCGAGACGGCCAAGCGAGCTCTTGCCCTCGAGCCTGGCCACGAGGTTGTTCGGCAGCTCGCTCCACTCGAGCGTCTGGCCGAGCACGAACTCGCCCGGGTGCAGGATGAATGCCTCGTCGTCGGCGACCGACAACATCTCGGTGAGGTCGGGCTGGACCTGCCGGACGTCGATGTACGGGTAGCGGTTGTTGCGGAAGACCCGGAACCGGCGATCGAGGTGCAGGTCGACGGAGGACGGCTGGAGGTCCTTCGGGTCGTAGGGGCGGATGACGATCTCGCCGGCGTCGATCGCGGCGCGGATATCCCGATCGGAAAGGACGCTCATCGGCGGAATCATCGCACGCGCGTACCCTGCCCGGCATGGACGACCGACGCGCGCTCCTCAACCGGACGACCGAGTTGGCGAACGACTTCCTCGACCGGCTGCCGAACCGTCCGGTCGGACGCGTCACGGATCTCGAGAAGCTGCGCGCGGCCCTGGGCGGGCCGCTGCCGGAGGCGGCCCAGGAGCCGGCGGACGTCATCGAGGGGTTGGCTCGCGGCGCCGAATCCGGGCTCATCGGGTCGGCGGGACCGCGGTACTTCGGGTTCGTCGTCGGAGGGTCCGTGCCGGCAGCGCTCGCGGCCGACTGGCTGACGAGCGCGTGGGACCAGAACACCGGGCTGTACGTCCTCTCGCCCGCGGCGGCGGTCGCGGAGGAGGTTGCCGGCGAGTGGCTGATCGAGCTCTTCGGGCTGCCCAGGGGATCGAGCGTCGGGTTCACGACGGGCGCCACGATGGCGAGCTTCACGGCCATCGCCGCTGCCCGGCACGCGGTGCTGGAGCGTGCCGGCTGGAAGATCGAGGACGACGGCTACGTCGGGGCGCCGCCGATCGCGGTCGTCGTGAGCGACGAGTCGCACGTGACGATCTTCGCGTCGCTCCAGATGCTCGGGCTCGGGCGCGCGCGAGTGCACCGCGTCGCTGCCGACGACCAGGGCCGAATGCGAGCGGACAAGCTGCGCGAGACATTGGCCGGGATCGACGGCCCGACCATCGTCTGCGCTCAGGCCGGCAACGTGAACACCGGTGCGTTCGACCCGCTGCCGGAGATCGTCGCGGCGGTCCGCGAGCTCCCGAACGCTTGGCTCCATATCGATGGCGCCTTCGGCCTGTGGGCGGGGGTCGTGCCCGAGCTGCGAGACCGGGTCGCGGGCCTGGACGGCGCCGATTCCTGGACCACCGATTCACACAAGTGGCTCAACGTCCCCTACGACTCGGGTGTCGTGATCTGCCGCGACGCGGCGGCCCACCACGCCTCGATGACGCTCGGCGCGGCCTACTACGTCGAGACCGCCGGCGGTGAGCGCGACAACTACAACTGGGTCCCCGAGTCGTCGCGCCGCGCCCGCGGGTTCCCGGTGTACGCCGCGCTCAAGTCGCTCGGCCGGGCGGGCCTGGCAGAGATGATCGGGGGCTGCAGCGCGATTGCCCGCCGGATGGCGGAGCGGCTGGCCGAAGCCCCAGGGGTCGTGGTCCTGAATGACGTCGTGCTGAACCAGGTACTGGTGCGGTTCGTGCCGGCCGGCTCGCCGGAGGAGGCCGGGTCGTTGCCTGATCCGGCGGTCGACGACTACACGCGCCGCGTCATCGCCGCGGTCCAGGCAGACGGCACGTGCTGGCTCGGCGGAACGACGTGGCACGGGATGGCCGCGATGCGGATCTCGGTCTCGAACTGGTCGACGACCGAAGCGGACGCCGACATCTCGGTCGAGGCGATCCTGCGCTGCGCGCGCGAGGCCGCTGCGGAGGCGGTCCCGGCTCGCTAGCGGGCCGGTCAGTCGGCCTTGCGCTTGCCCCGCAGCTCGATCGAGGTCCGATCGTCGGTCTGGCCGAAGAGGGCGTCGACCTCGCGCTTGAGGTCCTCGATGCCCTCGAAGCTCTGGTACACGCTCGCGAACCGGATGTAGGCGATCTGGTCGAGCTCGTGGAGCTTGGCCATCGCGAGCTGGCCGACGCGCGCGGACGGCACCTCGGTGATGCCTTCGCTCCGCAGAATGGCCTCGATCTCGTCCGCCGCCTGCTCCGCGGCGCCGTCGCGGACGGGTCGGCGTGTCAGGGCCTTGCGGAGTCCGTTCGCCAGCTTGTCGCGGTCGAACTCCTGCCGAGTGCCATCGCGCTTGACGATCAGGAGGCGCGCAGCCTCGACGCGCTCGTAGGTGGTGAATCGAGCGCTGCAAGAAGCGCACTCGCGGCGCCGGCGAATGGTCGCGGAATCATCCAGGTCACGTGAATCGACGACCCGGGTGTCTCGCTCACCGCAGACGGGACATCGCATCCGGCTTCTCGAACCTCCCCTGCACCACTATGGGTTGTGGTGTTCGGCGAGCATACCACTAGATATGGGCTAGCCAAGGATCTACTCAAACATTGCGGCAAGGCTGCCGATCCAGATGGCAAGGCGACCGCTGGCCGCGCCGTCGCCGTAGAGCCCGATGATTCGATCGCCGACCACGGCGACGGACTGGATCGGCTCATCGGTGTCCATCGGCATCACCTGCACAAACCGCCATGCGGCACCATCGTCGGACAACCATGCATCGCCCCCCTGATTCCCGCCGGTCGCAAGGAATGCGGATCCGGTCCAAACAACGTCACCCATCGGCACATTCGTTCGGCCTGCCGGGAATTCCGGCGTGGGATCGACCTCGGTCCATCTGAGCCCGTCCTTCGAAGCCCATGCAAACGGCAGTTCCAACTCGCCATCGCCCGCGGAGATCGAACCAACCATCACGCAAGTCATCGGACTGCATGCAAATCCACCGCTGCTCGCATTCGTCCTCGGGGGGAAATCCGCTGATTGCCATGCGGCGCCGGAATGCGACGTCATGAAGAAACTCTGCTGCTCCTCGTCCTCATACCACGTCGCGGACACGAGGACCTGCGCGCCGACCACCTCCACGTCGTGATACAGAGTGAACGAGCCGAAGCGTGGCGCATCGACTTCTGACCAATGGACGCCATCGTCGGAGACCCGGATGTCCTGGTCGATCACTGGGAACGGCTCGCTTGGCGTCTCGCGGCGAGGGCCTGCGAACCATCGATTACCCACCCTGGTGAGAAACGACGCACCGTCGCTTGCGCCCAACCCGCGGGCCGGTTCGAGCATTTCCCAGTCGTCTCCGGTCGTCGTGCTCACGAGCCGACGTGTGTCTGACCCACTGCCGCGAACCCGCGCCACGAACCACAGCCGCCCGTCGACGACGGTGCCAGTTCGGAAGTAGATCTCCTCAAGGTCATCGGGTGCCGTGACGGCGTGCCAATCCCTGCCGGTTGTCGCGCTCAGGAACACCACCACCGGGCCATCCGGCCCTTCACGTTCGGCGTAGACAACGAACCGATCGCCGACAGCCCACACGTTCCATACCTCGGTCGGGGCTCCGAACTGATATTCCGTGCGCTCCCAGGCGGCCGGACCGAGTGTCGCTGCGGGAGCGGTGGGGGTCGCGGTGGGGGGAACGGGCGAATTGATCGACGGCATAGGCTCGGTCGCTGCTGGGAACGCCGTACTCGTCGATGGACTGGGGCTCGGCGTGCAGGCTGACACCATCGCGGCAACGACGATCGCAGCGCGAGTCCTCACAGATTCCTGTGGTCGCTTCGCGACCGGTGACCCTGCTGCATCGGCGACCTTCGTCAGGGAGCGGCGTTCGTCGAGAGGAGGTTCGGGAGCGGGTTGTCGAGGGCGAAGGTCGAACGAGCCGGCAGGCCGTTGATCACGATCAGCCCGGCGAACGTGGCGATCATCACCACGAAGATGATCCGCGCGATGAGCCCGCGAATTGGCCGCTCGATGTGGCGCAGCTCGACGATCTCGACCTCCGCGACGGCGGCGTCACCTGACGGCCATTGGGCTGTCTCGATCGACCCGGGCATTCGGCGTGTATCCATCGCTACCCACCTCGGCGTCGTTGACGGTCGATTCGGTTCCCGAAACGTATGGGGCCACCGATCGGTCGAAACGTTCGATCTTCGACGCGCGAGGCATCGATT
Source organism: uncultured Chloroflexia bacterium (assembly GCA_963722105.1). GTDB lineage: Bacteria > Chloroflexota > Limnocylindria > Limnocylindrales > CSP1-4 > UBA5189. The sequence continues at coordinate 212,839 of CAVRKQ010000010.1, read as the reverse complement.
TCGCGACGCGAGCGCCGGGCCGAAGGGTCAGGAGCGCTGCGCGAGCTCCGCGAGCAAGGCCTTGCCGACCTCGAACAGGTCACCGACCACCACGAGATCCGCGAACTCGGCGATGGGCGCGTCCGGGTCGCGGTTGACCCCGATGATCGTGCCCGCGGTCTGCATCCCGACCTTGTGCTGGATCGCCCCCGAGATCCCGAGCGCCAGGTAGAGCTGCGGCTTGACGATCTTGCCGGTCTGGCCGATCTGCTGGGCATACGGGATCCAGCCGGAATCCACGGCGGCGCGCGTGGCGCCGACGGCGCCGCCGAGCTTGTCCGCGATGTCCTGGACGAGCTTGAAGCCCTCCTCGCCACCGACGCCGCGGCCGCCCGCGACGATGACCCGGGCCTCCTCGATCGGGAGCGCGGCCGCGGCCTCCTCGATCCGTTCGACGACCTTGACGAGCGGCAGCGTGAGGTCGCCCTCGGGAGCGCGATTCTCGATGGACCCTGCCGAAGCGGCGGGCTCGGCGGTCACAACGTTCGGGCGGACCGTCACGATCCCCCACTCGCCATCGGCGAACGCCGACGTGGTCACGAGCTTGCCGCCGAAGACGCTCATCTGGACGGACGGGCCACCGTCCCAGGCGACCGCGGTGGCGTTGACCAGGACGGGCCGATCGAGCAGCGCCGCGATCGTCCCCGCGACGTCGCGACCATCCGGACCGGCACCGGTGAGGACCGCGGCGGGCGTCTCGGAGGCGAGAATCGCCGCTGCCCGCTGCGCCGCGACCTGCGCCCAGGCGTTACCTTGCGCCGCCGGCTCGGCCACCGCGACCACGCGCCCTACGTAGCCCGCGAGCTCCTTCGCTGCAGCCGCGGGATCCGCGGCGACGATGATTCCGGCCGCTTCGCCGCCGGCGGCCTCGGCGAGCGCGCGCGCGAGCGTCGCCACCTCGCTCGAGCTCTTCGCGAGCGAGCCGTCGGCGTTCGTCTCGGCGACGACCCAGATCGTGCCGGCAGCGGCCATCAGATCAGCCTCCGCGAGGAGAGCAGGTCGGCGATTGCCTTGGCGCCTTCCTCGGGCGTGCCGCGCACCACCTGCGTCGCACCACGCGCCGGGGGCTTCTCCTGCCCGGTGATCTTCGTGCGGGTGGCGGCTCCGCCGACGGAACCTCCGTCGAGGCCGAGATCGACCAGGGACTTCGTCGCGACCTCCTTCGACCGGGCGGCCATGATCCCCTTGAGCGACGGGTAGCGCGGCTCGCCGAGCAGCTGGGTCCCCACGATCAGCGCGGGCATCTTCGCCTCGAGCACATCGAAGCCGGTCGGGCTGATGCGTCGGACGCGAACCGTTCCGGCCGCGGGATCGGGCTCGATCTTCGCCGCCGACGAGAGGTACGGCAGTCCGAGCTTCGTCGCGACGGCCGCGCCGATCACGCCGCCGACACCGTCCGAGGTGTCGAAGCCCGCGAGGACGAGGTCGAACTCGAGCTGCCCGAGCACGCCGACGAGCGCCGCGATCGTCGAGCCGTAGTCGGAGCCGGCGAGCGCAGGGTCAGTGACCAGCACGCCCTTGTGCGCGCCCATCGCGAGGCCCTTGCGCATCGTCTCGACCCCGTTCGGCGGCGCCATCGAGACGAGCGTCACCTCGCCCTCGTGGGCCTCGACCAGCTTGAGCGCGGCTTCGAGGACGTATTCGTCGTTGCCGTTGATGACCGCGGGCGATGACGCGCGATCGAGTCGCCCGTCGGACCCGAGTCGCTCCGCGGCGGCGGCGGGATCGGGCACCGGCTTGGTCAGGACGACGATGCGTAGTGGCACGCTCGGGTAGGCCTCCTGATGCGGATTCGGAAGGGGCTCCCGATGATAGGACGGGCGCGAGAGACGCGGCCTAGCGGCGCCGGATCAAGCCTCGGGCTTGCTCTTGACGCACCCAGGCGCCGTCGATCAGCTGCGGGGTCAATCCGAGGTGCAGCGATCCGTGCCCCGATTGATCGACATGCTCGACCTCGATCGTGTGCTTGCCTTCGGTGGCCCGCCACGCGACCAGCGCATTCCGCGGTCGGGCGAAGTCGGTCCAGACATCGACCAGGGTGACGCTATCGATCCGAATTCGTACACGATCCGACGCACGAACCTGGAGCGCGTAGACACCCGGCTCGTCAATGGTGAACTGCCCCGTCCACGAGGCCGCGAATCCATTCGGAGCATCGTCGAGCCAATAGCCACCGGGGCTCTTCTCGGCCCAGTTGTAGTCGATCTGGTCCTCGAGCCGCGAAAACAGCACCGCTTCCGTGTCCAGATCGCGGTATGTCGCACAAAGGCCGCCGATCAGGGGCCCGTCATGCATCTTGGCGCCTTCCTTCGACCCCTCGTCGCGCTTCTTCCCGACGTCCTTGTCGGACTGGCCCTTCGTCGCGCCAGAACATGCCGGGGCGGTCCGGATCGTCTCGCCGAAGCGCAGTTGACGGCCCGGGACCTCCTCGAAATACACCGGGATCGACTGCGTGATGCCGTCGTCGCCCCGGAGCTGGCGCGCGAAGTGGAGATGCGCCTGGCAGCCGGTCCAGCCCGTCATGCCGGACCGCGCGATCTCCTGCCCGACCTCGACAACGTCGCCGACCCTGACGGAGATCGTGGAGAGGTGGCCGTAGTGGGTCGAACTGCCGTCGGGGTGGTCGATTGTGACGAAGTTCGCCTTGTGCTTGAACTTCTTGCCGCCGCAGGCCCTGTTGCCGCTGCGAAGGAACGAGACGACGCCGCTCGCGGCGGCCAGGACTGGGGTGTTGAGGTGGAGCCCGAAGTCGTACGCGTACTCCGCGTGCTTCGTGTGGCTGTACGTGCCGTGCCAGCCCTGGTGGATGTAGACGTCGAGGCCCGGGTGGAACGGCAGGCGGTAGCCCGCGACGTCGCCCGGATGCTGGACGCGCGGCTTCGGAGGCGGCGCGGGGACATCGGATGTCTCGGCGAGAACGGTGCCGGAACCGACGACCACGAGCAGCGCGGCAAGCGCGGACGCGAGGATCTGAGGTCGCCCGGCCAGCGGACGGCCGCGGTAAAGCAATGAAAACTCCCCTGGAACCTGGACCTGCCGATCGGCGGTGAGCGCCTGACCAGCCGGGGGAGATTACGAGAACGTTGCAGTTCGGACCGTAAACCGATGGTCCTATTGGTGCCCCGACGCAACGGAAAGCGCGGGTTGGCCGCGCGACCGGGCCCCGCGACGTCGCGTCAGGCGGGCTTGCCGAGGAGCGAGCGGGCGATCACGAGCCGCTGGATCTGCTGGGTCCCCTCGTAGAGCTGGGTGATCTTGGCATCGCGCATCATCCGTTCGACCGGGTAGTCGTCCGTGTAGCCGTAGCCGCCGAGGACCTGGACGGCGTCGGTCGTCACGGCCATCGCGGCGTCGCCGGCGACGAGCTTCGCGAGCGATGCCCAGCGGGCGGAATCCCGGGCGCCGGCCTCGATCTCGACGCAGGCCTTGTAGGTGAGCTGTCGCGCGGCCTCGACCTTCGCGTCCATGTCCGCGAGCATCGCCTGGACCATCTGGAGCTCGCCGATTCGCTGCCCGAACTGCTTCCGGTCGCGGGCGTAGGCGATTGCGACATCGAGCGCGCCCTGGGCGATCCCTACGGCTTGCGCGGCGATCCCCGGTCGCGACCGATCGAACGTCCCCATCGCCAGCTTCCAGCCGTCGCCCTCCTCGCCGATCCGGTTCGCCACCGGGACCCGGACGCCCTCGAAGGCCAGCTCGGCGGTGGGACTGCCCCGGATCCCCAGCTTGTGCTCCAGTCGCGAGACGGAGAAGCCGGGGGTCGGGACCTCGACCGCGAAGCAGCTGAGGCGCTTGTGGCGCGGCGCTTCGGGGTCGGTCACAGCGAAGACCGTGATCACGCTCGCGATGCTGCCGTGGGTGATGAACCGCTTCCCGCCGATCGATGACGTACTCGTCGCCGTCGCGAACGGCGCGCGTCCGGGCGGCCGCGGCGTCGGAGCCGGCCTCGGGCTCGGTGAGCGCGAAGGCGATGAGCTCCTTCCTGAGGCGAGATCCGGGAGCAAGCGGGCCTTCTGCTCCTCGGTGCCGGCGAGCAGGAGGGCAGCGAGCCGAGGCCCTGGACCGCAGAGGATCAGGCTCGAGCGTGGCGCAGGCCCGCGCGATCTGCTCGATCGCGAGGCACTGGGTCAGCAGGTCCGCGCCGATCCCGCCGTATGCCTCGGGAAACGGCAGCGCCAGCACGTCCTGCGACGCGAGGAGCTGGCGGATGTCCTCGGGGAACTCGCCGTCCGGTCGATCTCCGCGGCGCGGGGTGCGATCCGCTCGTCGGCGAGCTGGCGGACGGTGTCCCGAAGGAACACCTGCTCCTCGGTCAGCCTGTACATGCCTGTATTTGCCACGGTCGAATTGTAGCCGCGCTCGCGCCGATGGGTACGCTGCCGAGTCTGCGAGCAATCGGTCGCGATGGCTCGTGCACGAGGGATCGCCGAGAGCGTGATGACGCCGGCAAGCGACCGTGGATGGCGCGGCACCGCAGCACGGGTCGCGGTAACGCTGTCGCTGCTCGGGTCACTGGGACCGCGCTCCGCGCACGGTTCGTGGCGCCTTGGGTGTTGGCGGCGCCGCGCGTCAGCGTCGCGCCGTCGAACGGCGTCCCGGGCGCGACGCTCGAAGCGACGGCCAACGGCTTTCCCCACGGGACCGTCTACTTCACGTGGGACGGGTCGGTTGCCCTCGGGATCGCGGACACCACCGGCCAGAAGGCGATCCTCAACTTCCAGATCCCCTCGAACGCTTCATCTGGCCAGCACACGGTCCGTGCGTGCGCCGCGTCGCCGTGTGGGGCCGGCGACACCCAGGCCAGCGACAGCGTCACCGTGACCGCCGGCGCGACGCCACCACCCACGCCGACAGCACCACCGACACCGGCACCGACAGCGCCGCCGACCCAGGCACCGACTCCTTCACCCACGCCGAAGATCACGCCGAAGCCCCCATCGCCCACGCCTCGACCGTCTGGCTCAACGTCGACGCCGATGCCGCCCGTGGTGACGCCCGGCCCATCGGCTGCGCCGTCGGCAACGCTCGTTGCCGCCAGCCCGAGCCCTGGCTCGAGCGCGCCTGCGAGCGGTGGTCCCGTGCCGGTCGCGTCTGCTGCCCCGTCAAGCTCGCCGGCCGCCACTCCCAGCGGGGTGGAATCGCCCGACGCGCTCGGCGCCTCCGCCACGATCGGACCGCTTCAGGCGGGCCCCGTCAGCGACATCGAGGCGTTCGCCGGCCAGCTTGTCGTGCCGATCGGCATCATCGTTGCGCTGGTCCTGGCGGGCTTCGTCATCGCCAAGGTCAAGGGCGGGGCGCCCGGCGCGGTGCGCTTGCCGCGCTGGGCGAGGGCGAGCCAAGCCTCGAGCCCGAGCTGTACAGCGCACTCTCAGACCCGGTCGCGCCGTTCCTCGAGCCGGTGGCTCCCTCTGGCTCGCCTGGCGCCGACGGGGCCGCCGCCCGGAAGTGCGCCGACCCGCTGGACGTCGATCCTTGGGCGAACGCTCGGACGATCGCGATCCACGTGGAGCAGATCGAGCCTCCAGAGGACTAGTCGACAGGCTCGCCGCCGGTCGGCACGGTGCTCAAGGCATGAACCGGACGTTGTGGAGCATGCCCAGCAAATGCTGGACGTTCGCGGAATTGATCGTCACCGCGATCACGTAGAGCGAATTGTGCATCGACGCTGAACGCATTCAGGTCATCCCCTACAGGTGGAATGGACTCGCTGAGACCCTTACCGAGCAGGAACCCGCAGCCTTCGGGCGCTGGCGACTCGCTCGCGACGTCCGCGACTCCGATCACACGCCGGTGGTACGCGACGGCAAAGAAGTCAGTCGGCAACGCGATCCCCGTCGACGCCGCATCGAGGTCGCGGCTGGCAAGAACGTCGGTCATTGCCAGGAGGGCCGCGGCGAGCTCATCCGCCGTCGGCTGGGATGGGGCGGCTCCACACGCGACACTCTCAGGGCGAAGCAAGGAGATGCCGTCAGCACACGACTTGGCATGCGGAAATGAGAGCCTGCCGGCCGTGTTCTCGATCGGGCAGAACTCCTCCGCGATCGTGGGCCGGCAGGCAAGGGTGCAGGCGAGCTCGAACGTGACCCACGGGTTGACGGTGCTCGAATAGGGGGCGTCCACTCCGTCAGCGGCGACGCCAGCTCGATCGGAACCGGTGCAGGCTTCGGGGTCGGAACCGCCGTCTGAGTCGAGGCGACGGCCGGATCCGGCGTCATCGACGGCGCCAGCGTTGCGGACGTTGTCGCACTCGGAACGGGCCCAACGTCTGGGGTCGGCGTGAGCAGACGCGAAGCGGCCAGCGCAAGCACCACCGCGGCGGCGGAGGCGGCCAACCAGCCCCAGCGCCCGCCTACAAGCCTGCGTGGCTGCGAAAGACTCGACCTCACCGTCGGCGCTCCGTGTGCTCTCGTGCGCAACCTCGTTGACGACCGCGGCGAGCAAGTGCGCGGGCGCATGCGTCGGAAGCGTGTCCAGGCGGTCACGCAGGAGGTGGAGGGTCCGTCTCTCGTCGGTCATGCCGGGCCTCCTTCAGCGACAACGGAGCGCTCGTCAGTCTTCGAGACGGAGGCCCGGAGCTCGCGGAGCGCGTAGTGCAGCCTCGAGCGAGCGGTTCCAGTGGGGATGGCGAGCATTTCGGCCACCTCGGTGAGGGGGAAGCCCTCGTAGTGGTGGAGGACGACCATGGCGTGCTGATCAACCGGCAGACGAGCGAAGGCCCGCGCCACCCGGTCGCGATCGGCGAAGCGTGCCGCGCCGTCGGGCTCCGAGGGCTCATCGGACACCACCCGAATTTCGCCACGAATGCGCGATGTCGGCGGCCCTCGTCGTAGCAGGCACGGACGACGAGGCGGTACAGCCACGCGTCGAACCGCGATGCGTCTCGCAGCGACGGAAGGTCGCTCCAGGCCTTCAGCAAGGCGGTCTGGACTGCGTCCTCGGCGCGATAGGGATCGTGCGCAATCCGGACCGCCACCGCGTAGAGGCGATCGATCGACAACGCCGCAAGCTTCCCGAAAGCCTCTCGGTCTCCAGTCCTCGCGCTGGCGATGAGATCGAGCACGTGGGCTCCTCGATTGCCCATTCCCCTGTCACACGGTATGGCCGCGCGTCACCGGCAAACGTTCAATCGCTCGGTGGCGATCTCCTGACTGCAGGACGGGCAGGGCGCGCGACGCCGGGTTGGGTCGGAGCCAGGGATTCGGCGAGCAGCTCGGCGATGTCGATCGCCCGGACGCGTGCCGCCGGTCCCGATTGCGCCGCCTCGAGGCCGTCCTTGAGCATCGTCATGCAGAACGGGCACTCGGTGGCGACGGTCGACGCGCCGGTCGCAAGGGCCTGCGCGGTCCGCGACTCGTTGATTCGCGTGCCGCGCGTCTCCTCCATCCACATCCGGCCCCCGCCGGCGCCGCAGCAGAACGTGTTCTTGCCGCGGTTGTCCATCTCCCGCAGCTCGATGCCGGCGATGGAGCCAGCACCTCGCGCGGCTCGTCGACGATCCCGTTGTAGCGGGTGAGGTAGCAGGAGTCGTGGAGCGTCACGGACCGGCCCGTCCCGCCGGCGCCGTCGGCCCCGGCGTCGGCGTCGACGACGCGCAGGCGCCCGCCGGCGAGCAGCTCGCGCAGGTAGGCCGCGTGGTGAACGACCCGGAAGTTGCCGCCGAGCTGGCCGTACTCGGTGCCGATCGAGTTGAAGCAGTGCGGGCACGCCGTGACGATCGTCCGCTCCCCCATCTCGTAGCGGTTGAGCGTCTCGATGTTCCCCGCAGCGAGCATCTGGAAGACGTAATCGTTGCCCATCCGCCGCGCCGGGTCGCCGGTGCACGACTCCTCCTGGCCCAGGATCGCGAAGTTGATCCCGGCGGCGTTCAGGCACGTCGCGAACGCCCGCGCAACCTTCCGGTTGCGCTCGTCGAACGCCGCCGCGCAGCCGACCCAGTACAGGACCTCGAGCTCGTCGAGGCGGTCGTCGGCGGCAAGCTCGGCGACGGTCGGGACGGCGAACGGCAGGCCCTTCGTCCAGTCGGTGCGGGTCGTCGGCGGCTGGCCCCACGGGTTGCCGACGCCCTCCATGTTCCGGAAGGCGCTGTTGAGCTCGGCCGGGAAGCGGGAATCCTCGAGGACGAGGTTCCGGCGCAGCCCGACGATCTTGTCGACGTGCTCGATGAGCACGGGGCAGGCCTCGACGCAGGCGCCGCAGGTCACGCAGTCCCAGACGGCGTCGTACGGGATGGCGTTGTCGACGATCGGCGCGAGCATCGACTCCGTGCTCGATCGACGTCCGACAGCCCGAACGAGCGCCGCCGACGGCGAGTTCGGGATGAGCGGGAGGCCGTGCTCGGCCTCGACCGACATGTCCCGGATGCCCATGATGAAGTGCTTGGGGTTGAGCGGCTTGCCGGTGTTCCAGGCGGGGCAGGCCTGCTGGCAGCGGCCGCACTCGGTGCAGGTGAAGCCGTCGAGCATGTCCTTCCAGCCGAGGTCGGCGAGCGTCCGCAGCCCGAACGTCGCGTCCTCCGCCTCGAGGTCCATCGCCGGCAGCTCGCCGCGCGGCGCGAGCTTGCGGAAGTAGATGTTCGGGAAGCTCGTCGCGATGTGGAGGTGCTTGCTGAACGGCAGGTACACGAGGAACGCGGCGACGAGCGCCATGTGCGCCCACCACATGACCCAGAACGCGGTCTCGAGGGTGGCGTGATCGAGCCGAGGTGCCGCTCGCGCGAGCGGACCGGCGAGCGCGCCGGCGATGAACGCGCCCGGCTGGTCGCCGAAGGCCGCGATCTCGAAGACCATCGCGAGGAGCTCGGTCAGCGACGACGCCGCCGATCATCCCGAGGATCATCAGCGCGTCGCGGTTGAACGTCAGGCGGGCCGGCTGCGTGACGAAGCGCCGCCAGAACGCCCACAGGCACGCAGACGAGGACGATCACGGCGACGACGTTCTGCATCGCCAGGGTCGCCGCCCAGAGGACACCGTCGAACGGCCACGAGATCACGGCCTGGACCAGCCCGCCCGTGACGATGTTCGCCGTCCCGACGGTGAGCAGGATGAAGCCCCAGAAGATCCCGAGGTGGAGGATCGCGGCGCCGCGGGTCCTTGAACATCTTCGTCTGGACGAAGGCGTACTCGATCAGGCCGGCGAGGCGCGCCGGGATGCTGTCGAAGGGGCTCGGGCCCTCGGCGCGGCCAGCGGCGAACACGCGCAGATGGCGGGCCATCGCCAGGACGAACAGCAGCGCGGCGCCCCAGAACACGGCGAAGACCAGCGGGTAGAACGGGACGTGCTCGAAGAACGGGAACATCAGCGGGCCCCGTGGAGGTCGGGGTCCGGCAGGTCCGGGCGCGCCTCGTGGCCGGCGCCGGCAGCGCCGTGGTCGAACGGGCCGGCGAGTGTCTCCAGGGCGTGCCGCAGCGTGGGCGCGAGCGCCTCGAGGTTCTCAAGCGCGGCGCGTGGGCTGCCGGGCACGTTCACGATCAGGGACTGGCCCTTGACGCCAACGACGCCGCGCGAAAGGTCCGCCATGGGGTCTTCGCGCGCCCGGCGGCGCGAATCGCCTCGGCGAGGCCGGGAACCTCGTAGTCGATCACAGCGTGGGTGGCCTGAGGGGTCACGTCGCGCGGGGTGAGGCCGGTGCCGCCCGTCGTGACCACGAGGAGGTGGTCGGTGGTGGCAGCTCGGAGCGCGTCCTCGATCGTCGCGCGCTCGTCAGGGACTGCGCTCGCGATCGACGGCGAAGCCCTTCGCCTGGAGGGCCTCGGCGAGGGCCAGGCCGGCGTCATCCTCGCGCGTGCCTGCGGCGACGCCGTCGCTGATCGTCAGGACGAGCGCGGGGGTCCCGGCGGGCACCGACTCGTCGGTCACTTCTTGCGGATGCGACCGGCGACGCGCTCGCCGGGCCGCCGCTGGCGATCGCCGCGCCTCCTCGGGCGGGCGATGCCACTCGCCGCTCTTGCCGCCGGACTTCGAAACGAGGTGGACCGAACGGATCTCGACCGCCGCGCTCGACGCCCTTGACCATGTCGTAGACCGTGAGGGCGGCCACGGAAGCGGCGGTCAGCGCCTCCATCTCGACGCCGGTGGGGCCGGTGGTCGCCGCCTCGGCGCGGATGCGGAGCCCACCCGCGACGCGATCCGGCGTGACGGTCACGAGGAGGTCCGTCAGCGCCAGTGGATGGCAGAGCGGGATCAGCTCCGACGTCCGCTTCCCGCCCATCACGCCGGCGAGCTCCGCCACGGACATGACGTCGCCCTTCGACGCCCGCCCGTCGATCACGAGGCTCAGCGTCTCCGCCGAGAGCGCGACGAACGCCTCCGCGACGGCCCGGCGGGCTGTCGCCGGCTTCGCGCTGACGTCGACCATCCGGGGCCGGCCGGCTCGATCGACGTGGGTCAGGCGGCGGCGCTCGGCACGTGGTGCGGGGCCTGGCCCTTGGCTTCGCTCCATGTCGCCGCCCATGATGCGGCAGCCGGGCGCGTGCATGTCGGACGGCGGCCCGCCGAGGTCACGCCGGGTCGAGCCACCACAGATCGACCGGGTCGCCGGCGGTGTGGATCTCGACCTCCTCGCGCACGACGGCGAGGGCATCCGCGGCGGCCAGCGCGGAGAGCACGTGGCTCCCCTGCCCCGCAGGGCCGTGTGACAGCCGGACGCGGACGCGACCGAGCTCGTCCCGTTGCGGCCCGCCGTCGGCGTCTCGCTCCGCGGTTGCGCGGAGGAACGCCCGGCGGTTCGAGGCGGTGCGGACCTCCTCGAGGAGCACCGCTCGATCGACGGGACGGTAGCAGATCGCGGCGGCCGGAGAGCGCGCGGATCGCGGGGCGGACGAAGAGCTCGAACGTGACGAAGCTCGACACGGGGTTGCCGGGCAGCCCGAACAGCAGCGTCCGACTGCCGTCCGGACGCGGTGCCGTCCCGAACGCGAACGGCTTGCCCGGCTGGACCGCGACCCGCCAGAGGCCGATCTCGCCCGACCGCTTCGAACGCCAGCTTGACGACGTCGTACGGCCCGACCGACACGCCGCCGGCGACGACGATCGCGTCGGCGCCGTCGGCGAGCGCGGCACGGAGCCGGCCCGTCACGTCGTCGAGGTCGTCCGGGGCGATCCCGAGGGCGATCGCCTCCGCTCCGGCAGCCTCGACAAGCGCCCGGAGCCCGGGGCCGTTCGCATCCGGGATCCCGGCGTCACCGAGGTCGGCTCCCGCGACCCGGACCTCGTTCCCGGTGGCGAGGACGGCGACGCGCGGCCGGCGCCGCACGGAGACCGAGGCAAGCCCGGCGCCCGCGGCGAGGGCAACCGCCGCCGGCGTCATCGCGGAGCCGGAGGTGAGAATCGTCGCTCCCTCGTCGAGGTCACTGCCCCGGCGACGGACGTGTGCGCCGGCACGGCCGGGGTCATGCACCAGGATCGCCGCGGGGAGCGGCCCCGCCGCGTCCCGGCCGCGCGCACCGGCGACGCCCGCCGCATCGATCGGGGTCGTGGCCTCGACCGGGACGACCGCGTCGGCGCCCTCCGGGATCGGTGCCCCAGTCGCGATGCGAATCGCGCTCCCGTGCTCGACCAGCCGGTCGGCGATGCCCCCGGCAGGCACCTCCCCCACGACCTCGAGCCGAGCGGGCGCGTCCTCGGACGCAGCCTTCACGTCACCAGCGAGGATCGCGTAGCCGTCCATCGCCGAGTTGTCCCAGGGCGGGAGCGTCACGGCGGCCACGACGTCCGCGGCGAGCACGCGCCCCAGCGCGTCCTCGATGCCCACCGTCTCAGCCTCGAGGGGTGCCGCAATCTCGGCGAGGATCGCGGCCCGTGCCTCCTCGACGGACCGGAGGTCGCCACTCACGCCCGGGCGCCACTCATGCGTTGGCGCTGCTCATTTCTCGGCCTGGCGGGCTCGGATGAACGTCCCCACCGATAAGCGGGTGAGCATCCCCACCAGCCTGCCGTCCTCGACCACCGGGAGGCCATCGACCCCGGCGCGATGGACCTGCTCGAGGCCCTCCTTCATCGCGCCGTCCGGCGCCAGGAACGACAGCTTCGGTGGCTTGACCATGACGTCGGCGACGCGCGTGGTCGTCCACTCGGTGCGGCGCATCCCATGCACCTGTCGGACGCCGAAGACGCCGACGATCTCCTCGCCGTCGACGACCGGCACGGCCGTCAGGGTCGACTCGCCGTCGAGCAGCTGCGAGGCGAAGGTGTCAACCGTCAGCGATGGCGAGATCGTGACGGGATCGGTCTCCATCGCCTCGGCGACCGTGTGGTCGCCGACGAGATCGTCGAGCCGAACCCGATCGCGCAGCGAGTTTGCCGACAGGATCAGGAACCAGCCCGTGATCGCGAGCATCGGGCCCGTCGCACCGCCATCGAACAACAGCAGCGCGATGCCGGCCGCGATCACGACGTACCCGCTGGCCCTGCCGGTCGTGGACGCGGCGCGCCAACCAGCCCGCTCGGAGCCGGACCGGCGCCAGGCCAGGTCGCGGACGATCCGCCCGCCGTCGAGCGGATACGCCGGCACGAGATTGACGACGCCGAGCACGAAGTTGAGGAAGACGAGGACCGCAAGCACGCCCGCCGCAGCGTCGAAGTCGTCGCCGAGGGCCGTCGCACCGGCCGTCAGGCCGAGCAGCGCGAGCCCGATCGCCAGGCTGGTCAGCGGCCCCGAGGCCGCGATCGCGATGTCCTGGCGCGGATCGGGCGAGGTCGGATCGGCGGGCGTGGCGCCGCCGAAGAACGAGACGACGATCGAGGAGACCTCGACGCCCCGCCGGCGGGCGACGATCGCGTGGGCGAGGTCATGCGAGACGGAGCTCAGGAAGAAGCCGAGCGCGACGACGCCGCCGAGGACCCACGCGACGTGGTCCTCCAGCTCGGGATCGACCGCGGTCAGCTGGCCGACGGCGATCACGGCCACGACGGCGAGGACGATCGTCCAGCCGAATCGAGACCCTGATCTCGATTCCGAAGATCCGCGCGATCGGGACGCCCATCAGGCGGTCCCCGCGCGGCCGATTTGATGCGACCCGGCTCCTCGGCCCGCACCCCCGCGCGCGAGCCACCACGTGACGACCGCCGCGACCGAGCACGACGACGCCGACAACGATCGCCGTCTCCGACCAGAACGCCTCCGGGAAGAGCTGGACGAGCTTGTCCGTGCGCGGGTCGAACGTGTAGGAGCCGGCCGAGAAGAACAGCCGGTGGAAGACCTCGAATGCGGCGTCGAAGGCGAGGAGCATGAAGGCGCTCGACCACCGCGATGCCGATCGCCAGCCCGCGGGCCCCGCTCGCGACCGCGCGCCACGCAGCGGCCCTCGCCTCCGCTGTCGCGCGCCCTGCGGAACGCAACGACCACCACGACCACGCGCGGCCAGCACCAGCGCGAAGAAGCCGGCGAACACGCCGCGGACGTCAAGCATGTGGTCGATCTCGGGCGGTTTCAGGACCGGCACGCCATCGAGCGCTCACGCCGAACGCTCGCGCGCCACAGGACGAGGTCGCCGAGGATCGCGCCGGTCACGTCGTCGAGCTGCGTCGCGGTAATAGCCCGTCAGCGCGGCGGCTCTGGTGCGGTCCTGCTCGAAGCGGACGATAGATCGGGTTGAGGAACGGCACGATCGAGCGCACCGAGCAGGACGATCGCCGCTGCCGCCGCGACCAACCACCCGCCGAGCCTGGGCCACTATTCGGCGAGCGTGTGCGCCTGGTCCCACCAGCCCTCGATCGTGAGATCCGGACGGCGGCGTCCACCTTCAGCTCGTCGGCCGCCCGGCCGATCCGCTTGCGGAAGGTGTCGAGATCGACCTCCAGGATGTCCTTGAGCCCCTCGAAGCCGGCTTGGCTCAGGAGGCGATGCTCCGCCGGACCGAAGCCGGCGAGATTGAGCATCTGGGCCTCGTCGCGCCACATCTCCACGTCATTGGTCGACGCGTCGACCTGGTCGGCGAGGTTCTGGCGGCGCGTGACGGTCTCGGTGACCTCCAGCAGGAGGCCTGTCGTGAAGATGCCCTGGCGCTCGAGGCGCCCGAGGTAGATGGGTTCGATTCGGATCAGCTCGTCGATCGGCGGCACGCGCTCGATGATAGGGCCGTTCAGGTCCGATCGAGATCGGCGCCCCCGACGCCGCGCGTGCCGTGCGATGCAGGTGCAAGGTTGGGACGTTCGGTGCGCGCGCGGCCGCATCATCCCCGTCCCTAGTGTGTTCATTGCGTCATTCATCGGATTTATTCGATGGATGGCGCGTTTCCTTTTCGGACGTAGAGCGCGACCTGCCAGATCAGGGTTCGATCGACCTCGCGCCGCTCGAAGCCGGCGCCTCGCAGGATGCCGTCGATCTCCGCGTCGCTGTGGAGGTACCACCGGGTCGAGTCGCGAGTCAGCCGGCCCCAGGCGGCGAGCACGGCCGCGAAGATGCCATTCCACCAGCGATCGCGGGGGTAGACGAGCCCGATCATCCGGCGAGCGCGGAGCACGACGTCGTCCAGCAGCAACGGCAGGTCGGCGTTGCAGCACACGACCTTGTCGAGCGTGACGATGTCGGCCGGGCCGATCGCGTCGGCGAGCTCCGCGAGCGTCCCGACGTGGTGGCTGACCTTCTCCGCAAGCCCGCGCCGCGCCGCCTCGGCACGCGCGGCGGCAACGTAGGCCTCCGACGCCTCCACCGACTCCGCGGTACCGAGCCCCGCGGCCAGCAGCTCCAGCTGGATCGCGCCGACGCCCCCGCCGATATCGAGCAAGCTCGCTCCCTCGACGCCCTCGCTGCGGATCGCGTCGATGAGCACCTGTGTCACGGCGCCCGGTCCTTCGCGGCGGTACGCGTCGAGGTCGCTCTCGGCGTCCTTCGTCGAGAACGTGTTGACGCAGCTGCCGCAGTCGCACGGCTCCCGTTGGGGCATGCCGACAGTCTCGCGCGATCAGGTCTCGGCCGTCGGCCCCCGGCGCCACACGACTTCGCCGCCCTCAAGCTCGTCGGTCGGCGAGAGGCCCGCGCGCTCCGCGACCCGCGCCGAGGCGTCGTGCTGGGGATTGACGTGCGCCGTGACGATCAGGATGCCCTCGGACTCGAGCCAGCGGATCATGGCAATCGCCGCCTCCGTGGCGTAGCCGCTGCCGTGCCACGGCGACCCCAGGATCCAGGCGATGTCCGCGCCCTCGCCGCCGACGACCGTCACCTGGACGTGGCCGATCAGCGTGCCGTCGGCCACGAGGCGGACAGCCCAGTTGTGCCAGGCATCGCCGTCGCGGGGCGGACCCGCGATCCAGCGCGCGTAGATCCTGCGCAGCTCCGCCGGCGTCGGTGGCTCGCCCCCGATGAACCGGTAGAGCGATCCATCCGATAGCGCACCCGCCATCTCCACGGCGTCGTCGACCCGCAGCGGGAGGAGGCGAAGCCGGTCGGTCTCGATCGTCGGGGTGCGTGTCGGCATGTCGCCGACAGCATGGCCTACGACGCCCGGGCGAGCGTCGGCTCCGGTTCGATGGCCTCAGCCGGTCTCGAGCGGCATAGGGTCTTTCCCCTAGTGCCGTGGGGCTGGGGCGTCTCCTAGAGTCCCGCGCCTGGTCCGCTCGGGGGTCGCTCCCTGGCGGGTCGTCCGGCTGACGGGTGTGGAGGGGCACTCGCCCCCTGACGCCGGACTTCTGTCGACGCCCGGAGCGGCTTCCCCAGGCCCTCCGGGCGTTGACATTTCAGGCGTCGCGAACGCGGCGGGCCTTATCGACGCGACGGAGGGTCGATCCCCTGCATGGACGATCGCGATTGCTGGAAACCCGCTCGAAATGCCATCGCAACACTGATAGGCGCACGATCGCGTCATGAGCGAATCGACGTTCCCGCTCCCACACATCCTTGAACCGGGCGAGGTCGTCGCCAACCACGTGGCGACCGACGACTTCGTGCTGGCGGTCACGGCCCGGCGAATCGTTGTGGTCGAGGACGACCGCACGGTTCTCGATCTGCCGTTCAGCGGGCTGCGACGGGTCCAGCTGGACCTGGAGCGCGGTCGAGACGCCACCCTCGTGCTGGTACCTGAAAGCATTCGGAACGAACCGCGGGTGTTCGGCGTTCCGATCGAGAGCCTCATGGATACCGTCCTCGCCCTCGTTCGCATCACCGAGCAGATGAACAAGTCGACGGACACACAAACGGGCTGACCACATTGCGACCCGAACTGGGCGTGGTCCGACGCTTCGGGCCGATTTCGTGCAGAGGAATTGGTCGGGGCGGCGGGATTCGAACCCACGACCACCAGTCCCCCAGACTGGTGCGCTACCAGACTGCGCCACGCCCCGACGCAGGGCCGAAGTCTACAGCCCGCGGTTGGAGAGCCCTAGCCGACGCGGGTCTCGAGGCGGTCGATCCAGCGCTGGAAGTCGGCCAGCTCGTCCTTTGACTCCCGCGCCAGGAGGTCGATGAGGCAGCGCTGGACGCTCTTGCCCTCGAAGAGCGCGTTGTGGACCTCGCGGGCAATCGGCATCTCGACGCCCGTAGCGCTCGGCGAGGGCGAGCGCCGCGTCGACCGTGTACGCGCCCTCAGCAACACCAGGCAGGATCGCCTCGATCTCCGCCCACTTCCGGCCGTCGGCGAGCTTGTCGCCGAGCTGGTGGTTCCGCGACAGCTTGGATCCGCAGGTCGCGATCACGTCCCCGATTCCGGCCAGGCCGGCGAACGTCAACGGGTTCGCTCCAGCCGCGATCCCGAGTCGGGTCATCTCGGCGAGGCCGCGGGTCATGAGCCCGGCCTTGCCGTTGTCGCCGAAGCCGAGGCCGTCGGCCGCGCCCGCGGCGATGGCGACGACGTTCTTCAGTGCGCCGCACAGCTCGACGCCGACCACGTCCGGGTTCGTGTAGAGCCGGAAGGCGCGGCGGCTGAGGCGGGCGACGATCCGCTCACCGAGGTCCGCATCGGTCGAGGCCACGACCGCCGACGCCGGCAGCCCGCGGGCAATCTCGTGGGCGAGATTCGGGCCGGACAGGGCCGCGACGCGGGCAGGCGAGATGGCCGCCGCCTCGACGATGACCTCGGTCATCCGCAGGAGCGTGCCCCGCTCCAGGCCCTTGACGACCGACAGGACGTCGGCGGAGGGCGGGAGCGTGTGTCGAATGCGGCCCATCACCTCGCGGACGTGCGCCGACGGGACGGCCACGATGACGAGGTCCGTCGCCTCGGCGAGCCGCCCTGGATCGGCGGTGATCTGCATCCGCGGTGAGAGGTCGATGCCGGGAAGGCGCTTGTGGTTCGTCCGAGTCTTCTCGAGGTGCTCCGCCGTCTCGGCGGTCCGGGTCACCAGGAGGACGGGCTCCGATTGCGCGACGAGGACGGCGAGCGTGGTTCCCCAGGCGCCGCTTCCGATGACGGCAACCCGCGCGGGCCCTTCCTCGACCGCCGCCTTCTCGTCGGTCATCTGGCGGCGCGCTTCGCCGGCGTTCGGCCCTTCTTCGCGACGATCGCCGGCCTGGCCTCGCGCTTCGTCGGCCGTTCGGTCGATTTTCGTGCCCGGCGCGGCTCGCGGACCGTCGCCCGCTCGCGAAACACGAGCCGGATCGGCGTCCCGAGGAAGCCGAACTCGTCGCGCAGCCGGTTCTCGAGGTACCGGCGGTACGAGAAGTGCACCGAGGCCGCATCGCGGGCGAAGAACACGAACGTCGGCGGGGCGACGCCCACCTGCGTGGCGTAGAACAGCTTCGGTCGGCGCCCCTTGACCATCGGTGGCTCCTGCCGCGCCGTGGCGTCGCCGACCAGTCGATTGAGCGTCCCGGTCGGCACGCGGCGGCGCCGCTCGGCCCAGACGTCGACCGCCAGCTCGAGGACGCGCTCCACGCGCTGGCCGGTCTTGGCGGAGATCGAGACGACCGGCGCGAAGTCCAGGAACGGCGCCTCGTGCCGAATCCACTCGACGTACTGGTCGAACGTGTTGCCGGTCTTCTCCTCGACCGCGTCCCATTTGTTGACCGCGACGACGAGTCCCCTGCCCTCCTCGACGACGAAGCCCGCGATGTGCGCGTCCTGCGCCGTGAGCCCGTCGACCGCATCGACCAGCAGGACGGCGACGTCCGCCCGCGAGATCGCCCGGAACGATCGAAGCGTCGAGTACTTGTCGGCCGCCGCGCCGCCCGCCACGCGGCCGCGACGCCGGATGCCCGCCGTGTCGATGAGCACGATCTCCGTCCTGCCCCACGGAAGTGTGGTGTCGATGGCGTCGCGGGTCGTCCCCGGCGTATCCGAGACGATCATCCGCTCCTGCTTGAGGAGCGCATTCAGGAGGCTCGACTTGCCGACGTTTGGCCGGCCCACGAACGCGATCGCGGGCGGGTCGTCCGAATCGCTGGCGATCTGCGCGTCCCAGCGCTTGGCCGCCTCGTCGACGACCTCATCGGTCGCCTCGTCGAACGCCGGCTCCTCGCCGGCCCCATCGAGCTCTTCGTCCTCGCCGACGACGTACGCCTCGAGGCGGCCCGCCTCGACGTCCCTCGAGAACGCGTCGGCCTCGTCCTCGCGCCGCTTCCGGGCGAGCTCCGCTTCCGATTCGGGTGGCAGGGCGAGCACCACTTCGTCGAGGAGGTCGGCGACGCCTCGGCCATGGATCGCGGCGATCGGGTAGGTGTGCTCCCATCCGAGCCCGTAGAACTCCGCCGCCTCCAGCTCGCGCTTGGCGTTGTCGCTCTTGTTGACGCCCACCAGCACCGGCGCCTTTGCGCGCCGCAGGACCTCGGCGGCCTCCTGGTCCGCGGGGGTGATCCCGGAGATCGCGTCCACCACGAACACGATCACGTCCGCCTCGGCGATCGCGATTCGCGCCTGGTCCTGGACGCGGGCCTCGATCGGGTCGCTCGTGTCGACCTCGAGCCCTCCGGTGTCGACCACCATGAACCGCCGGGCGTTCCAGTCGCCCTCGCCGTAGAGCCGGTCCCGGGTCGTCCGCGCACGGTCCTCCACGATCGCCGCTCGCTCGCCGACGATTCGGTTGAAGAGCGTCGACTTCCCGACGTTCGGCCTCCCGACGATCGCGACGATCGGGATTCCGGCCCTGGCGGCCACCTCGACCGCCCTAGCTGGCCGCGGGGAGGGTTGTCGGAAGCGAGGTGGTTCGACCGGCCGGCGTCGCGGCGAGGGCGAACGCGGCGTCGGCCAGTTCGGTTGCCTTCGCACGCGCGTCTGGCGTGCCGGCGATCTCGAGGATTCGCTGCGCGACCGCGTGGAGATCCTCGATCGGCGTTGACGTCCCACCGGTGACCCCCACCACCTTCGCGCCATCGAAGACGCCGGGGTTCGACGAGGTCCTTCACGGATTCGATCTGGACAGCCTTCGTCCCCGCGATCCCGCAGAGGCGCGTGAGCTCCTTGGTGTTGGCGCTCGACCGGCCGCCGACGACGACCATCAGGTCGACCTCGCGGGCCGCCTCGAGCGTGTCCTCCTGGCGCCGGATGGTCACCGGACAGACGGTATTGACGATCTTCAGCTCGTGGCTCCGCGAGACCATGAAGGCCGCGAGCTTCTCGAACTTCCAGGGCGGCTGCGTCGACTGGGAGATCAGCGCCATCTTCTTCTTGCGCGGGATCTGGTCCCAGTCCTCTTCCTCGTCGACGACGATGGCGTTCGGGGCGAAGCCGAGGAGGCCGATGACCTCGGGGTGCTTCGGGGTCCCCAGGAGCACGATCGTGTAGCCCTCCTCGACGAGCTTGACGATCTCCTTCTGCTCCTGGATGACCCAGGTGCAGGTGCCGTCGATGACCTCGAGGCCTCGGACGGCCGCTCGCTCCATCACATCTGGACGCACGCCGTGGGCACGGATGACCACGGCCGAGCCGTGATCGACGTCGTCGAGCGTGTCGACTGTCTGGATCCCGAGCTGCTGGAGATCGCGGATCACGCCCTCGTTGTGGACGACCTGGCCGAGGGTGTGCGTCTGCTTGCCCGCCGTGCGGGCCTCCTTGGCCATGTCGATGGCCTCGCGGACGCCGTAGCAGAAGCCCGTCCGCTTCGCGATCTTGATCTCGGCGACCGTGCCGATTCGTGCGCTCATGTCGGAACAAGTATCCCACGAGGATCCTTCCGGACCCGTCGCCACGGCCGTGGGCTAGTCGACGACGTCCCTGTAGACGCCCCGCTGGCGCCGCGGGAGGAGCCCGGCGATCCGGGCCATGATCAGGCGCGTCGCCGCCTCGGTGGCCTCCCTGCCCTTCGCCGGGGCCCCACTCGCTCGCAGCTCGTCGGCGACGGTGAACGGCGCGCCGTAGCGAACCGTCACGTGCTTGCCGGACCTGGGCAGGAGGTGGCCGCGCGGCCACATCCGGTCGCTGTCGACGACGGCCACGGGGAGCACGGGCGCGCCGCTCCTGAGCGCGAGCATCCCGGCGCCCTCGCGGACGCGCTGGAGCTTGCCGTCGTGGCTCCGGGTGCCCTCGGGGAAGATCGCGAGCACCTGCCCGGCCTCGAGGATCCGCATCGCCGATCGGAACGCCTCGAGGTCTGCCGCCTCGCGGTCGACCGGATGGATCGCGGCGATCCGGAATGCCCAGCCGGCCGGCCCGAACTCGACCAGCTCGCGCTTGCCTAGCCAGTTCAGGGGTCGGTCGATGCTCTGGCTGAGGAACGACGTGACGAGGACCGGGTCGGCGCTGGACGCATGGTTCGCCACGACGATGAGCGGACCCGTCCTGGGGATGGCGGCGGCGTCACCGTCGACGTTGAACCGGGCGATCGCGCGCACGATCGATCGAAGGACGACGTTGCCGAGCCGGTACAGGAAGCCGCGCTTTGTCGCGATCGGGGTGGGCCGAATGGGACGGCGCTCACGACGAAGCGGTCGCTCCCGGCGCCCGCTCTCGACAGGCGTTGCGGCTGGTTCGCGTTCGGGCGCGACAGGTTCGGGTTCGGCTGGTTCGGGGGTGGCTGGTTCGGGTTCGGGTTCGGCTGGTTCGGGTTCGGGCGTGGCGCGTTCGGCCGCAACTGGTTCGGGTTCGGGTGGATGGGGCTCCGGCTCCGTTTCGGTACGCTCAGGCTCCGGCACCGAGACAGCGACCTCTGGAGCCGGTGCGGCGATGCCCGAGGCCTCCGTTCGCCGGATCACCTCGACGACCTCGGAGACCGTCTGCGTGAAGGTATTGCCGTCGGTCCGCAGGACAACGGCATCCGCGGCTTTCCGCAGCGGTGCGACCTCGCGCGTCGAGTCGAGCTCGTCCCGGCGTCGGAGCTCCGCGAGGATTTCCCGGCCGGCCGAGCCGTCGGGGTCGATCCCCCGCTCGATCGCCCGCCGTCGAGCCCGCTCCTCGACCGAGGCGTCCAGGTACAGCTTGAGATCCGCGTCCGGGAGGACGATCGTGCCGACATCCCGCCCGGCCATGATGATCCGGCCGCGGAGCGCCAGCGCCCGTTGCCGCTCGAGCAGGGCCATTCGCAGCTCGGCGACCGCCGAGTACGCCGACACCGCGACGTCGACGGCAGGCGCCCGAACCTCGTCCGTGCGGTCGACTCCGCCGATCGCGACGTGGGCGAGCCGGCCGTCGCCGACATCGAGGAGCTCGATCTCGCGCACGAGGGGCACGAGGGCGTCGTGGGACGTCGCCTTGACGCCCCGATGGAGCGCCAGCCAGGTGACGGCGCGGTACAGCAGGCCGGTATCGCAGAACCGGTAGCCGAGCTCCTTCGCCGCCGCGGCGCCGACGCTGCTCTTCCCCGACGACGCCGGGCCATCGAGCGCAACGACGAGCCCGCGACCGTTGCCATTCGCGCCACCGGTCGATCCCATTGTCATCGCCGGGAGGATAGCCGCGCGCCTCCGCCCCGTGCGCTGTTGCGCATCTGCTCAATTACGGTACGCTCGCCCGGTCGTGATGCTCGCCGCCGAGCCCCAGACCGAGCCCCGCGCAGAGCCCCAGCCGGAGATCCGCCTCGAGCGCCTGACGAAGCGGTTCGGCGAGGTCGTGGCGGTCGACGCCATCTCGCTCACGATCCGGACCGGCGAGTTCTTCTCCCTGCTCGGGCCGTCGGGCTGCGGCAAGACGACGACGCTCCGGATGATCGGTGGCTTCGACCTGCCGACCGAGGGCCGGATCGAGCTCCGCGGGCGGCGACGTCACCCACGACCCGCCCGACAAGCGCCCGGTCAACATGGTCTTCCAGAGCTACGCCCTGTTCCCGCATCTCGACGTCGCGCGGCAACATCGCCTTCGGGCTGAAGCGGCGCGGCGTCGAGGCCGGCGAGATCCGCCGCCGAACCGGCGAGGTCCTCGAGCTGGTCGAGCCTGCCCGGCTACGAGAAGCGCCGGACGAACGAGCTCTCCGGCGGCCAGCAGCAACGAATCGCGCTCGCGAGAGCGCTCGTGAACCAGCCCAACGTGCTCCTGCTCGACGAGCCCCTCGGGCGCCCTCGACCTCAAGCTCCGCAAGCGCCTCCAGGTCGAGCTGAAGCGGATCCAGATCGACGTCGGGATCACCTTCGTCTACGTGACCCACGACCAGGAGGAGGCGCTGACGATGAGCGACCGGATCGCGGTGATGCACCGCGGCCGGATCGAGCAGGTCGGCACGCCCGAGGACCTGTACGACCGGCCGGCCACGTCATTCGTCGCCGACTTCATCGGCACCACCAACCTCCTCGGGGGCACGGTCGAGTCCCTCGGTCCCGATGTCGCGACCGTCTGCCTCGATTCCGGTGACCGCTGCGTCATCGGGGTGGGTGGCCGGCGACCGGGCCAGCCCGTCCAGGTCAGCATCCGGCCCGAGGCGATCCGGATCGCGGCGGTCGAGGCTGGCAATGGCGCCGAGGCGGCGGCTGGATCGGCCGGCGCGCTCCTCGCCCAGGTTGAACAGGTGGCGTACCTTGGCGCGGCCGTTCAATATCACATTCGCACCGAGAAGGGGCTTGCGCTGTCGGTTCTCGCAGGCAGAGCAGGCCCCGAGATTCGAATCCGGAGATTCTGTCGCAGTGACCTGGGCCCCGGCCGACGCCCTCGTGCTGGGCGAGCCGCCAGCCAAGTTGGAGGACGAGTCATGACCGGTCGACGAGCGCGCCGGGGACGACATTCGATGCCGCACTCGCGCAGCGGCTCAGGGAGGCCGGCTGGACGCGCCGGGAGTTCATCGCCCGCGTCGCCGCGTTCGGGCTGGCGGGGGCCCTGACCCAGCTGCTCGTTGCCTGCGGCCGGCCGGGATCCACCGCGTCGGCCGCGGCGGCGACGGACAACCCGGCCACGCCGGGTCCGACGTCCGCCGGACCCGCAGCGCCCACCGCCGCGCCGACCCCGGTGCCAGAGCCCGAGGCCGAGCTGAACGTCTACAACTGGCTCGACTACATCGGCGAAGGGGTGATCGAGTCGTTCGAGGAGAAATACCCGGTCAAGGTCAACTACGAGCTCTTCGACGACATCTACGCGGCCTACGACAAGCTCGGCGACGATGGCAACGGCTACGACGTCTCGTTTCCGATCGGCGTCGATACGCCGGCTTTCCGCGAGGCCGGCGCCCTGCTCAAGCTCGACCACTCGCTGCTGCCGAACCTCGTCAACCTCGGCCCGGAGTGGTCCGATCCCGGCTATGACCCCGGCAACCAATACTCGGTCCCGTACGTGTGGTGGACAACCGGGATCGGCTACGACACGACCAGGGTCGCGGAGGTCCCGACGAGCTCGAATGTGCTGTGGGACCCACGCTACGCGAACCACATCTCGCTGATGGACGACTACCAGGAGACGATGGGCCTGACCCTCATCCAGCAGGGCTTCTCCGCGAACACCACGAACCCCGCCGAGCTGGATCAGGCGATCACAAGGCTCACCGAGGGCAAGCCGCTCGTCCGAACGTGGTCAAACGACACCGTCACGACGATGCTCGGCGGCGACATCTGGGTGGGCATGATCTGGGGCTCCGATCTCTACCAGATCTCGGTCGAGAACGAGGACATCGCGTACTTCATCCCGGAGGAGGGTGGCATCCGCGGCTCGGACACGATGGCGATCTACTCGGGAGCGCAACATCCGATCGCCGCCCACCTCTTCATCAACCACATGCTCGATGCGCAGGTCAGCGCCATGAACACCAACTACATCGGCTACATGGGCCCCAACCTGGCGGCCCAGGAGTTCATCGACGAGGCGATCCTCAACGATCCCGCCGTGAACCCGGACAAGGCGATCCTCGACAGGCTCGAGGAGCTCCTCGACCTCCCCAATGCGGTCGACGAGCTCTACCTCGATCGGTGGCAGGCGTACCGGGGCGGCTGACGCTGCCTCCTCGTCCGCCGATCTCGCAGCGGTACCGCCCCGTCCGGTGACGGCCGGCTCGCTCGATCCGCCCCGCGAGACCGGGCTCCGAGGCCGGGCCGGGGACGGGCTGCGCAACGCCCTGCTGATCCTGCCCGGCATGGGCTGGCTGCTCGTCTTCTTCCTGGTCCCGCTGGCGTTCATCGTCGTCATCAGCCTTGGCCGTCGAGACGAGCTCCACCGAATCATCCTCGACCCGCTGACGCTCGAGAACTACCAGCAGGTCTTCAACCCGATCTTCCTCCCGACGATCGTCCAGTCGATCTACATCGCGAGCGCGACGACGATCCTGTCGCTCGCTCATCGGATTCCCGATCGCCTACTGGATCTCTCGGTATGGCGGGCACCGCAAGGCGCTCCTTCTCGTGCTCGTCATGCTGCCCTTCTGGACGAGCTACCTCATCCGGACCTACGCCTGGATGATCGTCCTCCGCGACCAAGGCGTCGTGAACCAGTTCCTCCAGGCAGTCGGGCTGACCCAGGAGCCGCTGATCCTCCTCAACACGGACTTCTCCGTGATCCTCGGCATGACCTACGGCTTCCTTCCCTTCGCGATCCTGCCGCTGTTCGTCTCGATCGATCGGCTCGATCCGAACCTCATCGCGGCCGGCCGTGACCTGTATGCCAACGGCCGCCAGGCGTTCCTCCACGTGACGCTGCCGCTCGTCCGGCCCGGCCTGATTGCGGCGGCGCTGCTGACGTTCATCCCGGCGATGGGCGACTTCGTGACGCCGGACCTCCTCGGCGGCGGGCAGGTCACCACGATCGCGAAGGTCATCCAGGAGCGCTTCCTCGACGGCCGCGACTGGCCATACGGCGCGGCGCTCGGCTTCGTCCTGACGATCCTGACGTTGCTCGGGACGTTCGGCGCGCTGCGGACCCTCCGGCGCGAGGTGGTCGGCGAATGAGCGGGCGAGCGGAACCGCTGGCTGACCGCGTTCGCGGTCGCCGTCTACGGCTTCCTGTTCGCGCCGATCGTCATCCTGATCATCTTCAGCTTCAACGACTCGCGCCGCGACCTTCATCTGGCGCGGCTTCACGACTGAGTGGTACGGCCGGCTGCTTCGCGAACGACGAGCTCCTCGACGCACTCGTGCGTCGACCTTCCAGGTCGCGGCGGTGGCGGTCGCTCGCCTCCACGGTCATTGGCGCGGCGCTCGGGCTGGGCCTGGCCCGGCTCGCGGTCCGCGGCCGCGGCGCCGGCCGAGCTGCTCCTCCTGCTCCCGATGGTGACGCCCGAGATCGTCATGGGCCTCTCGCTGCTGCTGTTCTTCCTCCAGCTGTTCGACAGCACCGGCTCCTTCGGCCAGCTCTCGATCGCCCACGTCACGTTCTGCATCTCGTACGTGGCCATCACGGTTCGCGCCCGGGCGGCGGGCATGAACCCGCAGCTCGAGGAGGCCGCGCGCGACCTCGGCGACACGGCCCTGGGCGCGCTTCGACACGTGACGCTGCCGCTCATCATGCCGGCGGTCATCGCCGGCGCGCTGCTGGCCTTCGCCCTGAGCTTCGACGACTACGTCGTGACCGTCGTTCAACTCCGGCATCGGCACGACGACGCTGCCGCTCTACATCTACAGCGCGATCAAGTTCGGCGTCTCGCCGGAGATCAACGCCATCAGCTCGATCATCGTCGCGATCACCGCGATCGCGCTGTTCCTCGCCTGGCGCTTCGGGCGCCTTGGGCGAGCCGCGGAGCGACGACCCGCCGAGGCCGCCGCGGGCTAGGGCCGGATCAACCCCCAGGATCCCCGCTCGCGGACGCCGCAAACCTGTGCCAATCGCCACATATCCCCTGGCCGGGGCGGGACAGGAGCGGCTCGAGACGAGACCGGCTCGAGATCCATGCAGCGATTGGCATCAGTTCTTGCGGCTCGCGACCGTAGACCCGCCCCCCAAGCCCGGGTTCACTTCCCCAGCGGCACCTGCTTCTTGGGGTCGAGGAACGGGATCGCGGCGCTGCGGGCGGCCCAGAGCTCGCCGTCGGGCGCGACGATCTCCAGCTCCGTGCCCGGTCCGGAGAGCTCGATCGGCAGCCAGACGTAGCCGATGTTCTTCTCCAGCCGCGGTCACCAGATGAGGTCCGTGATCGTCCCGACGGAGCTCGCCGTCGATGGAGCGCCGGGCGCTTCTCGGCGAGCTCGAACGGCAGCGGTTCGCCCGTCGACCTCGATGCCCACGAGCTTCTTCGGCGACGCCCTTGACCCGGATCTCCTCGAGCGCCGCCTTGCCGATGTAGTCGGCCTCCTGCGGCTCGACGAGCCGCTCGAGGCCCATCACCTCGAACGGGTTGTTGGCGATCGTCATGTCCGAGCCGTAGTTGAAGATCCCGGCCTCGATGCGCCGGGCCTCGACCGGCGCGACCGGCCGGATCTTGAACTCCTTGCCGGCCTCGAAGACGCGGTCCCAGAGGTCGCCGCCGCGCGACGGGTCCTGGAGGTAGATCTCGTACCCGACCTCGCCGGTCCAGCCGGTCCGGCTGATGACGACCGGGATGCCGTCGACCTCGGTGGTGAGGGTCCAGTAGTACTTGATGTCGTCGATCGCGTCGCCGAAGATCTTGCGCAGGGTGTCCTTCGACTTCGGGCCCTGGACCTGGATCGGGTAGACCTCGGGCTCGCGGACCTTCACGTCCAGGCCCGAGTTGACCGCGACGCCGCGGGCGTACAGGCCGGCGTCGCTGTCGGCCAGCGCGAGCCACCAGCGGTTCTCCTCGACCCGCAGCAGGACCGGGTCGTTGACGATGCCCGCCGTCGTCCGCGGTGATGAGCACGTACTTGCCCTGGCCGACGGCGCACTTGGTGAGGTCGCGGCAGGTCAGGAGGTTCGTGAACGCGGAGGAGTCCGGGCCGGTGATCTCGACGATCCGCTCGACCGAGACGTCCCACACGGTGACGTCGTTCAGGAGCGCCCAGTACTCCTCGACCGGGTCGGCGTAGTAGCCGGGCAGGTACATGTGGTTGTAGATGTCGTAGGCGGACGCGCCCGCCTCGAGCGTCTTCTCGAAGAACGGCGAGCGGCGATACCAGGGACCGAAGTAGAGCGTGCTCGACGTCGGCTTGGCTGCGGGTCGGGTGGCGGTTTCGAGGGCATTCATGCGGATTGGCTCCTCTGCTTGGGGTCGACGGGGGTGGGAGTGGCGGTCGAGGCGGCGGCTGCGGCCTCGCCGCCAGGGTCTTCGTAGTCCCAGGCCGGCTCCTGGACGTCGGCGGTGACGATCAGGGCGTCGACCGCGACGGCCCCGCCGGGTCCCGCGATCAGCGGGTTGCAGTCCACCTCCAGCCAGGTCGGGTTGGCGAGCATCGCCGCGCCCAGGGCGACGATGGCCTCCGCGGCCGCCCGGCGCTTGACGGTCGGCAGGTTGCGGGCGCCATCGAGGAGGCGGGCGCCGCGGAGCTCGGCGAGCATGTCGAGGGCGTCGTCGATCCTGACGGGGGCGAGCCGAACGGCGACGTCGTCGAGGACCTCGGCGAGGATGCCGCCGATCCCGACGAGGACCAGCGGGCCGAACTGCGGGTCGCGGCGGGCGCCCAGGATCAGCTCGACGCCGGGTGACGCCATCGGCTGGACGAGGATGCCGCGCGAGGCCATGGGCCGGAGGTTCCGGATCGATCGGTGGAGTGCCTTCGCATCGCCGACGCCGAGCGCCACGCCGCCGGCGTCGGTCTTGTGCGCGAAGCCCGGGGCATCGACCTTCACCGCGAC
The DNA here is from genome assembly GCA_963722105.1 of uncultured Chloroflexia bacterium. Lineage (GTDB taxonomy): Bacteria > Chloroflexota > Limnocylindria > Limnocylindrales > CSP1-4 > UBA5189. Next base: position 184,849 of record CAVRKQ010000010.1, on the reverse strand, counting down.
GGGCCACCCGACCTTGTCGGCAGCGGCGGTCGCCTCGAGGAGCATGGCCGCCTCGTCATCGATCTTGATGGCGGCCGACTCGACCATCGGCAGGCCGGCCGCCCGAAGCAACTCCAGCGACTCCCGCTCGGGCAAGGCCCGTGGCGTCGTGGCCCCCGGTCGCCGGACGCCGGCATGGGCGTAGCGCGGCGTGGTGGCGGCGAGCCGCGGCCAGTGCTCGCGCGCCGGTCCGCGCGCCAACCGGTCCGCGCGCGTTCGCTCCCACCAGGCAAGTCTCGCGATCGCGCCGAACGCCGTGCGCGTGCCCCGCAGGATCGGCACGCCACCGGCTGCGTCCATCTGCGCCTCCACCTCCTCGGTCACGTCGCCGGACGTGAGGGAGACGAAGACCGGCAGGACGCCGGGCGTGGCGGCAGTAGCCGCGACGAGCTCGGCACCCAGCTCCACGGCAAGCGCCACCTCGCCGGGCTGCGAGCGGTACGGAAAGTCGTGGACCAGGGCGATGACGTCGTAGGCGCCGCTGGCGACGAAGGCCTCGAAGCAGGCCCGATACGCGGGCCCGCCCTCATCGGCGCCCCACGGGTCGAGCGGGTTCTCGATGTGGCTGAGGGTCGGCAGCGCGGCGGCGATCCGGGAGCGGGCGCCGGCCGGGATCGGCCGGCAGGTCCAGCCCGAGCGACGGCGCGAGGTCGGCGATCAGCGAGCCCTCGCCGGTCGAGACCGTCACGACGCCCGTCCGGCCCTTGCCCACTCCACGGCCGAGCCGGCGGGACCGGCTCACGAGGGCGGCGCCCTCGATCAGGTCGTCGAGGTCGTCGAAGCGGATGACGCCGGCGGCCCGCAGCGCGGCGTCCGTGGCCCGCTCGTCGCCGGCGAGGTTGCCCGTGTGCGCGATCGCCGCGGCCCGGGCCTGCGAGCTCCGCCCGACCTTCACCGCCAGGATCGGCTTGCCCTCCGCGAGCGCGCGGTCGGCGAGCGCGAGGAAGCGCTCCGGGCGCTTGAAGCCCTCGACGAACAGGACGATCGAGTTCGTCGCCGGATCGTCCAGGCAGGCCGCGAGGTGGTCGCAGAGGTCGAGCACTGCCTCGGAGCCGCAGCTGATGATCCTGCTCCACCCGATCCGGGTGCCGGCGTGGACGAAGGCGTCGGTGACACTGCCGGACTGGGCGATCGCGGCCGTTCCGCCGCGGCGAAGGTTCGACGGCAGGTCGTCGATGTAGGTCGCGCTCGGTGCGTTGAGGTCGATCAGGCCCATGCAGTTCGGCCCGAGCAGCGCGATGCCCGCCTCGCGCGCGATCGCCGCCACCTCGCGCTGCATGGCTGCGGCCGGCTCGCCGCCCTCCACGACGCCGCCGCCGGGGATGATGACCGCCGGCACGCCCGCGTCGGCCGCCTCCCGCACCACCGAGGCGGCGCGGAGCGGGTTCAGCGCGACGACGACGATGTCCGGGACCTCGGGGAGCCCACGGAGGTCCGGGTAGGCCGGGCTGCCGTCGATCTCCTCGTAGCGGGGATTCACGAAGAAGCAGCGGGTCTCGCTCCCGACCTTCGCGATGTTGTCGCGCATGGTCCGGGCGAGGTCGGAGCGCGGCGACGCACCGACGATCGCGATCGAGCGCGGCGCGAACAGCGGCCGCAGGTCGATCTCCCGCATGGCCGGCGCCGCCCGGCGACATCGTGTTGGCGGCCTGGGACGCCGTGGCCGGGGCGCTCACCCGACGACCTTGTCGACGCCCCGACGCTCGAGCGACCGCGCGATGATCAGCCGCTGGATCTCGCTCGTGCCCTCCCAGATCCGGTCGACGCGGAGCTCCCGAAGGTAGCGCTCGGCGGGGTTGTCGCGCATGTAGCCACGGCCGCCGAAGACCTGGATGACGCGGTCGGCGCAGATGAACGCCGCCTCCGAGGCGAACAGCTTCGCGAGCGAGGCCTTGGCGTGGACGACCTTCGGGTCCGCGCCGGCATCCGCCAGCAACGCCGCCTCGCGGGTGAGCAGCCTCGACGCCGACGCGTCCGCCGCCGAGTTCGCGAGCGGGAAGCTCACGCCCTGGAAGTCGTAGATCCGCTGGCCGAACTGGACCCGCTCTGTGGCCCACGCCACGCCGATCGTGAGCAGCCGCTCCATCGCCCCGGTGCAGCGAGCGCCGATGTGGATCCGCTCGGTCACGAACCACTCGTTCGCGAGGTCGTCGGCCGCCCCGATGGCGCCGAGTCGCGCCGCGTCCGGGACGCGAACGTCCTCGAGCGCGAACTGCGGGTGGCGGTCGGCGAAGGTGTGCATGTAGTTCGGGTCGGACTGCATCCGCACGCCCGGGCGTGTCGTAGTCGACGAGGAACAGCGTCGGCCGGCGTTCCTCGCCCTCGACGACCATCGCCTGCACGACCATGAAGTCGGTGTTGTCGGGGCCGGTCACGAACCACTTCTCGCCGTTGATGACCCAGTCCGGAGCCATCGCGAACCGCCGTCGTCTGCGAGCGTCCGCGCATCAGACCCGGCGAGCGGCTCCGTGACGGCATAGGCCCCGAACCGCTCGCCGCGCAGCGATGGCTCGAGGTACCGCTTCCGCTGGTCCGCGTCGGCGTGGGCCAGGACCTCGTAGGCGCCCGGCACGAAGGACCACAGACCGCCCGTCACCTGGCCGTACTGCTCGTGGACGAGCACCTGCTCGAAGACCGACCAGCCACCGCCGCCAACGGATCACCGGCAGCTCGCCGCCGGCCAGCCCGGCCTCGATCGCCGCCCGCCGCAGGTCACGCGAGCGATCCGCCGGGAGCCGGCCGCCGGCCTGCTCGAACTCGACCTCGATCGGCTGGAGAACCTCGACGACGAAGCGTCGCGCGCGATCGCGCAGGGCCTCCTGGGCGGGCGTCAGCGACAGGTCCACCGACGCCCCCGGCTCAGCTGCGGGCCGCCGCCACCGCGGCCTTGGCCGAAGCGCCGGAGCCGTTCCCCCCGCCTGCCCTGGCACCGGCGACCGCACGCTCCCGATCCTTGAGGACCGCCTGCGCGGCCAGCTTGCCGGGCGCACCCATCACGCAGCCGCCGGGGTGCGTGCCGGAGCCGCACTGGTAGTAGCCGTCGATCGGGGTGCGGTAGTTGGACCAGCCCGGTGCCGGCCGGAAGAAGTACATCTGCGGTGCGAGGAACTCGCCGGCGAAGATGTTGCCCTCGCTGAGCCCGACGGTTCGCTCGATGTCGAGCGGCGTCCGGATCTCCCTCTGCAGCACCAGGTCCCCGAAGCCCGGGAAGAACGATTCGAGGGTCGTCTGGACGGTGTCGCCGAAGCGCTCCTTCTCCGTGTCCCAGTCGCTCTCCTTGAGGTGATATGGCGCGTACTGCACGAAGCACGACATGACGGCCTTGCCGGGCGGGGCCATGTCCGGGTCGACGGCCGACTGGATCGCGGTGTCGATGTACGGCCGCTTCGAGTACCAGCCGTACTTCGCATCGTCGAAGGCCCGCTCGAGGTACTCCATCGACGGCCCGATGTTGGTGAAGCCGCGGTACTGGTCCGTCCGGTCGCCCAGCGCCGGGTAGCGCGGATAGCCATCGAGCGCGAAGTTGACCTTCGCCGATGTGCCCTGGAACCGGAAGCGACGGATCGCGTCGTTGAGGTCCGTCGGCAGCTCGCGCGGGTCGACGAGCTCGGTGAACGTCCGGCGCGGGTCGAGGGCCGAGATCACGATCGGGGCGTGGTATTCCGCGCCGTCGTCGAGGGCCACGCCGATGGCGCGACCGTCGCGGGTGATGACCCGGTCGACGGGCGACTCGAGCCGGATCTCGACGCCGAAGCTCTCCGCCGCGCGCGCCAAGACCTTGGTGAACCCGCCGTTGCCCTGCTTGTGGAAGGCCCAGGCGCCGAACTCGCCGTCGTGCTCACCGAGCAGGTGGTAGAGGAGCACCAGGCCCGAGCCCTGCGAGTACGGCCCGACTTTCGTCCCGATGATCGACGTCGAGGCGAGGTAGCCCTTGAGGATGTCCGACTCGAAGTAGTCGTCGAGGAAGTCCGCCGCCGAGCCGGTCAGGAGGCGGACCGCGTCGTGCAGGACGCGCTTGTCCATCTTCCGGAAGCGCGAGCCGAGCATCGCCAGCGCCACCAGCTCCTCGGGGTCGTCGCTGAAGATGTCCGGCGGCGCGGCGTCGAGCAGCGGCTTGATCGCCTGGAGGACGCGATTGACGTCGTGGTTGTAGGCGTCGTACGCGTCGGCGTCGTGCTTGCTGTGCCGCGCGATCTCCTTGTGGTTCTCGCCGTGGTCCTGGCCGAACAGGAGGTAGTCGCCGTTCTCCATCGGGCAGAACGTGGAGGGCATGAGGATCGGCATGAAGCCGTGCTTCACGAGGTCGAGCTCGTGGATGATGTCCGGCCGGAGCAGGCTCAGCGCGTACGAGAAGCTCGTGAACCAGAAGCCCGGCCTGAGCTCCTCCGTGATCGCCGCGCCGCCGAAGATCGGCCGGCGCTCGAGGACGAGGGTCTTCAGGCCCGCCTTCGCCAGGTACGCCGCGTTCGTGAGCCCGTTGTGGCCGCCGCCGACGACGATCGCGTCCCAGTTGCGGTCCTCGGCCGTCGAGCGCGCGGCGGGCCGGGACGGCTTCGCGCCGTTCGACTTGGCGCCGTTGGTCTTCGCCATCGTCAGGCCGTCCTTCGCTGCGGGTTGAACAGGGGGAGCTTCGAAACCGTCGCGTCGAAGTACTCGTAGCGGTGGCGCACGCCGGCCTCGATCTTGACATGCGAGCCCTCGGCCGTTCGGTCGAGCGGGACCCGCGCCAGCGCAATGTGGCGCTGGAGCATCGGCGAGTACATCTGGCTCGTCGCGTAGCCGAGCTGGTTCAGCGCGTCGTCGTAGACGTAGTACTCGTCCTGCACCGGGGTGTGGTCCTTCGGCGGGATGAGGCCCGCTTCGTCGTAGATCCGGTCGTAGTCCTTCCAGTCGATGACGAGCCCGGTGAGCTGCCAGCGCGACGTCCGCTCGTGGAGCTCGCGCTTGATCGCGTCGCGGCCGATGAACGCCCGGCCGTTCGCGGATTCCTTGCCGTTCGTCGACGGCGCGCCGGGCGCCAGGTCGCGGAACATCCAGCCGAACCCGAGCTCGACCGGCGTGGAGCGATCGGCATCCGTCCAGGCGTAGCGACTGGAGTGGAAGTCGACGTCGAGCAGGATCAACCCCGCCTCGATCCGGGCCATGTACAGGGCCGTCATCCCGAACGGGATCAGCGCCCGCGGCTCGCCGACCTTCCAGATGGCATCCCAGACCTCGAGGGCGGCGGCGGTCGGGACCCAGACCTCGTACCCGAGGTCACCGGTGTACCCGGTCCGCGAGACGATCACGTCGACGCCCGCGAGCTTGGTGCGGATGACCGCGAAGTAGCCGAGATCGGCGATCGCGGGCGCAACGGCGGCGAGAATCTCGCGCGACCGGGGGCCCTGGATGGAGAGGATGCCCCAGTCCTCCGTGACGTCCTCGATGGCGACGTCGAGCGAGCCGGCGAGGCCCTGGAAGTAGGCGAGGTTCGGCTCGGCCGCGGTGAGGAGGTACTCGTGCTCGGCGACGCGGAGGAGGACGCCGTCCTCGATCACGAACCCGCGGTCGTCGCACCAGAGCGTGTAGTGGGCTCGCCCGACGGCGAGCTTCCGCGTGTCGCGCGCCAGGACGCCCGCGAGGTAGCGCTCCGCGTCCGGGCCGCTGAAGCGGTACTTGTAGAGCGGTGACGTGTCGAAGAGGCCCGCCGCGTTGCGGATCGCGAAGTACTCGAACTTCTCCGACATCTGGTAGCGCTGGGCGACCAGGCAGTTGGACCAGTGCTCCCACAGCCCGGTCTCGTTCAGGGCGCTGGTCCGCTCGTGGAACGGCGTGGTCCGGATCATGGACCGGCATGGTAGCGCGCTATTGGACACTTGCGCAATATCGTTCTAGAGTGCCGCCATGGCCCGCATGTCCGCCGACCGCCGGCGCGAGGCGATCGTCGATTCCGCGATCGCGGTGGCCCGACGGAAGGGCCTCGCGGCGACCACGGTCCGCGACGTCGCGGCGGAGATGGGCACCTCCAGCGGCCTCGTCCACCACTACTTCGAGACGATGGACGACGTGCTCGCGGCCGCATTCGAGCGCGTGGCCGGTGACGAGCTCGCCGAGACCGACGCCATCCTCGCCGAGGCCGGCGACCCCCTCGCGGTGATCGCGGCCTTCCTCGGCTCCTACGCGCCCGTCGGCGAGGACTGGTCGTTCCAGCTGTGGCTCGATGCGTGGGCGGAGGCGGGCCGGCGCCCGGCGCTGCGCGAGGCCTCCGGCCGGCTCAACCTCGGCTGGGCGGCCATGCTGGAGCGCGCGATCCGGGACGGCGTGCGCGCCGGTGTCTTCCGCTCCGATGACCCCGCGGGCGCGGCGTGGCGGATTCTGTCCGTGATCGACGGGCTCGCGCTTCAGATCGTCGCCCATCGAACGATCATCGACCGCTCGGACATGCTCGCCTGGGCGACGGTGAGCGCCGAGCGCGAGCTCGGGCTGGCGCCGGGAGACCTTGCCGTCAGCTGAGGCGGAGCGCGCCCGCGACGACGAGCGTTGCCACGGCGATTGCGGCGCCGACGAGGAACGCCAGCCACGTCCGGTACCGCGGGCCCTCGTCCAGGTGCCGCAGGAGGTCAACGCGGCGAAGGACCTCCCGGAACGCCACCGCTTCCGACTCCGCGAGGTCGCGTTTCGTGAACATCTGCGGCCGCACCACCCGCGAGGTCAGGATGAAGAGCCGCTTCGTCTCCTGGGCAGCCTGGTAGACGGTCCAGGGATGGCGGACCTGCCGCTCCCCGACCTCGATGATGATCCCCGAGGAATCGGCCTCGACGGTCGACGTGAGCAACTCCGGCGCTGACAGGTACGACCACCAGATGAACGGCAGCAGGATGAACCCGGTGCCGATGGCGATGCTCAGGACGATCGGCGGCACCCAGAGGTCGGGGTGGGCGCCACCGAAGGCGCCGAGGAGCCCCAGCGTCATCAGGAATCCGGCAATCCCCGGCGCGCCGGTGGAGTGGGTGGCGCGGGTGAACACGAGATCGGCGACGTCGCGGATCGAGATCCGGGTGATGTCCGCGTCCAGCGCCACGGGATCCCCTACCCGACCTTGCGCCGTGGTTGCCGCGGTGGTTGCCGACGTCCCTTCTGCGGCCGGACCGGCTGCGGACGCGCTGGCTCCGACCCCGCTGCCTGCACGCGATCGATCTGGGGACGCGCGGACGGCCGCCGCGTCGGCGTGCTGCCCGCCAGGCCCGCGACCTCCGGCGCCTTGAGCGCCCTGGCCCGGCCGGATGGGAGCGCCCCGAGGCGGACGGAGCCGATGCGGATCCGGACGAGGCGCACGATCGGCGCCTCGACCGCGCCGAACATCCGCCGAAGCTGGCGCTTCCAGCCCTGCGCGAGCACAGCCCGGTACCAGACGAGGTTGTGGTCGGGGCGAGGGTCGAGCGTCGCGCCGAGCTCCCCGATCAGGTCCGGCGTCGCGGTCCGCACCGGCGCGGCGAGCTTCGCGAGGCCTTCGTCGAGCCGGATGCCCACGTTGAGCGCCCGGGCCTGCTCGCCGGCCAGCGGCGTGCGGAGGGCCACGGCGTACTCGCGCTCCACCCCGAAGCGGGGATGGAGGATGTGATCGGCCCAGTCGCCGTCGTTCGTGAGCAGCAACAGGCCCTCCGAGTCGAGGTCGAGGCGGCCCACGGGGTAGAGCCGAATCCCGTCCGGGGTGAGCGCGGTCGGCACGAGGTCGAGGACGGTCATCTCGGCATGCCGGTCGCGGGTCGTGGAGGTCACGCCGGCGGGCTTGTGGAGGGCAACGTAGGCGCGGGTCGCGTTGAGCCCGACGGGTGCCCCGTCGACCTCGATCCGCGATCGATCGGGATCGACCTTCTGGCCCAGGGTCGCGGGCTTGCCATCGATCCGGACGCGGCCCGCGGCGACGAGCGTCTCCGAGGCGCGTCGCGATGCGACCCCCGCCGCCGCGAGGACCTTCTGGATTCGCTCCTCGGGCATTGGCGGTCAGTCGCCTGGCGTCGTGCCGTTCGCGCCGCCGCCGGCGGCGTGGCCCGCCGGGGCCCCACTCCGCGCGCGGTCTGGTTCCTCCTCCGCGTCGGCGTCATCGAGCGGCAGGAGCAGCGCGCCGCCCTCCTCGGCGAGGCGCGCCGCGACGTCGGCATCGAGCATCGGAAGGTCATCGAGGGATTCGAGCCCGAACCGCTCGAGGAACTCGAACGCGGTCCCGTACAGGATCGGCCGACCAGGGGTGTTCGCGCGGCCCAGCTCGACCACGAGGCGCCGGTGGAGGAGGCTCCGAACCGTGTGCTCCGAGTCCACGCCCCGGATCCGCTCGACCGCGGCCTTCGTGACGGGCTGGCGGTAGGCCACGATCGCGAGCGTCTCGAGGCCGGCGGGCGAGAGCCGAACGGCGTCCACGCCGACGTAGCGAGCGACGAGAGACCCGGCCTCCGGCGCCGTGGCGAGCTCGACTCGATCGCCAGTCGCGAGCAGCCGGATCCCGCGGGCGCGAAGGCTCACCTCGAGGTCGCCGAGCGCCGAATCCACGGCGGCCGCATCGACCCCCGCGATCACCCCGACCTCGCGGCGGCTGAGCGGCCGCTCTGCGACGAACAGGAGCGCCTCCAGGCCGGCCTCGGTGAGCTCGCCGGGCGCCGGGCGCTCCGGCATCGCGGTCGTCGGCTGGACGGGGGCGTCACGCACCAGTGGCTCGTCGACGAGCGGCTCGTTGACCAGCCGCTCGTCGGTCATGCGAAGGACTCCAGCGATTCGTCGAGCGGCGCCTCCTCGACCTCGGCGGCGAGGCCCGCGGCGACCCGCTCCTCGGCCGTCGTGCGGCGAGCGGTGATCGGCCCGAACGGCTCTGTCTGCTCGACGACGACCTCGCGCCGCTTCATCAGCTCCAGCATCGCCAGGAACGTCACGGCCACGACGACGCGGTCGTGAACGCCCCGCAGCAGGTCCTGCAGCACGATGCTCGAGGCGCCCTTGAGCGCGAGGCGGATGATCGCGGCCCGCTGGGTGAGCGTGATGGTCCGCGGCATCACCTCGGGCGGCGGCTCGGGCTCCGGAAGCACGCGGACGAGAGAGTCGAGGGCCCGCACGAGAACAACGGGGTCGACCGGTGTTGCGGACGGGGCGGTGGTGGCGCCGACGAGGCCGGACGCGAGGGCCGCGGCAGGCTCGCGGCGGAACAGCCCGATGCGCTCGATCGCCCCTTCCTGCAGCGCGATCCCGGCATCGCGGAACGCGCGGTACAGGAGCAAGCGCGCGCGGAGCTCCGCCTCGGGGTCGACCCCCTCGTCCTCGATGGCGCCATCCGCGACCACCGGCGGCCGCGGCAGCATCGCCCGGCTCTTGATCAGGATGAGCTGGCTCGCGACGGCGACGAACGAGCTGATCGTCGTCATCCTGTCGTGCTCGATGGTCGCCAGCGCCTCGAGGTAGGCCTCCGCGAGGCCACCGAGCGGCACATCCAGCACGTCCAGCCGGCGGGCCTCGATCAGCGACAGCAGCAACCCGAGCGGGCCCTCCCACTCGGCAATTCGCACGTGCGTCGCCCAGTCGCGGCCCCGACCCGGCTCGATCCGCACCGACGGGACGCCCTCGAGCCCGAGTGACAGCCCTGGCGCGGCCTCGGGCCGTTCGAGCATCGTCAGCTTGCCTCGTCGGCCAGGCGGAGGCGTTCGCCCGCCTCGGGGTCGCGCGGCGCGTCCTGCCATCGGATCAGCTCGACCGTCCGCGACGAGCATCCGGCCGCCTCGGCGAGGCCCGCGGACGTCTCCGCGTGCGCGGCCAGCCGCTCGAGCGCGAGGGGCATCCCGGGCAGGCGGCGAGCAATTCGCACGGGCCAGCCGATCCCGGCCTGTCCGAGGGCGTAGAGGATCCGCGGGAGCATGCCGGTGTCGCCCTTGCCGGCGTCATGGATAAGCCCCGCGACGAGCACCTCCGGGTCGCGCTCGCCAACGCCACGGAGCGCGGCGACCACGTCCAGCCCGTGGCGCCGGTCGGCAACGTGCATCGCATCGAAGACGGCCAGCTGGGCGGGCGTCAGCCATGCCGCGGCGGCGTCACGCTCTGTCGGCGGACACGCGCGCAAGCAGGTGGCGCTTCGTCTGGCGGACCTTCGTGACCCACCACGTGATCGATCCGGGCCTCACCGCGCCCTCACGTGCCGATGACGAAGCGAATCAGCGGCGCGAAGACCTCGGTGAAGATGACCCCGATCAGGGTGTTGCCGCCGAAGATCGGCAGGAACATCGCGCCGAGGAGGATGAGGAGCCCGTACTGCTCGAGGGTCGCGCGGACCTGCCACCCGGTTCGGGGGTCGAGGAACGCGTACAGCACCTTCGACCCGTCGAGCGGCGGGATCGGGATCAGGTTGAACACCATCAGGAGCAGGTTGATCGTGACGAACAGGGTCAGGACACCCTCGAGGAACGGCACGTTCATCCCGGTCCCGTTGATGTACCGGAGCGGGATCGCCGCGGCGATCGCCAGGATGAAGTTCGAGATCGGTCCGGCGACGGCGATGATGGCCTCGCCCCACCGGCCGCCGCGCAGGTTCATCGGGTTGTACGGCGTCGGCTTGGCCCAGCCGATTCCGACGCCCACGAGCATCGAGATGGCGAGGATCGTGGCTCCGGCGGGATCGAAATGGGCGCGCGGGTCGAGCGTCAGCCGGCCCAGCAGGCGCGGCGTGCTGTCGCCGAGCTGGGTCGCGGCGAGCGCGTGCGCGAACTCGTGCACCGGAAAGGCGACGAGCAGCATGATCAGGACGACGGTGGCGACCTGGATCAGGTAGCCGCTCGAAAGGTCTCCGAACATCAGGCGTCTGCCAGCCGGCCGTGGATCCCGGTCATAGGCGGGCGAGCAGGTCCTGCTTCTTGGCCTCGTAGTCCTCCGGGCTGATCGCGCCGCGATCGCGGAGGTCTGCGAGGTCGGCGAGGGCGCTGGTGATCTCGTCGGTCGACATCTCGCGCTTCGCGGGCGCGGCGGCTGGAGCGGGCGCGGCGGCCACTGCCGCAGGTGCTCCGGCGGTGGCTGCCTCCGTGACCGGCACCATCGGCGGCGTCGCCCGGAGCGGCGGGGCAGGAATCTGGAAGCCCTCCTGCTCGAGCTTGTGCTTCTCCTCGAGCATCGTCCGCTTGAAGGTCTGGGCCTGCGACAGCATCCGGTAGCGATCGACCGACTGCTCGTTCGCGGTCAGGATGTCGAGGTCGCCATAGCCGAGCATCCGGCCGAACACGCTCTGCTCGAGGACCGCGTCGTTGATCTTCTCGAGCGAGCTGTCCGCCGAGCGCTTCTTGAGGATGCCCTCGACCTTCATGACGCGGCGGTTGGTGATCACGTAGTCCTGGGCGTACCACGAGAGGTAGATCTGGATCAGCCACGCGAGCCCGACCAGAAGCAGGACGAGTCCCACGATCCCGAAGACGTCGCGGAGCAGGCCCGGGGTGAGCGCGGTGGTCAGCAGGACCAGCACGAGCGAGGCGATGAAGATCGCCCAGGCCAGGCGCCCCTCGAGGATCGTGGCGAGGAAGTGCTGGCGGCCTCGCAGTCGAACGCGCTCACCGTCCGCCAGGAGCCTGTCCGCGTAGCGTGTCAACCCTGTCCCTCCCCCTAGGCCCGAGGATGGGCCCGAGCATAGACCTCGCGGATCCGCTCACCCGTGACGTGGGTGTACAGCTGCGTGGTGCTGATGCTCGCATGTCCCAGCAATTCCTGGACGATCCGGAGGTCGGCGCCGCCCTCGAGGAGGTGCGTCGCGAACGAGTGCCGGAGCGTATGCGGGCTCACGCGGTCGTTGAGGCCCGCCGCGGCCGCCGCGCGCTTCACGATCGCCCACGCCTGCTGCCGAGCAAGCCGGCGCCCGGTCCGGCCGATGAACACCGGGCCGCCGCGGATGGGGGCGACGTGGTGCTGCTGGATGAGCAGGGCGCGCGGCGCGTCCAACCAGGCTCGAATGGCGTCGAGGGCGACCTCGCCCACCGGCACGAGCCGCTCGCGGTCGCCCTTGCCGATGACGCGGACGAAGGCGCCGTCGAGCGACAGGTCCTCGAGGTCCAGGCGGAGCGCCTCGGAGATCCGGAGGCCGGCCGCGTAGAGGAGCTCCAGCACCGCACGGTCGAGGAGGGCGTCTTCGGCGGGCGCAAGGAGCAGCCGCTCCGTCTCGGCCTGCGTGAGTGTTTCTGGGAGAAGGCGGGACATCCGCGGCAGGTCGAGGTGGGCCGCGACGTCCATGGCGATGAGGCCCTCGCCGAACGAGAACCGGTAGAAGCCCTTGAGCGCCGCCGCACGCCTGCGGAGGCTCGTCGGCGCGAGGCCCGGGTCGTCGCGGCGGCCACGGCGGGTTCGGGCGGCAAGGTAGCTGCGCGCCGCGTCCGGGCCCACCGACCACTCGTTTACGACGCCGTTCGTCGCGGCGAAGTCCGCGAGGTCGCCGCGATACGCCCGAATTGTTGCCGGCGCGAGGCCTCGCTCGATCGCGAGGAAGGTCAGGTAGGCCTCGACCGCCCGCTCGAGCTCGGTGGGCACGGCCCTTCCTCGCGCGTGCCCGGGCCCGGCGTCAGACCGGGACGACAGGGCGGCCGCGCCACGCCTCGGCGGCGTCGAGCAGCTCCCGCGCGGCGGCGAGCGCAGCGCCGGCTGCTGGTGGCGGACTGGCTTCCGCGCTCGCGGCGGCTTCCTCGGCGGCCGCCTCGGCATCGAGCTCGCCGTCGCCATCGGCCTCGGGTCCCGGGCCGACCGCCACGCGCCCCTGCTTCGTCGTCGGCCGGTCGTCGGAGCCGCCGGCGCCGCGCCCGCCCACGGCAGCCGCGCCGCCGAGCATCGCCGCGAGCTCCACGATCCGGCCCTCTCGGTCGAGCTGCTCCACCTCGGTCACGGTTCGCCCGTCGCGCTCGCGCTTGGCGATCCGGAAGTGGGCGTCGGCGTGGGCCGCGATCTGGGGCAGATGGGTCACGACCAGGACCTGATGGTTGCGTGCGAGCGCCCAGAGGCTCCGCCCGACCGGATCCGCGGTCCGGCCGCCGATCCCCGCATCGACCTCGTCGAACACGAGGGTCGGCGTGTCGTCGGCCGCCGCGAGCACCTGCTTGATCGCCAGTGCGACCCGGCTCAGCTCACCGCCGGAGGCGATCTTCGCCAGCGAGCGTGCGGGCTCGCCGGGGTTCGGCGCGAACCGGAAGACGACCTCGTCCGCGCCCGTGGCGTCGAATGCGACGGCGTCGCCGTCGAGCTCGACCGCCGCCTCGTCCTTGTCGGCCGACCGCCGCCCGACCGCGACCGAGAACGCGCCGGCACGGAACCCGAGGCTCCGGAGGGCCTCGTCGGCGGCCAGGCCCAGGCGCGCAGCCGCGGCTCGTCGCCGTGTCGACAGCTCCGACGCTGCGAAGGCCACCTCGGCGAGGAGCCGCGCATCGTCCGCGTCGCGCCGCCGGCGCTCGCCCTCGAGGCCCTCGAGGCGCTCGATCTCCGCGGCCGCGCGCTCGCCGTGGGCCACCACGGCCGCCTCGTCCTCCCCGTATCGGCGCTCCAGCGAGTAGATCCGCGACAACCGCTCCTCGGCCTCGAGCAGCGACGCCGCATCGTGCTCCAACCCATCAGCGAGCCGCCGTACGTCCGCGGCTGCGTCCTCGAGCTCCGCCTCCAGGCCGGCCAGCCGGATCGCGACCTCCTCGAAGCGAGCGTCGATTCTCGCCACCGACCGCGCCTCTCGGACGGCGCCGGCCAGCTGGTCGCGCGCTCCGGACCCCTCGCCGTCGAGGGCGGCACGGATCGCCGCGGATCCGCGCGTGATCGCCTCGCCATGCCGGGACCGCTCCAGCAGCTCTCGCAGCTCGGCCGCCTCGCCGGCGCGGAGGCGAGCGCCTGCCGATCTCCTCGACCTCATGCCGCAGCAGCTCGAGCCGCCGCTCGACCTCGCGCGGCTCGAGGTCGACGTCCGCGAGCGCCGATCGGTTCTCCCGCCAGCGTTCGACGGCCCGCGACATCGCAAGGCGCAGCTCCGCGTGCTCGCCGAACGCGTCGAGCAGCTCGCGCTGCCAGCGCTCGTCGAGGAGGCGCGACTGCTCGTGCTGGCCATGGATCTCGACCAGCGGGCCGACCACGTCCGCAAGGCGCGCCGCGGTCACGGCGCCGTCGTCCAGCCGCGCCGTCGAGCGCCCGCCGGCACCGACTTCGCGCGCGGCGATGAGCGGCTCCGGCACTCGGTCGAACAGCGCCTCGACCCGCGCCGCCTCAGCCCCGTGCCGCACGAGCGACGTGTCGGCGCGCGCCCCGAGCGCCAGTCCGAGGGCATCGATCAGGAGGCTCTTCCCTGCCCCGGTCTCGCCGGTCAGGACATTCAGCCCGGGCTCGAGCTCGAGCCGCAGCCGGTCGATCAGGGCGAGGTCGCGCACGGCGAGCTCGAGCAGCCGCCCCGGGCGGTCGCCGGCCTCTCGCGCCTCGCTCATGAGGGCAGCAGCTCGACCTTGCGCCGGACGAGGTCCCAGAACGGCAGCGAGCCCTCCGGCTCGACGAGCCGCACCGGTCGCTCGATCGCCCGGACCTCGACCACGTCCCCGACGTGGACCGGGATGTCCTCGCGCCCGTCGACGGACACGAGCGCCTCGTGCGCGTCGACGATCCGGGTCCGCACGACCGCCTCGGGACCGACGACGACCGATCGAATGGTCGTCAGGTAGCCCGCGATCGGGGTCACGACGAGGTTCCGCGCCGTCGGGCCGAGGATCGGGCCGCCGGCCGAGAACGAGTAGCCGGTCGAGCCGGTCGGGCTCGCCACGACCAGGCCGTCGGCCACGAACGAGGCGAGGTGGCTCTCGTCGATGCTGGTGTCGAGCCGGACGACCCGTGCGAGGGAGCCGCGTGCGACGACGATGTCGTTCAGGGCGACCAGCTGGTCGCCGCCGATCGGCTGGCCGCCGCGGAGGATGTGGCCCTCGAGCGCCATCCTCGGCTCCAGCGTGTACCGGCCCGCGAGCAGGAGCTCGAGGACCTTCTCGAGATCGGCGGCCTCGACCTTCGAGAGGAAGCCGACCTTCCCGACGTTGATGCCGAGCAGCGGCACGTCGTCACGAACGACCGCCCGAGCGGCGCGAAGGAACGTGCCATCGCCACCGAGGACCACGAGCAGGTCGGTGTTCGCGAGCTCGAGGTGGAGGCCGTCGCGGTCGGCCGCGGGGGCGGCCCAGTGCTCGACGCCATGCAGCGCGGCCCAGGCAACTGCCTTGTCCTTCAGCGCGACGGCAGGATCGCTGGTCGGGTTGAAGGCGAACCCGAGCCGCCTGACCGCGCCGCTCATGCCGCGAGCCCCTGGCCGATCGCGTCGAGGTGACGGGCCATCGCCGCGGGCAGCGACGCGGGCTGCGCGGCACGCGCCGCCCGCTGGTCCGTTGCCGGGACGCGGAGGTGCAGGAGGAACTCGCGGTTGCCTTCGGGGCCGAGGATCGGCGACGCGATCGCCCCGACCGGCTCGAGTCCCGCGGCCAGCGCGGCGCCGGCGACGTCGTGGAGAACGCGGGTGTGGATCGCGGGATCGCGGACGACGCCGTCGCGAACCTCGCCCCGGCCCGCCTCGAACTGCGGCTTCACGAGCGGCACGATGTCGCCGCCCGCCCGCTCGAACGTCGAGGCAATCGGCGCGAGGACGAGACGAAGCGAGATGAAGGAGACGTCGACGCTCGCCAGCGAGACCGGCTCCGGCAGGGAGCCGGTCACCAGGGTTCGGGCGTTCGTGCGCTCCATCGAGACCACGCGCGAATCGCGCCGGAGTGCCTCCGCGAGCTGGCCCGCGCCCGACGTCGACGGCGTAGACCCGGCGCGCGCCGCGCTGGAGCAGCACGTCGGTGAACCCGCCCGTCGAGGCGCCCGCGTCGAGGCAGACGCGGCCCGCCGGATCGATCCCGAACGCGTCGAGGGCCGCGGCCAGCTTGTGGCCGCCCCGGCTCACGTACGGCTCGGGGGCCGCGACCTCGAGTGGCAGCTCGGGATCCACGAGGTCGCCCGGCTTCCGATCGAATCTCGCCCCATCGCCGATCCCGACGCGGACCTTCCCGCCGAGGAGCAGCGCCTGGGCACGGGAGCGCGATTCGGCAAGCCCCCGCTCGACGATGAGCTGGTCGAGCCGAACCCGGGTCGCACGCACGCCGCTCACCGCCCCATGGTGACAGATGGCGCTTCGCCCGGGCTCACCCAGGATCAGCCGGCGCGCGACTCCTCGACCGAAGCCGCCTCCGGCGCAATCGAACGCGGCAGCAGCCGATCGACCGCCTCCGCGAGCGCCCACCCGAGGACCGCGGATGCGAGTGCCACCCCCAGCAGCAGCGTGATCGACCACGTGAGCGTGCCCGCGGCACCGATCGTCAGCCCGGTTGCCAGGCTCGCTGCTGCGGGCAGCGCGGCGGCGGCGGCGCGGGCCTTCCAGCGCGGGCGTACCGCCCGCACGATGCCGTCCACGACGAGGCCGGCGATCGCGGCGCCCGGCAGGAACCGCCAGCCATCGACCGGCACGGCCGCTGCGAGGGCGACGATGACCAGCGCGACCGCGAAGGCACCCAACGGCGCACCGAGGGCGACGATCAGCAGCGCCACGACCGCGAGCGCCAGCCCGAACAGTAGCGCCTGTGCGGCCGCGAAGTCCTCGCGGACCCAGCCGGAATTCACGGGATCCTGGAACGATGCGGTGCCATACGCGAGACGGGTCCCATCGGGCGACCAGCTCAGGCTCCAGTTGCCGTCGAAGTGCTGCGGATGGTTGGTCAGGTTCCTGAGATCCGTCCCGTCCGTCGCCATCGACCAGATCTCGGGCTCACCCGTCCGGTCCGACACGAACGCGATCCGCGAGCCGTCGGTGGTGAAGGCCGGCACCCAATCTCCACCGCCGTCGTTGGTGAGCTGCGTGAGCGATCCGCCGGCCGATGGAGCCGACCAGATCTCCTCGTTGCCGGAGCGCATCGATGTGAACGCGATCCGATCGCCATCGGGCGACCACGCCGGGGCCCAATCGTTGGCCGGGTCACCGGCGAGGACGACGTCGTTGGCGAGTCCGGTGTCGGTGACGGTCGCGACGTGGATGTCGGAGTTCCCGCCACCGACGGACGCGACGTACGCGATGGTCGAACCCTCCAGCGCCCAGGTCGCGCCGACGGCATCCATGCCCTCGATGCTGAGACGGCGCGCCTCGGTGCCGTCCGCCCTGGCGATCCAGATCGATGCCCCGGCTCGAGCGCTCGGCGGCCCAACCTGGCCGGGCGCGGGGTTGGCCTGTGGCTGTGCCGGGGCTGCGGTCGATCCACCACCGAGCGGCGTGATCGTGTACGTGAGCCATTGCCCGTCGGGCGACCAGGCCGGGATCCACGCCTGATCCTCGCCCCCGTCGATCACCCGGCGTCGGTCCGAGCCGTCCGCGGCCATCGTCCAGATGGACGAGCTCTGGTCGTCGAAGCGGATGTTCTGCGGGGCGCCGTCGTCGTTGGTCCAGACCGTGTAGGCGATCCGCGTCCCATCCGGGGACCAGGCCGGCAGCGAATAGTCGACGCCGTCGCCCTGCGCCGCGAGGAGTCGCGTCTGCGCGGAACCATCGGCGGCCATCGTCCAGATCTCGGAGTTGTCCCTGGCCGGGAGGTACGACCAGTCGCTGATCGGCGTCTGGATCGGGTTGAAGGCCACGAGGGTCAGCGCGCCGCCGAGGAGGCCTGTCGCGACCACACCTGCCCACCGCACCGGCAGCTCACCGGCGCGCAGGCCGCGCTCGGCGCGAAGGGCGATCGCCTCGCGCAATGGGCCGACGGCGAGGAGCGCGAGGCCGATCGGGATGAGGAGTCGCGTCGGCGCGAGCCCGCCCTCGATGCCGAGCCGGATTCCCAGCGTGTCCTGCCAGATCGGGTCGAGGACCACCCAGCCAAGAAGGAGCAGGAAGCCGAGCCCAAGCCCGCCGTAGAGCGGCGGGAACGCCTGTCGCCAGCGACCGCGCCGAAGCGCCCGGAAGAAGGTCCACGCGACGTAGACAGCGAGCACAAGCAGGGCCGCATACCCGACGACGTGATATGGCGAGATCGTGATGTCGTCGATCAGGCCGAAGTTGTTCGCCCGCGTGACGAGGAGCACGCCCAGCGTCGCCCATGCCGCGAGGCCAGCGACCAGCCAGGCGCGCAGCCACGGCCGGCCCGCGAGAAGACCACGGCGTTCGGACACCAAGCGCTCCCTCCCGTGCCGCCGTCGTTCGGCGCGCCGATCCATCGTACCGCGCGTCAAATCGGTCATTCACCCTGGATTCCAGCCCGAACCAGGGTGCCGGCCCGCACGGTGCGAGCGCCGCACCGCGCACGACGGCGCAGCAGGAGGCCACGCGCGGGGCCAAACTCGCGGTATGTCGGCGCCAACCAGCCTCACCCAGATGCAGCTGCTCGGCGTTGCGAGCGAGACGAACGTCGCGGAGGGATACCCGCGATTCGCGCCGACGGCAAGCCAGCAGGCGATCGTGGACCGGTTCCCGCAGCTCCATGCCGACGCCTACCGGACGCCCTACCCGGTCCTCGAAGCCCGGGCCCATGCGGCCTTCTTCCGCGCGCTCGGCCAGGAGTCGGCGCCGATCGGCAGCGGCCGCATCCTCTCGTTCTACTCGTCGACCGTCGCCACAGACGTCGTCGCCGGCGCGTTGGCAAAGGCTGGACGGCGCCTCGCGCTCGTCAACCCGGTGATCGACTGCATCCCGGCGCTCTTCCGCCACCGCGGGATCGAGCTGGTCGCGGTCTCGGAGCGGCGACTCGCGGGAGCTGACCCGCTCGCCGGTCTTGGCGACCTCGACGCGGTCATGACGGCGAACCCGAACAACCCCACCGGCGCGCTCCTTGCTGCGCCCGCGCTGCGCCGACTCGCCGATGCGTGCGCAGACCGCGGCACCATCCTGGTCATCGATGCTTGCTTCCGGGCGTTCGATGGGCGCGCCCAGTACGACACCTACGCAGTCCTCGACGCGAGTGGCTGCGAGTACGTCGTCATCGAGGACACCGGCAAGCTCTGGCCGACCGGCGGCATCAAGCTCGGGATCCTCGTCACCTCGGCCAGGAACCGACTCGCGATCACGGAGGTCGCGGCGGACATCCTGCTGACCGCGCCGCCGTTCTCCGTGGCGGTCGTCGAGCAGTTCGCGCTGGACATGGCCGCGGGCGGCCTCGCCGCGCTCCAGGAGCGCATCGCCGTGAACCGCGAGATCCTGCGCGAGGAGCTTGCGGCGAGCACGGTCGCGCGGCTCGCGGACGGCGACTCGCGCGTGAGCGTGTCGCGCATCGAGCTGCCCCAGGGCATGTCCGGAACGCGCCTGTGGGGCCAGCTCCTCCGCGTCGGTGTCCATGCTGTCCCGTGCCGGCCGTTCTACTGGGCGCGACCTTCGGCCGGCGAGCGCTACCTGCGGGTTGCCCTCGCGCGCGAACCCGAGGTCGTCCGTCGCGCCGCCCAGGCGATCGTCGCAGTCCGTGGAGGTCGAGGCGGCGGCGTGATCGATCGCTGGCGCCCGATCGCGATGGTGATCGGATCGAGCACGAGCCTGCAGCTTGGACTCGCGATTGCGACGACCGCCTTTGCTGCCGCGGGACCGGTCGGGGCCGTGTGGGTCCGGAGCATCGTCGGCGCCGTGTTGCTCGCGCTGTACATTCGACCGACAGTTCGGTCCCTCACCCGGGACCAGGCGGTCTGGGTCGTCCTCTACGCGCTGTGCGTCAGCGGCGTCTCGTTCTTCGCCTACCTCGCCCTGAATGACGCTCCGCTCGGCGTGGTGAGCGCGATCATCATGATCGGCCCGCTTGCCGTCTCGGCGTGGGGGCAGCGCGGCGTCCTCGACCTGCTGCTCGTCGGGATTGCCGGCATCGGCGTGGCGGTGCTGAGCCTCGCCCATGGGGCGACGGGCGAGATCGCGCCACTCGGCATCGTCTTCGCTCTCGCCGCGGCCGCGTCGCTCGGCGCGTACATCGTCGCGGGCAAGCGCATCGGCAAGCTGTTCGAGGGCCTGAACGGGTTGGCGCTCTCGCTCCTCGTTGCCGCTGCGATCCAGACGCCGCTCGGGCTCGCGCTGGCAAAGCCGGGCATGTGGGCGCCCGATGTGCTCGCGATCCTCGCGGTCGCTGGCGTCCTTGCCACGCTGATCCCGTTCGCGCTCGAGTTGACCGCCCTTCGGAGCCTATCCATGGCGACCTTCGGGCTGCTCCTGGCGTTCGAGCCCGGGATCGCGTCGATCGTCGGGTTCGTGGTGCGTGGCCAGGCGCTGACGCCTCTCCAGATCTTCGGGATCGTTCTGGTCATCGCGGCGGCGGCGGCGACCCTGGGGCCGCGGGGCTGGATGCGTCGGATCGGCCGATACAATCGCGAGCTGATGGCCAATCCCCGAACACAGGCGTTCAGCCGCGTCGCGCTGTTCAACGGGCTCTCCGCGAAGGAGATCGCCGCCATCGCGTCGTCCGCCGAGGAGCGCGACGCCGCGGCTGGCGAGGTGCTCACCGAGCAGGGCGCGCCGGGCGACGAGTTCTTCATCGTGGACTCCGGCGAGATCGAGATCCGACAGGACGGTCGCGAGTTGCGCCGTCTTGGCCCGGGCGATTACCTCGGGGAGATCGCGCTCGTCTTCGGCGGCAACCGCACTGCCACCGCGATTGCCGGGACGGCGGCCCACCTTTTCGTCCTCCGCAAGGACGCATTCGACAAGATGGTCAAGAGCCAGCCCCGGATCGAGGACAAGATCCTCGCGACCGTCAGCGAGCGGATGCGCTACCGCTAAGAGCGATCGCGGCGAGACGGGCGTGATGCTCGCCGGGTGCCGAGCCTCAGCCGGCGCGGGCGGCCTCGCGGGCTCGTCGCGGGGTGGACGGCACGAGGGCGAGGGTCGCAACGACCTCGCGAACCTGCTCCTCGAGACCCTCGGCGTCCAGGCGGAGCATTCGCCGCAGGTCCGACACGGCGCCGTGGTCGACGAACCGATCCGCCGGGATCCCCAGGATGCGGACCGCTGTCTCACGCAGTGCCGGGTCGGTGAGGCGGGCCTCTTCGACGGCCTCCAGGACGGCGCTCCCGAAGCCACCGCTGACGACCGATTCCTCGAACGTCACGACGAGTCGCTTCCCCCGGGCCTGGTCGAGGATGAGCTGGCGATCGAGCGGCTTGGCGAAGCGCGCGTTGACGACGCCGATCGACCAGCCGTCGGCCGCGAGGCTTTCGGCGACCTCGAGCGCCAGCATCGTGATCGGCCCGAAGCCGACGAACAGCGCGTCATGGCCCTCGCGCAGGACCTCCGCCTGCCCGACCGCGATGGGCTTCGGCTCGCCGGAGGGGAGCCCGAAGCCGGGATCGCGCGGGTAGTGCAGGGCGAACGGGTGCTCCTGGCCCATCGCGGTTCGGACCAGGGATCGAAGCTCCTGCTCGTCCTTGGGGCTGGCGATGACGAGGTACGGGAGCTGGCGCTGGGCGGGGATCGCGAACATGCCCTGGTGGGATGTGCCGTCCTCGCCCACGAGGCCTGCCCGGTCGACCGCGAGCAGGACCGGCAGGTCGTTCTGGCAGACGTCGTGGACGGTCTGGTCGAAGGCCCGCTGGAGGAACGTCGAGTACAGCGCGACGACGGGCCGCATCCCCGCGATCGCGAGCCCTGCTGCCATCGTGACCGCATGCTGCTCGGCAATGCCGACGTCGTGGAAGCGCGTCGGGAACGCGGCCTGGAATTTCGAGAGGCCGGTACCGGTCGGCATGCCGGCGGTGATCGCGCAGATCCGGTCGTCGGCCTTCGCCAGCTCGATCAGCTCCGCGACGAACATCGAGGTGTAGCTCGGATTCTTGGGTGTCGAGGCGGGCGTCGGTGGGGCGAGCGCATCACCGTTCGAGCCGGCTCCGTGGGGGCTGCCGGGCCGGATCTTGGGCTTGTCGCTGCGCGTCACGGGCCCGCCCGCGAGATTCGCTGCGGTCCTCGCCCCGCTGCCGTCGAAGGCGTCCGCCTCCGGCGCGAGCTCCATCGGCGGGAGTGCGGCGCCATGGAACGACACCTGGTCGGCCTCGGCGGGCCGGTAGCCGCGGCCCTTCTGGGTCCGGACGTGGACGATGACCGGCCCGGGCAGCTCGAAGACCCGCCCGAAGGTCTGCATGAGCGCATGGATGTCGTGGCCCGGGATGACGCCGATGTACGTGATCCCGAGGTCCTCGAACAGCTGGCCCGGGCTCGCGAGGTTGACCACCGACCGCCGCAGGCGCTGGCTCCACATGACGATGCCCCGGCCGACCACGGGGACCGCGCCCCAGAAGCGATCCCAGATCGACCTGGAGGACTGCCAGGCGCCGGAGAGCTTGATCTTCGAGAGGTAGGTCGAGAACGCCCCGACGGTGGCGCTGATCGACATCTCGTTGTCGTTGAGCACGATCAGCATCGGGGTCCGACGGTGCCCGATGTCGTTGAGCGCCTCGAGGCTCAGGCCGGCCATCAGCGCCGCGTCGCCGACGACGACCGCGATCCGCTCCTTGCCGTGTCGGATGTCGCGCGCGGCCGCGAGGCCCTCGGCGATTGACAGGCCCGTCCCTGCGTGCCCGCCGTCGAACACGTCGTGCTCGCTCTCGGAGCGACGCGGGAAGCCGCCGACGCCATCGATCTGGCGGAGCGTGCCGAAGCGCTCGAGGCGGCCCGTCAGCAGCTTGTGGGCGTACGCCTGGTGGCCGGTGTCCCAGACGATCCTGTCGGTCGGCGAGTCGAGGAGTCGGTGCAGCGCGATCGCGATCTCGACGACGCCGAGCGACGAGCCGAGGTGGCCCCCGGTCTTCGCGACCGTCGAGATGATGGTGTCGCGGATCTCCTGGGCGAGCGTCTCGAGCTCCGGCTCGGACAGCCGACGGAGGTCGGCCGGGCCGGTCAGCTTGGTGAGGATCTGGGCGGACACTGCTTCGGATGTGCTCCTGTGGCGGGCCAGCGAGACGCCTCCGCTCGGGCTCGATGTGACGCGATGAACGGCGCGACGGCCGGGCCGAGTGTAGTCCGGGCCCTGATTCACCGGTTATGTGATACCACGACCGCGCATGTTTCGCTGCGACCGCGAGCGTACAGTTGCGACGTGCCTGACCTCTCGCTCCAGGAAGCTGCCGGTCGGGCGGGTGTCAGCGGCGAAGCCCTGGAGCGATACATCGACCTTGGGCTGATCCGCCCAAGCGGCGACGCTCAGATCACGGCGGGCGGGGTTCGCAAGATCGGTCTTGTGGCGAGCCTCGAGGCGGGTGGCATCCCGCTCGAGGGCATGGCGGCCTTGATGAAGTCCGGTCGTGTTTCCTTCGATTTCCTTGACGATCCGAGCTATGACGCGTTTTCGGCCCTCAGCGGGCTCACCTTCGACGATCTCGCCGCCCAAACGGGCATCAGCGTCGAGGTCCTGATGGTGATCCGCGAGGCGATCGGTTCAGCGATGCCGCAGCCGACCGACGGCGTGCGCGAGATCGAGCTGGCGATCGTGCCGCTCCTGCAGGCCAAGCTGGAGTCGGGCTACACGATCGAGGCCGTGGAACGTGGCCTGCGAACGCTGGGCGACAGCCTCCGGCGTGCGGCAATCGCGGAGGCCGAGGCGTTCGGGACGTTCGTGATCGAACCCGTCGCGAGGCGTGGCGGGATGGGGGCCGAGATCGGGGCGGCGGTGGTCGCGGGGAACCAGCGGATCGCGCCGGCGTTCGACCCCGCACTGCTGGCGATGTACCACGCGCAGCAGGTGCATGCCTGGTCGGCCAACATCCTCCAGAACCTGGAGCGGTCGCTCGCCTACGCCGGCCTCGTGAGCCGCGTGGATCGGCCGGAGGCGATGTGCTTCCTCGACATCACGGGGTACACCCGCCTGACCGCGCAACAGGGCGACATGGCGGCAGCGGCTCTCGCCAATCAGCTCCGGCGGATGGTCCAACGAACGTCCACCAACCACGGCGGCCGGCCCGTCAAGTGGCTCGGCGATGGGGTCATGTTCCACTTCCGCGACCCGGGACCGGGGGTCGTGGCTGCGTTGGAGATGGCGGCCGAGATGGCGCCTGCCGGGCTGCCACCCGCGCACGTCGGGCTGCACGCCGGGCCATTGCTGTTCCAGGACGGCGACTACTTCGGGCAGACCGTCAACGTCGCCTCTCGCATCGCCGAGTACGCGAGGCCCGGCGAGGTCATCGTCAGTCAGGCCGTGGTCGACGCAACCGCCGATGTTCCGATCACCTTCGCGGAGGTCGGGTTGATCGAGTTGAAGGGCGTCAGCGAACCGGTGCGTCTCCACATCGCGCACCTGGCCTAGGTCGGCCGGGCGCGGCCCGGGACGCCGGCACATTCGACGCCGTTCGCGTCTCCCTAGGCTGTGGCGATGCGTGACGACTGGCTCGACGTCGGGGCTGAGCCCGTCCATGTCCGGCGATGGGGTCGCGAAAGCGGGCGCCCGCTGCTGTTCCTGCATTCGCTGGGGCCGGCGGCTTCCGGCGCTCTCCTGGGACCGGGGGTCGGACCGCTGGCGGCCGCCGGGTGGTCGATCGCGGCGCCGGACCACCCAGGGTTCGGGCAATCGCCCCCGATCGGCGCCGACGACTACGCCGTCCCGCGCCTCGCCGAGCACGCCTGGGCGATCGCAGACGCGCTCGGCTGGCGCGAGCTCGTCCTGTCCGGCCACAGCTGGGGCGGCTCCGTCGCGGTCCACGCGGCCGCGGCGCAGCCGGATCGGGTGCAGGCGCTCGTGCTCGTGGACAGCGGCCACCTCGACTACGCGGATCAGCCCGGGGCAGACCTCACCCAATCGCTCGAGTCGCTGTCCGAGGAGGCTGAAGCGGCCCGACGCCGGGCGCCGGATCGCGCCGCGGTCGCGAGGGACCTTGAGCTCGCGGAGGACGATCCGGTCGTCGTCGCCTTCCTCGAGGGCCTGATGGACGACGGCGCCGGAGGGCTCATCTCGCGGACGCTCGGCACCAGCCGCGGCGCCGCGATGTACCACCTGATGCGGGCTCGCCAGAGCGACCGGTGGGCCGCGATCGCCACCGCCGGCACGCCCACGCTGCTCCTGCTCGCGACCAAGCCGGACGACATTCGATCGATGAACGAGGCCGCCGCCGCCCGTTTCCGCGCTGCCGTCCCGCAGGCCGACGTCCGGTTCATCGAGGGCGCGAGCCACTCGCTGATCACGGACCTGCGGGAAGAGTTCGGGACAACCGTCCGGGACTGGCTGCGGTCCCTGGAGTGAGGCCTACTCCCCCGGCCTGACGTTCCGGAACGCGTTCCAATCCGGGATGGGTCGGCTCAGGAGGAACGAGCTGACGATGGCGAGCACCGGCAGCGCGACCACAGCGCCGACGATCTCGATGGCGGGCACGGCGAGCGGCGAGCCGCGGCTGAGGAAGATCCCCCAGATCGGAAGCAGGCCGGCGGGGACGGCCAGCAGCCCGGCGAGGAGTGCCAGCACGCCTGCTCGAGCTGCGGCGATCTGACGCCGGAGGCGCGGATCCGCCCCGATGGCGAGGAGCGAGCGCTGCTCCGGGCGCGACTCCGCCTCACCGAGCGCGATGGCGACGCCGGTGACGCTCAAGGCGAAGAGGAGCACGAGCGCGATGATCAGGATCCGGAAGCCCTCGCCGGGCCGAACCGGCGGGGTGTCGATGATGGCCGTGGTGTCCGGGAACCGCGAGGCAACCTCCTGCGCGTGCGAGAGCTCGGTCTCCGTGACGTTGTGGTCGTAGCGGACGACGAACGGCGCCGTCTCGTATGGAGAGCCCTCGCCGGGCTCGGCGAGTCCCAGCTCGGCGATCGTCGCCTCGGGAAGGAAGAGGTCCGGGAGGCGCCCTCCGGGGACCGGCACCTGGATGAGCCGGACGGGTAGCGTCAATCGTTGCGTCGGCTCGGCAGAGTCGATGTCCGCCCAGACCTTGATCTCCAGCGTCGTCGCCGACCCGGCGCGGTACGAGAGGACGACCGCTCGACCCGCGGCGAGGTCCGCCTCGATCGCGGAGTCGTCCACGCCCGCCAGCGCGAGGACCTCCGGCGTCACCAGCGCCGGTCGATAGACCTGTAACGCCGAGAACGCCCCGGAGGTGCAGTTCCCGCATTGGTCGAGGGTGTTGATGAGCTTGCCGTCGTGGTCGTGTGCGTCGGGGAGCTCGTACTGGACCATCACGTTCGGATCGTCATCGGCGACGAGATATGGGATCAGGGCGCCTTCGATGACGCCGTCCTCGGCCCGCAGGACCTCGCCGGCGGCATCGGCTCCCGGACCATCGACCGAGAGCTGGTCGGGGTAGAGGGACGGCACCCACCCCGCGAGGTTCTCGTAGTCGCGGCTCGCCTGGAACGCGCCAATCGCGATGGCGGCGGCAAAGCTCGCAAGGACCGCGGTCACGATGGGGCTGCTCCGGGATCGGCCACGGGCCGTATCGCGGAAGGCGATCCGCCCTGGGAGTGGCAGCCGTGCCGCGATCCCTTCCAGCCGCTCGAGCAGCCACGGCCCGCACGCGCCGAAGCCCAGCGTGCTGAGGACCGCGCCCCCCACGAGCAGGACCAGGCTCACCGTGCCACTGCCGGCGTCGTGCATCGTTGCCCCGAAGAGCGTCATCGCGGCCGCGGCAGCCACGGCCGCGAGCCCCAGTCGCAGCGTTCGTCGGGCCGGTGCCTGCGGCGGCCGACGGCCGGAAAGCGCGAGCAGCACCGGAACGCGGGCCACCGTTCGCGCCGGGATCACCGCGGCGAGCAGGGCGGCCAGGAAGCCGATGACAACCGGCCCCGCGAGCCCGGAGGCGTCGACGACGAGCGCCGGGTTTCGATGCTGCGTCAGCTCGTCGAGCCACGGGGTGAGCGCGAGGGCGCCCGCAACACCGACGACAACGCCGCCAGCGCACGCCGCGATCCCGATGATCGCCGCCTCCGCGAACACGGTTCCCGCGAGGGCTCGGGGTGTCGCGCCCGTCGCCGCGAGCAGCCCGAGCTCGCGCTGGCGCCGCCGAATGCTGACCGCGAACGCCGCCGAGGCGATGAGCGCGGCCTCGACCAACGCCAGCGTCCCGAGGATGAGGATCGACGCGGAGCCCGAGTCCTCGCCCATGCGGACGATCCCTCCCGACTGTCGGGACTGGATCAGGATGTTCTGTTCGCCGGTTTCCGGGTCGGTGTTGGCCTCCACGATGGCCTCGGGGTCGACACCCTCGGGCAGCGCGATCAGCCACGTCATGGAATCTTCGCCGCCCTGGAAGCCGGAGGGATCGAACAGGACGAACCGATCGCCGAGAAATCGCGGGTTCTCGACGATGCCCACGACCTCCCGCGTGCCAACGTCAGCAACCTCGATGCGTCCGCCGATCCTGACCCCCGCCAGCTCGGCGGTGGCCTCGGAGATGGCGACCTGGCCTGCACCCGCTGGCGCCGAACCAGCCCTGATTGCGAGGATGCCGGCCGCCAGGCCGTCGAGATCGAGCGCCCGGATCGAGACGCCCGGCCGCGCGCCCGGCAACACGATCCGGCCGTCGGTGTAGAGGGTCGGCTCGAGCGTGGTGCCGGTCGGCAGGTGTGCCTCGAGCTCGGCTCGCGTCGTGTTGAACGCCAGGAGGTCCGCGCGCCCGAATGTCGCCAGGTCCTCGGCCTCGGGCGTGGGCGTTGTCGTGCGGTAGATGGCGATGCCCGCAACCATCCCTGCGACGGGCAGCAGCACCAGCAGGGCGACGAGGATGCTTCGCCAGCGGTGACGGCCCACGTCACGCCACGCGACGCGCGCCAGCGCGCGGGCCGACGACCAGCTCATGCCGCGGTCATCGAGAGCACGGTGCCCTTGGGCGCCACATCAGCGTCCGAGGCCGGTCGAGCCTCATCGACCATGCGACCATCGCGCAGGAAGACGACTCGATCGGCCCATGCGGCGTGGGCGGCGTCGTGGGTCACGAGGATCGCCGTTCCGCCGCCGTCAGCGTGGGCCCGCAGGAGGCGCATCACGGACTCGCCGGTCATCGAGTCGAGCGCGCCGGTCGGCTCGTCGGCGAGGAGGATCCGGCGCCCGCCGACGAGCGCTCGCGCGATCGCCACGCGCTGCTGCTCCCCGCCCGAAAGGTCGTCGGGGAAGCGGTCTGCCAGGGAGGCAAGACCCACGGATTCGAGGGCCGCCTCGGCCGCCTTCCGCGACTCGCCGAGCGGCCGACCATCGAGCTCCAGTGGGATCGAGACATTCTCGCGGGCGGTGAGGCCGGCCAGGAGGTTGAGGTCCTGGAAGACGTACCCGACGGTTCGACGTCGGAGGATCGCGAGCTGCTTGGGCTTCAGCGCACCGACGTCCTGGCCATCGACGATGACCCGGCCCTCGGTCGGCCTATCGAGCCCACCGACGAGCGAGAGCAGCGTCGTCTTGCCAGAGCCGCTCGGACCCATGACCGCGAGCAGCTCGCCGGCATCGACCGTCAGGCTCGTCGGGTGGAGGGCCGTGACCTCCGTGTGGCCCGAGCCGAACCGGCGCGCGGCGCCTTCGAGCGCGACGAGGGTCGTCATCGGTCGGACTCCTTCTTCGAGGCGGCGTTGGCGAGGCTTCGAATGCGCGCGTCGCAGGCATCGAGCCAGCGGATCTCGGCCTCGGTCCTGAAGATCAGGGCATCGAGGAGGATCAGGAACGCGACGTCCCGCGCGGGATCGGCCTTGGCCTTGCGGCGCGTGTAGGCCTGGAGCTGCTCGATCGAGGCACGACGCTGGCGCTGCAGCAGGGCCGTGACATCGATGTCGCCGGCCGCGACGGCGAGGAGGACCTTGATGGTCAGCTCGTCGCGGGCGGGCGCCTCGGCGACCACTGGGTTGTCGAACCAGGTTGCGAGCTGGGAGCGGCCCGTGGGCGTGATTCGGTACTCCCGCCGGTCGTCATCGTCGACCGCCCCGATCGACTCCACGAGCCCGTCGCGCTCGAGCCGCTGGATCGTCGTGTAGACCTGCCCGATGTTGAGCGCCCACGATCCGCCCGTCCGCCGCTCGAACGCGGTCTTGAGGTTGTAGCCGTGGCTGGGCGCTTCGTCGAGCAGCGCCAACAGTCCAAACCGAACCGACACGCGAGCCTCCCTGCATTGTGTCGGGAGAATACATACTCAGTATGCATTGCGCAAATCGCGGCCCGTCAGTCCGGCCAGCGAACGCGGATCTCGCGCTTGAGCCCCGGGAGCGGCATGGTCGCGGCCTCCGCTTCGACGGCGCCTCGTTCGGCCTTGGTCAGGGATCGCCAGGGGTCGATCGCGACGTCCGCTCCGGCGCGCCGCCACACGCCCGCGATCTCGCCGTCGACGAGGAGCGCCCCGGGCCAGACACGAGAGGTCCAGAGCTCGGCACGCCGGGCAGCATCGGGGATCAGCAGCTCCCGGTCTGCATCCCAATACAGGTAGAACGGATCGCCGCTCGGGAGGAATCTCGCGGGTGCGGTTGGGCCGGGCTTCGCACGGAGGGCCGCCTCGTCGCCGGCGAGGATCCAGGCGCTCCCGATCGGGGTCTCGACGGCGACGAGCTCGCCGGCAAGCGCCTCGAAGGCCGCGCGGCCCTGCGGAGCGCCGATACCCGCCCACTTGGCAAAGGCCGCAGCCGTTGTAGGCCCGAAGAAGTGGAGGTATCGGCGCGCCAGCTCAACCCGGGCGTCGAACGGTGTGATCTCGGGGCGCGGCACCGTCCAGACGAGCGGGGCACGAGCGCCTTCCCAGCGGATCCGCAACGTGCCGGTCGTCGTGCCGTAGCGCATCCCGTTCCCGAGGCCGGTCGCCGCGGCGACGGCTCGATCCGTCAGGCGCCGTCCCTGGAGGTGCTCATGGAGCCTCCGCGCCATCTCCTCGGCGACGCCTCGCCCGCGAGCGTCCTCCGGGTAGCGCCCGACGGTGAACAGGGCCGCATCCTCTGCGGGCACGACGAAGACGCTGAAACGCGGACCCCAGATTTGCGCCAGCGACGGGTCGGCCCAGGTCTCCGGCTCCGTTCTGGCCACGCGAGCGTGAATCGCGAGAACCGCTGCCCGAGGCATCGAATCCTGGATGCCGGCCCAGGCCGCTCTTCGCAGCGAGCGCGCCCCCTTCGGCAGCCGCTCGTCGAGCGCCTGGACGCTTCGGCGAAACCCCAGGATCTGGCCCCGGGTGACCTCGAGCGACGTCGACGTCTCGCTACTCCGTGTCGCGGGCAGCGTCCGCTGCCACGTCGATCGTCTCGAGGGCGCCACCGGCGCGGGTCACGAGCTGCTGGACCTTGAGCTCGGCCTCGGTCAGGAGCTTCGCGAGGTGCTCGTGGAGCGCCGTCCCCCGCTCGAAGAGCGCCAGGGCGCGCTCCAGCTGCAGGCCACCGGTCTCGAGCTCGGCGACGGTCCGCTGGAACGCCGCGAGGGCATCGTCGAACGACAGCGACGTGATCGGGGCATCCGCGCTGGCGGTATCAGGCTGGTCGATCACCCGGACTCCTCATCGTCCTCTGCCGCACGGTCGAGCGCCCGCGAAAGCCGCGGCGCAATGAGCACGATACCCAACCACACGCCGACGACGGCTGCAATCGCCCCGATCGCGATGACGACGACGAGATCGCTCACTCGGGAGCGTGCTCCCGATCGGCGGTTGCCGGGAACTCGCCGCGGGCAACGCGGACACGGAGGCGAGATCCGCCGCTCACGTCTGCCGGGTCGCGAACCACCGCGTCATCGGCGGTCCGCCGGACGATCGCGTAGCCACGCTCCAGGGTCGCCTGGGGCCCCAGCACGGCCAGCGCGGCCGCGGCTTCCGCGAGCTGGGCCCGGCGCTCGCCGAGCAGCCGCGAAGCGAGATTCGGCAGGGCCTCCGCGAGGCGCTCCTCCGACGTCGCCGCGTTCGCGAGGCGGACGCGGATCGCGCGCGTCGCACGGTCGAGGAGGTCGCCGGCGAGCTGCCGGGATGCCGCCAGCCGCGCTGCAGGGTTGAGGCGATCGAGGACCCGGCGCTCCGCGTCCAGGTCGCGCCTTGCGGCAACGAGCACCCGCAGGCCCGCGATCCGCATCCGCTCCGCCCCGCGCGTCAGCGCGCTCGCGAACTCCGCGCGATCCGGAATCACGAGCTCCGCGGCGGCGGTCGGCGTGGCGGCGCGCACGTCCGCGGCGAAGTCCGTGAGCGTGACGTCGACCTCGTGGCCCACACCGCTGACGACCGGCAACGTGTGCGCCACGATCGCTCGGACCACCCGCTCGTCGTTGAAGGACCACAGGTCTTCCATCGAACCGCCGCCACGGGCGACGATCGTCACCACCGGCGCTTCGGCAGGGCGTCCGGCGTCCGCCAGCCCCGCGACGTGCTTCTCGATCCGCCGCAGCGCCCGGACGATCGATTCCGCCGATCCGTCGCCCTGGACCTGGCACGCGACGAGGACGACGCGCGCGAGCGGCCATCGCCGCGCGAACACCTGGCAGACGTCTTTCCAGGCCGCCCCTGTCGGCGACGAGACCACCGCGACCACGCGTGGCCGTGACGGGAGCGCGCGCTTCCGCTCCGACGCGAACAAGCCTTCCGCGGCGAGCTTCGCCTTCAGCTGCTCGAACCGGATCGCGAGGTCCCCCACCCCGGATGGCTGGATCGAGTCGACGTACAGCTGCAGCGCTCCCTGCGCCTCGTAGACGTCGACCCGCCCGTGGGCGACGACGCGCAGGCCGGTCTGCGGCTGGAACGGCGATCGAACCCGGTCGTCGCGGAACCACACGCACTGGAGCTGGGCCCGCTCGTCCTTGAGCGTGAAGTAGGCGTGGCCGGCCGACGAGATCGTCACCCGCCCGACCTCGCCCTCGACCCACAGGTCCCGAAGCTGCTCATCGGCCCGGACGGTCGATGCAATCGCGCGCGCGGCCTCGCCGACCGACAGGATCCTGAGCCCAGCGAGATCAGGGGTCGAAACTGGGAGCAAGGGCCCGGTCGAGGTTTCCACCGCGCTCATCGTACGAGGGTCATGCGTCGTGTCGGGCCTCGGTATCGTGGTGGCGTGCCAGACCTTGGGCCCAGCGATTCCTTCCTGCTGGTGTTGGTCGTGATTCCCGCCCTCATCGTCCCAGTGGTCTTCCTCGTGCTCGTGCTTGCCGCTGTCGTTCGTCGCCGGGGCGGCGCGTCGATCGGACGCAGGCTCTCAGCCGCCCTGGCGTTCGCCGGCGGGGCCAGCCTCGGAACACTGCTCCTCATCTTCGGCACGCAAACCTTCGCGTGGCCACTTGTCGGCGCTGCCGGCGCGGTCGCCATCGCCCGGTGGTGGGTGGGACGTCGGGTACAGGCCGGCTGGCTGCTCCTTGGTGCCGGACTGCCGCTCCCTCTGCTCTGGGCCACCGCTTTCATCGAATACGGGCTCTCCGGAACCGTCATCGATCTCGACGACGGCATATGGCTCGGTGTGACCGTGACCGCGGTGCTCGTCGGGATCGCCCTTGTCCTGCGAGGCGACCCCTCCCCCGGTCCCGTCTGATCCCGCGGGCCTAGAGCCGGGTCTGGTACTCCCCGGTCCGCGTGTCGACGCGGATCGTGTCGCCCTCCATGACGAACAGCGGGACCTGCACGACCAGCCCGGTCTCGGTCGTGGCGGGCTTGCGCGCGCCCTGGGCGGTGTCACCGGCAAAGCCGGGCTCGGTCGTCTCGACGCGCAGGTCGATCGTCACCGGCAGCTCGACGCCGATCGTCTCGCCCTGGTAGCTCGTCCGGTCGAGCGTCATCCCGTCCTTCATGAACTTCGTCGACTCGCCCAGCTGCTCGCCGCGAAGCATGAATTGGTCGTACGTGTCGGTGTCCATGAAGTGGAAGTCGTCGCCGTCGCGGTAGAGGAACTGGACGGGCCGGTTCTCCATCTGGGCGCGGGGCCACTTCGTGCCGGCCTGGAACGACCGCTCGATGGTCTGGCCGCGGCGGACGTTCCGGAGCGTGATCCGGACCTGGGCCGAGCCGCGACCCATCTTGATGTGGTGGTAGTCGAGGATCTGCCAGAGCTCGTTGTCGAGCTCGATGGTCACGCCCTTGCGCAGCTCGCCGGTGCTGATCATGTTCGGAGGGCTCCATGCGTCGTCGGCACGACGGCGCGCATCGGCGCCGCTGTGGAGGTCTGGTTCGGTCGGCGAATTGTACGCGGAGAGGGTCGGCAAACCCTCAGGTGATGTCGCGGTCGTCGCCGTCGTGGAGGGCCCGCATCCGGACCAGGAACTCGGCCTGGTCGATCTCGCCCGTCGCGAGGCGGGCGCGGAGGGATTCCTCCGCCGGGTCGCGCCGCGGCGCGGTGTTTCGGCGGATCGCCCAGATGACGACGCCGATGATGATGACCGGGATGGCGAGGCTCACCAGGATCGAGACGATCGTGATCCCGAAGATCGCATCGAAGAACCCGGGTCCCGGCATGGCGCGATCCTAGAGGACCTGAACCGCCACCGCGAGCGCCGCGACGCCGAGATAGATCGCCATCCCGCCGAGCACCAGGAACAGCCGGACGTTGCGCGAGATCGCCGATCGACCGAGCGCGAAATAGGCGATGGGACCGACGAGCGGGACGGCGAGCACGAGGGCCATCCAGCCGATCCGCCGGCCGTCCGAGAGGTCGCGCCGGATCAGGTCCCACATCGCGATCGAGATCCATGCCGCGTACAGGGCGAGGGGCAGGACGTAGGCGTACAGCCCGAGCAGCACCGAGGCGATCGATCCCAGCGGAACGCCCATGACCAGCATCTCCTTTGCCACTGATCCGGAGGAGGACGTCGCAGCGAGCGTGGCCTCGAGCGAGCGTACGACGTGCGGCCCCGGAACGGCGACCTCCGGGACGGCGAGCACGACCGGCGCGGTGGCCGCGTCCGGCATGGACGGCTGCTCGTCCGGGGCGACGCTGTTCTGCCAGTCACCGGGGTCGTAGTGACCGCCGAGCGCGGCCAGGAAGTGCACGAGCAGCGAGACGGTCGGCGCGAGGTCGCCGCCGGCGCCGGCCGGCAGGCCGCAGCCCGCGAACGTCTCGATCGCGGGCGGCACGCTGTTCACGTGGACATTGCCTTCGAAGCAGTCGCCACCGAGCGCCGGACCGCCGAGGGCCAGGTCCGCCTGCCCCGAGCCGCCGATGTGGTTGTCGCGGATCACGTTGTCGCGCGTGAGCCAGAGGTTGTCGTCGAGGTTCGGCAGCAACGCGATGCCGTACACGGTGCTGTCGAGGACCACGTTGCCCTCGACGATGTTGTCCCGGCCCCCGCCGATCAGGATCCCGGTCCCGAACGCCGGTGTTTGGAGCCGTTTCGTCGGGACGACGTCGAGGCCCTGGTCGTGGACCGAGTTGCCGGCGATCGTCGCGCCGCGCTGGGGCGCGAGGCCTTCCGAGTCGAGGGTGTTCGGGACGATCCCGGCGCCGTTGTGGGCCCACTCGCTGTTGATGATCCAGAGGTCGCCGCCGGCATTGGTGCCCGAGTAGCCGAGTGCGTTGCCCTCGGCGAGGACGTCGTCGACGACGGCGTGGCATGGCTGGCACTCGCCGATGTAGAACCCCGAATCAGGGCTGCCCGAGGCATACGAGTGCTCGAATCGGCCCCATTGCGAGCGGAACGCGTAGATCCCGTAGTCGCCGTTCGCGTAGGCGGTGAGGTACGAGCCGCGGTAGCCCTGCACCCCGGTCCAGTAGAACCCGTTGAGCTGGTAGTGGTGGGCGGTCAGGTTCTCGAGGACGACCCCGTCGGCCTCGGCGACGTGGATGCCGTTGGTCCGCTTGAGCTCGCCGTCGAGGATCGTCGTGTTGCGGTCCTCGCCGCGGATCGTCAGGTATGGGGTGAGGACGAGCACGCTCTCGGCGTAGACGCCGGGCGCGACGAGGACGAGGTCGCCCGGTTCGGCCGCATCGACGCCCGCCTGGATCGTCGGCTGGTCCGCGGGGACGCGGATGGTCGTGCCTGGGTCCGCCGGGACCAGCTCGCGGCCAGGGCCGACGCCGCCGCCATCGGCCGCGAGCGGGACGTCGCCGACCGCGATGAGCCCCGACATGCCGACGCCGGGGCTGCCATGGAGCGAGCAGAAGAACGGGTACAGCCCGGGCTTGTCATAGGTGTGCTCGAACTCGTCGCCGCGCTGGAGGATCGGGCTCTCGAAGGAACGGTCCTCGGCGACGATGTTATGGGGGTTCCGGCCGCGATTCAGCCACTCGACCGTGGTCCCGACCTCCACCCGGATGACCTCGGGCTGGAAGAAGTCGTCGAGGCCGCCGATGACCGCGTACTCGGTGGTCTCGAGGGCGTTGGGCCCGCTCCCACCGTCAGGCCCGCCCGACGCGACATAGACGGCGGCCCCCAGGGCCCCGAGCACCAGGGCGACGATCAACCAGCTGCGCTTCCCCACCTCGAGCCGGACGATACCGGTTCCGAGCGCGCCGATTTACCCGGCGCGGTGCTCCGCGGCTGACCCTCGCAGCAACTAGACCCCGACCACGACCTCGTCCCGGGGGAACTGCGTGACGCGGTCGACGCGGCCGGCATCGACGTCGACGACGACGAGGTCCTCGATCCGCACGCCCGTCTCGCCCTCGATGTAGATCCCCGGCTCCACGGAGAACACGGTCCGACGAGGCAGCGGCTGGTCAGGGCTCCGACGGCCCAGGCCGGGGAGCTCGTGCGTCGCCAGCCCGATGCCGTGGCCGAGCCCGTGGCCGTAGACCGGAAAGCGCCCATCGGCCTCGATGACGTCGCGGGCCAGCTGGTCCATCGCTGGCCCGGTCGGCATCTCCTCGCCGGCCTGGGCGGCGGCGACCGCCGCCTCGAGCCGGTCGAACACGACGTCCTGCGCCGCGGCGACGACCCGGTACACCTCGCTGTCTCGCTCCCGTGGCTCGCCCACGAACAGCGTCCGTGTCATGTCGCTGCGGTAGCCGTCGACCTGGGCGCCGAAGTCGAACAGGAGCACCGCACCGGACTCGACCGGCGCGCGGCGCGGCGACCCGTGCGGGAGGGCCGCCTCGGCACCCGAGAGGCAGGCGACGTCGAAGGCGAGTCGGTCCGCACCGCCCGTCCGCATCCGCCACTCGAGGTCGAGGGCGAGATCGATCTCCGTGACGCCGGGCCGGATCGACGGCAGGAGCGCCGCCAGCGCACGGTCCGCGACGGCGCTGGCAGCCGCGACCCGCTCCAGCTCGGACGGCTCCTTGTGCTGGCGCTGGGCCTCGACCCAACCCTCGACCGGCAGCAGCTCGACCCCGGGCGCGGCCTGCCGAAGGCGCTCCCAGGTGAGGTGCGGGATCGTCATCGCCTCGACTGCGACGCGCTTCACGCCGGCCGTTCCCACGAGGTCCGCCCAGAACTCGTA
Organism: uncultured Chloroflexia bacterium; assembly: GCA_963722105.1. Lineage (GTDB taxonomy): Bacteria > Chloroflexota > Limnocylindria > Limnocylindrales > CSP1-4 > UBA5189. The sequence continues at coordinate 148,579 of CAVRKQ010000010.1, read as the reverse complement.
GAGCTGCGCGTAGACCTCGTAGAGCGTCGTGTCCGGCGCCTCGCGCCGGGCGGCGATCGTGTAGCGCGAGTCGGCGACGAGCCAGACGTCGCTCATCCCGACGAGGAACTTGCCTGACTCGCCGGAGCCGGCGACCTCGCTCTCGTCGAACGACAGGCCGGTGAGGTAGCGCATGTGCTCCCAGCGGAGGCCGAAGTACCCGTCGACGCCCTCGCGTGCCATCCGCTCCCGAAGCCGCCCCAGCCGCTCCGGTCGCGCCGCCCGGTCCGCGTCTGCCCAGCGCGCCCGGTCGGCGGCCGTCGGGGGCGCCGGGAAGTCGGCCGGGTGGGGCCAGGCGTCCGGCCGGAGCGTCTTGAGGGGATGCCCGAGCTGGAGGCGGTCGGTCGTGGCGTCGGTCATGCCGGTGTCCCCTTGGTGGTCGCAGGCGCTACAGGTAGCCGTACTTGCGGAGGTTCGCGTTGTGCTCGGCGAGCGTCTTCGCGAAGGCGTGCTCCTGCGAGTCCGGGATGGCGACGAAGTAGAGGTAGCCGTCCTCCTGGTCCGGCTCGAGCGCGGCGTCGATCGAGGCGAGGCTCGGCGTGGAGATCGGGCCCGGGATGAGGCCACCGACCTGGTAGGTCTGGTAGCCGCTGGAGGTCCTTGTCGACGTCGAAGTCGGCGAGCGGGCTCGGCGGCACCTTCCAGAAGAAGTAGTCCTTCCACTCGTCGAACGGGAGGTCCTCGAGGGCCATCGTGTCCTTGGCGAAGGTCACCGTCGGGTCGGCGTTCAGGATCTTGGCGATGCCCTTCAGGCCATCGAGGCGGTTCTGGTAGACGCCGGCGATCTTCGCGCGCTCGTCGTCGACGATCGCCTCGTGCTCGACGATGGAGGCGAGGGTCACGATCTTGTAGAAGTCGAGCCCGCGGTCCTCCGGGACGGCCATCCGCGCGTCCCCGACGACCTCGTGGAAGCGGTCCAGGAGCAGGTGCACGAGCGCGTCGGCGTCCGTGACGGCGACGTTGCCGCCGTTCGACGACACGACGACCTGATAGGTGTCCGGGTAGAGAAAGCCCTCGAGGCTCGCGCCCTCCGGCAGGATCTCCTTCAGCCACGGGTACTCGTCGAGCAGCTCGGCCGGCGGGTTCTTCGCGAGGTCGTAGAACGCCTGCGGGTCCACGCCCGATTCCTTGGTCTGGAGCAGGGCCGTCATCTGCTCGATCCGGAGGCCCTCGCGGAACGTCAGGTTCATGGTCTGGATGACGACACGGGCCGTAACGAGCGCGTCGGCGACCTCCTGCGGGGTCATGTCGCCGCGGAGAAGGAACGTCCCGGCCGACAGCTCGTCGTTCAGGCCGGTTGTCAGTCCTTCGTAGAGGAATGCCCGCTCGTCGGCGATGTAGCCACCCTGCAGCAGGCGCGGGGCGATGATCGCGATGGTGTCGCCGGACTCGACGGTGAAGACGGTCTCCTCCGTATTCGTTCCCGCCTTCGCCGTGAGCTTCGGCCCCAGCTCCTCCTTCACGAGATCCGCGACGAACGGCAGTCGCGTGATGGCCCACTGGTTCTGCCAGGCCCAGTCGACCACGCCCGCCCGGGCCAGCGGCCGGAACACGGTCAGCAGCGCGATGAGGACGATGCCGGCGAGGACGCCGGCGAAGAGCAGGAACTTCAGGATTTCCGCCGAGACCGAACCCGCCGCGGCCACCGTTGCCGTTTCGCCGGCGCGGGTACACGGGCGGGTTGCCCCGCCCATCCGACGCGCGCCACGAGGGCATCTCCGGCTCGCGCGGCCCGCGGCCGCTTCGCACCGTCACCCGGTCACGCGCCTCGCTTCGAGACGGGCGTCGAGCTCGTCCTGGAGGATGATCGCCGCCGCTTCTCGATCCACCCGCTCACGATACCTGTCCCGCTGCGTTCGCGAGGGGGACCGCCCGAGCGGCCGCGGGGCATCGGGCCGAGCCGGGACTCGGCGAGGTGGCTGGAGAGGCGCTCGTCGCGCATGGTCACCGGCAGCGCGAGCCGCTCCGCGACGGCCGTCGCCCACGTCACGGCCGCCTCGGCCATCGGGCCGTGCGCGCCGGAGGCCTCGAGCGGCAGCCCGACCACGAGCTCCGCGATCCGCTGCTCCGCGACGACTCTCGCCAGCGTGGTTGCATCGTCCGCCGGCGCCTTCGACACCGCGCGGTTGACGGTCGCGAGCGGGCGGGCGGAGAGCCCATCGGCGTCCGCGAGCGCGAGCCCGATCCGCCGCTCGCCGAGGTCGATGCCGAGGATCCGGCCGCGCGCGACGCCCTCAGGTGTGGAGCTCATGGGGCCGCCGACGGCTGCGGGCCCGCTGATGGCTGCGGTTCGGCGAGGCTGAAGGTCACGCGGTCCGAGCGGGTCGGGATCTTCGTCACCCAGTCCGGCCAGACCTCGATGTCCACGTCGCCGAAGTCGTCGAGCTGCGCACGCGCCTCGGGCAGGCCGAGGCCGCGGACGGCGGTGAGCACTGCGGCCTCGTCGACGTCGCGAACCTGGGTGCCCTCGATGGTGACCGCGTAAGCGATGGTCTCGCCGAGCACCGCCGGCGTCCCGATCTCCGTCGCGACCGAGCCCGGCAGGACCGACCAGCCCGCGGTGACGGTCATCGCGAGCCGCGCCTCCGCAATCGCCTGGATCGGGGCTGCGTCGACGCCCAGCGCGGAGCCCGCCGCGGTCGCCCCGAGGTCGAACTGCTCGCCCGCGGTCCCGACGAGCGCCTCGAGGTCGACGGAATACTCGGGCTCGTCGATCGTGCGGGTCGCCTGGAACAGCGTGATCTCCGCCGGGATTCCCTCGGCCGCGAGGACCTGGCGGTCGAGCTCGGCGATCAGGTCTCCCGTGAGCGCCGCCATCGCGGCGTCGACATCGTCGGCGCTGACCACGGGGAGCTCGTTGCGGGCGCCGCCGGTCGTCGCCTCGACGTTCGTCACCTGCAGGAGGCGTCGGTTGGCCCCCTTCGGGACCTCGGTGATCGTGTTGTTGCCGACGTTGCCCTCAGGCCCGGCCTCGACCGCCTCCACGTCCACGGTGCTGGTCGAGGGGACGATCGTGAACGGGAACTGGATCGTCGCGTTGGGGAGGGTCACGGGGCTGAGGGTCCGGAACTCGATCCCATCCTCGGTCGAGACGACCGCGCCCTCCACGACCCGGATGGCACTGCCGGTGTCGAAGTTCGAGAAGCGCACGTTCCCGGTTGCCTTGATCTCCTCGATCGTGGTCCCGGTGGTCGGGAAGGTGTCGCTCGCCTCGACGGGGAAGGCAAATCGCCGCGCCGGGATCGTCAGCGCCGCTGGATCCGGCGCGTTGATCCCTTCACGAGCCTCGACGGTGAGCTCCAGCGGCCCAAGGGCCTCGGCGCGCGGATGGAGCGTGATGGTCGCCGACGGGAGGAACTCGAGGGCCAGGAGGCCGCCGGCCACGATGCTCACGATCACGGCGAGCCCGATGGCGATCGCGACGCCGGTGCGGACCGGCGGACGCGGCGGCCCGACCAGCGGGACGGCGGGCGACCTCCGGCGCGGGATCGGGAGGACCCGCGTCTGGGTGTCGTCGGCGGGGTTGTCCGCGCTGGAGGAGGCGGGAATGGTCGGGTAGCCGGCGGTCGCCGCGCCGGCCGCCGCGCCAGCGGTGGCGCCTGTTCCGGGATCGGCGGCGCTCGCCTCCGTGCCGTTTCCGCCGCCTGGCTGCGCGTCCGGACTCGAACCCGTGCCAGACGCGCCCGCACGGTGCGCCTCGAAGGCGGCCACGGAGGCGTGGGTCGGCAATCCCGCGGCGACGGCCAGCGCGCGCGCCGACGCATCTGCGCAGACGATCTCGATCTTCTTGCCTCGGCCCGCGGCCTCGCGGGCGAGGAGGCGGAAGTTGATCCGCGACGTCGCGAGCCTCGAGCCGTACGGGAGGACCAGCACCACGTCATCGGCCGCGGCTGCGCGGATCCGCGCCGCCGCGGAGGTGATCTCGTCGTCGACGTCGAGGTAGATGAGCGAAAGTGGCGCGCGGCTCGCACGACTCGGATCGTCCGCCATCAGAGCCGCATCGCCTTGATGACGCGACGGAGCGACGCGTCGAGCGGGTTCTGCGACGTCCCGAGCTCGATCGCCTGGTACGCCAGGCCCATCGGGGTGACGTCCTGCTGGTCCTCGAGGAGCCGGGTCTCGTCGCGGATCGTCTCGATGTGCTCGGGAGCGAGAATCTGCACTTCCGGCGGCCGCGCGAATGGCAGGCGCTTCACGAACGCCGGATCGGCAAGGGCCGCGGCGATCTCGGCGAGCCGCGAGCCGCCGCCGCACAGGTAGATCCGCCCCGGGAGCAGGTCGCCAGCCGCGAGCTCCTCCATCACGAGCTCGACGCCCGGCCGCCCAGACCGCGACGTCGTCCTCGACGATCTCCCGAACCTCGGCCTCGCGGTCGCCGGCGATGCCGCGGGCGTAGTCGACCTTCAAGCGCCTCGGCCCGCGGGAACGGCAGCTCCAGTCGATCGGCGATCGACTTCGTGAACGCCCGACCGCCCAGCGCGAACATCCGCGTGCCCTCGATCCCGCCCTGGCGGACGAGCGCCACGTCCGTCGTGCCGCCGCCGACGTCGACGAACAGCGCGCCGCCCTGCCGGACCTGCTCGCTGTCCAGCACCCGCGCGACCGCGTACGGCTCCGCGACGACCGCGATCAGCTCCATCCCGAGCTTCGCGGCCACGGTCTGGAGGGCGCCGAGATGGACGAGCGGCGCGAACGCGTCGAAGATCGCGATCCGGACGTTCCGGCCCTGGAATCCGATCGGGTTCGTCACCGCGTAGCCGTCGATCCAGGCACCCACGATCGCCGCATGGACCAGCCGCACGTCGACGCTCTGCAGCCCCGTCTCCCACGTCACCGAGCGCTCGGCCTCGTGCATCGCCTTGCGCTGGACGCCCTCGATGAGCTTGCCGAGCTCCGCCTGCGAGATCGGCACGTCGGCCCTCGCCCGCTGCTGGTCGAGGACGGTCGTGAAGCCCTTGACGAGCTCCCCGGCGATGCCGATCACGACCTGCTCGGGCCGGAAGCCGGCCATCTCCTCGGCCTCCTGGAGCGCCACGGCGCAGTTGTCGACGACCGCCGAGATGTCGGCGACGGTCCCCGACTGCATGTGCGCGAGCCCCTGCCGCTTCCGCCCGACGCCCTTCACCACGGCCCTTGCCGTCCTCGATCTCGAACACGAGCGCCTTGGCGAACTCCGTCCCGACGTCGAGCGCCGTGCACGCGGTGAGGCTCTCGCCGGCCGAATCGCGCGTCCAGAGCCGGCGCAGCACGGTCATTGGGGAGTGGCTCCAACGGGCTGCACCGTCAGCTTGCCGAGCTGGTACAGGAAGACCGGGAAGGCAAGGATCAGGATCGCCGGCGCCAGGAGCAGATCCGGGGATTCGGCGACTCGCCGGGCCATCTCACGAGCGAGCGACCGCCTGCGTGTCGGACTCGAATCACGGACGGCATCGAGCGCGGCCGCAACGCCTTCGCGCTTCGTGCCGCGGCCCTGGGCCATCTCGGGGCGGCCGCCGCCCTTGCCGTCGATGGCGCCGACGGCGAGCCTGCACGAGGTCGCCGCGAGATCACGCCCTTCGCGACCGCGGTCTCGTCGGCGGTCACGAACACCTGCGGCTCGTCGGCGTCGAGGGCGAGCGCGATGACGTTGGCGCCGAGCGCCGAGCGAAGGTCCTTGGCGTAGCCCTTCATCGCGTCGGAAGACTCGAACGGGGCCGCGAGCGTGACGATCGACACGCCGTCGAACGACTCGACCCTGTCCCGCAGGTCGCCGGGCTTCGGCAGGCCGGACGCTCCCCCGCCCTCGCGGAGCTTGCGCTTCGCCTCCTTGAGCTCGGCCTGGAGCGCGGCGATCCGGTCGGGGATGGCCTCGGCCGAGGTCGCGCCGATCGCCTCGGTGGCGCGGTCCAGGAGATCGAGACGGGCGCGGAGGTGCGAATCGGCGCCCGCGCCTGTCAGCGCCTCGATCCGCCGCACTCCCGAGCCGATGCTCCGCTCGCCGGTGATCACGAAGCTGCCGACGAAGCCGCTTGCGGGGCTGTGGGTGCCGCCGCACAGCTCGAAGCTGTAGTCCTGGACGCGGACCGTCCGAACCGTCTCGCCGTACTTCTCGTCGAAGAACGCGTCGGCGCCGCGCTCGATGGCCTCGGCCATCGGCAGGAACTCGACCGTCACCGGCCGGTCCTCGCGAACGACTCGCCGGACCTCGTCCTCGATCGCCCGCTTCTCGTCCTCGGTCAGCGCCCGATCGAACGGGAAGTCGAAGCGCAGGTAGTCCGGGCGTGACGAGCGAGCCGGCCTGCTTCGCACGGTCGCCCGACGACGTTCCGGAGCGCGCGATGCAGCAGGTGGGTGCCCGTGTGGTTGCGCATCGTGTGCGCCCGCCGCTCGGCGTCGACCTCGGCCGGGACCGCGTCGCCGACCGCGACCTTGCCACGCAACGTCCCGCGATGGACGATCAGCCCGGCGGCCTGCGTGCCCGCCACGCGCTGCGTGTCCTCGACCTCGAACACGACGCTCGCCGCCGTCGCCTCCGAGGCGCAGCACGCCGCGGTCGCCGATCTGGCCGCCGCCCTCGGGGTAGAACGGCGTGCGATCGAGCACGATCTCGGCGGCGGCGCCCGCCTCCATTCGGAGCTCCGCCTCGCCCTTGGCCTCGAGCTCCTGGTACTCGATGCCATCGCGGAGGATCGCGACGATCCTCGCCTCCGTGCTCGTCGTCTCGTACCCGACGAACTCGGTGTCGCCGGCGCGCCCCCGGATCTGACTCGTACAGCGCCGCCGACTCGACCGCGCGGGCCTTGTCGGCCTTCGTGCCGGAGCGGCTCCGGTCGCGCTGCTCGGCCGAGCGCCTGCGTCGAAGCCTGCGCGATCGACGGCGCACGCCGTACTCGGCCGCGAGCTCGATCGTCAGGTCGATCGGGAAGCCGTACGTGTCGTGGAGCTTGAACGCGACGTCGCCGGACAGGACCGGCGCGTCGGTCGGCAGGTCCTCGGCCTTGCGCCCGACCTGGCGCTCCGCCGAGGTCAGCGGGATGAGCGCCTCCTCGAGCAGGTCCGTGCCCGCCTCGAGCGTCCGGCTGAACGCGACCTCCTCGCGGGTGATCCCGCCGAGGATCGAGTCCTCGTTCTCGCGCAGGTGGCCGTAGAAGTCGCCCATCGTCGCGATGACGACCTTCGCCGCCTCGGCGAGGAACGGCTCCTTCCGCCCGAGCAGCCGGCCGTGGCGGACCGCGCGCCGGATGATCCGCCGGCACGACGTAGCCGCGCCCCTCGTTCGAGGGCAGGACGCCGTCCGCGAGCAGGAACGTGATCGCCCGCGAGTGGTCGGCGATGACCTGGTAGCTGAAGCGCTCGGCCTCGAACGCGTCCGGGTCGTGCCCGAACAGCTCGCGCATCCGCTCGTGGATCGCGGCGAAGAGGTCGGTGTCGTAGTTCGATGGCACCTGCTGGACGACGCTCGTCAGCCGCTCCAGGCCCATGCCCGTGTCGACGCCCGGCGCGGGCAGCGGCGTGAGCGACCGATCCGGGTGGAGCTCGTACTGCATGAACACGAGGTTCCAGATCTCGAGCCAGCGCGGGCACATCTCCGAGTGGTCCGGGACGCAGTGGTCGCCCTCGCTGAACTGCGGCCCGCGATCGAAATGGATCTCCGAGCACGGCCCGCATGGCCCGGTGTCGGCCATCCGCCACCAGTTCTTCTCGTCGCCGGCTCGGGAAGTCGCCCCAGCGGACGAGGCGCTCCGGCGGCAGGCCGATCTCGTCCTTCCAGATCGCGTGGGCGTCGTCGTCGGTCGTGTAGACGGTGGCCGCGAGCCGCTCGCCGGGGATGCCGAGGTCCTTCGTCAGGAAGTCCCAGGCCCAGTGGATCGCCTCGCGCTTGAAGTAGTCGCCGAAGCTCCAGTTGCCGAGCATCTCGAAGAACGTGTGGTGCCGCGGCGACCGCCCGACCTCCTCGAAGTCGTTGTGCTTGCCCGCGACCCGGAGGCAGCGCTGGAAGTTGACGGCGCGCGTGTAGCTGCGCTTCTCGGCCCCGGTCAGGGCGTCCTTGAACGGGACCATCCCCGAGTTGACGAACAGCAGCGTGTTGTCGCCCGCGGGCACGAGGCTGGAGCTCGGCACCATCGTGTGGCCGCGCTCTTCGAAGTACTCGAGGAACTTGGCCCGCAGCTCTTCGGCCGACTTCCACGCGATCCGCGGATCACGCTCCTGAACGGGGTTCTGCATCGGGCGAATGGTAGCCGAGGGGCCTCCCCGCTCGACCGGGTCCCGCGGTCAGCCGCTCGTCGGAGGCGCCTTCCGCCGCGTCTGCCGTATGCGGCTCCACAGCGTCGAGCCGGCGATCGCCGCGCCGACGAGGGCCCCGAGGGCGAGGCCACGACCGAAGCTCACGGCGTTCACGAACCGCGCGAGGCGTTCGATCATCTGGGCCTGGGGCTCCGGCTCGGCGCGGCAGCGGGCGCGCGATCAGCCGCGCGCTCCGGCGCGGGATCGCCCTCGTTCGCTCCGGCCGCCTTGGAGGGGCTGCCCGATCCGGCGCGATGCACGGTCGTGGTGATCTGTTCGCGCACCCGGTTGCCCGCCCGCTGCGGAACGAGGATCGCAAGGATTGCCACCAGCCCGATCCCCAGCCAGGCGACGAGCGACGCAAAGACCACGCTGAACTCGCCGATCCGGATCGGGTCGATCGAGAAGCGCGAGCCGACGGTGTCCCCTGCCCAGGCACCGAGCCAGGCCGCGATCACGAGCAGCGGCAGCCGCGCGCCGGCGTGGCCGCGGATGAAGACGTAGGCCGAGACATGGAACAGCCCAACGATGGCGGCGAGGATCGGAGCCGGACCGATCACCCGGCCACCGTCATGCGGTCACTCGGAGGGCGGCCGCGGGTGCGATCCGGCCACCGCCGAGGCATCGCTCGCCGTCGTAGAACACGGTCGCCTGGCCAGGCGCGGCAGCCCACACCGGCGTGTCGGTCTCGACGACCCAGCGACCGCCCGAGCCGGCACAGGGAGCGAGATTCGCGACGAACCGAGGCCGGCACGAGCGTGCCTCGATGCCGGACCCGGATCTCGGCGCGGAACTCGTCGTCCGCGGGCGCCTCGCCGGCGACGAACCGGACGTCGTCGAGCTCGATCGTCGTCGTCTCGAGGTCCGCTCGGCGGGCGAGCGTGATGACGTTCGAGACCGGGTCGACCCGCGACACGTAGCGCGGCTCGCCGAGCGCGACGCCGAGCCCCGAACGCTGCCCCACCGTGTAGCCGGCGGCGCCGGCGTGCTCCCCCACCCTCACTCCGTCGGTGTCGACGATCGGGCCGGGCTCCGGCTCCCACGCGGTCCGAGTCCGCAGCGCGCCGCGGACGTTGCCGTCGGGGATGAAGCAGATGCCCTGGCTCTCGGGCTTGTCAGCCGTGGCGAGCCCGAGATCGCGGGCGACTGACCGAACCTCCGGCTTCGTGAGCTCGCCGAGCGGGAACCGGGCGTGCTCGAGCTGGTCCTGCCGGAGGCCGTAGAGGAAGTACGTCTGGTCCTTGTCCTCGTCCCGAGCCCGGAGCAGCGTCGCGTGGCCGTCCTCGCCCTCGCCTCGGCGGGCGTAGTGGCCGGTCGCCACCGCGTCGCACTCGTACAGGTGCCGCGCCCGACCGAGCAGCGCCCCGAACTTCACGGTCGTGTTGCAGTCGGTGCACGGCGTCGGCGTCTCGCCGCCGAGGTACGCGCCCAGGAACGGCTCGAGGACGCCCTGCTCGAACTCGCGCTCGAGGTTCATGACGTAGAACGGGATCCCGAGCTGGCCCGCGACCCGCCGCGCATCCTCGGCGGCATCGAGCGAGCAGCAGCTCTTCTTGAACTCGGAGACGCTGTCCGCGACGTCGTGGAGCCGCATCCAGACCCCGACGACGTCGTGCCCCTGCTCGTGCAGCATCGCAGCGGCGACCGACGAATCGACCCCGCCCGACATCGCGACCAGCGTCCGCGTCACGTCGCGACCGCCTGGCCGAGCGGATCCGCCGCGAGGACCGCGGCAGCGGTGCGTGAGTCGGCGATCACCCGCGGCACGACCTCGACGGCCTCGTCGAGCTCGACGTCAGTCGTCGTCCGCCCGAGCGAGAGGCGCAGCGAGCCGCGGGCCTCGTCGTCCGGGTAGCCGAGGGCCGTCAGGACGTGGGATGGATCGGTCGAGCCCGTCGTGCAGGCCGAGCCGACCGACGCGGCGAGGCCCTCGAGGTCGAGCTTCACGACCATCGATGCCCCGTCGGCGTCGCCGACCACCACGGACAGCAGGTTCGGCAGCCGCTCGCGCGGGTGGCCGGTCAGCTCGACGCCGTCCTCCGCGAGGACCGCCGCCTTCAGGCGATCCCGCAGCCGCTTCACTCGCTTGGACGTCGCCTCGCGCTCCTCGACGGCCAGCGCGAACGCGACGCCGAACCCGACGGCCCCGGCGACGTCCTCCGTGCCGGCCCGGCGGTATCGCTCCTGGGTCCCGCCCTGCTGCTGCGCGAGGATGTGGGTGCCCTTCTTGAGATACAGCGCGCCCATGCCCTTGGGGCCGTCGAGCTTGTGGCTCGCGAGCGCGAGCATGTCGACATCGAGCTCCATGACGTCGATCGGGAGCCACGCGGCCCCGGCGATCGCATCGACGGCGAACAGGCAGGCCTTCGGGCCCTTCTCGCGGACGACCTTCGAGATCGCGCTGATCGGCTGGAGGGTGCCGACCTCGTTGTTCGCGAGCTGGATCGCGACGAGGGTCGTCCGCTCGTTCAGCGCCGCCGCGACGTGATCCGGATCCACCCGCCCGTAGCGATCGACCGGCAGCTCGACGATCTCGAACCCGAACTTCTCGAGGTGCTGGAGCGGGTGAAGCACCGCGTGGTGCTCGACGGCGCTGGTGACGATTCGATGGCCGCGGCCCTTCCCCGCCCACGCGGCGCCCTTCAGCGCGAGGTTCAGCGCCTCCGTGCCACCGCTGGTGAGGATGACCTCGCGCGGCCCGGCGCCGATCTGGGCAGCGATCCGCTCGTGGGCCTCGTCGAGCGCCATCCGCGCACGCCGTCCGTACGAATGGGGCGAGCTCGGATTGCCGAATTCGGCGCCGAGGAACGGGAGCATGGCCTCGAGCGCCTCGGGCCGCAGCGGCGTCGTGGCCGCGTGATCGAGGTAGATCGACACGCTCGGGATTGTAGGGCGGGCCACCGGCGCGCCCAGGTCGAGGGTCGCCGCGGCGGGCTAGATCTTGTTGTAGAAGCCCTCTGCCAGCTTCGTGGCTTGCTCCAGCTGCGCGGCCTGGTCGCCGGTGTTGAAGGCCTGCACCGTGATCAGGCTGTCGCCGGCGTGCACGGCGACGACCGTCCCGATGCTCTCGTTGTAGACCGAGAAGGCCTCGTCGCCGAGGTCGATGGCCACCGGGGTTCCCAGGGCCTTGGTCGCCTCGAAGTTGGACGCTCCATCGGCAGCCCATTCGAAGAACCCGACGTTGATCTTTGCATCCCCGGCCGCGTTGATGAAGTAATCGCAGTCGCCGCGACCGGCCCGCTCCTCGACCTTGACCGGGACCGTCCCGACGATGGCGCCCACCTCTTCCGCAGTGAAGTACGAGCAGGCCTCCCCGGCCAGGACCGGTGTCGTCTCCTGTGCGCCTGGGGTGGCGGCCGGCGGGTTCGTGCCGGCGCCAGGGCCGCCGGTCGCGGCCGGCGCAGAACAGGCCGCAATGGCCATCGCGCCGAGCAGGGTCACGCTCGTGATGACGAGTGAACGCATGGTTGAAGGCTCCTCAGGTCGCAGGGGAAGCGGGAGTATGCCAGAGGCCGTGCCGATCAGGCGGTCTCGCCGGCCCGCTCGGGGCCCTGCGCGGTGGTCACGGCCGGCGTCGGAGACTGCCCGAATTCGGCGTTCCAGCCATCGCGGCGTCTCCAGCCCGATCGCGAACCGGGCGAGCAGCGCCGTCGCGACGATCGCGACGACGATCCCGATCAGCGCACCCTCGAGCGGTTGGCTCCGGAACCCGAAGACGCCGACCCCCCAACCGACGACGACCCAGTGGGTGAAGTAGATCGCGATGACGTTCGCGCTCCAGCCGTACAGGAAGGTGAAGGCGTGATTCGCACGCACGTGCCGAACCACGAGGTCGCAGCCCCAGAGCCAGACGAGGACCAGGCCCGTGATCGCGATGAAGTACGAGGGCGGCATCCGCCAGTAGGTGTTCACGTCGAAGGTCGGTGGGGCGAACGTGAAGAGGGCGACGCCGGCGACGCACAGCCCGACCCCGAGCAGGGCGCCCCAGCGGAAGACGCGGACGCGCCCGCCAGGCGCGTCGCCGGCTTTCGCCATGGCCGTGCCGTAGACCGCGCCAACGAGCGGAAAGGCAACCCAGGGCACGAGGGCGTAGTACACGTTCGGGGCGCCACTCAGCACCGGCGTGAGCGGGCCGTCAAGGAGCGGCGTCCCGAACTCCAGCCCTCTGACGAAGGGCCCGGTCGCCACGATGACTGCCGCGAGCGCAAGCCAGAGCCAGCCCGGTCGGCCGGTCCCGATTCGAAGCGCGGCGATCCCGATGAGCGACAGCCCCGCCATGTGATGGACGTCGACCGTCGTTGCGAGCCACGGCAGCGTGAACGGCGCGATCTGCTCCGCGGTCACGACGCCGGTCTGCAGCCCGAGGTACGCCGGGATGACGCCCCGGAGGAAGTTCAGCAGGTACCCGAGCCACAGCAGCCACAGCCCGCGGACGGCAAGCGACCGGAACGACGTCCGCGACGAGAACGCCAGCGACGCGCCCATCAGGAACATGAACACCGGCGCCGCGGTCGGGCCGCCGAGGAAGCTGATGACCTGGCCGATCGGGCTGGTCCAGGTGTCCGGGGCGCCCCAGTGCCACAGGACGTGGACGCCGATCATGAAGACGATCGCGAGGCCGCGAGCGAGGTCGAAGGCACGTACGCGCTCGATCCGCGCAAGGCCGGTGACAGCGTCGGCGGCGTCGGCGGCGCCGGCGCCGAACGTGGCCGCCGGTATTGCGCTCACGCCGGCGCTTCCTCGCGCTCCATACGCTCGCGGTCGAACGCCCGGCCGCGCTCGCGCTCCCGCTCGTGCTTCGGGAGCAGCCGCTTGCGCAACCGGATCGACGAGGGCGTGACCTCCACCAGCTCGTCCTCGGCGATGAACTCCAGCGCCGCCTCGAGCGTCAGCGGCCGCGGCGGAGTCAGGCGGAGCGCCTCGTCATGGGAGTGGGTCCGGATGTTGGTGAGCTTCTTCTCCTTCGCCGGGTTCACGTCCATGTCGCCGGAGCGGCTGTTCTCGCCGACGATCATCCCCTCGTAGACCTCGACCCCGGCGCCGATGAACAGCTCGGCCCGCTCCTGGAGGTTGAAGAGGCCGTAGGCGTTGGTCACGCCGGTGCGGTCGCTCACCAGGACGCCGGCGGTGCGATGGGTGACCTCGCCGGCCCAGGGACCGTAGCCCTCGCCGATCTGGTGGAGGAGCGCGGTGCCGCGGGTCTCAGTGAGCAGCTGTCCGCGGTAGCCGATCAGGCCGCGAACCGGCAGCACGTACTCGAGGCGGACCCGGCCATCGGCGTCGGTCGTCATCTGCTCGAGGCGGCCCTTGCGGCCGGCGAGGGCCTGCTGCACCGGCCCGATGAACTCCGGTGGGATGTCGACGGTGATCCGCTCGTACGGCTCCTGGACGCCGTCAGCGGTCTCGCGGAGGATCACCTCCGGCCGCGAGGCGGTCAGCTCGAACCCTTCGCGCCGCATCTGCTCGATGAGGACGGCCAGCTGCAGCTCGCCGCGGCCGCGGACCTCGAAGGTGTCGCCGGTCGACGTCGGGTAGACCTCGATCGAGACGTTGCCCAGGATCTCCCGATCGAGGCGCGCCTTGATCTGCCGGCTCGTGACGTACTTCCCGTCCTTGCCGGACAGCGGCGAGGTATTGACGCCGAATGTCATGCGCAGCGTCGGACTGTCGACGTCCAGCCGCGGCAGGGGCCGCGGGTCGCCGGGCTCGGTGAGCGTGTCGCCGATGGTGACGTCGGGCAGGCCTGCGACCGAGACGATGTCGCCGGGGCCGGCCTCCTCGATGTCGACCCGGTCGATGCCGTGCGCGGTCTGCAGGGCGGTGACCGTCCCGGTGATCGTGACCGTGCGGCCCGGCTCGACCGTGCCCGCCGTGTCGTCCGCCTCCTCGCGCACGACCGTGATCCGCTGGCCCATCCGGATCGTGCCGTTCCGGATCCGCCCGACGGCCATCCGCCCGACGTACTCGTTGGCGCTCAGGTTGGTCACGAGCAGCTGGAGAGGATGCCCGGGCGTGTGGCGCGGCGGCGGGGTGACCTCGACCAGCTTCTCGAAGAGCGGCCGAAGGTCGGTGCCCGAGGTCGCGAGATCGGGCGTCGCGGTGCCGGCCTTGGCGTTCGTGTACAGGACCGGGAAGTCGATCTGGTCGTCGTCGGCCCCGAGATCGATGAACAGCTCGTAGACCGCGTCGAGAACCTCGGCGGGTCGCGCGTCCGAGCGGTCGATCTTGTTGAGCGCGACCACAACGGGCAGGCGGCGGGCCATCGCCTTCTGGAGGACGTACCGCGTCTGGGGCAGCGGGCCCTCCGCCGCGTCCACAAGGAGCAGCACCGAATCGACCATCAGGAGTGACCGCTCCACCTCGCCACCGAAGTCCGCATGGCCGGGCGTGTCGACGATGTTCAGGCGGACGCCGTCGTAGTCGACCGTCGTCTGCTTGGCCAGGATGGTGATGCCTTTCTCGCGCTCGAGATCGCCCGAGTCGAGGACGCGATCCACGAGCGTCTCGTTGGCCCGGAAGGCGCCGGTCTGGCGGAGCATCGCGTCGACGAGGGTCGTCTTGCCATGATCGACGTGGGCGACGATGGCGAGATTCCGGAGGTGCTCCCGGACCTCGGATCCGAGCTCCGGCGCGGCAGCGTTGATCGGCGCGCGCGTCCGCAACTCCTCACTCATGGGTCGCGGGATTGTCCCACGGGCGGCTCGGCGTGGCGGCGTCCCTACCAGGCGCAGGTAACGGCAGGGACGTCCTGGCGCCACAGGCCGAGATGGGTGTACGAGGCCTTGATCACTTCCGGCTGGGGATCGGGCGGGGCATCCCGGGTGCGCTGCAACGTGAAGACAAGGTGGCCCGGCGCATAGCCCCGCTCGCCGAGCACGACGGCCCACTGCCAGGCGCTGCGGGACTCGGCGCGGATCACCTTAGCCATCGCCTCGCTCGGGTAGCCGAACAGACCCGCGCTGAGCCCCCGTTCGGTGTCCGGGGTCGGGCCGATCAGGTAGAGCGGCCGCCCGAGGCTGTCATCCCCGTCCCAGCCGATGACGATCTCGTCGGAGCCATCCGGGAGCGGGGATGCGTTCGTCCACGACCAGTCATAGGTGATCGTGATCACGGGAGGCACGGTGTTCGAGGCATCGGCCGTGCCGCAGTCGACCGCCATGGTCGTGTGCAGGTCCGGCTCCCGGACATCGAGCGCCCCGCCCCAATCGAAGAGCGGCTGCGCGAACACCATGACGCCGGTCAGCAGGACGGCGCCGCCGAGCGCACCGAGGCTTTGCCCCGAGAGACCGGGCTTCGGTGCCGACTGGAAGCCCCTGGACAGCGCCCAGACGGCGATGGCGACGTCGAATGGGATCCGAAATCGCCCGTCGAGGATCGTGACGACGAACTGGTACGCCCCCGCGATCGCGAGCAGGATGAGCAATGGACGCACGAGGGCGACGGCCCACGGGCGCCAACGATCGAGACCGCGCGCCTCGATGACGAACAGAACGATCATGAGCCCCGAGGCGATGCTGAAGGAGAACCTCCACAGCTGCGCCGTCGGGACGCTCGACGAGATCAACCCCAGGACTACCGCGAAGCCGTTCAGGGCGGCAAGCACCTTGAGCCCGAGCGACGCCCGGCCCTCGAGGGTCGAGGAATCCGGTGGATCCTGCCCGATGAGCGGTGGACCGGACGTCATGCCAGGGCCGTCCTGGCTCGGTCGCGAATGCGAGCGATCGGCAGCGTCGCCACGCCGATCCCGGCGACAACGAGCGAGACGCCGAGGAGCTGCTCGATCGAGGGCTGCTCATCGAGCATGACCCGGGCGAGGACCACCGTGGCGACGGGCTGGGCGAGCAGGATGATCGAGACCAGGGCGGCGGGCAGGCGCGGCAGCGAGATCGAGATCACGAGGTAGCCGATCGACTGGGAGGTGATCCCAACCAGCGCCAGCCAGCCGTGGCTCGGCCAGGCCGGGATCGGGTCGAGCTCCCCGAGGAGCGCGCCGGCCACGATCGCCACGACCGCGGTCGAGGCAGTCGAGATCGCGACGGGGCCGGCGGGGCGGCGGAGATCATTGGACCCTCGACGAATGATGAGCAGGTAGCCCGCGTAACAGAGCGCCGTGAACAGGCCAAGGGTGACACCGAGCGGTGGATCTGCCCCGTAGGCGCCCGTCCCGATCAGGCCGGAGATGAGAATCACGCCCACGAGCACGATCGGCAGCGCGTACAGCACCGGCCGCGGCGGCCGCTCGCCGAACGCGACCCACGCGACGAGCCCGACCACGAGCACCTGCAGGTTCCCGAGCACGGTGGCGAGACCCGCGCCGACCGCGTCGACCGCGTGGTGCCACGACAGCAGGTCGCCGGCGAAGAACACGCCGGCGACGATCGCCAGCCATACGGCCCGGGATGGCAGCGCGCCGTAGCGCCGGTGCTCCCACCACCCGACCAGGGCGAGGATCGGCAGCCCGTAGAGGCAGCGGAAGACCGTGGCCGTCGCGGGGGTGACCTCCGCGTAGCGATAGAAGATGCCCGAGAACGCGATGCACATCGCCCCGACCAGCGCCGCGAGCCGCGGCCGTCGCGCGATGGGCTCCAGGAAGCCGAGGGACAGGGCCGCCGGGTCGCTCAGCCCTGGGGCTCCGCACCGGCGTCGGGCGGCGCATCAGCGTCGGGCGGCGCATCGGGTGCGGGCGCGCGCTTGCCGACGAACCGCAGGCCGAGCTCCTCGAGCTGCTCCGGCTCGGGTGTTGACGGTGCCTCGAGCATGAGGTCCGTGCCGGACTGGGTCTTGGGGAAGGCCATCACCTCGCGGATGTTCACCTGGTTCGAGAAGAGCGCCGCCCAGCGATCGATGCCGAGCGCGATCCCGCCGTGCGGCGGCGCGCCGTAGTCGAACGCCTCGAGCATCGCCCCGAACTTCTCCCGCATGTCCTCGAGCTTGTGGCCCTGGAGGGCGAAGCTCTTCTCGAGCAGGTCGCGCTTCCAGATCCGCACGGAACCGCCGCCGAGCTCCCAGCCGTTGAGCACGATGTCGTACTGCATCGCCCGGGCCTGGCCGGCCGGGTCTCGAGGCGAGGGGCGGTACGGGTCCCCATCGGCGGTCACGAGGAGCTTCTCGTCCTCCGGGAGCACGCCGGAGAACGGGTTGTGGGTCGCATGCCAGCGCTCGTTCTCGGCGTCCCACTCGTACATCGGGAAGCGGGTGATCCACTCGTAGGCCAGGACGTTCTCGTCGGCAAGCTTGAGCCTGGCGCCGATGTCGGCGCGGAGCTTGCCGAGGACGTCGTTGGTGGCCTTGGCGCTGTCCGCGACGATCAGGACGAGGTCGCCGGGACCCGCGCCGGCGTGCTTCACCAGCCGCTCCGCCCCGTCCTCCCCCAGGAATTTGGCGATCGGTCCCTTCACCGACCCGGCGTCCTCGACGGCCAGGTGCGCGAGGCCACCGGCGCCGTAGCGACGCGCAGCCTCCGTGAGCTCGTCGGTCTCGCGCCGTGACGCCCCGCCCAGCCCCGGGACCACGATCGCCTTCACGACGCCGCCACCGGCCAGGGTCTCGTCGAAGACGCGGAACCCGGATGCCGGCTTGCCATCGGCATCGACCAGGGCGGAAGCGAGATTCACCATCTCCAGCCCGAAGCGCAGGTCCGGCTTGTCTGACCCGTAGCGATCCATCGCCTCGGCATAGGTGAGCCGAGGAAACGGGACCTGCAGGATCGGACGATCGGGCACGACCGCCTGCGAGACCTCGATGAGCATCGCCTCGACGAAGTCCATGACCGCGGCCTCGTCGACGAAGCTCATCTCCATGTCGTACTGGGTGAACTCCGGCTGGCGGTCGCCGCGGAGGTCCTCGTCCCGGAAGCAGCGGGCGATCTGGTAGTAGCGATCGATCCCCGCGACCATCAGCAGCTGCTTGAGCTGCTGCGGACTCTGCGGCAGGGCGTAGACCTCGCCGGGCCGGAGCCGGACGGCACCAGGAAGTCGCGAGCACCCTCGGGCGTGGCCTTCACCAGGTCCGGGGTCTCGACCTCGAGGAACCCGGCGTTCTGGTGCGCGGCGTGGATCGCGTGGACGAGGCGGCTGCGCAAGGCCAGGCGTCCCGCGATGGCCGGGCGGCGGAGGTCGAGGTAGCGGTACTTGAGCCGCAGCGACTCGTCGATCTGCGCGTCGGGGTCGTTGACGTAGAACGGCGGCGTCTTCGACTCGTTGAGGATCGTGACCTCGGTGACCTGGAGCTCGACCTCGCCCGTCGGGAGGCGCTTGTTCTCGGTGCCCTGGAGGCGCTTCGCGACCTTCCCGACGATCGTCACGACGAACTCGGACCGGATCCGCGAGGCGGCCGCGTGGGCCTCCGGCGCGTCCGTGCGATCGACCACGACCTGGGTGATTCCGTCGCGGTCCCGCAGGTCCAGGAAGATCAGCCCGCCCTGGTCGCGGCGCCGGTTGACCCATCCGGAGAGGCGGGCCTCGATGCCCTCGTCGGACGCCCGCAGCTCGCCGCAGGTGTGCGTGCGGTAAGGGCTCGCGAACGCGCTCGATGGGCTGGTCGGCGGCATGGCCCGGGTATGGTATCGGCGTCGTGACCGCGAAGGCTGCGCTCCTCATCCGACGCCGGCGGCTGCTCGGCGAATCGCCCGAGCTCATGCCTGGCTCGATCCACGGGGCCTCGACCCTCCATGGAACCGCCGGCGCCGGTCGCGCGCTCGCTTCGCTGCGCGAGCTCGGCCTGCGCTTTCGAACCGTCATCCAGGCCGTCATCGACCCCGACCTCCCCGCGGCCGAGGTCGATCGGCTCGACGCGGGCCGGCTCTTCGTCTTCGTGATCCTGGGCAGCCACCTGGTGAACACGCCGGACGAGGCGCTCCGGCGCGCCTACCTTCGCGCGGCGTGCCGGCACCTCGTCGGCGACTGCGACGTCCTCGTCGAGCACCACCCCGTCGATTGGGCGGAGACCGCGGAGGCCACGTCGCCGACGCCGGGGGCCGAGGTCGGGATGACCAGCGTCAAGCGCGACCCGCCGTTCGTCTCGGCCGTCTCCGTCTACGACGTCGGTGGCCGGGAGGTGCGGCAGCCGTTCACGGCGAGGGTCCTGTCGGAGCGCGAGCTCGAGGCGGAGCTGCAGGCCGCCGGGCTGCGAATCCGGCGCCGCCTCAGCCCGACCTGGATCCAGGCGGGCCCGATCGAGCCTCGACAGTGGTCGGTGCCGCAACCCTCGCGGGACGACATGGGGGGCCTGGCCTAGCCAGACCGGCGCCTGCCGCACCGGCGACCTCGCCTGACCCGGCATACCATCGACGGCCGTGCCCGAAAGCATCATCGAGGTCCGCTCCCTTCGTCGCGAGTTCGGCAAGCTCACGGCCGTCGACGACGTGTCGTTCGACGTCAACCGCGGCGAGGTCTTCGGCTTCCTGGGCCCGAACGGCGCCGGCAAGACGACGACGATCAACATGCTCTGCACGCTCCTGAAGCCCACGTCGGGCACGGCGACGGTCAACGGCTTCGACATCGACCGCCAGAGGAGCGACGTCCGCCGCTCGATCGGGCTGGTGTTCCAGCAGACGACGCTCGATGAGTACCTGACCGCGGAGCAAAATCTCCGTTTCCACGCCTTCGCCTACGCCGTCCCGAAAGAGGTCAGGGAGCCGCGGATCAAGGAGCTCCTGACGATGGTCGAGCTCTGGGACCGCAAGTCGGGCAGGGTGCGGACGTTCTCCGGCGGCATGAAGCGCCGGCTCGAGATCGCGCGCGGTCTCCTGCACCACCCGAAGGTGCTCTTCCTCGACGAGCCGACGATCGGTCTCGACCCCCAGACGCGGCGCCATATCTGGGACTACCTGCTGCGGCTGCGCGAGGCGGAAGACCTCACGATCTTCCTGACGACGCAGTACCTCGACGAGGCCGAGTTCGCGAACCGGATCGCGATCATCGATACCGGGAAGATCGTCGCGCTGGACACGCCGGACGGCCTGAAGCGCTCGATCGGCGGCGACCTCATCACGTTCTCGACGCCGGACATGGACGCGGGCCTCGCCGCGGTCAAGGAGCGCTACGGCGTCGAGGCCCTGGCTCGCGACGGCTCGATCCGGTTCCACATCGCCCAGGGCGACTCGTTCCTGCCCGAGTTCATCCGGTCGTTCCCCCAGCCGATCGAGACGGTCAGCCTGAGCCGCCCAAGCCTCGACGACGTGTTCCTCACGCTGACCGGTCGCGAGATCCGGGACGCCGAGCTCGACGCCAAGCAGCAGCTCCTGGCCAACGCCGGGCGCTTCGGACGGTGAGGGCGCCGTGAGCGAGGTCTTCCGCGGAACATGGGTGGTCGCCTACCGCGAGCTGCTGCGGTTCGTGAACGAGCGCTCGCGAATCGTGTCGAGCCTCGCCTTCCCGCTGATGTTCCTCGTCATCTTCGGCGCCGGCTTCGGGCAGATCATCGGCTCGCTCGCGCCGGGCGTGGACTTCATCGCCTTCATGTACCCCGGGATCGTGGCCCAGTCGGTGCTCACGAGCTCCCTGTTCGCCGGCGTGTCCGTCGTGTGGGACCGCGAGTTCGGGTTCCTGCGGGAGATCCTGGTCGCCCCGATCGGGCGGACGGGGATCGTCCTCGGGAAGGCCATCGGCGCGACCGTCACGGGGTTGCTGCAGGTCCTCCTGATGCTCGTCCTCGCGCCGTTCCTCGGTGTCGACCTCAACCTCGGGATCATCCTCGGGCTTATCCCGGTCATCGTGATCCTGTCCCTGGGCCTGTCCGGCCTCGGGATCCTGATCGCCTCGTTCATGACGAGCCAGCAGGGCTTCCAGCTGGTCATCCAGCTGCTGATCTTCCCGCTGATCTTCCTGGCCGGCGTCTTCTTCCCGGTCGACAACGTGCCCGACTGGCTGGCGGTGATCTCGAAGCTGAACCCGCTGACCTACGGCGTCGACGCCATCCGCCAGATCTTCCTCGGTCCGCTGCCGGGGATCGGCGTGACGATCGGCGACCACGTGGTCACGCTCGGCGAGGAGATCGCGATCATCAGCGGGCTCGGGACGCTCCTGCTCGGCTCGGCGGTGGTGGCCTTCAACCGCCGCGACTGAGGTCGCTCAGGCGTCCTCGTTCACGGCCCCGCTGGCCGTCGCCTCGCCTGCCGCGAGCCCGTGACGGTGTGCCTTTGAGGCTCGCTGCAGCTCGCGAGCGAGACCCGCTACCTGCACCGGGCGCTGCGTCCCAGCCTCGAGGTCACGCAGCTGGACGTGGCCGCCGGCGAGCTCGTCGCCGATGATCACCGCGAAGTGCGCGCCGTCGCGGGCCGCCGCCTCGAGCTGCTTGCCGAGCTTCCGACGGCCCGAGCTCCGCGCGGGCCGCGAGGCCCGCCGCCCGCAGCTCCGTGGCGATCCGAAGGCGGGTGACGGTGTCGTCGGGATCGGTGCCGACGACGACCGCGACCGGCGCGGGCTCCGGCGCGTCGATCTCGCTGGGTCCCCCGCCCTGCTCCCGCAGCGCGAGGAGCACACGGTCCAGCCCGAGCCCGAACCCGATCCCGGGCGTCGGGCGGCCGCCCAGCAGCTCGACCAGCCCGTCGTAGCGACCGCCGCCGCCGATCGCCGACTGCTGGCCCGTGGCGCCGGCAGGAAAGATCTCGAACGCCGTCCGGGTGTAGTAGTCCAGGCCGCGGACGAGCGTCGGCTCAAGCGAGTACTCCACGCCGAGGGCCACGAGGTGCTCGCGAACGGCCGCGAAATGGGCGGCGCAGGCGTCGCACAGCCGATCGATCGCCTTGGGTGCCGCCGCGTTCAGGGCCGCGATGGACGGGTCCTTCGAGTCGAGGATCCGCAGCGGGTTCCGTTCGAGCCGGGCGCGCTCGAGTGGCGGCAGCTCCTTCTCGTGGGACCGGTAGTAGGCCTCGAGCTCCGCGACGTACGCCGGTCGGCACACCGGATCGCCGACGGAGTTCAGCTGGATCGTGAAGTCCGTCAGTCCGGCGGATCGATAGAACCGCGAGGCCAGCTCGATGATCTCGGCGTCGACCGCCGGCCCGGGATCGCCGATGGCCTCGACATCGAACTGCCAGAACGATCGGTAGCGCCCGGCCTGGGGCCGGTCGTAGCGGAACATCTCCGCGGTCGTCGTGAACTTGACCGGCTGGGGCCATGAGTGCATGCCGTGCTGGACGTAGGCCCGCACGATCCCGGCCGTCGGCTCGGGCCGAAGCGCCCAGCGCTCGCCGTCCTCCTCGCGCGGGGCCAGGAGGAAGAGCTCCTTCTCGACGACGTCGGTGACCTCGCCGATCCCTCGCTCGAACACCGCGACCTGCTCGAACAGGGGCGTCGCGATGGGGTGGTAGCCGTAGCGCTGCGCGAGGTCCGAGCCGAGCCGCTCGAGGCGCGTGAGCGCGATCCGATCCTGCGGCAGGAGGTCGCGCGTGCCCCTGGGGGCTCGGAACGTGGGCATGCGCCCCGAGTCTACCGGCGTGGGAACCGCCGAACGGCGCTCAGGCTTCGGGCCCGCCCCGGGCCATCGCGGCACCTGCGAGGCCCACGACCTCCGTGAGGGCCTCGACGCGTCGTTGATCGTGCTCTCGGCCATTGGCGCGCGGCCCGACGACCAGGACCGAATGACCCGCACCCGCCCCTCGCCGGCCCGGGATGTCGATGCGGACCACCGGCTCCGACGGCCAGGCGCCGCCCGAGGCAACCACCTTGCCCGTTCGATCGAGGATCGCCCCGCCGACCGCGCCGAGCTCACGAATCGCCTCGTCCAGCAGGCGCCGCGACGCACGCGCGGGATCGGTCAGGGCCAGGTACTTCGAGAGCTCGTCGCGGTAGCCACCAAATCGCGCCTCATCGAACTTGAAGCGGCGGTCGACGACCGCTTCGAGCCGCTTCCGCAGGGGCGCGTAGAGGGTCGCGATAACCAGCGTCGCGCCGACGAGGGCCGCGTCGGACGTCTCGTTGGTGAGCGCGACGAAGATCCGCTGCGCCAGCCCGACCGCGGCGGTGAAGGTCCCCGCCAGGATGGCGGTCAGCGAGCCGTAGACGAGCGCCCGGTTGATGAGCCGATCGATGTCGTAGAGCCGATAGCGGGTGATCGCGATGCCGATGGCGATCGGCATGCCGGCGAGGGCGATCAGGCCGGCTCCGAAGGCCAGATCGGCAACCGGCCCGGTCAGCACGGTTGTCACGAGAAAGCAGACGGCCACCACGACGGCGACGAGCGCCAGCCACCGGATCTGCGCGGCCTCGATGGGATCGGCGCGCCGATAGCGCACCACGAGCGAGATGCTCGCCAGCACCAGGGCGATCGTCAGCAGCAGGTTGCCGAGCACGAACCCGAGCTCCACGACGCCGGCCAGCTCCGGCGGCGCCGCGTTCGGGTTCTGCACCCCCGGGACGGTCTCCGCGTCGATCGCCCCGGGACGCACGAGCGCGCTCAGGTTCCCGATCACCACGCCGGCGAGACCGACGTACCCGACGATGCCCCATCGGCGCGAGACGAGGCGGTCGGTCGGGAACAGCAGCAGGATGAAGATGGTCGCGCCACCGATCGCCGGCGTGAAGAACAGCTGCGAGACCAGGAGCGCCTCGAGTGCGAATGGCAGGGGCGCCGCCGGCGGCATGCCGTTCACGCCGTAGGCGAAGAGCAACAGGCCCGACCCGACCCCCAGCCCCAGCCAGATCATCAGCCACGCAACCTTGGTGGACGGCCGGCGCTGGATGATCAGGGCGCCTGTCACGGAGAACAGCGTGACGATGCCGAAGAAGCCGACGGTGACCAGGTCGAGCGGCAGGGTGAACCGGGGATCCCCGAATGCGGCCAGGGCCGCGACCGCGAGGGCGACGACGATCGCGATGACGGCGAGCAGGGTCGCCAGGCGCTGGAGGCGGTGGCGCGTCACGCGATCAGCCCAGGTCGCGCTGGACCGAGGTCACGTCCTTGAGCTGCTCGATCCGGCCGAGGACGCGCGCGAGCTGGCTGACCGACGCGACCTCGAGGGTCGCCCGAACGACCGCCGAGTGGTCCGGCCCCACGGAAACGTCGGCGGCCAGGATGTTGACCTTCGCCTCCGCGACCACCTGGGTGATGTCGCTGAGGAGGCCCGTGCGGTCATAGGCCTCGACGCGAACCGCGATCGGGTAGGTCTGCTGCGGGGCCGACTCCCACTCCACGTCGATGAGGCGACTGACCTCGCGTTCGTTGAGGACGGTGGGACAGGTGCGGAGGTGAACCGTCACGCCCTTGCCGCGGGTGATGAAGCCCTGGATCGGGTCGCCCGGGATCGGGTGGCAGCACCGGGCGAAGCGGACCAGCAGGTCGCCGACGCCCTTCACTCGCACACCACCGGCGCGGGTTGGCGATGGCGGCGGCGCGATCGACGGGAGCGCGACGTGGGTGTCGTCGGCGACACCGAGCCGCATGACCACCGATTGCGCGCTCACCGCGCCATACCCGATGGCCGCGAGGAAGTCGTCCATCGTCTCGTAGTTCAGCTGCCGGACGACCTCGAGGATCCGGTCCTGGCCGACCTGCGCGGACGACGTCCGCGCGAGCCGCCGGAGCTCGCGATCGAGGGATTCACGTCCGTGGACGATGTTCTCGTCGCGCTCCTGGCGCTTGAACCATTGCCGGATCTTCTCGCGGGCGTGGGAGGTCCGGACGAGGTTCAGCCAGTCGCGCGAGGGACCGTGGCCGGCGCGCGTCGTGACGATCTCGACGATGTCGCCGTTCTTGAGCCGGTAGTCGAGCGGGACGAGGCGGTTGTTGACCTTGGAGCCGATCGTCTTGTGGCCGACGTCGGTGTGGATCCGGTAGGCGAAGTCGAGCGGCGTCGCGCCCGCCGGAAGGTCCTTGATCTCGCCCTTCGGGGTGAAGACGAAGACCTGGTCCTGGAAGATGTCGAGCTTGACGCCCTCGACGAACTCCGTGGCGTCGCTCACGTCGCGCTGCCAGTCCATGAGCTGGCGCAGCCAGGCGAGCTTGGCGTCGTACTCGCGCTCGGCCTTGGAGCCTTCCTTGTACCGCCAGTGGGCCGCGATCCCGACCTCGCTCACCTGGTGCATGGCGAGCGTTCGGATCTGGATCTCGAGGGGCTTGCCGTCCATCGCGATGACCGCGGTGTGGAGCGACTGGTAGAGGTTGTTCTTCGGCACGGCGATGTAGTCGTCGAACTGGCCGGGGATCGGGCGCCACAGTGCGTGCACGATCCCGAGTGCGGCGTAGCAGTCGCGGACGTCGTCGACGAGGATGCGGATGGCGTAGACGTCGTAGATCTCACCGAACTCGGCGGACTTGCGCTGCATCTTTTTCCAGATGCTGTAGATGTGCTTCGGCCGGCCCTGGAGGTCGGCCTCGATTCCGGCGGCCTTCAGCCGCGGCGTCAGCTCGTCGATCGCCCGGTCGATGTAGCTCTCGCGGCCCTTTCGACGGGTGTCGAGGAGCTTCGCGAGCTCCCGGAAGCGCTCGGGCTCGAGGGTCTTGAACGCGAGGTCCTCGAGCTCCCACTTGATCTGCCAGATCCCGAGCCGCTCGGCGAGCGGCGCGTAGATCTCGAGGGTCTGCCGGGCGATCCGGAGCTGCTTCTCCGGCGGCAAGGCGGAGAGGGTTCGCATGTTGTGGAGGCGGTCGCCGAGCTTGATCAGGACGACGCGGATGTCCTCCGCCATCGCCAGGAACATCTTCCGGATGTTCTCGGCCTGCTGCTGCTCGTGGCTGAGCGTCGAGAACTTGCCGAGCTTGGTGACGCCGTCGACGAGCTGCGCGACCTCGCTCCCGAAGCGCTCCTCGACGTCGGACAGCGAGTACTCGGTGTCCTCCGGGACGTCGTGGAGGACCGCCGCCTGTGCGGCGACCGGATCGATCCCGAGCTCGGCGAGGATCAGCGCCGACGCGATGGGATGGGTGACGAACGGCTCGCCGGAGGCACGGGGCTGGTCGCCGTGGGCCTCGATCGCGAAGTCCACCGCCCGCCGGATCCCATCCACGTCGGCGTCGGCGTCGTGCTTGCGGATCAGTGCGACGAGCTGCTCGCCCATCGCCTTGGGGCTTGGGTGCTTGCGATGCGTCGTGGCGGCGGGCGTGGCCGTGGCAGCAGCGGTGGCAGCCGCCGGCGTCGTGCTGGCTGCCTTGGTGCCGCCTGCCTTGGTGCCATTCGCGGTCGTGCCGTTCGCGTGAGCCTTGCCGGCCTTCGTGACGGTCCCGTTCGACTTGACGGTCCCGTTCGACTTCGTTCGGGGCCGCTTCGGCGGCGAGCCGTCAGTCCCGTCGGGAGCAACGCGTCGCGATCCCTTCCGCGCCGAACGCGCGGCCGGGTCCGTCTGGGCGGGCTCGTCGGCCCGCGTGCGCGGGGCCACCATCGTGCGGAAAGTCTACCAGCGGCCGATCAGCGAACTTGATCGCGCAACAGTCCTTCGGCGGCCTCACGATCGGACCACGGCTCTGGGCCGGCCGGGCCCATGTTCCAGGTTTCGTGGCCCTTGCCCGCGAGGAGGACGACGTCGCCCGGGTTGGCGCGGCGAAACGCCTCGCCGATGGCCTCGCGGCGGTCCGGGATGACGAGGAGGTCGGCGCCGTGCTTCTTGCCGGCCTTCTCGGCACCGGCGGCGATCTGCTCGAAGATCGAGGCTGGGTCCTCGTTTCGAGAGTCGTCTTCGGTGACGATCACGAGCCGCGAGTGTCCTGCGACCGCTTCGCCCATGAGCGGGCGCTTGCCGACGTCGCGCTCCCCTGACGAGCCGAAGACCGTGATGATCCCGGCGCCCTCGGCGGCCAGCGGAGCCAGCTCCCGGAGGATCGCCTCGAGCGAGCCGGGGGTGTGGGCGAAATCGATGACGACGACGTACGGCTGGCCGGCGTCGACGCGCTCCATGCGACCCGGCACGCCGGAGAGCTGCTCGATCGCCGCGCTGGCCGCGTCGACATCGAGGTCCCAGCCATGGGCCAGCGCGAGCGGCGCGAGCGCGTTCCGGGCGTTGAACCGGCCCGGGAGCCGGAGCAACAGGTCCCGATGCCGGCCCGCGACATCGATGTGGAGGTGGGACCTCGCGGCGTCCGGCTGGAACCCTTCGAGACAGACGTCGGCGCTCGCGGCCTCGCCGTACGTGATGACCCTCGCTCCCGTGGCGCGCGCGGCCGCCGCGAAGCCTTCGGCGTGGCCATCGTCCGCGTTGATGATCGCGAGGCCGTCGCGCCCGCCCTTGGCCTCGCGGTGGAGGCGCGAGAAGAGGCTCAGCTTCGCGTCGCGGTAGGCCTCGAAGGTGCCGTGGAAGTCGAGGTGCTCGTGCGACAGGTTGGTGAAGATCGCGGCGTCGTAGTCGACGCTCGCTACGCGGTCCGCCGCGAGCCCGTGGCTGCTCGTCTCGATGACCACGGCCTGCTCGCCGGCGTCGACCATCTCGCGCAGCAGCCGCTGGAGGTCGAGGGCGCCGGGCGTCGTGTTCGGCTCCTCGTTGCGGCGAAGCTCGCCGCCGACCTGGATCCCGATGGTCCCGATGAGCCCGGTCCTGAGACCCGTTCCCTCGAGTGCGGCCCGCGTCAGGAACGAGGTCGTGGTCTTGCCGTTCGTGCCGGTGATCCCGACGGTCAGCAGCTCGCGGCTCGGGTCGCCGTACCACCACGCAGCGGCCGATGCGAGCGCCGCGGACCCGCGCCTGACCACGAGCTGTGGCACGGCGAGCTCGCGGAACGGCTCCTCGAGGGCGACCGCGATCGCCCCGCGCGCGATCGAATCGGCGACATAGTCGTGGCCGTCCGCACGGATCCCGCGCACGGCGATGAAGAGGTCGCCCGGCTCGACCCTCCTGGAATCGTCTCGGACCGCGACGATCGCGAGGGCGCCGGCATCGACCTGCGCCGGCGTCCCATCGGAGACCGGGGCGTCGCCGACGAGCAGGTCCTCGGCCCGCAGGCGCGCAACAAGCTCTTCGAGCGGTCGACGGTCCTGGGCCGGCTCATGCATCCGACGCAGGCCCCGATGGGAGCGCCAGGTTCTCGCCTCGGAGCCGGCGCCGCGCGGCCCGGTAGAGCTGGCGCCCGCGCTCGGCGGCCCGGAACGCCGTGGCGCCTACCGGCGACAGCGCGAGGTCCCACGCGCCGATGTACTCGACCTCGCGGCCGCCGAAGCCCGCCTTGAAGTGGTCGATCCCCGAGCCGATCAGGCCCCACATGTCGTACGACGTCCCGCCGCGCTCCTTCGATGAGCGGATCGCCTCCCACTTGAGCAGGTAGTTGGCGCGCGACTCGGCGCCCGCCTCGGTCATCCCGCCGTAGGGCTCGACGACGCGCGACCCGCAGCGAACCGTCAGCAGCACGGCCTGGACCTCGCCCGAACCGTCCTCGGCGAACAGCAGCCGGCTCTCCCCCGTCGGCGCGTAGGCCTCCCAGACCTCGCGGAAGGTCGCGGCGGACCGCAGCGGCAGCGCCGTCCGCTTCGAGACCTCGCGCATCACGGCGTAGAACGTGTCGAACGCGGTCGTCTCGACCGCCGGATCGACGTCGCGCACGACGATCCCGTTCGAGCGTGCCTTGTTGACGTACTGGCGCCACTTCTTCCGGAGGTCGGACCAGAGCGCGTCCTCATCGGCGGTGAGGTCGACGATCCTCGTCCGACGGGGTTGCATGTCGTGGGCCGGCCGCCACCCGCTCGCTCGCAGCGCCGCCTCGATCGGCGCCGCGGCCTCGATCTCCGGGTCCATCCGAACGATCGCGGTCCGCTGTAGCGATCCGCCGGGCCGTGCGGCGGCTCGCAGCGACTCGAGCCAGGCCGCATTCGTGACCTCGTTCCACTCGTTCGCCAGGGGCCCGCGCGGCGCGTAGGCGAATCGCCACGGGAGCACCGGCATCGCTCGGTGCAGGAGTCGCGCGCCGACCGGTCCGGCGGGGGTCGAGGGATCCCCGACGAGCGCCTGCGACCAGCCGGTCGAGGCCTTGACGTGGGCCCACGGCTCGACCTGCAGGTAGGTGGCCTTCGGATGGGCGCGGACGTAGGCGTCCCAGGCCTCGGCGGTCCAGGTGCGCTCGCCGCTCGACCCGCGGCCCCGCATGACCCGCGCCGCGACCCGGCCGGCCGTGTACCGCCATGGGCGAAGCACGCGCTCGTGCGCGCCCGGCAGCTCGAGCCATTCGGCTCCGAACGAGCGCTTGTGCTGGTAGAGGCCGAACATCGACTCGCCCTCCCGAGGCTCGTGGCGCGCGCCCGCGACGTCCACGCCGCCCAGGTCCAGCTCGGAGGCACCTTCCTGAACGGCGGCCTGGAGCGCGCGCCACCGCAGGAGGTGGAACGCGCCGGGATGCTCCTTTCGGGCATCTTCGCGGTCGCCCGAAAGCGCGGTCGAGAGCCGTCTGCCGTGGCGATACAGCATCAGCCCGGCGATCGATAGCCCGGCCTCGTCGATCGCCTCGAGCAGGACGAGGAATCCGGCGGCATACGCCCGGATTGTCCAGTCGAGAAAGCTTGCGCGGCTCCCGAGCGCGAAGTGGCGGCGGTCCGCGGTCTGCAGACGCCAGGTC
The DNA here is from genome assembly GCA_963722105.1 of uncultured Chloroflexia bacterium. Classification (GTDB taxonomy): domain Bacteria; phylum Chloroflexota; class Limnocylindria; order Limnocylindrales; family CSP1-4; genus UBA5189. Next base: position 118,807 of record CAVRKQ010000010.1, on the reverse strand, counting down.
GTGGAAGCGCTCCAGCGCGGCGTCGACCTTGCCGACGGGGTTGGCGAACTCGATGTCGGCGATGGCTGGGCAACGGCCGTCCGCGGTGTGGGTGGCGTCGCGTCGTGCCGGACGATCGTCAGCCCGCCGCGCTCCGCCTGCCGGATGCGCTGGCGGGTCGACTTGGAGATGTTCTCGAGGAGCTTGTCCTCGTCGGGGTGCTCGGGCGAGGCGGCACCGAGAGACGATGGCGGGACGGCTGGATCTCCTCGATCGGGGCGAACCCGATGGATCGCGAGCCGCTCGGCGTAGCCGTCGGCGACGACCTCCGCGTCCGACGGCGACCACGTCGACGCCCTGCGGCCGCGAGCCAGCGCGTTGCACCATCGAGCCGGGCGATCGCGTCGTCGGCGCCCTCGGTCGGGCACCGGCCCGCGAGGCAGGTAGGCGCTCGCGCCGCCGACGACCGGCCAGGGCCGGATCAGCGCGAGGACCGCCGAGCCATCGTCACCGACGAGGTATCGCGGCTGCCAGCCCCGCGTCGCGCGATGCTCCGCCCAGGCCCGCGACTGCAGGACGTGGCCGCCCGCCGGGCGGACCGTCAGGTCGTCCCAGCCGCTCGAGCTCGTCCGGCGTGGCTTCGCGGAACTCGACACGAGGCGCTTGGTCGGCACGGCGCTCATGATCGGCCGCGGCGGCGGGCCACGTCAGCGAGGATGGAGACGATCGTCCGAAGCTCGCGCACGCCCCAGGACCCAGGTGACGAGCGCGTAGGTCGCGCCGCCGACGAGCGTCCCGACCACCGCCTGGGCGAGGACCCAGGCCTTCGCGCCAACGCTGGTGTCCAAGCCCGCGCCGAGGTTCGGGACGCCGAACAGGACGGACACGGCGACGGCCGCAGCGGCGGCGGCCAGCGCGGCCGCGATCGTCATCCGAAGCAAAGCCGAGGCGAGCGCCCGGAGGTCGAGGGCCGGGCCTTCGCGGCGGCGGAGCACGAGCACGAGAACGAGCGCCTCCGTCCAGGCGGCGGCGGCGATCGACAGCCCGATCGCGGGCAATCCGAGGTTGCCGACGAGCGCGATCGCCAGCGTCGTGTTGATCGCGACCGCGAGGACGGCGGCAACCATCGGGGTGCGCGTGTCCTGGCGGGCGTAGAAGGCTCGAGTCAGCACCGCGATCACGCTGTGCGCGGTCAGCCCGAGGAGGAACAGCAGCAGGGTGTCCGCCGTGAGCTGCACGGCCGCCCGGTCGAACTTGCCGTAGCCGAGCAGCAGCTCGACCACCTGGAGCCGGAGGACCATCCCGAGCGCCGTGATCGGCAGCATCACGAACGCGAGGATCCGGAGCGAGCGGGTGAGGATCTCGAGGTAGTGGTCCGTCCGGCCGACCGCCAGCTCCCGCGCGAGCGACGGGAAGATCACGATCCCGAGCGGCACGCCGATCACCCCCAGCGGGATCTGGAGCAGCGAGAACGCGATCGTGTAGGCCGGACACGGCGCCGGTCCCCAGGTTCGTGGCCAGGGCGGTCATCACGACGAACGTGATCTGCGTCACGCCCAAGCCCGACGACCCGCGGGCCCATCAGCGCGAGCGCGAGCCGCGCCTGGGCGTCGCTCAGGTCGATCCGCGGCAGGTACCGGAACCCCGCCCGCAGCAGCGGCGGGACCTGGACGAGCAGGTGGCCGAGCGAGCCGGCGACGACGCCCAGCGCGAGGCCGGTGACGCCGAGGCTGGGGGCGAGGATCACGGCGGCCCCGATGATCGCGAGGTCGTAGACGATCGGCGCGACCGCCGACGCCGCGAAGCGCTGCGTGCCGTTGAGCGCCGCGGTCGCCGTCGCCCCGAGCGCGAGGAACATCGGCGCGAGGAGCATCAGCCGGGTGAGGTCGATCGTCTGGGCGAGCTGCTCGCCCTCGAAGCCGGGCGCGATGAGCGGCACGAGGGCCGGCGCCGCCACGAACGCCGACAGCGGCGAACGCCAGGAGACCGACGACCATGAGGTTCGCGATCGTCGAGACGACGCGCCAGGCGTGGTCGTTCTCGCCCTTGGCGAGCATCCCCGACGACCATCGGCACGAGCGCCGAGGCGACGGCGCCCGCGGCGACGAGCTGGAAGATCAGGTCCGGGATCCGGAACGCGGCGAAGAAGCGCGTCGAGCTCGGCGCTGGCGCCGAACGTCGTCCCGATGACGACGACCCGGATGTAGCCCAGGACCCGGGCAATGAGGTAGGCGCCCGACACGACGAGCCCCGCCCGAGCCAGCGACCTGGCGGTCGTCCGCTCCGGGATCTCGAGATCCGCGGCCTCGAGCTCGCTCACCTCGTCACTTGGCGCGAGCGCGGGGATGCGCGTCGACGTAGGCGGCGCGGAGGCGCGCGGCCGACACGTGCGTGTAGACCTGGGTCGTGGCCAGGCTCTCGTGCCCGAGCAGCTCCTGGACCACCCGAAGGTCGGCGCCGCCGTCGAGCAGGTGCGTGGCGAAGGAATGGCGCAAGGTGTGCGGAGAGACGCCTTCTGGCAGCCCCGCGATACGGCAGAGCCGGTCGATGCGGAACCGGAGGCCGCGGACGCCGATCGCAGCGCCCTCGTGGTTCAGGAACACCTGCTCCGGCTCCGGGCCCGATTCCCGGCGCCGCGCGAGGAGCGCTCCGCGGGCATCCTCCAGGTACGCATCCAGCGCTGCGATCGCGGGCCGCCCCAGCAGCCCGATGCGCTCCTTGCGGCCCTTGCCGAGGACGCGGATCTCGCCACGGCGGAGATCGAGCTGCGACAGGCCCGCCCCGGCGAGCTCGCTGATCCGCAAGCCGGCGGCGTACGCGACCTCGACGATCGCCCGATCCCGGATCGCGATCGCCCCGGCAAGTGCCGGATCTCGCCCTCGACCCGCCGCTGCCGCAGCCTCGTCCTGATCGATCGCCGCGAGGAGCCGCTCGATCTGGTCGATCTCGAGGACCTTCGGGAGCCGCCGCGGCAGCCGGGGCGTGGCGATCGAGCCCCAGGGATCGCCGGCGGCCAGCCCGGAGCGCGCAGCGAACCGATGGAACGACCGGATCGCGCCCAGTCGCTGGCTCACCGATGTCCTCGCGCCGGATCCGACGAGCTTCGCGAGGTAGGCGCGAAGGTCGGCCCGGGAGGGCGATCGCCAGTCGGCGCCGCGTTCATCGAGCCAGTCGAGGTAGCCCCCGACGCCCGTCGCGTAGGAGCGAAGCGTGTGCTCCGAGGCGTCCTTCGCGCGCAGGCTCAGGAGGAACCGATCGAGCGCCGATCGCGCCCCCGACGCCGCAGTGGTCCCCACGCGCAGAGGCTACGCCGTGCGCGGGTTCGGGATCACGCCCGGGAGGTCATCAGCCAGGCGTCGTGGTTCGCGTGGTTCGGGTACCCCGCCGTCGACCTCCGGCGCCGCCCGCCGCCCGGCCGCCATTGGACCCCCGGCGACCCGCGCCTCCGCGGCCGCCTCCCCCGCCGCCGCGCCTGCCCGGTGCGATCGCCTCCGGGTTGGGCGGGCCGCCGGGCAGTCGAAGGCCGACAAGGCCCGGTCCCTCGACCCCCATCGGGACCTCGATGTCCGCGCCGCACTTGAGGCAGAGGTAGCCCTCGGCCTTGCCGCCCTTGCGGGCGACCGGCCCGTCGTCGGCGTCGTGCACCGCCCCGACCGGCTCGTTGTTCGTCGTGTAGTCGCACTTCGGGTAGTTCGAGCAGCCGAAGAACACGTTGCCGGTCCGGCGCGCGCGCCGCGCGACCAGCTTCCCGTCCTGGTTCTTCGGACAGACGACCTCGAACGCCAGCGGCGGCGGGGGTGGCGGTCCCTCGCGCTTGATGAAGCCGCAGTCCGGATAACGATCGCAGCCCACGAACGGTCCGAACCGCCCGCGCTTGCCGACGAGGGTGCCGAGCCCGCACTCCGGGCACGGCTCCCCAGTCCCCTCGAGGACCGGCGCCTCGGGCTCCTCGCCGGGCAGCGGCCGCGACTCCTTGTGCTCCGGGTACAGCGAGCAGGCGAGGAACCGGCCGTTTCGGCCAAGCCGGATGACCATCGGGTGACCGAGCGAGCAGACCTCTTCCGTCTCCTCGGTCGTGAAGTCGCGCCGGCGGGTGTTCTTCCGCACCTCGGCCACGCGATCGCGGAGGGGCGGATAGAACGCCTCGAGCAACGGCACCCAGGCGCGCTCGCCACGGGCGACCGCGTCGAGGTCTTCCTCCATCTTGGCCGTGAACGCCACGTCGACGTAGTCGCTGAAGTGCTCGACCAGGAGGTCCGTGACGATCCCCGCGACCGGCTCGGGATGGAGGCGCCGCTCCTCGACGACGACGTAGCCGCGGTCGACGATCGTCGAGATCGTCGCGGCATAGGTCGACGGGCGCCCGATCCCGTGCTCCTCGAGGGCCTTGATCAGGCTGGCCTCGGTGAAGCGCGGCGGCGGCTCGGTGAAGTGCTGGGTGGAGGTGACCTCGCGAACGTCGGTTGTCTCGCCCTCGCTGAGCGCCGGGAGCCGGCCCTCGGCGTCGTCGTCGGCGACCGCCTCGTCGCCCTCGCCCTTCGGGCCACTGCGGTCGTCGCGACCCTCCGTGTACACCCGCGAGAAGCCGTCGAACAGGACCCGCGTTGCCGACGCCCGGAGCTCGTACGGTCCGGCGGCGAGCTCGGCCGTCGTGGTCTCGAGCTCCTTGGCCTCCATCTGGCTCGCGAGAGCCCGCTGCCAGATCAGGCGGTAGAGGCGCAGCTCGTCCGACTTCAGGAAGCTGGCCAACGAATTCGGGGTCGCGGCCGAAGGATGTCGGACGGATCGACTCGTGGGCCTCCTGCGCACCCTTCGACTTGGTCTTGTAGACCCGGCCCTTGGGCATCGTGTACGGCTCGCCGAAGCGGGCGCGGATCACGTCGCGGGCCTCGCCCATCGCGATCCCGGCCATGGCGACGGAGTCCGTCCGCATGTAGGTGATGAGGCCGACGTGCCCGTCGGGCGTGTCGACACCCTCGTACAGCCGCTGGGCGACCGACATCGTCCGCTTCGGGCTGAAGCCGAGCTTCCGGCTGGCCTCCTGCTGGAGCGTCGACGTCGTGAACGGCGGTGCGGGGCTGCGCTTCTGCTTCTTCGTGGCGATCGACGTGACGAGCGGCTTCACGACCTTGAGGGCCTCCGCGTGCCGGTCCGCGGTCTCGCCGTCGCCAACCTCCAGGGGCTGACCGTCGATCTTGACGAGCTCCGCCTCGAACTCCTCGCCGCGCTCGGTTGCGAGGAGCGCCCGGAGGGTCCAGTACTCCCGCGCGACGAAGGCGTCGATCTCGCGCTCCCGCTCCACCACCAGGCGGACGGCGACGGACTGCACGCGACCCGCCGAGAGGCCGCTCCGGACCTTCCGCGACAGCAGCGGGCTGAGCGTGTAGCCCACGAGCCGGTCGACGATCCGCCGCGCCTGCTGCGCGTCAACGAGGTTCGCGTCGATCTCGCGGGGGTGCGCGAAGGCGTCCTTGATCGCCCGCTCGGTGATCTCGGAGAACGTCACCCGCCGCGTCTTGGACTTCGCGACGTGGGCGGCCTCGGTCACGTGCCAGGCGATTGCCTCGCCCTCGCGGTCGAGGTCGGTGGCGAGGAAGACGGTATCGGCCGACTTCGCGGCCTTCTCGATGTCGGCGACCTGCTTGCGGCGATCGTCGGCGACGACGTACTCCGGCGTGAAGCCGTTGTCGACGTCGACACCGAGCTTGCCCTTGCCCGGGTTCTCCGGCAGGTCGCGGACATGGCCGTACGAGGCCAGGACTCGATAGTCGTCACCGAGGTAACGCTCGATCGTCCGGGCTTTGGCTGGGGATTCCACGATGACGAGGTGCTTTGGCACGGGCGGGAGTATATGCACAGGTCTCTTACCCACCGATCATCCGGGGGTTCGCCGGCCCGCACGGGCGGCAGAGGTCAGGCTCGCTCAGGCCTCGCGGACGCGGCGGAGGAAGTCCTCGTCGATCTCCAGGTCCTCGGGCTCGGCCGGCTCGTTCAGCGTCATCAGGCCGGCGTTCCGCTCCTGTTCGGCGGCCGCGGGCGGCATCTCGACGAATTGGATCATGCCCATCGGGAAGACGAACGTCGAGCTCGTGAAGTCGATCATCACCGGGCGCTTGCCGTCGATGCTCCGGACGTTCGTGCAGATGATCGCGATGTCCGACGGCTTCGGCTCTTCGAGCAGGTCGACCGCGAGCGGCTGATCGCCCACGAGATGCAGGATGGCGCGGATCACGGCGGGACCATAGCACGCTGATTTGCGGGCGCGAGGGTCCCGTCACGCGGCCTTGGGGTTCGCACCCGCAAGCGCGCCGAGCGGCTCGTAGCGACCCTGGCGGGCGAGAACCAGGCCACTCGCTTCCAGCCGTGTGAGCGCGCCGAGCACATCGCCGAGGCTGCGCCGGGTGACCGCGACGAGCTCGTCCGCGGTGACCGCACCGTGGACGATGGCCTCCCCGACGTCGCGCTGGGCGTCGTCGCGACCCGAGAGCACGGACCGGACGGTGGGCAGCGCCACGCGAGCGCTGATCACGACGCCACCCGGGCTCGCCGGGCGCTCGGCGGGCGTCGGGCGCTCCAGTGCGGCCGCGCCGAAGAGCCCGAGGTCGTCGAGGAGCTGCGGGATGCCGGACACGATGCGCGCGGCGCCGGCCCACTCCCGGAGGAACCCGTTGCAGCCCGCGGACATCGGCGCATCGATCGAGCCCGGCACGAGGAAGCACTCGCGACCCTGCTCGAGCGCCCACGACGCGGTCAGGAGCGCCCCGCTGCTCGCACCGGCCTCTACGACCACGACGGCATCCGCGGATCCACTGATCAGCCGGTTGCGCTGCGGAAACGTGCCCTTGGAGGGCTCGACCATCGGCGCGTACTCGGAGATCACGGCGCCACCGCCCTCGACGATCGCATCGGCAAGCCGGTCGTGTGCGGGCGGGAACAGCCGGCCGTGGCCGCCGCCGATGAACGCGATCGTCGGGCTCCGCTCGGCGACCGCGGCCGCGTGGGCCGCGCCGTCGATGCCGATCGCGAGCCCGGAGACGACCGCCGCCCCCGCTCGTGCCAGCGCGGTGCCGATGCGACTCGCGACCCGGCGTCCGGCGGGGCTCGGCCGGCGCGTGCCGACGACGCCCACCACGTGCTCGCCGCCGAGCGCCGCGAGCGAGCCGCGAACGAACAACGCCGGAGGCGGAAGCTCGATGGCGAGAAGCCGGGGTGGGTAGTCCGGGTCGCCCTGGGCGACGACGCGGAGGCCCTCGCGCTCGACGTCCGCGAGGATCGAGTCGCGACGCGCGGCGGCCTGGACGATCGCCTCCGCGACCGATAGCGGCATCGAGCGGGACTCACCGTCCTCGGAGCGGCTGGCGGCGACGAGCGCGGCAGCCGCGCGGGCGCCGGACGCGCCGGCGTCAAGGACCGCCGCCGGGGATCCGAGGCTGTCGACGAGCCGGCCGAGGGTGAGCGGCCCCAGGCCGTGGACAGACAGGAGCACCGCGATCGCATCGCGGTCGGCACGGCCCATCCTCGCAGGCCGCCGCGGCACGACCTCCCAGGTCGAATCTGCGCCGCCGTGGGGCCCGACGCCCACGCCCAGCACCTCAGACCGCCAGCGCCAGGGAGGCCCGGATCGTGGGTGGCCGCCATCGCGCGGCCTCTTCCAGGTGCTCGACCTCGACGGCGCCCGCCGCGGCGAGATCGGCGATCGTCCGGGCGACGCGCAACAGCCGCTCCGTCCCGCGACCGGACAGCAGCTCGGCGTCCGCCAGCTCGGCGAGTCGCTCGCTCGCCGTCGGCTGGAGCGCGGAGATCGCGCGGAGCGCGCGGCCGCTCACCCGTGCGTTCAGGCGGGCGCCCGGGCGTGCGAGCTGCCGCTCCCGGGCGGCCGCGACCCGCTCGGCAACGGTGGCTGAGCTCTCGGGCTCGAGGCCGCCGACCATCGTCCCAGCGGGCATCCGGGCGAGCGTGACCCAGACGTCGATGCGGTCCCGCAGCGGCCCGGAGATCCGGCCGACGTAGCGGTCCGGCACGAGCGGCGGGCAGGCGCAGCGGCTCTCGACACCGGCGTAGCCGCAGGGACACGGGTTCGTCGCGGCAACGAGCTGGAACCGCGCCGGAAGCGTGACAGCGCCCGCGGCGCGGACGATCGTCACTCGCCCGTCCTCGAGCGGCTGGCGCAGCGCCTCCAGGACGTCGCGCGAGAACTCGGCAAGCTCGTCGAGGAACAGGACCCCGTGGTCCGCGCGCGTGACCTCGCCCGGGACCAGCCGCGACCCGCCACCGACGATCGCCGCATAGGAGCTCGTGTGGTGCGGCGCGCGGAACGGTGGACGGCGGATCAGGCCGCTGATCGGCGACTCGCCGGATACAGAGGCGACGATCGTCGCGCTGAGGGACTGTTCGTCGGACAGCGGCGGCAGGAGCGCCGGAATCGTGCGGGCGAGCATCGTCTTGCCGGTGCCCGGCGGGCCGATGAGCAGGAGCCCGTGCCCGCCCGCGAGCGCGACCTCGAGCGCCCGCCGGGCCTCGATCTGGCCACGCACGTCCGCCAGGTCCGGCGGCGCCAGCAGGGGAGCGAGAGCCGGGACGGCCGGCGCCGTCGCGCTCACGACCGACGTCGGCGCCATCTCGACGCGCGCCGGTTGCGTGGGGCCCGCGCGCGGCCGCCTTCGGAGCGCGTCGACCGCGTCGCCGAGCGTCGCGACCGGCACGACCTCGAGGCCGTCGACGAGCCGCGCCTCGGCGGCGCCGTCCGCCGGCACGATGACCCTGCCGACTCGACGCCGAGCGAGTGCCGCAACCATCGGCAGGAGGCCGGGCACCGTTCGAATCTCGCCGCCGAGTGACACCTCGCCGATGAGCGCGGCCCGGCCGGCCAGCGGCGCGAACTGCTCCGACCCGATCAGGATCCCGATCGCGATGGCGAGGTCCGCGGCCGAGCCCGTCTTGGGCACGTCCGCCGGCGCGAGGTTGACGGTGATTCGCCGGGGCGGGTGCTTGAAGCCCGCGTTGCGGAGGGCGCCGCGGACCCGTTCCCGCGCCTCGCGGATCGAGGCATCGCCCAGGCCGACGATCGTGAACCCGGGCAACCCGGGCGCCACGTCGACCTCGACGCGGATGACGCGCCCATCGAGCGCGACGAGCGTTGCGGACAGCAGCGTGGCCAGCACGCCGCCACCCTACGAACCGCCGCTTATCTCCGACTCACCTGCGCCCGCGTGCGGGACTAGCGGGTTCGAGCTCCCGCTCCGGCGCCGACGCGCGGCACCGCCCCGCCGGTCGTGGCGACCTGCGGCGCGAAGACCGCGTCGATCGCCTGCGCGAGCTCCACGATCTCCCGGCCCAGCGGCGAGTCCGGCTTCGAGAACGCGAACGGGGAGCCCGTGTTCTGCGCGGAGATCGCGACGCGGTACTCGTTGGTGATCTTCGTCTCGAACTCGCGCTTGAGCGCACTCTCCGCCGCGCTGACGGAGATCCCCGTGAACGCGTTCGATCGGTTCAGGACCAGCTTGAGCCGCTTTGGATCGAACCCGATCCGGCGCAGCGCCTCGAGCACGAGGCGGACGTTCTTGAGGCACGAGAGGTCGGCCGTCATGACGATGTGGACCTCGTCGGCGTGCTCCAGGACCGACAGGGTCAGGTCGCCGAGGCGCTTGTCGACATCAACGATCACGTAGTCGTACATCGTCCGGAGCATCGCCAGGACGGCGGCGAGGTTCTCTGGGGTGACGTGGTCGGCCTCCTCGGGCGATGTCGGCGCGAGCAGGAGGTCGACGCCCGATTCGTGCTTGACCATGACGCCCTTGAGGAGGTCCGAATCGATCTGCGGGGCCGTCATGAGATCGGTGATCGACTTTCGATCGTTGCCGAGATCGAGGAACACGCGGTGATCCCCGAACTGCAGCACGGCATCGACGAGCGCCACCTTGCGGTCGAGCTCCGTCCGCAGGGCGATCGCCGTGTTGATCGAGATCGTCGTCGCGCCCACGCCGCCCTTGGCGCCGTAGAACGCGATCATCTTCCCGAGCGGCGGCCGTGTCCGGGAGGCCGCATCGGACGCCCCGAACCGTGAGAGCAGGCCCTTCATCCGAGCCAGCAGCTCGGCCTGGTGGAACGGCTTGACGAGGTAGTCGTCCGCGCCGGCCCGGAGACCCCGGACCTTCTGCTCGACCTCCTTCTCGGAGGTCAGCATGATGATCGGCACGTGGTGCTTGCCACCCTCGTCGGCCCGGATCTTCTCCGCGACGGCGTACCCGTCGAGCTTGGGCAGGCTGACGTCGAGCAGGATCAGGCTCGGCGCCTCCGACTGCCAGAGCTTCAGCGCCTCCTGCCCGTCATTCGCAACCACGACCGTGTAGCCGGCCTGCTTGAGCGTGTACTGCAGAAGGCGCTGGACGTTTGCCTCGTCGTCGACGACCAGGATCTTGGACATGCCTCTCCCCTGCTGCCTAGGCGCCGGAGCCGCGGGAATCCGCCGGCCCCATGCCCCGTTCGACGAAGCCCGCGAACGGCTCGATGAGCCGCGTGAACTCCGTCGGGATGACGAACTTCGTGGATGGGCTCGCGCCCAGCGCCTTGAGCGCTTCCAGATACTGCAACGCCATGGTCTTGGCGTCGACCTGCCCGGCTGCACTGTAGATGCGCGTCAGCGCCTCGCTGAAGCCCTCGGCCCGCAGAATCGCCGCCTGGCGCTCGCCCTCGGCCTTCAGGATCTCCGACTGCTTCTGGCCCTCGGCGTTGTTGATCGCGGCCTGCCGGTTGCCCTCGGACTCGGTGATGACCGCGCGCCGCGTCCGCTCAGCGGACAGCTGCCGGTTCATCGCGTCCTGGACGTCGCGCGGCGGGGTGATCTCGCGAATCTCGACGGTCGTGACCTTGCCGCCCCAGCGCTCGGTCACCTCGTCGAGCTTGACCCGGAGGACCTCGTTGATCTGCTCGCGCTTCGAGAGCACCTCGTCGAGGAGGATGTCGCCGATGACCGCGCGCAGGGTGGTCGTGGCCACGCCCTGGAGCGCCCCGGCGAAGTTGGTGACCTTGGCGACGCTCTTGAGTGGATCGCTGATCCGCCAGTAGATCAGGAAGTCGACGTTGATCGGCGCGTTGTCCTTCGTGATCGTCGTCTGGCTCGGGACCTCGATGAACTGCTCACGGGTGTCGACGATCTTCGGCGACCAGATGAACGGGACGAGGAAGTTCAGGCCCGGTCCCCGGACCCACTCCTCGCGCGCCTGGCCGAGGCGGTACACGACCATCATGTAGCCCTGCCTGACGACGCGAACGGACAGGTAGAGGATCACGATGATGGCGACGAGGACGAACGCGCCTGCCGCCAGCAGGATTGGGAGCTCCACCGTTTACCTCCGATCCGCGCCGCGCGAGCCTTGCCGCGTGGTCACGTGCCTGTCGATGATGACGCGTCCGGCTCGACGGTGAGCGTCAATCCGTCAACCTTGATGATCCGAATGGGCGTTCCGCGATCGAGCGTGCGTCCATCTGCGGTGCGCGCGGTCCATTCCTCGCCCGCGGCATAGACCGAGCCGAGCGGGCTGAGCGGCGACCGGACCTCGCCGGCGACACCCGGTGCGACGGCGATCATCGCCCTGGCGGCGCCGGCCCCCCGCGAGCGGATGACGCCGAAGGCGACGAGTCCCACGAGGACCGCGCCCGTCGCGCTGATCACGAGGATCACCGGCATGGCGACCTGCGCGAGGGGCTCGAACGGGTCCGACGGACCGGTGAACAGGAACGACAGGCCCAGCGCGAGGCACAGCACGCCACCGAATCCAAGGAGGCCGTGGCTGGTCACGGTCACCTCCAGTCCGAAGAGGACCAATCCGAGCAGCATCAGCAACAGCCCGCCGACATTGAGCGGCAGCGTCCCGGCGCCGATCAGCGCGAGCAGGATCATCAGCGCGCCGAGGATGCCGGTCACGAAGTTGGGGCTGTAGAGCTCGGCCACGAGGGCGATCGATCCCGTCGAGAACAGGAGCGCGACGATCGTCGGGTCGGCCAGGATGCGGAAGAAGGCCAGGAACGGGTTCATCCCCTGCTCGGTCGTGATCGCGCCGGTCAGGTTCAGGACCACGGGCTGGTTGCCCGCGACGGTCACCGTCTTGCCGTTCGCGAACGCGAGGACCTCTTCGAGAGTCCCGGCGATGCCGTCGACGGCGCCTTCGGCGACGGCTTCTTCGGCCGGCGATGAGCGCGCGTCGCGCACGGTCGACACCGCCCATTCGACATCGCGGTCGCGGGCGTTGGCGATCGAGGTGATCTTGGCGATCGCGTCGTTCTTGACTTTGTCGCCGAGCGTGCCGGGGATGTCCGTGCCGTCGCCGCTGATCGGTGATGCTGCCCCGATGCTCGTTCCCGGAGCCATGAGCGCGATGTTCCCGGCGAGCGTGATGAAGGTCCCGGCGCTGGCCGCGAAGCCGCCCGCAGGCGCGACCCAGACGATGACCGGGACCCGGGCCTCCAGGAGCGTCCCGACGATGGCGTTGGTCGCTGTGAGCTCGCCGCCCGGCGTGTTGAGCTTGATGACGACCGCCGCGGCGCCCTGCTGCTCGGCGCCGGCAATCGAGTCCGCGAGGTACTTGGCCATGGTGTGATCGACGATGCCCGTCGTCGGCAGGACGACCACCTCGGGGCCGGCGCCGCGCACGCCCGATGCGGCGAGGCCGATCGCGCCGAGGGCCATGCAGACGAGGGCCAGTCGGGCGATGGGTGAGAGTCGGGTCGAGCGCCGTCCGCGCGCCGCCCGTGCGCTCCGCACGCCGTCCTGCCGCCCCCTGGTGGACACGGTGGTCACCACCTCCACGGGCAGTATCGCACCGCTGCGTGGAAGGGTCGGATCAGCGAACGCCCGCTCCCTCGAGGTGCTCGAACACGAGTGCGCTCCACGTCTCCATCCGATCGACCACGTCCGCGACCTCCGCGGGCGTCGCGAACCGGCCTGAGAGCTTCTCGGTCTCGCGAATGGCCACGGGCAGCCCGCCCGAATCGGCGACATAGACGGCCCCGAGGTGGACGCTGCCGACATCGGTCGTGTCGTCGTTGAGCAGCCCGATCAGCTCGAACTGGGGGTCGAAGTCCGCGCTGAGCTCCTCCCGCCACTCGCGGCGCAACCCCCCGGCAAGATCGTGATCGCCCGGGTTGAGGTGGCCGCCGACACCGATCGAGAAGCGGTCGTGGAGCCGCGCGTCGCCGCCGGCCTTCGTGCGGCGCATCAGGAAGTAGCGGGTTCCTTCGCGCAGCACCAGGTACGGGATGACCTGCTTCCAGCTGCGATCGACCTCCATGTCCGCGCGGGGCCCGAACCGGCCCTCGCGCGCTACCAGCTCCTCGAAGCCGTCGAGGTTGTCCGACCGCACGCCGAGCCAGCCGGGGTCGGCCATCACCGCCGCCCGCGGGATCACGAGGACCTGCTCGCCCTCGCTCATTCGCCGCCCTCCTCGAGCGCTGCACGCGCCTGCTCGAGCTGGACCTGCAGCCACACCGAATCGCCATCGCCCTGCATCCCGGGGTCGAGCCGGTCAAGCCAGTCGTCCAGCACGGTTCGGAGGACTCGCAGGCGTTCGGCGACCGCGCCGGCGTTCGTCGCGAGGATGTCGGCGCCCATCTCGGGGTCGCCCCGTGCCAGCCGGCTCATGTCCCGCCAGCCACTGGCGGCCAGGGTCCGTGCAAGCGGCCACGAATGCGCGGCTTCGGGACGGCTGGCCACGGACTCGACGAGCGCCGCCGAGAGCACGAGCGGGAGGTGGCTGATCGCGGCGGCGGCAGCATCGTGGTCAGCCGCGCCGATGCGCACGGGCCTGGCGCCGACGGCGACCGCGAGGGCGTCGACACGGTCGACATCGCCGGGATTCGCACTGTCCGCCGGCACGACCACCCACGGCCGGTCCACGAACAGGTCCGCGACTGCGGCGGCCACGCCACTCGTCTCGCGACCCGCCATCGGGTGACCGCCGACGAAGGACAGCCCGTAGGCCCCGGCGTTCTCGACGATCAACCCCTTGGTGCTGCCGACGTCGGTGATCGTGGCGTCCGGAGCAAGTCGTGCCCGCCACGCGCCGGCGAGCGAACCGAGGAGGTTGAGGATCGAGAGGGGTGGGCCGGCGAGGACGATCAGGCCCGAGCCGTCGATTGCGCTTTCGGCGCTCGGCGGCGCCTCAACCAGGATCCCGCGACGCTCCGCGTCGGCAGGTCCTCGACCGTTCGGGGTCCAGGCGACAAGCGAGCCGGTGTATCCAGCGTCGCGGAGCGCCATCGCGATCGAGCCGCCGATGAGGCCGAACCCGAGGAACGCGATCCGATCCGGGAGGGTCGCCGCTGCGGCCTCGCGGGTGCGCTCAGCGCCGAGCGCGTCGCTCGTCACCGGCGAACCATCGGCTCAGAACGTTCGGTTGTCATCGCGGCGGCGCTGGCTCGTGCGCCGTTCGGCCCGGCGCCGCTCGACGCCCCCCGGCGCTTTGGTCACGTCCGGCGGGTCCTGACGCCGCGCGTACTTGCGACGAGTCTCGCTGGCGCCGCTCCTGCCACAGCACGCCGCCGCAGCGCGGGCAGCGCGATTCCTCGGCGAAGAGCGTGTCGAAGGCTGCGGCGGTGTAGACGACGCGGCCGCAGATGCGGCAGGCGAGGGTCGGCATCGATCGGGGAACCGGCTCCGGTACGGGGCCCCGATCGTAGCGCGGTCAGCCGGCGAGGCGTGCCTCGTGGAGCGCCTCGTAGCGGGCCGGTCCGCCGCCGAGGAAGCTCCGGAAGAGCATGAAGCGGTCCACCTCGAATCGAACGTCGAGGCCGTCGGCGGCATGCTCGAGGGCGCGAGCCGCGACCGGCCCGAGTCGCACGCCGTCCGTTCGGCCGATGGTGAGGTGGGGCGCGAACGGCCGGGTGTCGAGGACGAGGCCGCATTCGCCGGCCGCCTCCGTCAGGGCGTCGGCAAGGCTCGCCAGTCGATCGGCCCCGTCGTGGACGCCGACCCAGAGGCTCCGGGGCCGCGCGAGGCTCGGGAAGGCCCCGCCGCCGGAGAGCTGGACCTCGAAGGGAGCCGCGTTGCTGGCCAGCGCGTCCGCCGACGCCTGGAGCGGCGCCACGCGATCCTCCGGTGTCGGACCGAGAAACCGGAGCGTCAGGTGCAGCCCCTCGACCCGGACCCAGCGGATCCGAGCAGTCCCGTCCCCGACCTCGCGCTGGACCCGGTCGATCAGCCCGCGGACGTGCTCGCGGGCCTCCGCCGGGACCGGGACCGCGAAGAACAGCCGCAGGATCCCGGGAGCGTCGACCGGCGCCTCCCATCGACCGCCACGCGAGCGCGACCCGGCGCTCCGTCCATCCGGAATGCTCATCGTGCGGCCGCCTGTTCGCGCTCCCACATCTCCCGGTCGTGCCGGAGGATCTCGAGGGCCCGCGCGGCGTCGCTCCAGCCGTCGATCTCGACCGTCTTGTCCTCGAGCAGCTTGTAGGTCTGGAAGAAATGCTCGATCTCGACGAGCCGGTGGGGCCGGACCTGGTCGAGCCGCTCGACGTGTGCCTGGTGCGGATCACCCTCGGCAACACACAGGATCTTGAAGTCGCCGCCCTTCTCGTCGCGCATCTCGAGGACGCCGATCGGGCGGGCCCAGACCCGGCAGCCCGTGAATGTGGGCTCGTCGATCAGGAGGAGCGCGTCGGTGTGGTCGCCATCGTCGGCCCGGGTCCCCTCGATGAACCCGTACTCGAAGTTGTAGTAGACGGCCGACGAGAGGACCCGATCGAGGCGGAAGACACCCGCATGCTCATCGAACTCGTACTTGTTCCGGCTGCCGCGCGGGATCTCCACGACGATCTCGACGCGCTCCGGGAACTGGGCAGGCATGGTCGAACGATACTCGCCCGACCTCAGGCGGCCTTCGGCGCGAGCTTGCCGGCCTGCTCCGGGTCGACCAGGTCGTGCTCCGCCCACCATCGGATCGCGTCGGCGACCGTCTCGCGGAGAGGTCGGAACTCCATCCCGAGGTCGGCGCGGGTGCGCGTCGTGTCCACCGCGGCGGCGTTGTCGAGGATCCAGTCGAGCGAGTCGTGTCGGGGCAGCGGCCCCAGACGTCCGCCGAAGAGGTCGTTCACCCGGGCGAGCCGCCGAGTGGCGCCCGCGCCGAGGAACCGCCGGCGGGGCCGGCGGCCGGTGAGCTCGTCGATGATCGGCGCGAGGTCCCGGTGGCGGACGACACCCGATGTCAGGAGGTAGTGACGCCCGGGAGGCTTGTCGAGGGCGATGACGATCGCCCGCGCGACGTCCCTGACGTCGACCCACGGCGCGCGGACGTCGAGGGAGATCCCGCCCGCCAGGAGGTTCGTGATGTAGGCGCTGCTCGTGCCCATGGCGGTGTCCTCGGGCCCGATCACGGTCCCGGGGTGGACCGTCACCCGCGGCAGGCCGGCCGCCTCCAGCTCCCGGCCCACGAGCTCGGACTCAACCTTGCTGCGGAGATACGGCTCGGTCCAGCCCGGATCGCCGGGGCCGGTGAGCGGCGTGTCCTCGGTGACCGGCGAGCTGCCGAGCGCGAAGATGACCAGCGAGCTGATGTCGACGACCTTCGACGTCCCCGCGCGGATGGCTGCCTCGAGGACCGCCCGCGCCAACGGCGCGTTGTTCTCCATCGCCGGCCCGGCCTGGCGATCCAATCGGTAGGTCGCGGCGGCCTGGACCAGGGCATCCATCCCGGCCAGCGCGCGATCGATGACCGCCGGCTCCTGGGCGTCGCCCGTCACGACCTCCACACCGAGGCGCTCGAACATCGAGCCGCTGGGCCACGCGTCGCGCGAGACGATCCGCACTCGGTGGCCGGCCTCGACCGCAGCGCGCACCGTCGCCCGCCCGACGAACCCGGCGCCGCCGGTGACGAGGACCTTCATCGCCGCCCTCCGATCACGACCGAGCGGAGACCCCGGCCGCGTCAAGCGAGGCCAGCCGAAGGCGGCACGGAGGACCGAAGCGAGCGCACCTCAAGGTGCGTGAGCGAGGACCGGACGGGCCAACGCACGGCTGGCCCGCATCACGCGGCCGTACCGCGCGGGTCAGTCGTTGTAAAGCCTCTCCTCGATGAGCTTTTCCTGCACCGGGCGCCCGGTCGGGTCGAAGCACGAGAAGTCGAAGTGTTTCTGGAACTCGACGTCGAGGTTGTCGGCGCCGCTCCGGTTCTTCTCCACCGAGCAGATGATCCAGTCGCGGAAGCGCTGCGCCTGGTACGGGTTGAACTCGATGTTGACCTTCGCGACGATGTTGTACTTCTCGTTGAGGATGAGGATGACGTCGGCCTCGTAGTTGATCGCCGACGAGCCCCGAAGGTGGTGGTTCCGGAGCCGCGCTGCCTTGAGGCCCTCCTTGTCCGCCGCGACGATCGCGATGGTCGGGAGCTTCTCGCTGAGCGCGATGTCCTTGAGCCCGTTGACGACGTAGGTGACCTTCTCGGCCTCCGTCTGGGGCTCCGGGATCTGCGGGACCTTCTGGAGGTAGTCGACGATCAGGACCATCCGGCGCTCGCCGGACTTCCGGCGATGGATGTCGATCAGCTCGCGGAGGTTGTCGACCGTGCTGGCGGTCGCGGACCCACGAAGGAGATAGAGGTTGTTGCCGTAGCGGGCGATCCGATCGATGGCCGGCTTCAGCTTCGGGCTCTGGGCCAGGTCGACCGGGGCAGCGCCGGCACCCCGGGCCCAGCTCTTCACGACCTCCGCCCGGACGTCGGTGATCTTGATCGCCCCGGTTGTGGGCTTCGTGCTCGGCAGGTGCGGGAGGACTGACTCCATCGCCATGAGGCGATTGAGCATGTCGGCGTTGTCGTGCTCGAAGCAGACGTACAGGACGTAGGCCTGGCCCGACGCGGCGATGTTCCGCGCCATCTGCAGGGCCATCGTGGTCTTGCCGGTGCCCTGGGCTCCGCCGATGAGCATCAGCTCACCTGGGCGCAGCCCGCCACCGAGCATCTTGTCGAGCGGCGCCATGCCGAGCGGCACCGGCTCGTAATCGGCCAGCTCGCCCGTCGCGACCTTCTCGCGGACGTCGTTGAGCACGTCGAGCGTCGTCTGCGGCGCCATCGACCCATTGCCCGTCTCGAGGAACCACGGTTCCGAATCTGCGGGCGCCGTCGCGGCGCTGCTCCCGCTTCTCTCGCTGCCCCCTGTCACGCGGTCGTGCCTCCCATTCGAGCTTCGGTTGGCGACATCCTGCCAAGATCGTCCCACAGCCGGGTGATCGTGCGCAGTCCCTGCTCATAGTTCAACAGGACCATTGTCTCGTTCGGAGCGTGCGCGTTGTCATCCGCGTTCGTGAACCCGAGCATCGTGATCGGCAGCTGCAGGACGTCGTCGAACATCGCGGCGACTGGGATGCTGCCGCCCGATCGGATGAAGACCGGCGGCACGCCGTGGGTCGCCTCGAGGGCCCGGACCGCCGCCCTTGACACCGGCAGGTTCGGGTCCATCCGCATCGCCTTGGCCGTGCCCAGGTTCTGGACCTCCACGTTCACGCCGCGCGGGGCGACCTGCTTGACGTAGTCCCGAATCGCGGCGAACAGCTTCTCGCCGTCCTGGTCCGGGACCAGCCGGCAGCTGACCTTGGCATGCGCATGGGCCGGGATGATCGTCTTGCTGCCCTCGCCGGTGAAGCCGCCCCAGATGCCGTTCACGTCGAGCGTGGGGCGGACGCCCATGCATTCCAGGAGCGTGAAGCCGGGCTCGCCGACGACGAGCTCCGGGACGCCGGTGACCTTGTGGAAGTCGCCTTCATCGAACGGCAGGCAGCTGATCTCGAAGCGCTCTTCCTTCGTGGGCGCCACGACGTCGTCGTAGAACCCCGGGACAAGGACCTTGCCGGAGCCGTCCTTGAGCTCGGTGATGATCCGGGCGAGCGCGTTGGCGGGATTCTGCACGGCGCCGCCGTACGACCCGGAATGCAGGTCGATCGGCCCGCCGGTCACGTCGATCTGGACGTAGACCATGCCCCGGAGGGAGGTGGTGAGGGCCGGCACGTTGCCCTCGAAGAAGCCCGTGTCGCTGATCACGATCGCGTCCCCGGCGAGCCGGTCCCGGTTCTCCGCGAGCCACACCTCGAGCCCGACCGAGGAGTGCTCCTCCTCGCCCTCGAACACGAACTTGAGGTTCAGCGGCAGCTTGCCGCGGGTCGCCAGGATCGCCTCGGCGGCCTTCAGGTGCATGTGGAGCTGGCCCTTGTCGTCGGCCGAGCCACGCCCGACCATCCGCCCGTCGCGAACGAACGGATCGAACGGCGCCGTCTCCCAGAGCTCGATCGGGTCGACGGGCTGCACGTCGTAGTGGCAGTAGACGAGGATCGTCGGCGCGCCGTCGGCGTGGAGCCAGTCGCCGTACACGATCGGGTGGCCCACGGTCGGGAGGATGGCCGCGTTCTCGATGCCGATCCGGGTCATCTCGTCGGCGATCCACCTCGCCGCACGCTCGACGTCCGGCTTGTGCTCGGGCAGCGTGGAGATGGACGGGATCCTGAGGAGCTCCTTGTACGACTCCAGCCGCTCGTCGCGGTGGGCCTCGAAGTAGGCCTCGATCGATTGGTCGACAGTCAGCATGCCGGGATGGTAGCGGCCGCGTCACGCGCGCCGGCCTGCGGCCGGAAACCAATGAGGAACATCCCGATCTACCGGACGCAGAGACGCCCGGCAGATGCCGGGCGTCCTGGTTCGTTCTGGTTTGCCGGCCGCTCGCGCGGCTCGGTCAGGCCGGGTTTGGCGCCGGCGAGGACTTCGGCTTGCCGGCGGGCTTGACCGGCACCGGATCCGGGGTCGGCTCGCCACCCTCGGGGCGGTGCTTCCGCGGCGGCAGGCCGTGGAGGTCCTGCTTCGGCGGAAGATCGCTGAAGAGCGTCTCGAAGGCCTCGTGGTCGACGGTTTCCTCGGCGATCAGCTTCTGCGCGAGCGCATCGAGCCGGTCGCGGTGGACCTCGAGCACCTGGGTGGCCCGCTCGTAGGCCCGGTCGACGATCGCCCGGACCTCCTCGTCGATCGTCTTCGCGATCTCGTCGGAGTAGTTCCGCTGCTCACCGATCTCGCGGCCGAGGAAGACGAGCTCGTCGCGCTTCCCGAAGGACAGCGGCCCGAGCCGGTCGCTCATCCCGAACTCGGTGACCATCCGGCGGGCGAGGTCGGTCGCCTTCTCGATGTCGTTCGAGGATCCCGTCGTCGTGTCGCCGAAGACCATCCGCTCGGAGACGTTGCCGCCGAGCAGGCCGGCGATCTTGTCCTCGAACTCGGTCTTGGACTGGAGGTAGCGATCCTC
Organism: uncultured Chloroflexia bacterium; assembly: GCA_963722105.1. Lineage (GTDB taxonomy): Bacteria > Chloroflexota > Limnocylindria > Limnocylindrales > CSP1-4 > UBA5189. The sequence continues at coordinate 98,557 of CAVRKQ010000010.1, read as the reverse complement.
GGTCGGGAGGGCCATCGTGTAGCCGAGGGCCATGCCGCGGCTGATGATCGTGACCTTCTGGACCGGGTCGCACTTCGGCAGGACGCGCTGGACGACGGCGTGACCGCCCTCGTGGTACGCGATGATCAGCTTCTCGGCGTCCGAGATGACCCGGCTCTTGCGCTCGGGCCCGGCCACGATCCGCTCGAGGGCCTCCTCGAAGTCGATCTGGATGATGGTCTTGCGGTTGCGGCGCGCGGCCAGGATCGCACCCTCGTTGACGAGGTTCGCGAGGTCGGCGCCGGAGAAGCCCGGCGACTGGCGGGCGAGGTCCTCGATCGAGACCTGCTTGTCGAGCGGCTTGCCCTTGCTGTGGACCTTCAGGATCGCGACGCGGCCCTTCATGTCGGGGCGGTCGAGGATCACCTGGCGGTCGAACCGGCCCGGGCGCAGCAGCGCCGGGTCGAGAACGTCCGGGCGGTTCGTGGCCGCGACGACGATCACGTTGGTGTTCGTGTCGAAGCCGTCCATCTCGACGAGGATCTGGTTCAGGGTCTGCTCGCGCTCGTCGTGCGAGCCGCCGAGGCCCGCGCCGCGCTGCCGCCCGACGGCGTCGATCTCGTCCACGAACACGATGCACGGCGAGTTCCGCTTGGCCTGGTCGAACAGGTCACGGACGCGCGACGCGCCGACGCCGACGAACATCTCGACGAACTCGGAGCCCGAGATCGAGAAGAACGGGACGCCCGCCTCACCCGCGACCGCGCGCGCCAGGAGCGTCTTGCCGGTGCCCGGAGGGCCCACGAGGAGCACGCCGCGCGGGATGCGCGCGCCGAGGGTGTTGAACTTCTCGGGGAACTTGAGGAACTCGACGACTTCCTGGAGCTCGGTCTTGGCCTCGTCGACGCCCGCGACGTCGTTGAAGGTCACGACCTGCTTGTTGCCGAGGAACATCCGGGCGCGGCTCTTGCCGAACGACAGGGCCTGGTTATTCGTCCCCTGGGCCTGCCGCATCATGAAGTAGATGAAGCCGCCGATGATCAGGAGCGGGAGCAGGCCCGTGAGGACCAGGCCTATCCACGAGTTATCAGGGGCCGGTTTCGGGTCGTAGGTCGGCTGGGCCTTGCCGCCCCTGGCCGCGGCGGCGGCGATGTCCTGCTGGACCTGGGTCAGGACGTTCGCGATGGTGACTGTGTAGGTCGGCTCGGTGTCGGTCGGCTTCTTCGAGTTGTCGAAGACGCTGAGCGTCTCGCCGCTCTGGATGACCCGCGACACGAGGCCCTGCTCGACCTGCTCGAGGAACGAGTTGGGGCCCGCGTAGGGCTTCTTCGCGATCTCCGACGAGGCGCCGAGCCACGTGTAGAGGAGGGCAGAGACGCCCATCACGAGGACGAGCATGAGGAGCCCGTTGCGCATGAACCTGGGATTCAAGTAGGAAAGCCTCCGAGCGAGCGGGCCACCAAAGCAACGGCGATCCCGCAAGCGAGTATAGGACCGGTCATTCTGCGGCCCTTATGGCCGTCAGTCAGTCTGGGATGGGAAGAAAGGCCCGCCCCGCAGCCTGCATCGTGACAGACGATTACGGACGACCGATGTGCCGGCGATGAAGAATTCGACACGGAGCCACATCGGAGGCGTTGGTAGCTGGGACAGGATTCGAACCTGTGACCTAGCGATTATGAGCCGCTTGCTCTACCACTGAGCTACCCAGCCACGGGCCGCGCATTCTATCCGAGGTCGCGCCCCGATCGCAGTGCCGCCCAAGCGGCCACTCAAGACGTGCGATGGGCAACGTGCAGCGGGATCGTCTCGGTGAGGCCCTTCAGCTCGACCGGGCCGATCGGGTCGAACGTGATGCCGCCGAGGTCGGTCGCCGCGGCCACGACCTCGTCCGTCACCAGCACCTCGCCGCGGCGGGCGTAGTCGGCGATCCGCGACGCCACGTTCACCGTCCGCCCGAAGTAGTCACCCTCCTGGAAGAGCACCGGTCCTGCATGAAGGCCGACGTGGGCCGGGGGGAGCTTGGCCTCACCCGCGCCCTCGACCATCTCGAGCGCGGCCAGGACTGCCGGTCCCGGGTCGCGGAAGTAGAACATCACGCCGTCCCCCAGCCACTTGATCGCCTTACCGCCGTGCTGCCCCGAGGTTCGATTGACGAGCCGCGAGAGCCGCGCGGCGAGGTCGGCCGCGGCGGCGTCACCGCGCTCGTCCGTCAGGCGGGTGTATCCGGAGAGGTCGAGGAAGCAGATCGCGGGCGGGCGCTCGACAGGGTTGTAGAGGCCTGCCCTCGCCAGGCCCGTCTCGAAGCCCTCGAAGAAGTTCCGCATCCAGGCGTTGGTCTGCTGCCCCCGGTACAGCGCGATGAGCTGGAGGGCCGTGAGCGGCTGAAGGGCGTTGGAGAAATCGGCGGTGCGAGGTCCCACATCGGCGAATGTGCCACCGGAGGCGAAGATCGGCTGAATGACGTCGCTGTTCCAAAGGTCGGCTTCGACATCCGCCATTCGACGGAGACTCTCGCCCCATGCTCGCAACATCCGCTCGATTCCCTGCGGGCGCATCCCAAAGCCGATCTCCAGCTCGAGCGCCGGCAGCGTCTCGAGCTCGAGCGCCCGAAGTCGATCCTCGGGTCGGGGCGGCGTCGACCCGGTCGCCTCGCGCATCGCCGCGAGGACCTCGAACGGGATGCCAGTCCGATCACTGACCTGCTGGTAGGTCTCGTCGGTCAGGCCGGTGAACAGCTCGTATGCAGGGTCGTCGACGAAGTCGAGGTCGACGATGCCGCGCCGCATACCCTCGCCGAGGGCATCGAGCGGGAGGCCGGCCGTATCGAGCGAATGAAGGATCCGAGTGCGTCGCATGTCGCCCTCGGAGAACTCATCGCCTTTCGCCGTGAGAATTTCGAGGTCGCACAGCCGGTCCACGAACGCCCGTTCCACGCCTGCCCGTTCGGCGACCTCGGCTCGGGTGTACGTCATCGATTTCAGACTACCTGCCGCAGCCGTCCGGTCTCGACCTCGTACACGAGGCCGCGGACGGGGACCTCCAGGATCGTCGGCTCGTCGAGCAGGATCTCGACCTGCTCGCGAACCATCGCGTCCAGATCGACGAAGGCGCCGAAGCCCATGGCGGTCGAATTGCCGGTGGTCAGCTCGACGCGCTCTCGAAGCTCGGTCTCGCTCGCGCCATGGAGCCCGCACCCGGTGTGGGCGATCACGAGGATCTCCCGCGTGCCGAGGACCTGCTGGCTGACGACGAGCGAGCGGATCGCGTCCTCGGAGGCGAGACCCGCCGCGTTCCGGATGATGTGGGCGTCCCCGACCCGCAGCCCGAGGGCGTCCTCGACATCGATCCGGGCGTCCATGCACGTCAGGATCGCCAGCCCCGTGAGCGGCGCGGCGGTCAACGCCGAGCGATCGAACGCCTCGACGAAGCGCTCGTTCTGCTCGAGGATCCGATCGAACTCCTCGCTCGAGGTCACGCGCAGCTAGGCGCCGGCTGAGACGCCGCCACCGCCACCACCCCGGTAGCGATCGATGATCTCGCCGATGGTCAGCTGGCCGTAGTCGCGCTCCAGCTGATCCCGCGCGATCCGCCACATCGTCCGGAGCGGCCGCGGGCCTGCCGATTCCAGCTCTTCCAGCCGCATCCCGCCGAACCGCTGGATCCCCGGGATCCGCATGAGGTCGTCGGCGAGTGCCTCCGCGGCGCTGCTGAGCGTGGTCGAGCGAACGGCCTCGCCGGCTCCCCCTGCCCCGCTTGTCGCGGTGGCGGAAGCGGGCTTCGACGAGGTCGCAGCCCGGGCCGGCACGGGCTGGCCAATCGCACGGTCGACGGCCTCGCGGGCCCGGTCGGCGGTCCGGTCGAGCTCGGAGACCGCGGCACGGATCGTCTCGCCCGGGTGCTCGGGTGTCGCCTCGGGCGGCGTCGCCATCGCGCGTGGGGCGGGTGGCTCGGGTCGCTTGCGAGCCGACGTCGGGCGCGGCTTCCCACCGCCGCCCGATCCGCCGCCGCCCCCGGCCCCACCGGATCCGCCTCCCCCGCCACCGGACTCCCCATGGTCGGCGCCGTTCCCGAACCGCGCCCCCATCGAGGTCCCGATGAGTGCGGGGACGTCGATCCCGGTCAGGCCCTTCACCGTGGCGCTGGCCTCCGTCACCGTTCGTGTCGTGTTCTTGACGAGCTCGGACGCGCCGTCGTTCGACAGCACGGTCAGCTGGTCGATCCGGCCCATCGGCTCCGCGGCCGCACGGACGATCTCCGGCAGCATCGAGAGAACCGTCTGGATGACTGCGGCCTCGTTGAACTGGCGATACGCCTGGGCCCGGAGCTCCAGTGCCTTGGCCTCGGCCTCGCCCTTCGTGAACACGATGCCGGCCTCGGCATTGCCCTCGAGCTTGGTCTTCTCGGCCTCGGACTGGGCGTTGACGAGGATGACGCGGGCGTTCGCCTCGCCCTTGGTGACCGAAACGGCTGCCTCGGCGGACCCGGCGAGCTTGACGCGCTCGGCATCTGCCTGGGCGGCCGCGATCCGCGCGAGCTTCTCGCCTTCGGCGCGCTTGACCTGCGCGTCGGCATCGGCCTCCGCGGGGCGGATGGTCGACGCGATGAGCTCCTTCTGCTTGCGGTCGGCCTCGAGCTGCGCGAGCTCGGTCTGGCGCCTCACGACCTCCTGGGTCGCCTCCGCCTCCGCGAGCGGGCCGGCCTGCGCGGCCTTGGCGTTCGCAGCCGAGGTCAGGGTCTCGATCTCGGCCTGGCGGAGCGAGACGTCGCGTGAGGCGTTGAGCTTGATCTGCTGGGCCTCGGCCTCTCGGACCGCGGCCTCCTGGTCCGCCAGGGCCTTGGCCATGCGGGCGTCGCGCTCGCGGCGGGCCGTCTCCTGCTGGCCGATGAGGTCCATGTAGCCGACCTCGTCGCGGATGGCCTGGATCGTGAAGTTGTCGATCGTCAGGCCGGAGGTCGCGAGGTCGCTCCGAGCCGCGCTCTGGACCTCCTGCTGGAACTTCGCGCGGTCGTAGTTGAGCTCCTCGACGGTCAGCGTGCCGACGATCGAGCGGAGCGAGCCCTCGAGGACGTTCTTCACGATCGAATCGATCTGGTCCTCGCGCTCCATGAACCGCTCGGCGGCGGCGCGGATCGACTCCTCGTCGCTGCCGATCTTGACCGTGGCCACGCCCTGGACGGCGACCTTGATGCCCTGCTTCGTCACCGCGTCCGAGAGCTGGACGTTGATCTGCCGGGCGCTGAGGTGGAGCTTGCCGACCTTGTTGATGAGGGGCAGGACGATCACGCCCTGGCCACGGACGACCTTGAGGCCGACCGCGCCCTCTGGTCCGCGCTCGCGCCGGCCGCTCACGATCAGCGCCTCGTTCGCGCCGGCGACCTTGTAGCGGGTGCCCATGTAGGCGACCACGAGGACGAGCACGATGACGATGAGCAGGATCGGGATGACCCCGCCGCCGAGGTCGATCAGGCCATCAAACATCGCTCGGGTCTCCCTTCGTCGCCTCGGAGGCGGGTGCTGATTCGGTGGCTGGCGCTGCTTGCGTAGGCCCGCCGACCGCGCCGGTCGGTGCTCCGACCGGGCCGCTGACGATCGGTTGCGGCGTCATCCGCTCGACGACCAGGCCCATGCCCGCCGTCGCGATGACCTTCACCGCGGCGCCCGCCGGGATGTCCTCGGATGCCGACGCGGAGATCTCGTGGTTCTGGCCCTCGGCCCGGACGTAGACGGTCCCGAGGCGGCCGGCGGGGATCGCGACGCTCACGGAGCCAGTCCGACCGACGAGGTCGCCGATCGCAAAGGGTCGCGCGCCCTCGGCCCGTCGGAGCGCGCGGAAGAGCAGGAAGGCGACCGCGAAGCCGACGACGCCGAAGCCGACGCCGACCGCCGCCGCGGGGGCGCCATGCATGTCCAGGACCTGCGTCGCGAAGATCCCGCCGACGCCGAACATCGCGATGAAGGCAAGGAGCGGCGGCATGAGGGAGATGCCACCGATCGAGAAGTCGATGTGGAAGGCGTCGAGGATCCCGCCGAGGACGTCGTCGAGGACGACCGTCACCAGCAGGAGGCCTCCGCCCACGAGGGCGGCGAGGACGAAGACGAGGTCCTCGATCGGAACACTGATCGTCGGCACGCCCCACTCCTCCGCGCAGGTCCCAAGGCCGGGTCCCGCCCGACCGCGAGCGGTCGGGTCCGCCATCCTCCTGCGCCGACCGGAGCCCTCGGTCACATGGCGCGCTGGCGGAGGTCGAGCATACGACGCCGGGGCGACGCCGGTCGACTCGTCGGCCGGCCCGATCTCCTTCTTAGGCGGAAGGGCCGAACAGCACCTCGAGCCAGGCGTCGAGGGGGCTCGTCGCAAGCGGGTCCGCGCCGAGGCGGACGGACGCGGAGCCGGGCGCGTCGGCAGGGAGCGCGGGCGCCCCGGCGGCGAGCGCGAACGGGATCTCGCCCGGCCCGCCGAGCCCGAACGCCCGGCCGGCGAGCTTGATGAACCGTGGGTCCTGGACATGGCCAAGGTCGCGTTCGAGGCCGGCCACCTCGTCGCGGAGGGCGGCGTTGGCGGCGCGGAGGTCGTCGGCCTTGGTCGTTGCCGCTGCGGCCTCGCCGACCTGGCGGACGAAGCCGAGCGTCAGGAGCGCCGCGGCGAGGACCCCCGCCGCGGTGACCACACGGCGGCGGGAGAGGCTCGGCATCGGGAGCGAGGCCGGGTCGAGGCGCTGCGAGCGTGGTTCCTCCGGCTTCGGCGCCGGCGTCACGGGTCGCGGCATCGCCGGCTTCCTGGTCGTCGCGTCGGTCGGCGCTGCGTTCGCGCTTGACGTGCTCGCGGCGCGCCGCCCCTTCTCGCGCAGGAAGGACGGGACGGCGTCGAGGTCGCGGCCGGGACGCGGATCGGGGGCGGGCATGGTCGGCCGAGCGTAGCTACGCAGTTCGGAGGGGTGTCAACTCGATTCACGATGCGGTCCGGTGGGGTCTGCGCAGGTCCGGTCGCGAGCCCTGTGACAGTCGAGGTGGCACGCCGGGGCTGGACGCTGTCGCTATGCTCGGCGAAATCGAACACGTGTTCTAACGGAGGCCCGGAGTGCGCACCTACGCCCCCGCCGCAACGGAGGTCGTGCTGGAGCGGCTGCTCGAGGAGCCGTCGCTGGAGCGCGCCGTCACCCATCACGCCTACATCCCCGCCCGCGAGGCGGTGACCGCGCCGTTCCCCGCCTGGCTGGACGGGCGGATCGTCCGTGGCCTCGAGGGGCGCGGGATCACGTCGCTCTACAGCCACCAGGCGGAGGCGGTCGAGGCCGTTCATGCGGGCGAGGACGTCGTCGTCGTGACGCCGACCGCTTCGGGCAAGACGCTCTGCTACGCACTCCCCGTCCTGCAGGCGCTCGCCGAGGACCCGTCGGCGCGCGCCCTGTTCCTGTTCCCGACGAAGGCGCTGGGCCAGGACCAGGTCGCCGAGTTCGCCGGGCTCGCCAAGGCGAGCTCGCTGGCGGTCGCCGCCGCGACCTACGACGGCGACACGCCGGCGCCGATCCGCTCCGCGATCCGGACAGCCGGACAGGTCGTCGTGACTAACCCGGACATGCTCCACTCCGCGATCCTCCCCCATCACACGAAGTGGTTCCAGCTCTTCGAGCAGGTCCGCGTCATCGTGATCGACGAGCTCCACACCTACCGTGGCGTCTTCGGGAGCCACGTCGCGAACGTCCTCCGGCGCCTGCTGCGGCTGTGCGCCCACTACGGCTCGAACCCGATCATCGTGTGCTCGTCGGCCACGATCGGGAACCCGGCGGAGCTTGCGGCGCAGCTGACCGGCAGAGCTCCGAAGCTCATCGACCGCAACGGCGCGCCGGCCGGCGCGCGCCACATCCTCCTCGTGGATCCGCCGCTGCTGGACCCGGCCACCGGCGCCCGCGGCTCGGCGCTGACCCATGCCGAGCGCTGGGCCCTGCCGTTCATCCGTGCCGGCCGCCAGACGATCGTCTTCGGGCGAGCCAGGGTCGCCGTCGAGATCATCCTGACCCGGCTGCGCGAGGCGCTCCGGGAGCATCTCGGGCCGCGTTCGCGAATCCGCGGCTACCGCGGCGGCTACCTGCCCACGGAGCGCCGGGCGATCGAGCGCGGCCTTCGCGACGGCGAGATCCTCGGCGTCGTCTCGACGAATGCGCTCGAGCTCGGGGTCGACATCGGCGCCCTCGATGTCGCGGTCCTCGCCGGCTACCCGGGCTCGGTCGCGGGCACCTGGCAGCAGCTCGGCCGCGCCGGACGGCGGAAGGACGTGAGCGTCGGCGTGCTGATCGCGTCGGGCTCGCCCGTGGACCAGTACGTCATCCACCACCCGGAGTTCCTGCTCGAGGGCACCCCCGAGGAGGCCCGAATCGACCCGGACAACCTCCACATCCTCCTGGCTCACCTCCGCTGCGCGACATTCGAGCGGCCGTTCGAGCCCGGGGAGGTCTTCGGGCCGGGGCCCGTCGACGACCTGCTCGCGTTCATCGGCGAGGAGGGCCACGTCCGCCAGTCGAGCGACGGCCGCTGGTACTGGAGCTCCGAGAACTTCCCCGCGTCCGAGGTCAGCCTCCGAACCGCGGCCCCGGAGAACGTCGTGATCATCGACACGACGCCGGACCGGCCGCGGGTCATCGGCGAGACGGACCTGTTCTCGGCCCAGGTCCTCGTCCACACCCAGGCCATCTACCTGCACGACAGCGTCCAGTACCACGTCGACAAGCTCGACTGGGGGGAGCGCAAGGCCTACGTCCGCAAGGTCGACGTCGACTACTACACCTACGCCAACCGGGCGGTGACCCTGAAGCCCCTCGACGTCTTCGCGTCGGGCGAGGCTCCGGGGGGCAGCCGCGTCCACGGCGAGGTCATGGTCGCGAGCCTCGTCACGCTCTTCAAGAAGCTCAAGTTCGGGACGGACGAGAACGTGGGCTGGGGCCCGGTCGACCTGCCCGAGCTGGAGCTCCAGACGACCGCGTTCTGGCTCACCGCCGAGAACGCTTCTGTCGGCTGGCGCAAGGACGATCTCGACGTCGCGCTCCTCGGCGCAGGGCGCGGGATCCAGGCGGTCGCCGCGGTCCTGCTGATGGTCGATCCACGGGATCTCGGCCTGGTCACCCAGGTCCGCTCGCCGCACTCGGAAGCGCCGACGATCTACCTGTACGAGGCAGTCCCGGGCGGGATCGGCCTCTCCGAGCGGCTCTGGAAGCGGCACGACGAGCTCGTTGCGGGCGCCAGGGCCCTGATTGAGGCCTGCGGGTGCGATGCCGGCTGCCCGGCGTGCACCGGCCCACGCCTGGATCCCGACATCAACGGCAAGGCATTGGCCCTCCGCCTGCTCGGCCAGCTCGCGGAGCGGGGCGTGATCCGGGCCGATCGCGGCGTTGCGCGCTCCGCGGGCGTCGGGTCGGAGAAGGTGCCGGCATGACCGAGGCGATCACGCTCGACTCCGTCACGCTCGAACGACGTTTCGCGAATTTTCGGGCTGGACGCGACCGCGGTCGGTCCGCGGACGCCACGGGCCAAGGCGGCGGCGAGCACGGGAGCGAGCGGACCTCAGGGTCCGTGAGCGACCGCGCGCAGACGACAACGCGGGCATGGGGCGCCCGAGGGCCGAGCACCATCGGCGCGGAGCGGCTTGCCGCGGCGGTCGATGGCGAGCTCATCCGGACCCGGCTCGGGTCGTTCGTGATGGTCGAGGCGCCGCCCACGCTGCTGCCGGTTGACCGGGCCCGGCTCGCGACGCTTCCGGGCCAACCTCCCGCGGACGCTCCCCTGCTCTGCCTCGACACCGAGACGACGGGCCTCGCGACCGCGGCAGGGACCCTCGCGTTCCTCGTCGGCCTCGGCTGGTGGGAGGGCAGCCTCTTCCGCCAGATCCAGCTGCTCCTGCCGGACCACGCCGACGAGCCCGCGCTGCTGGCCGAGCTGGCATCGCGGATCCCGCGTCGCGGCTGGCTGGTCACGTACAACGGCCGCGGATTCGACTGGCCGCTGCTCGTCGCGCGCTTCCGGATGGCCGGGTCGGACCCGCCGCTCCACGAGGGTCACCTCGACCTGCTGCCGATCGTCCGGCGGGTGTTCCGCCACCGGATGGCCGATGCGCGTCTGGGATCGGTCGAGACCGAGCTGCTCGGTCTCCGGCGCCATCGCGACGTCGGCGGCTGGGAGATCCCTTCGCGGTACCTGGACTTCCTGCGGTGGGGCGAGCCGGGCCCGCTCATCGACGTGGTCCGCCACAACGACGAAGACGTGCGGTCGCTCGGCCGCCTGCTCGTGCATCTCGATCGCGAGTACGCCGACGGAGCGCGCTGGACCGAGGCGCCGCCGGGCGACCTGGCCGGCCTTGCCCGCGCGTTCGCCCGCGAGGGCCGCCACGAGGATGCCCTCGGCTGCATCGACGCGGCCCTCGCAGCGCGGCCGGCCGCGCCGGTGGGCCCGCCACGCGCGTACGACGAGCCGACGCCGGAGCGAGCGAGGCTGGCCGCTCGCGAGTCGCGATCGGAGGACGATGTCTGGTGGTCGCCGCGGCGGCGGCCGGACTTCGGTGGGCACGCGGGGCGGTACCCGGCGCCCGGGGCCTGGGACGCGGTCGAATCGAGCCGCCGCGACGCGCCCTGGACCGAGACGCGGATGCACGCCGAGCGTGCGCGGCTGCTGCGACGCCTCGGGCGGTACCGCGACGCGGAAGCGGCGTGGGTCTCGCTGGCGGCGAATCGCGGTGCGCTCGGGACGCTGGCCTGGGTTGAGGTGGCGAAGCTGCGCGAGCACCGGCTGGGAGATCTCTCGGGCGCGATCGAGGCTGCGACGGCTGCCCTCCGGCTGGCCGAGCGGCAGGCCTGGCTCGGGCGGCCGCTTTCGCGGCTGGAGACGGCGCTCGGTCAGCGGCTCGCGAGGCTTGGTGGGCGGGTCATCCGGCGCCGGACGGCGGCGAGATCGGGCACGCCCGCGAGGCCCGCGCCCTCCACCGTCAGCGACGAGGCGGCCGCGGCGACGGTCAGCGGGTCACCGAGCGATGGCTCGAGACGTCCCGCAAGCATTGCGGCCAGGAAGACGTCGCCGGCGCCGGTCGGGTCGACGATGCGATCGGAGGGAATCGCTGGATAGCGCCGTGTGACGACCGCGCCCATCGCGTCGCGCGACAGGAGCTGGCCGCCCTTCGCACCCTCGGTCCAGGCGAGCGTGGCGTCGGGTCGAAGGAGCCCGAGCATGGTCGCGGGTGCCACGTCACCCGCGACGTCGGCCTCGCTCATGACGACGAGGTGCGCCGCCGACAGGAGCGGCGACGCGACCGGCGCCCGCGGCGTGATGAGCGCGTCACGTTCGAGCACGCGGAGCAGTCCCTGCCACCCGAGGCCGACGAGCGAGTTGTGTGCGCCAGCAACGGCGCCGGCCCACTCGGACCCGACCTCATCGGCGACGGGCACCAGAAGGAGGCCATCGAACCCGGAGGTCCACGCGGCGTGGGATCGCGGTGAGCGGAATCCGATCGGACGTCGACAGGAGCAGATGACGCACGTTGTCGAAGACCGGCCCGGATTCGAGATCGGCAAACGCCAGCGTGACGCCCGCGGACCGAAGAACGTCCAGCTCTTCTGCCGCGGCGGCCTCCGAATCGGCGCCGACGAGAGCCCGGACCTCGAGCCCGAGGCGGGCCAGCGCGAGCGACGCATAGGTGACGGCGCCGCCGAGGCGCCAGCCCCTCGGATCGTCATCGACGACGTCCCGCGATGCCGCGCCGACGACCAGGATCACGGGGGATTCGGTGGTCAACGGGTATCCTCTTGGGCCATTTCCCCAGCAGATTCCAAGCGCATCGGAGCCCCGGATTGTTTTTCTATGAGCTGCACGAAGGCGACGATGACGTCTTCTCGGATCTCCTGCTCGTCAGCGACGAGCAGACGGAGGCGGAGGACTTCTTCGAGCTGGTCCAGGCGATCCGCGAGAAGGTCCAGCCGAGGTTCGAGGAGGACACGCTCATCGAGGCGATCGCCAACGAGCTCGAGCGTGAGCACGGCTTCACGTTCGTCTCGGATGCGAAGCTGACGGCGTCGGTGTTCGTGTCCCCGATCGAGAAGGAGAACCGGCTCATCGCCGTGGACGACGAGATCGCCGAGTCCCCCGAGTTCCGGACGCTGCTCGCGGAGTTCGATCCCGATCTCGATCGGGACTAGCCGGGCACGACGATCCGGCCGGTCGCAGGCGACGCTCCACTCAGCGGCTGAAGAGAATCTCGAGCACGTCCCCGTCGGTCACGCGGTAGGTCTTCCCCTCTGATCGGAGGCGACCCGCCTTGCGCGCCTCGGCCGTCGACCCGAGCTGGACGAGGTCGTCGTAGGCCACCGTCTCCGCGCGGATGAAGCCCTTCGCGAGGTCCGTGTGGATCGCGCCCGCGGCGTCGACGGCGCTCGAGCCGTCGGGGATTGGCCAGGCGCGCACCTCGTCCGGGCCGGCGGTCAGGAACGAGATCAGCCCCAGGAGCCGATAGGAGAGGCGAATCACGCGCTCGAGCCCCGACTCCGCGATCCCGAGCTCCTCCATGAAGGTGGCCGCATCGGTCGGTTCGAGCTCGCCGAGCTCCATCTCGATCTTGGCCGAGAGGAAGTCGACCATCGCCTGGCGGTGCTCGTAGGTCTCCCCGATCCGAGCGGCAAGCGCCGGCGCCGTCGAGATCTCCGACTCGCCGACGTTGAGCAGCACCAGCACCGGCTTCTCGGTCAGGAAGCGAAACCCGCGCACGGCCTTGGCCTCGTCCTCGGTCAGCCCCGCGTCACGGATGGGCCGGCCTGCCTCGAGCTCGAGCTTCAGCCGCCGCAAGACCACCTCCTCGCGCTCGTTCGACTCGCGCTCGGCGGGCGTGCCGTGCCGTCCGCTCGTGCCGAGCCGCTCCAGCCGGCGGTCGACCATCGAGAGGTCGGCGAGGATGAACTCGAGGTCGAGCCGCTCGAGGTCCCGCGCCGGGTCGACCGAGCCGTCCGCGTGCGGGACCGATGGATCATCGAACGCCCGGACGACGTGGAGCAGTGCGTCGGACTCGCGCAGGCGAGCGAGGTGCTCGGCCGGCAGCTCCTCCGTCCCGACGTGGCCCTCCGTGGACGGCGGCGGCGCCGGCAGGTCCGCGTAGGTGACGTCCGCCTGCACGACCTTCTTCGGCTTGTAGATCTCCGCGAGCCGGTCGAGACGTGCGTCGGGCACCTTCACGACGCCGACGTTCAGGGTCAGCGCGCCGTAGCCGCCGGTCTCCGCGTGGCCCCGGGTCAGCGTGTTGAACACCGTCGTCTTGCCGCTGCCGGCTAGCCCGACGATCGCGATCTGCATCTAGGCCTTCCTGGTCGAGATCAATAGCCGGCCGTAGGGTCGACGACGTTGCGGAGGGCCTCGCCGCGGCTGAACCGCACGAGGTTGTCGCAGAACAGGTCGATGCTTCGGTCGAGGACGCGCGTCGACGACCACGCGGTGTGCGGCGTCAGGATCACGTTCGGGAGCTCCCAGTAGGGCGACGACTGCGGCAGCGGCTCGTCGCGGAACGTGTCGAGCGCCGCGCCACCAATGCGGTGGTCACGGAGGGCGCGAAGCAGTGCCGTGTCGTCGATCAGGCGGCCCCGCGCGACGTTGATGAGCCACGCGTCGCGCTTCATGGCCGTGATCGCGGCCTCGTCGATCATGCTTTCGGTCTCGGGGGTCAGCGGCGCCGCGAGCACGACGATGTCCGATTCGGCAAGGAGCTCGCGCAGCCCGTCCGGCCCGACGATCCGGTCGACCTTCGGCTCGATCGGGAACGCGTCCGGGTCGTCGGCGGCCCCACCCGGCGCGGTTCCGGCTGCGGGCGCGGTTCCGGCTGCGGCGACGATGGCGCCAGCGCCACCCGCCCCCGCTGCCTCCGCATCACCCGGCCGACGGCGCATCGCGATCACCCGCGCGCCGAACGCCGACGCGAGGCTCGCGACGGCTCGCCCGAGCGATCCGTAGCCAACGATGCCGATCGTCAGCTCACGGAGCTCACGTCCCTCGAGCGGCTGCCAGGTGCGCTCGCGCTGGAGCTCGACGAGGTCGGGCAGGTGGCGGCTGATCGCGAGGATCATGAGCAGGACGTGCTCGGCGATCGGGCGAGAGAAGACGCCGCGGGCGTTCGTGACCAGCACGTCGCGGGCGAGGGCCGCCGGCGTCAGCGCCCGTTCGACGCCCGACGTCGCCGAGTGGACCCAGGTCAGGTGCGGCGCGCGCGCCAGCAGCCGGTCGAAGGCCTCGGCAACCAGCCAGCCGCGAAGGAGCACCTCGACGTCGTCGACCGGCCCGTCGGCCAACCCCTCGACCGAGAGATTCACGATCCTCGAACCCGGTGCGGCGGCCTGGATTCGCTCCAGGTCCTGGGCGCGAACGCGGGCTGACAGGATCGGACTCACGGCGATGGCCAGGGGAACGCCGTTCGGTCCGCGACCGGGACCCGCAGTCGTCCTCACGCCGGAATCCTACGCGAGGGCGAGCACCCTTACGCCGGCGACGCGGCTCCCTTCGGCAGCACCCGGTCGATCCACAGCTCGGGAGCGGCGATCTCGTCGGCGCTTGGGAGCGTCTCGGGTCCGTCCCAGAGGCGCGCGAGCGCACCCCGGCCGCGTGCCTCCGCGATGGCGCGGACGAACCGCTCGCCCTTCGCGTACTGGTCGAGCTTGAGGTCCATCCCGGTGAGGCGCAGAACCGCGCGCTCGAAGCCGCTCCGGCGCTGGCGCCGCTCGTGGAACCGCTCGGAGATCTTCTCGACATCCTCGACCAGTCCGCGTCCAACCTCATCCATGACGTAGTCGCTGAAGCCCTCGAGGAGACTCATCACGGCCTGGGTCTCGCGGAAGAGCTGCTTCTGCTCCTCGCCCATAAGCGCTTCCATCCAGTGCTCGCCGCCCGATTCGCCCCGGAGCGTCCGGCCGATCGCCCTCAGCGTGTCCCGACCGAGGTTGGAAGCCGACGAGCTGAACAGCGTCAGCTGACGCTCGATTCGCGAGGCGATGTACGGCCGCAGCCAGGGGTGGGCCTCGAACTCGAACGCGTGGGTCGTCTCATGGAGCGCGATCCAGGTCCGGAACGGCGCGACAGGGATGCCGAGCGCGTGCGCTGTGCCCCGGACGTTCTCCTCGACGAACAGGAGTCGGCCGTCCTCGGCCTCCGCGGAGAGCAGCGCGATGTCGTACTGGCCGAGGACGCGGGTACCCATGAACCCGAGCAGGAAGCCGAGCTGCTGGCTCGTGACCCAGCGGTTGGCGAGGGCCATCGTCGCCCGTGTCAGGCCGCCACCCTCCGGCACGACCTGGTCGAGGAGCTCGTCCTCCATCCGCGAGATCAGCGCCCGGAACGTCCCGACGTTGGCCCGGATCCAGCCGGCACGGTCGACGACCGACGCCCGCTCGACGACACCCGGGAGGTCCGTTCCGAGGGCCTCGGCGAGGCGCGGGACCACGCGCGCCATCGCCTCGCGGTATGCGCCATCGGCGGCCCGGAGCTCGAGGGCGGAGAGCGCGCCCGGTGCCTTCGAGACCCGGCCGATCGCGATCCGCTCGACCGCGCCCCAGTCGACGAGGCCCCGTCGCGCCGCGCGCTCGGCGCGCCGCCCGAGCACGGTGGCCGCGGCCCCGATCGCCGATCCGAGCAGGAAGCCGGCCTGCCAGCGCCGGTCGGAGCGCCATCCGCCGGGACGCCCCCGTCGGGAGCGGCGATTCTCGCCCCCGGAACCGGCGTCGCTCACGCCGGTGTCCCTTCGAGCTCGACGCCCGCGACGTCTGGAAAGGCCTCGCCGAACATCCGCTGGGCGATCGAGCGGAACGCGTCGACGTCGCCGGTCGTGAGCTGGAGGTGGGTTGCGCGGCTCGCGCCGCCCGGCGCCTCGAGCCCGTTGATCGACAGCAGCTCCGCCAGCGCCGATGCGGTCGCCGCGGCGGAATCCACGAGCGCGATCCCCTCCCCCGCGACGGTCTCGATGACGGGCCGGAGCAGCGGGTAGTGGGTGCAACCCAGGAGGAGCGTGTCGATCCGGGCGGACGGCGGGAGGGGAAACACGAACTCCCCGGACGCGTCGCGCGCGCCGAGGAGGGGTGCGAGCGCCTCACGGACGCTCGCCTCTACCTCCGGCCCGGCAAGCAGGCCGGCCTCGACCATCGGCACGAACGTCGGGGTCGCGTGCTCGTACACCTCGACCGCCGGGTTCTCGTCCTTGATCGCCGCGAAA
Source organism: uncultured Chloroflexia bacterium (assembly GCA_963722105.1). GTDB lineage: Bacteria > Chloroflexota > Limnocylindria > Limnocylindrales > CSP1-4 > UBA5189. The sequence continues at coordinate 82,361 of CAVRKQ010000010.1, read as the reverse complement.
TAGGCGTGCGAGCGGATCGTCGCCGGCGTCCCGATGACCCCGACGCGGCGGTTGCGGGTGGCGAGCGAGGCCGATGTGGCGCCCGGCCGGATCACGCCGAGGATCGGCAGGTCGTAGCGCCGCCGGAGGTCGCCCAGCGCGATCGCGGTCGAGGTGTTGCAGGCCACGACGACGGCCTTGACGTCGCGCTCGACGAGCACATCGATCGACTCGGTGGAGAAATCCCGGACCTCCTCGTCCGGCCGCGTGCCGTACGGCGCTCGGGCGTTGTCGCCGAAATAGATCGTGGACTCGCCCGGGGTCCGGCGGAGGATCTCGCGAAGGACGGTCAGGCCACCGACGCCGGAGTCGAAGACACCAATGGGGCGGGGGTCAGTCACCCGTGAAGGCTACCGCGCTCCCGCCAGGGCAGGCTTGCGCGCCATCGCCGCAGCGCCGAGCAGGCGTCGCGCCACCTCGAGGACGTCCTTGCTGACGCCGGCATTCGGCTCGGCGGTGACGAACGGTGCGCCCTGGTTGTTCGACGGGGCGACCACCTGGCCTTCGGAGCGGACCTTGTACTCGGGCTCGCGGCCGAGCGCCTGCCGAAGGTCCGCGGGGTCGATGCCGGCCGACGCGTCGGCGCGATTCACGAGGTACTGGACCTTGCTCGGCGGGTAGCCGATCTTCTGGAACGTCTCGGCCATCGCGATCGTGTTCCGGATCGTCGTCCCGTCGTAGGTGACGATCTCGAGGATCGTGTCGGCCTGGTCGAGGAGCGCCAGCGTCAGCTCGTCGAGCCCGACGCCCGTATCGACGATGACGAGGTCGAACAGCCGCCGCATCAGCGAGAGGGTCTTCTCGATGTCCCGGATGAGGACCATCTCGGCCATCTCGATCCGCGGCGGGGCGAGCAGGACGTCGATGTCGGCGGGGCCGCGCCAGAGCACGTCGGTGAGGTCCGATTCGGAGATCCGGTCGGTCGGCAGGTCGAGCATCGACGGCGCATCGCGCGGCGCCCGCAGCAGCCCGCGGAGGTCGCCGAACTGGATGCTCCCATCGACGAGCGCGGTCTTCATCCCGAAGCCGGCCGCTGCGGCGGCGAGGTTGAACGCGATCGTCGACTTGCCGACGCCGCCCTTCGGCGCGAACACGACGATGAGCCGGCTCGGGGGTCGCTCGGTCGCCGCCGACGCCGCCTTGTGGACCGACATCACCCGGCTCATGAGGTCGTAGCCGTTGAACGGCATCGAGAGGACCTCGTCGATGCCCTTGTCGGCATCGACCGTGACCGGGTTCTGGGGCACCGTGAGCACGACCACGGGAACGCCGATCTTCGCCTCGTGGAGCTGCTTCACGAGCTGCATCCCGCGGAGGCGGCCCTGCAGCAGGGCGTCGACCACGACGACATCGGGACGGTGCTCGCCGATCCGCGCCTCGACCTGCGTTCCGTCGGCGACGATGTCGACGAGGCGGACCTGACTCTGCGCGTTCAGCAGGCCCCGGACGTACTGCGCGACCTGGGGGACGTCCTCGACGAGCAAGAGTCGAATCTGATCTCCCGACGCCATCGATCGAACGGTACCACGGGTGTCTGGGCGCACCGGCCTGACCTGATCGTCCGGGGTCCGGGTCGCCGACCGCCCGCGCGAAACGTCTCTCGGCCTCGGTAAGCCCCGGTCAGCCCGGCTTGCGAGCCACCAGGACGACGCGGTCGCTGCCCGGCTCGAGCGGGCCCAGGTCGTGGTCCCCGGCGAGGCGTTCGATCTCCAGCCCGGCGTCCTTCACGAACCCGACGAGCTCGTCGACACCGATCAGGCGGAGGGGGTCGCTCCGGGTCCAGCGGACGGGCGCGGTCCCCTGTTGGCCCTCGTCGAAGAAGGTCGTGAGCGTCACCCGCCGGCGGACGTGGTCGTACCAGGCCGCGAGGGTCTTCGTCACGTCGTGGCCGGTGTCGGGGTCCGTGCGGCGCCATTCGAACGACAGGCGGCCGTCGAAGCCGACGAGATCCGCGGGCGTCGGAAGCCAGGTGTCGATGACCGCGAGCCCGCCCGGGACGAGCAGGCTCGCCATCTCGGCGACCACCGCGCGCTGGCCCTCCGGCGTGTTGAGGATGAGGATCGACTGGAGCCCGAGGATCGCGAGGCGATACGGGCCGCCCCGGACCACCGCCTCGTTGCTCGCGGCCGCGGTCATGTCGCCCTCGACGAGCTCGACGTGGTCACCGACGCCGGTCGCGGCGATCCTCGATCGGGCACGAGCGAGCATCGCCGGATCAAGGTCGACGCCCACGACGCGGTAGCCCTCGGTGGCAAGTGGCACCGCGATCCTTCCGGTCCCGACCGCGAGCTCGACGATCGGGCCGCCGGTGCGCTGCGCCAGCGCGACGTACAGCTCGACGTCACCCGGTTCCTCGGACAGGTCGAGGTCGTACAGGCGCGCGAGCGCCGCGGCGACCTCCGGCTCGTACGTCGTCATGCGCGGATGCCGGCGACGCCCTCGTGGCGAACGGCAGCACCGTCGCGACGCTTCACGGCCAGCGCCGAGATCGCCTCGAGCGCGACCCGGTTGGCGATCATCGCTGTCGACTCGGCCCAGTCGTACGGCGGCGAGACCTCGACGATGTCCATGCCCGCGAGCTCGACCTTCCCCACGATCCGCCGGACGGCCCGAAGCAGCTCTCGTGGGAGCATCCCGCCGGGCTCGGGCGTGCCGGTCCCGGGCGCGGATCCGGGGTCGACGACGTCGATGTCGACCGAGAGGTAGATCGCGTCCGGCCCGTCGAGGGCCTGCTCGATCGCGCGGTCGATGACCACGTCCGCGCCCAGCTCCTCGATGTCGCGCATCAGGTGCCAGCGAAGGCCCTGCTCGCGCATCCAGTCGAGGACATCCTGGGGTGGCCAGTAGCCCCGCAGCCCGACCTGGACGAAGTTCTTCCCGAGGACCGCGCCCGACTCGATCAGCCGCCGCATCGGCGAGCCGTGCCCCGCGAGCTGGCCCCAGGAGTCGGGGGCGGTGTCGGCGTGGGCGTCGAAGTGGACGATGCCGATGCTGCCGGGCTTGCGGACCTCCGCGACGGCGGTCGCGCTCGGCCAGGTGATCGAGTGGTCGCCGCCGAGAACGATCGGGATGGCGCCCGTGCCCGCGACCTCCCGGACCTTGCGGTAGATCATCGCGTGGCCCCGGTCGAAGCGGGCCGGGACGATGTTGGCGTCGCCGGCATCGACGACGGTCAGGTGGTCGAACGGGCGGACGTCGAGCTGCAGGGAGTTGAGGCTCCCCGACGTGTTCTGGGCCTCCCGGATCGCCCGCGGCCCGAACCGGGCGCCGGGGCGGTGGGTGACCATGTCGTCGAACGGTGCCCCGACGATCGCGACGTCGACGCCACGCGACACGAGCTCGGCCGGATCCTCGATCCACGGGAGGTTCGAGAACGTCGTGGGGCCGACATAGGTCGGCAGGTCGTGGTCCGTGAAGGTCTCGAGGGGGGCGTCCCAGCCCCAGTGCCGGCCGTACTCGCCGATCTCGATTGGATCGCCGTCGGGGCGGGCAGCCGTGCCGGACGGCACGGGATGCACCCCGTTCGACGACGTGCCCGTCGGGCGCTTCGTCACGCTGAACCTCCGGGACGGGCCGCGAAAGGGTGCGGGCCGCCGGTCGCGTTCGACGCCGCCGGTTCGGAATCCGCCGTCCAGCGGGGCGCCAGGCCGGCATCCTACCACCCGCTTCGTGCGGCTCACTGTCGGGAGAGCGTCACCTCCGCCACGAGGGCGAGCGCCGCGAAGAACAGCCCGATCTGCGGCTGGAACACGCCGTTGATTCGCATCACCACGAAAACGGCGACCAGCAGGCCGATCCAGGCGCCGCGCCGGATTGCCCGCGTCCAGTCCCCGCGGTACGCGATCCGCCGATGCCGCGCGAACGCCAGGAGCCAGAGCAAGGGCGCGAACGTCGCCGCGACGGCAACGCCCAGCGCGCCACCGCCCAGGAACCCCGCCCCGGTGTCCGCACGGGGATCGACGTTGAGGAACACGATCGCGACGACGATCCAACCCACGGCGGCGATCGCGAGGAGCACCAGCACGATGCGGCGATCCGGTGGCTGCACGGCGCGAGCCGGTCCCTAGGGAGTCGGGACCGGCGCCGAGGCCCGCGCGGGTGCCGGGGCGACGGTCAGGGGCGCACCTGGGCGGAGGGCCGCGGCGGCGACCCGGTCGAGCGAGACCAGGCCCGGCAGCTCCCCGAGCTCGGCGATGACGATGTCCGGCTCCAGGCGCTCGTCGACGGCCATGCCGTCGCCCGGCTCGGAGGTCGGGAGCGGCGTGTCGACCTGCCGATCACGGAGATACGCGGTTCGCCACCCTGCCCGCGCTGCGCCGACGACGTCCGCGGCCCAGTCGTCGCCCACGTGGAGAATCGGTACGCGACGGTCTGCTCCACCGGCGGCCGCTTCCCCGGCCGCTTCCCCGAACCCGAGCGCCGCCTCGGCGGCGCGGAAGATCGAAGGGTGGGGCTTGATCGTCCCGACGCGCTGCGACACGACGATCGCGCGCAGGAACGGCAGCCAGCCCTGGGCCGCGGCGAAGCGGTCGATCGTGGCGGCCAGCGGCCAGTTCGAGAGGATCGCGAGCGCGAAGCCGTCCTCGGCGAGCCGTTGGAGTGTCGCCGTGGCGTCGGGCACGGGGTCCATCCGGCTGACGAAGTTCGCGCCGTAGGCATCGACCATCTCGTCGATCTCGTGTCGCTCCACCAGCGATGCCGCGGCGACGTCATCCCAGCGGGACTCGGGTGGCGGCGCGGTCATGCCTCGGAGGCGAGCGAGGACGCGGGCGGCGCGAAGGTTGATGTCCGGCTCGCGAAGCTCCGGGACGTCCTCCCGGAACTGTCGCTCCCGCTCTTCCACCCAGACGTCCAGGAACGCGGTCTCGTCCGTGATGATCCCGCGCTCGGCGAGCCGTGCCGCGGTCTGCCCGACGACGGCGCGCAGGCTCGGCTGGTCGACGCGAACCAGGGTGTTGCCGAAGTCGATCGTGATCGCGGCGACGGAGATGGGCAGGCCCACCTCAGCGAGCAACGCTCGACGGGCAGATGTCGCGGAACGGGCAGTACGTACACGCGAGCGTGCTCGGCTTGGGCTTGTAGTCGCGCTCCCGGATGCCCGATGCGGCCGTCGCGATCTTCGCCCGGGCCCTCTCGAGTCGCGCCGGCTCGACCTCCGCCCGCCCGACGAGCCCCGAGTCGAGGAAATGCAGCTGTACCGCGTCGGGCAGCCGGCCGGTCATCGCCTCGTACGCCATCGCGTAGATCTGGAGCTGGAGCGAGTCCCGCGCCCGCTGCTTCGCGACCACGGGGTCGCGCACGTCGCTGCTCTTGTAGTCGGTGATCGTGACCTCCTCGGGCCCGAGCAGCTCGAGCATCGGCTCGACGACGTCGGCCCGAAGGACGGCGGGCGGGTCGGCGGCAACCGCGAGCTCCCCGGTCACCGCCGTCGAAGGAGCGGCGATCGGGACGATGTCCACCCGGTCGAACCGCCCTCGGACCCTGTTGCCGCCCAGTGCGAAGGCGAACTCCCGCTCCACCCAGGCCGGCACGATCGCGTCGGGCTGGAGCTGGGACTCGCGGAACTGGCGCAGGGCCGCCTTGCCGGCCTCGAGGCGCGCGGCCTCGTGCTCGCGCGACACGAAGCCCTCGTTCGACCATGCCGCCTCGAACACGCCCAGCAGATCGGGCTCGGCCAATGGGGCACCGCGCGACTGCGAGCGGTGGAATTCCTGGACCGCCTTGTGCAGCGCCGCGCCGTAGATCATCGAGTGATGCGGCGTCGTGGGGACCCGCACGACCTGGCTGTACTTGTACCGGAGCGGACAGGTCAGGTAGTCGTCGATCGCGGAGTGGCTCAGCGTCAGCGGCCCCGTGATCGGCGTGCGCTCGGCCTCGGGCGCCTCGGCCGGACCCTCGGCGGCCGCGATGCGCTCCAGCGGTCCGGCCACGTGGACCGAGATCGGCAGCGACCCGGTGAACCCTGCCGTCGGCAGGTCCAGCGCCTCGGTGACGAACGGCGAGACCCGCCGCGCCCGGCCGCCCGCCGACTCCGAGGCGTGACTCAGGATCAGCTCGTCCCGGGCTCGGGTCATCGCGACGTAGAACAGGCGGCGCTCCTCCTGGAGGTGGCCGTCGCCCTCGGGCAGGACCTCGTCGACCAGCTCGACCGGGAGGGCCAGCGGCTCTCGGCGAGAGCGCGCGGGGAACCTGTCGGCCACGAGCCCCGGCAGGAACACGACCGGGAACTCGAGGCCCTTGGCCTTGTGAACGGTCATCACGTGGACCGCGTCCACGTCCGGATCGGGATCCGCGGTCGCCGGGTCGTCCCCGGCCTCGATGAGCGTCGCCAGGTGCCGCGCCAGGAAGACGGCGCGGTCGTCGGCGAGGAGGGCCGACTGCTTGCGGATGAGGTCGAAGAACCGGCCGATGTTCGCGAGCTGCTCCTCGGCCGCCACGCTCTGCCCGCCCGCGAGCTCGCTCAGCCAGCCGGTGTCCCGAAGGAACGCATAGAGGACCTCGCCCGCCGGCCGGCGCTGGGCGAGCTCCCGGTATCGCCGCAGGTCGTCCGTGAGGTGGGCCAGTCCGGCGCGGCCCCTGGGCCCGAGGCGGAGCGTGCCCGGCTGGTCCTCCAGCTCCTCGAGGATCTCGAAGATGGACCAGTGCCGGCGGCGCGCGGACCCCGCCACCTCGGCGAGATCGCCGGCCGGGATCGCGTAGCGGTCCGACGCGGCAAGGGCATAGACGTCGACGCTTGAGGCAGGATCGGCCACGGCCCGCAGCAGTGCGAGCAGCAGCCGGATCTCCGGCCGCGAGTACAGCCCCGACGTCCCGGAGAACCGCCACGGCAAGCCGGCGGCCGTCAGCGATCGCAGCACCGGGTCCGCGTCCGCATTCGCGCGGACGAGCACCGCGAAGTCACGGGGCCGCGCCGCGTCCTCCGCGCGCCGGTGGATCTCGCCGGCGATCCAGTCGGCCTCCTCGCCGGTGGTCGGGAAGGCGTGATGACGAATCGGCGCTGCAGCGCGATCCGTCCGCTCCGCGATCAGCTTCTTGGAGATGCCGACCTTCACCTCCAGGCGGTCCGGGTCGTTGAACCGCACCAGCCGGTGGGCGCCGGCGAGGATCGGGGCCAGGGAGCGATAGTTCCGGCGAAGGACGACGGTTCTCGCCGCGCGGTAGCGGTCCCGGAACCCCAGGATGTTGCTGATCGCGGCGCCGCGGAAGCGGTAGATCGACTGGTCGTCGTCGCCCACCACGGTCACGTTGCGGTGGCGCTCGGCGAGGAGGGCGACGAGCTCCGACTGGGCCCGGTTCGTGTCCTGGAACTCGTCGACGAGGATGTAGCGGTAGCGGTCCTGGAGCGACTCGCGCGCCGCGGCGGAGTCGCGCACCAGCTGGAGCGCCATCGAGACCTGGTCGCCGAAGTCGATCGCGCCGTGCTCCCGCAGGAGCGTCGAGTAGCGCACGTAGGCGCCGGCCAGCTCCGCCTGGCGGCGCGCCGTCTCGGCGGCCGCCGCAACCGCATTCGCGTCGGCCTCCGTCTCCGCAGCGGACCCGGTTGCGCCGAGGGCGCTTGCCTCGGCCGCGAGCCGCTCGGCGTGCGCCAGGTACGCGGCGGGCGAGACATCTTCGTCCCGGCACCGCGCGAAGAGCTGCGCCAGCGCGCCGAGGAACCGCGTGGGGTCGCCGAGCGGCCGGTACTCCGCCAGCCCGAGCTCGAACAGCCGCTCCCGAAGGAACACGATCACCTCGGCCCGCGTGAGGACCCGCACGTCGGGCGCCAGCCCGAGCTCGAACGCGAACTCGCGGATCACCCGGTCGCCGAAGGCGTGGAACGTCGAGATCGCCGTGTCCGCATAGCCGTACGGAACCAGCTGGTCGACGCGGAGCTGCATCTCCTCCGCGGCCTTGTCGGTGAATGTCAGCGCGAGGATCTCGGACGGCTTGGCCCGCCTGGTCGCGATCAGCCAGGCGATCCGGCGGGTGATCACCTGGGTCTTGCCGGTTCCCGCCCCCGCCACGACCAGGAGCGGCCCGTCGCCGTGCGTGACCGCGCGTCGCTGCTCGGCGTTCAGCCCGTCCAGGAGCTGGCCGAGACCGGCGATGTCCCCGAAGCCGACCGTCTCGGTGGTGCCCGCAGCGGGCGCCGCCGGCTCGAAGCCGTGCCAGACCGGGATCTGCTCGAGCGGCCGGATCCGGCGGCGATTCCGCGTCCGGATCATCGGGTCCGGGGCCGGTGGGAGTGGGGGCATACCGGGAGCATGGCGGTCGGTCGTGACAGCTCTGCTGACACGCCGCCAACCCCGTGCCACGCCATCAGCCGGTCGCACCCTTCGCGCCCGGGACAGGCTTCTCCAGCGCCTGTCGAAGCGCCGCCGATTCCTCGTCGGAGAGCGCCGCATCGGACGACCCGCCCACGACGGTCTTCGCGTACATCCGCGTGATCGCGCGGGCATGCAGGCTGCTGATGACGAACCCATCGCCGCGGCCGTCCAGCAGGGCCAGCGCGAAGCTCTGGTTCCCGCCGGTGTCGCCTTCGAACGGGTTGAATCGCACGAGGCCGACCCGACCGAACGCCCCCTGGAGCTCGCGTTCGACGAGGGTCGTCCGAGCCGCGACGGAGCTGACGTCGTTGACGACCTGCCGGACGCGCTCCATGTGGCCGCCGAGGACTGCCTCGAGGGACTGGGCATCGCTGCCCTGCGTCAGGCTCTCCAGCCGTCGACCGAGCTTGCGCGCGCGCCGGATCAGGCCCACGACCGCGAGGACGAGCGCGAAAACGACGACGACGAGGCCGACGACGATCGGTCCGAGATTGGCCGAGACAAGCGCGTTCAGCTCGTTCAGGTCGCACTCCTGGGCGGGCGTCGAGTCTACCGCCGCCCGATTGGCCCCCGCTCACCGACCCTTGCTATCCTTCCGCGGCCATGGCGAAACGAACCCGCTACCCCAGTCGAACGGCAAAGTCGCCGGCCCGGCGCGCCGCGAGCTCGGCGAGCCCGGGAGCGGTCGAGCGCGTCAGTCGCCCGGCGCCGCCGGAAGCCGTCCCGCACGAGCACCTCGCGGACGGGACGATCCGGGCCAGCCGCGGCGGCCTGACCGAGGCCGAGGTCCAGCGCGCCGCCGAGCTCGAGGCCGAGGCGACGGCGAAGGAAAAGGCCGACATCGCGGAGTCCCTGCGGCGGCGGAACCGCGGCCAGGCGGAGGAGACGCACGTCACGGGTGACGTCAATGCGCCGCTGTCCGTCCGCGCCGCGCACGAGTACGCCTACGTCTCGCGCGACGTGAAGCGGATCGCGGTCACGGGCGGGCTGATGCTGGCGATCCTCGCGGTGCTGCACATCCTCGTGAACGTGCTGGGGGTCATCACCTTCTAGCCGGTATGGCCGACCGCTCGCAGCCGGCTGATCTCATCCTCCTCGGCGGCTCCGTCATGACGATGGCCAATGCCCTGCCCACGGCATCGGCCGTCGGGATCGGCGGCGGCCGGATCATCGCGGTCGGGGACGACCGAACGGCGCTCGAGCACGCCGGGCCGCGCACCCGGCGCATCGACCTCGCAGGCCGGACGCTGCTCCCGGGCTTCATCGATGCCCACACCCACCCGGTGCTCGCCGGCATTGAGATGGGCCAGTGCGCGCTGCACGACGTCCCGGAGTCGAAGGTCGCCTATCTCGAGGCGATTCGCGCCTACGCCGAGGCTCGACCCGACCTCGACTGGATTGTCGGATCGGGCTGGGGAATGGCGGCGTTCCCCGGCGGCACGCCTTCGCTGACGGACCTCGACGCCGCGCTCCCGGATCGACCGGCGTTCCTCGAGAACCGCGACGGCCACGGCGCCTGGGTCAACAGCCGCGCGCTCGAGCGGGCCGGGATCACCCGGGAGTCGATCGACCCACCAGACGGGCGGATCGAGCGCACGACCGACGGCGGATGTCCAGGGCACGCTCCATGAGGGCGCCAGCGACCTCGTGCGCCGGCTGCTGCCTGCGCCCACGATCGAGGACGTCGTCGCCGGCCTCGAGGTCGCCCAGGCCTACCTCCACCGGCTCGGGATCACCGGCTGGCAGGACGCGATCGTCGATGCCAGGGATCTCGCCGCATACCGGCGCTTCGCCGAGTCCGGGCGGCTGACCGCGCGAGTGGTGGCCGCGCAATGGTGGGATCGCGAAGCTGGGCTGCCGCAGATCGACGGCATGATCGAGGAGCGAGCACGCTCGTCGATCGGCCGTCTCGAGGCCACCAGCGTGAAGCTGATGCTCGACGGGGTGATCGAGAACTTCACCGCGTCGGTTCTCGAGCCATATGTCGATGACGGCGGGCGAACGACCGACAACCGGGGCATCGACATGATCGACCCCGGAGCGCTCAAGGGCTTCGTGACGGCGCTCGACGCGCACGGCTTCCAGCCCCACTTCCATGCTCTCGGCGATCGGGCCGTTCGCCAGGCGCTCGACGCCATCGAGGCAGCGCGTGCGGCGAACGGCATGACCGACACCCGGCCCCACCTCGCCCACCTGCAGCTCGTCGACCCGGCCGACTGGCCGCGCTTCGCGGCGCTGGATGCCGGCGCGAACATCCAGCCGCTCTGGGCCCGCAACGAGGACCAGATGACGGAGCTCACCGTCCCATTCCTCCCGCCGGGCCGGGCCGCGTTCCAGTACCCGTTCCGAAGCCTTGCGCGGGCTGGCGCTCGCCTCGTCGGCGGCAGCGACTGGACGGTCAGCACGCCGGACGTGATGCAGCAGGTGGAGGTCGCCGTGCGGCGGGTCGATCCGGATCACCGCGAGCGCGAGCCGTTCCTCCCTGACGAGACGCTCGACCTCGAGACGGCCCTGCGGGCCTACACGATGGGCGCCGCCTGGGCGAACCACGCGGATGACACGACGGGGTCGATCGAGGTCGGCAAGCTGGCGGACCTCGTGATGCTCGATCGTGATCTCACGCGAGAGCCATCGGACCGGCTCGGCGACGCCCGCGTGCTGCTGACGCTCATCGAGGGCGACGCCGTTTACGAGGACGTCGCGCTCGACGCCTGACCCGCGACCCGGTCGTACGCTTCACTCGTGTCGTCCCCTCCCCCGGGTGCACCGACCCCGGCGGCGGGCCACGGCGCGCTGACCCGCCTTGTCGCCGCGGTGCCGCCGCCCGGGCTGCTGATCATCTCGATCATCTCGATCCAGCTGGGTGCCGCGGTCGCGATCAACCTCTTCCCCGTCATCGGGCCGGTCGCCACGGTCTTCCTTCGGGTCACCTTCTCGGCTGCCCTCCTGCTGCTCGTGGCCCGGCGGACCATCGCCCGGAGCGCGCTGCATCACGCGCCGTCGCTCGTCCTGTACGGCGCGATCCTCGGCGTCATGAACCTGTGCTTCTACGGGGCGATCGCGCGGATCCCGCTCGGCATCGCGGTGGCGATCGAGTTCGTCGGGCCGCTGGGCGTAGCTGTCGCGTCGTCGCGGCGGCCACGGGACTTCGCCTGGATCGCGCTCGCGGCGCTGGGCATCTTCCTGCTCACGCCGGAGATCGGCGGGACGCTGGACCCGCTCGGCGTGGCGCTCGCCGCCGGCGCAGGACTGTGCTGGGCCGGCTTCATCCTCATGAGCCGGCGGATGGGCCGGGTCATGCCCGGGAGCTCGGGGCTCGCGATCGGCATGGCGGTCGCGGCGCTGGTGGTCTTGCCCGTTGAGCTGGTCGTCGGGGGTCTGGGCGCGCTCGATCCGATCCTGCTGGGCGCGGCCCTCGCCGTCGCGGTGCTGTCGACGGCGCTGCCGTTGTCGCTGGAGTTCGAGGCGCTGAAGCGGATGTCGGCGCGGTCGTACGGGATCCTCGTGACCTTGGAGCCCGTGGCGGCGGCGGCGATCGGCGCCGTCCTGCTCGCCCAGGCGATGAGCCTCCAGGGGGTGCTCGCCGTGGTGTGCGTCACCATCGCGGCGCTGGGAGTGACGTTGAGCGACCGGCGCGACGCCGAGGCGCTCCAGCCGGTCTGATTGCCAGCGTCCTTCTCGCTCGCCAGTCAGACTGGCCGACCGTCACGCGCTGGAGGCCACGCACATGAGCGAGCTCGTCGGCATCGCCCGATTCCGGTTCCATCCCGGCAAGGTCGAGGAGTACAAGCGCCTCTCGGAGCAGGCGATGGCCGTCGTGCGGGCGAAGGAGCCGGGCACCATCGAGTACTCGATCTACTTCACTGCTGACGAGACCGCGGCGGTCGTGATCGAACGGTTCCGCGACGTCGACGCGCTGCTCGAGCATGGGCAGAACATGGCCGAGATTGGCGCGCAGGTCCTGACCACGGGCACGGTCGAGGGCGAGCTCCTCGGCGAGGTGAATGCCGAGATCGAGGCCAACCTCGCGCAGGGCGAGCAGCCCAAGCACTACCTGCCCTGGATCAAGAAGTAGTCACGTGATCGGGCTTGAGATCCGCGGCGCGCCGAAGGGCCGTTACGTGCCCGGACGCCAGCCCGTCGCGTCACCGGGGCTCGACCCGAGGCCCTCCTCCCGCCACCGCCGGAGCGCCAGCCCTTCGGCGGTTTTCGTTACAGTCACGGCATGGCGCGGGACTTGAAATCGGTCGTGCAGGAGGTGCTGCGCGATGGCTTCGCAGTGAACCTTGGCGTTTGCGATGCGAGCGGCCCGTGGATCGCGCCGGTGGTGTACGTCGTTGACGATGCCTTCGATCTGTATTGGATCTCGATCGCGGATTGCCAACACTCGCGCGCGATCGCCGAGAACCCGCAGATCGCTGCCGTCGTCATCGCGACACACGCTACGGACAACGAGCGCGCCCTCCAGATGAGCGGCAGGGCGATGCGGGTCGAGGGCACGATGTTCGCGTTGGAGCAGCGCTTGCAGGCGAAGCGCGGCATGCCCGCTCCGCAGTCGCCGGGCGACATCCTCACCGACGGCTACGAGTGGTACAGGTTTACCCCAGACCGTTTCGAGATCACCTACAACACGCTTTTCGGCTACGACCGGCAGACGTACGAACCCAACCCCTGAAGGCATTTCGAATCGCGACGTGGGCGGGGCCGTAGGCGCGCGTGCCTCCTAGACTCACGTGGTGCCCTCCCGCCGCGTCACGGGTGCGCGACCCGAAGCCCTGTTCCAGCCGCCGCCGGAGCGACAGCCGCTGCCCGCGCGGATGCGGCCGCGGACCTTCGAGGAGTTCGAGGGCCAGGAGCACCTCGTCGGCGAACAGGGGCCGCTTCGGAAATCCGTCTCGCGGGGCCACCTGACTTCGTTGCTCCTGTGGGGCCCGCCCGGCACCGGCAAGACGACGCTCGCCCGGATCCTGGCTGAGGCGGTCGGCGCGGAGTTCATCACGCTCTCGGCGGTCATGTCCGGGGTTGCGGAGGTCCGCAGCGCCATCGCGACCGCACAGGATCGGCTCGCGCTCAACGGCAAGCGCACCGTCCTCTTCATCGACGAGATCCACCGCTTCAACAAGGCCCAGCAGGACGCACTGCTGCCGCACGTCGAGGACGGCACGATCACCCTCATCGGGGCCACCACCGAGAACCCCTACTTCGAGGTCAACTCGGCGCTGCTGTCGCGGCTCCGCGTCTGGCGCCTGGAGCCGCTCACCGACGACGACGTCGGCGTCGTGGTCAAGCGGGCGATCGAGGACAAGGAGCGCGGGCTCGCGGGCGAGCTCGGGCCCGAGGGCGGTGTCGCGCTCGACGACGAGGCCTTCGAGCACCTGGTCTCGATCGCCGGCGGCGATGCGCGCGTGGCCCTCAACGTCCTCGAAGGCGCGGTGGCCTTGGCCGAGTCGGAGGGCGCCCGCGACAAGAAGGGCGCCGTTACCCCGCGGCTCGCGGACATCGAAGCCGCCGCGCAGCAGCGGATCCTCCAGTACGACCGCGCCGGCGACGGCCATTACGACACCGTCTCCGCGTTCATCAAGAGCCTTCGCGGCAACGACGCCGACGGCGCGCTCTACTGGCTGGCGGCGATGGTCGCGGCCGGCGAGGACCCTCGGTTCATCGCCCGGCGGCTGATCATCGCGGCGTCGGAGGACGTCGGGAACGCCGACCCGCGTGCGCTCCAGGTCGCGGTCGCCGCCGCCCAGGCGCTCGATCACGTCGGCCTCCCCGAGGCGCAGTACGCCCTCGCCCAGGCGACGACCTACATCGCGACCGCGCCCAAGTCGAACCGCTCCGGGCTGGCCTACTGGGCCGCCGTCGGGGACGTCGACGCGCACGGCAGCCTGCCGGTCCCGCTGCACCTCCGAACCGCGGCCAACCCGCGGATGAAGCATCACGGGATCGGCGTCGGCTACCGCTACCCCCACGACTTCGACGGCGCCGACGTCGAGCAGCGCTACCTGCCCGACGCGATCGACGGCAAGCGCTACTACCTCCCGACGGACCAGGGCTACGAGTCGACCATCAGCGAGCGGATCGCCCGCCGTGCCGCCGCGCGCGAGCAGGCTCGCGAGACCGGAAAGACGCCGAAGAGCCCCTTCCCTGCCCCGGAGGTCCCGCGGAGCGCCGCCGGCAACGCCCAGCGGAAGCGCGAGGAGAACCGCAAGAAGCTCGCCGAGACCGAGAAGCGCGACGCAAGCGGCTGAGCGCGGCGGCCGTCAGCGTCGCTCCTTGCGATAGAAGCTCGGCGAAACGCCGGCAAGGGCGCGGAACAGGCGCGAAAAGTACTTGGGGTCCTCGTAGCCCACGCGCTCGGCGACGTCTTCGACGGTGAGCGCCTGGTCGGCAAGCAGCAGCTTCGCCTTGTCGATGCGGACGACGTTCCGATAGTGCATCGGCGTGACCTGCATCTTCTTCTTGAAGAGCCGGAACAGGTAGCTTGGGCTGACCGAGACCTGTCTCGCCAGCTCGTCGATGTCGAAGTCCCGGGCGTAGTGCTCGTGGATGAATCCGAGGCACCGCTCGACGAGCGTGCTGGCGTCACGGGATGGCTCTGCGAAGTGCTGCCGCACCTGGAGGAAGATGGCCTGCAGGTAGCACGAGATCAGGTCAGGCGAGAACGGGCGGTTGGCCGTGAACTCGTCGTACACCATCTCGAACACGGAGCGCAGGGTGCCGTGCTCGTCCATCAGCTTGATGGCGTGGTCGAACGAGCCGGTGGGCCCCGTGTCCGCCCAGAGACAGATGATCTCGTGCCGTTGGCGCAGGTCGAGATGTTCGGCGTGCTCGAGGCCGGGCGGGTAGATCAGGACATCGAAACCCAGGACGTCCATCGATTCATCGCCTGCATCGATGTTCGCCCTGCCTTCGAGGAAGAAGATGAGCTCGAAGAACGGATGGGAATGCCTGCTGAAGTTCCAGATGCGGCTCTTCTCGTCGAATCGCTCACAGAACTGCAGCGTCGCGTGTTCGATGTTCGTCGCTGCGAGATAGCGAGAGACCGCCTCTCGATCCATCGGCTCGATCGTGCTCCTGACGGGGCTCAGGAGCGTCACCGTACCAAACGCCCGGGCCGGACCCGGTCGACCTCAGCCGAGGACGACGCGCTCGCCCCGCTCGGCCGCCTGCCTGACGGCGAGCGCCACGTGCGCGGCCTGGAGCCCCTCGAGGCCGGTGACGACGGGCCGGTCGGCCTCGCCGATCACCGCGGCGGCGAATCCCCCGACGCTGATGTCGTACACGTCGCGGCGGTCCGGGACCTCGATCTCCCGTTCGCCGGAGGCATCGCGGAGCACGGCAGTGCCGTTGGGCTCCTGGGTCATCGCGTCCACCGCGAAGATCGCCCCGTCGGACCCCATGACATGAACGCCTGTGGGTGCGTACCGCACCGTGAAAGCGTCGTGCGTCTGCACCAGCGCTCCGTCGGCATACCGCATCGTGGCCATGATGGCGTCCTCCGCGGCCGCCTCCCAGGGACCCTGCTTCGTCGCGAGGGCCACGAGGTCGATCGGGAGCGCACCAAGGAGCGGGTTGATCACTGACGCGTCGTGGCAGGTGATGTCGACCGTGACGCCGGCGCCCGCCATGCTGCCGAGCCGCCAGCCCTGCAGTCGCTCCGGGAGCATCACCGCATGGAAGACGCGGACCGCCAGGATGCGCCCGACGGCGCCGTCGGCGACGAGGTCCCGGATCGCCCGGTGGAGGCCCGAGCCGGGCAGGTGATGGTTGGTCGCCAGGATCACGCCGGCACGCTCGCATGCCTCGACCATCGCTCGTCCGTCCTCGACCGACAGGGCGAGCGGCTTCTCGCACAGGACGTGCTTGCCGGCGGTGGCCGCGAGCTCGGTCTGCGCACGGTGGTGTTCGTTGGTGCTGCTGATGTAGACGGCGTCGATGTCATCGCGCGCGACGACGTCCTCGACTGAACCGGACACGGGGATGCCGTTGCGGTTGGCATAGGTGGCGGCCCAGTCGGCTGTCGACGAGCCGACGGCGACCACGTCGTGGCCGAGCCGGCGCATGGCCGGGATCATCCGCGTCTCGGCAATGTCGCTCGCGCCGATCAGGCCCCAGCGGATCCGAGGCGCCGCTCCCGTGCTCAAACGACCGCTCCCGCACGCATGATCGCTGCCCCCTTCTCGCCGATCATGATCGACGGCGCCGACGTGTTGCCGCTGATCAGCGTTGGCATGATCGAGGCGTCGATGACCCGAAGCCCACCGAGCCCGTGGACCCGCAGCTGGCTGTCCACCACCGCCGCCGCATCGCTGCCCATCTTGCAGGATCCGACCGGGTGGTAGTCGGTCTTGGACCACTCCTTGATGTACGCGCGGATGCCGGCAGGCGACTTGACGTCGGCGCCGGGCATCGCCTCCTTGCGGATGAGGTCCTTGAACGCCGGTGCGTTGAGGATCTCGCGTCCCCGCTCGAAGGCCTCCATCGAGATCTTCCAGTCGTGGGGATCCTGGAGGAACGCGGGATCGATGGCCGGCTCGGCCAGCGGATCAGCCGAGCGCAGCGTGACCGAGCCGATGCTCTTCGGCCGCAGGTTGCACGTGTTGATCGTGACGCCGTGTCCCTTGACCCGGATCCGCCCGTGATCGACGACGTAGGCAGGCAGGCAGTGGATCTGGATGTCCGGCGAGCGAACGGCCGGGCTCGAGGACACGAAGGCGCCCGCCTCGGCAACGCAAGCGGTCACCGGTCCGGTCTTGTACAGGAGGTACTGGATGCCGTGGCGCGCGGCCTTGTCCCAGCGATCCTCGCCGTTGTAGCTGACGGGCGCCGTCTCGGCCGTGAGATAGACATCCATGTGGTCCTGGAAGTTCTTGCCCACGCCGGGGAGGTCATGGACAACCGGGATGCCAAGCGATCGCAGCTCGTCTGCAGGCCCGATGCCGGACAGCAGCAGCAGTCGCGGGGAGTTGACCGCACCGCCCGATACGACGACCTCGCCGCCTGCGTCGACGTGGGCTTCGGCCGGCTTGCCCTTGGCCAGATAGCGGACGCCCGTGGCGCGACCGTTCTCGACGATCAGCTGTGTCGCCTGCGCGTGGGTGGCGATCGTCAGGTTCGCGCGCTTTCGCGCCGGCTTCAGGAACGCGGTCGCCGAGCTCTCTCGCCGGACGTTGCGCTGCGTGACGTCGTAGAAGCCGACACCGGCCTGCTCGGCGCCCGTTGAAATCGTGGCTGAACGGAATGCCCACGCTCTGCGCGGCCCGGACGAAGCCCTTGCGAGATCGCGTTGTGTCCGACCTGGTCGGTGACATTGAGCGGCCCACCGGTGCCGTGGTACTCGTCGGCGAGACGCTCGTTGTTCTCCGACTTGCGAAAGTACGGCAGGACGCCGTCGTAGCCCCAGCCTTCGTTGCCGAGATCCCTCCACTCGTCGTAGTCAAGGCGATTGCCTCGGATGTAGATCATCGCGTTGATCGACGTGCTGCCACCAAGGGTCCGGCCCTGGGGGTAGTGCATCCGGCGGTTGTTCAGCTCGGGCTGCGGGACGGTTTCGAACCCCCAGTTCACGCTCGGTCCCGTCAACTTCGTGAACCCGGCCGGCATGTGGATGAGCGGGTTCCAGTCGCGGCCCCCCGCCTCGAGGAGGAGGACGCGATTGCCGGGATCCTCGCTGAGTCGAGCGGCAACGGCACAGCCTGCCGCGCCGGCGCCGATGACGATGTGGGTGTGGCGATCGCTCACCGGTTGGCCTCCGAACGGTTCAAGGGCTCAGTTGAAGGCGGCCTTCTCGCCAACACGCAGTGCCTGCGCTGCAATGGTGAGCGCAGGGTTCTGGGCCGCCGAGGACGGAAGGAACGACGCATCCATCACGAAGAGATTCGCGACGTCATGGCTGCGGCACAGTGGGTCCAGGACTGACGTCGCGGGATCGTCGCCGAACTTCGCGGTTCCGCATTGATGGGCCGTGGCATCGAGGCCGAAGCGACGGGTCTGGATCATCGGGTAGCCGGCCTGCCGCATCGCGGCGGCCATGGTCCGAAGGAGGCGCTTGTGCAGCTTCAGGTTGTTCGCTCGAAAGCTCACGATGACCCGACCGGACGAATCGAGCGAGACGCGGTTCTCCGGATCCGGCAGATCCTCGGTCATCAGGTACCAGTCGACACTCCGGCCGGCGAGCTCGGCAAGGAGCCTCGTCGGCGCCCATGGCACCGCCGCCTCGAGCATGCCCGCCTGCAGCTTGCCGAGGAGCTGGGCGTGGCCCATGCCCACCCGGGCGTTGGATTCCCCGAAGTACCAGTCATTCAGGGCAAGCGTCTTCTGGAAGACGGTTCCGTTGGTCTTCGGGCGGATCGCCATCAGCGCCGAGTTGACGTGCGCCATGTAGTTGCGCCCGACGAGCCCGGTCGAGTTGGCGAGGCCGTTCGGGTGGCGGTCCGACGCTGAGCGGAGAAGCAACGCCGCAGAGTTGATCGCTCCTGCGGCGACCACGTAGGTCGACGCGAGCACGGTTCGTCTCGTGCCGTTCATGTCGATCTCAAGGCCGATGACCCGCCGGCCGGTGGTGTCCGTCCGGAGCGTCACGGCACGCGCTCCGGTCATCATCGAGACGTTCGGCGACTCCAGGGCCGGGGTCGTGACACAGACCTCGGCGTCGCTCTTCGCGAGGACCTGGCAGGGGAAGCCGTCGCACGTCTTGCAGCGGATGCAGGTGCCGCCCTCGCGCAGGTCGATCCCGAGGGGCAACGGGAATGGCTGCAGGCCCTGCCGCTCGAAGCTGTCCGCGACGTCGGCGATGACGGGCTCGTGGGGAACTGCCGGATACGGGAACGGCGTCGACCGCGCACCTTCGACGGGATCCGCGCCGGCGGTGCCGTGGACACGGAACAGGCGCTCGGCCTCGGCGTAGTAGGGCTCGAGCTCGTCGTAGCCAACCGGCCAGGCCGGCGAAACGCCGTCCTCGCTCTCGAGGACCCCGAAGTCCTCGCGCCTGAAGCGCGGCAGGGCAGCGCCGTAGACCTTGGTGCAGCCCCCGACGACGTAGTAGATCGAGGGCTGAAACGGCTTGCCGCTCGCATCGAGGAACGGATCGGTGGTGCGGTAGCGCTTCGCGACGAAGAGCTCCCGCGGGCTCCAGTTCTCGGGCTCCCGCGGCAGGTAGTCGCCGCGCTCGACGATGAGGATCTTCGCGCCACGATTGCGCAGCGCGTAGGCAAGCGTGCCGCCGCCCATGCCACTGCCGACGATGACGATGTCGGTCGTGATGGTCGGCCCGTCTGTATCCACCGTCATTGCTGGCACCGTAGGGAACGTCCCGGGACCTGCCTACCCCCAGCGGTCGCGGAAAGGTGGACGCAAGTGACCTCCCAGCGCTCTTGTCGCCTCGACCAGCGTGCGCCGGCCGACGTCAGATTGCTTCCCGGCGTCGCTTCCGCCCATAGCTGTCGAGCCACAGGATGGACACGATGATGACGCCGAGCAGGGCCGTCGGCAGGTACGACACCAGCGAGTCGATCCGCAGCAGGTTGAAGGCATTCGTCAGGAGGCCGAGGAGGAGCAGACCGATGGTCGACTTGATGGCGCCGCCGACGCCTCCGGCCACGGATGTCCCACCCACGACGACGGCGCACACGACGTACAACGCCGTGTTGTCCCCGGCGATGGAGCTGGCCGAGTTGAGCTGCGATGCCAGCATCACGCCACCGAGGGCGGCTGTCAGGCCGCAGATGAGGTAGGTCGCCGCCTTCGTCCGCCGGACGTTGATGCCCGAGTACTTCGCGACCTCGTAGTCGCCGCCCACGGCATAGACATTCCTGCCGAACGATGTGCTCCGCAGCATCCAGTAGGTGACGGCCAGCACGGCGAGCATCACGACGACGAGGATCGGCACCGGCCCGAGGATCTTGGTGTTCGCGATGAGCTGGAAGTCCGGGACGGAGCTCGCCACCGAACGGGCATTCGTCAGCTGCTGCCCCGCGCCGGTCAGCACGATCCCCATCCCGAGGGTGATGATGAACGGCTCTGCTCGCTGGTAGACGGAGATGAACGCGTTGACCGCGCCGACCGCCACGCCGACCAGGAGCGTGAGGGCGATGGCGATCGGGATCGGCACGCCGGCGTTCATCAGCATGATCACGACCACGCCCGAGAACGCCATCGTGCCGCCGATCGACAGGTCCACACCGCCGGCGATCAGGACGACCGTCTCGCCCATCGCCAGGATGAGGAAGATCGACGCCGACTTCAGGACGTTGATGAAGTTCGCCTCGGAGAAGAAGTTGTTCCTCGTCTCCGGGACGAGGTTGAACACTGCCATCGCGAGGACGACCAGGAGGATCGCCAGGAACGCCTTCTGCAGCCCGAGGATGGTCCTCGACGAGCTGCGGAAGCGTGAGTTCAGGTTGAGCTGGCGGGTGTTCATGGCTAGCTGCTCACCCGCGCTTCCTTCCTCGCATCCAGCCAGATCACCGCGATCAGGACCACGCCCCAGAGCATGAACTGCACGTACGACGACACGCCCAGGAGGTTCAGGCAGTTGTTCAGAAGGATCAACAGGAACGCTCCGAGGACCGTCCACAGGACACTGCCTCGGCCCCCGATCAAGGCCGTGCCACCCACGACGACCGCGAGGATGGCCTGGGTCATGTAGGGCGTTCCCATCGTCGGGTCGGCCAGCGTCACTCGCGAGATCAGGACGACCGCACCGATCGCCGAGAGCAAGCCGGAGATCCCGTAGATCATCACGATCGTCTTGCTGATCGGGATCCCGGCCAGGCGGGCCGCGACCTTGTTGCCCCCGGTGAGCACGACGGCCCGTCCCATGTAGGTCCGTCTCTCGATCACCACGAGGACCGCCAGGCAGACGAGGAACATCACGGCGGCGACGGACAGGATCCCGATCTCGCCCGAGTTGATCGCCTCGAAGATCGAGATGTCCGTCTCCGAGTACGTCAGGAACTGCGTGACGCCCTGGACATACATCAGGGCCACCGCGCCATAGACCAGGCTCATGCCGAAGGTGATGAACAGCGACTCCGCCTGCGTCAAGGCACCGCTCGCGACGATCAAGAGGCTGTTGAGCAGCCCGCATCCCAGGCCTACCGAGAGGCCGACAAGGATCGCGGCACCCTGCCCCACCTTGTCGATCATCGTGACCGTCACCACGGCCACCAGCGAGATGATGCCGCCGATCGAGAGGTCGATGAACCCGGCCATGATGACGAAGGTCATCCCGAGGGCGGCGAAGATCAGCACCCCGAACTGCCGGATGATGTTGTCGAAGTTGTTGAGGGTCAGGAACTTGGGTTCGACGACCGACGTGACGATCACCAGCAGGGCGATCGCCAGGTAGATGGGGGTGTTCTTCAGGAAGTCGCCCGCTGCTTGCGGGCTCACCCGGCGACGGACCGGCTGCGTCGCGGCACTCATGCGAATTCGAAGGCCTTGGCCATGATCTCGTCGACGGAGGCCGTCGTCGGATCGAACTCTCCGTTGATCCGACCCTCGCAGATCGTGTTGACGCGGTTGCTCATGTTCAGCACCTCCGGAAGTTCGGAGGAGATCAGGATGATCGACCCGCCAGCTTCGACGACCTTCTTCATCAGCAGATAGATCTCGTACTTCGCGCCGACATCGATGCCCTTCGTCGGCTCGTCCAGGATCAGGACCTTTGGGCTCATCTCCAGCCACCTGCCCAGGATCGCCTTCTGCTGGTTCCCGCCCGACAACGTCCGGATCTTGGTCCTCTTGGACGGCGTCTTCACGTTGAGCGCCTTGATCTGGCGATCAGCGACAGCGCCCTCTTCCTTCTCGTTGACGAAGCCGTACTGCGTCAATCGGGCCAGGACGGCCAGCGAGATGTTCTGCCCGACGGAGAACCCGAGGAGCAGGCCCTGGAGCTTCCGCTCCTCCGGCACCATGGCCAGGCCGAGGTTGATGGCGTCCATCGGGCTGTTGATCTGGACGGGCTTGCCGTCGAGATAGATGCTCTTCTTCGAGACCTTGTCCGCTCCGAAGAGCGCTCGCACGAGCTCCGTGCGCCCCGAGCCCACCAGCCCAACCAGGCCCAGAATCTCGCCCTTCCTGAGGGTGAGGCTGACGTCCTTCAGCTTCCTGGTGTTGATGTTCTTGATCTCGAGGATGGTCTCGCCTACGGCGTCCGGCCGCGGGGGGAACTCGTTCTCGATGGTCCTGCCAACCATCATCGAGATCATCTCGTTGCGGGTGATCTCGCTGACATTCCGGGTGTCGATCACGTGACCGTCGCGCATGACGGTCACCACGTCGCAGAATCCGAAGATCTCGTCGAGCTTGTGCGAGATGTAGATGATCGCGATGCCCTTGCTCTTCAGGTCGTGGATGATCTGGACGAGCTTGTCCATCTCTTCCGCAGTGAGGCTGCTGCTGGGCTCGTCCATGATGATGAGCTTCGAGTCGAAGGACAGCGCCTTCGCGATCTCCACCATCTGCTTGTCCGAAACGCTCAGCTCCGACACCTGCCGATAGGTGCTGACCTTTGACCCGATGCTCTTCAGGAGGGCTTTGGCCTTGGCGTGCACGCCGGCCCTGCCGCCCGATTCCGTGAACCGGCCCAGGAAGATGTTCTCCCCGACGGTCATCGTGTTCACCAGGTTGAGCTCCTGGTAGATGATGCTCAGCCCCATGTGCATGGACTGAACCGGCGTGACCTTGTCGATCACGTTCCCTTCGAAGACGATCTCGCCGCTGTCCTTCTCATAGACCCCCGACAGGATCTTCATGAGCGTGGACTTGCCGGCCCCGTTCTCGCCGACGATGCCGTGCACCCTGCCGGGGCGCACCTCGAGCGTGACATGGTCGAGGGCCTTGACGCCGGGGAAGGCCTTGCTCACGTCGTTGATGGTGAGAAGGGCCTCGGGGGCACTCGCCACGACCATTGCTGTCTCCATCGAGCCGCGTGTTGCCGCAGGAGGGTGCGAAGTCAAATCTACGGTAGAGGAATCAGAGAGACCCCACCCGGTGGATGGGGTCTCTCCATGCAATCAGGCTCTCACCACTCGGGGGCGGTGAAGTTGCCGATCGTCTCCTTGTTGATGATGTCGAACGGGATGATGTTCGCCTTGACCGCCGCCGGATCCTTGTTGATCCAGAGCATGGACTGCTCCATGACCTTCGAGGTGATCGTCTCGGCGTTCTGGGCGATCGAGATGTAGTTCGGCCAGCTCTCGACCTGCTGGAAGCCCACCTTGTTGCCATCGACGCCGATGATCAGGACCTCGTTCGCCCACGGCTCATTGACGGCCTTCAAGGCGTTGATGACGCCCGTCGCACCGTTGTCCCAGTGGGTGAAGACGAACTGGATCTGGTCACCGTACTTGGTGATCATGTCCTCGGCGATGGCCTGGGCCTCGGCGGTGTCCCACGCCGTCGGGTTCTGATAGTCCAGGACCGTGATGTTCTTGCCTTCGATGCCCTGGCTGAAGCCTTCATGGCGGTTCGTCGCGGCGACGTGCCCGCCCTGGCCGCCGATCTCGACGCCGGTGGCGCCGTCCGGGAAGGCCGCGATGATCGCTTCCGCGGCGGTGTTGCCACCGAGGATGTCATCGACGCTCACCGAGCAGGTGGAACCGTCGAGCGCTTCCTCGGCGGGCGGCACCATGCTGAGGCACACGACCACGCCGTCCGCCATTGCGGCCTTCGTCGCGGGGACGTAGCCAACCTCATCCTTGGGGTTGATCGCGATGGCGTCGACGCCAGCCGCGACGGCGTCGTTGATGCAGGTGGTCTGCTGCTGAACGTCGTTCTTGTTGTCGCAGACTGAGACGGCGAAGCCGTACTTGTCGGCGTTCTTCTGGTACATCTTCCAGGAGAAGCCCTGGGACGGATTGTCGATCTGCGCGACGAACACAAGCTTGGGCTTCTCGGCCGCGCCGCTCGGCGCCCCGGTGCCGGGAGCAGCGCTTGAGCCGCCGCCGCCGCCGCAGGCAGCGACGATGATCGCTACCGACGAAAGGGCGACGAGCGAGAATGAGCTTCGCTTCATATGGTCCTGGTCCTCACAGCTTGGGTTGGCGGTTCACACGATCAATTCGTGGCAAGCGCCATCGTCCTCCGGCGGGGAGTCTATCGCCTCATCGCACCTCCACGCGAGTCTCTTTTCGTGCAGTCGTCGGCGGGTAGATCGATCGAAGAGCGAGGCGGGCGCGTCATGACCCCTCGAACCTGGCCGGACGGCGCTCTCGGAAGCTGGCCTGACCTTCGCCCGCGTCGTCGGTGAATGCGGCGAGACCGCTCCCCAGGGCCTCCAGCGACCCGGCGGCGCGGGGCCGCAGCCCGTCGATCAGCTGCTTGGCGACCTGGACGGCAACGGGGGCCTGTGCGGCGATGCGTTCGGCGGTCCGGCGAGCGGCATCCTGGAGCTCCGGCGCGGGCACGACCTCCGAGAGGATCCCCCAGGCTTCGGCGCGTCGCGCGTCGATGGGCTCGCCGGTCAGGATCAGCTGCTTGGCGCGCGCGGGTCCCGCCACCCCGGCAAGGCGCGTGGTCATGCCCCAGGCGGGGATCGTGCCGATCCCGACCTCGGGCGCGGCAACCTTGACGGTGTCGGCCGCGATCCGAAGGTCGCACGCAAGGGCCAGCTCGAGGCCGCCGCCATAGGCGATGCCGTTCAATGCGGCGATCGTGGGCTGACGGAGCCCTTCGAGACGGTCCATCACCCGGTGTCCCAGGCGCACCCACCAGCGCCACATGTCGATGGGCGCCAACGCGGACCACGCATCGACGTCGGCACCGGCACAGAACGCGCGCTCACCCGCGCCTGTGAGCAGGACCACGCGAATTGCCTCGTCAGCCTCGATCGAGGTGAGCGCCGCCTCGAGCGCCTCGAGCATGGCCGGGGTCAGCGCATTGAGCTTCTCCGGCCGATCGAGGGTGATCGTCGCGATGGACCCGTCGACCGAGAGGCGGATGGCGGTGGACTCGGTCACGGTCATGCGGCGCGGCCCGCGAGCTGCAGGCCCATCGGCTCGGGGCGGAACAGGCGCGGATCCATCTCGCGGAGGTCCTGGCTGATCAGAAGCTCGACCGACGTCTGGCCGACGATGTCGCGCGATACATCGATGCCGGGGGCGATCTCGGTGACCGTGAGGCCGTCGGGCAGCAACCGGATCACGCATCGCTCGGTGATGAACACGACCTCCTGCCCGAGCTCGCGGGCGCGCCGGCCACTCAAGGTCACGTGCTGCACCTGGGGCACGAATCGCTGGTGCTTGCCTTCCTTGACGACGCTGACGAGCCCGTCCTCGACGGCGATCTGGGCGCCGGCGGTGAAGTAGCCGGAGAAGACGATCCGCTTCGCGCGGGCGGTGATGTCGACGAACCCGCCGACCCCCGCGGTGACGTGCGGGCGGCCCGCGAGGCGCGAGACGTTGACGTTGCCGTCGGCATCGACCTCGAGGAACGACAGCATCGCCCGGTCGAAGCCGCCACCCTGGAGGTACTGGAACTGGTCCGGCGACGCCAGGAGCGCGTCCGGGTTCTGGGCACAGCCGAAGGCGAACCCGAGGAACGGAACGCCGCCGACCGCGCCCTGCTCGATGACCCAGGTCACGGCGCCGTCCAAGCCCTCCTCCAGCAGGATCCGTGGCACGTAGGCGGAGACGCCGAACCCGAGGTTCACCGCCTCGCCATCGCGAAGCTCCATCGCCGCCCGCCGGGCGATCACCTTGTCGGCGCCCCATTGCGCGAGCTCGAGCGCAGAGCTTGGGGCGCGATAGAGGCCGGCCGCCTCGGGCAGGAACGCGGTCTGTGTCGTCTGGAGCTGCTCCGGGGCGAGGACGATCGCGTCGACCACGATTCCCGGCACGCGGACGGCCTGCGCGGGCAGCGTCCTGCCCTTGGCGAAACGCTTCACCTGGGCGATGACGAAGCCGCCGTTGTTATGCGCGGCGAGGGCCTGGTCCAGGACGCCGAGCGGCGCGCCCTCCTCCTCGCTCGTGAGGTTCCCGAACTCGTCGGCGGTCGTCGCGCGGATGATCGCGACGTCGACCGGGATCGACCGCAGGTAGAGCCACTCACGGCCGTCGAAATCGACCACCGACACGATGTCCTCGGTCGTCCTGGCATTCATGCGGCCGCCGTGGCGACGCGGGTCCATGAACGTGTCCATGCCCACCTCGGTCATGACGCCCGGTTGGCCGACCGCTGCCGCCCGGTGCAGCTGGAACAGGATCCCCGACGGGATGTTGTAGGCCTCGATGGCATTCGACTCGATCGCGGCCACGATCCTGGGCGGGGGAGCCGAGGACGGGCCGCTCGGGTAGGAGCCGGCGATGATGCGGCGGATCTGGCCGGGAGCGGTCAGGTGGTCGACGCCGTCGATGCCGTACATGTCGCCGGCGGCGATCGGATGGAGGAGCGTCAGGCCACCGCCCTCGCCGGTCGCCGCGTACCGTTCGCCCAGGGCTCGCAGGACCACATCGGGACAGCCGAGCCCGCTCGAGGAGCTGACCGACACGGTCGCTCCCGTCGGGATGCGCCCGACGGCCTCGGCCGCCGACAAAACCGGCACGAGGCGGCTCATGTCGAGGCGGCCCCGGGGCGGGGCATCCACCACGACGTGCGCGGGCCGATGTGCATCTGGACCGACTTCAGCTCCGTGAAGGCGTCGATGCTGAACCGCCCGAACTCGCGTCCGATGCCGCTCTCCTTGTAGCCACCGAAGGGCAGCTCGGGGTATCCGTCCAGGAACGTGTTGACCCAGATCGTGCCGGCGCGAATGGCTCGGCTCATGTTGATGACGGTGTCGAAATCGCGAGTCCAGACGCCGGCGGACAGCCCGAACGGGGTAGCGTTGGCGATCCGCACCGCTTCCTCGGGCGTGTCGAACGTCAACACCGACAGGACCGGCCCGAAGATCTCCTCGCGGGCGATCCGCATGGTCGGCGCCACGCCCGAGAACACCGTCGGCGCCATGAATCGGCCCTGCTCGGTGTCCAGCCGGCCGCCGCCGAGGAGCAGGTCTGCCCCCTCGGCCCGACCGGAGTCGACGAGCTCCACGATCTTGTCGAACTGCTCGTCGGTCGCGATCGCGCCGACCTTGGTCTCGGGGTCCAGGGGGTCGCCGACGGGAACGGTCCTGGATCGCTCGACGACAGCGGCGATGAACTCGTCCGCGATCGAGCGCTGCACGAGGAGGCGGCTGCCGCTGTTGCAGCATTCGCCCATGTTGAAGTAGACGCCAAAGACCACCGCGTCCAGCGCGGCGTCCAGGTCGGCATCGGCGAAGACGAGCTGGGGGTTCTTGCCGCCGAGCTCGAGCTCGACCTTCTTGAGGTTGCTCTTCGAGGCGTCGATCACTCGCCGGCCGACGTCGGTCGAGCCCGTGAAGCTGATCATGTCAACGTCCGGATGCGCCGCCAGCGGCGTGCCGATCACGCGTCCCGATCCGGTGACGACGTTCAGGACGCCGTCAGGGAGCCCCGCCTCCTGCGCCATCCGGGCGAGGCGAAGGGTGGTCCCAGGGGTGATCTCCGCGGGCTTGACGACGGCCGTGCAGCCGACGGCGAGGGCGAAGGGCAGCTTCTGGCTGATGATCAGGAGCGGGAAGTTCCACGGGGTGATCATCCCCACGACACCGACGGGCTCCCGCAGGACGATGCCGAACATCGAGGCACCCAGGGTGTTGTACGTGTCACCGTAGGTGTGACGGCACAGCGTTGCGGCGTACTCCCACAGGTCGGCGGACGACACGATCTCGTCGCGCGCCTGGGTCACCGGCTTGCCACTCTCGAGCGCCTCGATGTAGGCGAGGTCGTCGGCGTCCGCGCGAATGGCCTCGGCGACTCGGTTGAGGATCCGAGCGCGATCGACCCCCGGCATCGTGGGCCACGGGCCCTCGTCGAACGCCCGCCGCGCCGCGGCGACCGCCCGCTCGAGGTCCTCCACGCCGGCCCTCGGGTAGCGGCCCACGGCCACGTCGTGGGCAGGGCTGATCCGCTCGAAGGTGTCGCCGTCCGCAGCAGCCGCCCACCGGCCGTCGATGAGGTTCTCGTACTCGCGACGGGTGATCGCCGGGGTCACGACTGCGCGCTCCTTCCGGGTGAGGCGGGATGCTGCGCGGCGCCGTTTCGGGCGGCGGCGACGAGGGCGATGAGGTCGGCGACAGCCGGGGTCAGTGCCGCGGGGTCAACGTCCGAGCTCGGGTCCGTATACGCCTTGCTCACGAGGGCCGAGCCGATGCCGAGGCAGGCGGCGCCGGCGTCGATCCATTCGCGGACGCTGGCCTCGGTCGCCTGGACCCCGCCTGTCACCACGACCTGCGTCTCCGGGAGCGGGCCGCGGATCGCCTTGAGGAAGGCGGGGCCGAGGCTGTCGCCGGGGAACACCTTGACGAGCTCGACCCCCGATTCCTCTGCGGCCACGATCTCCGTGGGCGTTGCGCAGCCGGGCACGTACGGGATGCGCCGGCGATTGCACAGGCGGGCAACCTCGGCCGAGAAGCTCGGGCCCACGATGAATCGGGCGCCGGATGCGATGAACCGGTCCGCAGCTTCGGGGTCGCGGATCGAGCCGGCGCCCAGGATGGACTCCGGATCGTGCCTGGCGGCCTCGTCAGCCAGCGCCGTGAAGGCAGCCCACGCCCCCGGACCGCGGTCGGTGAACTCGATCACCCGCGCGCCGCCCTCGCGGAGGGCCGCCGTGATCCGGAGGGCGCGATCAGAATCGGGCGTGGAGAAGAGGGGCAGCACGCCGGTCTCAACAGCGGCGATCAGCACCTCGAGGCGACGCGAGACCGTCACCGGTCCACCCGTCCCGAGCCGGAGCCGGTCGCCAGCGCGTCCACCTCGGCTACGGACACCTGGTTCACGTCACCGCGGATCGAATGCTTCAGGCACGAGGCTGCGACGGCGAACTCGAGGGCGGCCTCGAGCGACCGCTCCTCGAGGAGCGCGTAGATCAGCCCGGCGGCGAAGGAGTCCCCGGCACCGACGCGATCCACGATCGGGGCGATGCGATAGGACCTCGCGACGTGGAACGCGTCCGGGGTCCAGATCACGCCCGACCACGTATTCTCGGACGCCGAGATCGACCCGCGCTGCGTGAACGCGATCGTGCGGAGCTGAGGAAACCGGCCGGCCAGCTGGGTCGCGACGGACGCGTACCCGGTCGCGTCGACGCGGCCTTCCCCCACGGAGCTCCCGGGCGCTCGGATCCCGAACACCTTCTCGGCGTCCTCCTCGTTGCCGATCAGAACGTCGGCCTCGGCCACGATCCCCGCCATGACATCGCCGGCGGCAGCACCCCAGCTCCAGAGCTTGGCGCGATAGTTGAGGTCGACGGAGACGGTGGCACCAGCGGCGCGAGCGGCCCGAACAGCAGCCAGCGTCGCCTCGGCGGCGGTGGATGAGAGCGCAGGCGTGATTCCAGTGGTGTGGAACCAGCGGGCCCCTGCCAGGAGCGACGCCCAGTCATAGGCGTCGGCACCAGCTCTGGCGGTGCACGAGTCGGCCCGATCGTAGACGACCCGGCTGCCACGCTGGGAGGCCCCTGGCTCCAGGAAGTAGACACCGAGGCGCCCCGCCTCGACCGCCACGCCCGAGGTGTCGACGCCGAAGCCGCGCAGGAAGCGAACTGCACCCTCGCCCAGGTCGTTGGCAGGCACTCGGGTCACGAACCGGGCCGGGACGCCGAAGCCCGCGAGCGAGATGGCAACGTTGGCCTCGCCACCGCCGAAGGTCGCGTCCAGCACCTGGGCACCTGCGAGCCGAACGCCGTCGGGCGCCGCGAGACGCAGCATGATCTCGCCAAACGTCACGACGTCCGGGGCCGCCGCGTTCAACACGCAGTCGTTGTCCTCCCTACTCCAGCGACGCGCCCGGCGGCCAGGAAGCGGCGCTGCGTTGCGGCAATGAACGACGAAGCACCCGAATCCGGTCGGATGAAGGGCGCAGCCGTCGCCGGCCTCCTCCGACACGGCGCAGAACCCCAAGGTTCACCACGACGGTACGCGGCCGAGCGGACCCGGCATACCTATGGGCGTCGCCAGAAGGTGGACGAAAGTGAAGCGCCGCGCCCCGGCCACGGTGGTGAGGTGTCTCGTACCATGCGCCCACCAGTCGCCGATCACACGAGCCGCGACTCGGCCGTCCAACGCAAACGGAGCGCCGGTGATCATCGACTCCTCCATGACCTTCGAACACCTGCGGGAGCCCCTCTCCGCGTTCTGGCCCATCTCGGGCGCGAAGATCGCCAACCTGTTCGCGTCCTGGGACCCGGCGAAAGGCTCGCCCGTGTTCACCGTCCGGGGTCGCTACGACAGCCAGGGCTGGACCGAGTGGACGCAGGGCTTCCAGTTCGGCTGGGCGATCTTGCAGTACGACGCCACGGGCGACAAGCGTTTCCTCGAAATGGGGCGGCGGGGCACGGTCGAGCGGATGGCGCTGCACGTCTCGCACGTCGGCGTCCACGACCACGGATTCAACAACGTCTCGACCTACGGCAACCTGTGGCGCCTGATGCTCGAGGGCCGTCTTCCCCGCAACCCCTGGGAGCTCGCGTTCTACGAGCTCGCGCTCAAGGCGTCAGGCGCGGTGCAGGCCGCCCGTTGGCGCACGACGCACGAGGGGTCGGGCTACATCTACTCGTTCAATGGGCCACAGTCCCTGTTCGCGGACACGATCCGGTCCGTGCGCGTCCTCTTCCTCGCGCACCGGTTGGGCCACGTTCTGATGGGCGAGAACGACGAGGCGATCTCGCTGCTTGGCCGCGGCCTCGAGCACGCCGCGACGACGGCCCGCTGGAACGTCTTCTATGGCGAGGGACGTGACTCGTACGACGAGTGGGGTCGCGTCGCCCACGAGAGCGTCTTCAACGTCAACGACGGCCGGTACCGAGCGCCTTCGACGCAACAGGGCTACTCCCCGTTCTCCACCTGGACCAGAGGCCTGGCCTGGATCATGACGGGCTACCCGGAACTGCTGGAGTTCCTGGACACGCTGCAGGACGACGAGCTCGACGCCTTCGGCGGCCGCACCGCGGTCACGGACATGCTCCTGCGGGCAGCCCGCGCGTCCTGCGACTTCTTCATCGCCAACACCGCGGCGGACGGTGTCCCGTACTGGGACACCGGTGCGCCGGGACTCGCGCTCATGCCGGATTGGCGCGACCGACCATCGAACCCGTTCAACCATCACGAGCCGGTCGACAGCTCCGCGGCGGCGATCGGGGCCCAGGGCCTCCTGCGCCTCGGACGATGGCTGAGCGCCCGGGGCGACGCCGATGGCCAGCGCTACACGGCCGCCGGCCTCACGACGCTTCGGACCGTCCTGTCGGAACCCTACGTGGCGACGAACGACGACCACCAGGGCCTCCTCCTGCACGGCGTCTATCACCGGCCCCGGGGATGGGACTCTGCGCCGGACAGTGATGGTGTCCCGCGCGGCGAGTCCGTCATGTGGGGCGACTACCACCTCGTCGAGGCGGCGCTTCTGGCCCAGCGGATTGCGGACGGCGGCCCGCACCTGGCCTTCTTCGGCCCTGCCGGCTGAGCCCGATCAGGAGGTCCCGCTTGTCGTCGACGACGGTCATCCTGATGGGCGTTTCGGGCGCTGGGAAGTCAAGCGTCGCGGCCGAGCTCCATCGATCGATCGGATGGGCGTTCGCTGAAGGCGACGACTTCCATTCCGAGGCGAGCGTGGCGAAGATGCGAGCGGGCATCGCGCTCGATGACGCCGATCGGTGGCCCTGGCTTGCCGCGATCGCGGCCTGGATCGGCGCCCAGGAGTCGGTGGAACGCAG
This sequence comes from uncultured Chloroflexia bacterium, assembly GCA_963722105.1. Taxonomy (GTDB): domain Bacteria; phylum Chloroflexota; class Limnocylindria; order Limnocylindrales; family CSP1-4; genus UBA5189. Next base: position 50,244 of record CAVRKQ010000010.1, on the reverse strand, counting down.
CTGCATCGTCACCTGCTCCGCCCTCAAGGCGGCCTATCGGGCAGCGCTGCGGCAAGGGCATCCGTCGGTCTGGTTCGTCCATCTCACCGTGCCACGAGGCGCCGTCGCATCGAGACTGGAGCAGCGGGTCGGCCACTTCATGCCACCCTCCCTGCTCGCGAGCCAGTTCGACCAGCTCGAGCCCTTGCGCGCCGACGAGCCGGGCGTGAACGTGCCATCGACGGACTCGGCCGATGCGACCGCCGCGGCGATCGAGATCCTCCTGCGGAGCAGCGGGCGGCTTCGATAGCCAACCGGCTGCCGGTACGCCGTATCGTTGAGGCCATGAGAGCAACCACGGACATCGGGGCAGCGGTCATCGGCGGCGGCTTCATCGGATCCGCACATGTCGAGGCACTGCGGCGCCTGAACATCCCGATCCGTGGCCTGTTGGGGCGAACGCAGGACGGAGGGTCGCAACGCGCCACCGAGCTGGGCGTCGCCCACGCGTACGCCTCGCTCGAGGCGCTCCTCGCCGATCCAGCCGTCGACGTCGTGCACGTTGCCTCGCCGAACGCCCTGCACTTTCCGCAGGTGCGCCAGATCCTCCAGGCGGGGCGACACGTGGTGTGCGAGAAGCCACTTGCGACGACCTCGGCAGAGTCGTCGGTGCTCGCCGCCGAGGCCCGGGCGGCTGGCGTCGTCGCTGCCGTCAACTTCAACCTCCGCTTCTACCCGCTCAACCAGCACGTGCGCCAGCTGGTCGCGGAAGGAGGAATCGGCGTTTCGCGCCTGTTCTCGGGCCACTACCTGCAGGACTGGCTGCTGTTCGAGACGGACTGGAACTGGCGCCTCGAGCCCGAGGTGGGCGGAGCGCTCCGCGCAGTCGCCGATATCGGCAGTCACTGGCTCGACCTTGTCGCCTTCCTGAGCGGCGACCCGATCAGTCACGTCCTGGCCGACCTCGCGACCTTCATCCCAGTCCGACGACGGCCGACCGGTCCCACGCAGACGTTCACCGGCGCACGGGACGGCGACACGGAGGACCGCGAGGTCCGGTCGGAGGACGCCGCCTCGATCCTCCTGCGGTTCGCGAGCGGCGCCCGCGGCGCGGTCACCGTCAGCCAGGTGAGCCCCGGGCGCAAGAACAGCCTGCGGTACGAGATCGACGGATCCCTCGCAGCAGTGGCATGGGACTCCGAGCGGCCCGACGAGCTCTGGGTCGGGCACCGCGATCAGCCGAACGAGCTCCTGCTCAGGAACCCGGCGCTGATGAATCGCGCCGGCGCTGCTGCCGCGTTCCTCCCCGGCGGGCACGCGGAAGGCTTCGCCGACACGTTCAAGGCCGCCTTCTCGGCCATCTACGCCGACATCGCCGCAGGAGCCCCTTCCTCGTCGCCCGCGTACGCCACGTTCGCCGACGGCCACGACGAGATGCTCGTCAACGACGCGATCGTCGCGAGCGCGCGCTCGAACACCTGGGCGGAGGTGGCCAGGTGACATCCCGACCGCAGCGCAAGGAGCAGCAGCGATGAAACTCGGCTTCCTGACGGCGCCGTTCCCGGAGACCCCGCTCATGGAGGTGGCGGACTGGGCCGGATCCGAGGGCTTCGAGGTCCTCGAGATCGCCTGCTGGCCCCGGAACGACGGGGCGGCGCGCCGGTATGCGGGCACCAGCCACATCGACGTGGCGAACCTGTCGGCATCGCAGGCCCGCGACATCCGCGCGGAGGTGGAGGCCAAGGGCCTCTCGATCTCCGGCCTCGGCTTCTACCCGAACCCGCTCCATCCCGACCCCGCGCATCGCGCGGCCGTGATCGCCCACCTCAAGCAAGTGATCGACGCCGCCGAGAACATGGAGATCCCGCTCGTGAACACGTTCATGGGCGGCGACCGCGCCCAGACCCAGGACGAGAACTGGGAGGAGGCCCTCCGCGTCTGGCCTGACATCGTTCGCTACGCACAGGACCATGGCCGGAGGATCACCCTCGAGAACTGCCCGATGCTGTTCAGCTACGACGAGTGGCCGAGCGGGCTCAACATCGCCACCACGCCGCGGATGTGGCGGCGGATCCTCGAGCAGTGGGAAGGGATCATCGGGTTGAACTTCGACCCGAGCCACCTGATCCTCCAGATGATCGACACGCAGCGCTTCCTGCGCGAGTTCGGGAAGCACGTCCTCCACTACCAGGCAAAAGACCTGTTGATCGACCGCGACGGCCTCTACGAGCGTGGCGTGTTGAGCATGGGCATGGGTTGGCAGGTGCCTCGGATCCCCGGCCTTGGTGACGTGGACTGGGGGCTCGTCCACGGCGAGCTCTACCTGGCGGGCTACGAGGGCGACTGCATCATCGAGCACGAGGACCGGCGTTTCGAGGGATCGGATGCCAAGATCAAGCAAGGCTTCCTCATCGCCCGCGACGTCCTCCGACCCCTCTGCCATTGACAAGGGAGGGCCGAGCTGCCCCGATCGCGCGGCGCCTGCTTACTCGGGATACGGCGGGTCGCCTCGCCGGGCGTTGATCCAGCGCGGGACGTAGTAGACGCCCCCGAAGACCAGGAGCACGCCGAGCAGCACGGCGACGAGCAGCAGCGGCAGTGACGGGCCACGCGACCCCGACGTGGGCTCGGGCTCGGGTGTCGCGCCCGGCGCGGCGGACACAGACGCAGCGGATGGCGAGGGGCCAGGCGACTCGCCCGGCTCGAGCGACGGTGGGGCCTCGAGCGACGGTTCCGCGCTCGCCTCGAGCGATGGCTCCAGGGTGGGCGCGGCGGACGGCGGCGTCGAGACGAACGGCGTCGAGGTCGGCAGCGGGACCGCGCTGACCGTCAGGTTCACGACCCGGGCCGTGCTGGACAGCCCGCCATCGGTCGCCCGGTAGGAGAACGCGTCCGGCCCGACGTAGCCCAGCGTCGGTGTGTAGCTGAACGAGCCGTTGGCGGCGAGGGTCAGGACCCCATGAACGGGCGACGAGACGAGAATGGCATTCAGCGGATTGCCGTCTGCGTCGGAGTCGTTCACGAGCACGCCGGGCGCCCCGATGTTGAGCGTCCGGTCCCGGAGCGCCACGAACGCATCGGCGACCGCCACCGGCGCGTCGGGCACGGAGGTGACCGTGATCGTCAGCACCACGGCGTCGCTCGTGTCCTGGCCCCCGTTCGCCGTCCCGCCGTCGTCGCGGCCGCGGATCGTGAGCGTCGCCGTCCCGAAGTCGTTGGGCGCAGGGCGAAACTGGAGGACGCCCTCGGTGCTGATCGTCGGACCGGTGGTGAAGGCGACGTCGCCGCTCACCTCCAGCTGCCATGCGGCGGCCTGCTGTGAGGCTTCGTTCGCCGGGCCCGGGTCCATCGCGACGCACACGCCCGCGCCGAGGTAGGTCCCAGCGTCCTCATCGACGGTGATGCCCCCGTCGCAGTCCCCGACGACATCGACAGACGGCTTGTCGTTGACCTGGGTCACGGTGAGGGTCACGACGGCCGTGTCGTCGGCCGTCGCCGGGCAGACGCCGCCAACGCTACCGGCCACGCCGTAGGTGAACGTGTCGGACCCCGCGTAGTTCGCGGGCGTCGTGTAGCTGAACGAGCCGTCGGCGGCCAGGCTGACGGTGCCCCCCTGGCTCGACGTCGTGGGCGGGCCCACGATGCATGGCGACTCCCCCGCCCCGGCAGCGTCGTTGGCGAGCACACCCGGCGCAGCGACGCTGAACGCCTGGTCCTCGAGCACGAACGGGAACGTGATGCCGTAGAAGTCGTCATTGGCGTTTCCCGCGCCCAGCGCGAGGCCGACCCCGATCGAGGAGAGCGAGACGGCGGCGACGATGAGGGCGGCGGCGAGACGTCGGATCAGGCGGCTCCCGTGATCGCGCTACGGCCCTCCGCGCGACCGGCGGATGAGGCGCGGCGCCAGCAGCCCGGCGCCGACCGCAATGATGCCGATCACGATCGCCAATGCAACCAGCATCGGCGCACCGCTCGTCTCGCCTGTGGGCGCGCCGTCGACTGGCGGCAACGTCGGTTCTGCGGACGGCAGGTCGCTCGCTGCGACGCTCGGCGCGAGGGACGTCGCAGCGGTTGGTGGCGCGGATGGCTCGCCCGACCCGACGGGCTCCGGGGTCGGCTCGGCCGTCGGGTCCGGGGTCGCGGTGATCGTGATCGTGAATTGGACCGGCGGGCTCAGGTCGTCGCCGCCACGCTCGGTCCCGCCGTTGTCGCGCGAGCGGACGGAGACCTTGGCCTGCCCGTGGGCGCCCGGCGCCGGCCTGAAGTACAGCCGCCCGAACGTCGTGTCGAAGATCTCGACGTGGGGCTGCTCGGAGAAGAGGTCCGGGTTGTCGTTGGTGACGACCCACTCGTCGACGAGCTGGGTGATCTCGTCGAGCGACTGGCCCCAGTTGTGGTTCTCCACGCAGTGGGCCGGATCCTCGAAGCGGCCGGAGTCCTCGCGGACCCGCACGCCCTCGTCGCAGGTGCCGCCCTGGATGACCGCGGTCGGCGGCTCGTTCACCGGGAGGACGGTCACCTGGACGATCGCGAACGCCTCGGACGTGCCGATGCATTGCCCGTCGCCGACCCGCATCCCGTAGGTGAACTTGGTGGTGCCCGTCCAGTGGGACCACGGCTCGAAGGTGAAGGAGCCGTCGGTTCGCCAGTCGGTGACCGTGCCCTCGAGGTTCTCGTAGTCGTAGCCGGCGACGCAGATCCCCGCGCCGGCGTCGCCTTCGTCGTTGGCGAGCACGCCCGGTGCCGGCACGGTCAGCGTGCCGTTCTCGTTCATCGTGTACGCGTCGGGGTTCGCGGCGGTCGCCGCGACGACGATGCCGGCAGTCGGGCCGAGGACGAGCGCGGCGAGGAACGCCACGACCGCGCCTCGCCGAAGGAATCGCTCCACGCGTTGGTCTCCTCGATCGATTCGCCCGGGTGTCCGGGCCGGCAGGGTAGCGACCGGCAGGATGGCCGTCGATGCGCGCCGTGCCGGTGTCGCGAATGCAACAAGCGTGTAACCGACAGCGAACCCGCGGCGGGCGTGCGACCATCCGCGGGTCGCCCGTCCAACGCTTTCCGGAGGCCCAGTCTTGACCCGCTCCGAGCCGAACCTGCGCATCCCCGGCCCGACGTCGCTCCCACCGAGCGTCCGCGAGGCCGGCGCCCGCCAGATGATCAATCACCGCGGTCCCGAGTTCAAGGAGCTGCTCGACCGGGTCCAGACGGGCATGAAGCCCTACTTCGGGACGACCGGCGACATCGCGATCCTGTCCTGCGCGGGCACGGGCGGCCTCGAGGCCGCGGTCGTCAACACGCTCTCCCCTGGAGACCGCGTGCTCGGCGTGTCGATCGGTGCCTTCGGCGACCGGTTCGCGAAGATCGCCGAGGCCTACGGGGCCACGGTCGACAAGGTCGCGGCCGAGTGGGGCTGGGCGGCCGCCCCGGACGAGGTTCGAGAGCGGGTCGCCGCCGGCGGCGACTACAAGGCCGTGCTGCTGACCCACAACGAGACCTCGACGGGCGTGATGAACCCGATCCCGGAGCTCGCCGCTGCGATCCGCGAGGCGGCGCCGGAGGCCCTGATCCTGGTCGACACCGTCTCGTCGCTCGGGGCGGTCCCGTTCAAGATGGACGCCTGGGGCGTCGACGTCGTCGCGACGGCCTCGCAGAAGGCCTGGATGGCGGCGCCGGGCCTGGCGATGGTCGCGGCGTCGGAGCGCGCGCGGGCCGCGATGGAGACGGCGAAGATGCCGCGCTTCTACCTCGACCTGCGGAAGCACTTCGATGCGATGGCCACCGGCGAGACGCCGTGGACGCCCGCGATCGCGGTCGCGTTCCAGGTCGACGAAGGCATCAAGCTGATGGAGGCCGAGGGCATGGCTGGCGTGTTCGCGCGCCACGTCGCGTGCGCCGCTGCTGCACAGGCGGGCCTCGAGGGCCTCGGGTTCGAGCTGCTCGCCGAGCCGGCCCACCGCTCCAAGACGGTCAGCGCCGCCTGGGTGCCCGAGGGCCTCGACTGGAAGGCCTTCAACACCGAGATCAAGCGCCGCCAGCTCGTCCTCGCGGGCGGGCAGGGCAAGCTCACCGGCAAGGTCTTCCGGCTCGGCCACCTTGGGTCGGTGACGGTCGAGGAGATCGTCGAGGCGATCGAGACCATCGAGGCCGTGTCGATGGAGTGGGGCCGCGAGGTCGAGCGCGGCGCCGCGGTCGCAGCGGCCCAGCGTGCGGCGGCGGACGCCGCCGGCCAGGCGGCCGAGACCTCGCTCCAGCCGGCTTGACGGTCGACCAGGCGCCCGCGCCAGCTGTCCGGCGCGCGGACCGCGCCGATGCGGATCCTCGTCGCCGAGGCGATCGCGCCGGAAGGTCTCGAGGCGCTTCGGGCTGCCGGCCACGAGGTCGTCGTCCAGACCGGCCTGCACGCCGGACGAGCTGCGTGCGGTCGTCGGCGATGTCGACGCGCTGATCGTCCGAAGCCAGGTCGCGGTCGACGCGGCGCTGATCGCCGCGGGGACGCGGCTCCAGGTCATCGGGCGCGCCGGCGTCGGCGTCGACAACGTCGACCTCGAGGCGGCGACGCGGGCCGGGATCACCGTCGTCAACGCACCGACCGGGAACACGATCGCCGCCGCGGAGCACACGCTCGCGCTGCTGCTCGCGCTCGCTCGGCGCGTCGCCTCCGCGGACGCGTCCGTCCGCCGCGGCGAGTGGGCCCGAAAGCAGCACGAGGGCGTCCAGCTCGGCGGCCGGACGCTCGGGATCATCGGGCTCGGGAAGATCGGGATGGCGGTCGCCGAGCGGGCGCGCGGCCTCGGGATGACCCTCCTCGGGAGCGACCCATTCGTGACCGCCGAGCAGGCGGCGCTGCGCGGCGTGGAGCTCGTGGCGCTCGATGCCCTGCTGGAGCGATCCGACGCGGTCACGGTCCACGTGCCCCTCGGCCGTGGCACGACCGGGCTGATCGGCGAGAAGGCGATCCGGCGGATGAAGCCGGGGGCGTTCGTGCTGAACGTCGCGCGCGGCGGCGTCGTCGACGAGGCCGCGGTCGCGGCAGCGCTCCGCGAGGGTCGCCTCGGCGGCGCCGGGATCGACGTGTTCGAGCAGGAGCCACCCACCGGCATCGCCGCTCCTCGACGCGCCCAACACGGTGCTGACGCCCCACCTCGGCGCCTCCACCGCGGAGGCACAGGTCGCGGTCGCCGAGGAGATCGCCGAGCAGGTCCTCGACGTCCTCGCCGGTCGATCCGGCGAGCTACGCGGTCAACGCGCCGCTGCTGAGCCCCGAGGCGGAGCAGACCATCGGCCCGTACCTGCCCCTGGCCGAGACGCTCGGGCGCTTCCTTGCCCAGTTCGCGCGCGGCGGCGCTCGCCGGACTCACGGTTGAGCTGGCGGGCGACCTGGCGCGGGCCGAGTTCGGGCCCGCTCACGGCGGCCGTGCTCCGCGGCATCCTCGAGACCGCGACGACGGAGCGGGTCAACCTCGTCAACGCCGGGATGCTCGCCAAGGCCCGCGGCATCGCGGTCACGGAGCGCAAGACGGCAGAGGCGGGCGGCTTCAGCGCCGCCATCACGGTGTCGACCCGGAGCGGCGGCGAGCACGTGGCGGTCGGCGGCACGATCGCCGGCGGCGAGGAGCGGCTCGTCCGGCTGAACGACTACCGGCTGGACATGGCTCCGTCGGAGATGATCCTGATCACCCGCCATCGCGACCGGCCGGGCACGATCGGGCGGCTCGGGCAGCTCCTCGGGACGGCCGACGTGAACATCAACGCCATGCACGTCGCGCGGACCTCGCCGCGGGCCGACGCGCTCATGGTCCTGACGGTCGATGACGAGGTGAGCCCGGCGCTCGAGGCTGCGATCCGGGCCGACGAGGGCGTCATGGACCTCTGGGTGATCCGCCTCGGGCGACTCCGGTGAGTGACGCGGCGGCAACGCCGCCGGAGCCACCGGCGACGGCGGAGCTACCGGCCACGCCGCCCGACCTGCCTGCCACGCCGCTGGAGCCGCGAGCGCCCGGGGAGCCGGGCTCGATCGAACCGGCGCCGGGCGAGCCGACCCCGGCGATCATTCCGACCGGTCTCGACGCCGTCATCGCCTTCGTGCGGCACGGCGAGTCCGAGTGGGTCGCGGAGGGCCGGTTCCAGGGACAGGGCGACCCGCCGCTGTCCGAGCTCGGACGCCGCCAGGCCCTGCTCACCGCGCGCCGGATCGCGCGCCGTGCCCGCCGCCCCCCGCTCCCCCTCCCGGCCGGCCCGCCCCAGGCGATCGTCCACTCGCCGCTGGCGCGGGCCGCGGAGACCGCGACGCTGATCGGCCGCGCGGTCAACGGCGGCCGCGGCGACGACACCCCGGAGGCACCCGCCCCGCTGCTTGCCGAGCCCGGCCTGCTCGAGATCGGGCAGGGCGAGTGGGAGGGCCTGCCCGGAACGGAGGTCGTGGAGCGCTGGGGCGAGCTCCTCGAGGCCTGGCGGCGCGACCCCCTGACGGCCTGGGCGCCGGGCGGCGAGTCGATCGCCGAGGTCGACGTGCGAGTCCGGGTCGCGCTGCGGCGGCTCCTCGGCGACCTCGCGACGGACGCGCCGGCGCCGGTGACCGGCCGATCGCAGGTCCTCGGCTACGGCGATGTCCCGGCGGACGAGCCCTGGTCGATCGTCGTGGCCCACGACGGGGTGTTCAAGGTCGCGCTCTTGGCGCTCCTCGACTACCCGCTGGGACGGTTCTGGACGCTGCCGTTCGCGCTCTGCGGGATCACCGTGGTCGAGATCCGCGGCGGACGGCCGCGCCTCCGGCTCCATAACGCGACCGATCACCTCACCGGCCTGGAGGCAGCTGACCCACAGGCCCAGGCCCGGGAGGCGGAGCGGCGCCGAAGCGGCGCGCTCTAGGGTTAGGTCCGGTCCCGGCCGCGGCGGCGAACCCGGTTGAGCCCGCGCCGAACGACGACGCCGATGATCGCGAGCCGCAGGCGGTGGTACGCCTGCGCGATCCGCTGCAGCCGGTCCGGCCCAAGGTCGCGGCGACCGTAGGCAACCTCGACCTTGGCCCGCGCGATCGTCGTCAGCTCGACCCGGGCGGTCGGCACCTCGTCGCCGAGTGCGCCCGCGTATTCGTAGACGGTCTGCGAGGGGCGCGGACCCAGCCCGAACCGCGCCGCGAGGCCCGCCAGCGAGCCCCAGGCCTGGTCGGGGTGCATCGGCCGGTTCGGAGCCCTGCGGTAGGCCGCGAACGCGAGGGCGCCGACGCCCACGAGCAGGATCAGGGCGATGGCGATGAACGGCCCGATCCCGGTCCCGGTGTCGTTCGTCGGAGGAGTCGGGACGGCACCGCCCGTCGGAAGGGGCGGGCGAGTCGAGGAGACGTCGAGGCTCGGGCGCGGGGTCGCCGGCCCGACCGAGCCCGACGGAAGCGGGACCTGCTGGCCGACGCTGCCACCCGTGGGATCGAACTCCACCCAGCCGTAGCCGGGGAAGTAGACCTCGACCCACCAGTGCGCCAGCCAGCCGCCGACGACCTCGATGTTCTCCGGCCCGCGGCTGTCGGGATTGCTGAGGAAGCCGTACGCGACGCGGGCCGGCACGCCGCTCTCGCGGAGCAGCACGGCCATGGTCCCGGCGTAGTACTCGCAGTAGCCGCGCTTGATCATCGCGAAGCACTCGACCGTCGAGACGGCCGACCCGCAGGCCTGCCGCTCCTGCTTGACGTCCGCGTCGTAGTCGAAGTTCGCGTCGTCGGCGAGGTAGCGCTCCATGGTCCGGGCGAGGTCGTAGGGGTTGTCGGGGTCGAACCCGTCGCGCACGTTCACCCGGCTCTTGATCGTCTGGAGCAGCTCCTGCGACGCGGGCCCCATCGCGCCGTCGGGCAGCGCGAGGTAGATGGCGCGCAGCTCGGCCGGATAGTCGGTGCCCGCCGTGCGGAGCTGCGCCTCCGTCAGGGCGCCCGGCGTGTCCTGCGAGACCGGGATCAGCGCCGTGACGCTGTACGTCCCGATGTCCTCGGTCGACTCGACGGTGACGAACCAGCCACCGACCCCGACGGTCTTCGCGATCGTCCCGCGATCGACCGAGGCGATCGTGTTCGGGCCGACGATCGTCTCGTCGCGGTAGGCCTCGGGGCTGATCGTGACGGTGATCTCGCGACGCCCGGCCGTCGTCGGCTGGTCTTCAGTCCCCCGGAGGAGCACGCCGCCCGGGGTCGCCGTGGTGTCCGAGGTCGCGCCCCACGACCAGCCGTACAGGTCGAACTGGGAGTAGGCGCCCGCGCGCCACTTGAACTGGGCGTCCTCGCCCGGTGGGAGCTGGGCCTGGAACGCGACCTGGCTCGACGGGTTCCACTCCCCGTTCGTCGTGGCCCGGTCGCCGAACGTCGGGGCGCCAATCGGCCGGATGTTGCCGCCGCCCGGAGCGATCGCCTGCAGGAACTGGGAGAGGCCGGCGAGGTGCTTCGGAAGGTCGCGCCAGAGCCCCTGGAGGGGCGCCGAGGACGCGGTCGTGGTCAGGAGGATCGAGCCGAGCACCGCCGCCGTCACGAAGGCCATGCCGCCGTTGAGGTACAGCTTGCCGACGGCGGCGGGGTCGCCGATCTTCCGCCGCGCCCACGTGACCTCCTCCTCGAACACGTGGGTCCGGATCAGGAGGAGCGAGGGCGGCCGCGCTGAACAGCACCAGGATGCCCAGCTGGTCGTTCTGGGTCAGGGCCATGTTCGCGAGCAGTACCGAGACCGACGACGACGACGGCATCGAGCGGCCGGCGATGGCCGAAGATCGTGAACCCGGCGAGCATGCCGGCGCCCCAGACGAGCGCGCCGAACACGAGGTGGTAGTGGCCCTCCTCCAAGGTGTACGGCAGTCGCAGCACCGCGAGGTCGAGCCAGACGTGCTCGACGATCACCCAGGCCGTCGCGATCCGCGCCGCCAGCCCGAAGGGATCCCAGCCGACCGGGGTCCCGCGGGCCTCCAGCACCAGGCCGCCCATGATCAGCGGCAGGAGGATGCCCGCGAACAGCGCCCCCACGAGGTGGGTCCGCCAGCGGCCCCAGCCGACCTTGGACCCGATGAACCCGAAGGCCAGCCCGATGGCACCCACGTACAGCAGGTAGCCGTTGTCGCCGCTGAAGTCCCGTCGCGTCCAGCCGGCCTCCACGAGCGAGGCGCCGAAGGAGGTGACCATCACCACGGCCGCGAGGAGCGTCAGCCAGCCCTCGAGTGGGCGGCCCGGAAGGCGCCCGAACAGCTCGCCGAGCCGCTCGAGTGGCGAGAGGTCGGTGGTCGACGGGGCGGTGACGGCGGTCATGAGGCGAGGGCCTCGCCGAGGGGCTGGGTGGGCGCCGACGCGGTAGACCGGGATGTCGAACTCGGCGAGCGCGTGGCGGATGGCACGCCACTGCTGCGCGGTCGCGGTCGGCTCCGGGAGGGACTCATCGACGGCGAGGAAGCCGGCCTTCCGGCGCTCCTCCTCGAGCACCCGCCGCTCGAACGACGGCACGTCCATGGTGATCACCACGCAGGCGACGCCGCGGGACCTGAGCGTGGCAAGCGGCTTGACCCAGCCGCGGTCCAGCGAGGGCGTGATGACGACCGTGGTCATGCCCCGACGGATCCGGGGCACAGCGGTGGTCAGCGCCTCGGAGATCGAGGTCGCGCCATCGCCCTCCACGGCCGCGAGGAGCTGCATCACCTTGAGGTGCTGGCGGCCACCTCGGTCGGGCATCAGCTGGGCGAGGCGGTGGGCGTTGACCGTCATGCCCACGGCCCGGTTCTCCACGAGGGCCTTGTCTGCCACGGCTGCCGCGGCGCGGACGCCGACCTCGACCGTCGACTCGTCGCCCAGCCCGAGCTGCACGCTGCGATCGAGGTCGAGGATGATCCATGCGTCGGCCGTCTGCTCGAGGTCGAACTCCTTGACCTGGATGTCGCCATGGCGGGCCGTCGACTTCCAGTGGATCCGGTTGAACGCATCGCCGGGGGCCCAGGGACGAACCGTGGAGACGAGCGGCGTCGACTGCAGCGTCCGCTCTCGCATCTGCTGGCTGCCGTCGAGGTTGGCCGAGGGCAGGCGCCACAGCGGGATCGGCTCGAGCCGCGGGTAGACCGTCACGTTGATCCCGGACCCGACCGATGCCGACGATTCGAAGAACCCGAACGGGTCGCCGGTCCGGATCTGGAGCGGCTCGATCCGGAAATGGCCACGACGCGTCAGCGGGGTGCGGATGAGCCACGATCGCTCCGTGGTCCCGCCCAGCGAGATCGCCCGGCCGGGGAGGCCAGCGGGCAGCGACGTGGGGTTGTGGACCTCCAGCCAGGGCTTGGGGATGCGGCTGGTGTTCCGAAGGGTGTAGGTGACGCGGATCCGGTCGCCGACGTGACCGGACAGCTGGTTCACCGCGTAGCCGGCCTCGAGATCGGCGAGGCCGAGCCGGGTCAGCACGTACGAGCCACCGATCACGAGCACGCCGAGGTAGACGAGGTAGAACAGGAACGGCTCGCCGGTCGAGAACGCCGCCACCACCAGGATCGCGCCGAGGAGGAACAGCTGGAATCGTCGGAACATCGTTACTCGCTCTGGGTGCCGATCAGGCTGGTTCGAAAATCGGGCCTCAGCTGGCGACCGGGCCGGCGTGCGCAGCGGTCTCCTTGACCGCGCCCGCGGGGCCTCTCGGACCGCGCCGACCGACGTCGACTCGAGCAGCTCGCGGATGACCTGCGCTGGCTGGACGTCGTGGATGGACGAGCTGGTCTTGATGATCAGGCGGTGGGCCAGGGCCGCCTCCGCGAGGGCCTTGATGTCATCCGGGATGACGTAGTCGCGGCCGAGCAGGCCCGCCAGCGCCTGGCCGGCGCGGTACAGCGCGATCGACCCGCGGGGCGACGCGCCGAGGTAGATGTCGCCATGGTCGCGGGTGCCGTTGACGAGGCGGACGATGTAGTCGGCGACCGTCGGGTCGACGTAGATGTCGCGCACGGCGTTCTGCATCTCCCGGAGCTCCTCGACGGAGCAGACGACCTCGAGGTCGTCGATCGGGTGCTGGCGCTTCTGCTCGTCGAGGATCACGACCTCCTCGGACGGCTGCGGGTAGCCCAGGCGGATCCGGAGCATGAACCGGTCGAGCTGGGCCTCGGGGAGCGCGAACGTGCCCTCGTACTCGATCGGGTTCTGGGTGGCGATGACGAGGAACGGGTCCGGCATCTGGTAGGTCGTGCCGTCGACGGTGGCCTGCCGCTCCTCCATGCACTCGAGGAGCGAGGACTGGGTCTTCGGGGTGGCCCGGTTGATCTCGTCGGCGAGGACGACCTGGGCCATGATCGGGCCGGGGCGGAACTCGAACTCCTGGGTCTTCTGGTTGTAGATCGAGAGCCCGGTCACGTCCGAGGGCAGCAGGTCCGGCGTGAACTGGATCCGCCGGAAGGAGCAGCCGAGGCTCTTCGCGATCGCCTTGGCGAGGACCGTCTTGCCGGTGCCCGGCACGTCCTCGATGAGCAGGTGGCCCCGGCACAGGAGCGCAACGAGGGCGAAGCGCACCTCGCTGTGCTTGCCGACGATCACGCGCTCGACGTTCGCGAGTACACGATCCCCGGTCTGCTGGATCAAGGTCATGTTGGTGGCGCTCCCCTCGACGGCTCATGCTCACGTGAGACGAGCCGGCCCTCTGTGGTGACACGGGATGGTACGACGGGCCCGTCAGATAGGTTCCCGCACGTCAGCCGCGGCGAAGCGTGGCGGCGGCGGCCCACACGGTCATCAGCGCGCCGATCCCCGCCATGACTGCGAGGAACAGCTCCCCACTGGTCCACGCGGCGGTCGCGATGAACGCGAAGACGCCCGCCAGGACCACCGCGATCACGCCGAGCCCGAGCCGCTCGACCAGGGGCCGGCCGGGCTGGTCGGTGGCGTCGCCCGCCTCGCCCGCGGGCTCGGGCCCGCTCACTGGTTGGCCCAGGCGCGCCACGCCCGGAGCACGTCCCCGGCGATGGGCGAGGCCTTGACCGAGCCACCGCCGGAGTTCTCGACGAGGACGGCGATCGCCACCTGCGGATCGTCATACGGCGCGAAGCCGATGAACCAGGAGTGGGGCCGGGTCCCGGGGTCGAGCTCGGCCGTGCCGGACTTGCCGGCCACGACGATGTTCCGGAGCGCGGCGCCGGCCGTGAAGACCCGGCCGATCTCGCCGTTCACCGCCAGCTCGCATCGCCGCCCCGATCTCGGACGCGACGCCGGGCGCGATGACCAGGTCCTGGACCTCGGGATTGATCGTCGTCGTGCCGGCCTTGCCCGTCGCCTGGAGCACCAGGTGGGGCCGCATCAGCCTGCCGTCGTTCGCGATCGTGGCGGCGACCATCGCCATCTGGAGCGGCGTGACGAGCGTCTGGCCCTGGCCGTACGCCGCGTTCGCGAGCTCGACCCGGTCCCCGAAGCCGCCCGGCTCGTCGCCGTCGCCGTTGGTCACCTGCGAGGCCGCGGTCTGGAGGTCGAACGGCAGCGCGCCCCCGAAGCCCATCCTGGCGGCCCAGTCCGAGAGCACGTCGCCGCCGGTGCGGACTCCCGTCTCCGCGAACCAGATGTTGCAGGAGGCCTCGACGGCCTCCGCGAAGTCGAGCGCCCGGTCGCCGGTCATGTCGTGATGGCCGTCGCGAACGCGGAAGCCGTCGATCAGCCAGCCGCGGTTCTCCGAGGACGGCTGGTCGTCGTAGGTCGTGTCCGGGGAGACGGCGCCACTGCCGAGCGCGGCGACGGCGGTGACGATCTTGAACACCGAGCCCGGGACGTACAGCCCCTGGGTGGCGCGAGGGAGCAGTGGCTGGCGATCGTCGGCCTGGAGGCGGTCGAACGTCGCCGTCGCGGTGGCAGGGTTGGCGATGCCCGAAGCGTCGAAGGTCGGGTTGGACACGAGCGCCAGGACCTCGCCGTTCCGCGGGTCGATGAGCACGACCGCGCCACGGTTGCGGCCCAGGGCATCGAGGGCCGCCGCCTGCAGGCGGAGCACGAGCGTCGTCCGGAGGTCCTGCGGGTCCGATGGATCCGCCTGGAACTTCCGCACCAGCTGGCGCAGCGGGTCGGCCGAGACGACGCCGGACAGCTGGGCGTTCCAGGCATTCTCGAGGCCGGCCGTGCCGTACTGCCGCGACGAGTAGCCGAGGACGTGCGACAGCGAGTCCGAGGCATAGACGCGATAGGGCTCGCCGTTGTCGTCCCGACGGTTGAAGGCAAGGCGCTCCCCGTCGCGGTCGACGATCTCACCGCGGCGGACGTTCCGGGCCGCGGCGATGACGGCGGCATCGTCGCCGGAGCTGCTCAGGGTCGGACGACTCGATGACCTGCCAGTATCCGGCCCCGAGCGCGAGGCCGCCGAAGGCCACGGCGAGCGCCAGCGAGACGCGACCCAGGGCCGTTCCGATCCCGATCCGCCGGCCCGCCCACGAAGGCGGCGAGCCGCCGACCGGCCGGGCGTGCGCCGGCGTCCGATGCGGCCCGTACAACCCGCCGCCCTTCGACGTCGTCACGCCGCGCCCCGGTCGAAGAGCCGCCGCAGCCGGCCGGTCCGGCGCGGTGGCGGCAGGGGCTCACGGGTTCGTTCAGACAGGGCGATCAGCAGCCCGACGATCACGGCGTTCGCGAGCAGCGACGATCCGCCGTAGCTGACGAACGGCAGGGTGATGCCGGTGAGCGGGATCAGCTTGAGGTTGCCGCCGGCGATGATGAATGCCTGGACGCCGATGACCAGCGAGAGGCCGGCGGCGAGGATCGCCCGGAACTCGTCCTGGGCCGCCGAGGCGATCCGCAGCCCCCGCTGGACCAGCACGAGATAGAGGCCGAGGATCGCGAGGATCCCCACGAGGCCCAGCTCCTCGCCGAGCGCCGCGAACGGGAAGTCGGTGTGGAGCGCCGGGATCGGCGGCCGCCCGGCGATGGTCGGCAGCCCGCCGCCCAGCCCCGTCCCGATCAGCCCGCCACGGGCGAACGCGTGGAGCGCCTGGACGATCTGGTAACCCGTGCCCGCGGGATCCGCGAACGGGTCCAGCCAGACGTCGATGCGGGTCCGGACGTGCCCGAAGAGGAAGTACAGGACCGCCGCGCCGACCACGAACGCGCCCAGCCCCAGCACCACGAAGCTCACGCGCGCGGTCGACACGTACAGGAGCAGCAGGAAGACCGCGAAGAACAGGAGCGCCGCACCGAGGTCCCGCTGGACGATGACGATCCCCAGCGCGATCGCCCACATCGCGACCATCGGCGCGAGGTATGGCAGCGGCGGCAACCTGATGGGCCCGATCCGGGTCGACTCCTCGACGAGCAGCGGCCGGTTCTCCGAGAGGTAGCCCGCCAGGAACACGACGAGGATCACCTTCAGGAGCTCGGACGGCTGGCCGCTGATGGGGCCGATGGTCAGCGACAGCCGAGCGCCGTTGGTCTCGTTGCCGAAGAGGAACACCAGGAGCAGCAGCCCGACCCCGACCGCCGCCCACGTGTACTTATAGCGACGCAACCAGACGTCGTTGCGGACGGCGACCCCGAGGGCGGTGACGATCCCGAGGCCGATGAGCAGCCAGACCAGCTGCGTCTGCGCGAGCCCGCCGAGGCTCCCGGCGAGATCCTGCGGCAGCCGGATCATGAGCAGCAGCCCGATGCCCCCGAGCATCCCGACGGCGGGCAGGAGCAGCTGGTCGGTCCGCCGGCCTGCGAGCACGAAGGCCAGGTGAACGGCAAAGAGGGCGCCGATGTAGACGAGGAGCAACCCGCCCTCCGCCGGTGCCACGAGGTTGATCGGGCCCTCGGTGCCCTCGCGGAGCGCCGCCCGAAACTGCTGGGTCGCCCCGAGGGAGATCGCGCCGACGTAGAGCGCCATCGACACGATGGTCAGCAGCCCGAGCTCGCGACCGCGGAACCGCGGCGTGAACCTGAGCCGGCGCTCCTCGCGACCGACCGCGCGCAGGGATCTCGGCGCCCTGGATACGGCGCTGCTCATCCGCGGGCCCGCTCGAGCCGCAGGCGCACCTGTCCGATCTGGACCTCGTCGCCGAAGGCGATCGGCGAGAGGCCGTCGACCGGGCTGCCGTTCACGAACGTCCCGTTCGTGGACCCGAGGTCCTCGACGTACCAGGCTCGGCCTCGGTAGGTCAGCGCGGCGTGGTTGGTCGACACGAACTCGTCGTCGACGACGATCGAGTTGTTGACGTCCCGCCCGAGCGAGGTGATCGCGTCGAGGGCGAAGGTGCTGCCGCTGGCCGGCTCGCCGCTCGGCGATGCCACGACCACCAGCCGGCCGAGCTCGGTGGTCGGTTCGCGCGCGGCCGCTCGGAGGTCCCGGACCAGCGCCCTCACCACGAAGTAGAGGAACGCGTAGAGCATCGCAAGGAACAGGAGGCGGAGAACCCAGATCGCGAGAAAGGCGGCGTCCATGTGCTGCGGGCCTAAGGGCGCGCTTCGGCCTCGGTGCCGGCGGTCTCGACCACGAGGCTGGTCTCCCCGATCTGGACCCTGTCCCCTGCCCCGAGCACGACCTCGGTCACCCGGTTGCCGTTGACCCGGGTCCCGTTCGTCGACCCGAGGTCCGTCAGCACCAGCACGCCGTCGCGGGCGGCGAGCCGCGCGTGGCGGCGCGAGACGCGGTTGTCCTTGAGGACCAGCTCGCACTCCGGAGCCCGACCGATGCGCACGGGGGCGCCGGTCATCGGGACGCGGCGCATGGCGCGCCCGGGCTCGCGGACCTGGAGCGTGATCGCCGGGGCTCGAACGACGGGCACCTCGAAGACGCGTGTGCCGCCCTCCGAGCCTTCGTCCGTGATCGGCTCGGGAGCGGGCGACACGACGGCCTCGATCTCGACCTCGCCGGGTCGCCGTCCGGGATCGGGTCGGAGCGTGACCCTGGGTCGTTCCCGA
Organism: uncultured Chloroflexia bacterium; assembly: GCA_963722105.1. Lineage (GTDB taxonomy): Bacteria > Chloroflexota > Limnocylindria > Limnocylindrales > CSP1-4 > UBA5189. The sequence continues at coordinate 32,411 of CAVRKQ010000010.1, read as the reverse complement.
AGGGCGTAGCCGTGGGCCCTGGCAAAGGTCAGCGCGCCCGACGCCAGGTCGCCGGCAACCTCGTCGGCGGGCAGGAGGGCGGCAAGGTCCTCGGGGTGAAGACGGACGGTGAACTGATCGGGGACGAGGCCTGGCCGACCCTCCGCCCCGCGTTCGGCGTCCATCGCGCGCTCGATCCTGCGAAGGATCTGGAGGGGCTGGAGCCGGGTCTTGAACAGGCGAGCGCTGGGTCGCTCGACGAGGCGCTCGAAGAAGCGCTCCACTCGTGACATGGCCCGCACGACCGGGAGCCTACCAGAGGGTCCCTTTCGTCCCCGTTCCGGCGCCATCGGTACACCTGTCACCCCGACGGCGGTACCTGCGGCGCGGACGGGTCCGAACGAGCGGCCGGTATGATCTCCCTCGGGTCGTGCCTGAAGCGGCGTGATCCAGGCACACGGGGAGTCGATGACCGAGATCCTGACCGAGTCCTTCTGCGAGCGGTGTGGCACGCGCTACACGTTCGAGCCGGTGAGCACCCGGCGGAAGCCGCTCTCGAAGATCGGCACGTTCGGACGCGGCATCAAGCACTTCGTCTCCGATTCGGGTACGAGCCTGGACGAGGCGCTCGCCGTCGCGCGCTCGGAGACGGAGCAGCGCTCCACGCAGACGGCGCTCGAGGCCTTCCACAGGACCTTCAACTTCTGCCTCTCGTGCCGCCAGTACACCTGCGCGGACTGCTGGAACACGGTCGAAGGTCGCTGCCTGACCTGCGCCCCGGTCGATTCCGCGGTCGCGACGGGCATGGACGCGGCCGTCGGGCTTCACCCGATGGACCACGCCCATCCGGCCGCACCGTCCGACGCGTATGCGGTCGCCGAAGCCGAGGCCACGGCACGCGCCGAGACGGAACGGCTCACGAGGGAGGCCGAGGCGGCCCGCGAGGCGGCGGATGCCGAGGCCGAGGCCGAGGAAGCACGGATTGCCGCCGAGGCTGAGGCCGCTCGGCTGGCGGCCGAGGCTGAGGCGGCTCGGCTGGTGGCCGAGGCGGAAGCCGAGGCCGAACGGCTCGCCGAGGAGGCTCGACTCGAAGCCGAGGCTGAGGCGGCCCGGGTCGCGGATGAAGCTCGCCTGGCCGAGGAGGAGCGACTCGCGGAGGAGGCCCGGGTCGCGGAGGCAGCGCGGCGGGCGGAGGAGGAGCGACTCGCGGAGATCGCCCGTCTGGCTGCCGAGGCGAGAGCGGCCGAGGAAGCTCGACTTGCTGCAGAGATCCAGGCCGCGGCCGAGGCCGCTGCCGCGGAAGCAGCGAGACGCGCCGCCGAGGCCGAGGCAGCCCGCGTTGCAGCCGAGACAGCCGCCCGCCTGGCGGCCGAGGAGGAAGCCGCCCGCTTCGCTGCCGAGGAGGTTGCCCGCGCCGAAGAAGCGGCGCGGCTCGCCGCCGAGGCCGAAGCCGCCCGGGTCGCGGCCGAGGAAGCGGCCCGAGCCGCAGCCGAGGAGCAGGCGAGGATCGCGGCCGAGGCGGAGGCCAGAGCCCGCGCCGAGGCCGCCGCCCGCGAGGAACGCGAGGCCGCGGCACGCGCAGCCGAGGAGGCGCGAGCCGCCGCAATGGCAGAGACGGCCCGTCGAGCGGCCGAGGAGGAGGCGCGTCGCCAGGCGGCGGAGCAGGAGGCGCTGCGCCGCGCGGCGGAGGAGGAGGCACGCCGAGCCGCGGCCGCACAGGAAGCCCTGCGGCTCGAAGCGGAGCGGGAGGCCGCAAGGCTCGAAGCGGAGCGGGAGGCCGCGAGGTTCCAGGCCGAGCGGGAAGCCGCGAGGCTCGCTGCCGAAGCAGAGGCGGCCCGTCTCGCCGCCGAGGCGGAGGTTGCACGACAGGCCGCAGAGGCGGAGGCCGCGAAGCGGGCAGCGGAGGCGGAGGCGGAGGCGGAGCGGGCCGCCGCGGCGAGCGCCGAGCAGGCAACGCTGGCCTTCCAGCCGGGCCAGAACCTCGACGATCAGATCGCCGCCTACGAGCGCGGGCTCCCCGGCCCGCAGTCCAGCGGGCCCGTGAGCTGGCCCGATCCCGCCGCCGCATCGGCCGCCTTCGAACCGCAGTGGCCGGACGCGCCGGTTGCTCGCATCGTGCCGCCGTTCGCGCCGCCGGGCGCGGCACTGGCGAATGATCCCGCGGTCGCCCGCGGGCCCGGCGCCCACCTGCCGTCCGCGGCCCAGCCGATGGTGCCGCTTGCAGCCCGGGCCTGCCCCTCGTGCGGCCTCTCGCTCTCCGCGAGCGCCCGGTTCTGCCGGCGCTGCGGCACGCAGCAGCAGGTCAGCGCCTAGGTCTGGATCGGCTTCGCTCCCGACGGCGGCTGGCGATCCGCTCGATCGCGGACCCACGCGGCGCCAAGCAGCAGGGCCTGGAACGACAGTCCGAGCCAAGCCAGCGCGGCAAAGGCCGTCGCCAGCGTGCCAAGGAGCGCCGCGGCTCCGATCAGCTGAGGTGCCAGGAAGGCGAACAAGCGCGCCAGGATCGTCAGCGCGAGCCCGACCACGATCCCCGGAATGACCACCGCTCGCCACGGCGGCGAGGGCACCGGCACGACGCGGTAGACGAGGATCGTGGCCGCCGCCGTCGCGAGGACCGGCAGGACGCCGAGCCCGACAGAAACCGCGACGCCAAACAAGGGGATCACCCCGGCCTTGGCGGCCGCCTCGAGGAACGCGAGCACCCCGGAGAGCACCGTGCTGAGGAGGATCGCGCCGATCATCAGCCCGACCACTCCGAGCGCCCCGAGGTTCCGGGCGAGCAGCCCCCGCGAACGTGACCCGCCCATCACCCGCGCGATCCCATCGTCGAACGCGACCGCGAACCGGCTCGTGCCCCAGATCAGCACCACCGCGCCGAGGACCGAGACCGGTCCGGCGGCCTCGGCCACTTCATCGAGCACCGCCGTGATCAGGTCGCGCAGCGGCGGGAGGACCCCCGCGAGGACGTCGACGACCTTGGCGCGCTCCACCGGGTCGGCGACGAACAGGCCCGTCACGCCCGCCAGCAGCAGGACACCCGGCACGATCGCAAAGAGCGCCGCGTACGCCAGGCCGCCGGCGAGGAGGCCGCCGCCGGCCGCGCCGTAGCGATCCAGGATCCGGCGGACGGCGGCCACCGCCGGCTGCGCGAGCACCGCCTCCGCGCGGCGGCGCACATCCGCGAGCGCCCCGCCCGGTGGCGGCTCGGCGGGCGGCGGTTGGCTCAGTCCTGGAGGTCCTCGAACAGGCCCGGTTGGAGGTCCGAGGCGCGGACCCGCCGCGGCGCCGCGATCAGTGCCTTGATCTCCCCGCGCCGGACGAAGCGCCGGCCCCCGAGCTTGATGCTCTGGACCTTGCCGGCTCGCGCCCAGCCGCCGATCGTCGCCGGCCGGAACCTGACGTTGGCGGCGGAGAGGATCTCGGCGGCCTCACCGAGGCTGATCCAGTCGTTCGCTGCGGGCACCTCAGCCCTCGCTTGCAGCGCTCGACGAGCTCGACGAGGTCGGCTCGCTCTTCGACTTCCCGGAATCGGTGCGCTTCGACGTCGATCCCGAGTCGCCCGAGCCCTTCGAGTCGCCGCCGCCCGAGTCGCCGCCGCTCGAGTCGCCCGAGCGCTTGGCGTCGGCGTCGCCCGATCCCTTCGAGTCGCCGTCGCCCGAGCCGCTCGACGCCGCGGCCTTCGTCTTCGAGCTGCTGGCGCTCGAGCGGTCCTTCTTCGCCCAACCGGAGCCCTTGAAGTGGATCGACGGCGCCACGACGGCCTTCCGGAGCGTCCTTTCGGCGCCGCACGCCGGGCAGAAGCGGGGCGCCGGCGCATCGATCCCGTGGATGAACTCCGTGCGGGTCGAGCAGGTCGAGCAGACGTAGTCGTAGATCGGCACGTCAGGAGTGGAGCATCCGCATGCCGCACTTCGGGCAGTAGACGGCGCGGGGGTGGACGTTCGGGTAGCCGCAGTGCTGGCAGGTCACGCCGGTGCCAGCGGGTCCGGCGCCAGGTCGCTCGACGCCGGTGAGCCCCAGCGAATCGCCGCTCTCCAGGATGCTCCCGAGGATCTGGCCGAGCAGGCGGTTCGCGATCCGGTCAGTGTCGCCCCGGGTCCCGCGGCCGCCCCAGCCGACGACGCCGCGGACGATCAGGTCGCCCGTCGACTCGTCCCAGTGCGCCGCCACGCCGCCGACGACCGAGGCGTACTCCGGGTAGCCCCGTGGATCGACCTCGCCGTCGAGCAGCGCGCAGGCGAAGGTGTCGTAGGCCGGGTCGATGGCGTCCAGCGACTCGAGCACGAACAGGGCGTGGCGCGTGATCGGGTTGTTGGCGCCGTGGGCCCGAAGCCACTCCGTCGCCTCCTCGGTCCGGGTGATGTACGGCGACGCCACCGCGAGCGTCGTATCGCGAGGGTCGACGACCTCGGGCTCGGTCATCGCGATCCCGTCGAGCATCCGCGGCAGCGCCGCCAGGATCGTCGGGCCGCCCTGGAGCCGAACGCCGGTGCTGGTCTTGGCCCCGAACGTCAGGCGGAGCTGGTGATCCTGTGCGACTGCCTCCTCCGGGACGGGCGGTGGCCCGACCGGCTCTGGGGCGGCGCCCTTGGACCCGGGTTTCCCCGAACCCTTTCGTCGCAGGAACTCGAGCGGCACCGGCAAGTCTCCCGAACACGATCCTGAGAAGGCGCAATCGTATCGCGCCACCATGGGCGACCGGGCCGCGGGTCACGGACCGACGGCGATCAGCGCCTCCAGCGGTGCGAGCGTGACCGATCCGGCGATGACCTCGGCATCCGCGCGGGGATGGGTCGAGAGCGCGAGCCGCCACGCTCCGGCGCCGGCCCCGGGCACGGGCGGGACGCTGATCGACGCCGCAGCGTCGCCGAAGTTGAGCGCCACGAACGCGGCACCCTCGGCGACGTCCCGGGTAAAGGCCAGGACGTCCGCCTCCCCGACGTCGAGCAGCCGCTGCCCCCCGCGCTTGACTGCCGGCGTCGCACGTCGAAGCCGCAGCAACCGGCGATACCACTGCAGGACGGAATCCGGATCGCCGGCCTGGACCGCCACGTTCCGTGTCTCGGCGTCGGGTGAGAGCGGCAGCCACGGCGTGCCAGTCGTGAACCCACCGCCGGGACCGGGGCGCCAAGGCGATCGGCCCTCGGGCCTGGTCGCGGTTCCACCACGGAAAGAGGAAGCTCGAACGGCGGGCCGGTGGATCGAACGCCTGGGCGCTCGGGATCGAGAGGTTCCGCTGCGCGAGCTCCTCGCCGTAGTACAGGAACGGTGCACCTCGGAGGGTCAACAGCAGCGCCGCGGCCACCTTGGCGCGGGCATCACCGATCTCGGGCGCCAGGTCGTCGCCGTAGCGGCTGGCGTGGCGCGGCTGGTCGTGGTTCGAGAGCACGTTCGCCGGCCAGCGATCCGGCCCGAAGGCCGCGTCGCGCTCCTCGATGGACCGCCGGAACGCCGCGGCGCTCCAGGGCAGGAACACCATGGCCCAGTCGAACACGAGGTGGCGCGGCTCGATGAAGGCCGCAGCCTCCGCGAACCGGCCGTCAAACAGCTCCCCGACGGTCATCCGGCCGGGCCGTTCATCGACGATCGCGCGGAGGTCCTTCATGAGCGCGGCCATGTCGGGCTGATCGCGGTCGCGAATGTGGCGCTGCCAGGACCAGAGTCCTCGTCGCCCGACCCGCCACGGATTGGATCGGAGCAGCTCGTCCTTGAAGAAGACGTTGAAGACGTCGAGTCGGAAGCCGTCGACGCCGCGGTCCAGCCACGTCCGGACGACGTCGAGCAGCGCAGCTCGGACCTCCGGGTTCCGCCAGTTGAGGTCGGGCTGCTCCGGGAGGAACGTGTGCATGTAGAACTGCTGCCGGGACTCGTCCCAGGTCCAGGCGGGACCACCGAAGAAGGACCGCCAGTTGTTCGGCGTCCGCCGACCGCCGAGGAGCGATCGCCCGGGCGAATCGCGCCAGATGTACCAGTCCGCGAACGGCCCGTCGCGGCTCGCGCGCGACGCCTCGAACCACGGGTGGCGATGACTGCTGTGGTTCAGGACGAGGTCCATGACGATCCGGATCCCACGGCGGTGGGCGGCTTCGACGAGCCGATCGAAATCCGCGAGCGACCCGTACTTCGGGTCGACGCCCACGTAGTCGGACACGTCGTACCCGAAGTCGAAGTCCGGTGACGGGTAGATCGGCGACAGCCAGATCGCATCGATCGACAGCGCGTCGGCGCCTTCCCCGAAGTGCTCGAGATGGTCCGTGATCCCGGCGAGGTCGCCGATGCCGTCACCGCTCGCGTCCGCGAAGCTGCGCGGATAGACCTGGTAGACGACCCCGGTCTGCCACCAGTCGGTCGTGTCGTCAGGCGACGGTTCGTATCGCGGTTGGCGTGGCATTGGCCGATTCTCGACGCCTAGCCGAGCGATGCCCGGAGCTTGGCGACGCGCTCGGCGAGCTCGGCCTCGCGGATTCGGGCGCCATCGACGATGTGCGGCGGCGCCTTCTCGAGGAAGGTCGCGTCCCCGAGACGGCCGCGTGCGGCGGCGAGGGCCGACTCGGCCTGCGATAGCTCCTTCTCGATTCGCGCTCGCTCGCCGGCGTCTGCCGACGCGGAGCCGATTGCATCCCCGGCCAGGGTGATCGCGCCCTCGAGCTGACCCGCGACGACCGAGAGCACCCGCCTCGAGCCGTCCGCGGCCGACGTCGGAAGCCCACCGGCGGCGATCTCGAACGGCTCGGCGCGCGCCAGCCGCTCGATGGCCGGGCGGAGCGCGTCGACGACCGGGCGAAGGGCTGCTGGAACGGCGACCGCCAGCGGCAGCCGCGCCGACGCGGCCACGCTTGCCGTGGCCCGCGCGTTGCGGACGGCGCGCACGAGCTCGAGCACCTGCTCGACGTCCCCTTCGAGCGCTGCGTCGATCACGCCGGCCTTCGGCCAGCGGGCGACGATCAGGAGCTCCGGGTCGTCGGTGGCGTGCGGCAAGGCACCCCAGAGGGCCTCGGTGACGAAGGGCATGAGCGGGTGCAGGAGTCGGAGGTAGGTATCGAGCGCCTCGACCAGCACCCACCACGTGTCCTCGCGCGCACCTTCAGTGAGCGACGCATCGGCGAGCCGGACCTTCGCGAGCTCGATGCCCCAGTCGCAGAAGCCGGCCCAGATCGCGTCGTACAGGACCCGCGCAACCTCCCCGAAATTGTCGTCGGCGTAGCCGCGGTCGACGGCCGCCACCGTGGCGGCCGCGCGCGACCGGATCCAGCGCTCGGTCGGGCCGAGATTCGCCTCGTCCGGCGCCTGGCGGGTCGTCGCGCCGACGCCATCGATCGTCGCCGGCCGGGCCCCGAGCACGAACCGCGTCGCGTTCCAGAGCTTGTTGGCGAAGTTCCGGGCGTCCTCGAGCCGCTCGCTCGAGAACTTCTGGTCGTTGCCGGGCGAGGTGCCGTTCAGCAGGGAGAACCGGAGCGCGTCGGCGCCGGCAGCGTCGATCGCCTCCAGCGGGTCGACCACGTTGCCCTTCGTCTTCGCCATCCGCTGGCCGTACGGGTCCTTCACGAGCCCGTGGAGGTAGACCTTCTGGAATGGCGCGGCGTCGAGCAGGTGGATGCCCAGCATCATCATCCGGGCGACCCAGAAGAAGATGATGTCGTAGCCCGTCTCCATGATCGCGCCCGGGTAGTAGCGCCGCAGGTCCTCGGTCCGATCCGGCCAGCCGAGCGTCGAGAACGGCCAGAGGCCGGAGCTGTACCAGGTGTCGAAGATGTCCGGATCCTGGGTCAGCTCCCCTGCCCCGCGGCCGCAGATGTCGCACCGCTCGGGCCCATCGGCCGCGGCAGAGACGGTCGCGTGGCCGTCAGGGCAGTACCAGGCCGGGATGCGGTGACCCCACCACAGCTGCCGGCTGACGTTCCAGTCGTGGATGTTGGTGAGCCAGTTCTCCCAGACCTTCTCGAAGCGGGCCGGTACGATCCGGGTCTCGCCGGAGCGCGTGGCAGAAAGCGCGGCGTCGGCCAGCGGGCCGGTCTTCACGAACCACTGCGTCTTGAGCCGCGGCTCGATGACGTCGTTCGAGCGCTGGCAGCGCCCGATGAGCATCTCGTTCGGCTTGGCGCCCTCGAGGTCGCCGCGCGCCTCCAGGTCTTCGAGGATCCGCTCCCGGGCCGCGTACCGATCCAGGCCGGCATACCCAGCGCCAGCCTCGTTGATGGTCGCGTCGTCGGCGAGGATGGTGATCATCGGCAGGCCGTGGCGGAGACCCGTCGCGTGATCCTCGCGGTCGTGGGCCGGCGTGATCTTGACCGCGCCCGTTCCGAACGCTCGATCGACCACCTCGTCGGCGATGATCGGGACATCGCGCTCGACGAATGGGATGCGCACCTTCCGCCCAATGAGCGCCGCGTAGCGCTCGTCCTCCGGATGGACCGCGACCGCGGTGTCGCCGAGGATCGTCTCCGGCCTGGTCGTCGCCACCGTGATCCCCGCGTCCGGGTCCAGCTCGCCGGTCGCGTCGTCGAGCAGGTGGTAGCGGATCGACCAGAGCGTGCCGGTCTCAGGGGTCGGGATGACCTCGAGGTCGGACACGCTGGTCCGGCAGCCGGGGCACCAGTTGATCAGTCCCTCGGCCCGGTACGCGAGCCCGTCGTCGAACAGCTGCTTGAAGCTGACGCGGACGGCGCGGGCCGAGCCTTCGTCCATCGTGAACCGCAGGCGGCTCCAGTCCGCCGACGCCCCGAGCCGCCGCTCCTGCCCGAGCATCACCTCGCGGGTCGCGTTGATGAACTGCCACATCCGCTCGAGGTAGCGCTCGCGTCCCAGCGACTCCCTGGTCTCACCATCCGCCGCGATGATCTTGTCGAGGACGTACTGCGCGGCGATGGAGGCGTGGTCGAGGCCGGGGAGCCAGAGCGTCTCGTGGCCCAGCATCCGGGCGTGGCGGATCATCGTGTCCTCGAGCGCGAATGTGAGCGCGTGGCCGAGGTGGAGCGCGCCCGTGATGTTGGGCGGCGGCTGGATGATCACAAACGGTGGCAGGCTCGGATCGGGGCGCGCACCGGCGCCGTCGGGCGCGAAGACGTCGGCAGCCAGCCAGCGGTCGTAGATCGCCGCCTCGAAGTCGGCCGGCACGTAGGCCTTCGGCAGGGACGCGGCAGCCCCCGCCTCGTTGGCCTGGCTCCCCTGCTCCGTCATCGTCGCGTTTGCCTCCGGGAATCGAACGACCCGCTCATCCAGCGGACGAACGGGGTCGTGGTACCACCTGCTGGTTCGAGGTCCCGTCGGTGGGCTCATCGCCCGCCGGTCCGGCGCAGTGCCGGCGCCGGGGCCTCCTCGTGGCGCGCTATCGGGCGCCGGCCGCATGGCTCGCGAGTGACGTTCACGCCCCTGTACCTGCGCGGCTCGCACCGTCCCGCGCTCGCTTCGTGGCCCTGGAGGCGCTACTCCTCTCGGTCTTCGCCGTGAGGGCGGGAGTGTACACCGCGGCCTCTCGCGGCTCCCGAATGGGACCTTTGGGCGATGCTCGGGGAGGGGGCCCGTTTCGTAGCGTTCGGTGTCGGAGCGCACCAGCGCTCGGAACGAGGGTCACCACGCTGCCGCTCGGGATTTTCGCCTCGGAGCTCGTGCTCCTGGTCCTCGGCTTCATTCTCGGCGCATTGACGTTCTCGTACGTCATCGGGCGGCATCGCGCCCGCATGCTCGCCAAGGTCGCGGACCAGCTCGCGCAGGCCGGGCTCGCGTCGCACGTGGAGGCCGTCCGCTACCCGGACGAGGTGCTGCGCAAGTCCCTGAAGGGCCTCGTGCAGCGGATCGCCGACGTCGAGGCGCTTGCCACGACGGATCCCCAGACCCACCTGTTCAATCGCCAGGCGACGGTCGGCGTCCTCGAGACCGAGATCGAGCGAGCGAATCGCTATCAGCGACCGATCAGCGTGGCGATGTTCGACATCGACCACTTCAAGCGGGTCAATGACACCCACGGGCACGCCATCGGCGACGACGTGCTGCGCCACGTGGCGAGCGTCCTCAAGGACAACGTCCGGTCCGTCGATAGCCTGGGCCGCTACGGTGGCGAGGAGTTCCTGCTCGTGATGCCCGAGACCGACGTCGACGGCGGCATGGCGACCGCGGAGAACCTGCGACGGATCCTGGGGCGCACGCCGGTGACCGTCGTGACCGCGACTGGCGAGCTCGTCTTCAACGTCGCGATCAGCGCCGGGGTGACGGGCTACAGCGGCGAACGGAGCCTCGACGTCGACCAGCTGCTGCGCGAGGCCGACAGCGCTTTGTACGGCGCCAAGGAATCAGGCCGCGACCAGATCCAGCGATTCCAGCGGATCCACGACGGCTCCAGCCTCACGCACGCCACGATCGACCCCGAGGCGCGGGACAAGGCCGCTTCGATCGGGCGGGCGGCGTTCGACGCTTCGAATCGGCATCTGCTGGCCGCGCTGGCCGATCGGCCGGGCTGGGCAGGCGGCGCCTCCCAGCTCATCGCCGACCTGTCCGCCGACATCGGTCGCGCCATCGGACTGCCGGAGGGCGACATCGAGCGCATCCGCACGGCGAGCCTCCTGCACGACCTCGGCAAGCTCGCCATCCCCGACGAGATCCTCGACAAGCCGGCGGCGCTCGACGCCCACGAGTGGCGCTCGATCGTGGAGCATCCCAAGATCGGCCAGGTCGTCCTGGAACAGGCGGGCGCCATCCGGGACGCAGCCCAGATCGTGCTCCACCACCACGAGTGGTACGACGGCCGCGGCTACCCCCACGGTCTCGCGGGCGCCGAGATCCCGATGGGCTCGCAAATCGTGGCCATCGCCGACGCCTACGAGGCGATGATCTCGGCGCGCCCCTACAAGGAGCCGCTGACCCACGCCGAAGCGGTCAAGGAGCTCCGCCGCCATCGTGGCGTCCAGTTCGACCCGGAGCTCGTGGAGGTCTTCGTGTCGCTGGTCGGGGAAGGTGAGCCAGAGCAAGCCCCGGGTGTGGCCCCGACCCCGCCACCGACCCGTGGCGTGCGCGCTCGCCGCAAGGCGGCCAATCCCACCGGCCCCCGCGGGTCCATGCTTGATCGGTAGCTAGCGGGCCAGGCGATCGGCGGGTTGCGCCGTCGAAGGGCCGCCTAGGCGGTGGCGCCCTGGTCGGCGAGCCAGTCCTGGTAGTTCGTCTCGTCGACGCCCTTGTCGACCTCGGTCTTGGTCAGCAGCAGCGGGAGCCGGCCGGATCGGATCGTCTCCTCGGTGATGATGCACTTGCGGACGTCGGACCTCTCGGGGATGTCGTACATCACCTCGAGCAGCGCCTCCTCGACGATCGAGCGCAGCGCCCGGGCACCGGTCTTGCGGTCCAGCGCGACGTCCGCCGCCGCCTTCAGCGCCCCCGGCGTGAACACGAGCTCGACCTTGTCGAGCGAGAGGAACCGCTGGAACTGGCGGGCGATCGCGTTCTTGGGCTCGGTGAGCACCCGGACGAGGTCCTCGGACGTGAGCGCAGTGAGCGTGACGATGACCGGCAGCCGGCCCACGAACTCGGGGATCAGCCCGAACTTGAGCAGGTCCTCCGGCATCAGCTTCTCGAGGATCTTGCCCCGCTCGACGGGTGACGCGACATTCTCCGACCCGAACCCGATCGTCCGCTTCCCCACCCGCTCCTCGACGATCTTCTCGAGGCCGTCGAAGGCGCCGCCGCAGATGAACAGCACGTTCGTGGTGTCGATCTGGATGAAGTCCTGGTGGGGATGCTTCCGCCCACCCTGTGGCGGCACGTTCGCGACGGTGCCCTCGAGGATCTTCAGGAGCGCCTGCTGCACGCCCTCGCCGGAGACGTCGCGGGTGATCGACGGGTTGTCGGCCTTGCGGGCGATCTTGTCGATCTCGTCGATGTAGATGATCCCGCGCTGGGCCCGGGCGACGTCGAAGTCGGCGGCCTGGATCAGGCGCAGGAGGATGTTCTCGACGTCCTCGCCGACGTAGCCGGCCTCCGTGAGGGACGTCGCGTCGGCGATGCAGAACGGCACGTCCAGCACGCGCGCGAGCGTCTGCGCGAGCAGCGTCTTGCCCGAGCCGGTGGGCCCGACGAGGAGCACGTTCGACTTCTGGAGCTCGACCTCGTCGACCGCGTGGCCCGCGTTGACCCGCTTGTAGTGGTTGTAGACCGCGACGGAGAGGACCTTCTTGGCCTTCTCCTGGCTGATCACGTACTGGTCGAGCGCGAACTTGATCTGGCGGGGGTTGGGGAGCTTCGCGGCAGCCGGCTTCGTCTTCGGCTGCTCGAGCATCTCCTCTTCGATGATCTCCTGGCAGAGGTTGATGCACTCGTCGCAGATGTAGACGCCCTGGCCCGCGATCAGCTTGCGGACCTGCTCCTGGCTCTTCCCACAGAAGGAGCAGCGATACGGAACCTTGGTTCCCTTGCTCCCGCTCGTCGTGCTCACCCGTTGCCCTCGATCACGGTCGACGCCCGGCCCGGCGCGACCCCGGGTTCAGGACTTCGACTTCTTCTCTTTCTCCGCCTCGGGGGGCGTCTCCGGCTCCGTCGCCTCGGCCGGCTCCGTCACGCTCGAACCCTCGCCACCGGACAGTCCGGCGTCGTGGGCCGCCGCGATCAGCGACGTTCCCTCGAGGTTGTAGACCGCGTCGATGATGCCATAGTCCTTTGCCTCATCGGGGCTCATGAACCGGTCTCGCTCCGTGTCCCGCTCCACCTGTTCGAGCGTCTGGCCCGTGTGCCGGGCAAGAATCTGGTGGTTGAGCGCAACGAGCGTCTCCCACTCCTTCATCTGGATCAGCGCGTCCATCGGCGCGCCGCGGAACCCGCCGGAGCCCTGGTGGATCATGATCCGGCTGTGGGGTAGGCCGTAGCGCTTGCCCGGAGCGCCGGCGGCGAGCAGCACCGATGCCATCGACGCAGCCTGCCCGATGCAGATCGTGGAGACCGGCGCGCGCAGGTACTGCATCGTGTCGTAAATCGCCAGGCCGGCGGTCACGACGCCGCCAGGCGAGTTGATGTACAGGCTGATGTCCTTCTCGGGGTCCTCCGACTCCAGGAACAGCAGCTGGGCGATGACCAGGTTCGCAAGGTGATCCTCGATCACGTCACCGAGGAAGATGATCCGCTCCTTGAGCAGGCGGGAGTAGATGTCATAGGCGCGCTCCCCCCGGCTGGAGGACTCGATGACCATCGGCACGAGCATGCGGGGCTTCTCCTGTGGCGGCTGGGGGCGATAGACGGTGGACTGGCGGATCAGCGGCGGCCTGTCGTCACAGCGGCACGGCCACGCTTGCCGGGTTGGGGCTCGGAATCGGCGAGAGCGTCAGGCTGCATGTCGATGTCGTCGCCCTCCTCGGCGTGGGGCAGGGCCGGGTGGTCGGGGTGGGCAGCCAGCCACTCGTCGACGAGCTTCTCGACGAGCCGGCTGCGACGGAGCGTCGAGCGGATGAAGCTCCGGCCCCGATCCGATTCGAAGTAGGCGAGTGTCTTCCGGTCGTTGCCGTACTGGGCGCGGGCCTTCCGGATCTCGTCCTCGACGTCGCGGTCGGAGATCTCGAGGCCCTCGGCCTCGGCGACCTTCGAGAGCACCAGCAGGACCTTCACCCGCTTCTCGGCGCGCGGGTGGAACTCGGCGTGGAGGTCGGCGTCGGTCTTGCCGGAGACCTTCAGGTAGGCCGCTTCGTCGATGCCCTGCCGCGCGAGCGAGCCGCGCAGCTCGTCGTGCATGATCTCGACCTCCTGGTCCACCAGGACGTCGGGCAGGTCGAGCGTCGCATTCGCCGTCGCGTACTCGATGATCTTGTCCGCGAACTCGTGGCGGGCCCGATCGAGGGCGTTCCGCTCGAGGCGGGACTTGATCTCGGCTCGGAGGCCGGCGAGGTCCTCGAAAGCGCCGAGCGACTTCGCGAAGTCGTCGTCCTCGGGCGGGACGATCTTCTCGCGCAACTCCTTGAGCTCGACCTCGAACCTGGCGGTCTGGTTCGCGAGGCTCGCCTCGGGGTAGTCGTCGGGGAAGGTGATGTCGAAGCTGGTCGACTCACCGGGCTTGAGCCCGACGACGTTGGCTTCGAAGCCCGGGATCAGGCGCTCCTCGCCGAGGATCAGCGGCATCCGCTCGCTGGAGCCACCGTCGAAGGGCACGCCGTCGCGACTGCCCGTGTAGCCGATGACCACGAAGTCGCCATTCTTCGCCCCGCGATCGATGACGGGGCCGAGGCTGGCGTTCTGGTCGCGCAGCTCGTCCACGACCTTCTGGACCTTGGCGTCGTCGATCTTCTCGATCTCGGGCTTGAAGTTGAAGCCGCGGTAGTCGCCGAGCGTCACCTCCGGCCGGACCTGGACGCTCGCCGTGAAGATGACCGGCTTGCCCTCCTCGCCCTGCTCGACGTTCACCTCTGCCTGGGTCAGCGGCAGGATCTCCTTCTCGAGCATGGCGTCGCGGTAGGCGCGCTGGACGAGGTGGTCCATCGCTTCCTCCATCACGGCGTCCTTGCCGAGGACCGCCTCGAGGACGCCGCGAGGCGCCTTGCCGGGTCGGAAGCCGGGGATCTTGTTGCGCTGCGAGAGGTGCCGGACCGCCTCCGTGATCGCGGCGTCGAGGCGCTCGGGCGGCAGCTCGACCCGGATGCTGAGGGCGCTCTTGGGCGCCGGGGTGACCGTGACGTTCATCGAGCCGAGTATAGGTTGGGAGGTCGCCTCGGCCCGGTGGGCCGGCGATGGCGGGCCGGCCTCGTCGGCCGGCGCCCGGCTACTCGACGTCCGGGCCTTCGCCGTCCTCTTCGGTCTCGTTGTTCTTCGGCTTGTCCTTGCACTGGCCCGGAGGGAAGCAAGCGCCGAACTTCGCCTTCATGCGGTCGGCCTTCTCCTGGGACCACCCGGGGTGCTTCTCGCCCACGACCTTCCAGCCACCGGCCCATGGCGGCTTGCCCCCCTCGCGGAGCGCGGTGCCGTTCACGGAGGTGACGTCGACCTCGGTCGAGCCTTCGGCGACCTCGCCCTCGATCTTGACCGACTTGCCGACGTACTGATCGAGCGGGTACTTGCCCGCATCGAAGAACCACTTCGGCCCGGCCTCGAGGGTGTATGTCTTGCCGCCGTCGGTCAGGGTGTACTCGCTCTTGCCGTCGGCGGCGGCCGTGGCTGTGATCGTGCCGTTGAGCGTGATCGGCGCCTTTGGCGTCTTCTCTTTCTGCTGGCCGGGGGCGTTCTCCTTGCCGTTCCCCGTCCCGGCGAGCACGGGCACGCCGACGACCAGCAGGAGCGCGATTCCGATCAGGACCGTTGCCATTCGCCGCGACATGCGCGGAGCGTACGCCCGCCGACCTTGCCAAGGGAATTGCATTCGTCGCGATGACCGGTGCGCGCGGGCACCGCGCACAGGCGTCAACGCGGCGATGGGGCCGCAAGACGGCGCGAGCTCGTGGGCAAGGAGGGGGTCGAACCCTCACGGCCTTTCGGCCACCGGCTCCTAAGGCCGGCGCGTCTGCCATTCCGCCACTCGCCCGCCGGGAGGATACTCGCCGGCATGGAGAAACCTGCCTACATGGGACCTCCGCCCGTGATCGCGATGGGCGGGGCGTGTGCCCTCTTCGACGACCAGGGCCGCGTGCTCCTGGTACGCCATACGTACGGGCGTCTGAACTGGGAGATCCCGGGCGGCGGTGCTGAGCCGGGCGAGTCGCCCGACGAGACGGCGATCCGCGAGATGCGCGAGGAGACCGGCCTCGACGTCGCCCTCGAGCGACTGACCGGGGTCTACTACGAGGTCGGCCCGAGCCCCGGCCACGACCATGGGCCGATCATCCATTTCGTGTTCCGGGCCAGGAGCCTCGACGGTCGGGCGCCTGTCGCGCAACCGCCCGAGATCGGCGACCTGGGGTGGTTCGCGCTCGACGCCCTGCCGCGCCCCATCTCGGACTTCACGGAGCGGAGGATCCTGGATGCTTCCTCCGGGGGCGAGGCGTCGGTGATCCGGTTCCAGGAGCGTGCCTGGCTGGACTGAGCCGTCGCCGGACGCGATGGCGCCCGCGATGAGGCGCTACTGCCAGCGGAAGTAGCGGGCCGAGACCGCGAGGGTCACCACGAGCCAGCCGGCGAGGACGATCGCGTCGACCCCGAGCGGCGCGAACGGCGTGCCGCCGACCATGGTCTGGCGCAGCGCGTCGCCGAGATAGGTCAGGGGCATGAAGGTGGCGAAGCCGCGCAGCCACTCGGGCATGATCTCCAGCGGGAAGAAGATCCCCGACAGGAACATCAGGGGGAACTGGATGATCTGGGTCATCCCGTTGGCGGCCTCCTCGGTCCGCGCGAACGAGGCGATGACGTAGCCGATCGAGGTGAACGCGAGCGCACCCAGCACGACGAAGCCCGCGATCACCAGCGGGTTGCCGGTGATCTCGACGCCCAGGACGGCGATCCCGATGCCGAGGATGATCACGGTCTGGGCCGCGGCGATGATGAGCCGCACGATGACGTTCGACCCGACGAGCGTCCAGCGCGGCAGCGGCGTCGCGTTGAGTCGCTTCAGGATCAGCTTCTCCCGCTGCTGCACGAGCGGGATCGCGGCGAAGATCCCGAGCTGCATCAACGCCATTGCGAGGATGCTCGGCACGAAGAACGAAACGCTGTTGAGCGAGCTCGTCTGCAGTGACTCGGGCTGGATCGTCAGAATCGGGCTCGCGCCAGACAGACGGAGGTTCGCGGCCATGACAAGGCCGGTCGCGATCTGCTGCACCGTCTGTGATTGGCCCGAGCGGCTTGGGTCCGTGATGACCGTGACCGCGACGGGCGCCGTCGCGCCGCCTCCCTGTCCCGCCGTCACCGCGTCGGCGAGGCCCTTCGGGAGGACGATGATCCCTGCCAGGTCGCCGGCCTGCATCTTCGCCCGTGCCTCGTCGCGCGTCAGGTCGAGCAGCTCGACCGGCGCGTTGTCGACAAACGCCTGGCGCAGCGCCGCCACGGGTGGCGTCCCGTCCTCGTCGACCCAGCCGAGCGTGTAGTCCGAGCTCCCGCCGGAGAAGATCGTCCCGAACAGGATGACGAACACGACCGGGAACGCCAGTGTCCAGAACAGGGCGGCGCGGTCACGGATGAAGCTCCGGAGGTTGGCCGCGGTCAGGGCGACGAGGGCGCGCATCAGTCGCGAAGCGCGCGCCCGGTCAGCTCGAGGAACACGTCCTCGAGGCTCGCCCGCCGGATCATCAGCCCGGATAGCTCCGTCCCGGTGCCGCTCGTGCGCCCGAGGAGGGCACCCACGGTCGCCGGGACGTCCTTCGTGAACAGGACGATCTCATCGTCCTCTTCGACGACCTGGCTGACACCGGCCATGCCCTGGAGCTCGTCCAGGGATGGCGCACCCGCCTTCCCGAAGCGGACGGAGCGCTCCTTGAACCGCCGCCCGATGAGCTCTTCGACCGTACCCGTGTCCAGGATCTTCCCGTGATCCATGATCGCCAGTCGATCGCAGAGGGCCTCGGCCTCCTCCATGTAGTGGGTCGTCATCAGGATCGTCCGGCCCTCGCCCTGCATCCGCCGGATGACCTGCCAGAGGCTCTGCCGAGCGGCCGGGTCGAGGCCCGTCGTCGGCTCGTCGAGGAACACGACCTCGGGGTCGCTGACGAGGGCGAGCGCGACGGACAGCCGCTGCTGCTGGCCGCCCGACAGGGTCTTCGTCTGGGCGTCCCGCTTCTCGCCGAGCTCGAGGTCGTCGAGGACCCGATCGACCGGCTGCCCGTGGTCGTAGAAGCTGGCGAAAAGGCGCAGCAGCTCGATCACCTTGAGCTGCGGATAGAGGGCCGCGGTCTGGAGCTGGACACCGATCCGGTTCTTGATCTCGGTGGCGTGCTTCCGGACGTCGAGGCCGAGGACCGAGAGCGCGCCCGCGTCCGGCGGGTGGAGGCCTTCGATCATCTCCATGGTCGTCGTCTTGCCGGCACCGTTGGGCCCGAGCAGCCCGAAGATCTCGCCCTTCGTGACGTGGAAGGAGACGCCGTCGACGGCCTTGACCGCGCCGTAGGCCTTCCGGACATCGTCGACGACGATCACGGCGTCGGCGGGCGCGACCACGGGAGGAGCGGAAGCGGCCAGCGTGGAGCTCAGAGCGGCGCGGTGTCGTTGCCGCCGGGCGGTCGGGCGCCGTTACCGCCGGGCTTGGCCCCGTTCTGCCGCTCGCGGGCGCGCCTGAGGCCCTCGGCGAATGACGGCCCATCCGGGTCGAGGGCTCGCTCTGCGAGCTGCTTGCCCAGTCGCGTCACGACCGGCTTCAAGGCCCCGCCGAGCAGCAGTGCCGCCTGCGCGCCCAGGTCGCGCTCCTTGCGTTGCGGGGCCTTCTCGTCGAGGAAGTCCGCGAACTCGCGCTCGAGGGTCCCGCGGACCTTCTCACCGTCCGGGCCCAGCTTCTTCAGCGTCTTCTCGATCTCCGGCGGGAGCATCGACTTCGGGAGGTCGGCCTTCGGCCCGAGAATCGCTCGCCGGACGCCCTTGAACACCCGCTTCGGCCCGCCTGCGAGCAGGAAGGCAGCACCGCCTGCGGCGCCGAGAACCTTCGCCGGCTCGCGCTTGAGGCGCGCCGGGATGTCCGCGGCCGCTCGCCCGGAGGCTTCGAGCCGCGTGATCTCCTCGTCGAGGCCGGCTCGCGCCGCTAGGACCTCGGCACGAGCGGCGTCCGTGCGCGCACCCACTCGATCGTCTCCTTCGTGAGGTTGATGGTCTCGTCGGGCTTGAACTTGTTGCCCAGGGCTTCGGTGTCGATCCCGGCACGGGCGACGTCGAGGCCCGCGAGGATCGGCCAGGTGATGAGGGCGACGAGGACGCCGAGGGCGGCCCCGACCTGCGCCGAGACCGGCGTCGCGGTGATCCAGCCGATGATCGCGCCGACGATCGCCGCGGCGATGAAGCCGCCGATCGCAGACTTGATCCCGCTTCGGATCCCGCCGAGGATCCCGAGGACGCCCGCGACGAGCGCGAGCCCGAGGACGGCGACCACGGGCGTGCGCGTCGCCTCGTCTGCGATGGCGTTGGAGGCGACCGCATCGCCGAGGGCGCGCCAGCCCTGGTGGAGGACGTCGAAGCCGAGCACCACCCCGACGCCGATGCCGACGAGGGCCCCGATGACGAAGGACGTCCCGATGCGCTTCCCGCTCACGTCCAGCGCCGCCAGGAAGAGCACGAGGGCGATGTCGACGAGCAGCAGCGTCCCGAGGAGGGCGCCCCAACCGATCGACCCGAAGAGCCACTCGCCGAGGAACAGCATCCCGCCAACGAACAGCAGGAGGCTCGCCAGGATCAGCAGGCCGATCGCCGCGGCACCGAGCGCGACCATCCGCTTGACCTCGTCGACGATCTCGCCGATCTCGGTCTTCGCGAGGTCGACGTGCGCGCCGAGCAGCCGCTTGCCCGCGGCGAATGTCGCGCCAATCTGGGTTCGCAGGCCCGGCGGCTCGCCTGCGGCGGCCTTGCTCGCCGGCGTCGCGGGTCCTGGGCTCGTGCTGGCCCCGTCCTCGTCCACGGCACCTCCGGAGTTTGGGATCAGGTTCGATGGTAGCAGCGGGCCCTCGCAGCCCCGACCCACCGGCCGGGCGACGCATCGCGCGGGCCTCGCGTGTGCCGTCGAGCCGTCCTACGCTCCCGCGATGACCGCGATCCGCCGTGCCGAGCTCCTCTCGATCGGGACCGAGCTCACCGTCGGCGAGACGCGCGACACCAATGCCGGCGATCTCGCCCGAGACCTCACGCGGCGGGGCGTGGTGGTCGAGCGGATGACCGCCCTGCCGGATGACCTCGCAGCGGTCACAGCGGCGTTCGCGGACGGGCTGGAGCGTGCGGACCTCGTCGTGTCCACCGGCGGGCTGGGCCCGACGCCGGACGACCTCACCCGGGAGGCGATCGCCGCCTGCCTTGGCGAGACGCCGACGGTCGATCCCGCGCTGGAGGCGTGGCTGCGGGACCTCTTCGCGCGGCGGAACCTCGACTTCCCCGAGGGCAACGCGAAGCAGGCCTGGCTGCTCCCGTCGGCGACGCCGATCCCCAACGACAACGGCACGGCGCCGGGGTGGTGGGTGGCGCGAAAGGCCGGCGGGACCATCGTGGCGCTCCCCGGGCCGCCGCGCGAGATGCGCCCGATGTGGGAGGGCTGGGTGCTGCCGCGGCTCTTGAAGCTGGGCCTGGGGCGGCCGATCGTCTCGCGCACGCTCCGGCTCTTCGGCCTCGGCGAATCGGCGATCGCCGACCACCTCGGCGACATGCTCCTTGCTGGCAGCCGCCCGATGGTCGCGACCTACGCGCGCTCGGACGCGGTCGACATCCGGATCTGGACGCACGCCGACGCCGACGCGGAGGGCGACCCGGACAAGGGGCTGGGGGTGGCGGAGGCGCTCGTTGCCGCGACCGAGGCCCGGGTCCGCGAGCTGGTCGGCGAGCATGTCTGGGCCGCCGGCGACGCGACCTGGCCGCTGGCCCTCGCCGACGCGCTCGACGCCAGGGGCTGGCGCCTCGGCGCGGTCGAGGTCGGGATGCGTGGCGCCCTGCTCTCGCTCCTCGGCGAGGGCCTCGCCGAGCGGTTGACGTTCGGCGAGGCGTTGCCGGAGCGCCCGGCGCCGCATGACGGCGAGCGCGCGACCCTCGAGCACCTCGCGGAGCGCGTTCGCGAGCTCGGCGGTTGCGAGGTCGGGCTGGCCGTGGAGGCGCGCGAGCGTGGCGGCGATACCGCCGTCTCGGTCGCGATCGTGGACCCCGGCGGCGAGCACAAGGAGACGCGCGTCGCGTTCCTCGGCGGGGCCCAGGGACGGAGCCGCGCGGCCATCGCGGCCGCCTCGATTCTGCTGTCGCGCCTCCGGGCATGACCGCCCCGGAGCGACCCGCTACCTTGGCGGCTGCAGCGCGCCGGGGGGCAGGGATGGAGGATCGATGCGGCTGACCATTCTCGGCACGGGGAGCGCTCGGCCTGTCGGTGACAGCGCCCAGTCAGGGGTCCTCGTCGAGTCGGGCGAAACCGCCATCCTGTTCGACATCGGCAGCGGGATCGCCAAGCAGGTCGAGGACCGCATCGGGGCGACGAACCTGGCCGGGCTGTTCGTCGGCCACTTCCACGCCGACCACTGGATCGACATCGGGCCGATGCGCTACAAATTCCCGTGGGGTGAGCCGGCGCCACGCCCGCTGCCCGTGTTCCTGCCACCAGGCGGTCGCGAGCGCCTCGACCACCTCGCCGCCGCGATCAACGAGCGGCCCAGCTTCTTCGACCCGGCCTTCGACATCACCGAGTTCGAATCCGGGCAGCGGTTCCAGGTGGGGCCGATCACGGTCGTGCCGCACGCGGTCGGCCACTACGTTCCGGCCTACTCGATGGAGATCACCGGGCCTGGCGGCGAGCGGATCATCTACGCGGGCGACATGGGCCCCTCCGAGATGATCATCGACCTGGCGCGGGACGCCGACGTGCTCGTGCTCGAGGCGACGCTCGAGACCGGCGCGACGGACGACGCGCGGCGCGGCCACCTCGACACGGCGGAGGCCATCGACCACGTGGTCCGTTCACGGGCCCGCCAGGGCATCCTCGTCCACTACTGGTCGGAGCGGCGGCAGATCATCCGCGACCTGTGCGCCGCGTCGGGGGCGCCGGTCGAGCCGGGCGTGACCGGGATGGTCGTCGAGATCGAGCCGGGCAAGGTTCGGATCGTCGAGGCGCCGGACGTCCCGGCCTGGGTGCCGCCTCGGCCGATGACGGCGCCGCTCGGACCTGACTCGGACTGAGCTAGGAGATCGTGAGGAGCGGCTGACCCTGGTTCGCCGCCGCGCGGACGCTCATCCGGGCCGCGATCGCACGGGCGATCCCGGTGAGTGCCTGCGCCGCCGGCCCCGGCTCGCGCTGGGCGACCGCGGGCACGCCGACGTCGCCGCCCTGGCGGACCGTGATGTCCAGCGGCACGCCGCCGAGGTACTCGAGCTGGTGCTCCGTGGCGAATCGCTCGCCCCCGCCGCGCCCGAAGATCTCGGTCGCCTCGCCGCAGTGCGGGCAGATGAAGGCGGTCATGTTCTCGACGAGCCCGAGCACCGGGACGCTCATCCGCTTGAACATCGCCAGCGCCTTCTCGACGTCGAGGAGCGACACCTCCTGCGGCGTCGTGACCAGCACGGCGCCGGAGACCGGCACGGCCTGGGCGAGGGTCAGCTGGGCGTCGGACGTACCCGGCGGGAGGTCGATGACGAGGTAGTCGAGGTCGCCCCAGTCGACGTCGCGCAGGAATTGCGTGATCGCGCCGCCGACGAGCGGGCCGCGCCAGATGATCGGCTGGCCGGCCGGGACGAAGAACTGGATCGAGATCGCCTTCACGCCGTGGCGGACCAGCGGGATGATCTTGTTGTCCTCGCTCTTCTGGGGCTGGCCCTCGAGGCCCAGCATCAACGGGACGTTGGGGCCGGTGATGTCGGCATCGAGGAGGCCGACCGCGGCGCCATCGCGGGCCAGGGCGACGGCAAGGTTCACCGCGACCGTCGACTTCCCCACCCCGCCCTTGCCGGACGCGACCGCGAGGACGTTCTTGACGCCGGGGAGGAGCTGCTCCGCGGTTCGCGGCGCGGCGCGACGGACCGTCGCGCCCCAGGTCAGGTCGACGGACTCGACGCCGATCGGATCCAGGGCCGCGTGGACGCGGGTCTCGATCTCGTCCTTGAGCGGGCAGGCGGGCGTCGTCAGCTCGATCTGGAAGGCGACCTTCGCGCCGTCGATGACGAGGTCCTTGATCATGTTCCGGGTCACGAGGTCGCCGCCGAGCTCGGGCTCCTGCACGTTGCGGAGCGCATCCATGACCGCGGTTTCGGTGATCTGCAGCATCCGGGGCGTCTCCTCGCCGCGGGTCAGCCCTCCAGGGGTTTCTGACGACAGCGGCGTGAATATCCTAGACCGGGCTCGGCGGAACCGCCGCTGGGGCGTTCCAGCCAAGGCGCCGATCTGCTTCCGCGATGGCGCGAGCCCACCGGTCGCCGTACAGCATCAGCTCCGGATTCGTCGGCGGCGTGATCAGTTTGGGTTCCTCGAACAGGACGTCCCCGACGTGGAGGGCGTCGAGGATTGCGGCGAGGCGCCTGATCGAAAGCCCCGTCTGGAGCCCGCGCTCCAGGCGCGAGATCGTCGTCTGGTCAACACCCGACTTGAACTCGAGCGTCGCCTGCGACCACCGAGCTTCCGAGCGCGCGAGGATCCGAGCGCAGGAGGACCCGACCGCGATGTGCCCAGCGCGCTCGGGCTTATGTAGCGATTGGCATAGGTTTCCGGGCACCGCGAACGGGCAGCCCGGCGGCGGTCGGTCGCCGCCGGGATTCGTATGCCACAGGCCTCGCGGCGACGATTTTCGCAGCCAGCCGCGCAATCCACCCACCGGATTCCGTGGTTTGACACCCCTCCGCGGCGGAACCTATCCTCGCCCGCACGGTCGGGACGCACCGCCGCGCGACGGTGTGAGATGCGCCGCGACCCGTTGGAGGAGACACCCGCCCGGATGGCTGACGTCGCAGTCCGGCTGGTCCAGTTGACCAAGCGCTTCGGGGGCGACGTGACCGGGCGTCGGGTGGCAAAGTCGGTCGAGGGCGCGAACCCCGATGTCGGGTTCGTGGCGGTCGACGCCATCGACCTCGACGTCAACGAGGGCGAGTTCTTCAGCCTCCTCGGCCCGTCGGGCTGCGGCAAGACCACGACCCTCCGGATGATCGGGGGCTTCGAGCAGCCATCCGAAGGCCGGATCGAGCTCCAGGGCGAGGACGTGACCTGGCTGCCCGCGTACAAGCGGAACGTCAACACCGTCTTCCAGAACTACGCCCTGTTCCCCCACATGACGATCTACGACAACGTCGCGTTCGGGCTGCGCCGGAAGAAGGTTCCCGACGCCGACGTCAGGAAGCGGGTCACGGAGATGCTGGAGCTCGTGGAGCTCCCCGGCTACGAGGGCCGCAAGCCCGGTCAGATCTCCGGCGGCCAGGCCCAGCGCGTCGCGCTCGCGCGGGCCCTCGTCAATAAGCCCGCCGTCCTCCTCCTCGACGAGCCGCTCGGGGCCCTCGACCTCAAGCTCCGCAAGCAGATGCAGGTCGAGCTCAAGCGGATCCAGCAGGAGGTCGGGATCACGTTCGTCTACGTGACCCACGACCAGGAAGAGGCGATGACGATGTCCGATCGAATCGCCGTCATGAACCACGGCAAGTACGAGCAGCTGGGCGATCCGGAGGCTCTCTACGAGCGGCCCCAGACCCGCTTCGTCGCCGGCTTCCTCGGCGTCAGCAACCTGCTCTCGGCGAAGGCTGACGGCACGTCCGACGGCTACGCCGCGTTTCGCCTCGGCGACGGCAGTGCCTGCCGGGTGCCGGCCGCGCTTGCCACGGGGCGGAAGGGCGAGATTGCCCTTGGCGTGCGCCCGGAGAAGATCCGCCTGACCGAGCCCGACAAGGACATCCCGGCGGGGATGAACCGCCTGACGGGCGTGATCGCCCACGCCTCGTACCTCGGCGTGAGCACCCAGTACATCGTCCAGCTCCCGGACGGCAACCGCGTGACCGTGTTCGAGCAGAACGTCGAGCGGGCCACGAAGGCCGAGCTCTGGGCCACCGGCGAGGCGGTCGTCCTCTCCTGGCAGCCCGATCACAGCTTCATCGTCGAGGATGCCGGAGGCTCGAAGGCCGCCGAGCTGACACCAGAACCCGCGGCGGTCGTCTGACCGCGACCGTTGACCGCGACAGGAGGCATGCCATGACCGACCGGATCGACGAAGCGATCAGAAACGCCGAGCTCACCCGGCGGCACTTCCTCGCGGGTAGCGCGATGGCCGGATTCGCCGCGTTTCTCGCCGCCTGCGGCTCGACCGGTCAGGGCACTCCAGGTCCCACGAGCGGCACGTCCGCGACCTCCGCGCCCGGCACGGCCGGTGCCTCGGCGGGGCCTGCAACAGCACTCCCCGCCCCGACCGGTGGCGGGACGCTCAACTTCGCGAACTGGATCGGCTACATCGACATCACCGACGACAGCAGCTCGTATC
The DNA here is from genome assembly GCA_963722105.1 of uncultured Chloroflexia bacterium. Taxonomy (GTDB): domain Bacteria; phylum Chloroflexota; class Limnocylindria; order Limnocylindrales; family CSP1-4; genus UBA5189. The sequence goes on along the minus strand of CAVRKQ010000010.1, from coordinate 7,440 downwards.
CGACCCTCGAGAAGTTCACCGCCGAGACCGGCATCGAGATGAACTACCAGGAGGACGTCGACGACAACGAGACGTTCTTCACCGCCGACCTCCAGGCCCCGCTCGACGCCGGCCAGTCCACCGGCTGGGACATCGTCGTCCTCACCGACTGGATGATCGCCCGGCTGGCTCGCCTCCAATGGCTCGAGGCCATCAACACCGCAGGCACGCCGAACTTCGTGGCGAACCTCCTCGACCAGTACAAGGGCCGATCGTTCGACCCGGACACCAACCTCGCCGCGCCATGGCAGTCGGGGATGACCGGCATCGGTCACGACGCTGCGATCACCGGCCCGCTCGACTCGCTCGAGGTCTTCTTCGCCGACACCTACAAGGGCCGGATGACGTACCTGAGCGAGATGCGGGACACGATCGGCCTCGCGGCGATCAAGCTCGGGCACTCGCCGGAGGAGCTGACCGAGGAGCAGTTCCAGGAGGCGATCGGCGTCGTCGACGCCGCGGTCAAGGCGGGCATCCCGCGCCAGCTCGCGGGCAACTCCTACGTCGACATCCTCCTTGCGGGCGACGCCAACGTCGGGATGGCCTGGTCCGGCGACGTGACCAGCCTGCTCCAGCCGGACCAGTCCGAGGAGCAGGACTTCCAGTGGGTCCTGCCCAAGGAAGGCGGGATGCTCTGGACGGACAACATGTGCATCCCCAAGGGCGCCGAGAACAAGGGCCAGGCCGAGATCTGGATCAACTTCTACTACGACCCGGCGAACGCGGCGACGATCGAGGCCTACGTCAACTACGTCTGCCCGGTCAAGGGCGCACGCGAGGCGATGCTCGCGCTCGACGAGGAGCTCGCCAACAACCCCCTGATCTTCCCGACCGACGAGATGAACGCTCGCCTGCACCAGTTCCGCGCAACGACCGCCGACGAGGAGACGCAGTGGGCAGAGGACTTCTCGAGGGTCCTGGGCGTCTGACGCGCAACCCGCGCCGCCGGCTCGAACCGTCAACTCGACCAGCCTGATGGGCCGGATCCCGCGCGGCGCGGTTCCCTACCTGCTCCTGCTGCCCGGCATCGGGTGGCTCGTGCTGTTCTACATGTACCCGGCGTTCCAGCTGTTCCTCGTCTCGCTCTGGACCGGGAGCATCAGCGACGGCTACCAGCAGACCTGGAACTTCGGGATCTACGCCGAGGGCTTCTCGGAGTACTGGCCCTGGATCGTCCGATCGGCGGCCTACGGCGGGATGGCGACGATCCTGACGTTCCTGCTCGGCTATCCCCTTGCGTACACCATCGCGTTCCGAGGCGGGCGGTTCAAGAACCTCCTCTTGTTCCTCGTGATCGCCCCGTTCTTCACGAGCTTCCTCCTCCGCACGATCTCCTGGACGATCATCCTCTCAGACAACGGGATCGTCCTCGGACCGCTCAAGGACGTCGGCGTCCTTCCGGACGACGCTCGCGTCCTGGCGACGCCGCTCGCCGTCATCGCCGGCATCACCTACAACCTGCTGCCATTCATGACGCTGCCCCTCTACGTTGCCCTCGAGAAGGTCGACTTCCGCCTGCTCGAGGCGGCGAAGGACCTCTATGCCGGCCCGTGGCGGCCCCAGGGCACGATCGTCGGCGCGGTCATCGGCGGGCTCCTCGTCGCGTTCGCGTCGATCGTGCTCGGTGCCGATCCGATCGTTCCCACGCTCGTCGGGGCGGGCCTCGGGGCCCTCGTCGGGACGTTCCTGATCAGCGAGGCCTTCATCCGGATCACCTTTCCGCTCTCACTGCCGGGCGTCTTCGCGGGCTCGCTGCTGACGTTCATCCCGGCGGTCGGTGACTTCGTGAATGCCGAGCTCCTCGGCGATCCCCGATCGCAGATGATCGGCAACGTCATCCAGGCCCGGTTCCTCGAGATCGCCGACTACCCGATGGCCTCGGCCCTGTCATTCATCCTCATGGCCGCGATCATCATCGGCGTGCTCCTGTACGCCAGGGTCCTCGGCACCGAGGAGCTGACGGGAGGCCGTGCGTGACGGCCGGCGCCGCGACCGCGGACAAGCAGTCCATCGCCCCCAAGCCGCTCGGCCTCGGGCCTCGGCTCGGACGGTGGCTGCTGCCGCTGTACACCCTCTTCGTCGTCGTGTTCCTCGCGCTCCCCGTCATGGTCATGATCGCGTTCAGCTTCAACGACCCGACCGGGCGGTCGAACCTCGTCTTCCGGAACTTCTCGTTCGACGCCTGGCTGAATCCGCTCGGCCGGCCCGGCCTCGAGGAAGCGGTCATCAACAGCATCTTCGTCGGCTTCGGCGCGACGCTGGTCGCGACGATCCTGGGAACCCTGATCGCCCTCGCCCTTGTCCGGTATGGGTTCCGCGGCCGCGGCGCCACGAACATGCTGATCTTCCTGCCGATGTCCACCCCGGAGGTCGTCCTCGGCGCATCGCTGCTCACCATGTTCGTGTCGACGACGAAGCTGCCGTTCGTCCCCGAGGGCCTGCTGTTCCCGCTGAACATCCGGACGATCCTCATCGCCCACATCATGTTCTGCATCAGCTACGTGGTGGTCACGGTCAAGGCCCGCCTGGCGAACTTCCCCCGCCACCTCGAAGAGGCGGCGATGGACCTCGGGGCCAACGAGTGGATCACCTTCTGGAAGGTCACCTTCCCCCTGATCCTGCCCGGGGTGATCTCGGCCGCGCTGCTGGCCTTCAGCCTGTCGATCGACGACTACGTCATCACGGCCCTGACCTCGGGCCAGACCGACACCTTCCCGCTCTACATCTACGGCGCGAAGCTCCGCGGCATCCCGGTCCAGGTCAACGTGATCGGCACGATCATCTTCGTGTCGGCGGTGGCCCTGGTCGTGATCTCGACGCTGATGCAGCGCCGCCAGTCGATCCGCGACTTCCGGCCGATCCGCCAGGTCGAGTAGCCGGCTCCGGTCTCACATCCGTGCGAGCGCCATCGCGAGGAGCTCCTCGACCCGGCCGGTCATGCCCTGGACATCGACGGGCGCGCGGCCGGCGACCTGGACCGGGATGAATTCTCGCCAGGTTTCGTCATAGGCGAGCAGCTCATGGACGTCCCACCACGGCTCGACACGTCGGCCGGCCTCCGACTCGTACGCGCGCCTGAAGCGCTCCGCGATGTCCACTGAAGAGAGGACCGCGAGGTTCAGCCGGCAATGACCGACATCGATGTCGGGTGGCGCCATCCGTGCCGAGCTCCAGTCGACCAGCGCGCTGAGGCGGCCCCGCGACCAGAGCACGTTGAAGTGCTGATAGTCGCCGTGCACGAACGCCGGGTCGCCGGACGGCGGGTCCGTGGCGATCACGCGCTTCGCCGCGGTCCAGACGTCGGGTCGGCGCGCCGAGGCCGGCACGACGAGCTTGTCGAGGTCTCGGGGCTGTGGTGTCCAGGCGTCGATCGAGCCCGCGTGGAGCGGCGGCAGCAGGGCCGCGAGCTGACGGATCCAGGCATCGATGTCCAGCGGCGTCAACGAGACACGGCCGGGCGCGCGCGTCATGAGCAGCGACGGCACGCCCTCCGTCTCGGTCCCGTCCGGTGAAGCCCCGAGCAGTCGCGGCGCAGGGACGCGCGTTGCCTCGACGGCGGCCAGTGCCGTCGCCTCGTTCCGCGCAATCGCCGGCATGTCATCCCAGTCGGGGTCGGTGAAGCGCTTCAGGACGACCTGCTTGGCCGTGCCCCCGGAAAGGCGGAGGGACAGCCGGTGGACCGTGGACGTGATCCCGCCGAGCATCCGACGACCGCCGGTCACCCGCGCGCCGGATCCGACCGTGCGCTCGACCCATGCGAGCTGCGCCGGTGTGGGCGAGCGACGCATCGCGTCGCTGCTGTTGGTCACCAGGCCTCAGCGAGCGTGATGACACACGTGAGCGCTAGCCGCCGCTGCGGCGACTAGGGTGGGTGTCGATGCCGCGGCTCGTCATGACCCGGTCGATGTAGCGGCTGGCCTCTCGGCGGCCGTAGCCGATCAGACCCAGGACGGCCGCGAGGAAGACGCCGATGCCGACCGCCACGGCGGTTTCCAGGGCCATGCTCAGCTGGCCGGCGACGAGGCCGGCCATGACGCCGGCGATCGCGCTCGAGATCACCGCGACGACCGCCGGTGTCGTGACGAGCATGTGCCACGGCGAGACGCTGGACGTCACGTCGACCGCGCCGAAGGTGCGAGCCATGCCGTCGGGGTCGAGGCTGTGGCCGGTGACGAAGTCGTCCTCGATGCCTGGCGAAAGGCGCGTGTAGGCGTTCCGGATGGTGTTCATCCCCGCGACCCAGTAGAGGTCTTCGTTGTTGACCTGGACCAGCCGGATGTACGTGGCGAGACCCAGGAACAACGTCACCGAGAGGACCACGAGGGCGAACAACGGGAACGCCGAGCCGAACGACATGGCCGGCCCCGCAAGCGCGAGCGCGACGGTGGCAGCCGACAGGGTCGACAGGAACATGCTGGTCCGGCTGAAGGCCTCGTTCCAGCTCATCGAGCGGGTGGCCAGGAGGCTCCAGTGCTCGGCGGAGAGGAACTGGGCCCGGCGGTTCGTCTCGATGGTCTCTGCAGCGGTGGCGTCGTCCGCCGTGTGGTGGTCCGTCGCCGGGGAGGTCGTCGGCAGCTCGTTCATCGCGGTGGCTCCACGGTTCCCGCAAGGATGGCGAGGACGCGGTCGTGGAGCAAGCCGTTCGTCGCGACGAACGTCCCGCCGTGGATGGTCCGCTCGCCCGTCACGTCGGTCGCGCGCCCGCCGGCTTCCTCGACGAGCAGGAACGGCGCCGCCGCCGATTGATCGCCGGGGCGATCTGTCGGCAAGCGCTCCAATGGGCTCGGACCGGCCGGGAGAAGGGGCCGTTCGTCCGATCCGCTGTGAAGGCTTTATTGGCCGTGCCGCAGAGCTGTGCCTGGTCGTCGCATCGGCGGCGGTGTCGCGCGTCCACGTGCGCCTCGAAATGCACGCCCGACGCACTGACGGTGCAGGACATGGGATTCGGGCAACGGCACGTTTGTCGGCGCCGATCGCGTCGACGCCGTCCGCCGCCTCGGCACCGGAGACGTTGTGCACTGGCGTGCGCCGCAGCTTCAGGGTCGCTCATCCGCCAGACCGGCCGCCGCATCGGCAGCGACGAGCCGAACCAACGCGGCGCTCGGTGTTCGACCAGGAATGGGCGCACGCGCTTCGTCCTGGACCGCGGAAGAAGCTCGCCGAGCTCGATGCGCGGTGCGAGCGAAGCCGCTGCCCTCCGAGCGCCCGAGCCCGGGGCGAGCGGCCGCCGCGACGGCCGATCGCCGCCGCTCGAACCGGTCGTCCCGCCATCGACGCCTGCGGCGCGCCGCGTCGGCATCGGTCCGGCCGAGCTCGCCGCGCGTCGGGGCCGATGGCACCAGGGCTCGCGGCGCAGACGGCCCGCTGCTCCAGATTCCGAGCGCCCTTCTGGCCGACCTCGCCAAGCTCCCGACGATGGCACGCGCTGGCGGCCGGGGGTGAGTGCCGCGCACCGCCCCGGCCTCGATGGCCCGCCCACCAGCGTCGTCGCCGCGGCCGCGGAAGCCGAAAGCGAGGGCGAGACGCGCCTCGGCGTGCCGCACCAACCTCGGCGTCGGCGTCCATCTCACCGGGGTGCGGCTGTACGGAGCGCCGGCACGTATATTGCGCCGCTCGGCCAGCACGATTGGCCGTGGGCCGAGGCGGGCGTGCGCATCGACCGCCGCGAGATTCTCCCGCGTCCACGCCACCATCCGGGTCGACCGATTTCGAAGTCGTGCTCGAGGACCGGGGCAGCATGAACGAGACAACGGTCAACGGCGAAGTCATCAGCGTGCCGACGCGACTGGTCGACGGCGACCGCATCGCCTTCTCCAACCTCGAATTCAAAGTCGAGTTCCTGCGGACGGAAGGGCAGCCATGACTCCGGTCGACACACACCGCGGCCCGGCGCGGGCACGCGCGGCCCTGCTGCTCGGCCTGGACGCTGATCGGCTGAGATTGGCGGCTGGACGGGGCCGGATGGGCGGCGCAGCGCGTACACGCGCAGGACGAGCGGGCGCGATCGAGGGCACCGTCAAGACCGCGGCTGGCGCCGGCATTCCGCGGGTGACGGTCCGGGCACGCCGCAAGGACACGGGGGCCGTGCGGCCGGCGGTGACCGACGCCGACGGCGAGTTCGTCATCGGCGGGCTGGCCCCGGCGACCTATGACCTCAGCGTCGAAGAGGTCGGGTATCTCGCCTTCCGGAAGGAGAACGTCACGCTGCCGCCGGGCGCCCGCCACGAGATCGCGATCGTGCTGCAGCTACAGCACGCCGGACTTCCTGCCGCTTCACCGACCGCTGGCGGCTCGAGTTCCCGGTCTGGGATCGCTACCCGGACGACGCAGGACGGCGAATACCCGTTCGTCAGCAACCGCGGCCTCGACCCGTACGACCAGAACGTGCTCAAGGGCGACCTGCCGATCATCGGCAACAACCTGTTCCTGATCCTCACCGGCGTGTCCGAGACGCCGTTCGAGTACCGCCGCGTGCCGACGCCGTCCGGGGTGCAGCGCCGAGCGAGCCGGCTCCGAGGCGTTCTTCGGCGACGGCGAGCAGTTCGCGGTTCTGCCGAGCGCGCATCTTCTCGTTCGAGCTGTTCAAGGGCGACACGGCGTTCCGGCCGCGCGACTGGGCGATCCGGGTCACGCCGCAGTTCAACCTCAACTACGTGCAGCACCCGCGAGCGCAACGTCGCTGAACGCCACGACCGAGGCAGGCATCGACCCGCCGCCGCCAGGACTTCGCGCTGCAGGAGGCGTTCGGCGAGGTCAAGCTGTTCGACGTCGGCGCCCAACTTCGATTTCGTCTCGGTCCGCGCCGGCATCCAGCCCTTCACCAGCGACTTCCGCGGCTTCCTCTTCGCGACACCAACCTCGGCGTGCGGCTGTTCGGCAACTGGGGCCGCAACCGCAACCAGTGGAACCTCGCCTCTTCGACCAGCTCGAGAAGGAAACCAACAGCGAGCTCAACCTGCTCGAGCGCCGCAACCAGCAGGTGTTCATCGCGCAACTACTACCGGCAGGACTTCCTACGTCGAGGGCTACACCATCTCGCCGAGCGTCCACGTCAACCTCGACGACGGCGAGGAGTTCTTCTTCGACGCGAACGGCTTCCTGGTGCGGCCGTCGCCGATCGGGCTGATCCGCCGCACGCGGTCGAGGCCTACTACGTCGGCCTCGGCGGCGACGGCCACTCGGCACGCTGAACGTCACCCACCAGTTCTATCAGGCGTTCGGCCGCGACGACTTCAACGGCGTGTCCGGTCGGGAGGTCGACGTCAACGCGCAGTTCGCCGCCGTCGAGCTGTCGGTCGACCGCGACTGGTACCGGCCGAAGCTGTCGGTGCGTCGTGGGCGTCCGGCGACGGCGACCCCGACGACGACGGGGCCAAGGGCTTCGACGCGATCTTCGACAAC
>CAVRKQ010000009.1:0-28112 GCA_963722105.1 uncultured Chloroflexia bacterium | reverse complement strand
TCGAGGGCATCGCGATGGAGCTCGTCGACCGCTACTCGGGCCCCGGCCCGGAGTTCGACCCGGTCCGCGAGGGCTTCCGCAAGCAGGCTCCCAAGCGCGTCGGGCTCGAGTTCGTCGAGCGCGAGCGCGTCACCTGGGACCACCGCAAGCTGGGCGGGGCCTACTAGGCTCCGCCCCTCATGGCGAACCTCAAAGGCCTGATCCTGTCGGGCGGCCGCGGCACGCGGCTGCGCCCGATCACCTACACGTCGGCGAAGCAGCTCGTGCCCGTCGCCAACAAGCCGGTGCTGTTCTTCGGCATCGAGGCGATGGCCGAGGCGGGCATCCGAGCAGTCGGCATCATCATCGCGCCGGAGACCGGCGACGAGATCCGCGACGCGGCCGGCGACGGCTCGCAGTTCGGCGTCGAGATCACCTACATCGTCCAGGACGAGCCCGCCGGCCTCGCGCACGCGGTGCTGACCGCGGAGCCGTTCCTCGGCGACGCGCGTTCGTCATGTACCTCGGCGACAACCTGCTGCAGGGCGGCATGGCCGACCTCGTGGACACGTTCCGCGGCGACCAGCCCGAGGCGCTGATCCTGCTCACGTCCGTGCCCGACCCCGAGAACTACGGCGTCGCGGAGCTCGGCCCGGACGGCGGCGTCGTGCGCCTGGTCGAGAAGCCCGCCGACCCGCCGTCGGACCTCGCGCTGGTCGGCGTCTACATGTTCACGCCGCTGATCCACACGGCGGCGCGGGCGATCGAGCCGTCCGCCGCGCGGCGAGCTCGAGATCACCGACGCGATCCAGTGGCTCGTCGACGAGGGCCACCCCGTCGAGTCGCACGTCGTGCGCGGCTGGTGGAAGGACACCGGCCGCCTCGACGACATGCTCGAGGCCAACCGGCTGATCCTCGAGACGATCGAGCGCCGCGTCGAGGGCGAGCTCATCGACTCCCAGGTCGACGGCCGCGTGGTCGTCGAGCCCGGGCGCGCGGCTCGAGCGCGCGACCGTCCGCGGGCCGGCCGTCATCGGCAACGGCGCGGTCGTGCGCGACGCCTACATCGGCCCGTACACCGCGGTCGGCGACGGCTGCGTGATCGAGTACGCCGAGGTCGAGCACTCGATCCTGCTCGAGTGCTCGTCCGTGCGCGGGCTCGACGGCCGCATGGAGTCCTCGCTGCTGGGCAAGAACGTCGCGATCTCGCGCGACGACCGCCAGCCGCGCGCCTACCGCTTCATGGTCGGCGACAACTCCGAGATCGGGATCCTGTGAGCGAGGAGCGCGAGCCGCCCGAGGAGGGCCTCTCCGAGGAGGAGCTCGAGGGCCACGACGTCGAGGAGCTGCCCGATCGCGAGGCGATGTCGGTGATCCGCGGCGACGTCACGATCCCGCTCGACCCCGACATCGCGGCCGACGTCCTGCTCGATCAGGACGACGGCGAGGACGACTCCGAGGACTGACCGCGCAGCACGCGGGAGAGGTGGCGCTCGACCGCCCGCGGTGAGCGCCCGGCCGCCACGACCGCCCGCTGGCCGCGCCCGCCGGGCTCGTGCAGGACGGCGAGCAGGAGGTGCTCGACGTCGAGCCGCGCGTCGCCGCGCTCGACCGCCTCGCGCATCGACTGCTCGAGCACCTCGCGCGTGCTCGGCGACACCGGGGGGTTGCTCGAGCGCCCGAGGCCGGCCGACGCGTCCGCCGGCCCGGCGCCGCTGCGCACCGTCTCGTCGCTGATGCCGCACTCGTCGAGCGCCTGCCTGACCGGCCCGCGGTCGTCGAGCAGCAGCCCCAGCAGCAGGTGGTCGGTCTCGACCTGGGCGGCGCCGAGGCGCGCCGCCTCTGCCTTCGCCCGTGCGACCGCCTGGCGCGCGCGCCCCGCGACCACGAGCCCGTGGTGGACGCGCTTGGTGCGGCGCGCGTGCCGGGCGTGGGCGGCCTGCTTGGTCACGCCCAGCGCCTCGGCGACCTCGCCGCCACGACCAGCCGGCTCTCGATCGCCTGGTCGACGTGGGCGGCCTCGAGCGTGTCCAGCCGCCGTCGCAGCTCGCGGACGGCCGTCAGGCCGGCCGCCGGATCGCCGAGCCGCGAGGCGGCTCTGGCCAGTTGCTGCTCGCTCGGGCGCACGCTCATTTCGCCGCGGCACGCTAGCGAGACACGCGGTGCGTCAGTCCACGTTGACGCTGTCGTCACAGCCGTTTGACGGTTCCTGGCCGCTGATGCACCACCGGATGCGAAATCACGGGGTGGTGCGAATCATCCGCTCGATGGAACGCGGGCGCCGGGGTACAGCCGATCATCACCACCGACGCCGAGGAGGTACGTGATGACCGACGAGAAGCGCGGCAGGAGCCCAGGCGCAGGCCGATCGCGAGGCGCTCGCGCGCGTGGACGCGAACGTCGTCGTCCCGGCCAACGCCGCGGTCGCGGCCAACGTGCTGTCCGGCAGCGCGGCGATCGAGCAGGACAACTGACCGATCTGGCGCAACTGCACGGAGTCGTGGCGAGCGGGGGCCATGACGGCCGCCCCGCCGCGCTGCCTGAGCCCGATGACCGCCATCCACGAGCCCCGACCCACGAGCCGCCCGCGTCCGCGCCGGCGACGCTCGCCCCGCGCCTCGCGGAGGGCATCGAGATGATCGGCGAGTACGAGGGCTCGGGCTTCAAGGAGACGCCGTACATCGCCCGCCGCGCCGACGGGCAGACGCTCCAGCTCACCGGCCTGCTCTACAGCGTCGCCTCGCACGCCGACGGGCGGCGCGACTTCGCGGCGATCGCCGCGGCCGTCTCGGAGGACTTCGGCCGCAAGGTCAGCGCCGACAACGTGCGCTTCCTGGTCGAGAAGAAGCTGCGCCCGCTCGGCGTGCTCGCCGCCGCCGACGGCTCGAGCCCCGAGCTCGAGCGGCCCGACCCGCTGCTCGCGCTGAAGTTCCGCACCGCGGTCATCCCCGAGCGCTTCACGCGCGCGCTGACCACGCTCTTCCGGCCGCTGTTCTGGCCGCCGCGTGCCGGCTCTCGCTGATCGCCGGGTTCCTCGCGCTCGGCGCCTGGCTGTTCCTCGACCACGGCATCGCCCAAGGGCTGCGCCACGCGATCTACCAGCCGCTGCTGCTGCTCGGGATGTTCGCCGGCGTCGTGATCGCCACGGCCTTCCACGAGACCGGCCACGCGACCGCCTGCCGCTACGGCGGGGCGAAGCCGGGCGTCATGGGCGTCGGCCTCTACATCGTCTGGCCGGCCTTCTACACCGACGTCACCGACGCCTACCGGCTGGGCCGCGGCGGCCGCCTGCGCACCGACCTCGGCGGCATCTACTTCAACGCCATCTTCGCGCTCGCGGTCGGCGGCCTGTACGCGCTCACGAGCTTCGAGCCGCTGCTGCTGCTCGTGCTGATCCAGACCTTCGCGATGCTCCAGCAGCTGCTGCCGTTCCTGCGGCTCGACGGCTACTACATCCTCTCCGACCTCACCGGCGTGCCGGACATGTTCTCGCGCATCAAGCCCGTGTTCCGCAGCCTCAAACCGGGCGCGAAGGCCGAGGCGCGCGTGACCGAGCTCAAGCCGTGGGTGCGCGTCGTGGTGACCGCCTACGTCGCTGACGTCGTGCCGCTGCTCGTGTTCGCGCTGCTGATGGCGCTGCTGCACGCGCCGCGCGTGTTCGCGACCGCATACGACTCGCTCGGCGTGCAGTACGACAAGATCGCGGCCGCGCTCTCCGACGGCGCCGCGCTCTCCGTCGCATCGGGCTCGCTGCAGCTGCTCATGCTCGCCCTCCCGGCCGCCGGTCTCGCGCTCACCTTCGCCCGCGTCGGCACGCGCGCCGGCCGCCGCGCGGTGCGCTGGTCCGAGGGCCGGCCGGCGCGCCGCGCCGCGTTCATCCTCGCCTTCGCCGCCGCGATCGCGCTCGCCGCGTTCACGTGGTGGCCCAACGGCGACTACCGTCCGATCCAGCCCGGCGAGCGCGGCACGATCCAGGGCGGCCTGCGCTCCGTCGCGTCGATCCCGAGCGGCCGGCCCGAGCCTGACGCCCGAGCGCGAGCGGCAGCTCGGCGGCGCGCCGAGCACGCGCGAGCGCGACGGCGACCAGCGGCCCCAGCGCTCGAAGATCGTCGGCAAGGCGCGCGACCGGATCCAGCAGCGCACGCCCCGCGCCGAGCGCAAGCGCCGCCGTGCCACCCCGACGCCCGACCGCCACGCCGCGGGCCTCGGCCACGCCCGCCGCGACCGCGACGCCCGCCGCCACCACCGCTCCCGCCGCAACCGCGACGCCCCGGCGCTCGACGTCGTCTGCGACTCCAACGGCGACCGCCACGCCGACCGCGACCGCGACGCCGATCGCGGACGTCCCCGACGTCGATGTGGGCGTCGGCGTCGACGTCGGCGTCGACCCCTGACCGTCAATAACCTCGGCGCGGCTCAGCACCGCGCTGCCCGGCGCTGTGCGCACGCGCGGCGCGAGCGCGACCATGACCAGGCTCAGGAGCACGAGCAGCCCCAGCGCGAGCGGCAGCGTCGTCACCTCCGCGACGCGCGCCGATGATCGGCGGGGCGACCAGGAAGCCGAAGTAGCCCATCGTCGAGGCGGCGGCGATGCCGACGCCCGGGCGCGACGCCCTCGACCTCGGACGCGGCGCGGAACACGACCGGGACCATCGCGGCGATCCCGAAGCCGAGCAGCGCGAAGCCGACGGTCGCGGCGATCGGACTGGCGATCAGCAGCGCGCCGCGCGACGCCCGCCGCGGACAGCAGGCCGCCGCGGCGCACGAGCGCCTCCGCGCCCCAGGCGGCTGGTGAGCCGGTCGCCGAGCAGGCGGCCGAGCGTCATCGTCGCCGAGAAGGCGGCGAAGGCGAGCGCCGCGACGCCCGCGGAGGCGTCGAGCGACTCCCGCACGTAGACGGCGCTCCAGTCCGCGGTCGCGCCCTCGCAGACCAGCGCGCAGAAGCCGACGGCGCCGACCGCCCACAGCGCGCGCGGCGGCCACGCCAGCAGCGGCCCGGCCTCCTCGCCCGCGTCGTCCGCGTCGGCGGGCAGCAGCGAGCGGCACGCGACGAGGCCGATCGCGAGGCTAGGCCCCGACGCCAGCAGGTGCCAGCGGACGTCGAGGTCGGCGCTCGCGGCGAGCGCGCCCATGCCCGCGCCGAGCAGCGCGCCGCACGAGAAGGCGGCGTGGAAGGAGGACAGGATCGGGCTCTCGTGGCGGCGCTCGACGGCCACGCCGTGCGCGTTCATGGCGACGTCGAGCGAGCCGTTGCCCGCGCCGAGCAGCAGCGCGGCCGGGAGCAGCAGCGCGAAGGTCGGCGCGAGCGCCGGCAGCGGGACGCGACAGGCAGCAGAAGACGAACGCGAGGAGCGTGGTGCGCCGGCTGCCCCCGCGCGCCGACAGCCAGCCCGAGACCGGCATCGCGACCAGCGCGCCGAGGCGACCAGGCCGAGCGCGAGCCCCAGCTCGGCCTCGCCGAGGTCGAGGCGCTCCTTGACCGCCGGGATGCGGGCCGCCCACGAGCCCAGGAGCATCCCGTTCAAGAGGAAGATGACGGTGACCGCGGCGCGCGCGGCTCGGGTGCCCGGAGCCATGCCCCAGGCTAGAAGCCCGACTTGCATGATTCCCGTAACGCAGCGGACAAACGTCGCCGTCAGGCCGAGATCGGCCGCTATCTTGTAGCCTCGTGATAGTGCCTCCGGCTGCTCGACCCTTCGCGGCGATCCCCGCCGACGCCGCCGCCGTGCTCCGCCCGGTGCTGCCCGGGCTCGCCGACGAGATGATCAGCGCGATCGCCGTCGAGGTGCCCGACTACGCGCGCGCGATGGAGGGGGAGTTCGGGCGCGTCGTGCGCCTCGGCGTCGAGAACGCGCTCGGCCGCTTCGTCGACCTGATCGAGGACCCGACCGGCGACGACGGGCGCGGACGCGCGACCTACGTCAACCTCGGCCGCGGCGAGATGCGCGCCGGGCGCAGCCTCGACGCGCTGCTGTCCGCCTACCGGCTCGGCTCACGGCTGGCGTGGCGGCGCTTCGTGGAGGCGGGCAAGGACGGCGGCCTGAAGCCCGAGGCCATCTACGCGCTCGGCGAGGCGATCTTCGCCTACATCGACGAGCTCTCGGCCGAGTCGGCGGAGGGCTACGCGGAGGAGCAGTCGGCCTCCGCGGGCGAGCGCCAGCGGCTGCGGCGGCGGCTCGTGCGGCTGCTCGCGCAGGACCCGCCCGCCGACGAGGAGACGGTGCTCGCGGCGGCCTCGGCCGCCGGCTGGCCGCTGCCGCGCGCCGTCGCAGCGCTCGTGACCGCGCCGTCGGCGACCGGCGCGGCGGGCCCGGACCGCGCGGCGGTCGCACCCGCCGCCGCACCGGCGCCGGTGCTCGCACCCGGCGCCACGCCGATCGGGCTGCCGTCCGCGACGAGCGAGGTCGCGGCCGAGGCCGACGCGCTCGCCGCGCGGCTGGCCCGCCGGGTCGGCGACGAGGCGATCGGCGCGGGCCTGGAGCGGCTCGCGCTCGTGCTCGTGCCCGACGCGGGCGCCCCAGCGCGGACGGGCCGGCTGCGCGCGGCGACCGAGGGCCGGCCCGCGGCGCTCGGCCCCGCCGTCCCGCTCGCCCGCGCGGGCCTCTCGGTGCGGCGCGCGATCGCGACGCACGCCCTGCTCGTGGCGGGCCGGCTCGGCGACGTGCCCTTCGCACGCGCCGAGGAGCACCTGCCGGCGCTCGTCATCGCCGCCGACCCGGCGCTCGCCGCCGAGCTCTCCGAGCAGCGCCTCGCGCCGCTCGCCGAGCTGCCCGAAGGGCCGCGCGAGCGGCTGACCGAGACGCTGCGCGCCTGGCTCGACCGCCCCGGCCAGGTCCAGGCGGTCGCCGCCGAGCTCGACGTCCACCCGCAGACCGTGCGCTACCGCGTCAAGCAGCTGCGCGAGCTGTTCGGCGAGCGCCTGGAGGATCCCGAGGCGCGCTTCGAGCTCAGCCTCGCACTGCGGGCTGGCTAACCTGCTCGCCGATGCGCCTTCTCGTCACGGGCGCCGCGGGCATGCTGGGCCGTGATGTCGTCGCCGCCGCGGAGGGCGCGGGGCACGAGGTCACCGGTCTCGCCCGCAGCGACCTCGACATCACCGATCCCGATGCCGTCCGCGCCGCCGTCGACGGCCGCGCGCCCCGACGCCGTGGTCAACTGCGCGGCCTGGACCGACGTCGACGGCGCCGAGGAGCACGAGGCCGACGCGACGCTGATCAACGGCGACGGCCGCCGGGCACGTCGCCGCCGCGGCGCCCTACGTCGTCCACGTGTCCTCCGACTACGTCTTCGACGGCAGCGCCACCGAGCCGTACGCGAGGACGACCCGACCGGCCCGGCCGGCGCCTACGGTCGCTCGAAGCTCGCCGGGGAGCTCGCCGTCGCCGCCGCCGGGAACCACGCCGTCGTCCGCTCCGCCTGGCTGTTCGGCGCCCACGGCAAGAACTTCGTCGCCACCATGCTGCGCCTGGCCGAGGACCGCGACGAGGTCAACGTCGTCGCCGACCAGTTCGGCTGCCCCACCTTCACCGGCCACCTCGCGCGCGCGCTCGTCGAGATCGCCGAGCGGCGGCTCACCGGCGTCCTGCACGTCGCCGGCGGCGGCTCGTGCTCATGGCACGAACTGGCGCAGGCGACGTTCGACGAGGCGGGCGCCGACTGCCGCGCCGTGCCCGTGACGACCGCCGAGTTCCCGCGGCCCGCGCCGCGGCCCGCCTGGTCCGTCCTGCGCTCCACCCGCCCCGACGCGCCGGCGCTGCCGCCGTGGCGAGCGGGCCTGTCCGCCTACCTGCGATCGGAGGTCCTCCAGTGAAGCTGCTCGTCTGCGGCGGGGCCGGCTTCATCGGCTCGAACTTCGTCCGCCAGCGCATCACCGAGCACGGCGACGAGGTCGTCGTCCTCGACAAGCTCACCTACGCCGGGCGCGAGGAGAACCTCGCCGACGTCGCCGACAGCGCGGGCTACGCCTTCGTGCACGCGGGCGATCGAGGACGCCGACGCGGTCGCCGCGGCGATGGAGGGCCGCGACGCGGTCGTGAACTTCGCGGCCGAGACGCACGTCGACCGCTCGATCGCCGAGCCCGACGCGTTCGTCAAGACGCACGCCCAGGGCACCTACACGCTGCTCGAGGCGGCGCGCGAGGCCGGCCTGCGCTACGTCCAGGTCTCCACCGACGAGGTCTACGGCTCGATCGAGGAGGGCTCGTTCACCGAGGAGTCGCCGCTCGCCCCCTCCTCGCCCTACTCCGCCACCAAGGCGGGCGCCGACCTGCTCGTGTGGCAGCTACTTCCACACCTTCGGGCTGCCGACGCTGATCTGCCGCGGCTCCAACAACTACGGGCCGTACCAGTACCCCGAGAAGCTGATCCCGCTGATGATCCTCAACGCGCTGCACGGCGACAAGCTGCCGGTCTACGGCGACGGCCAGCAGGTCCGCAACTGGATCTACGTCGAGGACTTCGCCCGCGCGATCGGCCACGTGCTCGAGCACGGCGAGCCCGGCAACGTCTACAACGCCGGCGGCCCCGACGAGTGCGCGAACCTCGAGGTCGTCCAGCGCATCATCGGGCTCACCGGCGGCGACGACAGCCTGATCGAGTACGTCACCGACCGCCCCGGCCACGACCGCCGCTACTCGCTGTCCTCCGACAAGGTCCGCGCGCTCGGGCTGGGAGCCGCGGATGCGCTTCGACGACGGCCTCGCCCACACCGTCGCCTGGTACCGCGAGCAACACCGACTGGTGGGAGCCGATCCGCTCCGGCGACTACCGCGCGTACTACGAGCGCCAGTACGGGCGCTCGCTCGGCTAGCCGGCGCTAGACCACCCAGGCGCCGCCGCGCATGATGTGGCGGCCCTCGAGCTCGTTGACCTCGCGCCACGCCTGGATCCGCTGCGGCGTCAGGCGCAGGTAGACGTACTCGTCCGCCAGTGTCCGCGGATCGAACTCGGTGGCGCGGGCGTGCGCCTCTTCCAGCTCGGGCTCCGTACCCAGCGGGATGACCTCGAGCGTGCCGTCGATCAGCACGACGTCGCGGGTGGCGCCCAGTGCGACCCGCGCGACCCCGGCGACGTGGTCGCGATCGGTGGCGGCACGACCGTGACCGTCGTCATCGCATCGAGCCAGGATCTCGTGGGCCGCCTGGAGAACGTCCTGGGCCTGGCCGGCTGACCCTGCCGGGCCGAGTCCGGCTACATCTGCTCCGGCGCGGAGATCCCGAGAAGCCCGAGCGCGTTGGCGAGCGTCGTCTTCGCCGCCGCGACGAGTGCCAGCCGCTTGGCCGACCGATCCGGCTCGTCCGTGTCGACGACCGGCGTCGCGGTAGTAGGCGTGGAACTTCGTCGCCAGCTCGGTCGCGAAGGCGGTGATGCCTGCGTCTCCTCGGCCGCAGCACGGCGTCCTCGACGATGTCGGGCAGTCGCGCGTTCCCGGGCCAGGCGCCATCGGATGCGTCGTGCCAGCCGACCGGTCAGTCGGCCGCCGGCGCGAGCCCGTCGTCGGTCGCCTTGCGCAGGATCGAGCGATGCGCGCGTGGGCGTACTGGACGTAGTAGACGGGGTTCTCGGCCGATTGCTTGCGCGCCAGCTCGATGTCGAAGTCGATGACCCGTGGACGGCGCGCGTGAGGCGAACGACCAGCGTGCCGCGTCCACGCCGACCTCCTCGAGCAGCTCGTCGAGTGTGACGAACTCGCCCGCGCGCTTCGACATCGACATCTCCTCGCCGTCGCGAACGAAGCGCACCCAGGCGATGAGCAGAACGATGACGGCGTCGCGGTCGAAGCCCAGCGCCTCGGCCGCATTCTTCAGCCGCGCGATCGTGCCGTGGTGGTCCGCGCCCCAGATGTAGATGAGCTCGTCGAAGCCGCGGCTGAACTTCTCGACGACGTAGCCGATGTCCGATGCGAAGTAGGTCGGTTCGCCGTTCGGATCGGACGACGACGCGGTCCTTGTCGTCGCCGAATGCAGTCGAGCTTGAACCACAGCGCGCCGTCCTGCTCGTACAGGTGGCCGGATGCTCTCAGTCTCTCGATCGCCCGGCTCGACCCAGCCTTCGGTGTGGAGGGAGCCCTCGCTCGTCCAGACATCGAAGTGGACGCCCAGTCGCTCGAGGCTGGCCTCGATGCCCTCCCGGATGCGCTCCGATGCCCACGCCCGAGATCCAGCCAGGTCGGCGCCGGCGCTGCCGCCGCCTGTTCAAGGACCTCCGCGGGAACGGCGGCCGCCAGATCCTCGGACGTACTCGCCGTGGTAGCCATCCTCGGGCACTGGCTCGCCGGCGCCGGACCGCTAGGATCGACAGCGCCGAGCTTCGAGACCTGGCGCCCGAATCGTTGAAGTAGTACTCGCGCGTCACCTCGCTGCCCGCCCGCCTCCAGGACGCGGCAGAGCAGGTCGCCGACGAACGCGCCGCGCGCATTGCCGACCGTCAGCGGGCCGGTCGGGTTGGCCGACACGAACTCGACGTTGACCCGCCGTGGCCGGATCGGCTGGACGCGGCCCCAGCTCCCCGGCGCGGCGAGGACATGACCGATCGTCTCCTCGAGCGCCCGATCCGTCAGCCGGAGGTTGAGGAATCCGGGCGGCGCCGCTTCCGCCGAGGCGATCGGGCTGCTGCCGTCACCGGACGTCGACTCGCGGCCGATCTCCTCGGCCAGGATCCGCGCAATATCCAGCGGCGCACGCCGATAGGGCCGCGCGAGCCGCATCCCGAGGTTCGACGCGAAGTCGCCGTGGTCCGGGTTCGCCGGGCGCTCGATGTCGACGGCCGGCCGGTCGGCGTCCGGCAGCGCAGCGAGGGCGCCCGCAGCGATCGCCCGCTCCCAGGCCCGCTCGACGGCCGCGCGGGCCCGCGACCGGATCGGTTGCGGCAGGTTCTCCGCGGGAGCAGTCGTCACGTGGTGCGGCCTCCTCGAATTGGTCGCTGAGGGTGTCCGGGATGGGGCGCCAATGGTAGCCGCTGAGGAGCGCGCCACGGTCGGCGCCAGTAACGGACCGTGTCGTCATCAGCGCTCGCCCGCACCTCGTTGCTGGACAGCACCGGAAACCGCCGATCCCGCCTGTGGCGATTTGGGGACATCGGTGGCATTTGGCTCGGTTACGCATTGTTCCGATCAGTACCTTTGTCGGCACTCTGCGCCGTACGATCCGGTGGCCCAGCGCTTTATCGACCAGCACTTATCCACAGAGGCACCAATCGTGCTGACCCACCGGGTCACAACTTCGCATACCTCCGAGACGGGCACGAGGAGCCCGGGCCTCACCCCGACGCTCTGTCTGCTCGGCCTTGCCGGACTTGCCCTCGATGTCGGGTCTGTCACCCCGCCGCCGAGGCATGTCCGCCGTCGGGATCGGTCGGGCTAACAGCCCGGCCGATCCGCCACTTCCCTTCGGGGTCCCCGAGACCCGGACGGGGCGTCCCTGCCTGGGGACGCCCCGTCCAGTCTTCCTCGACGTTGCCGGACCTTCGGGACGAGCCGGCTAGGACCCCCGTTGACCCGCAGCACCGCCAATTGACGCCCGGAATGCGGTCTGGTGGGGATGGGTGTCATGTGATTGTCGCAATTAGTCCTAGACGGGTACCAGTCCTGTCGTTCAGTATTGGCGAGGCCGCGTAGGCAACGGCTCCCGGATTCTTCGGGATGGACTTATCCACAACTCGCACTCGGGGACCAAACCATGAACAGTGGACGCAGACTCCATCGCAGGGGCGGCGCTCTCAGGAAGCTCGGCTGGCTTGCCGCCGCGTCGCTTTTGGCCGTCTCGGTCTTCGCGCCGACGGTGTCGGCAGCGACACCGCCGAGCGACGAATGTATGGACGCCACGCAGAGCTTCGAATACTCCGTCGACGGTGGACCGTTCAAGACGGTCCACATCAACGACGGTCCGAGCGAATACCCGCAGAACACCGTCACCGTCAGGGTCAAGGAAGGCGTCGACCTGCCCGAGGGCTGCGAGCGCAAGTTCGGCTTGGTTTCCTACCACGCCGGCGGCGGGAGCTGGCCGGACAGCATCTATGAGCACTTCCTCGACGACGACACGGCTACGCTGAGCAACACCAATCGCTCGGCGACGCTCACGGTCGAGGTCCCGAACGAGGGCTGCTTCGGGCAGACCGACTTCTACACGGATGCATTCACCAACGGCATCTTCTTCCCAGGCGACACGCACTATTCCGGCGCCCTGGAGCCGCACTACCCGGACGTGCCGACGCCGTACGGCAAGATCTCCGGCGCGAACGGTGGCGTACAGGTGTGCGAGGAGGGGCCGACGCCCACGCCAACCCCCACGCCGACGCCAACCCCCACGCCGACGCCGACCCCGACCCCCACGCCAACTCCTACACCTACGCCCACCCCCACCCCCACGCCGACCCCAACCCCGACTCCGGAGATCACCCCAACCCCGACTCCGGAGATCACCCCGACTCCGACGCCGGAGATCACCCCGACCCCGACGCCCGTCGTCACGCCGACCCCGGCACCCGAGGGCGCGATCGAGATCTTCAAGATCGACAACAAGGGCACGCCGTCATTCGATGACGATGAGTTCCTCGACGGCGCATCGTTCTCGGTCTACCTCGACGACGGCGACTCGACCTTCTCCGCCTCCGACGACACGCTCGTCGCCGGACCGTCGGCAGCCGTTGACGGCATCCTCGATGTCGAACACCTGGCCCCCGGCAACTACTGGATCGTCGAAGTGGTCGTTCCTGCAGGCTTCACCGGCAGCGACCCGATCCTCATTGAACTCAACATCGACGCGACGCTCGTCTGCCTCTGGGACAGCACGGGTCTCCTCGGCTGCGAGGAAGCTGAAGGCGCGGGTGGCTTCGATGTCGTCTTCGTCGACAACACGCCTGACGACTCAACCCCGACCCCGACCGGGTCGGAGCTGCCGGTCGAGTCCGGACGACCGACGCCGACCGGCGGCGTCCAGGGAGCCACAGGCACACCCAACGTGACCCCGCCCTCGACTGACGCCTTCGTCGACGCCTCCGGCTCGACGGGTGGCGGCTGGCGGATCGTCCTCTTCGGTCTCGCGATCCTCATCATGGTCGCGCTGACCTTCACCCAGCCCGCACGGGTCCGCCGACCGCGCTGACCCTCGCTGTTCCCGAGTGCCTCGACCGGGGTGCGGAGTCCGCACCCCGGTCGCTTTGTGTCCGCGACCTAGAGCGTGAACCGGCTCCCGGGTTCCACCAGGTCGACCGGGCCGCCGAACAGTGCCCGAACACCCTCCACGGTCGCGGCGGCGTCATTGCCCATCTGCAGATGCGTCAACAGCACCCGCCCCGCGCCCGTCGACGCCGCGAGCTCGCCGACGGCCTGGGCGTTCAAGTGGAACGCTCCCGGCGGCACGGCTCCCGTCCCGAAGGACACCTCGGTCAGCAGGGTGTCGCCGGGCCGGATCAGTGGCGCGAGGTCCGCGGCTCGGCCGCAGTCCCCGGAATAGACGAGGCCGGGTCCTGATCCTCCGGCGGCGACCCGGAACCCGTAGCTGTCGTTGGTATGGGTGACGTGGCGCGCCTCGGCACTCAGGCCGCCCGCGGCGACGGTGCCCTCAACCAGCGCGGTCACGTCGAGTGCCGCGGCTGTGAATCCCGGCTCGGCATGGAGAGCGTCCAGGCGCTCGTCGAGCCCGCGCGGGCCGAAGACCGGTACACGGCGGCTCGTCGAGAATTCGTAGACGAGGTAGTGCCGGAGCGGCACGAGGTCGATGAAGTGGTCCGGGTGGAGGTGGCTGATGAAGACCGCCTCGAGCGCGCTCGGCTCGATCTCCGCGGTCAGCCTCGGGAACGAGCCCTGGCCGAAGTCGAGCAGGATCGCGGTATCGGACTCGCGGAGCAGGTACGCGGCCCCGGTCGCGCCGAGACGGTCGGTGTAGGCGGGCCCGGCTCCGAGGACCGTCAGCTCCATGCGCGGCGTCCCAGCATCGACAGCGTCAGCGGGATCCGGCGCCGGGACTCGGGGCGAGCCCATAGCGCTCCGGCAGCCCCACCGCGACCCTGACCCCGCCGCGGCGGAACGCGAGGTCCCGGAATCCCGCGGCGGCTGCGATCCGATATCCCTCGGCGAGGCCGCTTGCCAGGGAGTCCGCCTGGTGCGCATCCGATCCGGCCGCGACCAGCGTGCCTCCCAGCGATCGGTAGCGCGCAACGACCGCGGCCGACGGATACGTCTCGCCCGGAGCCTGTCGGAGGCCGCTCGTGTTGACCTCGAGGGCGATGCCGGCATCGACCAGCGCGACAAGGAGCGGCTCGTAGAGCTCGGGGGCGGCTGCCAGGTCGGCCGCGGTCACGTGCGGGTGCAGCCAGCGCTTCACGAAATCGAGGTGGCCGATCGTGTCGAACAGGCCGGAGCGGATGGCGCGGCCGACTTCGTCGAAGTACGGCGCGACGATTTCCGGCAGGGACCGACCGGCGACCCAGGAGGCGATCCGCGATTGATGGAACGGCGAGTCCGCGTAGATGTGAACGCTCCCTATCACGTAGTCATATGCATGGTGGGCTAGGTGATCGCGGATCTCGGTCTCGTAGCGGTGGTCGTAGGTGATCTCGACGCCGAACCGGATCGCCACCCCGCGAGGCCCCCAGCGCTCGGCCGCTTCGCGGGCGACCGTCTCCCGCGTCGCGAAAGGCACGAAGTCGAAGGCAGGTGCGCCCGGCGCGAAGTCGACGTGATCGGTGATCGCGATCTCGGCGATCCCGCGTTCGACGGCCTGGGCCGCGTAGACGTCGATCGGGACCCCGCTGTCCGGCGAGAGATCGGTGTGAAGGTGGCTGTCGAGCGGCAGATCCCGGTCCTGGTTGGCGTCCGTCACCCTGATACGAGACCCAGCTCGCGGCCGACCTTCGCGAATGCCCCCAGCGCCTGGTCGAGCTGGTCCGGGCCGTGGGCGGCGGTCACGATCGTCCGGATCCGGGCCTTGTCGAGGGCGACGGTCGGGAACACCACCGGCTGGGCGAAGACACCCTCCTCGAAGAGCCGCTGGCTGAAACGTCCGGCCGTATCCGGGTCGCCCATCATCACCGGGGTGATCGGCGTCTCCGACACCCCCGTGTCGAACCCGAGTCGGGCCAGCTCCGCCTTGAATCGGCGGGTGTTCATCCAGAGCTTCTCGAGGAGCTCGGGCTCGTCGAGCATCACGGCGATCGCCGCGCGGCAGGCGGCCACGACGGCTGGCGGATGGGATGTCGAGAACAGGAAGGGCCGCGCGCGCTGGACCAGGATGTCGCGAAGGTCCTGCGAACCCGCGACGTAACCGCCGAGTACACCGACCGCCTTCGACAGGGTCCCTACCTGGATCGCCACTCGCCCGTGGAGGTCGAAGTGGTCGACGCTGCCGCGGCCGTTCCGGCCCAGGACGCCGGACGCATGCGCGTCGTCGACGAACACCGCGGCCCCGAACTCCTCCGCGGCCTCGACGATCGCCGGGAGTGGCGCGATATCTCCGTCCATGCTGAAGACCCCATCGGTCACGACGAGAATCAGCCGATACGGAAGCCCGGTTCCCTCGCGGCCGGTTTCTCGCGCCTCGCGCAGGGTCTCCCGAAGCGCGGCGGTGTCGCCGTGCGGGTAGATCTTCCGGGGCGCCTTCGACAGCCGCATGCCGTCGATGATCGAGGCGTGGTTGAGCGCGTCGGAGACGATGAGATCCTGCTCGCCGGTGATCGTCGGGATCACGCCGGTATTCGCCGCGAAGCCGCTTTGGAACGTCAGCACCGCTTCCGTTCCCTTGAAGGCGGCCAGTTCCCGCTCGAGCTCTTCGTGGAGTGCCATCGTCCCGGCGATCGTCCGCACCGCGCCCG
Source organism: uncultured Chloroflexia bacterium (assembly GCA_963722105.1). Classification (GTDB taxonomy): domain Bacteria; phylum Chloroflexota; class Limnocylindria; order Limnocylindrales; family CSP1-4; genus UBA5189. The sequence goes on along the minus strand of CAVRKQ010000009.1, from coordinate 12,326 downwards.
ATCCGACGCCGTAGTCACGGACGGCGGCGAGCGCCGCCTCGCGGAGGCGCGGATGGTGGGTCAACCCGAGATAGTCATTTGACGACAGGCTGATGAGCCGCTCGTCGTCGACCGAGACAACCGGCCCCTGGCCGGACGACATGACCCGCAACGGCCGATAGAGGTGGCGGGTGCGGAGGTCGGCGAGTTCCTCGGCGAGGAAGCCGAGAGGATCGTTGTGTATGCGTGTCATTCGATTCGGCACCCTCCGCGGTGAACTTCCACACGCCCTCCGAGGCCTGAGGCAACGCTCCTGCGAGTCATCAGTCCGAGGATTGCCAGTCCATGATCACCTTGCCTGAGTCGCCGGACCGAGTCGCGGCGAACGCGGCCTCGTGATCGCGGAACGAGAATCGGTGGGTGATCGCCGGTCGGATGTCCAGCCCCGACTGGAGCATGACCGTCATCTTGTACCACGTCTCGTACATCTCGCGACCGTAGATGCCACGGAGCGTGAGCATCTTGAAAATGATGTCGTTGAAGTCGAGAGTGACCGGCTCGGAAGGGATGCCGAGGATGGCGATCGCACCGCCGTGGGCCATGTTGGCGATCGCATCCCGCAGGGCAGCCGGGTTGCCGGACATCTCGAGCGCGACGTCGAAGCCTTCGACCATCCCCAGCTCCTTTTGGACGTCTTGGAGCGAGCGCTCGCGTGGATCCACGACCACCGACGCACCCATCGACTTGGCGAGATCGCGCCGGAAGCCGTTCGGCTCCGTCACGACGACGTGCCGCGCGCCGGCGTGGCGGACGACGGCCGTTGCCATCAGCCCGATCGGGCCCGCCCCGACGACCAGCACGTCCTCACCGAGGACCGGAAACGCCAGGGCCGTGTGGACCGCGTTGCCGAACGGGTCGAAGATCGCGGCGATCTCCTCGTCGATGCCGGGCCAGTGATGCCACACGTTCGTCATCGGCAGGACGACCTGCTCGGCGAACGCCCCGTCGCGGCCGACGCCCAGCCCGATCGACTTGGCGCAGAGGTTCCGACGGCCGGCCAGGCAATGGCGGCATCGGCCGCAGACGACGTGGCCCTCGCCACTGACGATGTCGCCGGGATGAAAGTCGGCGACATTGGTACCTACTTCCAGGATCTCGCCGACGAACTCGTGGCCGACGATGAGCGGCGGCTTGATCGTCTTCGCGGCCCACGCGTCCCACGACTCGATGTGGAGGTCCGTGCCGCAGATCCCGGTCTTGTGGACGCGGATCCGGACGTCGTTGATCCCCATCGCGGGCTCCGGGACATCGCGCAGCTCGAGGCCCGGTTCGGAGGCGGTCTTGACGAGGGCGAGCATGCCCCTAGTGTGCCGTGCCCGGCCGTCCGTCGCGCAGCCGGCGACTCGCGTGAATGCAAACGTATGACCGCATCCCGGCTGGTACGCTTACGGGCATGGCATCGAAGGAGTCCCGCGAGTCGCGTCCGGCGTCGCAGGACTTCGGGATCGGCGGAGCCACAAATGCGGGGCCACGGCCCACGTCGGTCCCGACGATGCGCGATATCGCCGCCGACGCCGGCGTCTCCCAGAGCACGGTGTCGCGGGTCCTGAACGACGCGCCGACGCGCGTCCCGATCGCCGCGGAGACGCGTGAGCGAGTCGTGCTCGCCGCGCGCCGGCTCGGCTATCGACCGAATCCCCTCGCCCGCGGACTCCGCGGCGCACCGACGATGCTGCTCGGCGCCGTGGTTCGCGACTTCAGCGACCCGTTCTTCGCCGGTGCGATCGAGACCCTCGCGGTCGAGGCGATGGCCCGCGGCTACAACGTCGTCCTCGGTCATGCCCACGGCCGGCTCGAGGAGGCGATCGCGCTGACGACCGTCCTCGAGACGCGCCACACGGACGCGATCGTCCTCCTCGGCGACATGCAGGACCAGCCGCGACTGCTCGAGGACCTCCGCAACTCGATCGTGCCGGTCGTCGCGCTGTGGCAGGGCTCGACCGCACTCGAATTCCCGACCGTCGACGTCGACGACCGGGCCGGCATCCGGGCCGGACTCGAGTACGTCGTTGGACTCGGACACGAGCGGATCGCGTTCGTCAGCGCCCATCTGCCGGGGAACAACCCGGTCCGCCTCAATGCCTATGTCGATTTCATGAACGAGCGCTTCGGCGGGGTTGCCGCCGGCTACGTCCAGGAAGTCCCGAACACCCTCGCCGGCGGCGAGGCTGCGCTTCGTGCGCTGCTCTCCCTGGCGCCGGAGCCGACCGCGGTGGTCGCGTCGACCGATCTCGTGGCAGTTGGCGTCCTCCACGCGGCGTACAGCCTTGGGCGGACGATCCCCGACGAGCTCTCGGTCGTCGGGTTCGACGACATCCTCATCGCGGCCCACACCGTTCCCGCGCTGACGACGATGCACATGCCGATGCCCGAGATCGTTGGCGCCGGCGTGAAGCTGGCGATCGAGCTGGCTCGGGACTCGTCCGCCAGCCGCGAGCCCCGGATCACCGTCTACGAGCCGACGCTCGTCATCCGCCAATCGACGGCGCCGCCACCGCGCCCGTAGCTCAGCCGGGGCGCCGCGGAATCCAGACGCGCATCGCCTCGACGGCTCTGTTCGCCCAGGCGAAGTAGGGGATGGCTCGAACGGCGATCGGGGAGGCCTCGCGGAAGGCCGCGATCTCGAGCCCGACGATGGACGAGTCGATGTCGTCGCACCCCACCTCGCGCGGCCCGGCCTCCGGGCTCACCTCGATTTCCTCGAGCTCGACACCCGCCGGTAGGTCAGCCGTCTCGACGCAGTAGACGAGGGGCCCCCGCTCGAGGGCGACGGTGCCGCGGATCGAATCGATCCTTCGATCGGGCTCGGTCCAGCGGGCCGGCTGGTCGAGCTCGAGCACGACCACGTCCCCGGGCCGCCAATCCCCGGTCTCGGCCACCGATGGCTCGTTCGGGTCGATGGCTCGTTGTCGTACGTCGTCGCCGCGACGGACCTCGAGCCGCCCCGCCCGGCACCACTCGGGAATCCGGAGGTCGAGCGTCCACGGGCCCGACGGCGACTCCTCGATCGTCACGGTCACCGACCCGGTCCAGGGATAGCCCGTTTCGAGCCCGAGACGGACGGGTCCCGCGCCTGGCTCCGCCGCGACCGTCGCCGTGGCGTACTGCTGGATCTGGACGCCCGTCGCGTCGCTCGTCGCTAGGTACTGCGGCCACGATGCGAGGGTGCGCATCAGGTTCGGCGGGCAGCAGGCGCATGGATACCAGGTGGCACGCTCCCCGTAGCCGGGGGCGGCCGCGACGCGGTGCGTCCGGCGTTGGAGCGGGTTCACGTAGAAGAAGTGCGTGCCGTCGAGCGACAGGCCGGAAAGGACACCGTTGTACATCGTCCGCTCGATGGCGTCCGCGTACCCCCGGTCGCCGGTCGCGAGGAGCAGGCGCCAGGCGAGCATCGTGCCGGCGATCGCGCTGCACGTCTCGGTGTAGGCGCGGTCCGGCGGGAGTTCGAACGGATCGCCGAAGGACTCGTCGTTGTGGCGGCTGCCGAGGCCACCGGTCAGGTAGCGGCGCGTCGCAACCATGTCCCGCCATCGTCGCTGGACGGCGTCGAGCAACGCGGTATCGCCCAGCTCCGTCGCGACGTCGACGGCGCCGCAGTCGAGGTAGAGCTGGCGGACGGCATGCCCGGCGACCGTCGTGGCGTCGCGGACCGGCGCGTGATCCTGCCAGTACGCCGCGCCGAACCGGCCGGGACCGAGCAGGCCGTGGCCTCGCAGGTCGATGAGACGCGCCGCCAGGTCGAGGTGCCGGCGCTCACCGGTCGTCCGGAAGAGCTCGACGAGGGCCATCTCGATCTCCGGGTGGCCGTCGGTGCCGTCGCGGCGACCGGGACCAAGCTCGCGCTCGACGGAGTCCACGTTGCGGACCGCGATGTCGAGCAGGCGATCGTCGCCAAGGGCGCGGTGCCACGCGATTGCTGCCTGGATCAGGTGCCCCGTGCAGTAGAGCTCATGACCCCACTGGAGGTCTTCGTAGGCACGACCGCCGGCGACCACCTGGACGAAGCTGTTGAGGTAGCCATCGGGCCGCTGGGCGGCAGCGACGGCGGCGATCGCCTCGTCGGCGGCACGCGACAGCCCGGCGTCCGGGCCTCGGCCGAGCTCCCATCCGACGGCCTCCAGCCACTTGTAGACGTCCGAGTCGAGAAACGGAAACACGAGGCCGAGCGGCTTGCCGAGCGCCTCGTACTCACCGTCCGCTCCCGCAGCCAGTCGCAGGTTGTGGAGGTTGCCAGCTCGGGTGAGCTGGTCGAAGCCGTGTCCGATCGTCCGCTCACGATTGGTCGTGAGACGCTCGAGCCAGAAGCCTCCGGCCATCGTCACGCCGCCCGTGTTCAGCGGCCGCAGCGCCGAGATCGCGGAGGCGGTCGGAGTGACCGGGCCGCCGCGATCCGCGGCCGAGATCTGCTCGCTCGCGAGCCGCGCGGGTGACGTCATGAAATCGAATTCTAGCATTCGATTGCGCACAACTTGCTCGTCCGTCGGACCGGTCATTTCACGGCACCGCTGAGCAGGCCCGAGACGTAATACTTCTGGAGGAGCAGGTAGATGGCGACGCACGGGATGATCGAGATCGTCACCCCTGCCTGGAGCATCCCCCAGTCCGTGCCGCCGAGGCTGGTTTCCGTTCGGGCAGCCGCCAGGACGACCGGCAGCGTGAAGCTGGAGCCCTTGCTCATCATCACGAGTGCCCCCAGGAACTCGTTCCACGACGTGATGAAGGCAAAGAGCGTCACGGTGATGATCCCCGGCACGACCGACGGAATGAAGATCCGGAGGAGGAGCTGCAACGAACTCGCCCCGTCCATGACCGCCGCCTCCTCGAGCTCACGCGGCACCGCGCCGAAGTTGTTCCGCAGGATGTAGACGCTGAACGGCAGCTGGATCGCCGTGTGGAGGATGGCCAACCCGACGAGTGAGTTCGTGAGCTTCAGCTGGGCGAACATCAGGAAGATCGGGGTCAGGAGCGCCTGGTAGGGGATGATCAGCGCGAGCAGGAGGAGAACGAACAGCGCCTCCTTCGCCGGGATCGGGAACCGGGCGAGGGCGTAGCCGGCCGGCACCGCGAGGACCAGGGTGAATGCGATCGTCAGGAAGGCCGTGCCGAAGCTGTTGGCGAGATACGCGGGGAGTCCTGCCTGATAGCCCCAGAGTCGTTCGTAGCTGTCGAGACTCAGGTGGGTCGGGAGGTAGATCGGCGGGCTCGCCGCCGCCTCCTGGGTCGACTTGAGCGACGCGAGGATCGACAGCACGAGCGGCAGCAGCATGACGGTGCACAGCGCGATGCAGATCGCGCCGAGCAGGTATTTCGTCCGCCCGGCCGCAAGACCGGCCAACAGCCCGCGCGTGCCGCCGGCTGCTCGCGCCGACCCGTCGATCGATCCCGCCCTCACGCCATCGCCTCCGTCATGCCTGGCTCCGGCGGGTCAGGGCCATCTGGATGATCGTGAAGAGCAGGATGATCACGGCGAGGATCAGCGAGAGGGCCGCCCCGTAGCCCAGCTTCAGGTACGGGAACGAGTTGAGGTAGACGTAGAAGACCGACGTCGCGGTCAGGTTCTGGGGTTGTCCCGCGGTCATGATGTAGAACTGGTCGAAGGCGAGCAGCGACCCGATGACGCTGACCAGGGTCACGAGCAGGACCGTCCGGAGGGTCAGTGGGAGGATCACCCGGGCGACGCGCTGCCGGTAGCTCGCGCCGTCGACCATCGCCGCCTCGGTGATCTCCGTCGGGATCGCCTGGATCGCGCCGACGAAGAGGATCATCCCGAAGCCGATCACCTTCCAGACGACCGACATGATGATCGCGTAATTCGATCGATCCGCGTCGACGCCGAGCCAGATGATCGGCTTGGAGATGAGGCCGAGGTCGAGCAGGATCCGGTTCACGAAGCCGAAGTCGGCGCTGAAGAGCCAATACCACAGCAGGCTCGACACGCCCAGCCCGATGACGACCGGCACGAAGACGATCGTCCGGGTGAACCGTCGAAGGGGCGTGTTCTCCGCCGTCAGCAGCGCGATGACATAGCCACCGATGATCAGGATCGGGGTGATCAGGAGGGTGTATTTCAGCGTGAAGCCGAGTGACACCCAGAACTGCTTATCGGCGAAGGCTCGTGCGAAGTTGTCGAGGCCGATGTACGTGGGTGGCGTGATGAGCGACCAGTTGTTGAGCGAGACCCAGAGCATCTGGCCGAACGGATACGCGGTGAAGACGAGCACGAACAACAGCGCCGGCGTCAGGTAGAGGAACCCGATCAGCTTGTTGCGCGTGCTGCCATACATGTCCGGTCTCCAGCCCCAGGTCGGATGTTCATGATGAAGGGCCGCGGCGCCCTGCTGGCGACGCCGCGGCCCTCCGGGTGCGGGCGAGTCCTGACTACTGCTGGCTGGCGATCGCCTTCATTGCCGTCTTGGCGTCGGCGATCACCGTATCGAGATCGTCGTCCGTGTAGTACGCACGCTGCAGCATCTGCAGCCACGGACCCTGCGGTGAGTTGATCTGTTCGAAGAAGGTCAGCGTGTACGGCGTCTGGCCAACCTCGAGGGCCTTCGCCACGTCCTGGACGAGCGGCTCGGCCTGGAAGTACGTGTTGTCGACCATGTCGCCTCGGGTGGTCAGGTTGAGTGCCTTCGCGTAGACCTCGACCTGGACCTCGTCCGAGAGCAGGAACTTCATGAAGTTGACCGCGTCGTCGACGCGCTTGCTGCCCTTCGGGATGACCACGAGGTCACCACCGATGAACGAGGCAGATGAACCCGCCTCCATCCCCGGCAGGAGCGAGATGCCGAAGTTCATCGTGGGATTCTGTTCCCTGGCAAGGGTGATGTTGAAGTTGCCGGTCCCCATCATCCCGACCTTGCCGGATCCGAACTGCAGGTGGAAGGTCTCGCCATTCTCGGCACGGTCGCCCTCGTGGACGTTGCCGGCCTTGACCATGTCGCGGGCCCACTGGAGGACCTGCTTGACGCCGTCGCCGGTGAGGGGCTCGTCGCCCGCATCCCTCGGCCTCGATCTTGGCTCCCGATGCCCACATCAGCGGGCCGACGGTGAAGATGTTGCAGCCGGCGCAGTTGCCGGGCAGGTAGTAGCCCTTGATGTCGTTGCCGAGCGCCGTGATCTTGTCCGCGTACTCGCGGACCTCGGCGAGGCTGGTCGGCGGCTTCTCGGGGTCAAGGCCCGCCTGAGTGAAGAGGTCCTTGTTGTAGAACAGCGCCGACACGTCGGCATAGAGCGGGACGCCATAGAGGCGGTCCTCGAAGGTCGCGACGGTCACGTGTCCGGGGCTTGCGGTCTTGAGCTCCGGAATGCTGCCGATCTGGTCTGTGATGTCGACGAGCTGCTGGGCCTTCTCGAACTGGGGGGCGTAGATCAGGTCCATCCCCATCAGGTCCGGGACCTCGCCGGACGCGATTCCCTGGGCGATCTTGCTGACCATCTCCGTGTGCGGGATGTAGGTCAAGGTGATCGTGCACTCGGGATACGCCGCATTCCAAGCGGCGACGAGCGCGTCGACCATGCCTGCGTTGCCGCCGGACCGCTCCCACATCGTGAGATCACCGGGCGTCGCGCAACCAAGCGCCGCGCTCGGTGATGGCTCGCTGGACGCCGGCTGGCTCGCGGCCTGGCTGGAAGGCTGGGCGGATACCGCCGGCGCCGACGCGGACGCCGCCGGGTTGTTACAGGCGGCCGCTATCAGGACGGCGACCACCGCGAGCGCGGGCAACCTGAGTCGGTCCCTCATCCGATGCTCCTCCTCACTGCTCGAACCAGTCCCCGGAATCTTCTGTCGGGACCAATGCCCTGCCACCGGGTTGCGCTAGACTAACACCTGCAATCGAGTGCGTACATTCGATTGCACAACAATTTGCAGCACGACTCGGCGCGAACGGCTGGGAGAGGGCGAAGGCTTCGAGATGACCGATCTGAAACTCGGAATGAACCTCTGGAGCCAGGCCAGCGATTGGCCTGCGTTCCTCGAGGCAGGCCAGCTGGCGGACCGGCTCGGATACGACCATCTGTGGACGTGGGATCACCTGCTGGCGATCTTCGGAGATCCGGACCAGCCCATTTTCGAGGGCTATACGGCCCTTGCCGCCCTCGCCCAGGCGACAGAGCGGGTCAAGCTCGGCCTGTTCGTCGGCGCGAATCCCTTCCGGAACCCCGGCCTGGCGGTCAAGAGCATCGCCACGATCGATCACATCAGCGGCGGCCGGGCGATCATGGGGATCGGCGGAGCGTGGTTCGGGGGCGAGCACCAGGCGTTCGGCATCGACTTCGGCTCGGGGTTCGGGCAGCGCCTGGACTGGCTCGCAGAAGCCGTTCCCGCGATCAGGACACTCCTCGATGGCGGCGAGGTGACGAGCGCGTCAGGCGGGCGCTACGCGTTCGACAAGCTGCGGATCTCGCCGCTCCCGCTTCAGCCCCACGTGCCGATCATGATCGGCGGGGCAGGCGAGCGGAAGACGCTCCGGATCGTCGCCGAGCACGCCGACATGTGGAACGTGTTCGGGACCCCGGAGATCGTCGCCCGCAAGGACGAGATCCTTCGGGCCCATTGCGCGGATGTCGGGCGCGACCCCGAGGCCATCGAGCGGACGCTCGGCTGCAAGGTCACGATCCGCTCAACGGAGGCCGAAGCCGAACGTGTCCGCCTGTCCCTGCTTGAACACAACAAGACGCCGCTGACCCGGGTCGAGGGCGATACCTCGTTCTGGACGGGCACGCCGGAGCAGATCGCCGAGACGATTCTCAGCTACCGGCGGGTCGGCTTCCACACGTTCATCGTGGAGCTGCCGGCGCCGTACGACGTGGAGACGATGGAGTCGCTGATCAACGTCGTGAAGCCGATGGTCGAGAGCGTGCCGATCCCCGCCTGACGGCGCTCTCAGCCGGCCGGAGCCTCCGACCAGTCCACGATCGGATTCTCGACCGAGCCGATCCCGTCGATCTCGCAGCGGACGCGATCGCCCGGCTCGAGGAAGACCGGCGGGTCGCGGAACACACCGACCCCGGCGGGAGTGCCGGTCGCGATGACATCGCCCGGATCAAGCGTGATGAACTTGCTGATGAAGGCGATGAGCTCCGGGACCGAGAAGATCAGGTCCGCGGTCGTCCCGTCCTGCATCAGTTGAGGTTCGCCGGCGAGCGGACCCGTGCCAGGGATATGCCAGCTCCTGAGCCGCAGCCCGGCCGCGGCGTCCACCTCGTCAGCGGAGACGAAGACGGGGCCGATCGGCAGGAACGTGTCGCTGCCCTTCGCCCGAAGCCACTGGCCATCGCCCTTCTGACCCTCGCGGAGCGCGGCCGCGTTGCCCTGCCAGTCTCGAGCGGAGACGTCGTTGACGACGACGTAGCCCGCGACGTGGCTGAGAGCGTCCTCGAGCGATACCCGGTGCGCACGCCGGCCGATGACGACGCCCAGCTCGACCTCGAGGTCGAGGGCATGCGTGCCCTCTGGCCGAACGATCGGTTCGCCGTCGGCGACGACCGCGTTCGCGAACTTGGCGAACAGGAGTGGCCAGGCCGGGGCTTCACGACTCGCGCCCTCCGCGACGTGGTCGCGATAGTTCAGGCCGACGCAGACGATCTTGCCCGGACGGGGAATCGCCGGAGCCGGCGTCAGCTCATCGACCGGCCGGGGCGAGCCGCCTGGGACAGCGACGGTGCCTCCCGGCTGCAGGTCGCCGTACGCCACGCCGGGAACCGGGACGTCGAGTTGCACGGGCGCGGGACGGCCCGCCCCGTTTTCATCGCGGAACGCGTAGAGGCGCATGCCCCGTCCTCAGCTCGAGCTTGGACTTGGGCTGGCGCTGGGGCTGGTGCCCGGGGCGACCGCGCTCGGGGAGGCCGTCCCGGACGCCGCCGGCGAGCCGGACGGGCTGGCGCTTGGGGCCGCCGAGCCGGACGGACTGGCGCTGGCGCTCGGAGCCGCGGAGTCGCTCGGGGCGGGGCTCTGGGACGGCGCCGAGCACTGGGCCTCCGGGCGGAGCCACGAATGCGCCTTCTGCGTCGAGGCGCTCGGATTCGGTTGCGTAGAACTGGAGCACCAGGGCGGGATCCCACTCCTCGAGCGGCAGCACCCTGTGCCAGACGAGGGCGGCATACGGCCACTTCATGTCGTCGAAGCGGGCGATTACCGGGGAGAGCTGACCCGCCGGGAGTTGACAGATCGGGCTCGGCGGGAACGTGTCGAAGAACGATCGGAACCTTTGCAGGCCGGCCTCAGTCGCGCCTTCGCTATCACCCTTGTACAGGATGACGATGCCACCGTGCTCGAGGTTGTGGATCCAGTTGGACGGCCCAACGCTGTCCGTCGGCCGATAGACGCGTGGCGTGATCGGGCCGAGCGTCCCCGGTTGGTTGTAATGGTTGCCCGACGCCGGTGGACAGAACGTGTAGCGCTGCGGCTTGCTGACGGCGTGGCTGATGCCCATGTCGTCCTGCTGGTAGCCGAGCCGCGCGGAGGCTCCGGCTGCCGGCGCGGCCGTCGGGGCCGGCTCCCACTGGATCGAGCAGCTGTAGGAGGCCGCCGTCGACTGGACGAAGACGAGGCCGATGACGAGAGCGCCCACGAGGACCACAGCGGCCCCGATGATCACGCTTCGATACCGCTCGAAGGGGGACTTCTGATCGTAACGGCGTACTCGCTCGCGCCTGCCAGTGCGCTCGGCGCCGGACGGCCCCGTGCTGCTGGGACGGGTGCTTCCTGGACGAGCTGCGTTCTTGGCAGCCCGGCGGGACTCCTTGCTCACGGTTCGGTCGCGCCTCGTCTGTGACGGTCGTTCGGTCGGGGAGTGCTTGCGCTTGCGCCGAGCCTGCAGCCGGCCGGAGCGCGTTCCGCAGAGGGTACCGTCAGTCGCGGCGTCGTGCCGTTTCCGATCACGGCTCGCTCAGGTAGGCGCGCACTTCCGGCCGCAGCAGCCCCCGGAAGAGCAGTCCGGCGAGTGCCGCGACGAATGCCGCGTGGACGATGAGGCCGACGGCAAGGAGGTACGGAACCAGCGGGATCGTCAGGCTGGCAAGGCCGAGGGCCAGTCCGCGGCTCGCTTCCTTGCGCTGCAGGACGAGCGTCGTCGTGAAGATCGTGTACGCGAGGAGCACCATGACGACGACACCGGGTCCGCTGACCGGCGCACCGATCGCGAGATCGATGACGAATCGAAGCGCGATGCCGATCCCGGCCAGGATCAGGGCCGCGTACACGAGGAAGAGCCGGATGCCCGACGGCATCTCGCGGATTCGAGCAACCATTCGCTGCCGATCGTGACACGGCCGCGGCGGATGTGTCTTGTGCCTGCGGCGGCGGCTGCGGTCCGCGGCTGTCGCGCCATACGGTCTGCCTTCCGTGATGCCGGTCAACCCACCGTATACTCCGCGGCGCGTGGCCGACCTGCCCTTCCCCCTCGAACCGGATCTTGCGAACACGCTCGCGCGCGCCCTCGACATCGAGGGCAAGATCCCGCGCGCGCTCGATCCGCTCGGGCCGATCGGTGACCGGGAGGTCGTGCTCGTCGGTGGCGGCGAGGTCGAGTCGGAGCGCCTCACCAAGCTGGGAGCGCGGCTGACTCCGGTCGATCCACTCCTGGCTAACGGGAACGGCGGCTGGTCTGTTCCGGACGGCGCCGCCGATGCTGTCGTAGCGTCGTGGTCCGCCTTCCGCGGCGTCGACCCGCGCGAGCTGGCCGAGGCCGAGCGGGTGCTACGCCCCGATGGCCGCCTGCTCGTGGTCCACGACTACGGCCGCGACGACATCGCCAGGGTTCGGGGCGACCAGCCTGAGCACCGTGACTGGAGCCGCCGCGACGGTCCATTCCTGAAGGCAGGATTCCGCATCCGCGTGATCCATTGCTTCTGGACGTTCAAGTCCCTCGACGGCGCGCGGAGTTTCCTCCAGGCCGCCTTCGGGGACGGCGGGGCCAGGGTCGCCCAGGAGCTGACGCGTCCGCGGCTCTCGTACAACGTCGCGCTCTTCCACCGCAGCCGGGGCGCGTCGGCCGGCTGAGCGTCCCGTGGCTGCCCCGTCGCTGCCGCGTCAGCGCGTGGCGGTCGCCATCTCGAGGACAGTCTCGTAGTGGCGCTCGTAGTCGTCGACCATCCGGCCGACGTTGAAGCGAACCTCAGCGCGCTTCCGGCAAACTCGCCGGTCGATCTCGCCGATCCGGCCGATCGCGGCGACCATGGCCTCGACGGCGCCGACGACGAAGCCCGTGACGCCGTCCTCGATGACCTCCGGCACGCTCGCTCGGTGCAGACCGATGACCGGCGTCCCGGATGCAAGCGACTCG
>CAVRKQ010000008.1:0-175170 GCA_963722105.1 uncultured Chloroflexia bacterium | reverse complement strand
CGAGCTCGATCGAGCCGTCGAAGGTCGCGCCGGCCTTGAGGGCGGCGGCGGATGCGCGTTGCAGGGTCGCGCCGTCGGCGAGGGGGTCGGAATACGGCAGCCCGACCTCGAGGACGTCGGCGCCGCCGTCGATGCAGGCGATTGCCGCCTCGAAGCTGGTGTCGGCGTCGGGGTAGCCGGCCACGATGTAGGGAACCAGCGCGGTTCGGCGTTCCTGGCGAGCTGCCTTGAAGGCCGCCTTGATGCGGTCGCCGCCCTTGGTGTCCGTCATGCGGCGTGCCCGTCCTGCGGCGCCGGGTCGCCACGCGACCGCTCCCGCCACTTGCCGAACGACGCGAGATCCTTGTCGCCGCGTCCCGAGAACCCGAGGAGCACCAGCGCGTCGACGGGGTATGGCGTGCCGCTTCCCTCAGTGCCGGCAAGGAGGCGCGGCAGGGCGGCGATCGCATGGGCAGTCTCGAGCGCTGGGAGGATCCCCTCCGTCTCGGCGGTGAAGGCCATCGCCTCGAAGGCGTCGTCGTCGGTCGAGGCCGCGAGCTCGAGGCGACCCGCCTCGAACAACCCGGACAGCTGCGGGCCAACGCCCGGGTAGTCGAGTCCCGCGGACGCCGAGACCGCCTCGACGACCTGGCCGTCGCGGTCCTGGAGCATCATCGATCGGGTGCCGTGGAGGATCCCGGGAGACCCTCCCGCGAGGGCCGCCGCGTGCCGGCCCGTGGCGATGCCCTCGCCCGCCGCCTCGGCAACGGCGATCCGAACTGCCGGCTCCGCGATGAACCGCTGGAGCAGCCCGATCGCGTTCGAGCCGCCACCGACGCAGGCGACGGCGAGATCCGGCAGGCGACCTTCTGCCCGAAGCAGCTGGACGGCCGCCTCGTCGCCGATTCGCCGCTGGAGGTCGCGGACGATCGTCGGGTAGGGGTGCGGGCCCATCGCCGACCCGAGGACATAGTGGGTCGTCCGCACGTTCGTGACCCAGTCGCGCATTGCCTCGTTGATCGCGTCCTTGAGCGTCGCACTCCCGCTGTGCACAGGGCGAACTTCGGCGCCAAGGGCGTGCATCCGGAGCACGTTCGGCTGTTGCCGCTCGATGTCCTCCGCGCCCATGTAGACGACGCAGGGCAACCCGAGCAGCGCGCATGCGGTGGCCGTCGCGACGCCGTGCTGCCCCGCTCCGGTCTCCGCGATGACCCGGGTCTTTCCGAGCCGCCGCGTGAGCAGCGCCTGCCCGAGGGCGTTGTTGATCTTGTGCGCGCCCGTGTGCGCGATGTCCTCGCGCTTCAGGTACAGCCGCAGGCTCGCCGGAACCTGGGCGCCCGTGGCAACGCCGCGCGCCCGCTCGAGCACGAAGGCGGCCAGGCGATCCGCGCGGTAGACCGGCGTCGGTCGACCGACGAACGTCGCGAGCAGCTCTCGCAGCTCGGCCCAGTAGCGCGGGTCGTGGCGGAGCGCAAGGTAGGCGTCCTCGAGCTCGACCAGCGCGCCCATCAGGGTCTCGGGGACGTATCGCCCGCCGAAGCTGCGCTCGGCGCCCCACCAGCCCCGATCATCGGCCTCGAGGAGGCCCGCGTTGACCGGGGTTGGGCGGGCAACGAGGTTCGGACGGTCGATGCGGGCCTGGCGCGCGCGCTTCGCGAACAGCGCGACCTTGAGCGCATCTTTGCGCGGCCGAGGCATCCCGTGGTCCCGGATCTCGGCGGCCGAGATCATTCGATGCTCCTCGACGCCGGAGGCGACGTCGACGCCGACGGCGGCCGACATCCGCAGCGCGTGCCCCACTGATTTGGGATCCAGGCCGCCTGCGAGCGTCACCTCGATCTCGCGCGCGACCGCGGCAACGGCCTGTGGGTCGGCCCGGCGACCGGTCCCGCCGGGGTGCGGGCCACCAGACGTGTCGAGCAGGATGCGCTGGGCACCGGCGCTGATGAAGCGGTTCGCCGCGTCGAGCGCCTGCGCGGCGGCCTTCGCCGGCGCGGCGGCCTTCGCTTGCGGGCCGTCGGAACTGATGCCAATCGCTGCATACCCATTCGATGGGGCATCAGGCGCATCGGCGGCCGGCGGCAGATGAATGACCTTCCACACTGGCCGATCGACCTTGCCGAGGAGCTCGGGCGCCTCGCTGCCGCTGAGCTGGATCGCATCGGCATCGAGCGCGCGCGCGATCGCGCGGAGATCGGCGGCCGTCCGGTCGACGGTGATCGGCACGATCAGCGGCACCCGACCCACCGGCGAGATCCGGCGAGCGTGCGCTGCGAGCGCGACCGCCTCCGCGAGCTCCAGGGCGCGCGGCGTCCCGGGGACGAGGTTCAAACCGATGGCATCGACGCCGGCGCGGACGGCGGCCTCGACACCGGCCTCATCGACGATCCCGCAGATCTTCACGAACGGCGCCCGGGCCGCTTCGACCGGGTCGTCGGGCACCTTGCCGGCCGCCACGAAGGTGCGAACCGTTGCTGTCGGGTCGCCGGCGCGAACCAGCGTCTCGCCGACGAGCGCGGCGTCGAACCCGAGTGCCCGCCAGCCCCGGATGGTCGACGCGTCCCGGACACCGGACTCGGCGATCGCGAGGCGATCCTCCGGGATCAGCTCGCGCATCCGACTCGCCCGCTCCGGGTCGACATCGAGCGTCCGCAGGTCACGGTTGTTGATGCCGATCACGCGAGCCCGGGTGGCGTGCGCGGCCTCGAGCTCCTTCTCGTCATGCGCCTCGACGAGCGGTTCGAGGCCGTGGTCCAGCGCCTCGGCGACGAGGCTCGCGAGGACCTTCCGCGAGTGGAGGACCGCCAGCAGGAGCACCGCATCTGCACCCTCGGAGCGGAGCACCGCGATCTGCCGCCGATGGACGACGAACTCCTTCGCGAGGACGGGCAGGCCGATCGACCGGCGCACAAGTGCCATGTCCTCGACCGAGCCGCCGAACGAATGCGGCTCGCAGAGCACCGAGATCGCCGCGGCACCACCGGCCTCGTACGCCCGCGCTCGAGCGACGATGTCCTCACGCGGCCCCGCGATGGCTCCTGCGGACGGCGAGCGGCGCTTGATCTCCGCAATGAGGTGCAGCCCAGGCTCGGCGAGCCGTGCGGCGAACGGCCGAGGCGGCGGGGCCGCCGCGAGCCTCCGCCCGAGCTCCGCGACCGTCATCGCGTCAAGGGCGGGCCCGAGCTCGGCGAGGCGCCGGTCCGCGATCTCGCGAACGACGCCACCGCGCGCGCTGGCGAGGCGAGCTTCGCGCGGGCGGGACGCGACCGTCACGCAGACGCTCCGGCGGGCGCCGCGCCCGTGCCCTCGGGAGCCAGGTCGGCGCCCGCTGCCTCGGCGGTCTTTCGCTCGGCCCGGAGGCGAGCAAGGAGGTCCCGGGGCAGCCCGGCGTCGATCGCGTTCCGCGCCGCGGCGATGCCCTCGGCGAGCCCGTCAGCAACGCCGGCAACGTCCAGCGCCGCACCGGCGTTCAGGAGCACCACGTCGCGCCGGGGGCCTGCCTCGCCGGCGAAGATCGACTCGAGGATCGCGGCGTTCTCCACGGCCGTTCCGCCGACGAGCGCCGATGTCAGCGCGCGCCGGAGCCCGAGTCCATCGATGTCGACCGTGAACGACAGGATCTCGCTGCCCAGGACGTCGTGGACCTGCCCCGAACCATCGAGCGG
This sequence comes from uncultured Chloroflexia bacterium, assembly GCA_963722105.1. Lineage (GTDB taxonomy): Bacteria > Chloroflexota > Limnocylindria > Limnocylindrales > CSP1-4 > UBA5189. Next base: position 171,526 of record CAVRKQ010000008.1, on the reverse strand, counting down.
CAGCTCGTCGACGCCGGCCCCGTGGACGACCATCGTCCGGTCCGTCCCGAGCAGCGCCGCGACCTGCGCGATCTTGCTGGCAGCCGCCGGGTCCCCCACCCCGAGCAGAGCCCGGCGCGCTCCGGCGGGATTCGTCGAGCGGCCCGAGGAGGTTGAACGCGGTCCGGACGCCGATCTCCCGCCGGGTCGGACCCGCGTGCTTCATCGCCGGGTGGAAGTTGATCGCGAAGAGGAACGCGAAGCCGTTCTCGCGGAGGCTCACGCCCGCGGACTCCGCCGTGTGGTCGATCCGGACGCCGAGCGCATCCAGCACGTCCGCCGAACCGCTCTTCGACGTGATCGCGCGGTTGCCGTGCTTCGCCACCGGCACGCCCGTCGACGCGACGACGAGCGCGGCTGCCGTCGAGATGTTGAACGTGTTCGAGCCGTCGCCACCCGTGCCGACGACGTCGATCGTTCCGTCCGGCGCATCGACGCTGAGGACCCGCTCGCGCATCGCGGAGGCAAACCCGGCGAGCTCGTCGACCGTCTCGCCACGCATCCGAAGCGCCACGAGCAACGCGGCCAGCTGCGCGGGTGTCGACTCGCCGTCCATGACGGCGCCCATCGCGAGCCTCGCCTCCTCGACCTCGAGCGAGCGACCGTCGACGACGGCGGCCAGCGCGGCGCGAACGGCCTCGCTCATTGAGGCGCCTCCGCCATCCCCGACGTGGCGAACGTGCCCGACGCGGCGTCCAGGCGCGATGCCTCGCCCTCCCCCGCCTGGCGCAGGAAGTTCGCCAGCAGGTGCGGGCCGTCGGGCGTCAGGACGCTCTCCGGGTGGAACTGGACGCCTTCCATCGGCAGCGAGACGTGGCGCAGGCCCATCACGACCTGGTCCTCCTCGCTCATCGCGGTGACGCGCAGCTCCGGCGGCAGCGTCGTCGGGTCGACGCAGAGCGAGTGGTAGCGCGCCGCCATGAACTCGGGCGGCATCCCCTCGAGCAGGCCCGCGCCGTCGTGGGTGACCGCCGCCGCCTCGCCGTGGACGAGCGTGGGAGCACGGACGATCGAGCCGCCGTAGGCCTGGGCCATCGATTGCATCCCGAGGCAGACGCCCAGCAGCGGGATCTCGCGGTCCCTGGCGACGCGGACGGCATCCATCGAGACGCCCGCGTGGTCGGGGTCGCTGGGGCCGGGCGAGATGACGATCCCGTTGAGGTCGGCCGCTTCGTCGTCCGCGAGCCCTTCGATCCCCGATCGGTCGATCGCGTCGTTGCGCACGACCCGCACCTCCGCCCCAGCGGCCTGGAGGGCCTGCACGAGGTTGAAGGTGAAGGAGTCGTAGTTGTCGATCACGAGGATCATGGCTTCGCGTCCGCCGCGGCCGGACGGCGCCCGGTCGGCGCGACGGCCTCCTCGATCGCGCGCCGGAGGGCGGCGGCCTTGTGCTCCGTCTCCTCGAACTCCTTCTCGGGCACGGATCCCGCGACGATTCCGGCACCGGTGTGGACGTGCGCGCGGCCCTCGCGAAGGACGGCCGAGCGGATCGTGATCGCCGTGTCCATGTTGCCGTCGTAGCCGAGGTAGCCGACCGCGCCGCCGTAGAGGCCGCGCTGCTCGTTCTCGGCGGCCGCGATCAGCTGCATCGCGCGGACCTTCGGGGCGCCGGAGAGGGTGCCGGCCGGGAATACGGCCCGCAGCGCGTCCAGCGCATCGGCGTCCGGCTTGAGCCGGCCTTCGACGTGCGAGACGAGGTGGAGGACGTGGCTGTACTTCTCGACGTCCATGTACTTGCTGACGGTCACCGTGCCGGGTCGGGAGACACGGCCCAGGTCGTTCCGCCCCAGGTCAACCAGCATCACGTGCTCCGCGCGCTCCTTGGGGTCGCGCTGGAGCTGCTCGGCCAGGATCTGGTCCTCGGCCGGTGTGGCGCCACGGGGGCGAGTGCCGGCAATCGGGTGGGTCGTGAGCTTGTCGCCGTCGACCTGGACGAGGAGCTCCGGGCTCGCCCCGACGACCTCGAACGCGGGCACGCGGACGAAGAACAGGTAGGGGCTCGGGTTCACGCGGCGAAGGCTTCGATACAGGCCGATCCCATCGAGCTGCCTGCCGGTGGCCGGGTCGACCGGGAGGTCGAACGACTGGCGGCGCGCCAGCACGACCTGGATCGCCTCGCCGGCGGCGATCGCGTCCTTCGCGGTCTCGACGGCGTGGATGTACTCATCGCGACCGAGGGAGGCGTCGGCCACGAGACCCGGGCTGGCCGATCGGCCATCCGATACATGGTTGCCGTTCGGGCCGGCGAGCTCGGACGCAGACGGCCGCGCCGTTCGCTCGAGCGCCTCGAAGATCGCGTCCTCAGCGATCCGGTAGCGGCCTTCGAGGTCGGGCGTCTCGGTGTGCAGCGACGCGATCGCCGACAGCGTGTGGGTCAGGTGGTCGAACACGAGGACGAGGTCGGTCTCGATGAACGCCGCGGTCGGCACCCCGACCGGGTCGGCCTCGGGCATCGGCACGGACGGCTCGAAGATCGAGACGGCGTCGTACGACAGCGCCCCGACGGCACCGCCGGTGAACCGCGGCATGCCCTCGGTCGGCTGGACGCGGCGCCGGCCGACGAACTGCCGGAGGGCGTCGAGCGGATCCGGTGCATCCACGGTCCGCGATCGGGAGCTCCGGGTCGTACCGATCCACGGTGACCGGTCGCTCCTGGATGGTGGCCCGTCCGTCGCGGATCTCGAGCAGCCGCCGGGGCCCGATGCCCACGAAGGAATAGCGACCGAGCCGCTCCCCGCCCTCGACGGATTCGAGGAGGTAGGCCGGCGTGGTGCCGTCATCGAGTCGCAGGAATGCGCCGATGGGCGTCTCGAGGTCAGCCGAGCGCGTGGCCCGCAGGAGCAGCGTGTCCGCGTTCGAGGCGAGCCGCTTGGCCTGCGTCAGGCTGAGCGGATCGGTGGTGGTCACGTGCGGCGCCTCCGGTAGAATCAAAACGACCTCTCGTCCATCCGGGACGAAAGGCCGAGCCTTCCGCGGTGCCACCCTCATTCGGCGATGCCGCACTTTCCTGACCGGCGGACCGTCATTCGACGATCGATCGGCGCTGCCCGCTAACGCTGGCGCTCTGCGCCGGAGCCTACTTCGCCTGCGGTTCTCGCCTGCGTTTCGGTCCGGAGGCTCCCGGGTCCATTCGCCGCCGCCGTCGTCCCGGTTTCCACCAGCCACCGGGTCTCTCTGCCGACGCTCGGACGGGTACTCGTCCCGTTCATCGCCCGTATTCGGATTAGGCGCGGAGTCTAGGCACGCCCCGCGAAACGCGTCAAGGACTCGCCTCAGACGTAGCGGTTCTCCGCGTAGCACCACGTGAAGCCCTTGCCGGCCGGCATCTGGAGGATCACGGGGTGCTGCTCGCCGAGGGCGTGGGCGCGGGCGTCCCCGGCCTGCGATTTGCAGCAGCCGACGTGGCCGCAGGTGGCGCAGAGGCGGAGATTGAACGTCGAGCCGCAGTCCTCGCAGACGCGGCCGCTGGGCGTCGCGATGATCTCGGGTGCATGCGCGCACAGACGATGGTCGGGGGCGTGCGCGAGGTCCATGCGCCGTCAGCCTAGCGCCGGGTGCCCCGCCGCATATCTGAGCCGAGACGCCTACGGACGATCGGCAGCCACGCCAGCGCGCCGATCGCCTGCGCGCCGATCGCGAGCAGCAGGAGCAGGCCCGGCACGCTCGTCACCAGGGCCGGGAATGCCCAGACCGCGAGCCCGCCGGGCAGTGAATTCGAGCGCCGTCGACACTGCGCCGCCCATGCCGCCAACCGGTACCTCGCCGCCACCGGTGTCGTCCTCGTCGCCGGGGAGCGCCAGTCCCCCTCCCCCGCCGCTCGAACCGGCGCCGCTCGCCGGCGAGGCAGACGGTTCGGTCGGGCTCCCCGTGGCCACCGGCGCCTCGGCCGAAGGCGCTGGCAAGGCCGTCGCGCCGATCGACGGAGCCGGCGACACGCCGGATTCCGCCGTCGCGAGCGGGGTGGCTGTGGGACTGGCGGGTACGCCGGGAGGAGTCCGCGTTGGAGCAGGCGTCGCCCCCGGGGCCGGGGTTGGGGTGGGCGCGGGTGTCGGGGTCGGTCTCGGCGTCGGGGTTGGTGTCGGCTTCGGGGTCGGGGTCGGGGTCGGTGCCGGGGTTGGAGTCGGTGTCGGCGTCGGCGTGGGCGTGGGCGTGGGCGTCGGGGTCGGGGTCGGGGTCGGGGTCGGCGTGGGCGTCGGCGTGGGCGTGGGCGTGGGCGTGGCGTCGGGCTGGACGTTCAGGACGATGGTCTTGGGGGAAAACGAGCCCGATCCGCAGGTGGTCGAGGTCTCGTTGCCGGGATGGTCCGCGGCGGTCGCGGTCCACGACATCGAGCCCGGAGTTGACGCCGTGCCCGTGATCCTGAAGACCGCCACGTCCTCGGGCGGCGAGCTGCCGATGAGCGGGGAGTGGTCGTCGGGGTTCTTGAAGGCGACCACGCCCGCCCCCGGCCACACGGCATCCCAGGCTGCAAAGTCCGCACCTGAGGTCTGCCCATACACGGACACGATCGCTACGTTGGAGATCGTGAAGCTCGCCGGCACCTGGATCCGTACGCAGGTGATCTCGTCGCCGCCACTGTCGTCCCCGGTGTTGTGGACGGTGATCCTGACCGCCGTGGAGACGTCCTCGATGAGCGTCGATGGAGTCCTGTCGACCTGCCAGGCCCGTGCGGCCAGCACAGACGCGGGGAGGGCTGTTGCGAGCAGGAGGGCGCCCGCGAGGAGCCAGACGCGACGCATCAGTGCGTCAGGCCGCCTTCCGCAGCGGCAGCCAGATGCGGCCGGTCTGAAGCTCGCTGCCGGGGAGCGGCGGGTTGGCGGCGCGCTCGAGGCCCTCGATGAACGCCTTCACGAGAGCCTCGTCGAGCTGGGTCCCTGCCGCGTCGCCGAGGCGGGACAGCGCCTCCTTGACGTCAAGCGCCTTGCGATACGGCCGGGTCGTCGTCATCGCCGAGAACGCGTCCGCGACAGCAAGGATTCGGGCGATGAGCGGGATGTCCTCGCCAGCAAGGCCGGCCAGGTAGCCCTTGCCATCCCACCGCTCGTGATGGTGTCGGATTCCGGCCCGGACGGTCTCGATATCCGGCAGCTCGCGCACGATCATGTCGCCGAGGGCAACGTGCTGCTTGATCGCGTCCATCTCGGGCGCCGTGAGCTTGCCCGGCTTGCGCAAGATGTTGTCCGGGATGCCGATCTTTCCGACATCGTGGAGCAGGCCCGAAACCTGGATCGTCCGAGCGGTGTCGTCGTCGAGGCCAAGCCGCTCGGCAATGAAGATGGCGTAGCGTGCGACGTCCTCGGAGTGGCGTTTCGTGTAGCGATCCTTCGTGTTCACGGCGAGCACGAGCCCCTTCAGGACGTCGAAGGTCGACGCGATGCTCGCCTCCGCGGCCCCCTCCATCTGCGCGAGCCGGATGGAGTTGCCGCCGCTGGCCTTGGCCTCCTCGAGCGTCCGAACCGCACTCGAGAGCAACGTCGTGACGGAGCCGCCGTGCGTCGGGTACGTGCACAGGCCGGCGCTGATCGTGATCGGGAGCCGCTCCGACGAGTCGTACTGCAGCTCGGTTTCGGCAAGGCGCTCGACGAGGCGCTCGATGATCGGTTGCAAGGCCTCGGCGTCGTGGGTCGTGGATGCGAGGAGGAACTCGTCGGGTCCATATCGACCCATCAGGAGGTCGTCGCCGGCCGCCGCACCGACCAGCCCTGCGAGCGTCAGGAGCGCCTCGTCCCCCGCCTCGTGCCCATGGTTGTCATTGAGCAGCCTGAAACCGTCGAGATCGATCAGGGCAACCCCGAGCCGTGAGCCGCTCTCGCGAGCGCGTTCGATCTCGGTGGCGAGCACCCCGACGAGGGTCCCGTGGTTCAACGTCCCGGTCAGCGGGTCCCGCCGGCTGGCTTCGAGGAGCGCGACGGACTGGCGGTTCAGGCGCGCCTGCGCGCTCCGGAAGATGAGGAACATGATCACGGCGACGATGATCGCCGCGGTGATCGTCACCACGACGACGTCGCGGCGCAGCAGATCGAGCTGCGTGAGGATCGGCGTCGCATCGCGCCAGACCGCTGCCACGAGCACGACCTCGCCACCGAGCCGAAGCGGCAGGTACTCGCGGAGCACCTGCTCCGTTCCAAGCGCCGAGCCGGGCGCCGTCTCGGCCGCAGCGGCATCGACGATGGCGACCTGGACGAGGCCTTCGCTGACGGCCAGACCGAAGTCGGGACTCGCCGCCACCTGGGTGCCGGCCACGCCGGGCTGGCTGGCGGCGACGATCGAGCCGTTCGGGCGCCGGAGCTCGACCTGGAGGATCTGGCCCTTGCTGAGAATCGTGCCGAGCAGGCGCTCCAGCGCAGCGAGGTCTTCCGGCGGCAGGCTCTCGTCGGAAAGGATCCGCTGGTCGAGGCCCTGGTGCACGAATCCGCGAATGGTCGCGAGATCGCTCTCGACGTTGGCCTGGAGGGTGGACGTCGAGGCGTAGACGCTCACCATCACGGCCTGCGATGTCGCCGTGACCCCGACGATGGCGAGGAGCACGCCGAATACGATCGTGAGCAGCACCGGACGCGGGGCCCGCGGACGGTCCCCAAACCTGGCGCGCGCGTGCTCTGGAGCCGGCCCCATGTTCGGCATCGTACGAAGTGGTGCCCCGCCGCCCCATGACACGATCGTCCGGGATCAGTACGGGGTGAATGAACGCCAGCCTCACGCTGAACGGCGAGAAATCCGCCAACTGTCTCCCGCGGCAAGCTAACGACGCGGCGAGGCTTCGGCGACATCCCAAGGGACGATCCTTGTCGAGGAGTGTCGCCAGCTGAGCACGAATGCGGCCCAATTGGGATCTCGATGGCTCGCCCGCCAAAGGCGTGACGTCGGTCGAGGCGTTAGCTGTCCGGTCGTGACAGGTAGCGGAAACCGCTCGCCGGCTGGTGCGAGAATCGCCGCGAACCCCGGAGGTGCGAGTGGCGCTCAAGGACGCGAACCCGGTCATCGCCGTCGTCGGCAGCCTGAACATCGACCTCATCGCTTACACCCAGCGCGTCCCGAACGCGGGCGAGACGCTCATCGGCGACGACTTCCGGATGGGCTTCGGTGGCAAGGGCGCGAACCAGGCCGTGATGGCGGCGCGCCTCGGCGCGAGGGTCTCGATGATCGGCGCGCTCGGCGACGACGTCTACGCGGACATGACGTTCGAGAACCTTGATCGCCAGGGCGTCGATGCCACCCACGTCGCGCGAGTTGAGGGGTCCAGTGGCGTCGCGCCGATCTGGGTCGAGGCGGACGGCCAGAACCGGATCATCGTCGTGCCGGGGGCCAACGACCTCGTCGATCCCGACGCCGCGGCAGATGCCATTCGATCGATGACCGACGTCCGGGTGGTCATCGGCCAGCTCGAGATCCCGCAACGCGTGACGCTCGCGGCGTTCCGCGCCGCGCGGGAGGCGGGAGCCACCACGGTCTTCAACCCCGCGCCGGCTGCGCCCCTCGACCCAGACCTGCTGCTGGTTTCGGACTGGCTCATCCCGAACGAGCACGAGCTCGCGCTCGTTGCGGGTGGTCCCGTCGACCTCGAGGATGACCATGCGCTCATCGACTGCGCGCGGCGGCTCGGCGCGGGCCTCGTCGTCACGCTCGGCGCAAGGGGGGCGGCGATCGTCCGGCAGGACCGCGTCGATCGGCTGCCCGCCGTGGAGGTCGAGGCGGTCGATTCGACGGGTGCCGGCGATGCTTTCGTCGGCGCGTTCGCATTCGGGCTCGCGGCTGGACTTGACGAGCTCAGCGCGGTCCGACTCGGTGTCGCCTGCGCGTCCGACAGCGTGACCCGCCAGGGGACACAGAGCTCCTACGCGTCGAAGGAACAGGCCCAGGAGCTGATCGCCTCGATCTCGGGGGCTCGCTGAGCACGTCGTCGATTCGATGGTCCGCCGCTGCGGCTACTCCTCGAAGAGTGCCCAGCCGCCCTCTTCGCCGGGGATGAAGAACGCGTTGTCCGGGTAGCACCAGGCCCACTTCTCGCCGGGCTGTGCCGACTGGATCAGGGCGTGCCCGGTCTCGTTGGAGTGGGTGGTCGCGTGGCGGTTCGGGCTGTTGTCGCAGCAGCCGGTCCGCCCGCACACAAGGCACTGGCGGAGGTGTACCCAGGTCGAGCCGATCTCGACGCAGGTGGGGCACTCGGTCGCCGCCGGCGGCAGGTCGACCATCGCCGTGGCGAAATGCGGACAGGGAAGGCTCACCGCTGGAAGAGTAGCGGGGTCCGCTACCGGCAGCTCAGCTGCCCTGCCCCAGGCGCGACGCGCGTGGCCCTCCTGCGGGAGCGGCTCGAAGGTCGGCCGTCGCGGGCCTCGGCGCGCGTCCCGACCTTCAACTCCTCGATCGTCGCCGGACGACCAAACAGGTATCCCTGGGCGAAACCGACGCCGAGACGCTTGACGGTCTCTGCTTCGGCGAGCGTCTCGATCCCTTCGGCAATCACGAGGGCGCCGGTCACCGCGGCAAACTGAACAAGCCCGGCGATCACGGCTTGCCTCGAGACGTCGAAATTGACATCTCGCACGAGACCGACGTCGACCTTGACGATGCTCGGCCGCAGGTTCATGAGGTGTCGGAAGTTGGCGACGCCGGCGCCGGTGTCGTCCGTTGCAATTCGCACATTGGCGCCGAGGTTCCGCATCGCGGTGTGCAGCGGCGCGTACTCCTCGATGAGCTCGTGCTCGGTGACCTCCAGGACGATTGGCCGAGGATGACCGGCAATGAGCTCGGGCAGGACCGCGCCTCCGCCGAGGAGCTTGGCCGAGACATTCAGGCCCAGCCAGGCGTGGGGTGGAAGGCCCGCACTGGCTCGGATCGCGCGACGGAGGGTCGCGGCCTCGAGCTCGATGCCGAGACCGATCCGGACCGCGTGGGCGAATGTGTCTGCCGCCGACTCGTCGGTCCCGAACCGGGTGAGCGCCTCGAAGCCGACGCTCTTTCCCGACACGAGGTCGATCACGGGCTGAAAGATCGGCCAGAAGCTCCCGGCCTCGATCATCGCCGCCATCGCCGCGCGCTCGCGGCGGAGCTGCCTCCTGGCGAGCAGCGCCGGCGCAAGGATCTTTTCGGCAAGGGCTGCTGACTCGCTCACGGACGGAAGGTCGGCGACGAGGTGGCGGGCCTCGTCAACGTCCGTCGTCGCGATCGAGATCAACCCGACCACGTCGCCCGCGAGCCTGATCGGTGCGAACGCCTGACCCTTGACACCGGCCCGCGTCATGAGCTCATCCTCGAGACCCGGACCTTGGCGATCCGACCACATCTCCGCCCAGGCACCGGCTGCGGAGCGTTCCAGCAGATAGCGTGCCCGAGCGGCGGGGACCACTTCACCGACGAGGATTGGGTCCATCGGAGGACCAGCTGCAGCGAGCACGATCAGCCCAGCGTCGGTGTCCTCGAGAACAAGCGCGACATCAACCAGCGCCTGATCGCTCAGCGACCCTGTGATCAACGCGGCCGTCGCCTCAGGCGTGGATTGGACCTCGAGCTCCCGGAGCGAGGCAACGATCGCAAATCGCGCAGCGGTATGGCGCGTCAGGCGCCTGTCGGACTCTCGGATGTTCTGGTGCGATTCGCGTGCGTCGATCGCGAAGTCGGCGACAGCAACCAGCACAAGCACGACGATCCCGAGGAAGACGGCGTCACGAAAGACGACCCCAACAAGGCCACCCATCTCGGGGAAGACATGGGGAAGAGCGTCCAGCACCAGGATCACCACGGTCGACGCCAACGCCGCCATCGAGATCGCGAGCAGCTGCGGTCGCAGCACGTACGGCAGCACGAGGATCACCGACAACAGCGGAAGCAGCGCCAGGACGAGTCCGAGCCCGGGGATCAGGAGCGAGCCCAGCGCCGCGGATGCGGTGAGGCTCACAGCAATGATGGCCCGGGCCCGGTCCGGTCGCCGGCGGCGAATCTCGCGACCGGCGACCGCGACCCCGCCGGCGAAGAGGAGCGATGCGACCGCCGCCGCCCCGAGGGTCGGATGTCGGAGGATGACCGCGAAGGTGGCCTCCAGGGTCCCGAACAGCAGGGTGATGGCGACGAGGCCGGGATAGAAGAATCGCAGGCGGTCGCGATCCCGAATCGCGGCCACCGACCCGAGACGAGTCGGTGGCCGGAGGTCGCCGGATGCAGGGCCGGACGTGGCCTTCACCTGTGAACGCTCGCCGTCGTCAGGCTCGCTGCCTGCGCACCAGCACGGACATTCCGAGGAGCATCGCGATCGAAACGATGATGAGCGCGAGCGGGCTGCCGTTCCCATTCGCTGGGTTCAGCTGAGACTGTGCCTCGTCAGTCGAGGGCTGGCTGGGACCCGGGGCCTTCGACAGGCCGCCGCCGGTATCAGTGGTGGGAACGGGGCCAGCGCCAACGCTGGGCGCCGCCGTCGGAATTCCGGGGGCACCAGCGGTGGGGGCCGCGGTCGGCGCGGCGGTCGGAACCGCGGTCGGAACAGCGGTCGCCGCTGCAGTCGCTGCCGCCGTCGCTGCCGCCGTCGGAGCCGCCGTCGGAGCCGCCGTCGGGGCGGGTACCGAATTCACGGTGTCGATGTTCGCGGAGCAGATGACCAGGCCGCCGCCACCGTTGCCGGAGCCGTTGCACTGGTTGATCGTGACGTTGAAGGCGTCGGACTGGGTGCCGGTCGCGGTACACGTCAGCTGCACCAATGTGCCGCCGTTCGCGGACCCGTTGCATTGGGTGATCGTCGCGCCGGTCGCGTTTGCCGGGAAGGGATCGCACCCGACAGTGAACCCGTCGCCCGAACCAACGCACTGGTTGACGGTCGCGCCGACCGGGCTCGGGTCCTCGGCAACGTACGTGTTGATGACGTTGACGCTGCAGCGAAGCGTGCCACCTCCGCCGTTGATCGAGCCGTTGCATTGGTCGACCGAGGTGACGGGTTCCGTCAAGGTCGACACCTCGACGGTGCACGCAGCCTGGGGATCCCCGGCTGCCCCGTGGCATTCGCGGACCGTGACGGTGGCCGACCCGCCAACGGCAGTGATGGTGTTCTCGATCGTGACTTCGCAGATCAAGCCCTGACCGCCGGCGTTGTTGACGCCGTTGGAACAGGTGGTGGTGGCCGCGAGCGTCGCGGCCGAGACAGTCGTGACGGCCGTGAACGAGCCTGTGGCGATGAACGCGAGGCCGAAGAGCCCCGTGAGCAGGGCAGGGAGCTTGTGACGCATTTCGAACCTGTAAGGTCGAGCGTCATGGCCAAGCTGTTCAGCTGCACAAGCCCGTTGATGTGACTATGGCGTGGCGGCAGCCGGCGTCTACGGGGCGTTAGTCCGGTGCGTTGGCGTCGCCAACTCCCCGGAAGTCTGCTTCCCAATGGTCTAATAGTCCTCCGTGCGATCGACGCGCACGTGGCGGAGAGGGTGGGATTCGAACCCACGGCACTTTCGTGCGCCTGTTTTCAAGACAGGACCGTTCAACCGCTCCGGCACCTCTCCGCCGGTGAGGATACCAACGGCCTCCTCGGCGCCGGTCAGGTACGAGGTTCGATCACGGGGACGCGGAGATACCGCTGGAGCACCTCGGGGACGTCGATGTTCCCGTCGGGGCGCTGGTACGTCTCGATGATCGCGGCGACGGTCCGGGCCATGCCGAGGGCTGAGCCGTTCAGGGTGTGGACGAGCTCCGGCTTCGCGCCTGCCTCCGGCCGGTGGCGGATCGCCATCCGCCGGGCCTGGTAGTCGCGGAAGTTCGAGCAGGAGCTGACCTCGAGCCAACGCTCGACGCCGGGCGCCCAGACCTCGAGGTCGTACTTCTTGGCCTGGACGAAGCCCATCTCGCGGGTCGACATCAGGAGCACGCGGTAGGCCAGCCCGAGCCGCTGCAGGATCTGCTCGGCGCAGCTCGTCATCCATTCGAGTGCCTCGGCGGACGCCTCGGGCTTCTCGAACAAGACCATCTCGACCTTGTCGAACTGGTGGACGCGGAGGATTCCGCGGGTGTCCTTGCCGGCGGCGCCGGCCTCGCGGCGGAAGCACGGCGTGTAGGCGCAATAGCGGATCGGGAGCTCGGCGGGCTCGAGGATCTCGTCGCGGTGGAGGTTCGTGACCGGGACCTCGGCGGTCGGGACCAGGTACAGGTTGTCGCGCGTCACGACGTACATCTGGTCTTCCTTGTCCGGGATCTGCCCGGTCCCGCGCGCGCTGTCCTCGTTCACGACGACGGGCGGCCAGACCTCGGTGAACCCGAACTCGTCCGAGAGGGTGTCCATGAACCAGGCGATGAGGCTCCGCTCCAGTCGCGCACCGAGGCCCTTGTAGACCGGGAAGCCGGAGCCGGCGATCTTCGCGCCACGGACGTTGTCGATGATGTCGAGCGACTCCGCGAGCTCCCAGTGGGGCTTCCGCTCCCACGTCTCCGCGCCGGGAGCGGCGTCCGCGCCGACCTCGCCCTTGACGGGCGCGACGCGCGGGAGCAGCTCGCCCCACGTGCGAACCGTGACGTTGGCGTCCTCGCCGCCGATCGGGACGTCGGCGTCGGCGGGGTTCGGGATCCGCAACAGGAGGTCGTCGACCTCCTTCTCCCGCGTGCCGAGCTCGGCCTCGATGTCGGCCAGCCGGGCGCCGATCTCGGTCGACTTGGCACGGAGCGCGGCCACCTCCGGACCCTCGGGCCGGGCGCCGCCCTTGATCGATTCGCCGATCGACTTCGAGGCAGTGTTTCGCTCGGCGCGTAGGCCATCGGCCTCGCCCTGGAGCTCGCGGCGGCGGACGTCGGCGGCGAGGGCAGCATCGACGATCGAGGGGTCTTCGCCCTTGTCGACCGCGCCCATGCGGATCGCATCGGGCTCCTCCCGGAGCCGCTGCAGCCCGACGCTCATCGGAGAACGACCGTCATGCCGGGAGTGTGCCGCCCGCAGCGGCCTCCCGCAGGCGCGTGACGACGAACTCGGGCTCGAGCTTGGCGAGAAGCCAGCCGGCGCGAGGCCCGTTCGGGCGGCCGAGGAACGCGAGGTAGATCGCGCGGAACACCCGGCCCGGCTTCAGCCCGCCCTCGGTCGCTGTCTCGAAGATCGCGGCCTGCCAGGCCTCGCCATCTCCGTTTCGCGAGGTCTTCACGAGCTCGTCGGCGCGCTCGACGAGCGCGCCCAGCAGATGGCGATCCACATCGTCGAGCGCACCTGCCGCCTCGGGCAGGGACGGCTGCACGGTGATCTTGGCGTCGCCCGGGGCGAAGGTGTCGAGCCACGCACGGGCCGCGACGATCCGCCGCTCGAGCGTCGCGAGCTCGACCTCGTCGAGGTCGCCGCCCTTCTCGTCGCGGGCGATCGCCTTGACGTCGACCCCCGGGATCTGGATCAGCGTCGCGAGGTGCGAGAACGGGAAGCGGTAGCGGGCCGCCTCGACCTCGTAGTCGGCTTCCGGGTCGAGCAGCGAGTACCGGAACACGTTGCCGAAGCCCTGCGGCAGGTCGCCTTTCACGTCGCGGCCCGCGACGGCGTCGCCGAGCCGATCGAACTCGTCGAAGAGGCGCGGGATCGCGTCGGTCCCGAAGGGGTCGAACTCGATCGCGTGGTTCGGGCGGGGGCGGAGGAAGAGCAGCCGGAGCTGCTCCGGCGGTACCACCTCGGTCATCTGCGTCGCGGAGGCGCCGAGGCCCTTCGAGGTGGACATCTTCTTGCCGCCGATGTTCAGGAACTCGTAGGGGATGTTGATCGGCGGCTCGCGCTCGAACACCTCCCGCGCGATGGCCTCGGAGCGGTCTCGCGACCCGCCCGCGGTCGCGAGGTCCTTGCCGTTCGGCTCGATCGTCACGCCGAACAGCGACCACTGGGCCGCCCACTCGAGATTCCAGGGCAGCTTCGCGGCCCCGCCGAACGGCGAGACCCAGCCGCTCTCGCCGCACCCGCGGGCCCACGTCACCAGGTCCGGGCGGCATTCGTAGAAGACCTTCTCGCCGTCCCATTGCGTCACGATCGTCGTCCCGACCCGCCCGCAGTTCGGACAGATCACCGAGACCGGATGCCAGGTGTCCGGGTGCCGGACGTTCGCGACGCGCTGATAGAGGGCCCGCACCACGGCCGCCTTGTCGAGCGCCGTCCGGATGAACGGGTCCATCTCGCCCGCCGCGTAGTGCTCGGACATCCAGTAGTAGCGGTCCGGGAGGACGCCCAGTCCCGCGAACGTGTCGATGAAGCGCTGGGCATGGTGCCGCGCATACGAGGCGTGCCCGTCCGCCTCCTGGTCGGGAATGTGTGCGAGCGGGCGGCCCATCTCGCGCTCGACCGCGTCCGGCGTCAGCAGCGCCTGGGCGTCCATCGGGTCGAGGTCATCGACACCGTAGAGGAGCGTCGTCTCGAGCCCCGCCGCGCGGAGGGCGCGGGTGATCACGTCGAGGATGACGGGCCCGCGGAGGCTCCCGACGTGGACCGTCCCCGAGGGCGTCTTCGAATCGTTGACGACCTGCGGTCCGGAGACCCGGGCCGCCAGCTCGTCGGCCCACTCCATGGTCGGTGGACCTAGGTGATGGAGACGATCTTGTAGTCGAGATCGCCCGCGGGCACGGAGACGGTGACGCTTTCGCCCTTCTTGTGCCCGAGCAGCGCGCGCCCGACGGGGCTCTCGTTGCTGATCCGGCCCTCGGCGGGCTTCGCCTCCGTGGATCCCACGATCGTGAAGCTCTGCGAACCATCTGGCCCGGCGACCTTCACGGTCGAGCCGATCTGGACGTGGTCGTTGGAGGTGTGCTCGTCGATCAGGGTGGCGTTCTTGATGAGCGCCTCGAGGGTCTGGATGCGACCCTCGACGAAGGCCTGCTCGTTCTTGGCGTCCTCGTACTCGGCGTTCTCCGAGAGGTCGCCGTGCTCCTTGGCGTCGTGGATCCGCTGCGCGATCTCCGGGCGGCGGATCGAGACCATCTCCTCGAGCTCGTGGCGGAGCTTCTCGAGGCCGTCCCTGGAGATATAGGTTGGCTTGTTGTTCATTGGAATCTCGATCCCCGATAAAGCAAGAACCCCAGCCCCGCGAAGTCTTCTTGGGCGGGCTGGAGTCCGAGTCGGCGGCGTAGCCTACTGCGGCCCGCAGGGGGTGTCAAAGGCGGGTCAGTGACTCCCGGCCAGCCCCAGCAGTCGATCGCGGAGGCGACGGAGTGAGCTGCGGTCCGCAGTGGCCACGAAGACGGTGTCGTCGCCGGCGATGGAGCCGACGATCTCGGGCCAGCGGGTTCGGTCCAGGGCGGCCGCGACGGCGTGCGCCGAGCCCGGGAGCGTCTTGATGATGAGCAGGAGGTTGGCGATCCGGAACTCCACCGGCACGTCCGCGAGCAGGCGGCGGAGGCGGTCCTCGCCCGAGACGTCGGCGTCGCGGAGGCGCGGCGGCAGCACGTAGGCCTGGCGGCCCTCGCGGGTGGCCTTGCCGAGGCCCAGCTCGGCGACGTCGCGGCTGATGGTTGCCTGCGTCGCGCGGAACCCGCGGTCGCGGAGCGCGGCCGCCAGCTCCTGCTGGGTGCGGATCGGGCGCTGCTCGACCAGGTCGCGGATCGCGCGCTGGCGGAGCTGCTTCATCACCTCCATCGGATCAACGGTCCCACAGGCCGAGCCATGCGACGACCACGACGGCCGCGAGCACGAGTCGGTAGACGACGAAGGGCCCGACCCCGTGCGAGCGCAGGTAGCGCATCAGGACGGCGATCGCGAGGAGCCCCGCGACCAGCGACGCCAGCATCCCGGCGAGGAGCGGCCCGATCGGCAGGTCGACGCCGGCCTCGCCGGCGAGGATCTTGCGAGCCTCCCAGAGGCCGGCGCCGGCAGTGATCGGGGTGGCCATCAGGAACGCGAAGCGCGCGGCGGCCTCGCGATCCAGCCCGGCGAAGAGCCCGGCGGAGATCGAGATTCCCGACCGGCTGACCCCGGGGATGAGCGCCAGGGCCTGGGCCGCGCCGATTCCCAGGGCCGACCGGAACGTCAGCTGATCGACCGTCCGCGAGCGAGACCCGACGCGGTCCGCCAGCCACAGGATCACCGCACCGGCGACCAGGGTCATCGCCACGAGCCGCGGCTCGCGGAAGGCCGTCTCGATGAGGTCGTTGAGCAGCAGGCCCACGATCACGGCCGGCACGGTCGTGGCGGCCAGGAGCCAGGCGAGCCGCCGATCCGGGTCGTCCTTGAACGACCGGTCCCGGAGCGCTGCGAGGCCGGCGGGGAGCAGGCGGACCCAGTCGCGCGCGAAGTAGATGAGCAGGGCCCCGAGCGTCGCCACGTGCAGCATCACGCTGAACGCGAGGCTCTCGATGAAGGGATCGTCCCAGCCAAGGAGGGCCGGGACGACGATCAGGTGCCCCGAGCTCGAGATCGGCAGGAATTCGGTGAGCCCCTGCACGATCCCCAGAACGATGGCTTGGACCAGCTGCTCGTCCATCTATGCAGGCTCGTCTGGTGTCATGGATCGCCCGGCGTTCCAGCGACCGCGGTCACGGGTCCTGGACTTGGACCTAGCGGATGAAGAGCGGGGCGAGCACCAGGGTGATCGTCGCCAGGAGCTTCACGAGGACGTGCAGCGAGGGGCCGGCGGTGTCCTTGAAGGGATCACCGACCGTGTCGCCGACGACCGCCGCCGCGTGGGCCGGCGTGCCCTTGCCGAGCACGTTCCCGTTGTCGTCCTTGAGGTTGCCCGACTCGATGTACTTCTTGGCGTTGTCCCAGGCGCCGCCACCGTTGTTGAGGACGGTCGCGAGCAGGACGCCGGCGATCGTGCCGACCATCAGCATGCCGGCGACGGCCTCGTGCCCGAGCAGCAGCCCGACGACGATCGGCGTCGCGACGGCAACCGCCCCGGGCAGGACCATCTGGCGAAGCGCCGCGCGGGTCGTGATGTCGACGACGCGGGCGTAGTCCGGGCGCTGGGTGTAGTCCATGATCCCGGGCATCTCCCGGAACTGGCGCCGGACCTCGACGATGATCGCCTGGGCCGTCGTGCCGACGGCGCGGATCGCGAGCGAGCTGAAGAAGTAGACGAGCATCGCGCCGATCAGGCCGGCGATGAAGACGTCCACGTTCGCAAGGTTCACCGAGGTCAGGAGCTGGCGGCCGGCAGCCGTCCCGGCCTCGATCTGGCGACCGATGATCAGGTTGACCTTGTCGATGTAGGCGCTGAACAGCAGGAACGCCGCCAGCGAGGCCGACGCGATCGCGTAGCCCTTGGTGAGCGCCTTGGTCGTGTTGCCGACCGCATCAAGGCGGTCCGTGATCTCGCGGGCGCCGGCCTCGGCGCGGCTGAACTCGGCGACACCTCCGGCGTTGTCCGTGATCGGGCCAAACGTGTCCATCGCCAGGATGTAGGCGGTCGTCATGAGCATGCCCATCGTCGCCACCGCGGTGCCGAAGATGCCCCCGACGTCCCGACCGTCCGCGGTCGTGAGCTGGGCCTGGGTGCCGAGCCAGTTGCTCGCCCACAGCGCGATGCCGATGGTGATCGCCGTGACGAAGGTCGTCTCGAAGCCGACGGCCGTCCCGGAGATGATGTTCGTCGCCGGGCCGGTCTTGGATGCCTCGGCGATCTCGCGGACCGGCCGGAACGTGCCGGCCGTGTAGTACTGCGTGATGTAGACGAACGCGACGCTGGTCGCGAGGCCGACGACGCCGGCACCGAAGAACCAGATCCACGCCGGGATGCCGTTCGTCGGCAGGTCCAGGCCGGTGCTCATCATGATGTTGGTCGTGATGAGCAGGCCAACGACCGACAGGATCGTCGTGACCCAGTAGCCGCGGTTGAGCATGTTCATCGGGTTCTCGTCCTCGCGGCCGCGGACGAAGAAGATCGCGACGATGGTCGCGACCAGGCCGAAGCCTCGAACGACGAGCGGGAAGAAGATCCATGCCTGGGGGTTGGGCCAGTTGTTCGCCTGGGCGATCAGGAATGCCCCGACGCCGAGGATCATCGCGCCGATGTTCTCGGCCGCGGTCGATTCGAACAGGTCTGCGCCTCGACCGGCGCAGTCGCCGACGTTGTCGCCGACGAGGTCGGCGATGACCGCGGCATTCCGCGGGTCATCCTCGGGGATGCCCTGCTCGACCTTGCCGACGAGGTCCGAGCCCACGTCGGCGGCCTTGGTGTAGATGCCGCCGCCGAGCTGGGCGAACAGCGCGACGAACGAGGCGCCGAAGCCGAAGCCGACGATCAGGAACGGCGCGTCTCGCGTCGCCTCGCCACCGTTGAGCCCGCCGAACGCGGCGAAGATGCCGTAGACGCCGAGCAGCGACAGGGCGACGACGAGGAAGCCGGAGACGGCGCCGCCGCGCATCGCGACCTGGACGGCCTCGACGAGGCTGCGCCGGGCGGCGGCTGCGGTCCGCACGTTCGAGCGGACGCTGATGTACATGCCGATGATCCCGGACGCCATCGAGCAGGCCGCGCCCACGAGGAACGCGATGCCGGTCCGCCAGCCCAGGTCGAGCCCGAACACGTTGGTGTCCGCGACCTCCTTGCCCTCGAACAGGGTGATGACGAGGCCGATGACGACCGCGCCGACGAGGGCGAGCAGGCCGATGGTCGTGTACTGCCGCTTGATGAAGGCGTCAGCGCCCTCGCGGATCGTGTCGGCCACGTCCTGCATCGCCTGGGGACCCTTGTCGCGCGACAGGACGTCCCGCGCCAGGTAGATCGCGAACAGGACGGCGATGATGCCGGCGACCGGGATGGTCAGTTGGAGCGTGCTCGCATCCATCGGGTCGGTGGGTCCTCCAGGCTGTCACGGACGCCCGTGGGCAGGGCGTCGCACGTGCGGATCGTCGGGATTTGCCGTGGCCGGGCGACTCGATCGACGGGGCTTCGCCCACGACTCGACAGGCCCGCTCCGGACCGGGCCGGAGTCTAGCACGGGGCCCGCCCGTATACTCCCCGACCAGTGAGCCAGCGATCCCCCCGGTGACCCAACGCCCTGCTCTCGGCTGCCTGTTCGAGGTCGTCGAGACGCTCGTTCTGACCGTTCTCATCTTCCTGGGGATCCAGACGTTCATCGCCCAGCCGTACCGCGTCCAGCAGAGCTCGATGGAGGTCACCCTCCTCCCGGACCAGTACGTCCTGGTCGACAAGCTCACGCCGCACTGGTCGGAATACACCCGCGGAGACATCGTCGTCTTCGACCCACCCGAGAGCTGGTCGCCCGCCGGCAGCGTGCCGTTCATCAAGCAAATCATCGGCCTGCCGGGTGACACGGTCGAGCTGCGCGACGGCACGGTCGTCGTGAACGACGTCGAGCTCGACGAGCCGTACATCAACACCGACGAGGACGGGACGCCCCAGACGACCGACGCACAACCCGGCGGCGCGACCGAGTGGATCATCCCCGTTGGGCAGCTCCTGGTGATGGGCGACAACCGCCAGAACTCCGCCGATTCGCGGAGCTTCGGCCCGATCGAGGTCTCGCACGTGATCGGCCGGGCCTGGCTGCGGTACTGGCCGTTCGACACCTTCGGGGTCCTCCCGACGCCGAAGCACCCGGAGCTCGATTCGACCGCGGTACCCGGCGCGACGTTCATCCCGGTCGCCAGCCCAAGCACATGAACCTGGCGTTGATCGCGATCGTCCTCGCGATCTGCGCCGGCGCCGTCGTCGCGGTGTCGACGCGCGAGTCCGGCGCGGCACCGATCGGGCTCGCGGTGGCGCTGGTGGCCGCCGCGCTCCTGGCCGATCCCCTGCCCTCTGCTTCGATCCTCGGGGTCCGGATCACGGCGGCGCTGCTCGCCGCGACGCTGATCCGCTGGGGCTCGCGCGGTGGCCCGCGCCAGTTCTCGCCGCTCGGCTGGCCGTCGGAGGCGCTGCTCGCGACGGCGGGTGCCGTGGCGGGCCTCGGTGTCGCCGTGGGCCTGGCGACCATCGGCGCGGGGGCCGGCCTCGGCCCCGGGCCGTTCGACGGCCCGATCGGCCCGGGCGCCGGACCGGGTGACGGCGGCGGCGTGGCTGCCGGCGACGTTGCGCTCACCACCGCGGCGATCACCATCGCCGCGGGCACCGCCCTGCTCGTGCTCGGAGCGGGACCGATGGTCCACGGCCAGCCCGGGATCCGTCGCGCGATCGGCCTCGTCCTCGCGGCGCAGGCCGTCCTCCTCCTCCGGCTGGGTGTGGCCGGGCCGGCGGTCGACCTGGAGGAGATCGCCCGCGCCGCGCTGCTCGTGGCGTGTGCCGCGACCGGCGCCGCGCTCGCCAGGGCCACCGCCGCGCAGGCGCTGAGCCAGCCCGCGGATGAGGGCGAGCCCGGAGCTGGCGACGGCCGCCGCCTCGGGGTCCATCGATGACGTTCGGGATCGCCCGATGACGGTCCTGCTGCTCGCCGTCGTCGCGATCGGCTGCGGGTTGCTCACCATCGTGGCCGCGCCGTGGTGGCGGCGGATCGCCGTGGCGATCGGCGTCATCGGCAGCCTGGTCGTGCTCGGGATCGCGCTGGCGATGCCCGCAGAGGAATCGCTCGCGCTTGGGGGCGTGGGCCTCGTCGGGACGCCGCTCGTTCGAGAGATGGCGGTGGCGTGGTCCGCCGGCCTGGCGGCCCTTGGCCTCCTCGAGGTGGGCGTCGGCGGGCGCCCGACGGTCGTGGGGCCCGGTCTCGTCGGACTCGCCGTCGCGGTCGTCGCCCTGGCGACGAGGGACCCCGCGAGCTCCGTGGCCGCCCTCGCGGCGGGTGGCGTCGCGGGCGTCCTCGTGCCCGGGTTGTCCGGCTGGCTCGACGGCCCGGATTCGCCATCCCGCCTGCCGACGACGAGCCGCGGCTCGCTGGCAATCCTCGGCTCCGGGCTGCTGGGGCTCGCGGTGATCGCGTTCGGGGCCTCGGCGGCCGGGCCGCTCGGTGCGGGCGCCGTGGCGCCCAACGATCCGATTGTCAGGCTCGCGGCGAGTCTCGCGCTCCTGGCGATGGTCGGCGCCGTCGCGATCCGCTGCGGGCTCATACCGCTCCACGTCTGGGCCGCCCGGTTCATGGAGGGCGTCTCGCCGCTGGCGATTCCCGCGGCGTTCGCGTGGGGCAGTGCCGCGTTCGTCCTCGTGGCGATTGACTGGGCGCAGGTCACCCTTGGTCCGACCGTGGCCGGCGATGCCGAGAAGCTCCTGATCATCGGGCTGAGCTTCGTGAGCCTCGTCCTCGGCGGGCTCGCAGCGATGGTCCACGACGACATCGAGCACGTCCTCGGCTACTCGATCCTCCAGGACGCGGGCGTGGCGGTCCTCGCGTTCGCGTCGCTTGAGCCGGAGGTCGCGGCGGCGGCCCGGAACTGGCTCGTGGCGAGCGCGACCATCAAGACGGCGCTCGCGGCATGGGCGGCGGTCGTCCGATCGACGTATGGCGGACACCGGCTCGCCGACCTCGGGGGCTGGGCCCGGCACTCGCCGGTCCTCGGGGTGTCGTTCGCGGCGATCCTCGTGGCGGCCGTGGGGCTGCCGGGGATCGCGATCTGGGAATCGCGCTCGAGCCTGATCACCTCCGCCATGCCGGGGCTGGCCGGCATCGTCACGCCGCTCATCGCCTTGATGCCCGCTATCTACCTCGGGCGGATCGCGCTGGCAGGCGTCGAGCCGATCGGCCAGGCGGTCGCCGCAGGCCCGAGCGGCCGGCCACGCTGGCGTGGCGGTCGTGCGGCCGGCTGGTCGCAGGGCGGGCGCCTCGACGGGCTGCGCGCGGTGCCTGTCGAGGTGCGCGCGAACCGCGTCCCCTTGATGGCGCTCGGCGTGCTGCTCCTGGCGGCGATGGCCGTCGCGACGTCGATCGGCGGGACCGGCGGGGGCTGACGCGCGGCCCAGATCGCGTCCGGGGCTACTCCTCTGGAGCGAGCACCCAGCGGTCGACCTCGCGGTCGTAGTCGAGCAGCTCGGCCGGGTCGAACCAAAGCGCGAGCTCCGCCGTGGCGGTCTCGACGCTGTCCGAGGCGTGCACGAGGTTCTGGGCCGTCTCGACGGCGAGGTCGCCGCGGATGGAGCCAGGTGCGGCCTCGTGCGGTCGCGTGGCGCCGTTCATGGCCCGAACGATCGCGATCGCGTTCGGCCCCTCGAGCACCGCCGCGACCAGCGGTGCGCTCGTGATGAAGTCGACGAGGCCCTTGAAGAACGGCTTCTCGCGGTGGACGGCGTAGTGGCGCTCGGCCATGTCGCGATCGACGCGCATGAGCTTGAGGCCGACGAGCTTCAACCCACGCTCCTCGTAGCGGGCGAGGATCCGCCCGACCAGCAAGCGCTGCACGCCGTCGGGCTTGATGAGGACCAGGGTGCGTTCGCTCACGAGACCTCCAGGGGGTTGGCTCAGGATTCCAGGGTTTCGGCGGCCGCGTCGAAGGCGGCCTCCGCTTCGAGGTGGCGGCCCATGAGCCGATGCGCGTCGCCGCGGAGCATCGCCGCGGGGGCGTCTCGCCGGAGGTGGACCACATCGAGGACCGCGGGGGCGAGGGTCGGGTCGGCGCGAAGGGCCAATGCCATCCGCAGGAAGGCCCGCTCGGGCTTCGTATCCAGCTCCTCGCGGGCCCGCTCGAGCTCCGCACGCGGATCGAGCTGAGCCTTGTGGTGTCGCTCCGCGCGGGGCCGGGCCCGCGCTGCATCCCCGGCAGCGATCTGGGCCGCGACGTCCGGCCAGGCACCCGATGCTTCCAGGACCTCGCGGGGTCCGGGGACGGCTCGAGCGGCCAGCCCCGGAGCGTCGGCGGGAGCACCACCCTCGTCCGCGCCCTGGCCCGCCTCGGGCCGGCGGTAGACCTGGGTCGGAGCGTCGGAGAGTTGGTCGCGTGGCGCCTGGCCGCCTCGGGCGCCGGCGCCGCGGGCCTCGGCCTCGCGCCGGATCTCCTCGAGCTCGCTGCGTTCGACCGGGCCGGCGGGCCAGAACCCCCGCCGCGGCATGCCCGCGAACAGCGTGTCGAGCGCCGCCGCGTCCGCGAACGGGAGGCGGTCCATCAGGATCCGCGCATCACCGGGACGGCCGGCGGCCGCGGCCGCTTCGGCGGCGATGCAGATCGCGACAGGATCGGCGCCGCCGGCCTCGAGGTGGGCCTCGGCGGCCGATGTCGCCGCGTCGGCCTCGCCGGTCCGCCAGCGCGCCTCGGCGAGGGCGGCAAGGCCATGGAGATCGAGCGCGTCGCGCCCAAGCAGGTCCTCGAGCTCGGCGCGCGCCAGCGTGAGCTGCCCGAGCCGCAGGTGGAGCGTCGCGATCCGAAGGTCGTCGGCCACGGATTCCGATTCCCGACCGGACAGTGTCGTGGGGCTCATGCCGGCAGCCGCAGGTGCCGGTCGAGCCCGCGAAGCGACCGCGCCGGCGCGACGACGGCGAGTCGGAGCGCTTCCTCGCGGAACAGCTCGCCCGCGATGCGCGACAGATCGCCGGCCGTGACCCGCTGGATCGCCGCGAGCGCTTCGTCGAGCGTGAGGACGCGGTCGTGGAGCGCTTCCTGCCCGCCAATCCACGACGCCAGGTGGCGCGTCTCCTCCATCCGCAGCTCAAGGCCGCCGGAGATGTAGGCCTTCGCCTTGGCGAGCTCCTCGGGTGCGACGACCTCGTCACGAAGCGTCGCGAGCTCCCGCAGGATGCCGTCGAGCGCCCGCCCGACGCGACCAGGATCGACGCCCGCGGAGACCTGGAGCGCGCCCGCGTCGGCGTACTCGACGATGCCCGAGGCAATGTCGTAGGCGAGCGCATCGCGATCGACCAGCGCGAGGAAGAGCCGCGAGCTCATCCCGTCTCCGAGGATCGCATTGAGGACCGCGAGCGCCCACCCGTCCGGATGGTCGCGCGGCAGCGCGGGGACGCCGACGCAGAGCTGCGCCTGGGTGGTGTCGCGCTTGCCGGTGAGAACCTGCGCGCCCGCAGGGAGCGACGGCGCCGGCTCGAACCGCTGCATCGCGCCGTTCCCGCGCCCGAATGCGCTGCCGGCCAGATCCAGCGCCTCCGCGTGCTCGATGTCGCCGGCCACGGCCACGACCGCGTTCCCGGGCCGGTAGGTCGATGCCCAGAATTCCCGGATGCCGCTCGCCGGCAGCCCCCGGACGTCCGACTCTTCGCCGCAGATCTCGCGGCCCAGGGCGCTTGCCCCGAACATCGCCTGCTGGAACAGGATCTGGGCGTACTCGGCGGGATCGTCGAGGTAGCCGCGGATCTCCTCGATGATGACCTCGCGCTCCTGGTCGATCGCGCCGGGGTCGAGCGCCGGGCGACAGATCAGCTCGCCGAGGACCTGCATCGCCCGCTCGGTCTCGCGGCGCGGCACGCGGACCCAGTAGACCGTTGCCTCGCGGTCCGTGGCCGCGTTGAACGACCCGCCGACGCCCTCGACCGCCTCGCTCAGGACCCGGGTCGAGGGAAACGCCGCCGTGCCCTTGAAGGTCAGGTGCTCCAGGAAGTGGGCCATCCCCGCCTGGTCCGGTGCCTCCAGGCGCGAGCCGGCAGGCACGTACGCGGCGACGGAGACGGACCGCGCCGCGGGCAACTTTGCCGAGATCACGCGCGGCCCATCGGCCACCGCCGTCCGTTCGAACATCGCCGGGATGGTAGCCCGAGGCGGCCTGCCCGGCCCGTTTCGGCTAGGCGCCGCGCTCGCCGCGAACATATGGGCGACCGAGCGCCGCCGGCGCCCCGAGGCGACGGCGGAGGGCCCCTCGCGACCCGGCGACCACGACGAGGATCACGAAGAGGTACGGCAGCATCTCGAGGAAGAACGTCGTCGAGCGGCCGGCGCCGAACGGGTTGGGCACGCCGAGGATCGATCCGAGGCCCTGGATGTCGAGGATGAGCCGGAAGATCGCCCCGAAGAGGTAGGCCCCGATGGCGGCCCGGATCGGGCTCCACTGGGCGAAGATGACCAGCCCGATGGCGATCCAACCGCGGCCACCCACGGTCAGGTCGCCAAACCATCCGGGCGAGACCGCGAGCGTGATCGTCGCGCCGGCGAGACCCGCCAGCAGCCCGCCGACGAGCACGTAGGCGTAGCGCATCCGGACGACGTCGATGCCCTGGGCGTCCGCGGCGCTCGGGCGCTCCCCGACCGCTCGAAGATGCAGGCCCGGGCGCGTCCGGTTGATCCAGAACCACGCCGCGGGCACCAGGAGGTAGCCGACGTAGGCCAGGACGCTCTGGTCGCGGAAGAAGATCGGCCCGATCACCGGGATCGAGGACAGGACCGGGATGGTGAGGCGCGGCAGGAGGGCGATCGAGCCGGCGCTGGACAGGCCCTCGCCGAGCACGCGCGCCAAGCCGGTGCCGAGGAAGGTCAGGGCGAGGCCGGAGATGACCTGGTCCGCCCGGAGGTGGATCGTCACCACGGCGTGCAGCAGGCTCAGGGCCCCGGCCGCGGCCATGGCCAGGGGAATCCCGAGCCAGGCGTTGCCCGTGGCGATCGCCGTCGAGAAGGCCGTGACCGCGCCGATGAGCATCATCCCCTCGACCCCGAGGTTGAGCACGCCGGCGCGCTCCGCGAAGATCTCGCCCACGGCGGCGAACAGCAGGACCGTCCCGAGGCCGATTCCAGCGGCGAGGACGATGGTGAGGTCCATCAGGCCGGCGCGGCGGGGGTAGCCGGCGCAGCGGGCGAGGCGGGCGTGGCGGGCGTGGCGGCGGGCCGCCCGACCCGGATCCGGTAGCGGACGAGGACCTCCGCCACGATCAGCGCGAAGAGCACGAAGCCCTGGATCATCGCCGGCACGCCCGACGGCTGGATCTCGCGACCCGCGAGGATCAGGGCCCCGAAGAGGATCGACGCGACGACGACCCGCAGCGGCCGGAACCGGGCGAGGTACGCGATGATGATCGCGGTGTAGCCGTAGCCCGGGGAGATCCGGTCCTGGAGCCGATGCACGACGCCCGTCACCTCGCTCATGCCCGCGATCCCGGCGAGGGCCCCGGAGACGATGAAGACCAGGATGATCGTCCGCCGGATGTCGATCCCGGCATACCGCGCGGCGGCGGGGCTGTCGCCCACGAGCCGGATCTCGTAGCCCCAGCGGCCGCGTTCAAGGACCAGCCAGAGCACCGTTGCCGCGAGCAGCCCGAAGACGAGCCCGAGGTGGACCGTCAGGCCCGAGAACACCGGGTTCGCCCCGGCGAAGTCCGTGAGGCGGGGCAGCCATGCCTCAGGCGGGAAGGGTCGCGTTTGCTGGAAGCCGCCCTCGCTCCACGGCCCGAAGACCCAGAACTGGATCCAGAACAGGGCCACGTAGTTGAGCATCAGCGACGAAATGATCTCGTTGACCCCGAGCCGCGCCCGCAGGAGCCCCGGCACCAGGCCCCAGGCCGCTCCGGCGACCGCGCCGCCGACCAGCATCGCCGGGATGAGCAGGAGGCCGGGGGTCCCGCTCGGCAGGAGCGGCAGCAGGACGACGGCGCTCGCGCCCCAGGCGCCCATGAGGAACTGGCCCTCCGCGCCGATGTTCCAGAGCCGCATCCGGAACGCGATCGCGCAGGCGAGCCCCGTCAGGATCAAGGGTGTTGCCTTGACGAGCGTGTCCGAGAGGACGCCGATGCTGCCGAAGGCGGCGACGAAGATGTGGGCGTAGGACCGGACCGGATCACCGCCGGCGATCGCGATGACCACGCCCCCGGCGAGCAGGGCGACGAGAACGGCGGCGACCGTGGCCGCCGGCGAGAGCCAGCGCGGAGCCGTGAGGCGGGGCTCGAGCGAGAGCGTCACGCGGCGGTCACACCGCCGGTCATGCGCAGCCCGATGTCGTGGATCAGCTCGGGATCAGGTGGGAACGATCCGGCGATCCGGCCCTCGTACATGACGTCGATCCGGTCGGCGAGCGCGAACAGCTCGTCGAGCTCCTCGGAGATGAGGAGGATCGCGGCGCCGGCGGCGCGGAGGTCGAGGAGGAGCTGGTGGACGCGCTCGATGGCGCCCACGTCGAGGCCTCGCGTCGGCTGGACAGCGACCAGCAGCTGCGGACTCGTCTCGAGCTCGCGCGCGAGGATCAGCCGCTGGAGGTTGCCGCCCGAGAGCAGCCGGGCTTCCGAATTGACCGACGGGGCGGAGATCTGATAGCCGTCCTTGAGGCGCTCTGCGAGCGAGCGCGCGGCGGGGCCGTCGATGAACGAGCCTCGGGCGATGGGCCGGTCGCGGTAGCGCTTCATGATCGAGTTGTCGACCAGCGACAGGTTCGGCGCGGAGCCCACCGAGGTGCGGTCCTCGGGGACGTGCGCAACGCCCCGGCGGATCGCCTCTCCCGGCGAGCGGTTGGCGAGCTCTTCGCCGGTGACCCGGACGCTCCCGCGGCAAGCCCGGAGCCCGGTGACCACCTCTGCCAGCTCCGCCTGCCCGTTGCCGGCCACGGCGGCGAGCCCCACGATCTCGCCCGCTCGGACCTGGAGCGAGGCCCCGCGGAGTGCCGGCAGGCCGCGGTCGTTGTCCGCCTCCGCGTCCTGCACCTCGAGCACGACATCGCCTGGCTCCCGTTCGGTCCGATGGATGCGGTCGAGGACCGTCCGGCCGACCATCAGGCGCGCGAGGTCGTCCATGGTCGCGCCGGCAGCAGGGATGCCGGCCGCCGTGACCTGGCCGCGACGCATGACGGTGATCCGATCGGCGATCGCGAGCACCTCGCCGAGCTTGTGGCTGATGAAGACGACGCTTCGGCCGGCCGCCGTCATCGTCCGGAGGGTCGTGAAGAGCTCCTCGATCTCGTGCGGGGCGAGGACCGCGGTGGGCTCGTCCATGATCAGGATCCGGGCGCCCCGGTGGAGGAGCTTGAGCGTCTCGACCCGTTGCTGCTCACCGACCGAGAGCTGCCAGATCCGGGCGCGAGGGTCGATGTCCAGCCCGACAGACTTGGCGATCTGCCTGACCTCCTCGTCGAAACGCCGCAGGTCCAGGCGAAACCTCGGGCGATCGAGACCGAGGAGGACGTTCTCGGTGACGGTCTGCGACGGGACGAGGGCGAAGTGCTGATGGACCATCCCGATCCCGGCCGCGATGGCGTCGCGCGGCGAGCGAAACACCACGGGCTGGCCGTCGAGCCGGATCTCACCCTCGTCCGGGTTGTAGAGACCGGCGAGGATGTTCATCAGGGTGCTCTTCCCGGCGCCGTTCTCGCCGAGGAGCGCGTGGACCTCGCCCGGGCGAAGGTCGAAGTCGACGTGATCGTTGGCGAGGACGCCCGGGAATTGCTTGACGATCCCTGTTGCGTGGATGGCCAGCTCCGGCGGCGCTGCGGGAGCGGCGATCATCCGTCCTCCGGTGGCGAGGCGAGGCCGCGGGCGAGGTGCCCGCGGCCTCGAGTGCTGACTACGGGGTGAGGTCGGGCAGCTCGCTGGTGATGCCGTCCGCCCACCAGTACATGCACACCTTGCACTCGGCGCCGGGGGCGCCGGGCGGGAACTGGTCGAGGTCCGACTGCTCGAGCTTGGCGCCGGCAGCGAGGATCTCCTTGCCGGTGTTGTCCTTGATCGGTCCGGCGAAGACGTCGAACCGGCCGAACTGGCCGGCCAGCATCGATGCCAGGGTGTCGCGGACGAGCTTCAGGTCCGCCTCGGGGAGGTCGGCCACGCCCTTGCGAGGTGTCTGGCCCTCCATGAAGCCCATGAGCGCCATCGCCTTCGAGTTCGCGTCGAAGTACTCGTAGCCTGCCGTGTAGGTCTTGGCCTTGACCGCCTCCGCGATCCGGGCGTACTCCGGACCCCAGATCCAGTACGGCGCGGTGAGGCAGGCGTCCACCTTGCAGGAGGCCTGGTGGTCGTACGTGACGGCCCACTTGCCCTTCTCCTGGGCGACGTCGGCCACGGCGCCGGTGTCGGCGCCGGTGAAGACGACCTGGGCACCGGCGTCGAAGAGCGAGGCGGCGCCGTCCTTCTCCTTGACCGGGTCATGCCAGGTGTTGATGAAGCGGATGTCCATCGTGCACTCGGGACAGGTCCGCTTCACGCCGAGCATGATCGCGTTGCCGAGGCGGAGCTCCTCCGGGATCGGGAAGGTGGCCATGTAGCCGACCTTCGGGTTGCCGTCCTTCTTGGCGCGCGATCCGGCGAGCATGCCGGCGAGGTACTTGAAGTCCTCCATCGCGCCGAAGAAGTTGCCGAAGTTCTTGCCGTTCGACTTGAAGCCCGTGAGGTGGAGGAACGTGATGTCGGGGAACTCGGTGGCGACGGCTTCCATCGGGTCCATGTAGCCGAACGACGTCCCGATGATGAAGTTGAAGCCTTTCCGCGCGAGGCTCCGGAAGACCTGCTCGGAGTCCGCCCCCTCGGCGACGTTCTCGATGTAGGCCACGTGGGAGCCCGCGAGGTTCTCGCAGACGTAGAGCAGGCCCTCGTAGTGCGCCTGGCTCCAGCCGCCATCGTCGTGCGGGCCGATCAGGACCATGGCCACGTTGAACTGGCCGGCCACGACCTCGGGGATCTGGACGCTCGCGCCGCCCTGGGCGGCGCCCGCCTGGCAGCCGGATGCCGCGCCGGACGAGCCGGGGGATCCTCCGGGCGTCGTCGTACATGCGGTCGCCACGAGCAGCCCCGCGAAGAGGGTGCCCGCGAATCTCAACCGTCCACTCACCATCGATCTGCTCCTCCTCGACGCAAGGGCCTGGCAGCGCTCGTTCGCGCCGCTGCAGGTGGTGCGATGGCCCACGGGCCGGCGCGCATGCCTTTGACGTTCGACCGGGACAGGATAGATGCCCGGAACCTCCTCGGAAGTGCCGGCTACTCCTCGGCCGGCGGCCGAATCCAGGCCCTGGAGCTCCATCTGGACGTAGCCCGTCGTGTCGAAGGCGAGCTGCCGCGGCTCGAACGGGGAACCGGCTGCCATCGCCGCCTGGCGTGAACTCCACGACGACCGATTCGTCCCCCTGGACGAGCGTGTAGACGAGCAGCTGGTCCGGCCGGGTCTGGAAGTCGAGGTGCTCGAAGCTGTCGACGTTGAGCGTGATCGCGATCGGGGTGAAGTACGTCGACACGTCCGGCTGGTCGACGACGATCCGCTCGACCCAGCCGGTGCCGTGGGCCGCGACCTTGGCGCCGCGCAGGTAGCGGTACGAGACCGTCTGCTTGAGGAGGGGCCGCAGGAGGTTGAGCATGTCCTCGCGGCTGGTCACGACGCCCTGGTTCACGAAGAACTTGGCCGGCGGCTGCATGAGCAAGAGCTCCTCCTCCGGTCCGGACCCGCCGGACCGCGGGCACGCGGGATGGGAGGGACCGGGCGATGGTAGCGCGGGCAGCGGGCCGCGGAGGTGCCGTTTCGGGGCGAGATTCGACGCTCCCGTGGCGGCTTTCGCGGGAGTGCCGCGTATGATCCGGCCGTGCTGCTCGCCGTCGACGTCGGGAACACCAACGTCACCATCGGGTCGTTCCGGAACGGCTCGCTCGTCGCCGTTCGTCGTGCCTCGACGCCCCGAGCCGGCACGGCCGACGAGCTCGAGCTGCTGGTCGAGGGACTGCTGCGGCTCGACGACGCCGCCTTCGCCGACGTCTCCGCGGTGGTCGCCGCCTCCGTCGTCCCGGCGGTGAGCGCGGCGCTCGAAGCCGTAACGGCTCGCCGGGACCGGCCGCTGCTGCTCGCCGGCGCCGGCACCGTGCCGCTGCCCATCCGGGTCGACCGTCCGGGCGAGGTGGGTCCGGATCGGCTCATCAACGCCTTCGCGGCGGCGCGGCTCCATGGCACGCCCGCGATCGTGGTGGACCTGGGCACGGCGACAACGTTCGACTGCGTCGCCCACGACGGGGCGTTCGTCGGGGGCGCGATCGCGCCCGGGGTCGAGCTGGGGTTGTCGGCCCTCGCTGGCGGGACCGCCCGGCTCCCGCGCGTGGACCTCCGGACGCCGGAACGGGCGATCGGGCGGGATACCGCGGCGGCCATCCAGAGCGGCACGGTGCTCGGCCACGTCGCGATGGTCCAGGGCCTGCTCGGCAGGGTGCGGCGCGAGCTCGCGGACGCCGGCGACGTTGCCCCGCAGGACGTCCACGTGATCCTCACCGGCGGGCTTTCGAAAGCGCCGTTCGCCAGCTCGATCGAGGGCGTCGAGACGGTCGACCCCGACCTGACCCTCAAGGGCCTCGCCATCCTCCACGCCGAGGTTGCCGGCGGCACCCCACTCGAGCTGCCGCTCGCGTGACCAGGCCATGAGCGCCGGACGCTCGGCGCGCGCCAGCTCATGACCCGTCGCCTGGAAGGCCGGCTGATCGCGCTCGGTGTGACCGGCTCGATCGCTGCCTACAAGGCCGTCGAGCTGCTCCGGCTGCTGACCGCCGAGGGTGCCGACGTCGTGGTGCTCCTGTCGCCGAGCGCGCAGCGATTCATCGGACCGCTGTCGTTCGCGGCGCTCTCCCGCCACCCCGTCGAGACAGACGTCCTCGACCTCCTGCCCGACGGGCGGATCGGCCACATCGTCATTGCGGATTCGGCCGACGCGTTCGTCGTCGCGCCTGCCACGGCGCACTGGCTCGGGGCGATGGCCAACGGTCTCGCCGGCGACGTGGTCACCGCGGCGGCCCTCGCGACCAGCGCGCCGATGGTCGTCGCCCCGGCGATGGACGGCGACATGTGGACCCACCCCGCGACGGTCACGAACGTGGCCCGGCTGCGCGACGTCTTCGGCTACACCGTCGTCTCGCCGGAGTCCGGTCCCCTCGCCTCGGGCCAGTCGGGCATGGGCCGCCTCGCCGACCTGCCGGCGATCGTCGACGCGGTGGTCGCGTCGCTCGCCGAGCGCCCGATCCGCCAGCCGAACCCCGAATCGCGCCCGCCCCTCGTCGACGGGCCGCCGCGCGAGGCCGACCTCGTCGGCCGGCTCGTCGTGATCACCGCCGGCGGGACCCGCGAGCCGATCGACCCGGTGCGCTTCATCGGCAACCGCTCGAGCGGACGGATGGGCGTGGCTCTCGCGAACGCGGCGCTCGCGCGTGGTGCTCGCGTGACGCTCATCGCGGCGGCGGTCGAGGTTCCTCTGCCGGAGGGCGCGGACGTGGTTCGGGTCGAGTCCACCGCGCAGCTCCGGGACGCACTCCGAGCGGCGATGGCCGGCGGCGAGGATGGCCCAAAAGCCGACGCCCTGGTCATGGCCGCGGCGGTCGCCGATTTCACGCCAGCTGCCCCATCGGATCGCAAGATCGCTCGTCGCGATGGGCTGAGGCTGGAGCTCTCCCCCACCCCGGACCTGCTGGCCGAGGTGGCCGTTGGCGCGGCCGCGGGCGCACAAGACTCCGGTAGCGGGCGCCCGGTGCTCGTCGGGTTCGCCGCCGAGACGGGCAACCTCGAGCGGGCGGCGGAAAAGCTGCGATCCAAGGGCGTCGACCTGATGGTCGCGAACGACGTCAGCGAAGAGGGATCCGGGTTCGGAACCGAGACGAACCGCGTGACGATCCTCGATCGCGGGGCCGTCGACGAGCTTCCCCTGCTCACCAAGCGCGAGGTCGCGGATCGGATCCTCGACAGGGTGGCGCAAGCGTTGGACGCCCGCGATGCGGCAGCGCAGACTGTTTCCCAGACATGAGCGCCACCGAGCAGAACGTCCGCCGGCTGACCGTCTCCGACATCGGTCGGATGTATGCCGATGGCGAGCGGATCCCGATGCTGACGGCCTACGACTACCCGACGGCCCGGATCCTCGACGACGTCGGCATCCCGATGATCCTCGTGGGCGATTCGCTGGGCCAGGTCGTCCTCGGCTATGAGACGACCGTCAAGGTCACGATGGCCGAGATGCTCCACCACACGCGGGCCGTGGTCCGCGGCACGAAGCGGGCGCTGGTCATCGGCGACATGCCGTTCCTCACCTACTCAACGCCGGACGAGGCGACCGACAACGCCGGACGGTTCATGCAGGACGGCGGCGCCCAGGCAGTCAAGATCGAGGGCGGGGTCCGCTCGGCGCGGATCGTCGAGGCCCTCGTGAAGTCGGGCGTGCCGGTGATGGGCCACATCGGCTGGACGCCACAGTCGCAGCATGGCCTCGGCGGCAAGGTCAAGGTCCAGGGCAAGTCGCGCGACGCTGCGCGGGCCCTCCTGTCCGACGCGATCGCGATCCAGCAGGCGGGCGCCTTCTCGATCGTGCTCGAGCTCGTTCCCGAGCAGCTGTCCGCGGTCATCACCTCGCGGCTGACCATCCCGACGATCGGCATCGGTGCCGGGCCCCACACCTCCGGCCAGGTCCAGGTCATCCCCGACATGCTCGGGCTCGGCGACTTCCACCCCAAGCACGCTCGCGCCTATGCCGACCTGCAGGGCACGATTGCCGACGCCACCCGTCGCTGGATGGCTGACGTCGCGGCCGGCTCGTTCCCAGGCCCGGCAGAGACCGTGCGCATGGACGATGCCGTCCTGGACGAGGCGCTGGGCCGTCACGCCGACGACCGCGCAACCTCGGACGCGAACGCCGGCGCCCTCATCCCGCTGGACCGCGACCTCTAGTCCGGGCGCCTCGCTCTACGCGAGCTTCGCCACCTGGTCGTGACGGAAACACTCCAGCGTGTGGTCGTTCACGATCCCGACCGCCTGCATGAACGCGTACATCGTCGTTGGGCCGACGAACCGGAACCCGCGCTTCTTGAGGTCCTTCGACAGGGCGCGGGATTCGTCCGTGTCCGCCGGAAGCTCGCCGGTCTTCTCGAACCGGCTCTGCTTCGCGTGTCCGCCGACGAACGACCAGAGGTGCTTCACGAAGTCCAGCCCGGCACGTTCCATGGCCAGGACGGCCCGCGCGTTGTCGATCGCGGATTCGATCTTGGCGCGGTTCCGGACGATCCCGGCGTCGAGGAGCAGCCGATCGACGTCGTCGGGACCGAACGCCGCCACGCGCTCCGGCTCGAAGCCGGCGAACGCCGCCCGGTATCCCTCACGCTTGCGCAGGATCGTGGTCCAGGACAGGCCTGCCTGGGCGCCCTCCAGGACGAGCATCTCGAAGAGGTGCGTTCGATCGCGCGACGGTGTCCCCCACTCCTCGTCGTGGTAGACGAGGTACAGCGGATCGTTCCAGTCGCCCCAGCCGCAGCGCGTTGTTCCGTCGGTAGCCATCGATCGGCATCCTAGCCCGGCCCCATCACCCGCCGGTCAGCCGGCGATCACCTGTCGATCACCCTCGGATTGCTTTAGCCTCACCCCGTGCTTACCGGCAAACCACCCACAGCGCGCGCGATCCGCGTCGTCCGAACTCGTGCCGACCTGCGCGAAGCGCTCGCGAACACCCCGCGGCCCATTGGGCTCGTCACGACGATGGGCTGGCTTCATGCCGGCCATCGGGCGCTGATCGAACGCGCCCGCGCCGAGAACGCGACGACCGTCGTCTCGATCTTCGTCAACCCGAAGCAGTTCGGCGACCCCGCGGACCTCGAGCGCTATCCGCGCAACGAGGCCCGCGACGTCGAGATCTGCGCCGAGTCGGGCGCCGATCTCGTCTTCGCTCCCACCGTGGACGAGGTCTACCCGCCCGGCTTCGACACCACCGTCCAGGCCGGCGCGATCGCCAATCCCCTCGAGGGCGCTGCCCGGCCGGGCCACTTCGACGGCGTTGCAACGGTGGTCTCGATCCTGTTCAACGTCGTCGGCGCCGAGCGTGCCTACTTCGGTCAGAAGGACGCCCAGCAGCTGCTCGTCATCCGCCGCATGGCCCGCGACCTCGCCATCCCGATCGAGGTCATTGCGCACCCAACGGTTCGAGAGCCCGACGGGCTGGCCCTCTCGTCGCGCAACGTCCACCTCTCGCCAGCGGAGCGCGCCGCCGCGCCCGTCCTCCGCCGCGCGCTCCTGGCCGCTCGCGAGGCCTGGGAAGGTGGTGAGCGATCCGCCGATGCCCTCCGCGAGATGATGCGAGCGCGCCTCGCCGAGGAGCCCCTCGCGAACCCGGAGTACGTGTCCGTCGCCGACGGGGAGACGCTGCAGGAGCTCGATCGCGTCGACGGCGCGGCCCTGCTCTCCATGGCCGTCCGCTTCGGCACCACCCGCCTCATCGACAACGAGCCGCTGCCCTGACGCGCAGCTGCCAGCCCGTGACGTTCAGGGCGGGGGCGATGCCTCCGTGGCGACGGACAGGATGCGGTCGATGTCGAGGTTGGAGGCGACGAGCTCCTTGATCAGCTCGATCTTCTCGCGGTCCGCCGCGTGGGTCTTGACGAGGAGGTCGTGGACCTCGGAGGCGACCGAGTAGGTGTCGCGCGGGACGAGGGTCGCGAAGAGGTCGGCGCGGCGGATCGCGGAGATGACCGCCTGGCGGGGTCGGTAGCCGCCGGTCAACACCAGCCCGATCGCGGCGCCGGCGTGGGCGTCCTCGAGGTCGAGCGTCGGCTGCGTGAGCTCGTCAACTGACGCCAAGCGGGGCGTGCCCATCAGGTGTGCCGTCGTCAGCGTCAGGATCACGTCCTCGCGGTCGCCCGGGACGATCACGAGGGTCTTCGGCCCGACCCGCTCCAGCATGTGCCCCGGCTCCATCGCGCCGATCGCCACGCCGCCGATCACCCGCTCGAGGTCCGGCCCGGCGTGGATCGTCTCGCCCGCCAGGCCCTCGAGGATCATCTCCAGCGTCGGGTTGGACAGGATCGGGCTGACCGGCAGCACCCCGAGGAGCGGGATGGCGTAGGGCGCAAGGCCACGCTCGAGCACCTTCGCGATCCCCGGCTGCGCGACGAGGTCGACCTTGTTCACGATCGCGCCGGCGACCGGCACGCCCTCCTTCGCGAACAGCGCGGCGTTCAGCACGATCTCGTCGATCGGCCGGCCGACTCCGCCCTCGCTGACGATGATCGCCGGCGTCCCGAGGCTCGCCGCCACGACCGCGTTCGACAGCCCGATCACGGCCCCGACGCCTGCGTGCCCCGTGCCTTCGACGAGCAGCACGTCATGGGCTGCGAACGTGTCGTGCGCCCGTCGGATCCTCGCGCCGAGGTCCTCGACTACCTCACCCGCGATGTAGGCCTTCGTGAAGCCTCGCGGGATGTGGACCGGGCTGAGCACGGAGTACGGCTCCTGGAGCGCAAAGGTCGTGCGCATCAGGACCGCGTCCTCGTCGGCCGGCTGGCCGTCGTCGATGACGGTCCGCTGCCCTACTGGCTTCATGAACCCGGCGTGCAGCCCGCGCTCGACGAACCCGTTGAACAGCCCGAGGGCGGCCGTGGTCTTGCCGCGATTCTGCCCGGTCGCCGCGAGGTAGAGCTGTCGCACCTAGACGGTTGGCGCCGGGTGCGTCGATGGGTGCGTCGGGGGGTCCGTCCAGCCGCCGATGGTCAAGGCGAAGCAGCCCGCCATCAGCAACACCGGCAAGAACAGCACGAAGTAGAAGATGAGCATGTTCCGGTCTTCCCGCTTCTGCTGGTCCATCGGGCTCAGGAGGTGCGGGCGGTCGTTTTCCGCTCGATCAGCGCGACGCCGTCACGAAGCCGAGTGATCGTGTCGGCATCGACCGACTCCGACTCGAGGTACGGCCCGAGCCGATCCATGACGTCGGCCACGAGGCCCAGGAATACCGCCGCGTCGGCCACGAAGAACTGCGGCTCGTTGTTGTAGCGGACGAGCGTCAGGCGGCCCTGGAGGACGCGGCGCTCCTCGACGTGGGCGATCTGGGTCGCGAAGTTGTGGCCCTGGATGCCGTCGGGGTTGTTGAGGAAGTTCAGGGCGTTGTCGATCGCGAGGCCGAAGCGGGCGCGCCAAGCGACCAGGCGCTCGTGGACCTCCGGCGGGATCCGGACCTCCGCGACCTCGTCGAACACCTCGGGCGCGACGGTCAGCAGTCCCGACGAGCGTGGTCCCGGCGCGGCCGCCGAGCATCACCTGGAGGCTCCGCTCGAGGGTGAAGACCTCCGAATCGAAGCGCGGTGAGGTGATGACGTCCGTCAGGAGGTCCTCGACGTTGTCGAGCGCGCCGGGCTCGCCGAGCGACGTCGCGAGCGTGAGGATCTCCTCCTTGAAGAGGAACTTCTCTTCGTGATCAAGCACGGCGCGATCCTAGCAGGCGACCCAGCGCGAACCGGCGGGCACGGCCCTGCCATGGCAGCCTTTTGGTCAAATCGTCACCGGAGGACGACAAGTCGGGTGCTTCGGGTGGAATTGAGGGCTCGCGGGCGTCGATTGCCGCCGCCGCCGATCGGTTGAACGATCGGCTGCCAAACCGGCCGCGCTCCAAGGCCGATCCCGCCGACTTGTCGTCCCTGGGTGACGAGATGATCAATTGCACGACGAATCCAAGCCCCGGCGAGCGGGTCGCGACTTCGAGGTGCTTGTGGTCCCGTCGAACGGGCGCGCGACTACGGGTAGAGGCCTCGCATCGAGGTCGCGTCAGAGACGCGCTGGACCGCGAGGAGGTAGGCCGCGGTGCGCATGTAGCACTGCTCGCGACGGGCGATCGCCAGGGTCTCCTGGAACGCCTTGACCATGATCTCGCGGAGCTTCTCGTTGACGACCCGCTCGCTCCAGTGGTCGCGGTTGAGGTCCTGGACCCACTCGAAGTAGCTGACCGTCACGCCGCCGGCGTTGCAGAGGATGTCCGGGATCATGAACTTCCCGGCCTTCCAGAAGATCTCGTCGGCCTCGGGGGTCGTCGGGCCGTTCGCGGCCTCGGCGATCAGGCGGGCCTTGACGTTGCCGGCGTTGCGGGCCGTGATCTGGTTCTCGAGGGCCGCCGGGATGAGGATGTCGCACTCGACCTCGAGCACCTCGGCGTTGGTGATGTCCTTCGAGCCCGGGAAGCCCTGCACGGTGCCGTGCTCCTGCTTCCACTGGATGACGCGGCGGATGTCGAGCCCCTTCTTGTTGTGGATTCCGCCGGTCGAGTCGGAGACCGCGACGATCGTCGCGCCCTCGGCGTCCATCAGGGTTGCCGCGATCGAGCCGGCGTTGCCGAAGCCCTGGATCGAGACCGTGGTCTTCGGCAGCTCCATCCCGAGGTGGCGAGCCGCCTCCACGATGCAGAAGACGGTGCCGCGGGCCGTTGCCTCGTTGCGGCCCTCGGAGCCGCCGAGCGAGATCGGCTTGCCGGTCACGACGCCTGGGACCGTGTGGCCCGCGTGCATCGAGTACGTGTCCATGAACCAGGCCATCACCTGGGCGTTGGTGTTGACGTCCGGCGCGGGGATGTCCTTCTCGGGCCCGACGAGGATCTCGATCTCGGTGAAGAAGCGCCGGCTCAGGGCCTCGAGCTCCTTCTTCGACAGCTTCTTGGGATCGACGATGACGCCGCCCTTGCCACCGCCGTACGGGATGCCGACGACCGCGCACTTCCAGGTCATCCACATCGCGAGGGCCTTGACCTCGTCGAGGCTCACGTCCTGGTGGTAGCGGATGCCGCCCTTGGCGGGCCCGCGGCCCAGGTTGTGCTGGACGCGGTAGCCGGTGAACACCTGGACCGAGCCGTCGTCCATCTTCACGGGGAAGTGGACGGTCAGCTCGCGGCGCGGCTCACGCAGGACGCGGCGCATGCCCTCGTCCAGGTTGAGCTTCTCGGCGGCGAGGTCGAACTGCTGCTGGGCGACGGCCCAGGGATTGATCTCGGCGGCAACCTTCTCGGTCGTCATGGAAGTGGAGGTTCCTCGTGTTGGTGGTTCGTGATCATCGACGCGCAAAGGGTCGTCACGGAAGTCGCCGCAGTCTAGCAGCGAATCGGCGTTCTCCGGGGGCCGTTGGTACCGTCCCGCAACCCAGGCGCAACGTTGCAGCCAGTCGCCGGACGCGTTAGCTGCAGACGTTCATGGGTGGCACGCTCGCGACCGAATGCGCCCGAGAGCACGCACCGTGAGGGGTCGATGGGGAGGCGTCGTGCTCGTACGAACGTCGGCCGATGGGTCGCGGCGTCGGAAGACCGGCTGCGCCGTCGCTAACGTGCCCTGGGCGAGCGTTTGAGAATTCCAGGACGGCAGGCGGCTTCGGAGCTCAGCTCGCCGCGTAGAGCGCCACCCCGCCGACGCAGCCGGGGCCGAGGTGCGGCCCGACCGAGGGCCCCACGAGATCGATCGTGACCTTCGAGCGATCGATGCCGATGGCCGCCACGATCCGGTCGGCGAACTCCTCGACGTCGGCGTCGGTCGTGTGGAGGATCGACAGCCGCTCGATCGGGCGCGCGGCGAAGAGCTCGATGAGCCGCTCGCGGGCCTTGCCGCGCGTCCGCACGCGCTCCGTCGTCTCGACCTTGCCGTCCTTGATCTCGATGATCGGCTTGACCGAGAGGAGCGTGCCGATCGCGGCCTGGGCGCCGCTGATCCGCCCGCCACGCTTGAGGAACTCCAGTGTCTCGAGCGCGAGGTAGACCTGCAGGTCGGCGCGACGGCGTTCGAGGGCCGCGGCGATCTCGCGGGCCGAGGAACCGGTCGAGCCCATCTGGACCGCGAGCTCGGCGAGCATCCCCTCGCCCATCGACGCCGACATCGAATCGACGATCTCGATCTCGCGGCCGGTGAACGACTGCTTCGCCACCTGGGCGGCCTTGAGCGTGCCGGAGAGGGTGTCAGCCACGTGGACCGAGACGATCGATTCCGCGCCTTCGTCGAAGGCCTTCTGATAGGCGAGCTGGAAGGTGCCCGGGCTGCAGGCGGCGGTCGTCGCGATCGGGGAGCCGGGCGTCTTGACCTTCGCCCAGAAGTCCTCGCGCGACAGGTCCAGCCCGGCCGAGAACGTCTCGTTGCCGAACGACACGACCAGCGGAACGATCGCGATCCCCAGCGATGCGGCTCTCGCCGGATCGAAGTCGGACGCGGAGTCGGTGACGATGGCGACACGGCCCACGGCGAGTCCTCCCTCTGCGCTGCCAGGCGCTCGAACGATCATACGGGCCCGGGGAGCGGCGAATCGCGCCTCCGTGGCGGCCGAACGGCGTGCCGTGGCTGCCGTCGCTCCCGGCCCGCTACGCTTCGAACCCATGGATCGCTCGCTGTGGGCCGTGCTGGCCGGCACCTTCACGCTGCGCTTCAGCACCGGGCTCACCGGCGCGATGCTGACCTTCTACCTCGCCGACCTCGACAAGCACCATGGGATCCTCGACCAGATCCTCGGGTTCGGGCCGGGCGAGGTGCCGTCGGACTTCGCGTTCGCGCTGATCGCGGCCTCGTTCTACGTGTCGGAGCTCGTGCTCTCGCCGATCTTCGGCGTGCTGTCCGACCGCCTCGGGCACTGGAAGGTCATGCAGTGGGGCCCGTTCTTCGGGATCGTGGCGGTTGTCATCACGTGGGCGACGACGAATGTCCCGTTGATCGTCGGGACGCGGCTCCTCGAGGG
The DNA here is from genome assembly GCA_963722105.1 of uncultured Chloroflexia bacterium. Taxonomy (GTDB): domain Bacteria; phylum Chloroflexota; class Limnocylindria; order Limnocylindrales; family CSP1-4; genus UBA5189. The sequence continues at coordinate 131,388 of CAVRKQ010000008.1, read as the reverse complement.
TTCCGCGACCGCGGCAAGCATTCCCTCGATCTTGGGCTTCATCGCCGTCGCGACCGCGATGGACGAAGGGCTGCGCGGCCGGACGGTGGCGCGATTCGAGGCCGCGACGCTGGCAGGGCTGCTCGCCGGCTTCGCCGCCGCCGGTCCGCTGTTCACGATCTTCAGGCCGAGGCCTTCCTGCTCAACGGGGTGCTCTACCTCGTCTCGCTCACGATCTACCGCTGGGGCGTCGATCGCCACCTCGAGGCATCCCTGGAGGCGCCGCATGCGTCGAGCGGAGGCGGCTTCGACTTCTCGCGCTACCGCGCGATCCTCGGCCGGAGCCACGTCTGGCTGCTCGCTCCGACCTGGGTCGCGATCAACGCGGTCCTCGGGCCTCTTCACGACCCAGACGATCTTCCAGCTCGTCAAGGAGCCGAACCCGAAGTTCGCGGACCAGCTGCTCATGGGCGGCTTCGAGCCGCTGCAGATCAGCCTCGGGCTGGGGGTGGCCGGGATCCTGTTCTTTGCTGGCCTCATCTACTGGGGCAATCGCTTCAAGACCCTCCGCCGGACGACGATCATCCTGTACGGCCTCGGCGGCGGGGCGCTGCTGGTCGTCGCCGCCGTCGCGATCAACCACAGCGGGGCACTCCCGGGATTCGTCATCCTGCTGCTGGCCGTTCCCGCGGTGTTCGGGCTGTTCGTCCTCGCGGGAGCCACGCCGGCGGCGATCGGCCTGCTGGCGGACGTGACCGAGGCCTATCCCGACGACCGCGGCGCGATCATGGGCCTGTACAGCGTGTTCCTCGGCCTGGGGCAGATCGGCGGCGCGCTGATCGCCGGGGCGGCGGCCACGGCGCTGGGCCTCGACGGCATCTTCGTCGCCTCGCTGGTCCTGCTGCTGCTCGCGGTGGTTCCACTCGTCTTCCTGCGGCGCCACGAGCACTACCTCGCCGGCCCGGAGACCCCGGCGGCCATCGACTAGGAGATCGACGAACGGTCGATTTCAAACCCGACGAAGGTCCGGGGTGGAAGCGCTGGACGTGCGCGAACCATGTGCGATACTCCGCGGCACCGGTGACGCGCCGCGCTCACACGAAGCCGTCACCGGACTTCCATCTCTGGCTCCAGACGGAGCGCCTGCATGACCTCGAACGTCGGCCAGAACTACCCGTATTCGAGCGAGACCGAGTCGCAGCGCGCTGCCGCGATCGCGTCGCTCGTCGAGGCGCGCGAGGGCCTCGGCGACAAGCTCACCGCCGAGACGACGCCGGTCGACGAGCGCGAGCGCTGGTGGACCTGGAAGTGCCCCACGCCAGCCTGCAAGGGCTTCCTCCACGCTGCCGGCTACGCCCGCGACCTCCACGCCGTGTACGTGGTCTGCGACGGGACCTGCGCGAAGACGTTCCTGCGCTAGGTTTCCGGGCGGTGCTGCGAGCCAGCGGTATTGGCGAGGGTGTGGTCTTTCCGTCAGGCAGTCACTGAATAACTCTTGGTCACAGCTCATCTTTGGCGCAGACGCTGTCCGAGCGTGAGCGCGACACCAACGTTCGCCAGCTAGGCACGCAGTGACTCCCTGACAGCAACAGGCTGACGAACAGTCGTCGTGTGACTCTGTGACGGAAAGGACTGCGCGGGCGCGCGGCCATCCGTCGGGCTAGCACGCGCGGCTGATGCGTCACGCCAGTGCACGCGCGCCAACGCGTCGCGCCGCCATCAATTCGTAACCCTTCGCTCGGTCGACATCGGTTATCGTGACGCCGATGGCCGTCGCCCAAGCCGCCGCCGAACGTCAGCCGATGGACCTCCGCGCGTCGCGCCGGCAGCTCCTCCAGGACTCCTTCGGGATCATGTTCTCCGCCGGCGGGTTCGGGCTCGTGTACGGGATCACCGCGCAGACCGCCGGGTTCTCGCCGCTCGAGGCCAGCGCGATGAGCATCCTCGTCTTCGCGGGCGCGGCGCAGTTCGTCGCGATCGGCTACGTCGCGGGTGGGTTCTCGTGGCTCGCCATCGTCGGGCTGACGGCGTTCCTCAACGCTCGCCACCTCCTGTATGCGGCCGCGCTCGCGCCGTACGTCGCTGACCGGCCGCGATGGCAGCGGGCCCTGATGGCCCACGCCATGACCGACGAGGCATTCGCGCTCGCGATCGCCCACTTCCGGCGAATCGGGCGCGGCGACGTCCCCGGCTACTGGATCGGCGCGTTCGTCAGCACCTTCATCCCGTGGAACATCGCGACCCTGATCGGCGTGACGATCGGCGGGAGCATCCCCGACCCTGCCCGGTTCGGACTCGACGTGATCTTCCCTGCGGCGATGGGCGGGCTCGCCGTCGGGCTGATCACGGGCCGACGCGAGCTGGTGGCGGCGATCACGGGCGGCCTGATCGCCGTGGCCGTCGCGCTGGCCTGGGATCCATCGGCCGGGATCATCGCCGGTGGCGTCATCGGGCCCCTGGCCGGGATCTTCATGCGACCCGGGGCCGGCGACCATCAGCGAGAGGGGCAGCTCGCGTTCGGCCCGGAGCCGGCTCACGACCACGAGGATGCCGTGCCGTACTTCCCGCAGCGCAGAGGCCACCTGCCCAGCGACCCCGAGTCACCGGATCGGCCAGCACGGTGAGCGTCGCCCTCGTCCCCCTCGCCCTGCTCATGGGCCTGGTGACCTACCCATTCCGGGCGATCCCGATGCTCCTCCCGGGCTTCGACCGGCTCCCCGACGGCGTGCGGCTCTACCTGCGACTGGTCGGGCCGGCGGTGCTCGCTGCGCTGGCTGCTGTCAACACCGTGGTCGGGAAGGACGCGGCGGGGGCGCCGACGTTCCACATCGGGATCGAGTGGCTGGCCGTTGGGATTTGCGTCGCCGTGGTGGCGATGCGCCGCAGCCTGCTGATCGGGCTCCTCCTGGCGGCCGGTCTCATGGCCGTGGCGCGGGCAACCGGGTTCGCCCCGCTGCCCTGAGGGCGCAGCGCGATCCTGGGTTGGTGCGTCTCAGGCCCGGTGGGCGTCAGCCTCGATCTCAACGAGCAGCGACGGGTCGATCAGAGCCTTGGCGACCAGCGCAGTCGAGGCCGGCCGGACGAGCCCGAAGACCTCGCCATGAACCTCGGCGACCGGCGCGATGTTGCCAACTTCGGTCACGTACATCCGCGTCCGCACGACATCCGCCAGCGAGAACCCAGCATCGCTGAGGGCCCGCTCGATGATCTCGAGGACCGCGCGCGCCTGCGCCGCTGGGTCGCCCGGGTGGAGGGAGCGCCCGTCCGGACCCGCGTCGGTCGTGCCGGCGACGTACGCCGAGTCGCCCGCGACCGCGACGCGGGAGTAGCCGTAGCGCGCTTCCCAGGGTCCGCCGCTGGAGACGCGGCGTCCGGCTAGGTCCGCCACGAGGCGACGACCGGGTCGCGCCCGACCTCGAGCAGCAGTGCGGCCAGCAAGGCGGTGCGCGGCACGATCGAGTCGACCACGAGGTACTCCTCCGGCGAGTGGTCCATCCCGCCGATCGGTCCGAGCCCATCGATGGTCGGAACGCCCATCCCCGAGGTCGTGTTCGCGTCGGAGGCGCCGCCGGTGGCGACGTCCTTCGTCTCGAACCCAAGCCGCCGCGCGAGCGAGATGACGTGGTCCGCGAGCCGGCCGGACCGCTCGAGCTTCTCCATCGGCGCCCAGCCTGCCATCGTCTCGATGGCCGTCGTGCAGCCGGGGACGGACGGATCGACGGCAAGGTCCCGAATCGCCGTGAGGGCGAGCTCCAGGTTGGCGGCTGTCGTCGCGCGCACGTCCACGTGCAGCTCGGCCTCGTCGCAGACGATGTTCGGCCGAGTGCCGGCCTTGAACACGCCGACGTTCGTGGTGACCTCCGGCCAGCGGCCGTTGAGCGCGTGGATGTCCCGGACGAGGTCGGCGCCTGCCAGGATCGCGCTGCGCCCCTTCTCGGGCTCGACGCCCGCGTGGGCCGCCTTCCCGAAGACGCGGATCCGCAGGTCGGCAATCCCCTTGCGCTCGGACACGAACGCGCCGCTGGCGCGGGCGCACTCGAGCACGAACGCGGCGTCGACCTCGCGGGCCTGTTCGACGATGTGCGGGGTCGAGCTCGGCGACCCGATCTCCTCGTCGGGGTTGGCGACGAACGTGATCCGCTCGAACGGCATCGCATCGAGCGAGCCGCCGAGGAGCTCGCGAAGCGTCGCGATCGCGCGCAGGCCGGCGAGCAGCCCGGCCTTCATGTCGGAGGCACCGGGCGCCTTCACGATCCGGCCCTTGGGACCGTCCTCGATCTTGAACGGGCGCTCGGCGACCGTCCCCTCCTCGAACACCGTGTCCATGTGCCCGATGAGCAGGATTCGTGGACCCGCGCCCGGCCGGCCCTCGAAGGTGCCGATCACCGTGTCGCCGAAACGGCCGGCGGGGTCGGGCCGGCGCTCGACGGTCGCCCCCATCGACGCGAGGTCGGCGGCGACCAACGTTCCGACCTCGTTCACGCCCGCAGGGGTGTAGCTCCCGCAGTCGATCGAGCAAAGGCGCTCGAGATCGGCGAGGAACGCGGGCAGGCCCGCCTCGACAGTCGATTCGATCGTCCGCAGCTCGTCCCCGGAGACGAGCGAGCCCGGCGCGGCGGTGAGCGTCACGGCGGCAGCATACGGTCGATTCCCAGGGTCGCGCGGGCGGGACCCGTTGCTACCCTCGCCACGTGCGCCTGCTCGAGATCCGCCTGCTCGAAGGTCCGAACCTCTACCGGCTCGAGCCGGTGGTGAAGCTCGAGGTCGGCATCGGCCGTCGTCGAACCTGGTACGGACGTCGCGACCCGGAGCCGCACATGCTCGTCCGGCTCGCCGAGACCGTGCCCGCGAGCGACCTTCCGTCGCGTGTGGCAGCGCTGGTCGCCTGGGTCCGCAGGCTGCGCCGCGAGCATCCCGACGGCTCGGAAGGGCCCGTGCTGGTCCATCGATCGTCCGACCCGGGGCATTGGATCGTGACCTTCCCCTGGGCGAAGGAGGACCGCGCGAAGGCGCTCGCGGAATCCGCGCTGGCGCTGGTCGAGCGGGAGGTCCCGTTCAAGGGTGCGGTCCGCCCCGGTCGGGGCCGGCATCGACTGCTGGCGCGAGTCGCCGCGCGTATCGACGAGGCGACGGGGGCGGGTCCGTCGTACATCCGCGACAAGGATCGGCGGCTGCCGATCGTCTCGATCAGCGGCACGAACGGGAAGACGACCACGACGCGGATCACCGCGCACATCCTTCGCGCGGCCGGCAAGCGGGTCGGACTGACGACGTCGGACGGGATCGTCGTCAACGGCGAGATGGTCGAGCAGGGCGACTGGACCGGGTTCGGCGGCGCCCGCCAGATCCTGACCCGCGACGACGTCGACATCGCGGTGCTCGAGACCGCCCGCGGCGGGATCCTCCTGCGGGGTATCGGCTACGAGTCGAACGAGGCCAGCGTCGTCACGAACGTCTCCTCGGACCACCTCGACCTCCAGGGCATCCACACGTTGCCCGAGCTGGCCGAGGTGAAGGTCACAATCGCGCGGATCACCAAGCCGAGCGGCTGGGTCGTGCTCAACGCGGACGACCGCTTCGTCGCCGCTTTTGCGCGGAAGGTTCGAGGCAAGGTCGCGTTCTTCTCGCTCGAGGGAGATGCCTCTCCCCGGATCCGGCGGCACCTGCGCGGCGGTGGCCGCGCCTACATCGTGCGCGACGGCGTCCTCGGCGAGGCCGAGGGTGAGCGCTGGCGGCCCCTCGCGAATCTCGCCGACGTGCCGGTCGTGCTCGGCGGCATCGCGCGGCACAACGTCGCGAATGCGCTGGCGGCGGCGGGTGCGGCGCGCGCGATGGGGGCGACCCTGGCGCAGGTCGGCGCGGGGCTGCGGACGTTCCTCCCGACGACCGAAGACTCCCGCGGGCGCCTCAACGTGTTCCAGGACGACAAGCGGGTCGTCGTCGTCGACTTCGCCCACAACGAAGCGGGCGTTGGCGTGCTGGTGGATGTCGCCGAGGCGATCGCTGAGACGCTCGGTCGCGGCAAGGCCGATGGCAAGGGCGGCCGCGCGCTGGTGACCTTCATCGTCGGCCTTGCCGGCGACCGACCGGACGACACGCTACGCGGCGTGGGGCGCCTGATCGCCTCGCGGACCGACCGCTTCGTCCAGAAGGAGATGCTCCACTACCTGCGGGGCCGGACACGGGAGTCGGTGCTCGGGCGAGATTCGCGGCGGCGCCGCCGAGGGCGGCTGGACGGGCGAAATCCCGCTCTACATCGACGAGCCGACCGCCGTCTCCGGCGAGCTGGACCGCACGGAGGGCGCGACCAAGCCAGAGGTGATCGTGCTCCTCTGCCACGAGGACCGCGAGGGCGTGTACGAGGTCCTCGCCAAGCGCGGTCTCAAGCCGGTGAACGACCCGAAGGAGCTCGCACGCCTCGTGTCATCACGCTGACTGAGCCGAGCTGGCCGGACATGGATGGCTGCACGCGTGCAAGACTCGCGCCATGAACGGCGGGCCAGATCATCGACTGACCTTGTGGTGGTCGGAGAACCACGCCGCCGCCGAGGTGGCGGGCCATAGTGGAGTCGACATTTGGCGCTGTAGTTGCGGATGGCGTGACGACGACGATTACTCGGTCGCTCCTGGCCCTGCCGATCGCGCTGTTGCCCACGCAGCCCGAATGGGCGGAATGATCGTGTTTCCCGATCCCTCGACTGGGTGGCATGCGTACCCAGCTCCTGCTGAGAACAATTAGGCCGGAGGTAGCTGCCCTCGTGACATTCACGAACGCTGACTGAGCCTGAGGGATGAGGTTTCTACGCGGCAGAAGCCCCCTCACCAAATCCGATCAGATCCTCGATCACTATCGGCGGTTCTGGGGACGCGGGCGTGTCGAAGACGTCCACTGGACACCCGGACCGATCGAACAAGCCCTACCGGACTTCCACATCGCGAAGGTTCGGCCCGACCGCACCCAAGGGTTCCGGACCTTCGCGACGATCGGGGCGTGGCGGGCAACCTCGGACTTGCCTCATGGCCTTGAATTCATCGTCGTTGCCCGGGAAGACGACCCGATGATGCTCTACCGACTCGGGATGCTCGCCTTCTATCAAGTCGGACCAAAGGCAGATCGTCTCGATGTCGGCCACCTTCTCGCAATCGGCGAAGGATGGGTCGAAGGGTCGCCGCTCGACGCGATCCTCATCAGCCTGCCGTATTTGTGGGGCCCGACTGCTGGAGCACTGCCAGCTCCAACAGCGGCACGTACGAGTCGTGTGGGCCATTCCGATCCACGACGGAGAACGAGCGTTTGCCCGGGAGCACGGGGCCGATGCGCTGGAGCAGCGGTTCGGGGAACGCGGCTTCGACTACCTCGACTTCTTCCGGCGGCCCGTGGTCGATCCCACGTGACAGTTTCCGACGCTGACTGACTGAGTACGTGCGAAGCCGGTTCGCTCCGATAGGAGGCCCGATCGAGCTGCTATGGCTCGTTTGCGTTGCCGCTGCCGTGGCGAGCTGTGTTGGCAGTTTTCGCTCGCCAGAGCGTCTGGGTAGAGAACAACTCGGGAGAGAAGTTGCGTTCTTCGTCGCCGACAACAGCAATGAGTCGTCTGCCTACTACGTCGTTGGCCCGCACACGTCGGCCCATGCTCGGCTCAGATCGTTTCGGCTCGGGAGACGTCAAGGTCAACGTGCTCGGTTGGCGGCACGAGGAGAACAACGTCTCGGCCTGTTCTCCAGGGGATCACGACGACACTCTCCACCACGTACCCGAAGGGGCCGATGTGCGCCTCCTGATCGAAGACTCCAGTGAGCCGAGTGTCAGTCTCCAAGCTGAGCCTTCCGGCCTACCGTCGCTCGCTAAGGTGCCGCTGGGACCGCTTTCCGAGGCGGACCGGTGCGCCTTCTTGGGTGTTGCGCCTTGACCCCGAGGTTGGCCGTGGACCTCGTGGCATTCAGCGGCGCCGACTGACCGATGGCTGGCGACACGCCGCCGCCGGAGGATGGGAGCCGCAAGCCGCGTTGACAGGAAAGAAATACGTCGATTCAGTCGAGGACGTCCTCAGAGCGACGGTCGCCGCTAGACGGACGGGCAATCGGTTCCTGATGGTCGGAGCGCGGGAGATCACGGCGCAGATGGGTCTGGATGGAGAAATCGTGGGGGGCCGTCTACGAGGCCGCTGTCGGATCTGGAGAAGTTGGGGCTGGTGAGCGTCGAGTCGCGCAGTATCAGATCGAAATTACGCAAGAGGCCCGGAAGATCACCGTCGCGTCTTTGCGGACCGGCCTGGCCCGGACTGCAGGACGTTTGGCTAGATGAGGATCAGCTTGCCTTCCTCCGAGCGGTCTGCGAACTCTCCGAGAAGCGCCACGAGGTCTACGCCGAAACGGACTGGACCCACGCCTACGACGCCTTTCAGCGGCTCGGCTGGGAGCGTGACGACCACCAAATCGCTGGCCTTGTCTATGCCCTGCGTGACGCAGGTTTGCTCGGCACTCGGATCACCATGGGCGGCGGCTGGAAGATTTCAGCAAATTACGCATCAATAGTCCGGGCGATGGAAGCCGAGTCGAGCGCTCTAGTGGCGCTTGTCCGGGCCCTCATTCCAGATTGGGAAACGACGAATGTTGAGTTCAAGCGCGAGCTTCGCCTCGACACCGCCGACCAGAAGGCCGAGTTCATTCGGGATCTCGCTGGCACTTGGAAACACCCAAGTAACCGGCGATCGGTACATCGTCGTTGGCTTCGGGCCAAAGTCACATGACTTTGAGAGGAATTCGAGATCCGACGATTACGGCGGACCGGATTGAGGACATCATCGACACTACACGAAGCCGACAGTCACACTGCGCTACAGGCCCTTCGGGTGGCTCGACGGCGGTCAGGCCGCAGTTCTAGAGATCGAACGCGACCGCAGTAGGGTGCCGTACCGCGTCAAGGCGACGATCGGCAAGGAGCGCCGAATTGAAGTCGGTCAGACATATGTGCGGCACGGTAGCCATGTTGTCCTGGCGACTGACGAGGAGGTCGCGGACCTCGAAGCGGAGGCGAGGCGAGCTCGAGTGACATTCAGCGACGCTGACTGAGCCTTGTGGGGACGGAGTAGGTTCTGCATATGACCGGTCGTGATCGCGACACCGCCGAATACCTGCGCGTCGTCGCGCCGTTACGGCGTCGCTCTGCTGTCCGCTGGATGTCTTCTCGCTTCTTGCGCCTCTCGTCGCGTTGGGCGCCGTCGTGAAGATCATCCAGAAGCACGACTACCCCGCCGGCGACATTCAAAATGAACCGCTCTTTTGGATCGCCACAGGTTCGTTCCTCATTGCCATCTCCGTGGCCGCGATCCTCGTCTCAGTTCGGGAGTTGAGGAAGGGCGACGTCGAGCTGCCTCCCTATCTCGACTCACGTGACATTCACCTGACGCTGACTGAGCTCATCCGATCCAGCATGACCCCAGACCCCGAGTACAGAACGAACGTCGCGTTGGTGGACGAAGTCGAGCGGTTCGCCATGACGGAACGCACCCGGCTCGGGGCTATCGGAATCGAAACACGATTTCAGCGCTCACCTGACGACTGGCTCAAAACGTCGGCCAATATCGGCGTTGAGCGACTGCCACATGCCACGGCCGAGCTGATCGTCTCGGACACGGCGAAGCCGAACTTCTTGCCGCATGGGGACAGCAGCACGTGGACTCGGACGAAACCCTGATGGAGCACCTCGACCTCCATTCGGTCGATGAGGTTCGCCGAGGCCTGGATCGGTGGTTGCGTTGGTGCAGGCGGTCACGCGCCATGACCCGCTCACGTGACATTCAGCGACGCTGACTGAACGATGGACGAGTTCGTCAGAGTCCTTCGATCATCTCTCGGTTGGATCTGTCTCGCCCTTGCCGTGTGTGCCTGTACCTCGGAGCCAACGCCCAGCTGGGGCAATCCGACCGTCGGCCCGCCTGCCGCCACCGCAGCGCCATCGCCTGCGGTCCAATCACCCACACCAATGCCCAGGCCGACGAGCGCGCTTGCGAACCTCCCGAACCAGGAGGAACTTGCACGGCGAGCCAATAGTGGCGGCGAAGATCGAGCTCTACGGGCCGGGGTACGGCGGGCCTTCGATGGAACGATCCCGGAACCGCGATGATGGCCGCCAACGCTACGTGCGACTGACGGGCGCTTGAGGCGAGACTCACGGGACATTTGCCGACGCTGACTGAGCTGATGTGACGCTCTATGACTGGATGGCGGGCCTAGGTGTCGCCGGTGCCGCCGTGTTTGCGATTGCTGCCGACCGCGACCACGCCCGCCAGGGATGGAACCTCAAGACCCGGCTCGTGGCAGTTCTCCCAACGACAGCACTGGTGGGTGCCGGGTAGCCATACCGCTTCGGCGACGCACCGTTCGGCATCCTGCTCGCGGTGGGCATCGGCGCGAGCGTCCTGTGGGTGTGGACAATGCGCAACCCGTCGGCGCTCCCGAAGCTGCTCGGCGGCCCATGGTCCACGGCGCGAACGCGTGACACTGGACAACGCTGAGCGACCATGCCGACCGTTTGGCGCGATCAGATCCGCTACAGCTTCCCGGAGGCCGCGCTTCTCGATCCGGCTTCCGAGCAGATGCTCGACGACTTGGCGGTGACGCTCGGTAACGAAATCCCTGACGACCTACGGGAGCTGCTCCTTGAGGCCAACGGCGTGACCCATGCCGAGTACGGCTACGGCGTCCTCTGGCCGACCGAACGAATCGCGTCGGACAACGTCGCTGCGCGTACAGGCACAGGGTTCGCGTTCTACATGCCGCTCTCGAACCTGTTGTTCTTCGCCGACGCCGGCAATGGCGACATGTTCGGCTACGGGATCGACTCGACCGGCGAGGTGATGCGGAATATCTACTCGTGGGAGCACGAGGACGACAGTCGCAACTGGGCCGCGCCCGATCTCGCGACCTTCATTGCCTGGCTGGCAGACGGCAAGATCCTCACGTGACATTCACGCGACGCTGACTGAGCAGAGGAATCCGATGAACGACTCGATCCCGCGCCGGTCCATCACAGGGCTCCAGGCGATCGCCATCATCGCCGCCGCACTCGTCTCCTTTGCAGTACTCGGCTCGATCCTCGGTTGGTGGACACTGTGGGTCGACCTCGGGTGACATTCGCCGACGCTGACTGAGCAAGCCGTGGACATCAGCGAGGCGAGACGAGTAGTCGACGGGCTCTTGTCCGAGGTGATGAATGGCGGCTTCAACCAGTACTTCTTCAACTCGGCGGGAAACGACGCGGCGGTCGCGGTCGAAGCGCTCGATGCCATCGGCGCCACTCAGACGCGTGCGTTGTTGATGGAGGCGTGCTCGATGTTTCCTGGCGGGATGCCGTCGACCGATCGTTTCGTTCGTCAGGACGACCTTGAGCGTGTCGATCCGAATGTCGACGTCTTCGGGCAGCTCGACGACGCTTTCTTCGCATATCCCGAAGACTTGGATGACCTGCTGGACGCCTACGAGCACCGGACGGGCACGTGACATGCAGCGACGCTGACTGACTGAGGTGGAGCTTTGAGACGCGAGGGACTCCTGGCAGCGTTCAGCCTGGCCTTTCTTACCGCCTTAGCTGCCACCCCATCAGTTTCGGCCGAGTGTCACGCGCCCTTCGATCCTCGCGAAGAGCCTTGGATCATCGGGGATGCGTTTCTCGCCACGGTGACCGAGAAGTCCGCGAACGTCGACGTCAACACGGACGGATCGCCGTACGACTGGCACGTCGAGCTCCGAGTGGATGCCATCTACCGAGGCAGCGCACCCGAAACGCTCGTGTTCAACGGTTGGGATCACAGCTGCGGCGAGTTCCACGGTGACGGCGTCAGCACTGGCGACAGGCTGATCATCACCATGGCGACCCTGCATCCTGAGTACCTCCCTGGCGCTGCGTTTGAGGGGCGAGTCGTCGTCTGGCACAAAGTCGACAGCGGCTGGTCGTTCTATGACGAAGCCATGTACTTCGGCTCGAACTCCGACTACTACCCGCCGGCCGCTCGCGCTGCCAACACGAAGGCCGAGATTCTCAGGCTGATTGCCCGGTCCGAGCTGCCTTCGACCGAGACTGCGCCCTACGCGGAAACCCCCGGCGCCCCTCCGTGGGCGCTCCTGCCGGCTGTCGCGGTTGCGCTCGGCTTCGTCGTCGCTTGGCGTCGCTTCCGGCCGGGCCTCACGTGACAATTCGCCGACGCTGACTGAGCGATGCGAACAGATCGACAGGCGAGCTCGACGCGCTGGAGTGCTGCGCTCGCGCTCGGCGCAGTGGGTCTCGGGCTCATCGCGTACGGGCTGTTCGGCTTGGCCGTGGTGGCAGGCGACTGGACGTCGTGCCAGTCACTGCGAGCCACCGCATCCCTCGACTCGCTGCCAGCCGGCTTATGCGCGACTCCCAGCTACTGGGTCCAACAGTTCGGTATCGGCGCGATCTTGGCGACGGCCGGTCTGCTAGGCGTCCTTGGCGCTGTGCTTCTTGTCCGGCGTCCACGTGCGCGTTCACGTGACCTTAAGCGTCGCTGACTGAGCACGGGTAGAGGGAGTCGCATGCGTCGAGGTGCCGCCACTCTTGCGCTCGCGCTGTGCCTGCTTGGTTGTGACTCAGCGGTCGTGCCAGTTGGCCCGGTTCCCCTGGCCGTCGTCGACGGAGAGCCGAATCAGGTCATCGGTTGCTTGAACGACCCAAAGACCTACCTGGTTGTCGCGGACGCCGAGTTCGGCACGAAGGCCGTCCTTGTGCTCGACGAAGACACGGGCGCGATTGCCGACAGCGGCGTGCCGCTGTTCTGGCCACCGGGCTATACGGGTTCATGGGCCGGATTCGAAGTCGAGGTCCGGGATCCGGCGGGGAAGCTGGTGGCAGTAACGGGTAGGCGATACAGGATCATGCCGTCGGAAATGGGTCCAAGACTCGTGGCCGGCTGCGTTAGCCCCGCCTAGGAAAGCGCAGGAGATGCTGGCCCTCTCACGTGACAGTCAGCGACGCTGACTGATGGCAACCGTCGTAAGCGATCCCTCCGGTTCGCGCCGACTCGCATCGACACTTGTGCTGGCGGCCGCTCTCGTGTTGGGTTGCGGTTCCACTCAACCTTCGCCGGGGGCGAGCCCAACAATCTTCGTCGACACGGCGCCCGGCATTAACTGCCAACTGGATTCGACGTCTGCATGCATCTACGCGGTCCAAGTCGCGCAGCAACTGATAGGGATCGACTCCAACTCTATGGTCACCGTCGTGCCTCCCCCGCCAGGACCTGTCAGAACGGCGTCAGACATCGCCCTACTTGTCATGACCGATACGTCGGGCCGGCGCCACCTGATCCTGCTGGGTCGCGTCGGCACTGACCCTGACCCTGACCCGCGAGCGTGGGTTCCCGATCGTGAGACATACGCCGAGTGGTACCAAGCCTTTGGTGCTGAGTGATCACGTGCCTCACGTGACATCACGACACGCCGACTGAAACGCATGCTCGTCACCTACTACGGCACGCCCACGTCGAAGACATGTCGATGAAACGCCTGGCGAGCTTGTTGATCGTTCCCTTGGTGGTCGTAGCCGCGTGTGGTCAGGGCACCGGTGCGATCTCGCGTCCACCCTCCTCCGCGGGGTCTTCGGCAACCGTCGTGCCGTCCATCACGCCGCCGACCAACGCGACGTCCGCCCCGCAAACAGCAATTTCGCCCGCTCCTTCGGCGGCAGCAGCATGCGCCAGGTCGCAGGTCGACCTCGTCGCGCAATGGATCCCCGATCCAGGCGCGACTGTGATCCTCGTCCGCCGAACGGACTCCGGGCAGCCGTGCCTCGTGAACGTCTATCCGCCCGCGCACATCGTGGATCGGGTAGGTGTCACCCTTGACGAAAGTCGACACGACCCACCACCGCAGCCTTGGCCGATCGTGGACGAATTCGTCCTTGACTTCAGCTGGGGAATTGTTTGCCCGCCGCCGACGCTCGCACGGCCGCTGACGGCCTCGATCGCGATCTTGGGCGTGGATGCTCAAGTCGAGGTCCTTCTTCCCGACCAGTTCCAGCCCGTCTGCGGCTTTACTGCGGCCGGTATTCAGGTCGCACCCGCGTTCGACATGAACGGAGAGGGCGGCGAAGGCGGATCGGGCGGATGACGGAGCGAGCGGCCGCTCACGTGACATTGAGCGACCCTGACTGAGAAGACGAGCTAGCCCTCCGGCGCCTCGAGGACCGAGGCCTCGTCGGGGTCGGCGTAGGCCGTGCCGCCGTCGCGCTTGCCGGCCGACGCCATCGCCTCGCGGTAGACGGCGACCGAGTCGTCGACGCACATCACCACGAGGTCACCCGGGTTGGCGCGGCGTAGGGCCGTCTTCACGGCGGTGAGCTCGTGGAGGACCTTGTCGACCCGCAGCGTCCTGCCCGTCCCCTGCTCGCGGGCGTGGCGCACGCCGTCCGCGACGATCGTCGCCGTCGCCCCTGGCGCTCGACCCCGGAGGTTCCGGTCCTCGCGGACGATGATCTCGTCGAAGGCGCCCGCGGCCAATGAGCCGTACTCGCGCATGTCCTCGTCCCGGCGGTCGCCCGGCATCCCGATGACGCCGATCGCCCGCCCGTGGCGTCCGGACGCTCCACCGCCGGCGACGGTCGAGCCGTTGTCGCCCGCCATCTTCCGGTGCGAAGTCGGCGAGGTTCCGCATCCCGTCCACGTTGTGGCAGTAGTCGATGACGACCCGGACGCCGCCGACCTCGAGGTAGTTCAGGCGCCCCGGCGCCTGGAAGAACGACGTCGTGAACGTCCGCAACCCCTGGCGGATGTCGTGGAGGTGGGCCCCGGTCGCCCACGCCGCCGCGGCCGCGGCCAGCGCGTTCGCGACGTTCATCCGGGCCTTGCCACCGAACGTCGCCGGGATCAGGTGGGTGTACAGCACCGGCATGATCCGGGGCCCGTGGCGGAGCACGATCTGGTCGCCGTCGGGCGTCTTCCGGACCACGAACGCGGCGCCGCCGCGGCTGGTGAAGCCATCGACCCGATCGAAGCCGCGCTGGCCCTTCTCCGTCTCCATCGAGAACAGGATCACCCGCCCGCGCGTCTCCGAGGCGAGGCGAGAGACGTACGGGTCGTCGGCGTTGAGCACGGCCGTGCCGGTCCGCGGCACTGCCTCGACGATCACGCCCTTGACGTCCGAGAGCTGGCGGAGCGTGTCGATCCCGCCGAGCCCGAGGTGGTCGGCGGTCACGTTGGTGATGACCGCCACGTCCGCCCGGTCGAACCCGAGGCCCTCGCGCAGGATGCCGCCGCGCGCCACCTCGAAGACCGCGGTATCGACCGTCGGGTTCTGGAGGATCATCCGGGCCGACTTCGGGCCGGACATGTCGCCGCGCCGGATCATCCGCCCATCGACGACGATCCCGTCCGTCGAGGTCATCCCGACCCGGCGGCCCATCAGCTTCAGGATGTGGGCGATCATCCGGACGGTCGTGGTCTTGCCGTTCGTGCCCGTGACGGCGAGGATCGGGATCCGGGCCGGCGCCCCGGCCGGGAAGAGCAGGTCGATCACCGGCTTCGCGACGTACTGCGGCTCACCCTCGGTGGGGTTGGTGTGCATCCGGAAGCCGGGGGCCGCGTTGACCTCGACGATCGCGCCGCCCGTCTCGCGAACGGGCACGGTGATGTCCGGGCAGATGAAGTCGATGCCGGCGACGTCGAGCCCCACGACGCGCGCGGCCATCTCGGCGATCTCGGCGTTGTCCGGATGGGCCTCGATGGTGCGGTCGATCGAGGTCCCGCCGGTCGACATGTTGCCGGTGAGCGCGAGCTTGACGCGGGTGCCCTTGGGCGGCACGGCGTCGAGCTCCAAGCCCTGTGCCTGGACCAGCGCCTCCGCGGCGCCATCGACCTTGATCCGCGTGAGGACCTTCTCGTGGCCGATGCCGCGGCGAGGGTCGGCGTTGGTCTCGTCGACGAGCTGGCGCACCGTGCGCTTGCCGTCGCCGACGACGCTCGCCGGCACGCGCTCCGCGATCGCTGCGACCTTGCCGCCGATCACGAGGCAGCGGTAGTCGTTGCCGGTGATGAAGGTCTCGACGACCAGGTCCCCCGAGCGGCTCTCGCGGCGGGCGCCGTCGAACGCCCCTCGAATGTCGTCGTCGGTGCGGAGGTTCAGGTGGACGCCGCGGCCGTGATTCCCGTCGAGCGGCTTGACGACACACGGGAAGCCGATCTTCCTCGCGGCCGCGACGGCCGTGTCTGCCGTGCGAACCACCTCGGCCTTCGGTACCGGCAGGCCGGCCGAGTCGAGGAGGCGGTTGGTGAGGCCCTTGTCGGAGGCGACGTCGACCCCGATCGCGCCGACGTCCGGGAGGTCATCGTCGCCCGGATGCGCTGCTGATGGACGCCCTGGCCGAGCTGCACCAGCGAGGCCCGATCGAGCCGCAGGAACGGGATGTCTCGTGAGGCCGCCTCGTCGAGGATCGCCTGGGTCGATGGCCCGAAGGCCTGCCGCTCGGCGAGGAGGATGAGGCCTTCGAGCTCGGCAACGTAGTCGAACGCCTGCTCCGAGTCGCGCGGGGCGACGAGGTGGTTGACGATCCGGACGGCGACCTTACCGGCCTCGATGCCGACGGCCTCCTCGCGGTACTCATAGATCACGTTGTACTGGCCGGTCTCGCCGGCCGAGCGGGTCTTGCCGTGGTGGACCTGCGTGCCGGCGAGGTTCTGGAGCTCGAGCGCGATGTGCTCGGCGATGTGGCCGACCCAGGTGCCGTCCTTCAGGCGGGTGATAAAGCCGCCGCGGCGGTTCAGCGAGCAGGCGTGATCCTCGAGGGACGGCATCCACGCGAGCAGGCCGTCGACGAACCCGGGGATCTTGTTGCTGGGGAACTCCTCGAGGACGCCGAGGTCCACCAGCAGCTTCACGACGGGCTGGCGCGACCAGTAGTTGGGGCCGCGGAGGACGCGGGTCTCGAGGATCCGGAGGGTCGGGAGGGGCTTCGATTTCGTCGCGGCGCTCGCTCCCGCGCCGTTTCGCTTGGCGCGTGGCGGCCTCCGGCTCTTCGTGGCGACGGTCTTCGTGTCGGGCGACGTCTCACGCGTCGCGGCCTTCGCCAATGCGGCCTCCCCTGCTCTGCTGTGCGCGTGCGGCCGGTCCGATGTGGGCGTTCAGCCTAGCCGATCGAGGCGCGAAAACGGACCCGCGAAATCGACGCTCGCGTCAGCTGGAGGCGATCGCTCCGCCTTCGATGGCCGTGAGGGTGGCGGCCTGGACGCGCTGACGGTGGCGCAGGTCGAACTTGTAGCCCGCTGGGAGCGCGTGCAGCGTCACGCCGCTGATCATCACCGGACGATGGCCGTGGACATCCCACGCGTCCGTCTCGGCCGTCGAGCCGTCGACGATCGTGACGCTCCCGCGCCCGATGATCTCCATCACGCCGTCCGGACCCACCACGCCCGCCGTGTCCTCGTCGACCCCGAGACCGAGGAGCGACGGGTTCTGGGCGATGACCGAGAGCAGCCGGCCGTAGCGGTTGCGCTGCTGGAAGTGCTGGTCGACGATGACCGACGGAAGCACGCCGAGGCCCGCCGCGAGCGCCGCCATCCGGTGCTTCGGCGTCCCGCCGGACGCGCCGAACGCGATCATGTGGCTCGACATCGCGGAGGCGCCCGCCGACGTGCCGGCCACCACGGCGCCGTTCCGGAACCGCTCGAGGACCGCCTCGGCAAGGAGCGTGCCGCCGATCGTCGACGACAGCCGAAGCTGGTTCCCGCCGGTCAGGAAGATGCCGGTCGCGTCGTGGACCTGGCGGACGTAGCCCTCGTCGTTGGCCTGCTGGCGGGTCATCGCATGCAACGGCCGGACCTCGCCGATCCCGAGGCCCGTGAAGACCTCGCGGTAGCGCTCGCCCGCCAGGTAGCCGAGTGACGATGCGGTCGAGATGACGACCACGACGGCGTCCTGCCCGCCCGCGAGCTCGCAGAACCGGTTCAGGATGACCCGGTCGCGGATCTTGTCTTCGGCCCCGCCGATGACCATGACGCTTCCGTCGGTCGTGGCGCGGCCGCTCTGTCTTGGAGGCACGTTGCGCGGGAGTTTACCGAACGGAACCGGGAGTTGTTGCCCCGACAAAGGTCCCGCCGATCAAATGCGACCCGTGGCGCCTAGCCGGCCCCTGCAGCGACGAGCTCGCGCGGTCGAGGGTCGACGGGGCGCAGGAAGACGGCGGCGAGCGTGAAGAACGCGACGCCGGCGAGGAACGCCGCTCGGGGGCCGTCCGCGGTCTCGGCCGTGCCGCCGACGACGTCGATGATCGGGCCGGCGACGAGCGCCGCCACCGGGCCTGCGAGGCCGACGGCGAGGTTGGAGATTCCCATGAACCGACCGGACGAGGCCTTCGGGATGATGTCGGTCATGAGGGCCCAGTCGACCGCGAGGAACGTGCCCGAGCCGATCCCGATCAGCGTCGCCCCGACGAGGAGGATCACCGGCGAGGGAGCGAGCGCCGCGACGACCAGCCCGACGGACCCAACGGCCGCCGCCAGGTAGATCATCGGCTTGCGCCCGACGCGGTTCGAAATGATCCCCGACGGGATCGTCGCGATCGCGGTGAAGACCGCGACGACAGCGCCGATGCCGGTGATCCAGAGGGCCTTCTCGTCGCCGTCGAAGCCGAACACCCGGGTCACGAACAGCACGTAGAACCCGAGCAGGACGTTGATTCCGGCGATGAACATGAGCCGGCTCAGGACCAGGAAGACGAAGCTCCGCTCCTTGAGGATGTCGAGGCCCCATGCAGACAGCGCGATCGAGACCCACGACCGGCCGTTGCGCGGCTTCGCGGCCGTCCCCTCGCGAACCCAGACGATCGTCCCGATCGCCGTCGCCAGCTCGACGAGCCCGAGGACGATGATCGGCAGCGTGTAGTCGCCGGTCGCGGCGGCGAACGCGACGATCCCGTTTCCGATCACGAACCCGATCGTCTGCATCGCGCCGATCAGGGCGCTCGCGAGCCCGACCTGCTCCGCGGGCACGAGGTCCGGCACGTAGCCCTGGAACGGGCCCTGCGCGAAGTTCGAGCTGAACTGGAGCAGGGCGAGGAAGGCCAGCACGGACACGTACGTCTGCGATGTCGCGAGGCCGATGAGGAACACGACGTCCAGCGTCGCCCCGATCGCGATGTACGGCTTCCGACGGCCCCAGCGGCTGATCGTGTAGTCGCTGATCATCCCGACGGTCGGCTGGACCGCCAGCACGACCGGCAGGATCAGCCAGCCCGTGAGCGCGAGGTACGAGCCACCCTGGCCGGCGGGCACGAGGTCGGGAATGCGTTCCTGGGTGAAGACGCCGACGCCGCCCCAGATCGCCTGGATGCCGAGCCAGTACACCGAAAGCTGGAAGAGCTGGCGGACCGGGAGCCGGTCCGTCGGGCGCGCGCCGAGATCCTCACCCTCGATCGGGGTCGCCGGCGCTCCGGCGACGGCTTCGACCGCCATGCCCGTCCTCCCCCTCCGCGCTGCCCGCGCAATGGGTGCGCGCAAAGTGCGCGTGGAGGACGCGCCTGTCAATCGGTTGTTACGGGCTCCCGGCCTCGAGGCTGGCCGTGCTCGACCGCGGAACGATCCGGCGGTTCGACGCCTCCGGCGCGACGTACTTGAAGACCGAGCGATCGAGGGAGTACATGCCGGTGCACGCGAGGCGGACGGTCTCGCCGCCGACCGGGAGCTCGAACGTGAAGACCGGGTTCTCGTCGTTGCCGGCGTAGTGGTAGGCCTCGCCCTCGCGAGTCAGGACCGCGAGGTTGGCGTGCCCGCCGAAGGTCTCGTGGAGCTTGCGCATGGCCGCGGGGGCCGAAGTGGCTTCCTGCCACTCGTCCTCCAGCCAGCGCGCCGCGACCTCCGTGTCGGCCTTGCCGTGGATGCGGCCGGCCTCGCGGTAGCGGTTCCGGAACGTGCCTTCGTTCACGAGGTCCCCGTTGTGGCTGAAGGTGTAGCGGCCCGCCGGGTCGTCGAACGGCTGCGTGTCGGGAATGCCGATCGTCGAGAACTTCGATGGCCGCCGCAGGTGGACGAGCAGCGCGCGGGTCAACTCGCTCCCGACGCGCTCCCGGGCCGGATCATCGCGGAACGTCCCGATATCCCGATGCGAGTGGAAGGCCCCGTCCGCCCCGAGCCACGTCGCGCCCCACCCGAACCCGGCGAGCCCGAACCGCTCGAGCCGCTCCGTGAACGGCCACAGTTCGCCGATCCGGAACGGCGCCGCGGCAACGCCCACGTACTGCTCGCACATCAGCGCGATGATACGAACCATGCGCGACAGCGAGGCATTGCGGACGTCCTTCGAGCCCCTCCTCGAGCACCCGACGCCCGACGGCCTCTGGGACTTCCAGAAGACCTTGCTCACCATCGGCAGCGCCGACGCGACGCGTGCGAGAGCGGTCGTCCACGCGTTCCACGACTGCCTGCGGACGCTTGAGAGCAAGTCCGCATCGCGGTCGGCGAGCCGCTGGGGCGCGGTCCTGAGCACGGCCGCGGTCGGGAGCATCAGTCTCCCGGAGCTCCGCGACCGCCAGGAGCGGGGGCTGCAGGAGCTGGTCGAGCTCGCCCTGCCGGCAGTCCTCGAGGTCGGCGCCGCGCTGCAGTCGGCCCAGGCATGGGAGATCGAGGCTCGCCTGATCAACGACGAGTTCGCGTGGTTCCTGTACGAGGAGCTGTGGGACGTGTCGGCGACCGCGCGGCCCGACCTGGCCGCCGACGATCGCCGCGAACGCATCGACGAGGTGCTCGGCCCCCTCCTCGACCCGAGCCTGCCCGACGTCGACCGCGCGGCGCTCCTCGTCGACATCTTCCGCTCGGTGCTGGCGGCGCGAGTGCTGCCGATGCTCGACGGGGGTTAGGCGGACTTGCTCGATCGCGCCTTCGCGGAGGCGCGCTTCCTGCCCGGGCCGTTTTTCGCGGCGGCCTTGTCCTTGGCCGGCGCCTGGCACTCGACGCTCCCGCACCAGTACGTGACGCGGGGCAGCTCCGTGCCCTGCGAATCGGAGCGGATCAGCTCCCCGCAGCGGTGGCACGGCCGGCCCGCGCGGTCGTAGACCCAGAGTCGCGATGGGGCCAGCTTCTTGCCGGTCTTGAGGTCGACCGTCGTCGAGCGGCCGGCCGGGGCGCCCGCCCGAGCGTTGGCCTGGAGCTGCTGCTGGGCGGTCGTCAGGATCCGCTCGAGGGTGTCGTCGTCGAGTGACTTGACCGGGGCGAACGGGTCGACCCGCTCCATGAACAGGACCTCGCTCTTGTAGACGTTCCCGATTCCCGCGACGGCGCGCTGGTCGAGGATCGCCTCGCCGATCGCGGTGTCCTTGCGGGAAGGATCGCGGAGGCGGCGGACCGCCTCTGCCTGCTCGTACTTCTCGTCGAGCAGGTCCGGCCCGAGCATCGAGATCGTCGGGTGGACGACCTCGGCGCGGCGCTCGAACAGCTCCACCACGGGGGCATCGAAGCAGACAGCCACGGCGCCGGGAACCTCGAGGACGAGCGCGGCGCGCGAGGGCGGGCGGCGCCAGGTCTCGCCGGGACGGTAGCGGTGCCACGAGCCGTGGAGCCCGAGGTGGGTCCGGAGCTCGAGGCCGCCGTCGAACTTGATGAGCAGGTTCTTGCCCGCGGCGTCGACCGCGTCGATCTTCTGGCCGATGACGCGACTGACCTGCGGCCCCGGGAGCCGGGCGCGGGCAGCCGTCACGACCCTCCCGGCCAGGTAGGGCCGCAGGGCAACGGCGATTCTTGCGAGCGTGTCGCCTTCCGGCATCAGGCGATCATCGCTCCCGCGCGCTGTCTTCGCAGGACGAGCCCGCGATAGCCCTTGACGAAACCGGCCGCAAGCAGGGTTTCGGACCACCTGGAGGTGCCCGCCGGCTCGCCGTCGATCTTGCCGATGACAAGCTCGCGCTGGCGCCCGTCGGCGACCAGCTCGCCGAGCGCCTGGAGGGCCAGATCGGCCGTGTCGGGGTCATCGAAGGCGGGCAGCGTCTGGAGCGAGCTGCCGCCGCGGTCCATGTAGAGCACGGCCCGGCCGTCCACCAGGACGACCGACGCGCCGGCCGCGCGCTGGAACGGACGCCGGTCGTCGTCGCCCCGGCGCGGCCACGGAAGGGCGGCCCCATAGGGGTTGGCGGGGTCGGCTGCGGCGAGGAGGTGCACCAGTGAATCATCGCCGTTCCCGCCGTCGGGGTCACGCAACGTCCGCAATCGCTCCAGCGCGCCCGCCAGCGCGAACTGCGCGGCGCCCAATCCGGACACGAAATAGCCGCGCCGGATGCGGCCCGCTTCCTCCAGGGCGCGGAGGATCGGATAGACCGCGGAGAAGCCTCCCTCGACGCCCTCGGCCATCACCGATTCGCGAACCAGGACGCCGTGGCGGTCCAGGAGCGCCAGCGCGAGCTGGTGTGCGCGCTCCGTTGGGCTCGCCTTTGTGGCGGCGACGGCGGGGCCGTCCCAGAGGCCGCTGCCGACGAGCGACCAGCGACCGGCGGCCTCCGGCGGTCCGAGCGTGGTCAGGCGGCCCATGCGCGGGCGCCGGGCGCCGTTCCCGCCGGATCGGCTCGGTCGCTTCCAGCGCAGCGCCCGGAGCGGGGCGAAGGTGTCATTGGTCACCTCGCCGGCCCAGACGAGGTCCCAGAGGGCGTCGAGGCACTCCCGGTCCGTCGCGGCGCCGGTGCGCGCCGCGGCGCCCTGGATCGCCCGGAAGAACGAGGCACCGCGGTTGGCGAGCTGGTCCCTGATCGCGTCATGGATGGCGGAACCGGGCTTCGTACCTGCGTCCAGGGTCGCGCCCAGCAGCACCTCACGGCCGGGCCGGTGGAGCACGACTCGCCCGTCGTCGCGCCCGAGGCTGCCGTGACCGACCCAGGCGACCTCGCCGAGGGCGCCGAGCTCGTCGAGGAGTCGCGGCTGGTAGCCCGGGATGCGTGCCGGCAGGACGTCACGCTCCAGCACGGAGGCGGGAATCGGCACTCCGGCGAGCTGGTCGACCACCTCGGCGAGCCGTTCCAGCGCGGCGGTGCCACGAAGCGGCGCGAGGTTTGCCCCGACCGGCGCGACGCCCTGCCAGGCCGGCAGGAAGCGCCCGAGCGTCTCGGGATCCACCGGCTCGACCTCGCGCCGGAGCCGGGCGAGCGAGCGTCGCCGGAGCAGGCGGAGGACCTCTGGGTCGCACCACTCTCGCTCCGAGCCGCCGGGCCGGAACTCGCCCCGAACGAGCGTCCCGGCGGCGAGCAGCCGCGCCAGCGCGTCCTCGACGACGCCGATCGGCAGCCCCCAGCGCCGTGCCGGCTCCGGAGCCAGGAACGGCCCATGGGAGCGGGCGAATCGCGCCAGCAACCCGTCGAGCGCCCCCGTCACGCGCACGAGGAATGCCTCGGGAACGCCTCGTGGTGGGGAGGCACCCACGCCGTCCCGGTACCGCGCCACGTCCTCGATCGCGATCCAGCGCTCGTCGCCGGCGATCCGCACCTCGACCGCGCGGCGGCTCGCCACGAGCTCGCGCAGCCACGGCCCGGCGGCCTCCGCGCCGCCGACCGAGCGCGCCGCCACCTCGTCGGTGGAGAGGTCCCCGAGGCGCCGCAGGAGGTCGTGGAGGTGCTCGCCGGTGTCGGCCTGGCGCTCCTCGATCAGAGCCTGGAGCGAGAGCTCGAGGTCCGCCAGCGCCTCCGGATCCAGCAGCTCCCGGAGCTCCTCCTGGCCGAGCAGCTCGCGCAGGAGGTCGCGGTCGAGCGCGAGCGCGCCCGCCCGCCGCTCCGCCAGGGGCGCGTCACCCTCGTACATGTAGGCGGCGACGTAGTCGAACAGCAACGACGACGCGAACGGCGAGGCCTTGGCCGTCTCGACCCCGTGGACGGCGATCTCGCGACGTTCGATGCCGCCAAGCACCTCACGGAGCGCATCGAGGTCGAAGACGTCGGACAGGACCTCGCGGTACGTCTCGACGAGGATCGGGAAGGACCCGTACCGCGACGCGACCTGGAGCAGGTCCGCCGCCCGCTGGCGCTGCTGCCAGAGCGGCGTCCGCGCCCCCGGCCGGCGTCGGGGCAGGAGCAGGGCCCTGCCGGCATTCTCCCGGAACCGCGACGCGAACAGCGCCGACCCGCCGACCGCCTCGACGACCAGGTCCTCGACCTCGTCCGCCGACGGGAAGAGCAGCGCCTCGATCTCGGCCAGGCGCCGGGCGTCCCCGTCTCCCTCGCCTTCGGGCAGTCGGACGGCGATGCCGTCGTCGGACCAGATGGTCTGGGCCTCGATGCCCAGGCGCTCCCTGAGCCGGGACTCGATCGCCAGGGTGAGTGGCGCGTGGACGCGGCCGCCGAACGGCGAGAGGATCACGAGACGCCAGTCGCCGAGCTCGTCGCGAAAGCGCTGCACGATCAGCCGCCGGTCGGTTGGGAGCGCGCCCGCGACCTCGCGCTCCTCGTCCAGGTAGGCGACGAGGTTTGCTGCGGCCAGCTCGTCGAGGTCGTGCTGCTCGCGGAGGCGCGCCGTCAGCGACCGGGTGCCGCGGTCGCCACGCGCAAGCTCGCCTTCGGCTTCCCGCAGGAACTCCCCGATCGCTCGCCCCAGCTCGACCGGCCGCCCGATCGAATCGCCCTTCCAGAACGGCAGCTTGCCGGGCACGCCGGGCGACGGCTCCACGATCACGCGGTCCGGCGTGATGTCCAGCACCCGCCAGCTCGAGGCGCCGAGGACGATGACGTCACCGTGCATCCCGGCCCGGAGCTCGTAGACCATCTCCTCGTCGAGCTCGCCGACGCGCCGGCCCGGCGTGCCCGCCTCGCCCGCGAGGAAAACCCCGAACAGCCCGCGATCCGGGATCGTGCCGCCGCTGGTCACCGCGACGACCCGCGCATCCCGCCGGCCCTCGACGACGTCCGTCACGCGGTCCCAGGTGAGCCGGGCCTTGAGCTCGGCGAACTCGTCCGACGGATAGGCGCCCGCCAGCATCCCCAGCACGGCCTCGAGGGCCTCTCGGGAGAGTGTCTCGAACGGCGCCGCCCTGGTAACGAGCTCGAGGAGCTCCGCGACCGTCCAGCGGTCCATCACGGCCATGGCGACCAGCTGCTGCGCGAGGACGTCGAGCGGGTTTCGCGGCATCATCGTGGTCTCGATCGACCCGTCGTGCATCCGCTTGACGACGACCGCGGACTCGAGCAGGTCGCCGCGGAACTTCGGGAAGAGGATTCCCTTCGACGGCTCGCCGACCTGGTGCCCGGCGCGACCCACCCGCTGCAGCCCGGACGCGACGCTCGTCGGCGATTCCACGAGGACGACCAGGTCGACGGCGCCCATGTCGATGCCGAGCTCCAGGCTCGAGGTCGCAACGAGGCCCGGGATCCGGCCGGCCTTCAGGTCCTCTTCGATCTGGAGCCGCTGCTCTCGGGCGATCGAGCCGTGGTGCGCGCGCACGAGCTCCTCGCCGGCCAGCTCGTTCAGCCGCTGGGCGAGCCGCTCGGCGAGCCGGCGGCTGTTCGTGAAGACGATCGTCGAGCGGTGGCTCCTGATCAGCTCGAGGAGGCGCGGGTGGATGGCCGGCCAGATGCTCGACCGCATGTCGCCGAATGCGACCGGCCCGCCGGGCTGCTGGTCGGGTGGGAGGACCTCGCCGAGGCGGGCCATGTCCTCGACCGGGACGATGACCTCGAGGTCGAGGGTCTTGCGGCTCCCGGCGTCGACGATCTCGACCTCGCGCCCCGGCCCGATCCCGCCAAGGAAGCGGGCGATCGTCTCGAGTGGCCGCTGCGTCGCCGAGAGTCCGATCCGCTGGAGTGGCTCGGCACCCTCCGGCCGGAGTCGCTCCAGGCGCTCCAGTGACAGCGCCAGGTGGGCCCCGCGTTTCGTGCCGGCGATCGCGTGGACCTCGTCGAGGATCACGGTCTCCACGCCGCGGAGGGTCTCGCGGGCCGCGCTGGTGAGCAGCAAGTACAGGCTCTCGGGGGTCGTGACGAGGATGTCCGGCGGATGCTTCGCGAGCTCGCGACGCTGCTGCTGGGGCGTATCACCGGTCCTTCCAGCAATCGAGATCCGGGGCTCGGGCTCACCGAGCCGCTGCGCCGCCAGCCCGATCCCGTGCAGCGGCGCCCGGAGGTTTCGCTCGACGTCGTAGGTGAGGGCCTTCAGCGGCGAGACGTACAGCACTCGGACGCTGCCGGGGCTCGTCTTCGACGGCGGCGGCGAGGGATCGCGGGCCAGCCGATCGAGGCACCACAGGAACGCCGCAAGGGTCTTGCCACTCCCTGTCGGGGCATGGATGAGGGTGTGCCGACCGGTCGAGATCGATGCCCAGCCGCCGGTCTGCGCAGGGGTGGGCGCCTCGAAGGCCGACTCGAACCAGGCCCGGACGGCGGGCGAGAACGGCGCGAGCGGATCGGCGGCGACGGCTGGGCTCACGGGACCCGGGATTCTACGCTCGCGTCCGTTGTCGCGCCCGCTCGGTTTCGTACGGATGTTCGAGTCCTTGGCGCGCCTCCCTCCCGGCGCTGCCGGACGCGGCCGCCTCAGGCGCCGAGGGTCGCCCGCAACCTCGGCAGCACGAGCTCGAGCACCTCCTCGGCGATGAGCGACGCACGGGCATCCGCCGCGTCGTCCGCCGGCCGACGCACCTGACCTGCGTCGGGCGGATCGTCAAAGGTCGTGGGGATCGGTGCCTGGCCGTAGGTCGCAGCGTCATCCGCCCAGCCCTCCCGCCACGCCTCCGGGAGCGCCTCCGGCACGGGAGCGTGATTCTGGGCGAGCCAGACGTGGCTCCACGTGCGCGGCACCACGCGGTAGACGTCGTAGCCGCCGCCGCCCGTGGCGAGCCAGCGACCGCCCGCCCAGCGGTGCGCGAGCTCGTCAACGAGGCGCGCGGCCCGGCCCATCGCGGTCGTCGTGACCTTGAGGTGTGCCAGCGGATCGAACGCGTGCGAATCGGCTCCGTGCTGGGAGACAACGACCTCGGGCCGGAATTGCTCCGCGAGCGCCGGCAGGACGGCCTCGAGCGCCGCGAGCCAGCCGCGCTCCCCCGTCCCCGGGTCGAGCGGGATGTTGACCTTGGTCCCTTCCGCGCCCGGCGCGCCGAGCTCGTCTGCGAAGCCGGTGCCGGGGAAGAGCGCCATCCCCGTCTCGTGGATCGAGATCGTGAGCACGCCGGGGTCGGCCCAATGAATCATCTGGACGCCGTCGCCGTGGTGGACGTCGAGGTCGACGTACAGGACGCGCAACCCGTCTCGCCGCGCCCGGGCGATCGCAAGGGCGGGGTCGTTGTAGACGCAGAACCCGCCGGCCCGATGGCGCATCGCGTGGTGGAGCCCACCGCCGGGCTGGAAGGCGTGGAGCACGTCGCCGCGGAGGATCGACTCCATCGCCCGCAGCGAGCCGCCCGCAACGGCCGCCGACGCCTCGTGCATCCCCGGGAACGCGGGCGTGTCGCCCGGGCCGATCCCCGCGCGCCCCAGCCCATCCGGCTCCCGCGAGAACGCCTTGACCGTCTCGATGTACGCCTCGTCGTGGATCCAGCCGAGCTCCTCGTCCGAGGCCGGCTCGGGGGCGAGACCAGGCACGGCCCCGAGCGCCTCGAGCAGCGAGATCCCGGGCCCGAACCGCCGCGGGGTCAGCGGGTGCGCAGGCCCGAAGTCATAGGTGGTCGAGCGCGGCCCGAAAACGAGCAGCGGATTCGGCGAGGCCACCCGATCACGATAGCCGGGGACCGCCTTCCGCCTGTGTGCAAACCCATGCCAATCGCTGCATATCGTTCATGTCGCGATTGGCATGACTTCTCGCCGAGGAATCGGAGGCGCCGCCGGCCAGATCGGCCGGCGGCGCCGGGGTCTCGAAGTACGCGCGCTGGGGCTACCCAGCCAGGACCTCGCGGAGCTTCGCGGCGAACTCCACGGGCTTGCCGGGCGGCTGGCCGTACTCGCCGCCCATGAACCCGCCGTGATCGCCGGGGAACTTGACGGCCTCGCTCCCGAGGCGCTCCGCCGCGGCCTCGCCACCGCGCTGGGCGAGGTTGCCGTTCGACTCTTCGCCGACCGCCAGGACGACCCGCGTCGGCGCCCGCTTGATCGCCTCGAAGTCCGGCTCGAAGCTCGTCAGGTAGACCACGTTGTGGGCGAGCATCAGGTCGGTTCGGACGCCGTCATCCTCGCCCGCCGGCATGCCGAACATGGCGGGATCGAACCCGGGTGCCGCCACGACCTCGGGGGTGAACTCGCCGCCGTGCAGGACGACCTGCATGAACTTGCCCATGCCGGCGCCGGCCCCGCCCGCCATGTAGGCGTCGTGGATCGCCTTGTTGGCCGCGAGTGCCTGCTCGCGATCCTCGACGAGGGCGGCAAGCGGCGGCTCATGGGCCACCAGGGTCCGGAGGTCATTCGGGTACTTCGCGACGAGCGCGAGCGACACGATGGCCCCACCGCTGCTCGCGAACATGTCGACCGGACCGCCACCGATCGCCTCGATGACGGCATGGACGTCGTCGGCCTGGACGGCAGCGGTGATCGGCACCGAGGGATCGTCCGCCGTGCTGCGTCCCTCGCCGTTGTTGCGGGGGTCGTAGGTCACGATCGTCCGGTCCGGGAAGTGCGAGGCGAGGCTCGGGAAGCCGCCGGCGCCCGCGGGCGAGCCGATGAGGACGAGTGGCGGCTCGGTTGTGGTCTCGCTCTTCCGGACGTCGTAGGCGAGCGAGGCGCCCGGAACCTCGAGGGTCTTGGTGATCGGCTCGGTTGCCGTCGTGGTCGTCATCACGAATCTCCGTTCTCGTTCGGTTTGCTCGGTCTGGGTCAGCTCGTGACGCCGGCGACCGTGCCCTCGGCAAGGATGGCATCGATCTGGCCGAGGGCCTGTTTCATGCCCTCCTCCTGGCCCATCGCCAGCAGCTGCTCCATCGTTCCGGTATCGGGGAACACGTTCTCGATGGACATGCGGGTTCGGCCCTCGCCGAGCTCCTCGATCGTCACGTACATCTCGCCCGACCCCATCTCGGTGTTCGGGGTGCCATCCGGGTTGGCGAAGCCGTCATGGACGGAGAGGCGCCGCGGTGGATCGACGTCGACGATGTCCCAGTAGCCGGCCGGCCGATCGCCTTCGGGCGTGGTCATGTAGTACTGGGCGCGGCCTCCGGGCCGGAGGTCGAGCGCGGTGAAGGTCGCGGGGTACCCCGGCGGGCCCCACCAGCGCTCGAGCTGGCGCGGGTCGGCCCACAGCTGCCAGACGCGCTCGGGCGTGGCTTCGAACTCGGCGTCGAGGGTCATCGTCAGCTTCTCAGGGTCCTTGCGGACGGCGGTCACGGTCATCGATCGGTCTCCTTCTGCGCCATCGGCGCTTCCTCGGCGAGCAGCTCGGTCATCCGGCCGATCCGCGAGCGCCACAGCTCCTCGTACTGGTCGAGCAGGCGGCGAACGATCCGCAGCCCCTCGAGGTTGGCCCGGACGACCTTGCGGCGTCCGATCCGGTCCTTGGTGATCAGCCCCGCCCGCTCCAGGATCGCGACGTGCTTCTGCACGGCCGCGAAGCTCATCGGGTAGTGCCCGGCAAGCTCGAGGATGCCCTCGTCGCCGCCGATGGCGCGGCGAACGATGTCGCGCCTCGTCGGGTCGGCCAGGGCGCCGAACATGCGGTCGAAGTCGGCGGGAACGATCTGCATTAGTACAACCATACGGTTGTATGTCGTCGATGTCAAGGGCGGTGGCGTACCATCCCCCGCGTGAACGACATCCTGCTCGTCCTGCTCGTCATCCTGGTGATCGTCCTGATCGTGCGAGGCCCGAAGACGCTGCCGCAGATCGGGCGGATGTTCGGGCAGGGCGTCCGCGAGGCCCGCGAGGAGATCAACAAGGTCCGCAAGGACGACGAGCCGGCGGACGACGCCCCGGCGAACACCACGGCCGGCGGCGGCACGACCTCGGCGTAAGCGCCTCGGCGTGGGCGCCGCGGCGTAAGCGCGCCTCGGCGGAGCTGCCTCAGCCTTCTTTCTGAAGGGGCCAGACGATGTCCGTTCGCAACCCGGACGTGTCGCCGTCCCCCGGCTTGTCGACGTAGGACTCCCACGGCGCATCGCCGTCGTCGACGCCGGGCTGTGCGTGGATCCACTCGTGCAACGTGTCGTAGGCCTGCGGCAAGGTGTCGTACGGCCCGAGGTGCGTCGTTCGGGCGACCAGCCCGGCTGGCAGCTCGGAGGCGCCGACCTCGCCGCTCTCGCACGCCGCGAGCTCCACCACCCCGTCGGGAGCGGTCTCGACCGGGAGGCCGATCTCGACGTCGACGATCTCAGGCCCGAACTGGTGGTAGCGGCCATAGGGCGCACCAGCGTGCGACACCCCGAGCTCTTCGGCCCGGGCCCCAACCTTCGGCAGGTATGTGTCGAACGCCTTGGCCAGGTCGAGGTCGGCCATCTTCTGCTGGACGCGGACGGCCAGGCTGGGTTGCGCCTCCAGCTCTTCGATGCGGGTTCCCTCGAGACGGACGTCGGCCATGTGGTTCTCCTCCTGCTCGTGTCAGACCGCGGCGGTGATTTCGGCGAGCTGCTCGCGGAGCGCCTCTGGATCGGTCACGGGCAGCCGGCACGCGAAGCCGCGGCAGACGTAGGCCGTGGGGCGGCCCTTGACGAGGGTCCGTTCCTCGAGCAGCGGGACGGACGTCGGCACCCCCTCGGACGCGCGCAGCGCGACGACCCGGTTTGGCGCATACCCACCGCGTGCAACGCCGAGGAGCGCTCGGGTGGCCTCGTCTCCGGGGTCGCCGACGATCGCCACCTCCGCAACGGGAGCGAGCGCGAGATCGATGGCCTGGAGCCACATCGCGAATGCGGTCGGGTAGCGGGCGATGAATGGCGTGATCGTCGTGAGGGCACGCTCGGCAGCCTCGCGGTAGCGCGATTCGCCGGAGAACGCGGCGAGCCGGAGCAGGACCAGGGTCGCGACGGCGCTTCCGGATGGCGTGGCGTTGTCCTGGACGTCCTTCGGGCGCGTCACCAGGCGCTCGTGATCGATCGCGGTGTCGAAGAACCCCCCGTCGGGGTCCACGAACCGCGCGAGGATCGCGTCGGCGAGCTGGCGGGCAGTGGTGAACCAGCGCTCGTCGAACGTCGCCTCGTACAGCGCCAGCAGTCCCTCGGCGAGGTTCGCGTAGTCGTCCAGGACGCCCTGGCCCGTCGCCCGGCCGTCCTTCCACGATCGCCCGAGCCGGCCGTCCTCACCGAGCAGGCCGCCGAGGATCACGTCTGCCGCGCGCCGTGCCGCGGCCAGATACCGATCGGCGAGGCCCTCGAAGCCGGCGGCCTCGACGAGTCGTGCGCCGTCGGCGAGCGCACCGATCGCCAGCCCGTTCCAGGACGCGAGGGCCTTGTCGTCCCGCGCCGGCTGTGGTCGTCGGTCGCGCCGCAGCAGCAGCCGCGCGCGCGCCGCCTCCAGCTTCTTCTCGACCTCGGCGGCCGGGATCCCGTAGAGCCTGGCCAGGTCCTCCGCCGGCCGGACGCGCGACAGGATGGTCGCGCCCTCCCAGTTGCCGCCATCGGTCACGCCGTAGGCAGTCGAGAACAGGGCGGCGTCGTCACCGAGTGCCTCGCGGACCTCGTCCGCCCGCCAGACGAAGGTCGCGCCCTCGACGCCCTCCGTGTCCGCGTCCTCGCTCGACGCGAACGCGCCGTCATCGGTCGTGAGGCGCCGGAGGATGTAGGAGAGCGTGCCGGTCGCGACCGCGCCGTACCGCTCTTCGCCCGTGAGCGCCCAGGCATGGAGGTACGACCGGGCGAGCTGGGCGTTGTCGTAGAGCATCTGCTCGAAATGCGGGACCAGCCAGACCGCGTCCGTCGCGTAACGGTGGAAGCCGCCGCCGAGCTGGTCACGGAGGCCGCCGTCGGCCATCTTGTCGAGCGAGCGTCGCGCGATCGGCAGCGCTCGCCGGTCCCCCGCGGCGGCTCGCCGGAGCAGGAACTCGATCGTCATCGGCTGCGGGAACTTCGGCGCGCCGCCCCAGCCGCCGTTGTGGTGGTCGAACGACTGCTCGATGAGCGTCACCGCGGCGTCGAGGAGGTCCGGCTGCGGCGTCGGCCCGACCGAGTTCCGGGCCTGCTGCGCAAGCTGGCCGACCAGCCGTGCGCCGGCCGCCTCGAGCTCACCGCGCTGCTCCCGCCAGGCCTTGTCGATGCCCTCGAGGAGCTGCCGGAAGCTCGGCAGGCCGTGGCCCGGCGCCTTCGGGAAGTAGGTGCCGCCGTAGAACGGCCGCCCATCCGGCGTCAGGAAGACCGACATCGGCCAGCCGCCGCCTCCGGTCATCGCCTGGACCGCGCCCATGTAGACCTGGTCGAGGTCGGGGCGCTCCTCGCGATCGACCTTGATCGCGATGAAGCGCTCGTTCAGGAATGCCGCCGTCTCCTCGTCCTCGAACGATTCGCGCTCCATGACGTGGCACCAGTGGCAGGCCGCGTAGCCGATCGACAGGAAGATCGGCCGGTCGAGGAGCCGCGCGCGGGTCAGGGCGTCCGGGCCCCACGGGAACCAGTCGACGGGGTTGTGGGCGTGCTGGAGGAGGTACGGGCTGGTCTCGTTCGCCAGCCGGTTCGTGTGCTTCGGCGGCTCCGTGGCGGTGCTCGAGCTGGCTTTCGACATGGCAACAAGCGTAGGCCGAACCTTCGCGAGGCTCGGTGGGAACCGCCAATCGCTGAGGGTGCTGTATCGTCCGGCCGTGGAAGACGCTGGGACGGTCGAACGGCTCGTCCGGCTCGGTCTCACGACCTACGAGGCCCGGGCCTACGTGACCCTCGTCCGCCGTGATTCGTTCACCGCGGCGCAGATCGCACGGACCGCCGGCCTCCCGCGGCAGCGGATCTACGACGTCCTCGCCAGCCTGGTCGAGAAGGGCCTTGCGTCGGCGCGTCCGGGGACGGTGGTCAAGTACGCGGCCCTGGCGCCGGACCTCGCCGTCGAGCGGCTCGTGGTGGGTCGGCGCGAGGCGATGACGGCCCTGGAGCAGGACGCCGGCGACGTCATCAGTCGCCTCGGGCCGGAGTTCCAGGCGGGCCAGGCCCACAGCGACCCGCTCGAGTACATCGAGGTCCTCCGCGACCGCGGCGCGATCAGCGAGCGGTTCACGGAGCTGCAGGCCAACGTGAAGAGCGAGATCCTGGTCTTTACGAAGCCGCCGTACGCAACGCCGCCCCAGGACAACCTCGGCGGCATCGAGGTGGCGCGCGCCCATGTTGCCCGGAGCGTCTACGAGCTCGACGTCCTCGACGACGCCGCGATGGCCCTGAGCATCAAGCGGTTCATCGATGCCGGCGAGGAGGCGCGGTTCGTCGAGCACGTGCCGCTGAAGCTCGCGATCGCCGACGAGACCACGGTCATGTGCGCATTGCAGAACCCGATGGCCGGCGCCGAGGACCTCACGATCATGGTCGTCGAGCACCCCGCGCTCGCCCAGACGCTCAAGCTCGCCTTCAACCGGGTCTGGGACCAGGGCCTCGAGTTCGACGCCGCCATGCAGCTGCGTCGGAGCGCCCTCAGCCGCTCCGCCTGACGATGGCGAGCAACGCGGTCCCCGGCTTTCTCCCGTCGCGCCACGGGCTGCGGTTCGCCAACTTCTGGCCCTCGGGGCCGGCGCGGCAGTGGGACCTCGGGCTCGTCCACGTCGGCATCGGCAACCCGGCGCGCGGGCTGTGCGGCGGGATGGCCTTCGTCGCGCGGGACCGCTTCGAGCGCGGACGAGGAGGCGCCCGCGGAGGGTGCCGCACCGGCCGCCGGGTCGTCGCTGTTCCGGTCGATCGTCGACCGCCAGTTCGACTCGTTCGGCCGGCTCTGGACGGTCCCGCTGCGGTTCTGGACGGCCTCGGCGCTGTACGACGAGCGGCGGCGGCTCCGGGAGTCCCTCCGCAACGCCTGGCCGAAGGTCCGGGCGGACATCGATGCGGGCGTCCTGTCGCCGCTCGGTCTCGTCCGCGAGGCGGGCTGGAACCCGCTGAACACCGGGATGGGCCACCAGGTGCTGGCTTTCCGCTACGACGCGTCGCCGCGGCAGGTCACGATCGGCGTCTACGACCCGAACCGCCCGGGCGACGACGCGGTCGAGATCGTCATGGAGCAGCTGGGCGGAGGCGAGATTCGCCTCTCCCAGTCGAGCGGCGAGGCCCTCCTGGCGCTGCTCCACCTGCCGTACGAACCACCTCGCAAGCCCTAGCATCGGTCGCTCATGGACTACGGCCTCGTCCTCCCCTCGCTCGGCGACGATTCGAACCTCGCGGGCATCGAGGCGGGGATCGATCTCGCCGCGAAGCACGGCTTCACGGACGTCTGGACGACGGACCACATCCTCGTCGGCCACGACGCGGCGGAGGACTACGGACGCCTGTACGAGGCCGTGACGACCCTCGCCTGGGCGGCGGCGCGCAACGACGAGATCCGGCTCGGGGCCAGCGTGATCGTCGTCCCGATGCGGGAGTCCGTGCTGCTCGCGAAGCAGCTGGCGACGGTCGACGCGCTCTCCCGCGGGCGCCTCATCGCCGGCTTCGGCGTTGGCTGGAACCGGCACGAGTTCGCGAACGTGGGTGCGGACGACCGGTTCGAGGTCCGTGGCGCGTACCTCGAGGAGACGATCAACCTCTGCCGCCACCTGTGGTCCGGGAACACCGCGCCGTTCGAGGGCCGCTTCGTCCGGTTCGACGATTTCGTCTTCGGGCCGCTCCCGGACCAGGGTGCCGAGCTCCCGATCTGGATCGGCGCTCGAGACGAGCGGGCCCTGCGGCGAGTGGGCCGGCTCGCCGACGGCTACCACTCGTCGGCCACGAGCCCATCGAGCTACGGCCCGCGGATCCCGATCATTCGCGCCGCCGCGGAGGCAGCCGGACGCCCGATGCCGCGACTCTCGGCGCGCGTCCGGATCGAGCTCGGCGCCGGTCCCGAGTCGTTCTTCACGCTCCATGGCTCCGGAGAGCAGGTCGCCGCGGGCATCCGGGAGTACGCCGCGCTCGGCGTCGACCACCTCGCGCTGGCTTTCCCGTCGCGCGACGCGACCCGCCTGGCCGAGTCGGTCGAGCAATTCGTGGCCGAGGTCCGCCCGATCGTCTGATGCGATCGAGCCCGTCGCTCCTCGTGGTCGTCATCGCCCTCGCGGCTGCTTGTGGCAGCCCCGCTCCCACCGTGATAGGCACGCCGGCGGCGACCGGCTCTGCCGCGGTCTCCGCCGCTCCTCCCTCGGAATCCAACGTGCCGACGAGCGCCCCGAGCGCGCCCACTTCAGCGGAGCCCACGCTCCCGACCGACACCGCCCTGCCGTCGCCGACGCTGCCACCGATCGGCATCATCGGGGTCGAGTGCCTGACCGGCCAGACGGTCAGCCTCCACGTCTGGATCACCACCGAGGCCGGCATCCCGAGCTACGCCCTCTGGTCGACCTGGGGCGGCGGCGGCGACACGACGAGGTCCTTCCCGACGCCGTACACGACCCACATCGACGAGGTGGTCGAGTTCACCCACGCGCTCAAGGATCCCGAACCCGGGCGGATCCACGAGTTTGGGCTGGCGGTGACGCTCGTGGGCGTCCCCGATCCGATCATCGTGTACGCCATGGAGCCCGAGAACCGCTGCCCCGGGCACTGACCCACCGCGCGCCGCGCTTCAGAGGGTCGGCAGCTCCTGCTCGTCCGTCTGGGCCGCGGCGAAGAGGTCACCCTTCTCGGCCACCCGGTCGATGATCGTCCTGATCGTCCAGCGATCGCTGCGAAGGTCGGGGTCGTCGAGCTCGTCCCAGTCGATCGGGGCCGACACCGGCGCGCCGTCGGCCGGCCGCACCGAGTACGGCGCGACGAGGGTCTTGATGTACGTGTTCTGGGTGTAGTCGAGGCGGGCCTTGCCGCCCCGGTTGGCCTTGGACCACTCCCAGGACACGAGCTCGGGGACGAGGCTGCCGACCGCTCTCGAGAGCTTCTCCACCCAGTCGCTCGTCTCCCGGAACGAATACTTGGGCACGACCGGGATCCAGACCTGGATGCCGCGCTTGCCGGTGGTCTTGGGGTACCCGCGGACGCCGAGATGCCCGAGCGCGGTCCGGTACAGCTGCGCGAGCTTCACAGTCTCGTCCCAGGTCGTCTTCGTGCCCGGATCGATGTCGATCAGGGCGAACGTCGGCGCCATCGGGTCGTCGATGCGGGAGGTCCAGGCGTGGATCTCGAAGGACGTCTGGTTGCCGAGCCAGCACAGCGCGCCGACGCGGTCCGCCACGAGGTGCTCGTTGGCCTCGCGCTCCTCGACGCCCACCTCCTTCCAGCGCCGCAGCCACGCCGGCGCCGTGCCGGGGATGTCCTTCTGCCAGAACCCGGGCGCGTTCGGGCCGTTCGGGAACCGCTGCATGTTCAGGGGCCGCTCCTGGAGGTGCGGCAGCATCGTCGGCGCAATCTGGGCGAAGTAGCGGATGAGGTCGCGCTTCACGACGGGCTCGCCGTCGTCACGTGGCGGGAAGATCACCTTGTCGAGGTTCGTGACCTTCAGCTCGAACCCCCCGACCTCCCAGACACCGTCCTTGGTCATCGCCTCGAGCGCGGCGAGCTCGTCGGGCGTCGCCTCCCACGCGAACTCGTGCTTGGTCGCGGCCTTCGTGGGCTTCGTGGGCTTCGTGGCCTTCGTCGATTTCGAGCGGCCGGCGGCTCTCGTTGGCATGGCGGCATCTTCCTCCGGATCGGGAACCGCTGCCTCGGCAGCGTCGACGGCCGCTGCCGTCGCCATCGGCTTCTCGCGGACCACGTCGGT
The DNA here is from genome assembly GCA_963722105.1 of uncultured Chloroflexia bacterium. Classification (GTDB taxonomy): domain Bacteria; phylum Chloroflexota; class Limnocylindria; order Limnocylindrales; family CSP1-4; genus UBA5189. The sequence continues at coordinate 94,694 of CAVRKQ010000008.1, read as the reverse complement.
CGGCGGCTTGCCGCCCTCGTCGAGGCCCTTGAAGGCCGCCTGACGGACGATGCCCTCGCGCGTCCAGCCGCCGAGCTCGGCGCGGATCACGAGCTCCGGCCTCGTCCAGACGACGTGCTTCAGCTCGCCGCCCCAGCGGCCCTTGTAGTCCTTCGGCGGCGGCGGGTCGAACGGCGAATCGTCCGTCGCGAGGTCCGCCAGCAGCGTCCGGAGCTTCTTCCGCGTCTGCGCGTTGAACCCCGACCCGACCTTGCCGGCGAAGTGGAGCTTCTTCTCCTTCCCGTCGCCCTCGTAGTAGCCGACCACCAGGGCCCCGAGGTCCTTCGCCGCGCCCTCGCCCGGCGTCCATCCGCCGACGACGAGCTCCTGCTCCGGCCGGACCTTGATCTTCAGCCACGTGCGGGACCGCTTGCCGGGCTCGTAGGGGGAGCGGCGATGCTTCGCGACGATCCCCTCGAGCCCCTGGGCCCTTGCCGCCGCCAGGAACGCCAGCCCCTCACCGACCACGTGATCGGCGAACCGGACCCGGCTGTCCCCGGGTCGGAGGACTGACTTGAGGAGGGCCTTGCGGCTCTCGAGCGGCACGCCCAGCAGCGAGCGTCCGTCGAGGTACAGGAGGTCGAAGGCCTGGTAGACCAGACGGCCGGACTGGGCCGTGGTGAGCTCCTGGAGGAGGCTGAAGTCGGGCATGCCGTCCTCGCCGATCGCCACGACCTCGCCATCGACGATCGCCTCGCCCGCCTCGATCCAGGTCGCCTTCGTCAGGAGCTTTGGGAAGTACGTCTCGGCGTCGTTGCCGTTGCGCGTGTAGACCCGGGCCGTGCCGTCCTTCACGACGGCCTCGACCCGGTAGCCGTCCCACTTGATCTCGAAGAGCCAGTCGTCGTCCCGGAAGCCCTTGTCCGTCAGGGTGGCGGCCATCGGTGGGATGAAGCTGGCGAGCTTCGCCGTCTTCGCGCCGGAGAGGTCGATCTCCGCGGCGGCGGCCGGTGCCTGGCTGATCCAGATGGCGTCGCGATCCGCCTTGACCTCGTCGTTCGTGCGGCCGGTCTTCACCGACTTCGGGTGCTCCTCGGCATCCCAGCCCGGGATCGAGGCGTCGCCGCGTTTGTGGATCAACAGCCACTGCTCGCCGCCTGCGTCGTCGTCCCGACCGCCGCGACCGCCGCGCCCACTCGTCCGCACGATCGTGAACCGGCCGCGAACCTTCTCTCCGGCGAGCGTGAACTTGAGCTCGCCGTCCTCGACGGCCTGGCGACCGTCGGGCGTCTCCGCCTCCGGCTGCCACGTCCCCCAGTCCCAGACGATCACGTCGCCCCCGCCGTACTCGCCCTTCGGGATGACGCCCTCGAAGTCGAGGTATTCGATCGGGTGGTCCTCGACGTGGACGGCCATCCGTCGCTGGCTCGAATCGAGCGTCGGGCCCTTGGGCACGGCCCACGAGACGAGCACGCCGTCGATCTCGAGGCGGAAGTCGTAATGGAGGCGCGTGGCTCGATGGCGCTGGACGACGAACCGGCCGCCCTTGGCCACCCGGCTCTCGAGATCGGCGCGACGTTGCTGCGCGGCCTCGCCTTCGGGAGCGCCAAGAGCCCCGCCCGCCGGCTCGGGCGTCTTCCTGAAGTCGCGCTTGCGCTTGTACTCCTGGAGCGGGACGGATTCCTTTCGCGGCATTGCTCCAGTTTGCCGGGCGCGCCGTAGCATGTCGCGACCCATGCGCGGCTTCCTCGGTTTCGTCGTCCTGCTGCTTGCCGCGCTCGTCATCGCGGCGCTCGTGATCGTGCCGACCGTCGTTCGCCCGATCGTCGCGGACGCGGTCCGCGAGGCCCTCCCGTTCGGGGATCAGCCGCTCGACATCGAGGTCGACCTCGACCCGATCGACCTGCTCGCCGGGACCGTCGATCGGATCCACGTGACCGGGCGCGGGCTGGAGGCCGAGGGCGCGATCATCGGCGAGCTCGACATGACGGTGACGGACGTCTCGACGACGGCCCACACGTTCCGCACCGTCACCGGGCGGCTGGCAAACGTCGAGCTGCCATTCGTCCAGGCGTCGACACTCGTCATCACCTCGATCGAGCTCGACGGGCCGTACGGCGACGTGGATGCGGTGGCGATCCTGGACGTCCCGGCGAGCCTTGCGCTTGTTGGTAATGCGTTCGCCGATGCCGGCGTCCCGGTCGAGGAGATCGAGCTCATCGAGGGTGGGGTGGCGTTCATCGTCCTCGGGCAGCGGATCGAGGTCCCCGTGGCGGTCGACGAGGGCGCCCTCGAGCTCCCCGATGTCGGTGGCGCTCCCCTCGTGATCGTGGAGCCGGGCCCGGACGACCCCTGGCGTCTCACGGCCGTGCGCGTCACGTCATCGGGCTTCTCGATCGACGTCGCGCTTGAGCCGGAAGGGGTGCTCGGCGGCTAGGGCGCACCCGGCGGCGAGGGCCCACCGGCCTAGCGGAGGTTTCGCTCGACCTCGGTCGCCCTGACCGCCTCGACCGCGGCGCGGACCCCGAGGTGCCACGGCGCTCCGTGCCCGGGCAGCAGGTGGGTGGCCTCGATGCCGTCAAGACGCCGGAGCGACTCCAACGCCTGCGCCCGATCGAAGTTGAACGGCGACAGGCGCGGCCCGGATCGCCCGCTCGTCACGGCGAGCGTGTTGATCGCGTCGCCGACGAACAGCGCGTCGAGGCCCGGGAAGTGGAGGACGCAGCTCCCGGCCGTGTGCCCGGGCACCTGGGTGACGCGCGGCGAGCCGGGGACGTCGAGCGTCGCCCCGTCATCGAATGGGGTCACCTCGGTCGGTCGGGAGGGTCGGAACAGGCCGCTCCGTGCCGAGAACCACAGGAATTGGACGACGGGCCCGAGCCCGTACGGCCCGACCAGCCCGACCTTGTTCGGCACGTCGCCACGCGCGAGCGCCACATCGTCGGCGTGCACACGCACGGCGGCGCCGGCGAGGCGAGCTCGCTCCGCAAACCCGATGTGGTCGGCGTGCCCGTGCGTGAGGACGACGGCGCGGACGTCGGCGAGGGTCCGACCCATCGCCGCGAGCTCGCCGGGCACGTCGCGCCAGTACGCAGGAACGCCGGCGTCGACGATCGTGACCTCGCCACCGTCCTCGACGAGGTACGCATTGACCATCTCTCGACCGACGCGGCGGATCCGCGGTGCGACCTCCACGAGCTGGGCGGCGTCCGCTGTCGGGCTCGGAGGTCTTCGGCGACGAGCTAGGCGGTCTTCCGGCGACGCGCCGGGCGCTCCTCCTCGGCCTCGGACTTCGCGGCTTTGGCCGACTTCGCCTTCGTGCCGGATGCGGCCTTGGCCGCCCGCTGCTCCTTCGCCTCGCTGACCGAGACCGGCTTCGTGCGCTTCTCGTCGCGTGCCGTGGTCGCGGCGTTGACGCTCGCCTGGAGGGCCGCCATGAGGTCGACGAGCTTGGTCGGCTCCTCGGCCGCCTCGATCTCGACGATCTCCCGACCCTCGATCTTCGACTCGATCACCTGCATCAGCGCTTCGCGATACTCGTCGCGATAGTTCGAAGGGTCGAACGCGCCCGTCATCGCCTCGATGAGCTGCGCGGCCATCTTCTTCTCGGCCGGCTTGATCTCGGGCTCGTCCTCTGGCAGGTCGAGCTCGTCGAGGGCGCGGATCTCGTCGGGCCAGTAGATGGTCGAGAGCAGCATCGTGTTCTCGAACGGGTCCATCGCCGCGAGGACCTCGCGGTCGCGGATCACGAACTTGCAGATCGCGGTGAGGCCCTTGTCCTGCAGGACCTCCTTGAGCAGCGCGAACGCCTTCCGACCGACCCGATCCGGCTCGATGTAGTAGGCCTGCTTGACGAACTTGGTCTGCTGCTCGGCCTCTTCGCGCTCGACGAACTGCTCGATCTCGATCGAGCGGACGGTCTTGAGCGGGAGCTTCTCCAGGTCCTCGTCGGTGATGACGACGTACTTGTCAGGCGCGTACTCGTAGCCCTTCACCGTCTCGGAGCGGTTGATGATCTCCTCGTCCTCGGGACACCAGATCTTCATCTGGATTCGGGACTTGTCCGTCTCGTGAAGCATGTTGAAGCTCACGCCGGCTCGCGACTCGGTCGCTACGTAGAGCTTGACCGGGATGGTCACGAGGCCAAACTGGATGGCCCCTTTCCACATGGAGCGCGGCACTGGCGGACCTCAGGCTGGCGCTCGCTGCTCGCGGCGAGCGGGAGCCGACTCTACCACCGGGCCGCAATCGGACGGCACGCCGAAGTCGGGTCACGCGTTGCGAAGGAACGACGACTCCGCGAGGCGTCGGTCAGATTCCGGAGCGCTGTCCGGCGGACGATGGGGCCGACGCGCCGTGCCCGTCCAGCTCGAGCGCGACTTCCTCGATCGGCCGGATGCGCCGCTGTGCCTGGCCGCCCCAGAGTCGCCCGCTGGGCTCCCATCGCACCAGCGCTGCGGTGACGAGACCGCCGAGCAGCGCCCACGACGTCGGCAACGCCAGGAATCCGACGGCAAGGCCCGCTCCCGACCAGCCCGCGAAGAACCACAGGGCCGTCGAGAGATTGCGAATGTTCACGCCCCGGACTGTCGATCAGGGACGCCTCCGGAGCCATTCCCCCTTGGTACCTCGCCCCCATACGGTGGTCCGGTGCATCGATGCGCCGCGGCGGGATGCACATCGGTCGCGGCGTTGGCGCCTCCTCGGTACCGCTCACGCACGTCAGTGCGGCTCGCGGCACCGCGTTCGTCGCCGCCTTGCGCACGACGCGCCTTCCGCCGCGGAATTTCCGTGCCGCCCTGATCGCGGACCCGCGGGGACGAGCGGCTACGCGGTGAGCTCCCGTTCTGCTCGGGCGATCCAGGCGAGGACCGCTTCCCGGAGCTTGTCGAGGCCGGCCGAGACGCCAACGGACGTCGTGCTGATGTTCGTCAGCTGGACCTTCAGGCTCCGGATGGCCTCCAGCGCCTCGCGGATGGCCGTGAGCGCCGCCTGCACCTCGCCGAGGTCCACCTCGGCCTCGTTCTCCCGCAGGGACGTCAGCGCCAGCAGTCGAGCGAGCCGCACAGCGGCCTGGAGCGTTGCCGGGTCCGGGTCCGACGGGTCGATGACCGCGTAGACATCGCCCGCGCGCACGTCGAATGGCGCGATCCCGGCGGGCGCGTGGCCCGGCGTGAAGATGACGAGGGCGGCGGCCGCGTCGCGATTGGTCTTGGCTGCCCGTAGCTCGTCACGCATCTCACGACCTGAGACCTTGCGGTCCTTGGCCTCGATCACGACGCGGAGCTCCGACCCGCGACACAGGTCCGGATCGAGCGTCAGGACGAAGTCGCCCTTCTTCGAGCGACCCGCGTCGCCGGCATCCGTGCCGCAGCGTTCGAGGAGGTCGTTCGCGCCGCGGGCGATGTCGCCGAGCATCTGTTCGAGCACGGCCTCGAAGTCGCCGCCCTTGGCCGCAGACTTCGCGCGCTCACCGGCCCGCGCCTGCTGGGCCGCCTCGATGGCCACGAGCTTCTCCTGGAGGGCCCGGAAGCCGTCGGCGACCTCGGTCCGGAACTGGTGGAGCGGCGACCCGAGGCGGGTCGGGTCCAGCAGGACGGCAAGGCGCGAGGCGTCGCCATCGAAGTACGTCCCGAGCATCGAGCCGATGCGCCCGACGGCGGAGTCCTGGCGCTTGGGATCGAAGAGCTCCTCGACCATCCCCCGCAGCTTGCCTCGGTCACCGAGGAACGACTCCAGCGTCCGCGGGAGGCGCCCGTCGCCGTCGGCAAAGTTCGCCCGCAGGACACCCTCGAGCGCCTCCGCGGCGCGCTCGTTCGCGGCGCGGCTCTGGTCGGCAAAGCGCTCGAACTCGGCACGGACGGCGTCGACGTTCAGCGTCACGCCGACGCTCTGGAGCGCGGTGAGGCCGATGCGGATCGCGCGCTCGACCAGGATGGCGTGGTCGTCCATCGGCTGGGCCGCCAGCCACGCCGCGAGCGGGCCATCGTGCAGGGTCACGCGGTCGACGTCGATGCGGTCGCCGGCGACGCTCACAGCTGGGTGGCTGGTCGGGAAGGTGACGATGCGGGCTTCCATGACGCGGACTTTCCGGCGAGCTCGTGACAACTGGCTGTCACAACATCGGAAGGAGCTCTGATCGGGTGGCTGGCCTTCGGGTCAGCTCCCCCGATACGTCGTCATCGAGTACGGCGCCAGCAGGAGCGGGACGTGATACGACCGCGAGACGTCGTCGATCAGCAGGTCGATCGAGATGCGCCGGAAGAACCGCATGTCCTCCGCCTCCGGGACTGTCCGCCCCGAGAGCGCGAACTCCAGGCGGTACTCGCCGGGTGACATCGGCCGTTCCAGGAGGTCGTGGATTCGACCGTCGGCATCGGTGATCGCCTGCGTCAGCCGGATCGGACGGCTGTCCTCGCCGAGCTTGTAGAGCGACACATGCACGCCGGCCGCCGGCCGGCCGAGGTCGGTGTCGAGCACATGGGTCGAGATCGTCGGTCGGGCGTCGTCGGCCATCGCGGGCACTCTACCCCGCGCGACGGCCGAGACGTATGCTCAACCGCGATGGGCAACCTGCAGATCACCGTCGGCGACGACCTCCGCTTCACCGCCCGCTGGGAGCCCCACGCTCCCCAGACGATCGAGGCCATCCGGCGGATGCTCCCGATCTCCTCGAAGCTCATCCACTGCCGCTGGTCCGGCGAGTCCACCTGGATCCCCTACGGCGACTTCCGGCCGGGCATCGACTACGAAAACCACACCTCCCACCCGGCGCCGGGGATGCTGGCGCTGTACCCCGGTGGGATCAGCGAATGCGAGATCTTCTTCCCCTATGGCGCCTGCACGACGTCGTCGAAGGTCGGGCAGCTCGCGGCCAACCACTTCGCCACGATCGTCCCGGATGATGGCTGGCAGGACCGGCTGCGAGAGATCGGGCGACGCGCGCTCTGGGAGGGCGCCCAGCCGATCAGGATCGAAGAGGTCGAGTAAGTGGAGATCCTGATCTTCATCGTCGTCGTGGTCGTTGGATTGGTGTTCCTGCTCTACCGAGGCCGCACGGGGAGCGGCGCTGGCGGCCACGTGGCCGGCGGCGAACGGATGGACTTGCACGAGGACGAGGCGAACCTCCGCGCGCGCAACTTCCCCGGGGCCGGCGGCCCGCTCAAGGGCGGCGGGGGCGGCGACGTCTCCGGCGGCGGCTGATCGCGTGGATACCTTCGGCGCGGTGCCGATCGGCTTCCCGCTCGTCGCGGTCCTCTGGCTGATGTACCAGCAGCTGCGGCGCCGAGGCAGGAGGTAGCACCGATGGAGCTCTGGATCTTCCTCGGCGGCGGCTCCGACTTCGGCGGTGGCGGAGGGACGGGGCAGCTAGCGATGGAAGTCTTCGCGCTCGCCGGGATCGCGCTGACGCCGGCGACCGTCTTGGCCGAGGCTAGGGCCGGGAGGTAGAGATGAGCTGCGCTGGTCTTTCTCGTCGGCGGGGCGATCCTCGTCGTCGTGATCGTGGCGGTCCTGATCTGGGTCGCCATGAGCCGAGACCGCAACCCGCGCGAGTGACGGACCTCCTCGTTCGCGGCGGCACCGTGGTCACGGCCGCCGAGTCGGGCGCCGCCGACGTCCTCGTGCGGGACGGCAGGATCGAGGCCGTCGCCTCGGACCTCGACGCCGTCGCGAGCGGCAGCTCCGCGGAGATCGTGGACGCCACCGGCCTGCTGGTGCTTCCGGGTGCCGTCGACGTCCATACCCACACGCGCGTTGCGACGGACGCCGAGCCGGACCGGTTCTTCCAGGACTCGGTCGCTGCCGCGTTCGGGGGCACGACGACGTTCCTCGCGTTCAACAACCCCGGGACGGGCTCCTCGCCGGCCGCGGAGCGCTCGCTCCTCGCGGGGCTCAGGGAGTGGCGCGCGGCCACGGAGCGAGATTCGGCGATCGACTACGCGGTGTCGCTCGCGATCAGCGGTCGCATGGACGACCCCGTCGCCGAGCTTCCCGCCATGCTCGACGCGGGCGTCGCCACGGCGAAGGCCTTCATGGTCTTCGACTTCCGACTCGACGACCGGCGCCTGTTCGACGCGATGCGCGTTCTCGGCGGGCGGGGCGGGATGCTCCAGGTCCATTGCGAGGATCCCGTGCTGATCGACGCGGCGGTCGCGGACTCGCTCGCCAGAGGCCACACGGCGCCCCGGTTCCACGCCTCGTCGCGCACCACCGAGGCCGAGGCCGTCGCCACGCACCGGGCGATGGCGTTCGCGCGCGCCGCGGATGTCCCGGTGCACGTCGTCCACCTCTCGTCGCGCGCGGCGCTCGAGCAGGTTCGGGCCGCGAAGGCCTCCGGCGTCCGCGCCCACGCCGAGACGTGCCCCCACTACCTCGCGCTGACCGACGAGCGCTCCACCACGCCCGACATCGAGTCCGCGGCCCGGTTCGTCATCTCGCCGCCGCTTCGGTCCGCGGGCGACCAGGCGGCACTCTGGCAGGGCCTCGCCGACGGCTCGCTCGACCTCATCGCGACCGACCACGTCCCGGATCGCGTCGCGGTCGAGAAGGCAGAGGCGTCGCGCGGCGTCCCGTTCGACCGGATCTCCAACGGCGCCCCCGGCATCGAGACCCTCCTGTCCGTCGCGTACTCCGAGGGCGTCGCCAAGGGCCGCCTGTCGGTCGAGCGCCTGGTCGACCTGGTCTCGACGTCGCCGGCCCGGCTGTTCGGGCTTGAGCGCAAGGGCGCGATCGAGGTTGGCCGTGACGCGGATCTCGTCCTCTTCGACCCGGCGGCTCGCCGAACGCTGACGGCGGCCGACCTCCACCACACCTCGGACTACACGCCCTACGAGGGCTTCTCCCTCTTCGGCGCCGTCCGATCCGTCTTCGTCCGCGGCCGCCCCGTGATCCTCGACGGCGCCTTCGTCGGCACGCGCGGCTTCGGCGCGTTCGTGGGCCGAAGCTCCGCAGGCGGCTAGGCGGCTAGGCGGCCGCTCTGGGCACCGGCGGCCCGCTCGAGCGGTGTTCACGGAGGTGCAATCCGAGGTCGAACGCGGTCTTCAGGACCACCAGCACGATCAGCGCGCCGGCCGGCGATCCCATGAACGCCGCCACGATCGAGCCGAAGATGATCGTGAGGTGGAGGACGACCACCCGGCCGTAGACGCCGCCCATCTGGCGGGAAGGCGAGGCGGTGAGGTACTCGCCGCGGCCGATGTAGTTCAGGAAGAACGACGCGCCGTGGCTGATGAACAGCGCGATCCCGCCGATGACGACCGACGTCCAGGCCACGTCGCCGAAGGCGGTCGACGGACAGTCGATCACCAACCCGCTGGGATCGAAGCAGAACGTATCGCCGTTCGAGCTGCCGAAGCCCGTGGCGCCCCCCGCGAACAGCGGCAGCGCGAACACGAAGATGCCGTGCACGAGCCAGAACATCCCGTAGTGGAACGCGAAGAAGATCGCGAGCCCGGTCCGCGGGATGGCCGAGAGGCGAGTGACCGCCCGAGGACGGAGGAAGCCCGGGCGCGGCGCGGGGGCGGCGGCCGCTGGGCTGCCGGGCGGCTGCTGCGCCAGCGCCTCCTGCGCGGCCTGGGCCTGGCGCCACTGCTCCTGGAGCGCCGCGGCGGCGGCCGGGGAACCCGTCGCCGCGCGCGCCGCGGCATCGGGCAGGTCCGGCAGCTGGGGCACCATCGAGCCCTGGGCCATCACGATCTTCGGCACGTTCCAGACCCCGACGATGCCGTTCTCGAGCCAGTACAGGACCAGGATCGTGAGCAGGCTCCAGCCGAAGAACAGGACGCCCACGAGCGGGATCAGGTTGGCGATCAGCAGCACGATCGCGGACCGCGACGTGGCCGTCCGTCGGTACAGGTCGTAGGCACGCCCGAGCGTGTCGACGGTCACTGGATGGCTCGTTCGGAGGTGAGCAGCCGGTCGTAGGCCGACAGGGTCAGGAACTCGGTGAAGTCGTCCTCGAGGACGAGCCGGTCGAGGAGGTCGGCGGCGGCGTGGCGGTTGCTCGAGCCCGCGTCCGGCGCCGCGGCATCGAGCGCGGCCAGCTCCTCGTCCCGGATCGCGCGATACCTCTCGGGGGTCAGCGGCGCCCCGTCGTCGAGCGCGGTCCCTGCCGTTCGCCATTGCCAGAGCTGGGAGCGCGAGATCTCGGCCGTGGCCGCGTCTTCCATGAGGTTGTTGATCGCTGCGGCGCCGTTGCCACCGAGCCAGGCCTCGAGGTACTGGATCGCGACGGAAACGTTCGATCGAGCGCCGGCCTCGGTCACCTGGCCGCCCACGACCGAGAAGTCGAGCAGGTCCACGAGATCGCCCGGCACCTCCGCGTTGAGCGGTGCATCGCCGGTCCTCGCCTGCAGCTGGTTCGGCGCGGCGCCGAGGACGTTCGTGAAGACCTCGGTCGCGAGCGGCACGAGGTCCGGGTGCGCGACCCAGGTGCCGTCGAACCCGTCGCGGGACTCGCGCTCCTTGTCCTCGCGGACCTTGCGCATCGCGACATCGTTCGCCGCCGCGTCCCGGCGGGAGGGGATGAACGCCGCCATCCCGCCCATCGCGTGCGCGCCGCGCCGATGACAGGTCTGGACGAGCCGCTCCGTGTAGGCGCGAAGGAATGGCACGGTCATCGTGACCGAGCCCCGATCCGGGAGCACGGCCGGCCCAGGCAGCGCCGCAGCGCCCGCGCCGCGGAACGTCTTGATGCACGAGAAGAGGTAGTCCCAGCGGCCGGCATTGAGCCCTGCCGAGTGCTCGCGGAGCTCGTAGAGGATCTCCTCCATCTCGAACGCGGCGTGGATCGTCTCGATCAGCACCGTCGCCCGGATCGAGCCGCGCGGGATCCCGATCTGGGCCTGCGCCTGGACGAACACGTCGTTCCAGAGGCGCGCCTCGCCGTGGCTCTGGAGCTTCGGCAGGTAGAGGTACGGCGCCGTGCCTCGAGCGACCCGCTCGCGACCGTTCCAGAACAGGTACAGGCCGACGTCGAAGAGGCTCGCCGACACCGGCTCGCCGTCGATCTCGACGTGCCGCTCCGGCAGGTGCCAGCCGCGCGGCCGCACCAGCAGCTGGGCCGGCGTCGCCCCCAGGCGGTAGGCCTTGCCCTCCCGCGAGTCGTAGGCGAGGCGGCCGCGGACTGCGTCGCGGAGCGCGAGCTGGCCGCCGACGACATTGGCCCAGGTCGGCGAGAGCGAGTCCTCGAAGTCCGCCATGAACGCCCGGGCGCCCGAGTTGAGGGCGTTGATGATCATCTTGGGCTCGGCCGGTCCCGTGATCTCGACGCGCCGGTCGGCAAGGTCGGGCGGCGGCTCGGCGACGCGCCACCACGGGTCGTGCCGGACCGCCGCGGTGTTCGGCAGGAGCCCGAGGGTGGCGCCGGCGTCGATCTCCGCCTGGCGCTCGGCCCGCCGCTCCAGCAGCGCGACCCGGATCGGGTTGAACGCCCGATGCAGGCCCGCGATGAAGTCCATGGCCGCGGGCGTGAGGATCTCCTCGGCACCGGCGGCCCGGGACCCGAGGATCCTGACGCCGTGCGGCATCCGGCCGCCGTCGATCGTCACCTCGCGGACGACCTCACGCGTCGCGCCGGCGATGGACGGTCGCGTCGATCAGCCCGTGTGGCTCGGTCGTGGAGACGAACACCTCGCCGGGGTTGTCCAGGCCGAAGGGCGCGAGGTCGACCTTCCAGTGGTGGAGGTTCGGGAGGACCATCCGGACCCACTCGATGGATGCCTCGGCGTCCATCATCTCGGTCCCCATGACCCAGATCGACTCCTGGACCGAGCGGCTGAAGTGCTCGGCCAGCGAATGCATCAACGCCTCGCTCGCGCGATTCCAGGCGGCGTCGAAGTCGAAGGCCCCGCCGCCGGCGAGGTCCGAGCGGTAGCCCCACGTCGCGCGGACCTTCGTGGCCATGAGACGGTCGTCGACCTCGGCGAGGGTCGTGTAGCGGTCTCGATCGAAGCCGGCGAACGCGGACTTCGTGGTCTTCATGACGGTCAGGTCGTCGATCCCGGCGGTGACCTCCGCGGCGCCCGACCGATCGAGCGCCACGGAGGCGAGACGGGCGTACTCCCCCGAGCGAACGAACGCGTCCGGTGCCTCACCGTCCCGCGTAGTCACGCGCGACCAGGGATGCTCGACGATATCGATCAGCGCCTTGCCGCAGACGTCGTAGGCAATGAAGTGCCGCGCCAGCTCGAGCGCGAACGCGTCCGGCGACCCGGTCAGGCGATCCCGCGCGAACGCGTAGACCGTGTTCTTCATCGTGTCGGTCGCGATCACGCCGGCGTTGTCGCCATCGGTATGGACGGCGTCGAACTCGCCCTCCAGCGCCACCGCGACGGTCATGTCCCGGAGGTGGTGCTGCTCGGGGCCCCGGCGAACGGTGACGAGCCGGATCCGCGACTTGCCGTAGCGGTTCTCGCCGAGCTCGTAGCGGCCGTCGTCGGTCACGCCGGAACAGTACCGGACCGGTCGCGGGCGATGTCGACGACGGCATCGAGGGCGCGATAGAGCTCCGACTCACGCTCCTGCGTCAGCGCCGTCTGGAACCCCGGGAGCAGTGCGGCGCGTGGCCGGCCGGCCACGAAGACGCAGTAGTGGAAGCCGAACCGCGCCTCGTACTCGCGGTTGAGGCGGTCCAGCTCCGCCGCCACGCGGTCCCGCTCCCGTGCCGCCTCGGAGGCGAGATTCGCCGCTTCCTCGACGTCGTAGCCCTGCTCCCGGAAGGACATCGCCGAGACCGTCGCCGGCGGCGCCCCGAGCCGCGGGTGGGCGTCGATCAGCTCGACCTGCAACGGCTCCGGCAGGAGCCGGGCAACCTGGCGGGCCCGCCGGAAGAGCTGCTCCGCCGACCCGAACGGCCGCGCCGCCGAGAGCCGCCACAGGAACCCGGGCGCGCCTTCGAAGAGCGGCGCCATCGATTGCACGAACGCCCGCGCCGGAGCCTCGTCGAGCGCCGCGACATCGAGCGGCGCCACCGTCACCAGCCGCCGGCGTCCCGCAGGAGCCGGTGGAGCACCCGGGCCGAGACGGCACGGCGGTAGTCGGCCGTCGAGCGGACGTCGTCGATGGGTTGCAGCTCGCCGGCGAGCGTCTCGGCCGCCCGGTCGGCGACCTCCGGGGTGGGGCGAGCGCCTTCGAGGACCGCCTCGGTGGCGGCCGCGCGGATCGGCGTGGCCGCGACGGAGCCGAGCGCGACCCGGACGTCGGACCAGCCCTTCGGGCCGTCCTGCCAGGCCATGGCCATGACGACCTTCGAGATGGCCTGCGCCCGCCGCGTCCCGACCTTCCGGAACCGCAGCTCGCGTCCGGATGGCAGCGGGAACTTCACCTGGAGGATGAGCTCGTCACTGGCGAGCGCCGTCTTCCTGTACGAGAGGAAGTAGTCGAGCGCGTTGATCTCCCGCTCACCCCGCTGCCCGCCGACGAGGATCACCGCATCCGCCGCGAGCAGGACCGGGAGCGTGTCACCCGCCGGCGAGGCATTGGCGATGTTGCCGCCGAGGGTCCCGCGGTTCTGGATCTGGGCCGCGCCGATCGTCGCCGCCGCCTCGACCAGCGCCGGCAGGTGTTCCCGGCAGAGGGCCGACCGGCGGATCTCCGTGTAGGTGCTGCGGGCACCGAGCACCAACACGCCCGTCTCGAGCGAGATTCCGCGCAGCTCGTCGATCCGGGAGAGGTCGAGCATCCGCTCCGGGATCGGGCCGAGCTCGCCCGTGATCGCGACCATGATGTCGGTGCCCCCGGCGATCGGGCGGGTGGCACCCGCCGCCAGGCGCTCGTATGCCTCGAACAGGTGCCGCGGCGTGTCGATCGGCGGCTCGGCCGGCATCAGCCGTCCTTCGACTTGCCGCGCCGGCGCCGGAAGAGCAACACGATCAGGGCCGCCAGCAGCGCGAAGCCGCCGAGGATCTGGCGCGGGCTGAACGCGATCGACAGCTCCGGCGTCTCCGCGTCGGGATCGGTCTCGGCGTCGATCTCGGCACCCAGCTCGGCACCCAGGTCGGCATCGAGCTCGGCCTCTCGTTCGGCGCGCAGGGCCTCCGCCGGGTCGAGCTCGCGCTCAGGCGTCGACATTCGCCACCGACCCGATCGCGTCCACGATCTTCGTGTACCCGGTGCAGCGGCAGAGATTGCCGGCGATGGCCTCGCGAATCGCGCCTTCCTCCGGCCCGCCGCCGCCATCGAGGTAGGCGCGAGCGGCCATCAGCATCCCGGGCGTGCAGATCCCGCACTGCGCGGCGCCGTGGTCCAGGAATGCCTCCTGGAGGGCATCGAGCGACCCTCGCTCCCTTACCGCCAGCGACAGCCCCTCGACCGTCCGGACGATGCGGCCCTCGACCTGGCAGATCGGCACGAGGCAGGCATCGACCACCTGTCCGTCGAGCAGGACGGAGCACGCCCCGCACTCCCCCTCCCCGCAGCCCTCCTTGGTGCCCGTCAGCGCCAGGTCCTCCCGGAGGACGTCGAGGAGCCGCCGCATCCCCGGCACGTCGACCTCCGCGGGCGCGCCGTTGACCAGAAACCGATACGCGCTCACAGCTCGGACCCGCTCAAGCCGCGGCCCTGCCCGGGCCGACCGCCGAGCCGCCCGTCTCGCCGCCATGCAGCGCCTCGAGGATCTTCTCCGGCGTCGCGGGCAGGTCGTGGATCCAGACCCCGGTCGCGTCGTGGATCGCCGCCACCACCGCCGGCGCCCCCACGTCCATCGGGAGCTCACCAACGCCCTTCGCGCCGTGTGGCGATCCCGAGTAGGGCGCCTCGACCAGGATCGTGCGAATGTGCGGCGCATCGAGCGCCGTGGGGATCAGGTACGTCGCGAGGCGGTCGTTCAGGTAGCGGCCCTTGTCGAGCTTCATCTCCTCGATCGTCGCGTAGCCGACCGCTTGGAGCGTCCCGCCCTCGACCTGGCCCTCGCACAGGATCGGATGGATGACCTTGCCGACATCGTCGACGGCGATGACGTCCATCACCTGGACCTCGCAGGTGTCGAGGTCGACCTCGACCGTGGCCACCGCTGCCGCCCAGCCATACGCGGGATAGGCATCGCCCTGGTAGGTCGCGTCATCGAAGACCACGCCCGGGATACGGCTCGAACTGCTGGTCGATCCGGGTGGCGCCGTGCTCGCGGGCGTCGTCGCGGAACGCCTCGTGGAACGGCACGCCGTTGCTCCGGGCCTCGATCGTCTCCTTGAGCCTCCGGGCGGCGAGGATCACCAGCTTGCCGACGACCATGACGGTGCGGCTTGCGACCGTCGGGCCGCTGTCCAGCACCTCGGCCGTGTCCTGGGGCGCGTACTCGACCCAGTCGACCGGCACGCCGAGCTCCGCCGCGACCATCTGGGGGAAAACCGTCTTGGTGCCCTGGCCCATCTCGGTGTTGGCGGTGAGGACACGAAGCCGCCCGTCGGCCGTCAGCTCGACCGAGGCCACGGAGGCGAGATACACCTCTCCCGAGCCGGTGAAGCCGGCGCCGTGCCACGCCAGCGCCAGGCCGACGCCCGTCGCCCGACGCTGATCGCCCGTCCGGAGCAGCCCCGCAGGGACGGCGCCTGAGCCGCCGCGTTCCCCGGCATCGCGACGGGTTCGCTCCCGGACGCGCTCGAAGTGGCTGGCGCCGAGCGCCAGCTCGAGGACCTCCTCGCCGGCGACGCTCTCGCGCAGCACCTGGCCGGTCGGCGTCGAGTTGCCGAGGACATAGACGTTGCGCCGCCGGATCTCGGCCGGGCTGATCCCCAGCCGCTCGGCGGCCCGGTTCATCTGCATCTCGGCCGCGAACTCGGTCTGCGGCGCCCCGAAGCCGCGGAACGCGCCGTTCGGCGCGGTGTTGGTGCGGGTCGCCTTGCCGCGGAGGCGGACGTTCGCGCAGCGATACGGCCCGCCGGCATGGAGCACGCCGCGCGACAGCACCACCGGCGTCAGCGTGCAGTACGCGCCGCCGTCCATCACGACCTCGATGTCCTGGGCGACGAGCAGGCCATCCTTCGTGAAGCCGGTCCTGTGCCGGACGACCGCCGGGTGGCGCTTCGTCGTCGCGACGATGTCTTCGTGGCGCTCGTAGATCATCCGGACGGGCCGCTTCGCCTTGATCGCGAGCAGCGAGGCATGCAGCGCGAGGACCGAGGGAAACTCCTCCTTGCCGCCGAACCCGCCGCCGGTCTCCTCCTGGATGACCCGGGCCTGGACGGAGGTCAGCTGCAGGGCGCGCTTCATGGCCTTGTGGACGTAGTACGGGCACTGCATCGAACCGTGGATGACGATCCCGCCGTCCTCGCCCGGCACGGCGATCATCGCGTTGTTCTCGATGTAGAGCTGCTCCTGGTGCCCGACGCGGTACTCACCCTCGACGATCACATCGGCGCCCGCGAACCCGAGCGCGAGGTCGCCGGCCTTCACGTCGTACTGGGCGAAGACGTGATCGCTCTGCTCCGGGTCGAAGACCGGCTCGAGCGGCTCGGTCACGAGCTTGATCCGATCCTTCAGGTGCCTGAGCGTCTCGCGGTCCGCGGCGGCGAGGAGCGCCACGGGCTCCGCGACGTGCCGAATCTCGCCCCCGACCGGGACGAGGAGCGGCTGGTCGTCCTTGATCGAGCTGACGATGTTCTCGCCAGGGATGTCCTCGGCGGTCGCGACGACGACCTTCGACCAGTCGGTCTCCGGGTCGAGCTCGATCGCGATCAGCCTGGCCCGTGCCTCGGTCGAGCGGATCGTCGTGCCGAACCAGGCGCCGGGGAAGACGAGGTCGTCGGTGTACTTCGCGGCGCCGGTGAGCTTCGCCGGACCCTCGCGGCGCAGCGGGAAGCCGGAGGCGCGGCCCGGCACGCGCTGGCCGGGATCGACGATCAGGGCGCGCTCGAGCACGTCCGTGCCGGGGGTCAACGTGCGAGTGGGCATCCCGAGGAGGTCCTCCCCGTCGAGGTCTGGGTCGCTGCGGCGAGACTACCAGCCGTATGGCGCCCGGTCACCGCCCCGGAGCAGAGTCCGCCTCCGCAGCCGGACCCGGGTGGACCCAGACGTCATACGTGAACAGCTCCCGGAAGCCGAGCTTGCGATAGACGCGATAGCCCACGTCGCTTGACTGGAGGACGCCTATCCGGTGGCCGATCGAGGCTGCCGCGCGGAGCGCCGCGATCGTCAGCGCCCGGCCGAAGCCCCGGCCGCGGTGGGTCGCGAGCGTGGAGATCGCGTACAGCCCCGCCACCCCGGCGCCGATGCAGAGGCGCGATGTCGCGACCACGGAGCCGTCGACGCGCCCGATCCACCGGAGCGGTACGGGCTCCTGGGAGAACCGCGGCGGGATCTCGCGCCGCCAGGCCTCGAGGGTCCTGCGCTGGACCGCCGTGACGTCGCCACCGGTCCACTCGAGCCAGTCGGCGGCGATGACGGCCAGGAACTGCTCGAGCGTCGCCTCATCGATGACAGGGACGACCTCGAGCCCAGGTGGCGGCGGCTCGTCGAGCGGCACGTCTGCGAGGTCGGCCGCCATCGCCGGCGCCGAACCCTCGAGGCTGAGGCCGGCGCGGGCGAGGCGCGAGCCGAGGTCTCTCGGGGTGTCGGCGGGCCCGGCCCACCAGACAAAGCCCGTGCCGGCCCGCAGGTACGCCTCGCTGATCTCGCCGATGCGTCGATCTGCGTCGGGCTCGGCGAACCGTGCCGCAAGCACGACGTTTCGGAAGGTGTCTGCCAGCGGCGCGACGCCCCACGAGACGTCCGGATCGAGGTGCGCCTCGACCGGGATCTCCGGATCCAGGATCCGGTTGGCCAGCTGATCGGCTTCGATGGCCTCGATCAGCCCACGGTCGGACAGGTCGGTCCGCGGTGCACCACTGCGCACGGACGGTCAGTCGCGGCCGCGGCGGAGCGCGCGACCCGGCGTCGCGCCGGTGTGCCTGCCGTTCTCGAGCACGAAGTGCCCATCGACGATGACGTGCTCGATTCCGTCCGGGGCCTTGCGCGGCTCGTCGTAGGTCGCGTTGGATCGGACATTTGCCGGATCGAAGACCACGAGATCGGCGATCGACCCGTCGGCGATCCGCCCGCGGCCCTTGAGGCCCAGCCGATCCGCCGGCATCGAGGTCATCTTCGCGACCGCGCCTTCGAGGGTCAGGACCGCCTCGTCGCGCACGAACTGGCCGAGGATCCGCGGATACGACCCGTACGACCGCGGCGACGGCTTCCAGCCCACGAACGTGGAGTCCGTGCCGACCATCGCCCAGGGATGCTGGTAGAAGCGCCGGATCCCGTCGGTGTGGGGCCCGGGCGTGACCTGGTTCAGGCGGAGGTCCTCCTCGAGCAGGAGGTCGCACAGCCGGTCGACGAGATCCGTGCCCTCCTCGGCGCAGATCGCGCCGAGGGTCCGGCCCTCGCAGTGCCGGTTCTCGGGGCTCTTGAACGCGCCGAGCCGGATGTCGGCGATGCCACCGGCGCCCGCGTACAGCACGCCGCGCGCCTGGAGCTCCTCCCGGATCCTCCCGCGGACCTGCTTGTCTACGAGACGCTCCTTGGTCTTTGCCGGCCCGCCCTCCTGGACCCAGGTGGGGATCGTGATCAGGAGTCGCGTGGATGCCCACTCGTAGGGGTAGGCGTCAAACGTCACGTCCAGCCCCTCGGCCCGCGCGTCGTCGACGAGCTGGAGCATCTGCTCGGGGGTTCCGGGGAAGGTGGCCCGGTGGTAGAAGTGGGTGATGTGCGACGGCGAGCCGCCGCGGCGCCCGATGTCGATCGCCTCACGGAACGGGTCCAGGAACCGGTCGCCGAGCGTGTATCGCACGTGGGAGTGGTAGATGCCGTGGAGGCGCGCGGACTCGGCGGCGAGATCCGCCAGCTCCCCCGTCGACGCGTACGAGCCGGGTGGATAGTCGAGCCCGGACGAGATGCCGTACGCGCCCTCCTCCATCGCCTCGCGGAGCATCGACCGCATCTCGGCGAGCTGCGCCGCCTTCGGCTCGACGTCCGCCCAGCCCGTCGTCGCGAGCCGTAGCGCCGAGTTGCCGACGAGGAACGCGACGTTGACCCCGACCCCGGCGTCGAACCGCTCGAGGTACTGCTCCACGGATGCCCAGTCGAACTCGATGTCCGGGTCGCCGTCGAGGCCCGCGTTCATCTCGACCAGCTCGCGCATGTGCGCCGCGAGCCGGATCGGCGCGTACGACAGCCCGTCGACCCCGACGACCTCGGTCGTCACGCCCTGGGCGACCTTGGCCTCGTGCAGCGGATTCGCGAGGAGCACCAGCCCCGAGTGGCTGTGAAGGTCGATGAAGCCCGGCGCGACGACCTTGCCCTTCGCGTCGAGCAGCCGCGCCGCCCGCCCGATCGCATCCTCGATCGCGGCCGCGTCCCGGAGCACGACCAGGGTCGCGCTCGCGCCACCCCATCGCCGCGTCACGCCGACGGCCGCGTCGAAGGACGCCCCGCCCGTCCCGTCGACGACGGTCCCGCCGGTGATCAGGAGCTCGTAGTCGACGCTCATCGGTGGTCATCGGCATCATCTTGGCAGGGCAAGGGCACGACGTGCCGGTGCTAGCCTCCGCCGCGATGCGCCTCCCGGATCGACCGCCGTTCGCGCTTCGCGCCCGGGTCCTGACGCCTCTTGCCGGCGGGGGTACGGCGGACTTCCCGGACGGGATCGTGATCGTCGACGCCGGGGGCTCGATCGCCTGGGTCGGGTCGGCCGCGGACTGGGTCGGACGGGTCCCCGATGCGGCCCGGATCGACGGCGTCCATACGGACGGCGACACCGACACGGACGAGCCGATCGACCTGCGGCCATTCGTCCTGCTGCCGGGCATGGTCGACCTGCACGCCCACCTGCCGCAGCTGCCGAACGCAGGGCTGGGCGCCGGCCTCGACCTCCTGACCTGGCTCGACCGCTACATCTTTCCGCTGGAGCGCCGGTTCGACCAGGAGGCGGACGCCGCCCGCCTCGCCCCGTCGGCGTTCCGCACGTTCGCGGCCGCCGGAACAACGACCCTCCTCGCCTATGGCGCGGTCTACAAGGCTTCGATGGAGGGCGCGTTCCGCGCCGCCGAGGAGCACGGCATCCGGGCGATCCTGGGCAAGGTCATGATGGATCGAATCACGTACGACGAGACGATCGACGCGTCGACGATCCTGGAGCGGTCGGTCCGCGAGTCAGCCGAGCTGATCGACGACGTGGCACGGCGCCGACGACGGCCGCCTGGGCTACGCGGTCACGCCGCGGTTCGCGGTGTCGTGCACGGCGGAGCTGCTCCGGGAGTCCGCGGCGCTCGCGGCGCGGACCGGGCGCGTGGTGGCAGACGCACGTCTCGGAGGACCCGGGCGAGATCGCCGAGGTCGCGCGCCTCTTCCCGGAGGCCGAGGACTACGTCGACGTCTACGACCGCGCAGGTGGCCTCGGCGCCCGGACGATCCTCGCCCACGCCGTCCACCTCAAGGATCGCGAGCTGGATCGGCTCGTCGAGACGGGCACGCGCGTCGCCCACTGCCCGGCCTCGAACCTGTTCCTCGCGTCCGGGATCATGCCGCTCGCCCGATACCTCGAGGCGGGGCTCCGGATCGGGCTGGGCTCGGACGTGGCCGGTGGCCCGGATCCCTCGATCTTCTCGGTGATGCAGGTCGGGGCCTACGCGCAGGCGGCGCTCAGAACCGTCGCCGGCGAGACCCGCCCGTTGCTGGGACCGCTCGACTGGCTCCGCCTCGGCACGCTCGACGGCGCCCGGGCGCTGGGGCTGGAGAACGTGATCGGCTCGATCGAGCCGGGCAAGGAGGCCGACCTGATCGCCGTCGATCCGCGGCTCACCGCCGCGCGGCGCGACCTGCCCTACGACCCGGGCAAGGTCGAGCCACAGGAGGTCATGAGCCGGATGATCTTCCGAGCCCACCCGGACATGGTCCGAGGCGCCTGGGTCCGCGGCCGCCGTCTCGAGGGTCCCGCCGCGGCGAGCTGAGCCGTTCCTCGATCCCGACCAATTCCAGCCCGAGCAGCACAAGACGCCGTCCGGGCACGATGCCTCGCGATACCTGAGCGTGGCGCGACCCAGCGACCGTGCCACATTCCAGCCGAACGAAGCCGAAGGCGGCTTGGGCGCCGGGTAATCCAGACGACTGCTGCTGCCACTGGAAGTTGTCAGGAATCAAACGGGCCCGCTCGAGGTGGAGCGGGCCGGGAATCGAAAGGGCGGCTCTCGCCGCCCTCCGGTTGTCTTCGCGGCTCGAAGCCGCGTCGGCCTACTTTCGCTTGGTCCGGAACTGGTTCAGGTGGGTCGTCCAGTCGGAGCCGCCGGTCTGGTTCGTCGCGGAGCTGCCGTGCCACCCGCAGACGCACGTGATGGTCTGCTCCCGATGCTTGTACTGGTCGATCACGTGACGCAGCGGCTCGGGCTCGGTGGAGCGGTTGGCGGGACGGGTAAGCGACAGCGGGCGGCCGTTCAAGGAAGTCTCCTGGGCACAGAGGGTCGCGGCTCGGGCGGGACCTCAGGGGATCAACAGTATCGCCGATTTTGCCGATTCCCGCTCGTCCGCCTGACCCAATGGAGGCAGCAGGCCGTTCGCCGGATCGGCGCCTCCCGGGCCATCAGCATGTCTGTCAGACACGAAACTGCCCGGAACGCGTCTCGGCGGCCGCTCTGCCGGGCCCCACCGGCTCCAATCGTGCCTGCCAGACACAACGCCAGCCCGAAGCCGCTGATCTTCGTGGTTCAGACCGCGATCCGTGTCTCAGAGACAAGAAATGCGTACCCAAGCGGCAGATCCCGCCGGCCTGGGGATCATTCTGGACGAAATCGTGCGCGACAGACACGACAATGCGCGAGCGCTCCCCGAACGACGCTGCAAGCGCGCGCAGCTTCGTCCGGACGAGCCAGCCAAAGCGCACGACCGCTGCAGATCAGGCGTCCGGCAGCACCCGGCCCGGATTCAGGATTCCGAGTGGATCGAGCGCCACCTTGATGGCCCGCATCACCGCGACCGCACCCTCGCCGCGCTGGATCGGCAGCCACTCACGGCGGGCCGAGCCGATGCCGTGCTCGGCGGTCACGGTGCCCCCGAGATCCAGCGCGACCTGGAAGATCTCGTCGCGCACGACGTGGGTGAGCCGCTCCGCCTCGGGATCGTCACGGTCGAACACCAGGTTCGGGTGGAGGTTCCCGTCGCCCGCGTGGCCGAACGTCGCGCACCGGACCCCGTGGGCCGCCGCGATCCGCTCGATCGCCGCGAGCAGCTCCGGGACCCGCGAGCGCGGGACGCCGACGTCCTCCATGCGGACGGTCCCCTGCCGCTCGAGGGCGCGGAGGGCCTGGCGCCGGGCCTGGCGCAGCCAGTCGGCCTCCTGCGCGTCCTGGGCCCGTACGATCGAGGTCGCTCCTGAGGCGAGAATCGCCTGTTCCGCTGCATCCAGCTCCGCCGCTGCCGCCTCCCCGGGCGCATCCGACTCCACGAGCAGCATCGCGGCCGCGGTCCGGTCCAGGCCAAGGCTGTGCGCATCATCGACCGCGAGGATCGTCTCGCGGTCCAGCAGCTCCAGGGTGACGGGCACCAGCCCGCCACGGGTCATCGCCGCGACGGCTTCCCCCGCCGCGCCGAGCGAGCCGAAGAACGCCAGCATCGTCGCAGTTGGGCCCGGCAGCGGCCGCAGCCGCAGCGTCGCCTCGGTGATGATCCCGAGCGTTCCCTGCGATCCCACGAAGAGGTGCGTGAGTGAGTACCCAGCCGTGTCCTTCACGGTTCGGCCGCCCGTCCGGATCACGGTCCCATCGGCCAGGACGACCTCGAGCCCCAGGACCCAGTCGCGGGTCTGGCCGTACTTCACGCAGCACAGCCCACCGGCGTTGGTGCCGAGGTTGCCCCCGATCGAGCAGGACTCGTAGCTCGCCGGGTCCGGCGGGTAGAACAGGCCGTGCCGCGACACGGCGTCCTTCAGCTCGGCGTTGATGACGCCGGGCTGGGTGACGACGCACAGGTTGTCCGGGTCGATCTCGATGATCCGGTTCATCCGGGTGAGCGCGATCGTGAGCGCGCCCTCGATCCCGGCGGCGCCGCCGCTGAGCCCCGTTCCGGCGCCGCGCGGGACCACCGCGACACGGTGCTCGGAGGCGAGCCGCAGGAGATCCGAGACCTCCGCCGTGGTCGACGGCAGCGCAACCGCGCCGGGCAATCCGGCCGAGAGGTAGGCCGTCTCGTCGAGCCGATACGACTCCCGGTCGGCCTCGTCGGTCAGGAGCCGGACGTCCGGGAGCTGCCGCCTGAGATCGTCGAGGAACGCGTCGAGGCCGGCCATCGTGCGGATCGTAGCCGTCGAATCCCGGCGAGTTTCCCGATGCGTCGAGTTCCCCATTGCCGGCTTCGTTGACGACGTGCGTACGATCCGCATCCATGACCTTGCGAGCGGGTCGATTTCTGCCTGCCCTGATCCTCGCGGTGCTCACCGCGGTGACGGGTGTTTTGCTGTTCGGCTATGCCGGCCGGACGCCGCCGCCCGGCGCGACCTCCCAGGTCGCCGCCGCGACGTCGAGGCCGGAATTCACCGCTGCGCCACCGGCGCCGACGGCGAAGCCGACCGTCGAGCCGAGGGCGACCGAGGAACCCGTCGCCACCGCTGAACCGACGACCGCACCCGAGCCGACGCCGTCGGTCGCGCCGTCGGTCGCGCCGTCCGTCCCGCCGTCGGTCGCGCCGCCGCTGACGGGCCTTCGACCCGGCTCGGTCGACCGGACGAGCCTCGCGCTCAGCGCGACCTACGACGTGAACGCAGAGATGACGGTGGCCGACGGGCTCATCGACGTCTCGACCACGATCACCGTCCGGAACGCCGGCACCAAGTCGATCGACCGGCTGGAGCTGAACACCGTCGCGGCACGCCTTGGGCGCCTCCGCATCACCAACGCGACGGTCGACGACGAGCCGGTCAAGGTCCGGATCAAGGACCAGACTCTCGTCGTCCCGCTCGGCGGCGTCCTCGAGCCCGGCGCCACGACGACCGTCCGGGTCGCCTACCGCGCGATCCTCTCGACCGGAATCACGGGCTCCGACTGGATGTTCACCAGGTCCGGCGGCACGATCGCCCTGTTCCGCTGGATTCCCTGGATCAGCCGCTCGGTTCCGTTCAACCGGCCGAACCAGGGCGACCCGTTCGTGACGGTGTCGAGCCCCGAGGTGAACGTCGAGCTCCTGACAGACCTGCCACTCATCCTCGCGGCGCCCGCCCTCGAGGTCCAGGAGTTCGCCGCCGGCAGCGGCACGGCCTGGGCCTTCACCGTTCACGATGTCCGCGACGTCTCCCTCGTGCTCGCTCCGGACTTTTCGGTCCGGAAGGAGAAGATCGGCGGGGTCACGGTGTTGGCCTACGCGCGGACGGGGGACTTCGCCGCGACCTCCTTGCTGGGGCTCGTGACGCAGGCGCTCACCGCCGAGAAGCGGGTCCTCGGGGCCGACTACCCATGGCCGGCGCTCGTGGCGGTCGAGACGCAGGGCGGCGAGGCGATGGAGTCACCGGGGCTCATCTGGATCCCGCGCACGCTCGACTCGCTCAACCGGACCTACCTCGTGCACCACGAGGTCGCGCACCAGTGGTTCTACGGCATGGTCGGCAACGACCAGCGGAACGACCCGTTCCTCGACGAAGCCGCGGCCGACCTCCTGGCGCGAACGGCGCTCGGGAGCTTCCGGTCCACGCGCTGCGCGCAGGCCCCGCTGGACGCCTCGATCGCGCGCTACCAGGGCAGCTGCTACTACGAGGTGGTGTACGTCCAGGGCGGCCTGCTGCTCGACGGCGTCCGCGTGCGGATCGGCACGAACCGCTTCTGGAAGACGCTGGCGAAGTTCGTGGAGGACCACCGCTTCGAGCTCGTCGGGACGCGCGACCTGCTCGATGCCCTCGAGGACGCGGCGCCGAATGGCGTCAACCTGCGGCCGTTGTTCCGCGCGAGGTTCCCGAGCCTTTACTGACCGGGGAGCGCCGGATCACGCGTGGAGCAGCGGCTCCCCGGCGCCGACCCGGCGGTCGGCCCGCAGCGCCTGGGGCATCTGGCGGAAGGTCGGTGGCAGCACCGGCCGCCACGCTGACCAGGTCGCGACGAGCCACGTCGCCACGGCTCGCTGGCGCAGGCCCCACTGGAGGCCGTAGCCGTCGCGGACGCTCGGCGGCAGGAGCCCGATCGCGGGCCAGAAGAGCCACGCGTAGGCCCGGCTGGGGATGGCGTCGGCCATGCCGGCGAGACGGTCGAACGGGAAGCCCGCGGCCGCAACGGCGGGGCCAAGCGGCGGGTGCAGGATCGAGCCGGCGAGATCGCGGGCCACGTCCCCGACCTCGATCGGCCCGCCAGCGCCGAGCATCTCGTCGAGGTAGGCCTCGAACGCCTCGAGGTCCCGCGGCAGCCGCGACGCCGGGATGCCGAAGGCCTGCCCGACCGGCAGGGTCTCCTCGTAGTAGCGGGCGCGCTCGTCGCGCGACAACGGCTCGACCCAGGCCTGGTACGCGGCCATGGTCGAGTCCACGAGCGTCGCGTGGACCCACAGGCTCAGGTCGGGATCGAGGGCGCTGTAGCGGCGGCCGTGGCGGTCCCGCACATCGGGCTCGAGCACGTCGCCCCGAATCCCGCGATGCAGGTCGTGGAGGCGGCGAATCTCACCCCGGGCCGCGCTCGCGGTCCCGTACACGATCCGGAGGTACGAGCCCAGGGTCCCGGACAGTCGCGCCCAAGGATCGGCGCGGAAATCGGAGTGCTCGGCGACGCCGGCGGCAACGAGGGGATGGGCGATCTGGAGGAGCAGCGCCCGCGGCCCAGCACCGAGGAGGAGCATCGCCTCGCGGTTGAGGCGCCAGGCCTCGCTCCGGGGGCCGTAGAACCCGCCTTCGACGATCTCGGCGGTCCCGACGGCCTCCTCGCGCGTCACCGGCTCAGCGGTCGCCCGGTCGTCGTCCGACGAACCACCAGGCCGCGGGAAACGCGGCGGCGGCGAGGGTCAGCTTCACGGCATCCCAGAGGAGGAACGGGACGAGGCCCTTCTCGATCCCCTGCTGGAGGTCGCCGCCGAAGGCCATGACGGACAGCCACGGCACGCCGACCGCGTACATCGCGGCGCTGCCGATCAGCATCGCGCCGATCCCGCCGAGGAGGTTGCGGTCCCAGCCGAGCTCGGCAAGGCGCCCCACGATCGCCGACGCGAGCACGAAGCCCACGAGGTAGCCGCCCGTCGCCCCGGTAAGGATCTCGATGCCGTGCTTGCCCTCGGCGTAGATCGGGAGGCCGATCGCTCCGAGCAGCACGTACAGGACGGTGGCCGCGACCCCCCGCCGGAAGCCGAGCGCGCCCGAGGCGAGCAGGACGCCGAACGTCTGGCCCGTGAACGGCACCGGGCTCCCCGGGATGAGGATGTAGATCCGCGCGCAGACCGCGATCAGCGCCGTCCCGATCAGGATCAGGGCGAGGTGCCGAGCGCGGGTATGAAGGCGCTCGGAGACGCGGATCGGGACCAGGAAATCGCCGATGGTCAGGCCCCGCTGGTCAGCGGGAAGCCGGTCCATGCGCGGCATTCCGATCGTCATCGCGGCGGCCTCCTCGCCATCGTCGACCGTGGCGCAAGCGCCTGGGCGCGGTCGGGCTCCCTCGGATTCAGCCTACCAGACGGCCCGGGCACCTCCCGGGCCGGGACGATCAGTCGAAGTAGAGGGAGCGGACGATCGAGATCCGGGCGGCGGCGCGGGCCGGGTAGATCGCCGCGAGCGCCGGGAGAACCAAGCCGAGGATCGCCGCGACGCCGATCGGGAGCCACGGGAGGCCGCCGGGGTTCGTCAGCCCGCCGCCGAGCTGCAGCAGGGCCGCGCCGGCCACCAGGCCCGCGATCGAGCCGAGGACGACGCCGACGATGCCGAGCAGCGCGGCCTCGACCACGACCATGCGCATCGCCTGGCGGCGGCTCATGCCGATGGCGCGAAGCACGCCGATCTCCCGAATTCGCTCGACGACGCTCATCGTGAGGGTGTTCACGATGCCGAGCGCCGCGACGAGGACCGCCACGAACGCGAGGGCGTCGAAGACACCGAAGACCCGAGCCAGCGCCTCGGCGACGGCACCCTGGACGCGCTCGATCGGGTTCGCCTCGAGGGCATAGGTGCGAGCCGTCTCGCGGAGGGCGGGACGGGCCGTCTCATCGGCACCCGGTGCGAAGCGAACCGCGTAGGCGTCGGCCCCGAGGACGCCGAGTGTCTCGGTGGCGTCCTTCCAGCCGACGAGGATGGCCTCGCCGCTGGTGCCGGGCATCGACCGTTCCACGATCGCCGCGACCTTCAGGTCGACGCTTCGGGTCCCGTCGACCGGGATGTGCATCGTGTCGCCGACGCCCAGCTCGAGCGCCTTTGCGAGGCCGGCGGGGAGGATGGCGACGCCGCCGGTGTCGAGGGCGTGGAGCGCCGCGGAGCGATCTCCGGCGAGCATCGTCAGGCGGCCGTCCGCGAGGAAGTCGGCGCCCACGACGGCCGCGGCGTCGACCCGCACGCCACGGAACGCCAGGTCGAACGAGGCGATCGGCGTCACGCGGCTCACGCCGGGGACCTCGGTGAGGGCTGCCTGGATGGGCTCATCCGGGCCGATCGGGCGGATCGAGGTCACGATCTCGTCCCCGGGCATGACGTCGTCGAGCCACGCGAACGCGGAGGCACGCGCCGCCTGGGCGGACCAGCCGAGGGCGACGACCATCGCCAGGCCGATGACGAGCGACCCGAGGGTCAGCGTGGTCCGGCTGCGATCGCGAGCCAGCGAGCCGCGCGCCAGGCGCTCCTCGATCCGGAGGAACAGCATGAGCGGCAGGCCGAGGACCCGCGCGAGCGGTCGGAGGATGAACGGCGACAGCAGGGTCGCGGCCAGCAGGACGCCGTAGACGGCGATCGCCCGCTGCGTGCCTTCGGCGGTGATGACCGGCGGCCAGGCCAGCATCGCGAGCACGGCGACGACGAGGAAGATGAACGCGATCCAGCCAAGTCGGCCGCGGCGAACGCTCGGCAGGTCGAACCGGTTGCGGAGTGCCTCGACCGGCGAGATGCGCGACGCGGCGAGGGCCGGCTCGATGGCGGCGAGGACGGTGATGCCGATGCCGACGGCGGCCGCAGTCACCGCGCCACCGACGTCGAGCTGGGTGATGGACGCGGAGAGGCCGGTGGCATCGCTGACGGAGCCGGCCATCACCATGGCGAGGATTGCCCCGAGCCCGATGCCGACGGCGGCACCCACGACGCCGAGGAGCAGGGCGCCGCTGAACACGAACCAGCTCAGCTGGCCCCGGGTCGCGCCGGCGGCGCGCAGCAGGCCGACCTCGCGAGCCCGCTCGCCGACGGTCATCGAGAGGGTGTTGACGATCAGGAACGCGCCGACGAACAGGACGATCGCGGCGACGAGCGCGGCCGTGCCCTGGAACGCCGCCGAGGAGGCGCGCAGGTTCCGGGCGATGTCGGCCGGCGATGCGAGCACGTACGGCTCGGTCATGCGCGATTCGAGCGAGGCGGCCACGGACTCGAGCGAGCCGGGCGCGAGGCTGAGGTCGAGGCGCGTCGCCCCGGTGAGGCCGAACGCGGCGCGAGCCATGTCGATCGGGATGACGATCGTTCGGCCGGTCCCGGCGACGGGCCCGAAGCCCGGCAGGATCCCGACGACGCGAAGCTCCGTGAGGCCGCCGGCGCCGAGGAGCGTCAGCTTGCTGCCGACGGTGTAGCCATCGCTCGCGGCGAGCTCCTCAGTGACCAGCGCGACGGGCTCGGCGGGCCATCGAGGCTGCTGCCCGTCACGAGCGGCAGGTCGTGGAGGCGGAGGTACGAGCCCGGGTCGATGCCGAGGACCGTGATCGCGTCGGAGGGCTCGCCGGACGGCGAGCCGGTCGGGAACGTGCGGTGCTCGATGATCGCGGCCGCGTCCTCGACCCCGGCGTGGCGGCGATGGTCGCCACGGACGCGTCGGACAGGCCGGTCTCGAGGAAGCCGCTGACGCGGAGGTCGGCGCGGCCGACCATGTCGCGGACCGTCCGGTCGACGGCGGCGTCGAGGCCGTTGCCCAGCGTCAGCGACGCCGATGAGGACGGCGACGCCGAGCGCGATCCCGAGGATCGTGAGGAGCGAGCGGAGCGGGCGCGCGGCGATCGTCCGCCACGCCAGACCGGTGAGCCGCATGGGGCTACAAGCCGACCTGGGCCAGCCGGGCGATCAGCTGCGCGGCCGAGTGGTCGGCGCGCCGCCCGAGTGTGATCTCCTCCTGGATGTGCCCGTCCCCGATGACGAGGACCCGATCCGCGTAGGCCGCGGCGCGGGCGTCATGGGTGACGAGGACGATCGTCTGGCCACCGTGCTCGCAGGAGCGCCACAGCGCGTCGAGGAGCTCGCCGGAGTTGGTGTAGTCGAGGTTGCCGGTCGGCTCGTCGGCGAGGAGGACCGAGGGCCGGGTGACGAGGGCGCGCGCCACGGCGACGCGCTGCTGCTCGCCGGCGGAGAGCTGGTCCGGGCGGTGGCGCTCCTTGCCGGTGAGCTCCACGAGGTCGATGACCTGGCGGACGCGCTCCTTCTGGTCGCTTCGGGCCGCCCGCGATCGTGAACGGCAGGGCGATGTTCTCGCTGACGTTCAGGAGCGGGATCAGGTTGAAGGCCTGGAAGATGTAGCCCGTCCGTTCCCGGCGCAGCTTCGTGGCCTGGCCGTCGGACAGGTGGCTGATGTCCCGGCCCTCGAACACGATCGAGCCGGTCGTCGGCCGGTCGAGGCCGCCGAGGAGCTGGAGGAGCGTGCTCTTGCCGGATCCCGACGGGCCCATGAGGGCGACGAACTCGCCGGGAGCGACGGACATCGTGACGCCCTTGAGCGCCTCGACCGTGGTCTTGCCCAGGGCGTAGACCTTGGTGACGTCGCGGGCCTCGAGGATCGGCTGCACGGCGACGCCACTGGTCGGCTGCGGGCGCCTCCGATCGGAGCGCCTCCCACTCGGCTGGCGCGGTGGTCATCGTGCTCACGCTCGAGCGTGGCGGTGAAGGGCATTGGCGCTGCGCGCCGTCGAGAATGCTGGCCATCACTTCCCCAGGAACGAGGCGACGACGTCGCCGACGATGGTGTCGAGGAGGCCCTGGAGGTCGGCGGCTCGATCACCTGGAGGGTGTCGCCATCACCGCCCGGCGGGTCGGCGGAGGACGGCGCTTCGGTGGACGGCGGCACGGTCTCCTGGACCGGGTCGGGCGTCGGGACGTCGACCGGACCGCCGGCGCCAATTCCCCAGCCGTCGTCGATGACATCGAGCGAGACCCGGTTGCTGTCTGCCGTCGGGTCGATTGGCTCGGCGGTGATCTCGGGCGTGGCTTCAGGCGTGGGTCTCGGGGTCGGCCCGACGTCTCTCGGCGTCGGCTCGGGCGTGTCGTCCGGCTCGTCCGTGTCGCGTGGCGTCGGCCTGGGCGTCGGCTTCGGCGTCGCATGCGGCGTGGCGGTCGGCTGCGGGGTGTTGGCGGCGTCGGCCGTCGGCGTTGGCCGGGGGTCTTCGTGGGCTTGGGCGTGGGCTTCGGCGTCGGGCTTGGGCGTGGGGGTCGGGTGCGGGGTCGGCGTCGCGCTGCTGCCGCAGCCGTGGGAGAAGACGCCCGTGCAGTACTTCTTCGGGTACTCGGAGCCGTCGCCCTTGAACGCGCCGATGCCGACGCGGTTGAAGCCGGAGCCGAGGATGAGCGCCCGGTGGCCGGAGGAGTTCATCCAGCCGTTGAAGGCGTCCTGGGCGGTCTGGTCGTCGGGGTAGTTGTTCACGCCGATGTTCTCGCCGGCGACCGTGTAGCAGATGTCGCGGTCCCGGAGCTCGTCGAAGACGTCGCCGCCGGGCGGGTTCGGGATGCTGTGGCTGAAGTAGTTCCGGTCCCACATGTCCTTCGACCGCCAGCGCGCGACGCCAGGCAGGGCGTTGTTGTCGGAGAGCGCGGGGAGTCCCGCCGAGGCGCGCGCCTGGTTGATCAGCGTCACGAGCTTGTCCTCGTTGGCCGACGAGAAGGAGTAGTCGTCCCAGCCGTAGGACGACGGCCGGCGAGACCATCGCGAGCAGGATCGAGGCGAGGCCGAGGGCGAGGGCGACCGGGCGGCCTGCTCGGCGGCGGCTGGGTTGGTGGCGAGGTGAGGTTCGGGCTCGGGGCGACCATGTTCTCCTGCTTGTTCCGGCAGGCACGACGCGCCTCGGGGGCACATCCGGGCACCGCCTGCATCTGGCTGCTCCGGACTCGGGCCTCGCGCGCGCACCGGACGCCACCCCATGGTCCCGACCGCTCTGCCCAGCGGTACCACGTGCCGCTCGTAACCGCACCAGACCCCACCACGGGTCCGGGTTACGAATGGCGGCGCCGATCACCTGCGGGCCCCGTCCGCCACTCCCGCTCGCTTCCTGGTGTGGGTACGATCGGCGCATGCGAGTGGTCGTCGTTGGGGCCGGCGTGATGGGGGCTTGGACGGCGCTTTGGCTGCGGCGCGGCGGCCACGAGGTCACCCTCATCGACCGGCACGGGCCGGGAACCAGCTTGGGTCATCCGGCGACGATCGCGAATCACGCGCAGCAGCCACGCGCCGACCGGCACTACCCGGTCTGGCAGCGTCGGGCCCTCGGGCATTGGCGGGAGCTGGAGCGCGAGTGCCGAGCAGCAGCTGTTCGTCGAAGCCGGCGTCGTGTGGCTCGCCAACGAGGCCCAGACGTTCGAGGGCGAGTCGCTTGCGACGCTCAAGGCGCTCGGCATCCCGGCGGAGCGCTGGTCGCGCGACGACCTCGCCGTGCGCTTCCCGGTCCTCGACGCCTCCGGCGTGCCCTGGGCCCTGTTCGAGCCGGAGGCCGGAGCCCTGTTGGCGCGGAAGGGCGTGCGGCGCCACCATCGAGCAATTCGAATCGCGAGGGCGGCGCGGTCGTCACCGGTCGGGTTCGCCCGCCCGAGGGCCCGGAGGCGCCAGGCCGGGCGGCCAGCTCGGGCGCATCGAGCTCGAGGACGGCCCCTCGATCGAGGCCGACGCCTTCGTCTTCGCCTGCGGCCCGTGGCTGCCCGGACCTCTTCCCGGCCGCGATCGGCGGCCTGATCGAGCCCCACCGCCAGGACGTCATGCACTTCCAGGTCCCAGCCGGCGACCGCGCTACGACGCCGGCACGATGCCGGTCTGGATCGACTTCGAGGGCTCGTTCTACGGCTTCCCGTCGTTCGACGGCCTTTCGATCAAGGCCTGCCCGGACTGGCTCGGGCCGGTCGAGCGCTGCGACGACTCCGCTCGCGAGTGCGCCGACGAGACGATCGAGGCGTCACGGGCCGTCCTTCGACGCCGCTTCCCGGCCATCGCCGAGCAGCCGGTCGTGCGCACGTGGACCTGCTTCTACGAGGTCACGCCGGACGCCCATTTCGTGATCGACCGGCACCCCGGCCTCGGCGACGTCTGGATCGCCGGCGGCGGCACCGGCCATGCCTTCAAGCACGGCCCGGTGATCGGCGAGTACCTCGCGGCGCTCGTCACCGGGGACGCAACCGCCGCGAGCCGAGCTCGCACCGCCGGACGATCGGTTCGCGATCCGCTCCCGCGACCCGCGCCCGAGCTTCCGGACGAGCGGCCGCAAGCCCGCGAGCATCGTCGAGGCCTGAGGCAGCCCCCCGGAGGCCGGCGCGGCCCCGAGGCCTGACGCAGCCTCGGATCAGCCCGCGGCGCCGAGCTCCGCCACGAGCGCCGAGGCCCCCGACTCGATCGGGTCGCCGTGGCCGACGAGGAGCGTTTCGAACGACAACGTCCCGAGCTTGACGATCGAGCGCTTTGCCTCGTCCATGTCGTCGGTGAACTGGGAGCCCGGTGAGGCTGGGCAGACCGCCGTTTGTGCCGAGGGCGTCGCCGGCGACGAGCACGCCGGCGACCGGGTCGAGCACGGAGATGCTGCCGGCCGTGTGCCCCGGCGTGGTCACGATCTGCAGCCCGAACACCTGGTCGCCGTCGCCGACGGCGGTCAGGTCGACGCCGCCGAGCCCACGGGATGTCCTCGCTGCCGGCGTACGCCGTCGCAGCGGGGGCCTTCTGCTTGATCACGGCGATCTGACCCGGCGTGATCGTTGTGTCGGTGGGTCAGCACGACGTGGCCGACGCTCGGCCAACCCAGGCCGATGTCCGTCAGCGCCGCCTCGATCTCGTCCGAGCTGTCGAAGACGCCGGTGTCGACCAGCGCGGCCTCTCCACCCCGCACGAGCAGGTAGGCCGACACGAACCCGAGGTTGACCCGGGTCCAGGCGGTGCCTCCGCCCGGCGCGGACCCGGGCGGGCTCGAGGCGCCGGCGCCGCTGGTCGGTGCGGCCGAGCCGCCCGGCGCGGGGCCGCCGGGTGTCGAGCCGGGGGTGGCGCCGGGAGTCGCGCCACCGGGGCCGGGCGAGAAGGTCGCAAGCGTCGATGGGCTGCAACCGGCGATGCCGACGATCGCGATCGCGAACGCGCCGCGACCCAGGTCGGCGAGGAAGGTTCGTCGGTCGATGCGGGGTTGCACGAGCATGGATTGCACCTCGTGATCGGACGGCCAGCCTACAACCGGGTACGCCGGCGCGACGTCGCCCGGATCGAGCGGACGTGTTCCCGGATACACTCCCGTGGCCGCGGGCTCCCGGACGAGGCTTCGACCGGTCTGAGCGCGCATTCGCGGTGGCCTTAGCTCAACCGGCAGAGCATCGGATTGTGGATCCGAAGGTTACGGGTTCGACCCCCGTAGGCCACCCCAACACCCCTCCGCGTCGCCAAAGTTGGCGCAACTTGCCGGCTGTCGCGGACAACGTCGCTGCGTACCATCGCGGCATGGCAGGCCGTGCAGAGGCGGTCGAGCCCGGGGAGGAACCGATGCAACGCTCACGACCCACACTCGCGATCGCGGCGACGTTCGTCGCGGCCGCCCTGGTCGCCGCCTGTGGCGGCGGCGGTACCGCAGCGACACCCACGCCAGCGGCGGCAACGGTGGCTCCGGCCACGGTGCCCCCGGCAACTGCAGCCCCGGCGAGCGTCGCGCCGACGAACCCGGCCACCGGACCGGCGAACATCGAGGCGCCGGAGTCGGTCGAGGCCGGCACGGAGTTCGACGTCACCTGGACCGGCCCGAACGGCGACCGCGACTACGTGACGATGGTGGCGCCGGGAACCACCGAGTGGACGAACGAGCCGTACTTCTACACGGTCGATGGGAACCCCGGCCAGATGACCGCCGCCGCCGCGGCCGGCCCGTACGAGCTCTGGTATGTCCAGGGCGCCGACGACCAGGTCCTGTTCCGCACGACGATCATGGTCACGCCATTCCAGGGCGACCTCCTCGCGCCCGAGTCGGTCGTCGCGGGGACCGAGTTCGAGGTGACCTGGAACGGCCCCGACGGGCCCGGCGACTACGTGACGATCGTGAAGGCCGGCGCCACGAAGTGGACCGACGAGCCCTACTTCTACACCGCCTCCGGCGGCAACCCCGGCACGCTTCAGGCGCCCATCGAGGATGGCGCGTACGAGGTCTGGTACGTCCTTGGCGCGGCCGAGACGGTCGAGGCCCGGATCCCGATCGTGGTCACGCCGTTCACCGCCACGGTCGAGGCGCCCGTCGAGGCGGCTCCCAGCTCGACATTCGACGCCGCGTGGACCGGTCCGGACGGGCCGGGCGACTACATCACCATCGCGCCGGTGGGCTCACCCGAGGGCACGTACCTCTCGTACTGCTACACGTACGTGGGCCCGACCTGCACCCTCACCGCGCCGGATGCGTCGGGACCCTACGAGGTCCGCTACGTGACCGGGGACGAGAAGACGCTCGCGAGCGACCCGATCGCCATCAAGTAGCCAGGTGCCGCGCCACGCGCGGGACCCCCTCCGGAAATCGAAACAGCCGAGCGGGCCATCCGCTCGGCTGTTCCATGTCGCCCGACCCGTGGAGGAGGATCCGGGTCGGGCCGATTGCTGACTGGGTTACGTGGCGCTGCCGGTCGCCTCGGGTGCTGTCGTGGCGTCGGGCTTCTCGCCGCCACCGAAGCCCGGACCGAAGCCCGGACCGTGGAAGCCGCGGCCACCGAAGCCATCCGGACCCCGGAGGCCGGCGTCGCCAGCCTTGACGCGCGTTGCGTCGATGGAGCCATCACTGTTCTCGGTGCCCTCGGCCACGAGGACCATCCCGACCTCGATGTCGGCCAGCTCCGCCGCGTCGCCGTTGACGACGATGTTGGCGTCGCCGCCGATGTTGACCGTCGCTGACGTGCCGTCGCGCTGATCCACGGTGACCGTCGAGCCATCGACCGCCGTCACCTCGCCACCGACGTGCGGCAGGATCACCGCGATCGCGTCGATGGTCCAGGCGCCGTCGTCCTCGAGCGTCTGCCGGAAGCCGATCGTGTCGCCGACTGCCAGGTCGCCGAGCGTGATGTCCTCGCCGGCCTTCGTGTACCTCGTGCCGTCATCGACGGTGATGGTCCGGGTCCAGCCGTCCTCGGTGGCGAGCGAGATGCTCGAGTCCGAGATGGCCGTGATGCTGATGCCGCCGAAGCCCGGACCACCCGGGCCACCGCGGAAGCCGGGGCCGCCGCGAAGATCGGTGGTGTCGTTCGCGGAGGTCGAGCCGTTCGAGCCGGCCGCGAGGGTCCCCGCCGGGGTGGTCGTCGAGCCGAACGCGAGCGCGGCGACGGCGATGAGCGCCGCGACGGCAATGCCCAGGAGGCCGATCCGGGCCCACCGGGCCTGCGCCGCCATCGGGTAGGGGCTCGCCAAGGCCGCGCCGGGAGCATCGCCGAGATGCGCGCCGCTCGGGGCGCCGGTCACGGGTCCGGGGGTCACGACCTCCGTGGCCGGTGCCTCCGGATGCGGTGGAAGCTGGTCGTTCATGGGTCTCTCCGCTGGTGGCCCACCGTCGCCCGGTGGTTCGTCATCCCGAACACTCCGGCCCGCGCCTGACAGGTTGCTGAGAATCGGGGCACGATTCGCGCATGACCGAGATTCGAACCATCGACACGAACGAAGACCCTGTCTGCGGGATGAAGGTCGATCCCGATGCGGCGCGGGCCAAGGGGCTGTCCATTGACCACGAGGGCCGCGCCTACGTCTTCTGCGGCAAGGGCTGCCTGCTCGAGTTCAGCGACGACCCCGCCCGCTACCTCGATCCCCACTACGTCCCATCGATGTAACGCGGGCTGGCGCCCCATCCGCTAGGGCGTGAGCCAGACCGGGTACTCGGTGAGATTCTCGACGGAGCCGTCCTTCGCCGACAGGACGTAGACCTGGAGCGTGCCCCAGCCGGCGCGCGGGACGTTGTACGCGATCGTCTCATCGAACGTTCCCCAGCAGCCCGTCCCGCATGTCGCGTTGACGATGCCATCGGCGAGGGAGCGCCCGTCGCCGTCGAGCAGCCGGAGCTGGAACGTGGCCTCGAAGACGTTGGCGAGGCCGATGATCCGGGCCGGGTTGGCGAGCACGCCACCCCACGCCGGTCGATCGACGAACACCGCCGGAAGCTGGTCTGTGTAGTCGGCCCGGTCGACCGGGTCATCGAGCACGACGCCCTCGCCGCTGAAGACCGTGACCGGCTCCCCGTCGAGCTCGAACTTGACGCCCTCGACCGTCGGGAACTGGGTCAGCGTGTACACGACCTGGGCGAGACGCCCCAGGACGGAGGCCGAGCCGCCACCCTGCTCGAACTCGCGCGAGAGGTTGACCGTCGCGATCCCATCCTCGATCCGCAGGCCGAGGAAGCGCGTCCCCTCGGGGACCACGGTGTACATGGCGGGCCGGGCGCCGAGCTCGGCGTCGTTCGGACCCTCGAGCAGCGCGCGCATCGCGGCCGCACCGACGGCCTGCGTCTTGGGGACCTCGCGCAGCACCGGGACGAGACCCGCGTTGTCGACGAAGCTGCCGAGGAAGAAGTACGCCCGGACCGTCGTGCTGCCGGCGGCCGTCGGCACGGGCGTCTCGGCCGGCGCGGGGCTCGGGCTGGGACCGACGATGTCCGACGGGAGCGGCGAGCCGCCGGGCGTGGGCTCGGTGCTCGGGAAGGCGATTGATGGCTCGCTCGTCGACTGTGGCGGCGCCACGGTCCCGAGGTCCCCCGTCGAGGTGCCGCACGCCGCGATGAGCGCGACCATGGCCAGTGCGGCCAGGGCCGGGAGTCGCGGAAGGGCTCGGGCTGTGGGTCGGGCGTTCATCGTTCGGGCCTCGCTGATGGATCGGGGGCCCGGCCGATCTCGCGTGCCGGGCCTGTTTCGATCGCGGCCAAAGGCTCGATCTCGGCCGTGTCCTCTGGATCGCCCGGCGGTAACGAACGGGTCACGGCCAGCCGCAGCGTCACCACGAGCCCGCCGCCGTCGCGGTTCGCCGCCGTGAGCGTGCCGCCGAGCAGCGCCGCGTGCTCCGCGGCGATGGCCAGGCCCAGCCCTGAGCTGCCGGCGGCTCGGGACGCATCGGCCTTGTAGAAGCGGTCGAAGAGTCGCGGGATGGCGTCCGCAGCCACGCCCGGGCCCCGGTCCTCGATGCGGACCGAGGCCGTCCCGCTGGCGCCATCCGCCGCCACGGTGACCTCGACGGGCGAGCCCGGCGCGTGCTGGCGGGCGTTGTCGAGAAGGTTGCCGACGATCCGATCAAGGCGCCGCACGTCGCCCTCGACGACCACCGGCTGCTCGGGCAGCGCCAGCTCGGCGGATGGCAGGCGCGACCGGACGATTGATCGGACCGCGGCGCCGAGGTCGACGGGCTCCAGCGTCGCCTGCTCCGCACGGGCGTCGAAGCGCGAGATCTCCATCAGGTCCTCGACGAGGAGGCGGAGCCGGCGAACGTCCTCGACGAGAAGCTGGGCGGCGCGGCGCGCGTCGGGCTGGAGGCGGTCGAGGTCGGCCTCGATGATCGATGCCTCGCCGACGAGGGCCGTGAGCGGCGTCCGCAGCTCGTGCGAGACGTCGGCGACGAACTGGCGATTCCGGCGCTCCGAGGCCTCGAGGCGCCCGACTGTCTCGGCCAGCGAATCGGCCATCCGGTTGAACTCCGCCGCGAATTCTCGCGAACTCGTCGGCGCCGCCGGCCTCGACCCGGGCCGACAGGTCACCGGCGGCGATGCGGGCCGCCGCGGCCGAGCCCGACGAGACGGGCCGCAGGATCCCACGGGCCATGAGGCCGGCCATCGCCAGGGCCAGCACGATCGCAACGAAGGCGGCCGCGAGCAGCCCGAGCCGGAGCTGGTCGAGGGCCGCCTCGACGGTCCGCGCCGGGAAGATGAAGTAGAAGGCGGGCCCGTCGCCGGGGCGGCCCGCCAGGACCAGGGACGGCGCGCCGGCGACGGTGTGCCAGGCGAACCCGAGGCGCCCCGCGTCCGCGAGCTGCCGGACCTGCTGGGGGAACCGATCCAGCTCACCGTTCAGGTTGAAGCGAGAGACGGCCGGCGCCCCGCCGTCACCGAAGTCCACGATGGTCTCGACGTCGCCGCGGAGCCGGAAGGCCGCCTCCAGGCCGCTCCCGTCGTAGGTCTGGCGGGTCACGCCCGTGGGTAGCCGCTCGGGGACCAGGACGGACAGGTTGAACTGGGCCTGGCGGGTGGCGTCGCCGAGGAGGCCGTCACGGAGGCGCGCGTCAACGAACGCGTAGGTGCCCAGCCCGATCGCGGTGACGGTCACGGCAACGAGGGCGACGAGGGCGAGCGCGAGGCGCGTGCGGATGCCGCGCACGGGGTCGGAGGCTCAGCCCGGGGCGATTCGGAGCGCGGCGGGAGCGGTCAACGCGCGGGCCGCGCGGCCTTGTAGCCGCTGCCACGCACGGTGAGGATCAGCTCGGGATTGACCGGGTCCGTCTCGATCTTGGCCCGGAGCCGCCCGATCGCCACGTCGACGAGGCGGGAGTCCCCGAGGTAGTCATAGCCCCAGACGCGGTCGAGGAGCTGGTCGCGCGAGAGCACCTGGCCGGGTCGCTGGATCAGCTCGGTGAGGAGGTCGAACTCGGTTCGCGTCAGCGGGATGTCGTTGCCGTCGCGGCTCACCGATCGCCCGGCGACATCGATCGACAGGGGGCCGAACCCGACCGGCGCGGGGCCGCTGGTGTCGCTGCCTCTCGTCCGTCGGAGGGCGGCGCGGACGCGCGCGACGAGCTCCGGCATCTCGAATGGCTTCTTGACGTAGTCGTCGGCGCCCGCTTCGAGACCGACGACGACGTCGATGGTGTCGCCGCGCGCCGTGAGCATCACGACGGGCGTGGTCGATTCGCGCCGAATCTCGCGACAGACCTCGAGGCCGTCCATGCGCGGCAGCATCACGTCGAGGAGGACAAGGTCGGGCTCCGCGCGCCGCCACTTCTCGAGGCCCGCGGCGCCGTCGGCGGCCGTGTCGACCTCGAAGCCGGCGGCGCGAAGGCCCATCGCGGTGACCTCGCGGATCGACGGGTCGTCCTCGATGAGCAGGATTCGGGCATCCATCGCTGCCGATGCTACCCGGCCTGACGCGGATGTCGACGCGCTTGCGCACGATCGGAAACACAACGCGATGCCCGAACGTCTCGCTGCGGACATGGCTAGAGTGCGCGCCGGGATGGGCGATACGGGCAGGGAACAGGGCAGCGACGCTCCCGCGCTCCCCGCGAGTGCCGGGCTCCCGTCGCGCCCGGGGAGCGGCGGCTCGCGGCTCCGTCCGTCGCCCGGCGGGATCGCAGCCATCCTCTCACTCCTGGTTCCGGGGCTGGGGCAGGCCTGGCTCGGGGCCATCCGGCGCGGGTTCGTCCTCGCGCTGCCGGTCCTCCTCGTGATCGCCGTCGTCGTGGCGCTCGCCGTGCTCGACCCCACGGCCATCCTCGGGGCCCTCCTGGAACCGGGGGTCATCATCGGCCTGCTGGTCGTGATCCTGGGTCTCGCGGCGTGGCATCTCGCCGCGATCAACGACACCTATCGCGTCGCCACCCGCCGCCGGCCGACGCCTCCCGCGGTGTGGCACGGCCGGATCACGCGGCCGCGGCGCTCGCCCCTCCTCGTCGTGGCGTTGCTGGTCGCGACCGGCCTGTACGGGGGCGTCGAGCTCCTCGGCGTCCGGGCATTCCAGGCCGCGTCCGCGATCTTCGTCCAACCGAGCGGCGGCTTCCAGATCCCGACGGCGAGCTTCGAGCCCGAAGAGACGGAACCGTTGCCGTCTGGCTCCTCCGGGCCACGCGGAACGCCCGCACCGACCGTCCCGCCGGGGCCCACGCCGACCCCAGGCCCGGCGTGGGCCCAGGATGGCCGGCTGAACCTGCTGCTCATCGGCAGCGACGCGGGGCCGGGCCGGTGGCTCGCCCGGACCGACACGGTGGTGGTGCTCAGCGTCGATGTCGCGAGCGGCCGAGCCGCGATGTTCGGTGTCCCGCGGAACATGCTGAACGTGCCACTGCCGCCGGAGAGCGCGGGCGCCTTCGTGAACGGCCGCTACCCGGCGCTCCTCAACTCGCTGTTCGTCTATGCGGTCGGACACCCGACCCAGTTCCCCGGCGAGACCGACGACGCCCGCGGCTTCCGTGCCGTCAGCGGCGCCGTCCAGGAGCTGGTCGGCGTGCCGCTCGATGGTGCGGTCGTCGTGAACCTGAACGGGTTCGTCGACCTCGTCGACGCGATCGACGGTCTCTGGATCGACATCCCGTTCGCGATCTACGACGCCCATTACCCCCTGCCGGATGGAACCGGGTACAAGGAGATCTACATCCGCGCCGGCTGCCGCCATCTCGATGGCGAGACGGCCCTCGAGTACGCCCGCTCGCGTCACCAGTCGGACGACTACGGCCGGATGCGCCGCCAGCAGGCCGTGCTGGTGGCCCTGGCAAGGCAGGTCGACCCGATCGCCCTCCTGCCCCGCGCTCCGGAGCTGCTCGACGTGGCGAGCAAGAACCTCTGGACGACGATCGCGCCGAACGACATCGCGAACCTGGCCGTGCTCGCCGCGCGCGTCGACACCCGGAAGGTCCAGACGATCACGCTCGCGCCGCCGATTTACCCGGACTACCTCCAGACCGACGACATCAAGCGGATCCGGAAGCTCGTCCGCCACATCTTCGACGCGCCGGCGGAGGCCTCGCCCTCCCCCACCCCGACAGAAACCGCGAAGCCCTGCCCGCGGAAGTAGCCCGCTAGCATCGCGGGATGCCTCTTGATTTCGACGCCTTCGACGTCCTGACCTTCGACTGCTACGGCACCCTCATCGACTGGGAGGCCGGGATCCTGACCGCGCTGCGAGCGCCGATGGCCGCGCACGGGATCGAAGGGACGGACGACCAGCTGCTCGAGACGTTCGCCCGGCACGAAGCCGCGGCGGAGGCCGGTCCGTACCGCCGCTACCGCGAGGTGCTCGGGGTCGTTCTCGAGGCGATGGTCGAGGAGCGGGGCGGCAGCGCGTCGGCCGACGAGGTCGAGGCCTTCGGGGGCTCCGTCGCGGACTGGCCGGCGTTCCCGGACAGCGCCGCCGCGCTGGCCCGGCTGCACGAGCGGTTCAAGCTCGGCGTCATCACGAACTGTGACGACGACCTGTTCGCGGCCTCCGAGGCCAAGCTCGGTCTCAAGTTCGACTGGGTCGTCACGGCCCAGCAGGCCAAGCGCTACAAGCCGAACCCGCGGGGCTTCGAGCTGATGTTCGAGCGGGTCGGGCTGCCGCCGGCACGGATCCTGCACGTGGCGCAGAGTCTGTTCCACGACCACGTGACGGCGAAGCGGCTGGGCCTCTCGACGGTCTGGGTCGACCGTCGGGGCGACCGAGCCGGATCCGGCGCGACCCCGCCCGCCGAGGCGACGCCAGATCTCCGCGTCCCGGATATGGCGACGCTCGCCGCGCTGGCGGTCCCGTCGTGACCGATGCCGGCGAGCGGCCGGCGGGGAGTGACCCGGCCGGGGCGGCCGGCGACGACCCGCTGCGCGAGACGCTGGTCTCGTCGGAGGTCCTGCGCCGCAGCCGGATCCTGGAGTTCCGCGTCGACACGATCGAGGCGGCGGACGGCCATCGATCGACCCGTGACATCGCCGCGCATCCGGGCGGCGTATGCGTGATCGCGATCGACCCGGAGGATCGCGTGCTGTTCGTGCGCCAGTGGCGCCACGCGATCGGCGGACCGATGCTCGAGATCCCGGCGGGGACGCTCGACCGCGAGCCCGACGGCTCGATCGAGGGCCACGCCGGCGCCGCGGCCCGCGAGCTCGAGGAGGAGACCGGCTCGCGCGCCGGCTCGTGGCGCTACCTGGGTGCCTTCTACACCGCCCCCGGCTTCACCAGCGAGCTCATGCACCTGTACCTGGCGGAGGAGCTGGCGCCTGCCGACGAGGACCGCCTCGGGCCCGACGAGGACGAGCGCCTGGAGCTCCGCCCGATCCCGTTCGCCGAGGCGCTCGCGATGGCCGACCGCGGCGAGATCCGGGACGCCAAGTCCCTCATCGGCCTCTACCTCGTCGCTCGGCTGCGGGACGAGCGTGGCGGCTCAGCCGGGTCCAGCTCGATGTCCGCGTAGAGAACCAACTCGACGAGGTCGTCCGACGCGGGCCTCCCCAAAGCGCAAAACGCGTCGAAATGTCGGCTGACCGGACAAACAGACACGGTGCGTTGCCCCAGGACGGGCTCGGGGCCGCAACCTCGTCATGTTCGTCCTCCAGCCGGACACCTGCGACCTCCGGAAGCGACCTCCGGGAGCGACCTCCGGGAGCGACCCCTCGTGAGCGACGTGGAGCGTCGGATCAGCGCGGAGGCGGAGCTTCAGCCCCCGCCTGTGCGGTTCCCTGCTCCCGGGTCCCCAGCCGGCGGCTCGAGGCGGGCGAGGGCCTGGCGGTAGAGGTTGGAGGTCGGGCAGAGCGCAACGGCGAGGCGAAGGTGAGTGCGGGCCTCGGCGACGCGGTCGAGCTTGCGGAGCGAGGTCGCGAGCGCGAAGTGGGCCCAGTGCGCCGAGGGATCGACCTCCAGCAGCGCCTCGAACGTCTCCCGCGCCCGCTCGAACTGGCCAGAATGGTGGTACGCCCGCCCCAGCGGCTCCAGGATCGAGCCCTTGCCGGGCTCCGAGTGGGCGGCGCGCTCCAGCACGATCGCGGCCTGGGCGTGATGGCGGGACTTGATCAGCGCCAGGCCGCGCTGGAGCAGCCCGTAGGCACCTTCGCGCTCCTCGTCCGGCAACGGGGCGGCGGGGTCGCGGGACTCGGCCATCGCCTCGATCTTCGCACGGACGCCCGTCAAGGTCCGTCGACCTACGATCCCGGGATGATCCTCCCCAAGGTCCGGGATCCCCGGTTCATCACCGTGCGTCGCGGTGGCAGCCTCCGGGACGACGACCACCTCCTCCTCGCGGTGTGGGCGGCCGACTGCGCGCAGCACGTCCTGCACCACTTCGAGCAGGCGCGGCCCGGGGACGACCGTCCGCTCCGGGCAATCGAGCTGGGGCGCGCCTGGGCGCGGGGCGAGGTCTCATGGAGCGAGGCGCGTGCCGCGGGCGGCCACGCCAACGCTTCGGCCAGGGACCTGCGTGGGGCGCCACGGCACGCCGCGTACGCCGCCGGCCAAGCCGCCGCGGTGGGTCACGTGGCGGCCCACGAGCTGGGCGCCGCGGCCTATGCGATCAAGGCGGTCTGGGCCGCCGCTCCCGAAGGCGAGGATGTCGAGGCTGGTCGCAGGGAGTGCCGCTGGCAGCGCGCGCAACTGCCCCGGGCGATCCGAGCGCTGGTGCTGGACGACCAGCGGCTGCGCAACGAGCTGTGCTGGTTCGCCTTCGATTGCTGAACGGAAGGCGGCCATCCCGAGGGCGGCGAGCTCCGGCGCCGCTTCCTCGAATTCGCGCCACCGCATTTCACGGATTCTGGAGGATCGTTGCCAGGTACGCACGAACGTGCCAGCAACGAGACAGGATCAGCCCGATTCAGGCCGCCTCCTGCTGGTTTGGTGTTCCTGAGACACGAACGTCGACCGAACGACCGACGTTCTGCCCATACGACGTCGAGTTCTTGCCTGCGAGACACGATTCGTGCCGGAATCGGGCCGTGCGGGCGGGAATTGGGCCGAGAGCCGCGCCGTTCGTACCTCACAGTCACGAACAAGGTGGGTGGAGCCTGAAGGTGTCAGTTCTCGCGCCAGTCCTCGAGGCGCACGGGGCGGAGCCGCGAGGATTCGGTTCGGCCGGGGATGCGACCGCGCTTCGCGATCGGGCGACCGTCGATCTCCTTGATGTCGCCGGTGAAGTCGATCGGCGTGGCGCCACTGATGTAGGAGCCGACGGCGTACGAGTCGACCGGCGCACCCGCCTCCTTGAAGACCTGCATCCGCTCCGGGTTGAGACCACCGGAGACGACGATCTTCACGTGATTGAAGCCGGCCTGGTCGAGCCGGGCCCGGATCTCGAGGACCAGCGCGGGCGTCACGCGGCCGCGCTCCGACGGCGTGTCGAGCCGGATGCCGTAGAGCCGGTCGCCGAGGGCGTGCGCGACGCGCAGCGACTCCTCGGCCTCGTCCTTGAAGGTGTCGACGAGGACGATCCGGGGGACGTCGGCCTCGAGGTCGCGATCGAATGCCTGGGCCGCCGCGACCGTGTCGCCGAAGATCAAGACCAGGGAGTGGGGCATCGTCCCGGTCGGCGCGAGGCCGGCGAGGCGTGCGCCGGCGGGCGTCGACGCGCCCACGCAGCCCCCGACGATCGCTGCGTAGTCGAGGACGTCGGTGATGTCCGGGTGGACGTGCCGCGCGCCGAACGAGATGACCGGCAGCGGCGCCGCGACGGCGACGCACTCGCGGGCGGCGGTGGCCCAGCCCGTCGACTGGGCGAGCATCCCGAGGATGGCGGTCTCGTACAGGCCGAAGGCCCGGTAGCGG
This sequence comes from uncultured Chloroflexia bacterium, assembly GCA_963722105.1. Lineage (GTDB taxonomy): Bacteria > Chloroflexota > Limnocylindria > Limnocylindrales > CSP1-4 > UBA5189. The sequence goes on along the minus strand of CAVRKQ010000008.1, from coordinate 49,975 downwards.
GCGGTGATCCGGAGGACGATCTCCTTCTGGGCGATCGCGTCACCGTCCTCCAGCGCCTCGACCATCGTCTCCGAGGGGTCCGCGGAGGCGAGGGCGTGGGCCAGCAGGTTCTTGACCTCGTCGATGCCGCACAGCAGGCCTTCGCGCCGCGGGAAGACCTCCATCGTCACGACGGGGTCGAGGCCCTCGCGCTCCAGGATGCGGTCGGCGCGCGCGAAGTAAACGTCGGCCGATTCGCCCGAGAGGATCTCGCGGGACGGTCGCGTGCGACGAACCACCATCAGGGTTGGGTGGTGCCTCCGTCGGCGTCCGGAGTGGCTCCGCCGAGCGGCGGAGAGGGCGCTGCCGGATCGGGGCCGAGTGTACCGGAGGGTTCGGACGGTTCCGCGGACGCCGGTGCGAAGCGCGCGTCCATGGCGATGAAGGCAGCGCTGCCCGGCTCCACGCCGATCGGGCGCCGGCCACGCCGCCGCCGCACCAGCACGACGAAGACCAGCAGCGCGACGAGCGCCAGCAGGACGATCGCGCCCATCACGATCCGCTCCTGGCCGACAACCGGAGCCCGCACGACGATCGCGGCCGCCGCCTGGGCGCTCGTGAGCGCGAGCCCGAGATCCCCGGCGGCGAAGGCGCTGCGGGCCGCCTCGAACGGGACGCTCGGCGCGGTCTCGCCAATGAGGCCGAGCTGGGCCACGAGGTCGGGCTCCGCGGCGACCTTGGCGTGCGCGTCGGCGATGGCCTGGACGGCGGCGAGCTGCTGCTGGCCGAGGGTCGTCGCCTCGGAGAACCCGTCGGTGGCACCTTCGTAGGCCGCCTCGAGGTCGCCGTCCAGTGCGAGTCCCTCGGCGGCAGCCGCGGCAGCCACCTCGTCGCGGACCGCAAGGACGGCCGTCGCGGCCGCCATCCGCGGGGTCGCGTCGCGGAACAGCCACTTGCCCATCGGCTCGCGGACGTACCAAGGCGGGCTCCAGCCGTCGCCGGCCTCGAGGAGGTCGCGATAGGCGTCTCGGGCGTGGAGGCGGTCGCTCATCTCGGTCGCCGAGAGGCCGCCCAGCACGTAGTCGGTGACCGCCTGCAGCACGGGCTGCGGATCCGGCTCGTCGATCGGCTGGGTCAGGTCGAGGAGGCGGCGCCAGTCGTCCACGCGCCCGACGGTCTCCGGCGCGGCCTCGCCCGGGTAGGCGGTGAGGTTCGCAGCGGCGTTCGCGAATGCTTCCCGCATCTGCTCCTCGCCGGCGGTCTCGACGATCAGGTGGACGAGCCAGAACGACGTCTCGTAGCCGTAGATCTCGGTGTCGTTCGTGTCCTCGCGGATGACGTCGGGGAACTCCCAGGTGTTGAGCGCGAAGGTGTCGTTGCCGCGCTTCTTCGGCGTCTCCGGGAGGTCAACGTTCTCGCCTCCGACGGCGGTCTGGACCCGCCACGCGTACTCCTCGGCAAGGCCCTCATAGATCCAGCGATAGCCGAACAGGTCGTCGTTGAACCAGGCGTGCGAGGCCTCGTGCATGATCGTGACGGGGTCGAGGTCCTCGCTGACGTCGATCCGCTGCTCGTCGACGAAGAAGAGGCCCGCGTAGCCCTCCAGCGACGGCGTGTAGCGCTCGCGGACGTCGAGGAGATCGTCGACCGGCCAGGTCGAGCCCGATCTCGGCCTGGAGCTCGGGCATGCCGGCGCGCAGGGTCTCCGTGACCGTCTCCGACCACCGGTCGTCCTCCGGCCACGAGAGGACCGCGATGTCCACGTCGCCAGGCAGGGAGAGCAGCTCCCGCTCGTACTCCGTGGTGTTCTCGCCGGTGATGATGGCGAAGAACTCGTCCGGCGCCGCCGGCGACGCCTTGAGGACATAGCCCGAGGTGCTGGTCGTCGTCGTCATGGGGCCACCCTCGATGGACGACGTGAAGTGTTCGGGCATGCGGACCTCGACCGTCCCCAGGTTGCGATCGCCGAACGCCCAGACGCCGAACGTCACGAACGCCCGGCTGACGCGGGTCGGCGAGACGGACCGCGGCTTCGCTCCGAGGAGGTCGTAGCGCAGCGTGAACGTGGTCGTGCGGTGGTAGTAGAGGTTGGCCCGCAGCCGTACGTCGACCTCCGTGAAGTTCCTGTGGGCGATGGTCGAGACCGCCAGGCCACCAATGGCGTCGGTGGCGCGGATCGAGCGCGCATCGGCCTGGATGCCGAAGCTCAGGGTCCGGTAGAAGTAGATGAAGGTGGCGGTGTTCGGCTTGTTGTTGGTGATCCGGTACTGGAGGGCGACGTGGATCCGACCGTCACCCGGGTCGACCGTGTAGGTCGTGTCCGCTTCGATCCGCAGCGGTCCGGCGGCGAGCGCCGGCGACGCGGCGAGCGGCGAGAGCGCGACCAGGGTCGCGAGCAGCGTGCCGAGGAGCACGCCGCCGAGCCGGCGAGCCGGAGCCGTCGCCATCCCTCGCCCCTCCGATGCCGCGTCCGTCAGGCCGTGGTCGTCACTCGTCGTCGGGTGAGCTGCCCCCGGACCAGGCCCGCGAGCAGCAGCATCGCCACGAGCAGCAGCACGGTGCTGACGATACGCGACCGACCGACGGCCGGTGCGCCCGCCCATGCGGCCTCGGCCTGGAGCGCGGCGGCGTACGCCACCTGGATGTCGCCGGCCGCGAGGGAGGATTCGGCGCGCTCGATCTCGACGTTCGGCGTCACGCCCAGCAGCCCGATGGTGTTGATCAGCTGCTCACCGATCGGTGCGTCCGACGGCTCCGCGGCGCGCGCCCGCACGATCGCCTCGACCACCGTCCCCTCGGCCTGCGCCTCGGCCGCGGCCGCGTCGATTCCGATGTCCCCCTCGAACGCGTCCCGGAGCCGGTCCGGGAGCGTCAGCCCCGCCGCGCTCGCGGCCGTCTCCAGCGCGTGCCGCTCCTCGCTCACGGCGTCAACGGCCCCGAGGATCCCGAGGGCGGTCTCGAACTGCCAGGCGCGCATCGCTGCGCGGGTCGCGGGTGGGAGCTGCCACTCGCCGGCGATGGTGACGGAGTGCCGGTACGCGTCGCGGGCCACGAGCCGCTCGTCCAGCGCCGCCGCGTCCGACGGGCCGTGGCCACGGTCTCGCGCCACAGGTCGCCGAAGTCCTTCGCGGTCGTGTCCTCGAGGAGGTCGAGCAGGCCGCGCCAATCGGGCGGGCCCTCCGCGAGCTCCCGGTCGGCAGCCGGAACCAGTGGTGGGCGGGCCGGCCGCCTGGTCCGTCGCGTTCGTCGGCTGGTAGGCCCCGATGCCGGCCTCGGCCATGCCCCAAACGCTCCGGAGCGCCTCGGGCCCCGCGCGCTCGGCGATCGCCTCCGCCAGGTCGAGCGAGGCCGCGTAGGCGTAGGTCTCCGCGGCCGCCGTCTCGCTGCCACTCGGGCCCCACTCGTTCAGCGGGATCGCGTCGGCGTCGGGATCGGGCGGCGGCGCCGGCGCGTCTGCGTCGATGTCCAGCTCGGCCGCGGCCCGCTCGGCGTAGTACGACGCGAAGCCCTCCGCGGCCCACCGGTCCGCCACGAGCCGGCCGTTGAACCAGGCGTGCGCCAGCTCGTGCAGGATCACCCCGTCCGACGCCGTGTAGGCGATCTCGATCCGGCGATCCTGCGGCGCATACAGCCCTGCGTAGCCGCCGGTCGTCCGCACGAGCGCCTCATGGACCGCGAGCGGTCCTTCGACCGGCCAGGCAACGCCGATCTCGCGCTCCAGGATCGGCAGCGCCCGCTCGACCAGGGACGCCACTCGATCGCGCCACGCCGGGTCGTCGGCCCAGGCGCGCAGCAGGACCGTCGCAGGACCCTTCTCGAGCGGGATGTCCATCGACGTCTCGGCATACTCGCCCGGGCGGTCGGCGACGACATCGGCGACGAAGTCCAGTGGCTCCTTCAGCGACCCGCTGGACCAGCGCTCGTGGTCGGCACCGTCTGGCTTCGGCCCCTCGAGCGGCCCGCGCCCGATCTGCACGCTGTACCCGGCCGGGAAGCGGACATCGACGGAGGCGCCGGGTGTCTCCGGCGTCGCGTAGGCCCACGCGACGAACGACGCGAGCGACGGCGAGATGCGGACCGGGCGGTCGGGCGCCCCTCCCGGGTCCTTGAGGTCGAACGTCAGCGACAGGTTCGTCGACCTGCCGGCGGCGAGGTTGGCCCCGAAGTCGAGCCGGATGTTGGTGTAGGTCTTCGTCCGCTTCGTGACCGTGACCCTCGGGGTCCCGGGTCCGCCCTTGAGCTTGAACCCGGACGCTCCCGGCAGGACCGTCAGGACCGCCGTCCGGAAGAAGAAGCGTTTCGTCGAGGTGTTCCTGAGGCGGTTCGTTGCGGTCAGGTCGACGGCGACCTTGACTCGGCCCGCTTCGGGGAGGACGTCGTAGGTCGCCGCACCGACGATCGTCAGGTTCGGGGTGGCGGCGGCCACGGTTGCGGGGGCGAGCGCCGGCACGACGCCGAGCACCAGCACCATCGCAAGCGAGGCGGCGAACGACGCGGCGCGCGCCCGGCGGAAGCCCATCACGCCTCGATCAGCTCGGCGAGGCGGCCCGCAAAGCGGTCGAGCAGCGCGACGTTGCGAATCTCGCGCTCGGCGTACTTGTCCGGCACCCGCCCGCCGATCCAGATCCACCCGCGCGTCTCCTCGAACAGGCGATCCGCGACGGCGGCGACGCGGGCCAGCGCGAGGCCGAGCTCGTCTGCGTCGAGCCAGCGCGTCGGCACCTCGACGGCGGCGGTCGGCCGACCGTCATCGGCGATCGAGAACTTGACCAGCGGGAACTCGTCGTTCCAGCGGAGGAGGGTCCGGTAGGACTTCCGCAGGCCGTCGAGCAGGGGCGGCGCGAGGTGCGCCCAGACGATCACGCCGATCGTCGGGTCGAGGATCAGCGTGACGCGGAGGTCGCGGCGAACGCGGCCATCGAGGGTCAGGTCCCAGGCCGAGACGCCGTCGCGCTCGACGCGGACGCCCGGCGCGAGGCCGAGCGCTGCGAGCCAGCCCTCGATGGCCTCCGGGGTGGTCGCGGGCATGGCCCGGCAGTCTAGCCCGGCTCGGCCGATCAGCCGGCGATCGCCGGCCTGCTCAGCCCGCGGACGCGGCCTCCGCCGGCTCACGAACGACGCGGACCTTGCGCGTCACGGGCGCCGGATCCACGGAGCCACCGGCCTTCACGACCCGGCTCTTGTAGTCGCTGTTCTTCACGCCGCCGCCGACCTTGACGTTCCGCCCGAGCCGCGCCGCCCGCGGCACGATCGACTGCTTCCCGACGACCGTGATCCCGGTGTTGAGCCGGCCGGGCTCCTGGCGGTTCGGCGGGCCGTCATATGGACCCTCGCCGACGATCGCGCCCTGGCCGACCACCACTTCCTTGTCGAGAATCGCCCGGTCAACCACCGCGCCGGCCCGGATCACCGAGTCGAACATCACGATCGAATCGCGCACGACGGCCCCGACGTCGACGCGGACGCCTGGCGAGAGCACGCTGTTCACGACCGTCCCATCGATCACACAGCCGTGGCTGATGAGGCTCCGGTGGATCTGAGCCGTGGCCCCGACCTTGGCCGGCGCGCGCTCCTCGGAGCGGGTGTGGATGACCCAGTCGGGGTCGTACATGTCGAGCTCCGGGCGGTCCTCGAGGAGCGCCAGGTTCGTCTCCCAGTAGGACTGGATCGTCCCGACGTCCTGCCAGTAGCCGCTGTAGCGGTAGCCGAAGACGCGCGCGCCGCCGTCGAGCATCGCCGGGATCACGTTGCCGCCGAAGTCGACGAGGTCCTCACTGAGCCAGCGGCGCAGCGCCCGCTTCGAGAAGACGTACACGCCCATCGAGGCGAGGTCGCTCTTGGGCTGCTTGGGCTTCTCCTGCCAGTCGATCACTCGATCGGCGTCATCCATCGCCAGGATGCCCATCCGGCTGGCGTCCGCGAGCGGGACGCGGCGCACGGCCACGGTCACGTCCGCGCGGTGGCGCCGGTGCGCCTGCACGAACGGCTGGTAATCCATCTTGTAGATGTGGTCGCCGGCGAGGACCACGATCGTGTCGGCAGCGGAGCGCTCGATCACGTTCATGTTCCGGAGGACCGCGTCGGCGGTCCCGCGGTACCACTCGGCCACCCGGCCGCGCGCGATGTACGGCTGGAGCAGCTTGACGCCGCCGCGGCTGCGGTCGAGGTCCCACGGCCGCCCGAGGCCGATGTGGTCGTTCAGCGAGTGGGGGTTGTACTGGGTCAGGACGAGGACGTTGTCGATGTCCGAGTTGACGCAGTTCGACAGCGTGAAATCGATGATCCGGTACTTGCCGCCGAAGGGGACCGCGGGCTTCGCGCGCACGGACGAGAGGATCGAGAGGCGCTCGCCTTCACCTCCGGCGAGGATCACCGCCATCGTCCGCTTCATCGTGCCCTCCCGTCGCGAGGCGAATTGTAGCACCGGGTTCTCGAAGCGCCCGTGAACCTTCGGTCAACGGGGCATTCCGTCAGATCGGCACAGGGTGACTCTTCGACAGCGCGTCGGTGTCAGAAATCCACCGCATGACTCCCTGGCAGAGGAGATCGACGCTCCCACGCTCGTCGCGGGCGCGCACGAAGGCGAAGCCGATGACGAAGAGTCACCGGGTGATTGCCTGACGGTTCTCCTGCCACTTCCGATCGCAACGGGCGCGAGGTGGCCGCGACGCGGCGGCTAGCGCGGGAGGAACAGCCTCGGGTTGACCCACGCGCCGTTGAGCTGGACGGCCCAGTGGAGGTGCGGGCCGGTCGAGTAGCCCGTCGTGCCCTCGAAGGCGATGAGCTGGCCCTTCGCCACGTACTGGCCGGCCCGCACGACCGGCTTCTTGACGTTGTCGACGTGGCCGTACCAGCTCACGACGTTCTCGGAGTGGGCGATGATGACGATCCAGGCGGGGTCATACGGGCTGCGCCCGGAGATGAGGACCTTGCCGGCCGCCGAGGCGTAGATCGGCGTGTACTTGGCGTTCACCATGTCGATGCCGCGGTGGAAGTGGGCACAGTTGCCGACCCGCGGCTCCCACGAGAAGCCGGTGCAGCCGAACTCCTGGGAGATCCGTCCGTTCATCGGCCACTGGAAGGTGCCGTTGAACTTCGACGGGATGCCGCCCTGGGCGATCTGCTCGCGGATGAGCTTGTCGATGAGCTTCTCGAGCTTGCGGTTGGCCTCGATCTGGTGCGAGAGGGTCGCCGCGAGCTTCCGCTTGTCCTTCGCCATCCTGGCGTAGGCCGCCTGCTGGGCCTTCAGGAGCCGCTCGGTCTCGGCCTCGAGGCGGGCGAGCTCCTTGCGCGCGGCGGCGAGCTCGTCCATCTGGTCGTCGAGGACGGCCTTCGAGTCCTTGGCGAGCTTGTGGAGCTCCTCGGTCTGGACCCGGGCGATCTCGACGTTCGCGTGGAGGACCTTCAGGACCTCCTGGTCGGCGACGATCTGCTCGGCGAGCTCGCGGTCCTGCTCGGCGAAGTCGAGGTGGTAGCCGACGTTGGTGAGGACGTCGGTGAAGTCGCCGCCGGCGAGGAACGTCTCGAGCATCGAGGTCCGGTCGGTGTCGTAAGCCTCGACGATGCGCGATGCGAGGAGGACCTTGCGAGCCTCCAGCTCGGCGGTCTTGCGGACCTCCTCGGCCACGATCCGCTCGAGCTCGGCGTCGAGGCGCGCGGCCGTCTCGGAGATCTCGTCGACCGCGTTCTTGCTGCGGGCCACGTCGACGGTCATCGCGACGATCTGGGTCTTGACGGTGAGGAGGTTGGCGTTGATCTCGGCCAGCGAGTTCTTCGTCTTCGAGATCTTGGACGACAGGTTCGCCTGGCTGGCGCTGAGGCTCCGGATCGACGACTTCTGCCGCGCGATGAGCTTCTCGAGCTGGCGCTGGCGGTCGTAGGCGTCGTCGAGCTCGTCGGCGCGCGCCGGGTTGGCAGGGGTCGACGTGAACAGCCCGCCGAACGTCGAGAACGCGACGAGGAGGAGCAGGAGCCCGCGTGCGAAGCGGTGCTTGCGGGGTCGCGGTCGAACCGACCGGACCACCGGATCAGGCGTGGAGCGGCGCACTGAGCAGCGTCTTCATCGTGCGGGCGTGGCCTCTCGCGCTGGGGTTCGCGGTTGGTTCGTCCGCCGGAAAGATCGCCGTCCCGCTTGGCACTCTGGGACGACTACCGGCCAACTTCCGTGAGAATACTGCAACGCCACCGGCTGACGAACCCGTACGTTGGTCACGGCTTGGACACGACCAGAATGGCCCAGAGGGTCCCAGCGATCAGGAACGGACCGTACGGCACGTAGCTCCGCCTCGAGAGCCGCCGGACGAAGAGCAGGACCGCGATCACGATCCCGGCGGCGAGGGTGCCGGAGATCAGGCTGTAGACGAGGTTCGGCGCGCCGGCGAACAGGCCGACGCTGACGAGCAGCTTCAGGTCGCCCTCCCCGATTGCGCCGTCGCCGTAGGGGATGGCGAGGAGGAAGAGCCCGAGCGGCAGGACGATGGCCGCCCCGGCAGCCCAGCCGAGGGCTTCCAGCGTCGGGATGAACGGGCTCACGCCGAGCGCGTAGACGACGAGGGCGTAGACGACCAGCGGATACGTCAGCACGTTCGGGAGGAGTCGCTGGTCGAGGTCGATGGCGAAGAGCACGACCAGGACCGCGACGTACGGGAAGACCACCGCGAGGGGAACGGGGTTCACCCCGAATCTCGCCACCGTGGCCGCGAACGCCAGCCCGCCGACGACCGCGACGATCGGCGTCCGCCAGTCCCGCGCGCGCGTCGAGCCGTCCTCGTGGGCCGGCCATCTCGCCGCGAGCCGGTCCGAGGCATACCCGAACCCGACACCGAGCACGCCCGCGAGGGCGATGAGGATTCCGACGTCCATCAGGCCGCGATCATCTCGCGCCCGGTGCGGCGCCGCACCAGCCCGAAGGTCCGGGTCGTCAGGCCTTCGCGCCGGCCAGCGCCAGCTCGACCAGCGTCGCGTGGGCCACGCCGGTGGAGCCGCGTGCCGCGAACGGCAGGTTCTTGCGGAAGTACGCGGTACCGGCGATGTCCAGGTGGACCCAGGGCTTCGTCACGAACTCCTGGATGAACAGCGCGCTCTTGACGAGCCCACCCTCGTTGTTCCGGGAGAAGTTGACGAGATCGGCGTACCAGCTCTCCATGTCCGGCCGGTAGTCGTCGATCAGCGGCAGCTGCCAGTAGCGCTCGCCGCCCTTCGCGCCCGCGGCGAAGACCTCGTCGACGAACGTCTGGGGCGTCCCGAAGGCGCCGCTCACCATGTCGCCGAGGGCGCGGGCCACGGCGCCGGTGAGCGTCGCCACGTCCACGAGGTGGGTGGCGCCGAGCCGCTCCGCGTACGTGAGCGCGTCGGCGAGAATGAGGCGGCCCTCGGCATCCGTGTTGGTGATGTCGACCGACTTGCCGTTGAGGGCCTTCACGATGTCGCCGGGGCGGGTGGAGTGCGAGCCCGGCATGTTCTCGACGGCCGGGGCGATCGCGAGGAGCGGCGTGCCCGGCGCCAGGCGCGCGACCGTCGCCGCGGCGGCGATCACGGTGCAGGCGCCGGTCTTGTCCATCTTCATCTCCTCCATCCGGTCGGATGGCTTGATGGAGATGCCGCCGGAGTCGAAGCACACGCCCTTGCCAACGATCGCGAGGTGGCGCCCGAGCTTGTCCTTCTCACCGGCCTTGCCGGAGCGGATGACGATCATCCGGGGCGGGTTGTCGCTCCCCCGCCCGACCGCCATGAACAGGCCCATGCCCATCTCGGTGGCCTTCTCGGGGCCGATGACGTCGATCCACAGGCCGTTGGCCTTGGCGATGCTGTAGGCCTCCTCGGCCAGGACCTCGGGGCTCACGTCGTTGGAGCTGCGGTTCGAGAGGGTCCGGGCGATGTTCGCGCCCTCGCCGATCACCATGCCCCGCTCCGCGGCCTTCTTGAGCCCCGTGGCGTCCTCGCCCGGCGCGATGAGGACCAGCTGATCGAGCTTCGGGGGGCCTTCGTCGTAGTCCTCGCGGTAGATCGTGGCCGGGTCGTAGCCGCCCTCCACGACGCCGCGCGCCAGGAGCTCCGCGGCCGCCGCCGCGCCGCCCTCGAGGGCCTCGGCGAGCGGGCTCACCCAGATCGCCAGCGTGCGGGCCTGGCGGCCGGCGAGCCGCCGCTCGGCCGAGGCGCCGAGCTTGAGCACCGCCTCGCGGTCGAGGTCGTTCGCGTCGCCGGCGAGGATCGCGAGGAGCCGGCCGGCCTTGACCTCACCCGAGGCGCCTGCGCCCGCGAGGACGCTCTTGTAGCGCTTGCCCTTCAGCTCGCCGAAGGCGTTGAGCGACTTGAGCTCCCCGCCCGCACGCTTGTCGAGCTCGCCAAGCGGCCCGTTGAACTTCGGCTGGCCGATGATGGGCACGGCGAGCACGTCCGCCTTGACGTCCCACGGCTGGTCGACGACGACGCGTACCTGCACTGCAACCCCCTTGGGTGGTGGCGGATGTCGGCCCCTGTGGCCGCGAGTGTAGTGGGCGCGCGGACCGCGGTCAGGATGGCGGCGTGGAGGCGGCCGCGACCTCGACCAGGGCCTCGTCCAGACGCCCGTGCGCCTCGTCGATGGCGATGACCGCCTGGGTCAGCCCATTCCGGGTGACCTCGCTGATGATCACGAGGATCGTCCGGCGGTCCGGCGGCAGCCGATCGAACGCCGCCCGCTCCTCGCGCCGGGCCGACTGGACCTCGACCGTGACCCGGCCCTTCGACTTGACCAGCGCGGCGTAGAGGTGCTGGAGCGCGAGGTCGTAGGCCCTGGTCCGCTCGATCCACTCGTCGAGGATCGTGTCCTCGGACGAGACGAGACGCTCGCGGAGGTCCTCGATCGTGGCGATCGTCGCAAGGGCGTCGTCGATCGTGGCGACGGCGTCCTTGAAGGCACTGTTGCGACCGCTCTCGGCGGCGCTGAGGACGGTCGTGTCGTGCTGGTTGATGAGCGCGGTAAGGCGGGCGGTGTCGCGCGCCCTGGCCGCAACCGTCTGCCAGCTCCCCGCGAGCCCGGACGAGGCCTCGATCGCCGCAAGGATGGTCGACCGCCGGACGAGCATCCCGTTGCTGTAGCGCATGGCCGCGTCGGGCTCGGCGCCCGGCAGGTCCACGAGGGCGGTGCGAAGCGACCGCGAGCGGGCCTCGATCCCCGCGGCGAGCTCGTCGCCCCGCTGGAGGCTCTCGTCGAGACGGTCCGGGTCGGCACTGCTGGCGTTCTCGAGGGCCGTCTTGGCCTCCTCGGCGAGCCGCTCGACGTCGGCCGCGATCTGCTCGAGATCCGCGCGGGCGACGTCGAGGCGAGCACCGAGGGCCCCGTCGCCGACGTAGGTCAGCTCGGCCCGGGCGGCACTGCCGGGTGCGTGCCAGGCAAGGCCGGCAAGGCCCGCGGCGCTCGCCGCGAGGATCACGAGGAGGACGGCCCAGAGAAGCCCGCGGACTGCGCGCCCGAACGACGGCGTGGTGCGGACCGGCGCGCTCGACATGCGGCGGGGATCGTAGCATCGGCATATGACGGATCCAGCCCTCGACCGCCTGCTCGAGGCGATGCCCAAGGCCGAGCTGCATCTCCACCTCGACGGCTCGCTCCGGATCGGGACCGCGCTGGAGCTGGCACGCAGCCGTGGGGTCGATGCGCCTTTGACGTGGCGCGGCATGTTCGACGCGCTCGTCGCACCGATGCCGTGTGTCGACCAGGCGGAGCTCCTCAAGGCCTTCGACCTGCCGATCGCGCTGATGCAGGACGCCGAGGCGCTCGAGCGGATCACGGTCGAGCTGGTCGAGACGAAGGCCGCGGAGAACGTGCGCTACGTCGAGATCAAGTGGGGACCGTTGCTCCACGTCGTGAAGGGTCTCTCGCTCGAGGACGGGATCGAGGCGGTCGTGCGCGGCGCAGAGGACGCGGCGACCCGGACCGGGACGGTCGTGCGCCTGGTCGCGACCGCCCTGCGATCCCACGATCCGGCCGACAACGTTCGACTCGCCGAGGTCGCATCGCGCTTCCGCGACCGCGGCCTGACGGGCTGGGACTTCGCCGGGCCCGAGGAGGCATTCCCCGATCCACTCGTACACGCGGAGGCGTTCGAGGCGGCTCGCGCGGGCGGCCTGCGGATCACCATCCACGCCGGCGAGTGGAACGGCGCCGCCCAGGTCCGAGGGGCGCTCGCGGTGAACCCGGAGCGGATCGCGCACGGCGAGGCGGCCTCGGACGACCCGTCGCTCGTCGCGGAGCTCACCACGCGCGGCGTTCCCTCGACCTCTGCCCGACCTCCAACGTCCAGGCCGGTACCGTGCCGTCGCTCGCCGAGCACTCGCTCGCCCGCCTCCATCGGGCCGGTGCGCCGGTCACGCTCTCGACCGACGACACGACGGTCTCCGACGTCTCGCTGACCCAGGAGTACGGCCGGGCGGTGCGCGACATCGGGCTGACGCTCCCGGAGCTCTGGGCGATCGATCGGTTCGCCCTCGATGTCGCCTTCGCCGACGAGGCGACCCTCGAGCCCCTGCGCCGCGAGTTCGATGCCTGGGCCGCGGGCATCCCGGAGCTGGCTCCCACGTAGGCGGCAGCCTCGAGCGTGCGAACGCCCCGGCAACCCTCGATCCGAGCTCAGTCGCTCGCGAGCTCCTCCAGCACCTGAGCGAGCTCCTTTGCGTCCCCGGCGACCTTGGTCGGTCGATCGGTGGACGGCAGGGCCTCGAGCGCTGCGCCGGTCGTCACGCCCGTGAGCATCAGGACGGAACGCGCGCCCACGGCGCGGGCGGCGGCGATGTCCGTGAGGATCCCGTCGCCGATCACGATCCCCTCCTTCGGGTCGCGCCCGACGGCGTGGGCGGCCTCCTCCATGAGCAGCGGCTCCGGCTTGCCGATCGTGATCGGCACCACGGAACACGCGACCTCGATCGCGGCGACGATGCTTCCCGCGCCGGGCCGCAGCCCGACCTCGACCGGGTAGACCGGGTCCCGGTTCGTGGCGATGAACAGGGCGCCGGCGCGGACACAGTCGGCCGCGGCGGCGATGCGCAGGTACGTCATCTGCGGGTCGACGCCGGCCACGACGGCCTGCACGCCGCCCGACGCGGCGACCCCGTCGATGGCCTCCTTGGCCATGCGCTCCGCGACGTAGCCGGCGTTCACGACCTCGAGCCCGACGTCGCGCAGCTCGCGGTCCAGGCCGCCCGCGCCCACGGCCAGGACCCGTCGGACCTCCGGGTGCCGCTCCTGCAGGTACAGGGCCGTCGCCCGGGGTGCGCTCACGATTCGGTCCGGCGCGACCGGCGCGCCGAGCTCGGTCAGGCGCCGGACGTAGTCGGCCCGGTAGTGCATCGAGTTGTTGGTGACGTAGACGATGTCGTCGCCCCGTTCCGCCCGGTCCATCAGGACGGCGGCGACGCCGGGGATGGGATCGTCGCCGCGATAGACGACGCCGTCGAGGTCGACGAGGAGCAGGAGGGGCATGCCGGGATGCTAGGGCTTCTGCGCGCTAGGATCGCCGGATGCCTTCACGACCCAACTTCGATACCACCACGTCGGAAACCATCTGGATCGATATCCCGGGCGGCCGCCTCGCCGCCCAGGACGAGGGTGACGGCCCGCCCGTCGTCCTCGTGCACTCGGCCGTTGTCAATCGCCGGTCGTGGAACGGCGTCGTTCCCGGGCTGGTCGCGGCCGGCTACCGCGCGATCCGCTACGACATGCGGGGCTTCGGCGAGTCGACGAGCCAGGACGTCGAGTTCGTCGCCAGCGACGATCTCCTCGCCGTCCTCGACCATTTCGGCGTCGGCAAGGCGGCGGTCGTCGGCAACTCGATGGGCGCGGTCTTCGCGCTCGATGGCCTCGTCGCAGCGCCGGACCGGTTCGTTGCCTACGTCTGGGTCGGTGGCGGGATCGGGGGCTTCGACAAGGAGGTCACCAACCCCAACGAGGACGCGCTCTTCAAGGCCGAGTCGGACGCCGAGGAGGCGGGCGACTGGGACCTCGCGGCCGAGCTCGACACCCGGATCTGGTTCGACGGCTGGGAGAACGGCGAGAGCGCGCCGACGGCCCGTACCGACCCCACCGTGCGGGCCTCCATGAAGGCGATGGACCGCGAGCTCCTGGAGCCGGGCCGGGTCTATGGCGAGCGCGTCCGCCCGACGAAGACCGCCTACGAGAGCCTCGAGTCCATCGTGCAGCCGACGCTCGTCGTGATCGGCGAGCTCGACACGGAGGGCACCCGCGGATCGGCGGAGATCGTGGCCGAACGGGTCCCCGGCGCGCGGATCGAGCGGCTGCCGAACGTCGCCCACATCGTCCCGATGGAGGCGCCGGACCGGCTCGCGTCCCTGATCGTGGAGCATCTCGCGCCGCTGCCGCGCTGGTCCTGATGCCGCCGCACCGGCGGCGTCGACCGGGCGGGCCGGCGCGGCCGGTCCCGACCGAATCGCACGTCAGCGAGGGCGCCGCCGTCACTGACGCGGTCACCGGTGCCGTCCGCGTGAGCCTGCCGCCCGGAACCATCAGCCGCGTCCTCATCGACGGCCGCAACGTGCAGCACGCGCTCGCGCGCGACCGGGGATCGTCGCTCCCGACGGCCGCGCTCATCGCCCGGCTTCGAGCCGCGTTCGCGCCCCCGACGGCGGTCGAGCTGGTCCTGGACGGCCACGCCGGGCGGAGCCCGCAGGGCCGCATGGCGCCGGGCCTGATCGTGGTGTTCACCAAGGGCGCCAGCGCGGACTGGGTCATCGGCGAGCGGGTCGCCGAAGCGTACCGGGCCCTCGGCCCGGTGGACATCTGGTCGGTCGTGGTGGTCTCCGACGATCGCGAGGTCCGCCGCCATGCCCGCGCCAACGGCGTTCGCGTCGAGGGCACCGCCTGGCTCGGCGATCGGCTCCGTGGCGGTGCGGCGTCTGGCGTCGGGCTGCCACGTCCGCCCCGCGCACCCGGGCGCCCGGGGCCCGGCGCGCCGCGGAGTTCGAGCGGCTAGGATTTCCCCGATGTTCGACGCGATCGGCCAGCTGTTCCAGGGCATCATCGACTTCCTCGAGCCGATCATCCTTCCCGACTGGAAGGCGCTCGTCGACCTCTTCCCCCTGCTGCTGCTTATCGGCGTGGTCGGGCCGCTGCTGTCGCTGCTGGTCCTGGGCTGGGTCGTCTACTTCCTCGGCAAGCCCCGCTCGCGGGTCGCCTACACGCCGCCCGTGCCGCAGCCGGCTCGGATCGTCGACGGTCAACCCGTCTACCCCGCCGGCGAGCCGTATTGCGCCGTCCACCAGCTCGTCTACCCCTTCGGCGAGACCCGCTGCGAGATCGACAAGCGCGACCTCGCGGTGATCTGCCCGAAGTGCTCGACCGGTCGCGCCGCCTACGTCGACACCTGTGGCACCTGCGGCCTCGTCCTCAAGATCGACCGGGCCGTCCCGGCGCTCCGACCCGCCGGACCACCGCCCGGAGGCGCCGCGGCGGCCTGATCGGGAAGGTGCCGGGAACCGGCGCCACGGTCGGAGCCGTCACGGGGCCACCACGCCACCACTCCACCACTCCACCACTCCACGACCTCCCAGCCAGCAGCGGAGCCACCATGGATCTCGAGTTCCTGACCCAGGCCCTCTTCGCGCTCGGGACCATCGTCCTCGCCTTCTCCTTCGCCGCGACCGTCGGACACGCGGTGATGCTTGCCAACGGGCGCCGCGCGCTCGCCGCCGCTGCTGGGGCAGCCGGGGCCTTCGTCAGCGGCCCGGTCAAGCCCGCCTGGGCCGGCGTCGCGACGGGCTCGTTCGTCCAGACCCGGTCGGCCATCGCCGCCGCCGGTCCCGCGGATTTCGCGGCACCGTCGCCGCTCTCGAGCGCGTCGAAATGGCTCACGCTCACGGCCTTCGGCGTCCTGCTCGCCTCGATGGCGGTGCGCGCGGTGATCGTGGGACGCGGACCGTGGGGCAACCTATTCGAGTTCTCGGTCGCGTTCGCGACCTCGATCCTGCTCGGCTACCTCGTGCTGGGGCGGCGCTACCCGATCGCCTCGATCGCCTTCATTCCGGTCGGCGTCGCCCTCGCGCTGGCGCTCTACGCGTCATCGTTGCCGCACGAGGTCAACCCGCTCGTGCCCGCGCTCCAGAACCCGCCGCTCCTCACCATTCATGTCGGGCTCGCGGTGGTGTCCTACGGGATCTTCGCGACGTCGTTCGCGGCCGGGATCGGCTACCTGATCCAGGGCAAGGCGGACCGGTTCGCGTGGCTGCCATCGCACCGGGTGCTCGATTCGGTGGCCTACCGGGCGGTGATCATCGGCTTCCCGATCTTCGCGACGATGATCATCCTCGGTTCGTGGTGGGCCTCGATCGCCTGGTCCCGCTACTGGGGCTGGGACCCCAAGGAGACCGCGGCGCTCGTCACCTGGCTCGTCTACGCCATCTACCTCCACGCGCGCAACCAGCGCGCCTGGGCCGGACGACCGTCGGCGCTGCTGCTCGTCGTGGGCTTCGCGATGGTCCTCGTGACCTACTCCGGCTCGCTCTGGTTCACGGGGCTCCACGCCTACAGCGGCCTCTAGGCAACTCGCGCCTCGGCGGAGTGCACGCCAGCAGTGCCGGCACCCCAGCAGGCCGGCACGCCAGCAGGCCGGCACCCCAGCACGGATCCTCCAACTCTCGCTCCCGGACAGCTAACGACCGATTCGGCGCGGTTCGCCTCGCATCGCCTCGCCCGCGGTGGGCTGCCCCGCACGAATCGGCCCAGCAGTGCCGGGTCAGGACCGCGACGCTCCGTGCGTCGACCCGCGCGCGAGTGGCCGCGATCGCGCCGGACCAGCTTGATGCGGAGCAGCTCCGGTCCCTGGCCGCGACGCGGCGAGAGGCCCGGATGGACCAACCGGCGCGCCGCTGATGAACGAGAACCATTGGCCCTCCCGGTCGACGCCGGTGACGACATCCAACTCGTTCGAGACGTTGCTCCAGCCCTCGCCGACCAGGGTGAAGGTGACGCCAGGCCCGAACGTCGTCGAGTGGTACTCGCCGGCGGGCATCGGGCAAACGTCCTCCGGCCCGGTCGCCGGCTCAAGTGAACAGGGTTCGCCCTCGAGCAGCGACGGCACCGGCGTCGCGGTCGCACCAGCGGCGACCGTGGGCGCCGGGCTCACTGAGTCCAGCTACACGGTTCGTGTGACCTTCGAGATGTAGCGCGGCGCGTCCGGGTCCAGGCCGCGGGCCAGGGTCGCGTGGTAGGCGAAGAGCTGCGCCGGGACGATCGAGACGATCGGGCGGAGCCACTCCGGCACGGTGGCGGGAATCGGGATGGACCAGCGGCCGAGCGCGAGCGCCTCCGGGTCGTCCGAGACCACGACGGTCTCGACGTCCCGCTCGCCCAGGTCGCGCAGGAGCTCCAGCTGCCCGTCGGCCGCCGCGCCCGAGGGTGCGAGGACCAGCACGGGGATGCCGGGCTGGACGAGCGCGATGGGGCCGTGCCGGAAGTCGGCGGACGAGTAGGGATCCGCGAAGACCCGGCCCAGCTCCTTGAGCTTGAGCGCCCACTCCCGCGCGGTGGCGTACTCGTAGCCTCGACCGACGACGACGCAGCGATCGAAGCCGCCGGCCTCGGCGGCGAGGGTCGCTGCGATCTCCTGGACGGTCGACTCGAGCCCGAGGACCGCGGCGACGGCGTCCGGGACGCGCGCCGATCGCTGCGTCGTCCGCGGCGTCCTGGTCGAGGGCCAGCGACAGCCTGGCGATCGCCAGCAGCGACGTCGTGTAGGTCTTCGTCGCGGCGATGGCCAGCTCGGGGCCCGCCGCGAGGTCGAGGACGTACGCCGCCTCCTCGGCGAGCGGGCTGGCAGGGTCGTTCGTGATCGCGAGCGTAGGCGCTCCCTGGCGTCGCGCGGACGAGACCACCGCGATGATGTCCGGCGACGCACCCGACTGGCTGATCCCGACGACGAGCGACCGCCCGACGCGCGGCTCGGCGCCGTAGAGCGACACGATCGATGGCGTCGCCAGCCCGACCGACAGCCCGTTCCGGACCCCGAGGACGTACTGGCCGTAGATCGCGGCGTGGTCGGACGTCCCGCGCGCGGCGATGACGACCGTGTCGACGGGATCCTCGCGGAGGCGCGAGGCGAGCGTCTGCGAGCCCCGGCGAGGGCGCGGCAAGCTGCCGGCGGAGCGCGTCCGGCTGCTCGAGGATCTCGTCGTGGAGGCTCATGCCGGCGCGCCCGCACGGACGTCGAGCCGGACGGGAAGGCGGCCCGGGAACGCGTCGGCGGGCGCCCCGGCGGCCCCGAACAGCGCGGCCGCGAGCGCGTCCATCGACTCCCGCAGGATCGAGAACGTCGCGATGTGCGTCGGGACCTGCGGGTAGGCCGCGAGGTCCCAGGGCGTCCTGAGCGCGACGGTGACGAGCGGCCGGCCGGTCGAGGCGAGCGCCTCGATGAGCTCCGCCTGGGGCGAACCCTCCGAGACCGCGATCGTGCCGGCGACGATGACGTCCCAGCTCGCGGCCTTCTCGCGCAGCGCCGCGATCTCCTTCCTCGTGGGCGGGTGCGAGGTCACGACCTCGTCGACCGCCGCGTGGTGGGCGCGGAGGGCCTTGGCGAGCGTGGGGCGAACGTAGGAGGAGGTGTCGGCGGGCGTCAAGTCGCGCGGCGCGGGCATCACGGCGCCGATTCTCGCTTCCGTGCCGACTCGAAGCGGGAGCAGCCCCGCGTCGTCGCGAACGAGCGTCAGCGATCGCGCGGCGAGCTTCCGGGCGAGCGCCTGGTGCTCCGCGGAATTGACCACCTCGATCGGTGGGTCCTCGAACCCGCCGAGCCACCGACGCAGCGCGCGAACGCGGGCCATCGACGTTCGAGCAGCGTCCGCGTCGAGCACGGCGGTCGAGGCCGCGCGGAGGATCGCCGTCTCGATGCGCCGCTGCGCCCGGCGGTCGGGCGTCGTGAGCAACAGGTCCACGCCGGCGTCCAGCGCGGTCACGACCGCGACCGCCTGGGCGGCCCCTTGCGGGATGGCCTTCATATCGAGCGCATCGGTGATCGAGACACCGGCGAACCCGAGCTCGTCGCGAAGCAGCTCGTGCATCATCGAGCGGGAGAGCGTCGACGGCAGCGACCTGCTGCCGGTCAGCGCGGGAACGGCGAAGTGGCCGGACATGACCAGCCGCACGCCGGCCCGCAACGCCGCTCGAAACGGCACGAGCTCGCGCGCTTCGAGCTCTTCCCGCGTGCGGTCGACCAGGCCGAGCTGGTGGTGGGTATCGACCGCGATACCGCCCAGGCCCGGGAAGTGCTTGCCGGTCGCCCCGACACCCGCCGACTGGACGCCCCGCAGCCATGCAGCTCCGAGCCCCGCCACCGCCGCCGGGTCGTCCCCGAAGGACCGGATCCCGAGGGCCGGGTTGGCGGGGTTCGACGCGACGTCGAGGTCGGGCCCGTAGTTGACGTTCACGCCAACGGCACGCAGCTCCAGCCCGATCGCCCGGCCGACGCGTTCGGCGAGGTCCGCGTCTCCGGTCGCGCCGATCGCCATCGGGCCCGCGAACGCCGTGAAGCCGTCGCCCAGCGACAGGAGCTGGCCGCCCTCCTGGTCGACGGCGATGAGCAGCGGCAGGTCCTCGCCGGCGTGCTTGCGTGTGCGCCCGCGCGCGGCCGCCTGCAGGCTCGTCGTGAGCCCCCGGACCTGCTCGGGGGAGCGAAGGTTCGGGGCGCGGAAGAGGGTGAGCCCGGCGACGGGGGCGGCGCCGAGCCGTTCCGTCAGCCACTGGGGCGGCGTGGCTCCCCGGAACGCCAGCATGAGCCGCTCCAGCGGATCGGGCGCCCCGACCGGAGACTCGACCACCGCCTCGGGTGTTCCGGGCTTCACCTCGGGTTGGAGCTCAGTGGCTGCCATGGGCCGGCTCCGGGGTCCGCGCCAGCGACTCGCGGGCAATCGCCACGGCACCCCAGGCGCCCGCGTCCGCGCCGGGCGGCAGGAGCTGGACGAGGTCCGGCCGCAGGATCTCCGCCGCGAGCGGCGAGGCCGTGCGGTACCGGTCGAGCTCCTGGAGGATCGGCGCCATGAACGGCTCGCCGGCATGCGAGACGCCGCCACCGAGGACGATCCGCTCAACGTCGTAGGCGAGGGCAAGCAAGTGGATGCCCCAGGCCACGGCGCGACCAGCTGACTCGACAACGTCCCGCGCGACCTCGTCGCCGCCACCTGCCGCAGCGAAGACCGCCTCGGCCCCGGGCAGGGGTCGCTCCCCGTCGGAGGCGGCGCTGCCATTGCGGCGCGCGGCCCAGCCTGCGAGGGTCTTCCGCACGATGGCGGGGCCCGCGGCGACCGTCTCGAAGCAGCCGCGATTGCCGCAGGCGCAGCGGGCTCCGGTCGGGTCGATGATCACGTGCCCGATCTCACCCGCGAGGCCCAGCGCGCCCCGATGGAGCCGACCATCGAGGACGACGCCTGCGGAGATGCCGGTGCCGATCGCGAGGAAGGCGAGCGACGTCGCCGATCCGAACAGGCGACGCTGGTGGAGGCCCAGCGCCGCCGCTCGGACGTCGTTTTCCACCGTGGTCGGGATGCCGAGCCGCGCCTCCAGGCGACGCGCGAGCGGCAGGTCGTGCCAGTCGAGGTTGACCGCGAGCGTGACGTGCCCGGTCTCGCGGTCCACCCGGCCGGGGACGCCGACGCCGAGGGCCGCGACGTCGTCGGGCGTGGCAGAAGCCTGGGCGAGTGCGGCGGCGACGAGGCTCGCGATGGAGTCCGCGGCGCGCTCCGAGGCGCCGACGGCGGTTGGCGCCACCGCCCGGGCTCGGACCGACCCACCGGCCTCGCCGTCCCTCGGGTCGCACACGAGGATCGCGGTCTTCGTGCCGCCGATGTCGACGCCGACGAGGAGCTCCCGCGACATCAGCGAACCGCCGCGAGCCCGAGCTCGGCGGTCAGGAGGAGCGCCGACGCACCCATCACCGCCGGATCGCCGATGGGCTCCGCCAGCTCGATCGACACCGCATTCGTCAGCATCGGCAGCGCCCTTCGCCGGGCCTCGCTCCGGACCGCCTCGAGCCACGGCTCGCCGAGGACGGCGACGCTGCCGTGCAGCACCACCCGCTCGATGTCGAGCACGCCGATCAGCCCGGCGACGGCTTGGCCGAGATAGTTGCCCGCCGCAAGGACGATCCGGCGCGCGGATTCGTCGCCGGACGCGTTGGCGGCCGCGACGTCCTCGAGGTGCAGCTCCCCGGCCTCGCGAAGCCGCACGCCGAGGCTGGACGCCGGGTTCTCCCTGGCAGCGTCGGTCGCGCGGCGGAGGATCGCGCGCGAGCTGGCGACGGTCTCGAGGCAGCCGAAGCGACCGCAGCGACACTCGTCACCGTCTTCCTCGACGGTCGTGTGGCCGATCTCGCCGGCGCCGAAGCCATCGCCGTGGAAGAGCTCGCCACCGATCACCAGGCCGGCGCCGATCCCGAGCCCCACCGTGATCGCGATGAGGTTCGCCGGTCGAGGGCTCGCCCCGTTCCCGCTGAAGAGATGGATGGCCAGCGCCGCGGCGCGCGAGTCGTTGGCCACCTGGACCGGGACGCCATATCGCTCCGCCAGCAGGTCACCGAGTGGCAGATCCTGCCAATCGAGGTTCACGGCCCACCGGATGCTGCCCGTCTCGGCGTCGACGATGCCGGGGGTGCCGATCCCGATCCCGAGCAGCGGCACGCCGCCGGCGACCTTGTGCTGGAGCGCATCGACCAGGTCGTAGACCACCGCGAGCGCCTGCTCGCCGTCGAGCCCACCGAGCCCGCCGAGCCCGCCGACCTCCCGCTCGACCGTCTCGAGGATGCGGCCGCGAAGGTCCAGCAGTGCGCCGCGGAACACGGTCTCGCCAAGGTCGAGGCCGATGACGCAGCGGGCACCGTCGACGAGCTCGAGGAGGATCGGGGCTTTGCCGCCGGTCGATGGGCCGCGACCGACCTCTTGCGCCATGCCGTCGGCCATGAGCTCGCCCACGACCTCCCCGACGGTCGTCCGGGTCAGCCCGCTCATCCGCGCCACCTCGGCGCGGCTGATCGGACCGTGGTCATAGAGGGCCTTCAAGACGAGCGCGGCGTTGTGGGCACGCGTCTGCTGGTGGGTTGCTTTCGACGGGAACGTCACAGCCGTCGGCCCGCTCCTCCCGGATCTTCGTGCGATGCGTGGGTTGGCGCCGAGGGGTGTGGTCGTGGGGACTTCGTCCAGAGTCTGGACGATCGCCGGCGACTTTGTCAAGAGTCTGGACGAAGACGCGCGGAGCCCTTACGATTCGGCGATGCAGCAAGACGATTTCGAGCTCGATCCGGCGGCCCTGGCGGCCCGATTCCCGACCGCTTTCACGTGGGGCTTCGGGGCCTCCGCCTACCAGATCGAGGGCGCTGCGAGGGAGGACGGCCGGGGCCGCTCGATCTGGGACACCTTCGCCCGCGTACCCGGCGCAATCGCGGATGGCCAGACCGGCGACGTCGCCTGCGACCACTACCACCGCTTCGGCGACGACGTTGCCCTCATGGCCGCGCTCGGGGCTCGGTCGTATCGCTTCAGCGTCAGCTGGCCGCGAGTGCTGGCGGAGGGCACCGGGCCCGTCAACGAGGCCGGCCTGGACTTCTACGACCGACTCGTCGATGCCCTCCTGGCGGCCGGCATCACGCCGCTCGCCAACCTCTTCCATTGGGACCTGCCCCAGGTGCTGCAGGACGAGGGCGGCTTCGCGGACCCGCGGGTCGTCGGCTGGTTCGCGGACTACGCAGCGCTCGTCGCGAGCCGGCTGGGCGATCGGGTCTCGGACTGGATGACGCTGAATGAGCCGGCGGTGTTCGCCTACCTCGGCCACGCCGATGGGATCCACGCACCAGGCCTGCGCGACTGGCCGACGGCCCTGCGCGTGGTCGACAACCAGCTGCAGGCCCACGCCGCCGCGGCCGCGGCGATCCGTTCGAAGGTCAAGCGAGCGCGGATCGGGATCGCCTTCGACATGAACCAGGTGGTCCCGGCGACCGACAGCGACCTCGACCGGCGAGCCGCCGCGCAGTGGAGCGCCGCTCGGGACGCCTGGTTCCTCGATCCCCTGTTCGGGCGGGGCTATCCCAAGCTCGGCCTGGAGACGCACGGCGCCGCCGGCCACCTGGCCGGCGTCAAGCTGACCGAGCCGCCGGCGACCGACCTCGACTACCTGGGCCTCAACTACTACCGGCGAGACTCCGTGAGCGCCCGATCAGCGAAAGCCTTCGACTTCGAGGTCGGCACCCGACCCGACACGGAGCAGACGCAGATGGGCTGGGAGGTCGCCCCGGACGGGCTGCGCGACGTCCTCCTGGCGCTCCACCGGGAATACGCGCCTCGCGAGATCGTGATCAGTGAGAACGGGGCCGCGTATCCCGACACGGTCGATGCGGACGGTCGAGTTCGCGACGAGCCGCGGGTCCGGTATCTCGCCCGCCACGTCGCCGCGGCCGCGGAGGCGCTCGAGGCGGGCGTGCCGTTGACCGGCTACTACGTCTGGTCGCTGCTCGACAACTACGAGTGGAGCCTCGGCTACACGCGGCGGTTCGGCGTCGTCTACGTCGACTACGAGACGCAGCAGCGGACGCCCAAGGACAGCGCCAAGTGGTTCGGGAGGTTGATCGCCGCGGGTCGCTGACCAGCCGGCGCCCGGATCACGAGGCCTCGAGGCCTCGCGGCCGACCTACTTGACGGAGCCGGCGAGGATTCCGCGCACGAAGAACCGCTGGAGCGCGAGGAAGACGATCAGCGGAACGAACATCGTCACGAAGGCGCCGGCGGTGAGGAGGTGCCACTGGCCGCCGTATGGCCCGAGCATCAGGAACAGCTGGGTCGGCATCACTGCCACGTCCTGGCCGGGGCCGAGGAAGACCAGGGCCACCAGGAGATCGTTCCAGACCCACAGGAACTGGAAGATCGCGAAGGCGCCCAGCGCCGGCACGGACAGCGGCAGCACGATCCGGATGAACGTCTGGAACGCGGACGCGCCGTCGATCGATGCGGACTCGAAGAGGTCCCGCGGCAGCTGCGAGATGAAGTTGTAGAGCAGGAAGATCGCGAGCGGCAGGCCGAACGCGGTGTGGGCGAGCCAGATGCCCACGAACGATCCGTACAGTGACGCGCCGCTGTAGATCTTGAGGATCGGGATCAGCGTCATCTGGATCGGCACGACGAGCAGCGCGACGACGATGATGAACAGGATTCCGCGGCCACGGAATGGGATCCATGCGAAGGCATACGCGGCGAAGGCCGCGATCGTGATCGGGATCACCGTCGACGGGATCGTGACGATCAGGCTGTTGAGGAAGGCGGCGCCCATGCCGACGTTCCCCATGACCTGCTCGTAGTTCGCGAACGTCCACTGGTCCGGAGAGAAGAGGTTGATGAGACCCTCCCACCAGCCGGTCTTGCTGATCAGCTGGGGGTTCCGGACGGAGGTGACGAGCAGGCCCGCCGTCGGGATCGTCCACAGGAAGCAGATGACGAGGACGGAGAGGCGCAACGGCAGGCTGTCGAGCATCGGCGCACGCCAGAACGCGTTGCCGCGTCGCTTCGATGCTCGAGCGATCGGCTGTTCGGGCAGGGCGACGGGGGCAGCCACTACATCGCCTGTTGGCGGCGGAAGTTGCGCAGGTTCAGGACCATCACCGGCAGGACGGCGATGAACAGCACGGTCGCGAGCGCCGCGGCGCGCCCGTCATTGAAGAACTGGAACATCTCCTGGTACATGCGGACCGCCACCACGCTGTCGTGATTTCGGCCGCCGCTGATCGAGAAGACGATGTCGAAGATCTTCAGCGTGGCGATGCCGATCGTGGTGGCAACCGTCACGATCGACCCGCGGATGAGTGGCACGATCACCTGGAAGAACGTCTGGCGCTCGTTCGCGCCGTCGAGGCGCGCGGCCTCGAGCACTTCGACCGAGACGCCCTTGATGGCCGCCGAGAGGACGACCATCGCAAACCCGGTCTGGAGCCAGATCATGATGATGATCTGGGCCGGGATGTTGACCGGGAACGTTGTGGCCCATGCGACCGGCTCGTTCCCGAACCCGGTCCAGATCGCGTTCAGCAGGCCAAACTGAGGCTGGCTGGCCGGCCGCCAGGCGTAGACAAAGTTCCAGATGACCGTCGCCCCGACGAGCGAGATCGCGAGCGGGGTGAAGATGAAGACCTTGGCCAGCGACTCGCGCTTGATGCGATCGAAGAGCGCGGCGACGAGCAGGCCGAGGCCCACGCTCCCGGCCGTCGCGGCGACCAGCCAGATCACATTGTTCCGAATGATCTCGAGGAACGCCGGCGTGCCAAGGCTCGCCCAGTTGGCCAGGGTGAAGACACCGTCGTCGTCCTGGAAGCTCCCGATCACGGTCGCCACGGCCGGATAGACGAGGAAGATGCCGAGCAGGACGAGCGCGGGCGTGACGAAGATCCAGGGCAGGATCCGATCCCGGATCTTGGGTGGGAAGCGCTCGACCAGCGTGCTGGCGCCCGTGAAGATCAGCCAGATCCCGCCGACGCCGACGAAGAGTGCGATCACGCCGAGCACGAGCTTGGCGATGAACTGGTCGCCCTGGTCGTTGCGGAGGAGGGTCGCGCCCGTCGGGTTGCCGATCTGGTCGTAGAACCAGGCGAGGATCTTCTGGCCGCCCTGCGGATCCAGCAGGACCGCGACGCCGAGGCCCGTGAGGACCAGGCCGATCAGGACGCCGATCGGCACCAATCGCGACAGGGTCGACCGTTCCTCCCGAACGAGCGCCACGCAGCTCCTCCTCGTGGAAATAGTAACGGGGCGCCCCACCGTCAGGTGTGGGCGCCCCGCAATTGGCGCGTCGCTATGCGGCCGCTACTGGGGCCAGCTGTCGTCGATGGCCTGCAACGTGGCATCCGTGGTCGTGCCGTTGCTGTTGGCCCAGGAGGAAACCTCTGTCCAGAATGTCCCCTGGCCAACGGCCGGCGGCATGAGGTCAGAAGCGTCAAAGCCGATGGCCGTTGCGCCACTGGCGATGTCGTTCGCGACCTTCAGCTTGTAGTTGTTGGCGTACCACTCGGCCGGCGTCGTGACGTTCGGCGAGAGAACGCCCTTGCCGACGATCCAGTTCTTGAGCCCCTCGGGCGTGGCCAGGAATTCCGCGAACGCGCGGACCTCAGGGCGATCCTTGAGGACCATGATCGCGTCAGCCGAACCCTCGGCGCCCTTGAACTCGGTGGAGATCGTCGGGAACGGGAAGATGCCGATGTCCGTGCCGACGACGTACTTCGAGTCGCCGCCATTGACACGCTTATCCGGGAAGAAGTCGGGGCCGTACCAGACGGGGATCTTCTGCATCCAGCAACCCGGCGCGGCCGTGTCCTGGTTGAACATCGGATCCATGACTTCGGTCATTGGATTGTTCACGATCGCAGGGCCACCACCCTCGACGTAGCCCTCCTTGAAGAGGAGCGAGCCAACCCGGTCGAAGGCGGCCTTGATCCTGGGATCGCTGAACGGGATCTTGTGGCTGATCCAGTCCGCAGTGACCTGCGGATCCTCGGTCTTGAGGAGGACCTCTTCGACCCAGTCCGTCAGCTGCCAGCCCGTCGCCGTGCCGGGACCGCCGGCGCTGGCGCAGAACGGGAAGCCGGCGCCGTCAGCGACGATCTTGTCCGCGAGGGCGACGAGCTCGTCCCACGTGGCGGGAACGGCGTAGCCCTTGGCCTCGAAGGCCTTGATCGGGTACCAGATCATCGACTTGACGTCGGCCTTGGTCGGGACGCCCCAGATGTGGCCGCCCTCGCTGATGAGGCCGATGGTCGTCGGAAACTCGGCGTTGAGCTTCGCGGGATCCATGAAGGTCGCGACGTCGATGATCTTGCCGTCGGCCGCGTACGCGAGCACGCCGGTCGGCTGGGCGAGCACCGCCATGTCCGGCGGGCTGCCGCCTTCGATTTGGGTCTTGAGCACCGTCTCGTGGCTCGAGCCGATGCTGTCGATCTGGACGGCGATGCCGGTCGCCGTTGCGAAGTCCTTGATCGCGGCTGCAAAGCCTTCGCCCTCGCCGCCGATCCACTGGGTCTGGAACGAGACCTTTGTGCCGTTGTACGGCTTGTCGGCGCCGAGCGCCAGGTCCAGCTCCGTGTAGCCCGTCGGAACCTCCGGGAGGCCGAGCTCGGTCGGCGGTGCCGTGGTTGGCCCACCGGCGCCCGTTGACGCGGGCGGCGTGGTCGCGACCGGCCCTGTTGTCGCTGTCGATCCGGTCGACGCAGGTCCGGTCGCTGCCGGAGGCGTACATGCCCCCAGGATCAGCGTGCCGGCCATCGCCAGGACGACAAACTTCCATGATTGCTTGGCCATTGATTCCTCCTCAACCGATCCGTTGGCTCGACCCAGTATGGGTGAGCCCCGCAAGTTCCAAGGAAACCAGCCGCCGCCCTCCTAGCGCCTGCTCCGTCCGTCCCTGAAACCCGCGCCACGAAGGCCGGCGGGCCACAGGATCAGGTCGCTGAGGCGAGCGACCTCGGCACGGCTGATGGGACAGTGGTCGAACGTGACGCGCAGCCCATTGGCGGCGTCGTCGTGGCGCAGGTGCCGGTCCGCCGGCTTGCTCGGAAAGCTCACGTGCCCGGCTCGCTCCTCTACGAAACCGGTCATCCGCGGCGCAGACAGGGACTCGCCCCCGTCTGTGGCGGACTTCGTCCAGAGTCTGGACAATCTCCGAGGCCTTTGTCAAGAGGTTGGACGAACTCCCGATCTTGACCGAGCTTCCCGACCTCGAGGAACCCTCGCGGGCCTGGCTGACCCTGTGGTCGCCGCCTGTCACGATCCGGCCAGATTCACACCCGCGGGCAGCAAGGCAGCGAGGAGGGGCCTCCGAGCCCGGTTGCGACGCATGTTGGGTGGTGCCCACGCTCGCCGCGACGTGGAGGAAGCCGCGCGGACGGGGAATGCCTCGCCTCCTTGCCCCCGGGCGTGAATTTGGCAAGGAGGTTGCGCGA
Organism: uncultured Chloroflexia bacterium; assembly: GCA_963722105.1. Lineage (GTDB taxonomy): Bacteria > Chloroflexota > Limnocylindria > Limnocylindrales > CSP1-4 > UBA5189. The sequence goes on along the minus strand of CAVRKQ010000008.1, from coordinate 22,055 downwards.
TGGACGTTGGCTGCGGGTGTATAGAGGCGCGCCGGTAGGCTAGGAGCCGATGAGTCTCGTTCTCGATGGCCTGGTCAAGCGGTTCGGCGCGGTGACGGCGCTCGACGGCATCTCGTTCGAGGTGCCGAAGGGCCAGGTGTTCGGGTTCCTCGGGGCCAACGGCGCCGGCAAGACGACAACGATGCGGATCGTCCTGGACATCCTCCGGCCCGATTCCGGCACGGCGACGTGGGCCGGCACGCCGACCACCGAGGTCTCGCGCGAGACCTGGGGCTACCTCCCGGAGGAGCGCGGGCTCTATCCGCGACTCGCGGTGCTCGACCAGCTCGTGTTCTTCGCGTCGCTGTACGGGATCCCACGAGACGTAGCCGCCGCGCGCGCGAGGGAATGGCTCGCGCGCCTCCGCATCCCCGACTACGCAACCCGCCGCGCCGAGGAGCTGTCCAAGGGCAACCAGCAGAAGGTCCAGCTGATCGCCGCGATCCTCCACGAGCCGGCGGTGCTGCTGATGGACGAGCCGTTCGTCGGGCTCGACCCCGTCAACGTCGCGTTGCTGAAGGAGGCGTTCGGGGAGATGCGGGAGGGCGGGACGACACTCATCTTCTCGACCCACCAGATGGAGATGGTCGAGGAGCTCTGCGAGGCGGTCGCCCTCATCGACAAGGGTCGGCTGATCCTGTCCGGCCCGATTCGCGAGGTGAAGCGGTCGACCGGCCGGCGCGTCGTGCGACTCGCGCTCGAGGGCCGGGTGATCGATTCGGAGGACTCGATCCCCTGGCTCGGCTCGATCCCCGGCGTTCGAGTCTCGCGTGCCGCGCAGGACTATGCGGAGCTGGCGGTCCCCCACGATGTCGATCCCGAGATCGTGCTGCGAACCGCGCTCGAGCAGGGTGAGCGGGTCACGAACTTCCTGATCGCCGACCCATCGATCGAGGAGATCTTCATCGAGCGTGTCGGTCGACCGCCGGCGCCTGATGAGGAGAAGCACCTCGCGGGTTCCGTGGAGGCAGCGACATGACCGCGAAGACCGGCTTCGCCAGCCGCACGCTCCCGAACATCGTCGCCGTCGCGCGCCGCGAGGTGCTCGCGCGCATCCGCACGCGCGCGTACCGCTTCACCACCGTGATCCTCGTGCTCGCCGGCAGCGCGCTGGCCCTTGCGCCGACGCTCATCCAGCTCATCGATCGCGACGCCACGGGCGACCGGATCGAGGTGGTCGGCGGCGAGGTGCTCCCCGGCGTCGATGTCGCCGCCGCGCTCCAGCAGCTGCTCAACGCGACGGCCGGTGCCGGCCCCTCGATCCCGGTCGGCGGCCAGCCGGCGCCGCCGCGGTTCACGGTCGTCGCGGCGCCCGACGTCGAGGCCGCGCGCCAGCACGTCGTCGATGGCTCCTCGACCGCCGCCCTCGCGTTCGCCCGCGACGCCGGCGGCGACCTGGGCTTCGACCTCTACTCGAACGACGGCGCCGTCTCGCGGACCAACCAGCTGATCCGCCAGGCCGTCGGCTCGATCGCGATCCAGGACCGCCTGACCCGCGCCGGCGTCTCGCCGGTCGACCAGGCGACGCTCTTCACGCCGCCCGACTTCGAGCTCCTGCCCGCCGACCCGACCGACGTCGGGCGTCCCGACCCGACCGACGATCCCGGGGCGTTCCTCACCGGGTTCGGCCTGTCGATCGCGATCTTCATGGCGATCATCCTCTACGGCACGTGGATCGCCTACGGCGTGGCGGAGGAGAAGAGCTCGCGGGTCATGGAGATCGTCCTCGCGGCCGCGACGCCCTTCCAGCTGCTGGCCGGGAAGGTGATCGGGATCGGCGCGCTGGCGCTGCTGCAGTACGTGATCGTGGCGGTGCCGATGATCCTGGTGCTGGTCTTTCAGGGCCAGATCTCCGCGCTCATCCTCGGCGCGCCGCCCGCGGCGGATCCGGGAGCGCCGTCGCTCGTCTCCGGGATCTCGATCGGCCTGGTCCTGACGTTCGGAGTGATGCTCGTGCTCGGGTTCGCCGTCTACGCGTCGCTGTACGCGGGCGCGGCCTCGCTCGTGAGCCGGCAGGAGGACATCAACCAGATCGTCGCGCCGCTGACATTCATCTCGGTCGGCGGCTACCTCGTCTCGACCTACGCCGGCACGGGCCTCATCCCGCTCGACTCGCCGCTGGTCGTGGTTCTCTCGTTCGTGCCGCTGTTCTCGCCCTACCTGATGCTCACACGCCTCTCGACGGGCACGGCCGAGCCGCTCGAGGTGCTGGTCGCGATCCTGCTGCTTGCCCTGACCGTCCCCGTCGCGTTGTGGGTCGCGGCGCGCCTCTACCGATCCGGCGTGCTCATGTACGGGCAGGCGCCCTCGCCTCGAACGCTCTGGAAGGCGCTCCGCGCGGGGTAGGGCGGGGTAGGCCTGCGAGGGTTTCGCAAGCATTCCGCAACCCGCTCGAACGGGCCGCGCCCGATCTGCGGTCGGTCGCGCGGTCGTATTCCTAGGTGACAGCACATTCCTGCCCGCGGAGATTTTCCCCATGACCTCGATTCGCTTGCCCTCGATTTGTTCGCGCCGCCTGCTCGCCTCGATCGCGGCTCTTGCGCTTGGCCTTGTCGCCGTCGCGCCGGCCGCCCTCGCTGCTCCTGACAAGCCGTCGGTCGAGTACGTCCTCACCGAGAACAACGGCAACCCCGAGGGGGTCGCGTGGGACCCGAGGACCCGGACCTTCTTCACCGGCACCGTCGCGAACGGCACGATCTACCGAGGCACGCTCGGCGACACCTCGGTCGATGTGTGGATCCCAGGCCCAGGCACGCCTGCGGTCGGGATGAAGGTCAAGCGCGGCCTCCTGTATGTCGCCGGCGGTCCGAGCGGCCTGATCAAGGTCTACGACATCAAGACCGCGTCGCTCGTGGCCACGTTCGAGACGGGGGCCGGCGGGTTCCTCAACGACCTGGTCGTCACCCGCCGCGGCGTCTTCGTGACCGACTCGATCCGCCCCGTGCTCTGGCACATCACGCCCTCGCAGCTCGCCGCGGGCAGCGGAACGCCGGAGGCGATCGACCTGGCGCCGGAGATTCCGTTCGCCTCGGGGTTCAACCTCAATGGGATCGTCGCGTTCAAGGGCGGCCGCGAGCTCATCGTGGTCCACTCGGGGCTGGGTGCCCTGTACCGCCTCGATCTCTCGTTCGGCCGTGGGTCCGCCAAGGGCTCCGTCGACAGCCGCGACATCGCCCAGATCGACGCCCCACCCGTGGCCGGCGACGGCCTGCTCGTCGACCGGGGCATGCTCATCGCCGTCGTGGGTGGCCCACCGACCGCGCAGCTCGTCTTCCTCGACCTCTCCGGCGACCACTCGTCGGCGACGCAGCTCTTCACCCGCACCGACCCGACCTTCCAGCGCCCCTCGACCATCGCCCGCGCCAGGAACACCTACCTGGTCGTGAACGCCGACTTCACGACCAACACCCCGCCCTTCACGCTCACGGGTTTGCGTCGGTAGGAGGCGCACCGAGCCAGACCGGCTGACCGCCGCTGACTTCACGGGGCGCCCCTCGCTGGGCGCCCTCCGCACATTTGGGGCGCCTCGCTCGAGCGATCCGGCCGCCTGGAGCGTGTCAGCGCGGGCCGGCGGCCCTGCGACCAGGGCTTCTGATCAATCCGTCACCCAGGGACGATTAGTCGGCTGGGTTGGCGGTTGGAAAGACCTCGCCGTCCACTCAATGGCCGGTGCGGCGCCCGCGCGTGCGGCGGAGGGCTGCCGCCGGAGCCAAACCTGGCCGCCGGACGCGCTTCGAGCCACCGGCGGGACGACTTGTCGTCCCTGGGTGTCGATATGACCAATAGGCCAAGGCCTGGATGGAGCCAGCCGGGCGCTCGAGGAAGGATCGGAAGCGCTGGCCTCCGTGCGGGAGCGCCGCTCCAAATGTCGCCGCATGCGCACGGATCCGCCGATGATTGGTCGGCGTGTCCGCGACGACCAGCGCCGTCGAGATGGCGGCCGGCTCCAAGGTGAGTGACCGGGCGATGTCGGGCGCAAGGCGGCGTTTGCGATCGAACGTTCCGAACAGCTCGCCCACGTCGACGATCTCGGTCTTGACCTCGATGAGGAGCAGGGTTCGTGTGGGAGCGTGCCACGCGACGATGTCGACCAGGCCGCGCTCGCCCCGCACGTTGAAGGACACCTCCGGGCGTGCCGTCCAGCCAGTCGCGGCCAACGCGCGTATGAGGGCGTCGACGAGCTCCGAGTGTCGACCGCTAGCAACCCGCTCGACATCGCCGGATCGGGTCCAGAGGCTGACATCAAGCCGCGCTTCGAGAACCCGGCTGATCCGACGCAACGCCATCAGGCTCAGAGACTCCATGTGACCGCGCTCGACGCGGGACACGGTGACGTCCGATACGCCGGCTAGGAGGGCGACGTCGATCTGCCGTAGTCCGCGGCGCAGGCGGAGGTGCCGCAGGAGCGCTCCGAGACGCTGGTCGTCCATGGCGGGAACAATCGTCGCGGGCGCGACTGCACCGTTGCTTATTGGAACATCCGTTCGATATCATCCATGGCCGAGGCGCCGGCGGTGGACAACCCGCAAGCTCGTCGTGGATTAGCCGCGCGGCGGTGTGCATGACCTGGGAGCGGAGGTGGACGAACGGGGCGGAACGGTGTGTTGAGCGTGGATGGCGGGAAGTGGCCGGGCCACTAGATGTTGGGATCGGGCGACGTTGCAAACCACAAGATGTTGTGGTTTTGCCTTGACTCGCCCCTCCCCAAGGCGTACAGTTGTCGTCTCGCGCAATCGATGCATGGAGCCCCGGATCGACCGTTTCGGACCCCCAGAACACCGTCCGAATCAAGACCCAACGATCAGCGAGCAACGGGGCGAGCAGATGGCAGAGAGGACCAGGCGAGGAGACGACCCGCGCAGCTACGCGGGCAAGCAGGACGACCGCTCGGGTGCCCCCGGCGGCGAGGAGAGGACGACGATGGCCCGAGCAACCGCGGCACCGGTCCCGGTCATGGCGAACACCGACAAGGGAGCCGCGCCGACTGCGAAGGGCTCGGCAGCCAGGAGCCGCGCCGGCAAGGCCCGAGGCCGGCAGCTGGCCGGCCAGTGGGGCGCGAGCTTCGACGGCACGGACGGCTTCGGCAACAAGGTCAAGGGCCTCAAGTGGGAGCGCCGCTTCACGCGCGCGGACATCCACCCCTACGACGAGATCGAGTGGGAGCTCCGCACGGCCGCCATCTCCTCCGAGACCGGCAAGACCGTCTTCGAGCAGAAGGACGTCGAGGTCCCCAAGGCCTGGAGCCAGCTCGCGACCAACGTCGTCGTGAGCAAGTACTTCCGCGGGCACGTCGGGACCCCGGAGCGCGAGAACAGCGTCAAGCAGCTCATCGACCGGGTCGTCCTCACGATCGCCTCGTGGGCCGAGACCCAGCGCTACTTCGCGACCGACGAGGACCGCAAGGCCTTCCAGGCCGAGCTGACCCACCTCCTCGTCCACCAGAAGATGGCGTTCAACTCGCCGGTCTGGTTCAACGTCGGGATCGAGCCGAAGCCGCAGTGCTCCGCGTGCTTCATCAACTGCGTCCAGGACAACATGGGCTCGATCATGGACCTCGCGAAGACCGAGGCCATGCTCTTCAAGTTCGGCTCGGGCGCCGGCAGCAACCTCTCCCCCATCCGGAGCTCGAAGGAGCGCATGTCCGGCGGCGGGATTGCAAGCGGCCCGGTCAGCTTCATGAAGGGCTACGACGCGTTCGCCGGCGTCATCAAGTCGGGCGGCAAGACCCGCCGCGCGGCCAAGATGGTGATCCTCGACGCGGACCACCCCGACGTGCTCGAGTTCATCGACTCGAAGCAGCTCGAGGAGAAGAAGGCCTGGGCGCTGATCGAGCAGGGCTACGACCCGAGCTTCACGGGCGAGGCCTACGGGAGCGTCTACTTCCAGAACGCCAACCACTCGGTCCGGGTCACGGACGAGTTCATGCGGGCGGTCGAGAACGACGGCCAGTGGACGACGAAGTCGGTCACCACGGGCGAGCCGGTCGACACCCTCAGCGCGCGGGACATCTTCCGGCGCATGGCCGACGCGGCCTGGATCTGCGGCGACCCCGGGATCCAGTACGACTCGACCATCAACGACTGGCACACGTCCGCGAACACGGATCGGATCTACGCGTCCAACCCGTGCTCCGAGTACATGTTCCTCAACGACACCGCCTGCAACCTGGCGAGCCTCAACCTCCTGAAGTTCGTCGGTGAGGACGGCGAGTTCGACGTCGAGGACTACCGCTACGCGGCGCGGGTCACGCTGACCGCCCAGGAGATCCTCGTCGACAACGCGTCCTACCCGACGCCGCGGATCGAGGAGAACAGCCACAAGTTCCGGCCGCTCGGCCTGGGCTACGCGAACCTCGGCGCCCTGCTGATGTCACGCGGCCTCGCGTACGACTCGCCTGAGGGTCGCAACTTCGCCGCCGGTCTCACCGCGATCATGCACGGCGAGGCCTACCGGCAGTCCGCGGTGATCGCTCGAGATCACGGCGGGCCGTTCCTCGAGTACGACGTGAATCGCGCTCCCTTCCTCCGCGTCATCGGCAAGCACCGCGACCGCCGCCTACGCCCTGACGAAGGCCGGCGTGCCCCAGGAGATCCTCGACGCGGCGAAGGTCGTCTTCGACGAGGCCCTCGAGCTCGGCAAGGAGAACGGCTACCGCAACGCCCAGGTGACCGTGCTCGCCCCCACCGGGACGATCGCGTTCATGATGGATTGCGATACCACCGGCATCGAGCCCGACATCGCCCTCATCAAGTACAAGAAGCTCGTCGGCGAGGGCTTCCTGAAGATCGTCAACCAGACGGTGCCGGTCGGGCTCAAGAAGCTCGGCTACACCGCGGACGAGACGCAGGCCATCCTCGACTACGTCAACGACAACGAGACGATCGAGGGCGCGCCGGCCCTCAAGCCGGAGCACCTCCCCGTCTTCGACTGCGCGTTCAAGCCGGTCAACGGCGAGCGGTCGCATCCACTACATGGGCCACATCCGGATGATGGGTGCGGTCCAGCCGTTCATCTCGGGCGCGATCAGCAAGACCGTGAACATGCCCGAGGCCGCGACGGCCGAGGAGATCGAGCAGGTCTACCTCGAGGGCTGGAAGCAGGGCCTCAAGGCGATCGCGATCTACCGCGACAACAGCAAGCGCTCGCAGCCGCTCTCGACCGGCAAGAAGAAGGACGAGGGCTCGGCCGAACAGCAGGCCCTCATCAAGCAGCTCACGGATCAGCTGAGCGCGTCGCAGGTCGAGGCGGGCAAGCCGCACCGCCGCCGGCTCCCGGCCGAGCGGACCGCGGTCACGCACAAGTTCGACATCGCGGGCCACGAGGGCTACATCACGGTCGGTCTCTACCCGGACGGCCAGCCCGGCGAGATCTTCCTGAAGATGGCCAAGGAAGGGTCGACCGTCTCCGGCCTGATGGACTCGTTCGCCACGACCGTGTCCGTCGCGCTCCAGTACGGCGTCCCGCTCCGCGACCTGGTCAACAAGTTCGCGCACGTCCGGTTCGAGCCCTCCGGCTTCACCGGCAACTCCGAGATCCCGATCGCCAAGTCCCTGGTGGACTACATCTTCCGGTGGATGGGATCGCGGTTCCTGACGCGATGACGAGAAGTCCGGCCTCGGGTTGATCGATCGCAGCTCGATCGAGGACGCCCCGGCTCGTCTCGCCGTCTCGGCGTCGGCTCCGCTCGCTACGGCTTCGCCCGCCAGCTCCGCCGCAAGCGGCTCCGCTGCCGATACGCTCTCGGACCCGACCCCTCCGGCCGCCGATCCGCCCGCCTCGGCGGGTTCATCGGACGACCAGCCGAAGGCCATCGCCACCGCCCCCGCGGCGAGTGCAGCCCCACTCGGGATGCAGTCGTCGATCGACGATGCTCCAAGGGTCGAGAAGGTCGAGCTCGGCTACCTGGCCACCGTCGGCGCGGCTTCGAATGGGCATTCCAATGGCCACTCGAACGGGCATGCCAATGGTTCGTCCGCGAACAAGCCCGCCAACGGCGGCGGAATCACCCTGAATCTCGGCGGCACCAAGGTCGCCTTCGCCACCCAGGCCGACGCCCCGTCGTGCATGGATTGCGGCTCGATCATGGTTCGCAACGGCTCTTGCTACAAGTGCCTCAACTGTGGGTCGACCTCCGGCTGCAGCTGAGCCCAACGGCGCATACGACCGGACCTGAGCGGGCCCAGTTCCTCCACTGGGCCCGCTCACTTTCTGATTGGAATGGCGAGTGACCGGGGTCGTTAACGTCATCAACAAGGCTGCCTCTGGAATTCGGCAGGCTAGACCAAGGTTGCCCGGTTGCTGTGGGAGTTGGTCGGGGCCGGATCGGCTGCATCAATGGCACGCGACGGCCTTTGACTGCGTGTACTCGGAGACGATCGATCCGACGACGCAAGGCGCGGTCTAAGCCTGCGCTGCTGGGCATTCGAGACGAACGGGCGAACGGAGGGAGCCGAGTCCGACAAGGCGCTAAGCTCATGGCGAGATGGCATGGAGGCCCGCACGCCGCTAGCACTGGCACGGTCCGGAGACCTGCTGTGGACGTTTACGAACGATGTGGGCGCCTGTCGAAGCGCAATCGATGCCTATCTCGATTTGTCGAAGGATGCGAGGACAAGCGTCGATGACAGCCGTGCTCGCGACGTGCCGTGCCGTACAGCTGGCGAAGACGATCAATGACGTGCCTCGTGTCGAGAATGCCCGCCAACGTGCAATGGCTCAAGCCGACGAATCGCTTGTGAGCGGGCGGCACGAGCCAGATACAGCTCCGGCTTTTGGCCTCAGTTACCCGTCTCCCACCGCCCCTGCAACCAGTCGGGATCGATCAGTTCTTGGCGAGGCTTGAAGCACGCTACGAAGCAGAACCGCCGGTCCTTGACGCTGTCGCTGACTTGATCGCGCGACGGTCGGGTTGCGCAACCGGCGCCGCCGAGGCCCGGCGTAGGCAGATCGACCGGTGGGTGCGCTGGGGAGACGGGCAGGGAGGGCCGCAGAAGCTCTTTGCCCTACAAGAAGATGCGCTCGGGGTGGCCCAGGTCAATGGTCTTCGCCCTGAAATCGACTCGCTACGTCGAGCCCTTCAGGAACGTCCGACACACGGACCTGAACTTAAAGGACCTGAGTTATGCGGTGGAGTATGTCAACCAAGATGGTGTTAACGCGGCCCTCGGCCTGGTCGTTGGCGACGACGACTTCGAACAGTTTCTCGAGCGCCTCGCCCTCGCAGCTTCGGCTCTCCATCAGGCCTTGTTGATGAGAACGAAAAGTTTGATCGCGGAACTTATGGTGGAGTTCCCGCTTCCATTCCTTTTCCAGAGGACGGTGCTGGGGCCCGAAAACACGCGGCTTCGCCATATCGCCGGCCAGGAGGAACACCAAGCGGTCGAAATCATCGAGCAGGAGGCTCAGGTCGATTCGCTGGTTCGCCCACCTTGCCGCGGAGGCGCTCACCCAGGCATTTACTCGGTACGGGCCTCCCGACGCTCCCGCCCTTTAGGCGTTTCGAGAGCGAACTTGTCGATCGCTCAGCGGCGCGCCGGTTTGCGAGGGCCATTGAACTGCACTCGCACGGAGACTTGAGCTCGGCAAGCTCACTTGCTGGCACCCCCACCCTTCGAGCAGAGTCATTCGCGCTTTGGCGCGCTCGGCGGGCGTGCTGATTGTCCGTGAGCCATCTGGCGATCGACCCGGAGGAGTGCGCACCTCAACGAACTGTTGGCCGACCTCGTGGGCGAGTTGGATGAGTCTTGGCGCCGGTACCTTGTCAATTTGCTCGCTGAGCCGCTGGGCTTGAACTTGCGGAATCAAATCGGCCACGGACCCATGGATGACGTGACGCGCGATGAGTCTGCGATCCTCATACACGCCTGCGCTTGGCTAAGCATGCTAAGGGTGGGTTGCGGAAGCCACCTATGCGACAACTCGGACGAGTAGGGATCAGCAAAGCCGGGTGGCATCGGTTGGGTTATTGAGTGAGCTGTCGTACAAATTCGTCATGACCGTATAGGGGGGAATCAATTGACGGACAACCGGCAGCGAAGGCCAACGCAGCCGCAACGCACGATGGAGATGAAGAGCGTGGGCGCCACGCCAAGCGGCCCGCCGGCGGGGATTTCTGCTTCGCTCGCGGCGGCCGGCGCTCCAGTCGGCACTGTCGAGGTGTCGATCGGACCTCAGTTCCTTGAACGCTTCAGCGAGCACCTGTACTCCTCGCCCAACAAGGCGTTCGAGGAACTGGTGGCGAATTCGTGGGATGCGGGAGCGAAGGTCGTGTACGTGGGGCTGTCGCCAAATCTCGGTGCGGAGTACGCGGCCGTCTGGATTCTCGACGACGGCGGCTCAATCAGATTGAAGGCTTCAGGGACCTTTGGCGCGTAGCTGTCTCTACCAAACGGACAGACGGAAGCACCTATTCACGGCCGCAGATTGGGAAGTTTGGTCTAGGCGAGCCGCAACATACCTATTGGCGAGCAAGCTTTACCTACGTGTGTCGGGCCGCAGATGGGGTCACAAGAGCCATCTCGATGGACTACCGCAGGATCGAGAGGGCGGGGCCTGCGGGCAACCTTGCCATCTCACCGATCTCTCTCGAGGTCCGGGAAGCGGCGCTTGAAGAGATCGAGGCGCTCCTGAAGAAGATCGACGGTGGCGACGATGCCTTGGGAGCTCATCAATCGAGGAGTGCCGCGACCAGAGGCCCCAGAGTATGAGGACCCCGTGGAGTTCCAGATGCGATGCCTCCTGATCCACCCGGGACCTGGACACTCGCGCTGCTGACCACGCTCAAGCCCGCTGGTCGCGCAATGCAGATAGGGCAAATTCGTCGGATGCTGCGCAGCGCGCTCCCGCTCGGCCCGTCGATGACGATCTCTTTCAATGGCGAGACCCTCGGGTCGACCAAACTCGAAGTGCCCGTTGATCGCGAATGGCAGATTGGTCCAGCCCTGATCGAAACGGTCGAGGTAAGCGATGACCTCGTGGCCAAGGTCGTCGCGTCGAACGATCCATTTCCCCACGTGACGATTGACGGCGTACCCGGCCGCGTGACTGGCACCGTGCGGCTTTACCAAGGATCGCATAACCGGCGGTAAGAGCGACGACTTGCTTCCGTCGAATGGATTTGAAGTGAACATCTCGGTCGGGTGGTGCAGCCAGCCGATCAGTATTTCGGTCTGCAGAACTTGAGCCATTCCGCTTGGTCCAAGTTCAAAGCGAGCGTCCGGGCTGATGGCCTCGATCGCTTTCTAGCGGTCAACCGAGAGACCTTCACCGAAGGAACCGGCTGGTGCGTGTTCCGAGCGTTTCTTCGCCATCTTCAACAAGGCGCGCGTTGCGCACGACGCAGCGGTAGAAGCGGCTTGGAAGGAGGCCGGCAGCTCATTTTCCAGGACGTGGAGCAGCGTGCCGCTTCAACCGCTGGAACGCGTGATCCGCGACGGCCTGAGGTCGGCAGGTGGCCTTCCTGCGTTTGCATCCCGAGTCGATGACGCCGGGTCAACAGCCGCGACCTGGGACGGCTTCCGGGCCGGAGGAGGCCGTCGCGGAAGTGATTCTGGAGGATGGCTCGCCCGACACACCCCTGGCTGGAATTTTTCGACATCGGGCGTCGCGCCGTCGTTGTCAACTTGTCCATCCCTTTGCGCGGGAGCACAGTTCGAGCCAGGAAGAGAAGTTGCTGCTTCGCGACGCTGCCCTCGTGGACTTGCTTGGGAGTGCGTTCCTCATTGATGCGGGGGTTGACTCGACTCAGGTCGACGACGTTGTCGCGTACCGCGACCAACTGCAGCGGATCATTTCCCGCATGAACCGGCGGACTGCCGCTCAGATAGCGGGAGATGCTTCTTGCCGCGGTGGAGCACGCGAAGGGTTTGGAGTTACTCGTCGGCGACACCTTGGAGTACCTAGGACTCGACGTGCGTCGCTTGGGCCGACAAGGCGAGCCCGAAGGGGTAGCTATCGCGCCCCTGACTCCCGGGGAGTCAGATATGCCTTCGCTATACGTTCACGTACAAGGCCAAGTCGACAGGTCGAGAGCGCGTAAAGGCAAAGGACGTCAATACGGCGGCCCTTCGCCGTCACCGGACGAAATACGGCGCAGCGTTCACGCTCGCTGTTGCTCCGGACTATGAGACCGGTGCACTTGGAGAGCAGGCGCAAGAAGACAAGGTTGTCCCTATGCGTGCCCAGGCTCTGGCCAAACTGCTAATGCTCGCAGCTGCGACAGGGCCCCTCGACTTGCGAGCGCTTCAGGCGATTGGGGCACTTCACGACCCAGATAAGCTGATAGATGGGTCGAGGAGTTCGTGGCGAAGGAATCAGGGAAGCCGCGGGTGTCACTCGCACTCGTTCTCAAGGTGCTCGACGAGATTGGGTATCAAGGGCCGAACGCCGTGACCGTCTCGGTTATCGCGGACCGCATCAAGACAGCAACCGGTGGATCTGTGACGCCCACACGCGGCGATGTTCGAAACGTTATGACGGGCCTTCGTGTCATTGCGCCGACTTTGGTTGCCGTTAACGTCGAAAACGTGTTCCTAAGCGCAAGTCCTGACCGAATTCGAGACCACGTCGTGTCTCAGCTTTTCTGGCCTTCCTCGAAGCATCTTCGCCACGGTGTCGATGTTGAACTTGGCCGCGGCGCCACGACCGCATCGGCAACCGTGCCGAGCCGCAGCACGGAAGGCAAAGTGAATCTCCGTCCGATCCATCCATTTCCAGCGAGGATGGCACCCGAGATTGCGCTGCGCGCGTGCCGAGGCCTTTCTGCAGGTTCTGTGGTGTTGGATCCGATGTGCGGATCTGGCACGGCGTTGAGGGTTGCCACAGACCTGAAGCACGCGGCGTTCAAATTAACTAGACCCATTGGCCATCCTGATGTCGCGGGTTTGGCTATCAAGAGTCGACGCCGATGTTGTGCTTAAGGACCTTGCGGCCATCCTGGAAGACTGTCGACAGAACGGCCCTGACGTCAAGGTTCCGTGGATCGACTCTGATCCCGAGCCCTACGAGCGTTAGTGGACTTCTGGTTCGCGACCAAGCAGCAACTCCATTAGCGGGATGCGCGGAGCCTAGTCCTTCGCCATGGCCCCGAGGCTGACGTAGTTCGACTTGGATTGAGCCGGATCATCGTCACCAAGGACCGCGGGGCCTCGCTCGCCCGAGACGCTGCACATTCGCGCCCACATCGCTGGTATGAGCCAGGGGAATACGATGTCTTCGCGGCGCTCGATCGATCGGTAAGGCGGCTAGTTGTCCTTCTTTCTGGCCTCGAACGAAGCACTCGCGCCAACCTTAAGCGGTTCAGCTTCGGTGACACGCGCAGCCTTCCGATATCCGCCGACTCCGTGGACCTCGTTCTTACGTCACCACCGTACCTGAACGCGATCGACTATCTTCGCGGCCACCGACTCTCGCTCGTGTGGCTTGGCTACAGTCTTGGTGAACTTCGGAGCGACAGCCTCAGGCAATGGGCACGGAACGCGGCCTCGACGCCACGGCGTACGTGGCGCACGTTGCGCAATCGAGCCTTCCCGCAGAGGTATCCCGACGAGAACCGCCGCCTTGTACACCGCTACGCGAATGATGTCCTTGCGGTCACGGGTGAAGTAAGACGGGTTCTCCGTTTTGGAGGGCGCGCCGTTATGGTCGTGGGCAACTCCTATCTGGACGGAAGACTTGTCGACAACGCTGAGAACTGTCGCCGTGGCGGCAAGGCACGCTGGCCTCGAGCTGATGGCTGCACGGGAGCATACCCTGCCAGATCGGCGCAGATATCTGCCGCCCCCGACAGGTCCATCTCACCTCGGCCGCCGCATGCGCACCGAGACAGTGCTCGAGTTCCAAAAGGTCGGATAGCGGCGGAGGTACCTGCCGAGCGCCCCTCGCAAATGACCTTGCGGAAGAACTCCCGAATGTCGCCGAGCAACAGGTCGGGGGCGTCGTGCGCGGCCCAGTGGCCGCCGCGGTCGTAGTTGTTCCAGTGGACGATGTTCGAGTGGTCGCGCTCGGCGAACTTGCGGATCGGGCTTGAAGTCGTAGGCGAACGAGGCGAGGCCGATCGGGATGGTCGTCACCTCGCCCTGGCGCTCGCCCGCGTGGGTCGCGAACCAGGCGCGGTTCTCGAAGTAGAACCGGGCCGAGGAGGCCGCGGTGTTGGTGAACCAGAACAGCGAGGCGATGGTCAGGATGTCGTCGATCGGGACGGCGTCGCCGAGGAGCTGGCCGATCCAGGCCACCTGCCCCGCCGGCGAATCGGCCAACGCCGTGGGCCATCGTCTGCGGCTGGTTCGACTGCGACCGGTCGTGGATCGCGTGCTCGACGAACGCCTGGCCGAACTGCAGGTAGCCGAACTCCGCCTGGGTAAGCCCGTCGAACTCGCCCGGCGCGCCCGTCGGGAACGAGAAGATCTGGGTGACGTGGGTGCCGATGACGTGGTCGCGGTCGAGCTCGCCGAGGATCGGCGACGACGATGGCGCCGGCGTCGTTGCCGTGCGCCCCGTAGCGGTCGTAGCCGAGGCGGCGCATCAGCTCGGCCCAGGCCTCGGCGGTGCGCGCGGCGTTCCAGCCGGCGACCCGCGTCGGGCCGGAGAAGCCGAACCCCGGGATCGACGGGATCACGACGTGGAACGCGTCGGCCGCGTCGCCGCCGTGGGCGCGCGGGTTGGTCAGCGGCCCGACGAGCCCGAGGTACTCGGTGAACATGTTCGGCCAGCCGTGGGTGAGGAGCAGCGGCCGTCGCGTCCGGCTCGTTCGAGCGGACGTGGACGAAGTGGATGTCCTGGCCGTCGATCTCGGTCATGAACTGCGGGAACGCGTTGAGCCGCGCCTCCTGCTCACGCCAGTCGAAGCCGTCGCGCCAGCGCTCGACCCGCTCGCGGACGTACGAGACCGGCACGCCGTACTCCCAGCCGGGCGGCGTCGGGATGCCCTCGAGCTTGCCGGCGAACTCGTCGGCGGGTAGCTCCTCGGCGTACCGGGTGTTGGCGAGCCGGCTCCGCAGGTCGTCGACGTCGGCCTGGGGAATGTCGATTCGGAACGGGCGGATGTCGGTGCTGCCCGGCGGTCGGGGCTGGGTTCGTTCGGCGGTCGTCATGGCGGCCTCCATCGCTGCATGAGAATCCGGGAGCTCGGCCTGACGGTAGCCGACGCGCGTTAACGGACCCGTTGCGGGGCCTACGGCAGCTCGACGCTCACGACCGCCCCGCTGGACGGGTTGACGGCGATCTCCGCGGCACCCTGTTCGATCTCGATGCGGATCTGCCAGAGCCCGTCGTCGAGGATCACTGAAGCGCCGTACAGCTGCTCGCGCGTGACCCCGCTGATCCACATCGCGACGCGTGGGTCCGCAAGCGCCGCGTCGAAGGCCAGCGTCGAGGGAACGGCGACTCCCTGGCCCTGGTCGATGTGGAAGTCCACTGCCACCTGCATCGGCTTCGCGTCGACGATGGGATCGCCGGTGAACTGCTCCTTCGCGACGCGACCGAGAAACGGGAAGGTGTACGACAACGTGTAGGGCCCGCCTGGCGCTGGCTGGCCATCCGACGCGAATCCCGACCCAGACGGCTTCGACGGATGCCGTCTGGCCCGCGGCGATGTCGTCGATGCCCAGGTCCGCCGTGCATCCGAACTGCCACGGCTTCCCGCGCTCGGCCACGTTCGGAGGCAGGAATCCGACGAACGCCACGCCGGACGTCGTGGCCGACCACTTCGCCCAATGCGCGGTGCCTTCCCATGCCCGACCAGGAGGCGGTTGCGGCATCTCGGGACCATGAAGCGTGAAGCCATTGAACAGGCCGCAACCGCCGGACTGCCACGAAACCGGCCCGAATCCGCGATTCGCGATCTCGACCCGGGCGCGGATCGGCTGGCCGGCCATCGAGCGATCGTGATCGATCGCGAGGGTCACGACGATGTCGTTGCCGTGCGTGGTCGCCTGCTTCGCCGGGCCAGGCTCGGCCGGTGGCGCCTCCGTCCCGTTGACCGGGGCGTCCGAGGCGACCGGTTCCGTCGTGCAAGCCGCCGCGAGCAACGCGAGGACCAGGAGTCGCCCGATCCGCATTCCGGCAGCCTACGACACGGGTCTCAGCGGCCTGCCGCGCGCTTCCGCATCAGGTCCAGCAGCGCCATCGTGGTCTGCCAGCTGCGGATGGTCAGCGACGCGTAGGCCGGCGTTCCCGCGATCCGGCCCATCCGGCTCCTGGTGCGCTCGGCGCTCAGGCGCTGGTGGTAGATCACGCCCTTGCCGGGCCAGACCTTGTCGACGCCGTCGCGGGGGCTGAAGACGGCCATCGCCTCGTCGACATCGATGCCCATCAGGAAGATCGCGTCGCTGTGGTGCTTCGTGGGCTCGTCGCCGAAGCCCTTCGGCCGGCTGCTTCACGACGGCTTCGAGCTCGGCCTTGCGACAGCACGGCGACACGGACGAGCTTGGCGTCGAGCTTGAAGGCCTTCGGCAGCGCCGCCTCGATCTTCGTCGGCGACCTTCGACGGCGCTGAGGTCGGAGTCCAGGAAGACGTTGCCGCTGGCGATGTAGGTCGAGACGTTCGAGAACCCGGCGTCCTCGAGGACGGTCCGCAGCTCCGCCATCGGGACCTTGTTCTTGCCGCCGACGTTGATCCCGCGCAGCAGCACCAGGTACGCGGTCATCGAGCCGAGCTCAGGGCTGGCCCTCGGCTGTCGGCGTACTCCCAGAGGTCGATCGCGTCCAGGTCGATCGCGGCGTTGCCGTTCGTCGCGAGCGCACCCGCGATCTGCGCCCGATGCTCGGTGGCGTGGTGGATCGCCTGCCCGAGGATCGTCGAGCGAAGGTCGTGTCGGCTTGCGTCATCTGGATGGCCGATCAGGACGTCGGGCTCGGTCGCCTGCGTGCGAAGGCTCGCGTCCGCGGCCGCGAGGCGCGCGCCGAGGTCGGCGAGCTCGGCCGTGGAGGTCGGCGTCTCCATGTCGGGTGGTCGGGTCACGCCCGCCATTCGACTGCTGTAGCCCTGCGCGGCGTTGAGCAGGTGGGCAAGGATCCGGCCGGCTGACCACTCGTTCTGCGGCGCCGTGAGGGCAAGTGCCTCCTCCGGTTGCTCGCGGAGGCGGGCGACCAGCCACGCGTTGGCCCAGGCCATGTGGCGAAGCAGGCGGTCGAGCGTCGGGTCCGGGGTCGTGTTTGTCATGTCGTGCAGCCTACCTGCGAAGGCCGCTCCAGGCCGCGCGCCGCTGGTCAGGCGCCGGCCATCCAGGACACGTGATCGATCAGAAGCACTGGGCGACAGGCAGCACCGGAATGGCACGTCGGGAGACCCTCGGCGAACCGCCCGACAACGACGACCTCCCTCGGGGCACCGCCGATGGTCTCAATCCCCAGTGGCGCGATGACGCCGACCACGAGCTTGGCCGGGATCGCCCGTCGCTCGGTGAACCGGTTCTCGCGGAGGTCTGGTCGGGCGGCGTAGAGCACGCCGGAGCGCGCGCAGAACGCCAACACGTCGGTATCGCCGCGCACGTCGGGGAGGGCGCCATCTCGGTAGATGGCCGCAAGTCGTGGACAGTCGGTGATTGCCGTCGGGACGTACCAGCCGCTGATGACGAAGATCTCGTTCCGCTCGAAGCCCTCGAGCTGGACGTCGTCGAGTGGCTGGACGTCGAGGCCAAATGCCTGGGTCGGTTGCGTCGGTCGCGGGACCGTTGACGCGATCGCCGTTGATCCCTCGGCAGCCACTGATGGCGCGGCGGCCGCCGTCGCTCCAGGAGCTTCCGCGATCGACTGGTCCGGGCGGGCGCCGCTGACCCCTGCCCATGCGATGGCCGCCAACGCGACCACCGGGACCAGGAGCGCGAGCCGCGTCCGGCGCGCTCGCCGGGGCCCGAGGATGGCCCGAGCCTCGAAGCTTGCCTGCTCCTCCATTCGACGAGCGTAGTCCCGCGAGCCGACCACGGCGATATCCTGCCGGCCCATGCCGCGCGATCCGAACGTCCCCGACTCCTTCGATGTCTACACGCTCGTCCTGCTCCGGCGGCCCTCCCCCGCCCCGAACTTGTCCGAGGAGAACATCGACGAGCTCCAGGCGCAGCACCTCGCCTACCGCGTGGACCTGAAGCGCCAGGGCAAGATCGTCGCCAACGGGCCGTTCAGGGAGCAGTCGGACGTCGCGCTACGCGGGCTGTCGATCTTCGCCTGCGACCTGGCCGAAGCGCGGCGCCTCAGCGACGCCGATCCGATGGTCCAGGCCGGCTGGCTCGCCTACGACGTGTTCGAGTGGTGGGTCGCCGCGGGCACGCTCGCATTCCCGAACCACGACAGACTCGTGGGTGATGTCCGGTCGATGCCGGACGACTGACCGACGCCAGCCCCAAGGGCGGACAATGCGGTCGTGGAGATGCCCGAGACCCGCTACGCACGGAGTGGCGAGGTCAGCGTCGCGTACCAGACGATCGGGTCGGGCCCGGTCGACGTGATCGTCATTCGCGGCAGCCTCTCGGATCTCGCCTCCGTGTGGGACCAGCCGCTGTTCGTGCGGCACATCGAGCGGCTCGCGACGTTCTCGCGGGTCACGATGTTCGACAAGCGCGGCATGGGCCTGTCCGATCGCATCCGTGAGGTGCCGACGCTGGAGGCCCGGATGGACGACATCCGGGCGGTGATGGACGACGCGAACATCGAACGGGCGGCGATCTTCGCGGCCCACGAGGCGGTTCGGATCGCGATCCTGTTCGCCGCCTCCTATCCGGAGCGCACCGTCGGGCTCGTGCTCCACGACCCCCGGGTCAAGGGCCGGCGGACACCGGACTACCCGTGGGCCCGGAGCGATGAGGACTGGCGAGCCTGGCTGCGCGACGTCACGACGTCCTGGGGCCAGACGGAATTCCTGGAGCGGCAGCTCGCCGAGTACTCCCCCACCGTCGCCGGCGACCCGGAGTTCCGCAGCTGGTACGTCCGCCACATGCGATCGAGCGCGAGCCCCGGCGCGGCGGCCGGATACCAGCGAATGATCATGGAGGGCGACGTTACCGAGGTCATGCCCACGGTCCGGGTCCCGACGCTCGTCGTCCACCGACCGATGTCCGCGGGCCCGGCCGACTACGTCTCGCGCCAGATCCCGGGCGCGATCCGGCGCGAGATCCCGAACCTCGTCGACGGGTACTCGTGGGCCGATCCGGCCGCGAACGAGGTGCTGCTGGACGAGACCGAGGCGTTCCTGCGCGGCCTCGGCGAGGCGCCCGAGCCGGACGTGATGCTGGGGACGTTCCTGTTCACCGACATGGTCGGCTCAACGGACCGCGCGGTCGAGCTCGGGGACGTCGCGTTTCGGACGCTGCTCGAGCAGCACCACGCGGTCGTTCGACGGCGGCTGGCGCAGTTCCGCGGCATCGAGGTCGGCACGGCCGGGGACGGCTTCTTCGCGACGTTCGACGGCCCTGGCCGGGCGATCAAGGCGGCATGCGCGATTCGCGACGACGTCCGCGAGCTGGGGCTCGAGATCCGCGCCGGCATCCACACCGGCGAGGGCCACGTCCACGATGGCCAGGTCGGGGGGATCGCGGTGCACACGGCGGCCCGGGTGGCGGCTCTCGCGGGAGCGGGCGAGGTGTTGGTCTCCAGCACGGTTCGCGACCTCGTCGCAGGCTCCCAGGTCGAGTTCACAGAGCGCGGCACGCACACCCTCAAGGGCGTGCCCGGTGACTGGCGCCTCTACGCGGTCTGCGCCTGAGCGGTTCCCTGTCGGTGCGACACTCCGCATCGCAGGTTGTCGCAGTCGAGGTTTCGAGTGACGGCTTGGTGGGGGCAGCCGATTGATCCGCTGATCGGGCGCGACACCGACCTGGAGCACCTGATCAAGGTCCTGCAGCGCGAGCGGCTCGTCACGCTCACGGGCCCCGGCGGCGTCGGCAAGACGCGCCTGGCGCAGGCAGCTGTCGCCGGGTTCGCGAACGCTGCTGACGATGCCGTTGCCTGGTTCGTCGATTGCTCGGCGATCGAGGATGCTGCGTTGATCGGCGCGACGATCGCCGGGGCGCTGGGGCTCAAGGGCGCGTCGAGCGCCGATCCGGTCGAGCTCGTCGGCCCGGTGCTTCGCGGCCGACGCGGGCTGCTCGTCCTTGACAACCTCGAACAGGTGCCGGCGGCGGGCGAGGCGGTCGTCCGGCTGCTGGAGGGCGTCGGCGGGATCTCGATCCTGGCGACCAGCCGCATCACGCTCCAGGCACAGGGCGAGCGCGAGATCCAGGTCTCGCCGCTCGAGCTGCCGGCGAACGCGAGCCGGGAGGCCCTGTACGCCTCGCCGGCGGGCCAGCTGTTCCTGCGACGCACAGACGCCGACGGCCCCGACGCGCAGGTCCGGGACACGTCGGCCGCTGCGATCGTCGCGATGCTGCGGCGTCTCGACGGGATGCCCCTCGGCATCGAGCTCGCCGCCGCCCGCAGCCGCGTTCTGTCGCCGGAGGAGATCATGCGCCGGCTGGATGAGCGCGGACCGGACGCGATCGACTCCAGTCGGCGTGGTGACCGACGTTCGTTGCGATCGATGATCGACTGGACGGTCGGCCAGCTGACCACCGACGAGGCGCCGGTCCTCGAGGCGCTGAGCGTCTGTGCCGGCTTCGACATCGCACTGGCTGAGGCACTCGCACCGGACGTCGACGTGCTCCCGGCGGTGGAGTCGCTCCTTGCCCTGGGTCTCGTGCAACGCGCCGCCGAGGTCAACGGCGCGAGCCGGTTCCGCCTCCTCGTCGTCATCCAGGAGTCCGTGCGTCGGCGGGCGTCGCCGGAGCGCCTGGTCACGGCCCAGGAACGGCATGCGGCGCGCATGCTCGAGCTGGCGGCGACCTGGCAGCGAACCGTGCAAACGCAGGAGGGCCGAGGTCTCGTTGCGGCCTACATCGCAGATGCAGACAACGTCCGGCGGGCGTTGGACCATCTGGAGGCGGTCGATCCGCGGCGCGCGTTGATCCTCGTCGCCCGACTCGAGGACTTCTGGGGGGCCCACGGGCGCGGCCAGGAAGGCTTCAAGCGCCTGATGGCCCTGGAGCAGACGGTCGAGCCGTGTGTCGAGCTGGCCACAGCGATCCTCGCCCTCTTCGACGTCAGCCGCTACCTGCTGAGCAACCGCCAGCACCGGGATCTCCTGGCCCGAGCGCTCGACCTGGCGAGGCGCTCCGAAGATGCCGACACGATCGAGGTGGCCCTGCAGTACAGCGCCATCGCGGCGTCATACCCGGGCGACGCCGACAGCATCAACGCGTTCGCAGACGAGCTGGAGGCAATCGCCCGACCGGACGATCCGGAGAGCCATATCCGCCTGCTGGACGTCCGATCGCTCCGCGCGTGGATGGAGCATGGACGGAGCAGCAGCCAGAACATCGCGTTGCTCCGTGAGCTCGTCGACGCGCTCCGTGCGGCTGGTCGCGAGCGCTGGATCCGGCTGACTGCCGACCTGTCCTACTCCCTCTTGTTCGCGCACCAGAACGCCGAGGCCGTTCGGCTCTCGCAACAGGCGAGCCGGCTCCTGCTCGAGCTCGGCCGCGAGGCAGACGCGTCCTGGGCTCTCACCTCGGCGGCGATCGGCCTGGCGGACCTCGGCCGGGTCGATGAGGCGGTCGACGCCGCGGTGGAATGCGCCATGCTCGCGTCTCGAGCCGCCCACCCGGAGGCGGCGGCGAATGCCCTGTTCGCGGCGATGCCAGTGGCGCTCGGGCTCGGGCTGCCGTTGCTGGCGGCACGCCTGTACGGGGCCATCGACGAGATGGTGGCGCGGGAGCAAACCGTCTGGGGCGACGAAGATGGCCCACTCGGTCGGGGTTACATGACCGCTGCTCGACGGATGGCCTCCAGGTGGAAATCGAGCTGGCGCTCGAGAAGGGCAGCACCGGGATCCGTTCGCCGCGCTCGAGGAGCTCCCGGAGCTGCTCCGGACCCCCTCGAACCGTGCTGTCCGGACCGCGTTCGTGGTGCGGCACGGCAATCTCACCCGGCGCGAAGGTCGAGATCCTTCGGCTCATCGTTCTTGGCCGCTCTGACCCGGAGATCGCCGAGGA
>CAVRKQ010000007.1:0-6422 GCA_963722105.1 uncultured Chloroflexia bacterium | reverse complement strand
AGCGGCGGCGAGTGGTTCGAGATGGATCCATTCGAGCCGCTGGGTCGGGTTGATCACCCGTTCGCGTTCTTCGGCTTTCTCCCGACCCTGTTCGACGGGCCGTCGCGCGACCCGATCCGCGACATGGACTGGACCGCCCACAGCTTTCTCTGCCACCTCGGAGAACAGGAGCGCGAGGCTCACGCGATCCTCGGTTTCTCGTGGGGCTTCGTCGTCCGCGACGGAACCATCACCCCGTCGGGGCCAGACGCGCTCGGATCTCAGGACTGGGACGCACATCGGCCGGTGCTCGTGCGTGAACACCCGACCTGGTCGTTCGCATCCGGGTTCGGAGACCGATAGCCGGTGGATAATCGGCGCGATGCGTGTGGGCATTGCGGATCACCTCGGCTGGGCCGTTGCGGTGACGGCGTCGGCCGGCGGCGAGGTGGTGGACCGCCGGAAGATCGAGCTGGTGGAACCCGGCATCTCGGCGGCACCGATCCACTACGAGAGCTCGCGGCTCGACGTCGCCGCCACCGCTGCGCTGGTCGCGCAGGTGCGAGCGTCCGTCGTGCGGGCGACGTCGGCCGCGCTCGACGAGATCGCCGCCGGGCTGCCCGCGCCGGTCCGCTCGATCTCGCTCCGCGCCTGGCCGTTCGACTTCCCCGACGACATCGCCGTCCAACGGCGCGTGCCATACGAGGCCCGGGCCGACGCCATCATGTACCGCCAAGAGCTGTCGGAGCTCGCACAGGCGCGTGACTGGGAGGTCCATCTCTATGACGCGAAGGCCGTGGTAGGTCAGGCGGCCAGCCTGCTGGCCGGGCGGGCCGACGCGGTGCTGCAGGGACCGCGGGCGCGGCTGGGGCCACCGTGGACGAAGGACCATCGGGTCGCGCTCGCCGCGACGATCGTGGCCGGCTGACCCGCTCGTGAGCATCCCGCTCAACGACGGCCACGTTCCGTCGATCCTCGCGGCATTCGACCTCGGGTCGTCGGGCCAGCTCTCGGACGGACCTGTCGCGAGCGGGCGGCTCGGCTCGATCTGGCGGCTGAATACCGAGCGCGGCAGTTGGGCGGTCAAGCAGGTCGGCGATGTGCCCGCTGAGGAGCTCGCCGAGCTGCTCGAGGGCGCGAGCTTTCAAGAGGCGTCGCTCGCCGCCGGTGTGCCGACGCCCGCGGTGCGACGGACGCGGGCGGGCGAGCACATCGCCGACGCCGGCGAGGTACGGGTCAGGCTCCACGCCTGGGTGGATCTCCATGACCCGGATGCGAACCTCGATCCGGTGGACCTCGGGCGGTTGGTGGCGCGCCTCCACCGCGTCGACTTCGCAGGCGCGATCGGCGTCGACCCCTGGTACACGGAACCGGTCGGCGCGGCGAGCTGGTCCGAGCTCGTCAGCGCGCTCCGCGCGCGTCACGCCCCGTTCGCCGACGAGTTCGACGCGCTCGTCCCGGAGCTGGTCGCCATGGAGGCCTACCTCGGCGATCCGCCGCGCGCGCTCCGCACCTGTCACCGCGACCTCTGGGCCGACAACGTCCGCGCGACCCCGATGGGAGGTCTCTGCGTGTTCGACTTCGACAATGCCGGGTTGGCCGATCCGTCCCAGGAGCTGGCCCTGATCCTCGTCGAGTACTGCACGGCGGATCCGCGGCGGGCTGGTCGCATCCGCGCCGCGTACGAGGAGGCGGGCGGACCCGGGCGCGTCGAGGCTCCGACCGACTTCGCGATGCCGATCGCACAGCTCTCGCACATCGTCGCCGAGGGCTGCCGGCGCTGGCTGGCGGCCACGACCGACGACGAGCGGAGCGACAACGAAGGCTGGGTGCGCGAGTTCGTCGACCGGCCGTTGACCCGCACCGTGATCGAGGCGCTCCTGGCCGGTTGACCCGAGCCGTCAGCGGCGCCAATCCAGGATCGACTGCAGCGGCCCGGTGTTCAAGACGTCCGCCCGCGTCGCCCAGCCGCGGCGTGCGGTCTGGACCGAGAGCGTCATGTTCTCCAGCCCGATCGTCGAGTGCGCGTCGGTGGAGCAGACGATCCGCACGCCCGCTCGCAGCGCGCGCCGCACGTGCTCGCCGCTCAGGTCGAGGCGAGGGGCAAGCCCGTTCACCTCGAGTGCGACGCCCTCCTCGAGCGCGACGCCATAGATGTGATCCAGGTCGAGGGCGTTCTCCGGGCGGCGGCCGATCAGCCGGCCCGTCGGGTGGCTGAGGCAGCGCACGTGGGGATTGCGCACCGCCTCCTCGACCCGCTCGGTCATCTCCCGCCGCGGCATGCGCTGGCCGCCGTGGACGCTCGCCTGCACCCAGTCGAGCTCGGCCAGCACGTCGTCGGGAAGATCGAGCCGGCCGTCGGGGAGGATGTCGCACTCGATCCCGCGCAGGACGCGGAACGGCGCCAGCAGCTCGTTCGCGGCCGCGATCTCCTCGGCCTGGCGGCGGACGTCGTCGGGCGTGAGCCCGCGCACCGCGCCCACCGCCGGCGTGTGGTCGCAGATCGCGACGTAGTCGTAGCCGCGCTCCTGTGCTGCCCGCCCCATCTCGGCGACGCTCGCGCGGCCGTCCGACCAGGTCGTGTGGCAGTGCAGGTCGCCGCGGATGTCGCCCGACTCGACGAGCGCGGGCGGCTCGCCGTCCGGCGGCTCCTCGCGCAGCTCCGGCGGCCACCAGGCGAGACCGAGCGCGTCGAAGACGGCCGCCTCGTCCGGCGCGTCGGGCAGCGGCTCGAGCGCGGCGACGAACGCGGGCGCTCCCGTGGCGCGCAGCAACGCGGTCCCGAACCGCTCCGGCTCCGCGGCGACGAGCTCGACCGGGACGCCCTCGACCGTCAGCCCGACCGCGCGCCGGTCCGCCTGCTCGATCATCGCCACGATCTGCGGCAGCGCCGCGAACCGCTCCAGCACGGAGGCCGGCTCCGCGACGGCACACACGACCGCGAGCCGCTCACACGAGTCCCGCCAGCGACGCACGTCGCCCGCGACCTCGCCCCCGAGGTGCCCCGCGATCCCTCCGACGAGCTCCCACGCCTGGTTGAGCAGCAGGCCCCGCTGGGGCCGCGGCTCGGACTCGCGAGCGAGCGCCTCGACGATCTGCGCTTCGGTCTTGGGGCCGATCCCGGGGATGGTCCGAAGCCGGCCGGCCGCCACGGCGGCACGGAACTCCTCGGGGGTGCGGACGCCGAGCGCCTGCGCGATGTCCACCGACCGCCTGGCCGTCAGCCCGAGATAGCGCCCGAGCCCCACCAGACCGGGCGCAAGCTCGCGCTCCAACTCGGCGAGCTCGGCGATCTCCCCGGTCTCCACCAGCTCGCGCAGCCGCGCCTCGATCCCACGCCCGATCCCACGCAGGTCGCGCACCCGGCCGTTCCGGATCAGCTCCGGGACGGGGACCGGCGCGCCGCGGATCGTGTCGGCGGCGCGTCGGTAGGCGCGCGCCGTGTACGGGTTCGCATCGGCGAGCTCGAGCAACGAGGCGAATGCCTCCAGGCGGTCGGCGATCCAGACGTTGTCCATCGCGGAGATCGTGCCCGAAGTTCATGCCAGCGGCTCGACCAGCACGCGATGCCCGAGGGGACAGACCATGAAGAACGGCCCCGGGCGCCATCTGGAGTCCTCGTCGAGGTGCCACGGCATCTCCACCCGCTCCACGGGTGCGCCGCATTCGTGGCACGGCGGTGAGGCCAGGGCGAACAGATCGGCTGTGCGCGGATCCGGAATGGGCATGGCGGACCTCCGGGGTTGCTGAATCCTCCGGAAGTCAGGCCGTGCTGTCCGCCCACCTCGGGCCGACCCCACGATCCATGCCCTCAACGACCATGGTTACGGCCGCGTCGGACGCTCAAGTCGTGACGCGGTACCGCAGATAGACGACGCCGTTGCCGAAGCGGCGCTCGTCGAGCAGCTCGAGCGGGACGCGGACGTCACCGGGCAGGGCCGCGTTGCCGCCGCCGACCACGACCGGCGAGAGGAACAGCTGGATCTCGTCGACGAGCCCGGCGCGAAGCGCCTGGGCGGCGAGGTCCGGCCCGCCGACGGTGAGGTCGCGCTCCGACTCGTCCTTGATGCGGCGGACGGCGCCGGGATCGAACTCGCGCTCGATCCGCGTCCGGGCGCTGGACGGCTCCTCGAGCGTGCGGGAGTAGACGATCTTGTCCGCCGACCGCCAGATCTCCGCGAAGTCGCGGATCTCCGGCTGCTCGTCGTCCATCGTCTCCCACGCGACGAGCACGTCGTACATGCGGCGGCCCAGCAGCCAGGTGCCGACCGGCCGCGCGAGGTCGTTCACGAACGCGTGGACCGCTTCGTCCGGCTCCGACCAGTCCCACTTGCCGTCCTCGTCGGCGACGTAGCCGTCGAGTGAGGTGATGGGGGAGTAGATGAGCTTGGCCATCGCCCGACGGTACTTGCCGCAGGTGCCGCTGCGCGGATAGCCTCAGCTGGTGAGGCGGTTCCGCCACACCAGTGTCGTCCTCGCGCTCCTGCTGGGCCTGGCCGTCGCAGCGACTCCCGTCGCGCAGGCCGCCGAGCCTGCCTCCTCGGTCGAGACGGCCCAGAAGAAGAAGAACAAGAAGGCGAAGAAAAAGAAGAAGAAGCGGGCCGTGAAGTGCAAGGCGCGCCAGGTCAAGGAGCGCGTGAAGGTCGGGAAGCGCACCAGGACGCGCTGCGTGGCCAGGAACCGGGCGTGGCCGGCGCCGAAGCCCGTCGACATGCGCACCGAGAGCACGGGCTACGTGCTGGACGCGAACTTCTCCAAGGTGCGCGACCGCCGCGGCCGCAGGGCGAAGTCGCTGCCGAAGCTCCTCAAGCGGATCCACCCGCGTGCAGAGCGGGCGCTGGAGCGCGCCACGAAGGCGGGGCTCGCGCGGATGGACGCGCGCGCGAGGGCGAGCCAGAGCGGGACGGGATGCACGGAGCAGCCCAAGGGGACGTTCACCAGCTCGTTCGACGCGGGCGGTGGTCAGAACGTCGACCTGACGCAGACGACCGGGCCCGACCCGAGCCTGCAGCTGGGTCTCGAGAGCAACCAGGGCAACCGGAAGGTCCGCCTGGAGGTCGAGTTCCCGGGCTGCGAGAGCCACAGCTTCGACTCGTGCCCGACGGCGGATGGCCAGATCCGCGGGAAGGACGGCCGGAGGATCAGCGTCCGGGCGACGGTCACCGAGGGCAAGACGGTCGTCTGGTCACAGGGCATCCGCCTCGAGGGCGAGACGACGTTCCGCGGCGTCGTCGACGACAACGCGAAGCTCGACTTCTTCGAGCCGCACAACACCGAGGTCGGGACGCTCACCCTCGGCGGCACCAACCGCGGGTTCTCGCCGATGTCGATCCGCATGCTGGTGCAGCGCATCACGCGGGTGGAGTATCCGGAGAAGACGTTCCAGCTGGGCCCGAGCATCGTGAACGCCACGATCACGAGCCCGGACGTCAGCGGCGCCGCGCTGACGGCCGTCGAGCGCGTGATCGAGCGCGGCATGCGCGAGCAGGCCGACCAGCAGTTCCGCGACATCATCGCCAAGGCGATCAAGGCCTTCGACGATGCCGAAAAGGCGTGGAACGGCGAGAACGCCTGCGCGTCGATCGACTTCACCCCGGGGGCGGGCACGAAGACGCTGCATCGCGGCGAGTCGGGCGGCTTCGACGCGCGCACCAACGCCAAGCCCGGCGGCTCGCCCGAGCGCGCGACGTGGACACTGTCGGCGATCGGGAACGCGGAGTTCTCGCCGTTGACCGCGTCATCGAACCCGACGCGCTTCTCGCACAGCGCTCCGTTCGACGTCAACAATGGGCTGCCGGTCACGACGGTCGTGCGGTCGGTCTCGAAGGCCGGCGTCGCGCAGGCGACCTGGTCGCAGGCGACCGAGGGCGAGCCGCCGGTCAACCGCATCGCCGGCACCATCGGCGGGAGACAGAACAGCTTCGGCTCGATCTTCACCTGGAGCGGGAGCGTCAGCTTCGTCCGCGTCGCGCCCGGCGGTGGTGGCCCGGACGGGTACTTCGAGCTGCAGACGAGCCAGTACACGGTCATCGCGTCCGGGCGTGACGGCTCGGGCGGGACCGCCTGCCAGCAGTCCGGCACGAAGACCGTGACGGGCGGCAGCGGGGACCTCCAGGTCAGCGGGAAGCCGCCCTCCTACGGGGAGCCGCCCTACACCTACACGGGCGGGTCGTTCGGGCCGCTCCCGGAGTCGCAGACGATGACGGTGACGCTGCACGACTGCCCGCCCGGCGCCGAGGACTATGAAGGGCAGCAGGTCACCGTCAGCATCGCCGTGGCGCCGTTCGACACCCGAGGTGGGCGGGTGTCGACGGACGGCAAGGCCTTCAAAGACTCCGTGACGGAGACGAGCGGCCAGACCACCCTGAGCTGGAACTGGGACATGACCGGGTCGCCGTAGGGCGGTCCAATAGGGAGAACTCCCGATGCGCCGGGTGCGGCGG
>CAVRKQ010000006.1:0-746980 GCA_963722105.1 uncultured Chloroflexia bacterium | reverse complement strand
CCTGGCGATCTGGTCGACCTGCCCGGCGAACGCCTCGAAGGCGAGAGCATCTACCGAATCCACAACGGCGCGATCTTCACCTCACCCGTCGTGCTCGGCGCCGAGACGTCTGCTGCTCGACCTGGCCCAAGACCGCACCGGGCCGACGAGCCTCGACGAAGCTCGAAGACCTGAGCGGATTGACCACCGATCGACGCGAGGCACTCACCCGCGCTCCTCGACAGCGGGCAGCGCCTCGAAGCCCTCGTCGGACCTGCCGGCACCGGCAAGACCAGCCTTCTCGCACGCTCTCCACAAAGCCTGGGAGACGACGCACGGCCCCTCCTCGGTCATCGGCATCGCACCCTCAGCGCCGCCGCCGACGTCCTGTCCGGCAGCCTCGGCATCCCCACCGACAACCTCGCCAAATGGATCCACGAAGCCGTCGGCCTCGGCGCCGAACAACGCAACCAGCGCATCGCGAACCTCGAACGCGCAGCCAGATCGCCGAACGCCTCCGCCGCAAACGCCGCCAGCACCGCATCCTCGCCAGCCTCGCCGCCCTGCGCGCCGAAGCCGACCGCTGGCGATTCCACCCCGAACCAGCTCGTCATCGTCGACGAAGCCTCCATGGCCGGCACCATGGAACTCGCCACCCTCGCCCGCGCAAACCCCAAGGCCGGCGCCAAGCTCCTCCTCGTCGGCGACGACGCCCAACTCGGCGCCGTCGACACCGGCGGCGCCTTCCGCCTCGTCGCCAACGACCCCGAAGCCGCCGACCTCCACGAAGTCTGGCGCTTCACCAACGACTGGGAACGCGACGCCAGCCTCGCCCTCCGCGCGGCGACCTCGACGTCATCGACACCTACGACCACCACGACCGCCTCACCGCCGGCACCCCGGACGAATGCGAAATCGCCGCCTACTCCGCCTGGCTCACCGACACCCGCAACGGCCTCACCAGCCTCCTGATCGCCGCCGACAACGCCACCGTCATCCGCCTCAACGCCCGCGCCCGCCTCGACCGCATCACCACCGGCGAGGTCGAACCCACGGCGTCCCGCTCCACGACGGCAACCAAGCCGGCGTCGGCGACCGCATCGTCACCCGCCTCAACCACCGCCACCTCACCTACGGCCACCACGGCTTCGTCCACAACGGCAGACCACTGGAACGTCGTCCGCCGCTGGAACGACGGCTCCCTCACCGTCCAAGACACCGACCACCAAACCGTCACCCTGCCCGCCCGCTACGTCGCGAGCTCCGTCGAACTCGCCTACGCCACCACCGTCCACCGAGCCCAAGGCATCACCGTCGACACCGCCCACCTCGTCGTCACCGAACGCTCACCCGCCCACTCCTGTACGTCGGCATGACCCGCGGCCGCGACACCAACCACGCCTACATCGCCACCCACGAACCACCGGCGACCTCCACGAACCCCACACCCCCGAAAGCATGTACGAGGTCCTCGCCACCGTCCTCGAACAAGAAGGCATCGAGAAGTCCGCCCACGAAACCATGCAAGCCGAACTCGACAACGCCACCAACCTCAGACCAACTCGTCCCCATCCACGAACACCTCTGCCAATCGCCGCCGGCCAGCGCTACCGCGCCACCATCGACACCTCCACCCTCGACCCCAGCGCCCGCGCCGAACTCCGAGCCTCCCCCGCCTACGGCCCCCTCCTCGCCGCCCTACGCCGCGCCGAAGCCGCCGGCCTCGACCCAGCCCACCTTCACAAGCCGTCAACCAGGCCAACCTCAACATCGCCCGCGACCTCGCCGCCGTCCTCCACGCCCGAGTCGAACGCCTGGTGAGCCGCTCCGATCGTCGCCGACGGCAACCACAACAGCTCGTCGCCGGCCTCGTCCGTCCAACCACGACCATCACCGATCCAGCGTTCACCGCCCCGCTCCGAGAACTCGAAGCCCTCATCTCCCAACGCGCCGACTGGCTGGCCGAGCAGGCAGAGCAGAAGGCGCTCCCTGGTACAAAGCCTGAAGGTACAGCTGACGAACAGACACCCGCGGAGCCCGCGACATCATCCGCGAGATCGCTGCGTACCGCGAGCGGTACGGCGTACGTGGCGGTGAGCCGCTCGGCGCCGTACCTCCGGCCCGGGAACTGGAGCAATCGCTCATCAGAACGCGTCTCGCCGGCCGGGCTTCATAGGGCAGGCCGAGGCGTGGAGGTCCAGCGGCCGACTGACGATCGGCACCGGCGGCCCATCACCTGAGGCGGAACCGAATCGGCCTCTCTAGGTCGTGCTCCGGTCTGAGGCAGGTTTACGGAGTTCAGTCAACCGACCTTCTATGGACGCCGCCAGGATGAACCCTGCAGGTGGCTTCCTGCCATCGGCCTCATCAACAGCATCCCGCCGTCGGCGACGACGCTCGTGCCGGTGACGTACGACGCCTTAGGCGGGGCCAGGAACAGCGCGCACTCGACCGTGCAACACGGACCGCCGTCTCAGCGCAGCGACGACGAGACATCGACGCAGCTCACGAAGTTCGGCAGCTGACGAGGACCTCGGCGCAGATCCAGTCACAACAAGTGGCTCAGCGACCCACATCCTCATCCGACCAAGCAGTCAGCGAAAGTCAAGCGACTTGGTCCTAGCTGCCAAGGGCAACGGTTCCATGTGTTCGGGCATTGAGGTTGACGACTTGGCCGCTGCGTTGGACTCGGCCTCGGACGATGTTCGCGCAGCGGTGCGGGCGACTTCGACGTATGGTTCCGGGCGCCGACGGGGATGACGATGTTTGCACCCTGCCCGACGGCGGACTCGTGGATCAGATGGTCGAGGAGATCGCAGTGAGCGCCAGGCACCGGGTCTGGGCGACAATGCTCACACCCACCGCGCTCGCGGAGTTCGTCGCATGGCTGAAACCGGTCAGGACAGGACGAATCTCGATGTCCTCGACGACGTGCTGCGCGACGTGTTCAAGGAGCACGAGGCATGAAGGTTGTTTACGTGCTGGCCGACGTCCCTGATGTAGCGACCACAGAGGCGGCTCAACCGACCGAAGCCAGTTGAGCCGCCTTCCGGATCACTTCAGCTCGTAGGCCCGCTTGATGGTCTGCTCGACCTTGTTGCCGGCCCGTCGACAGCGACGGCCCTCAGCGTGACGAAACCGCTGGACGGCTGATCTGTCGTTGCCCTCCAGGTGTCGCCACCGGTACGGCGTACCGGTACCTGGCGCCAGGTCGCGCCGTCGTCGTACGACGCCGACACCTTGAGCGACACGATCGGCTTGGCATGCGAGAAAGGCTGTCTGGACCGTGACCGGGAACTCGAACCGGCCGCCAGGTGCACGGTTGCGGTCGTCCAGCTTCGGGGTGTAGCGGACGTTCAGCAGCGGCAGCGGGGTGTCCTTACCGTCGGGAGTGCGCGCTGACCGGAACGTCCACTCCGAAGAGATCTCGGTCGACAGCTTTGTGAACAAGGCGCCGGGCTTGACCACCTTCGCCAGCCGGTAGGTCGCCTCGCCTGCCGGCAGCGCGAAGGCTGCAGACCTACCGTGTCCGTCGACCTGACCTCCTGGCCGTTGCGGTAAAGCTTGGTCAGCTCGGAGGTGCTGTCGCTGTCGCCGAGCCGACTCAGGTACGCCGTCAGCAGAACGTCGGCACGTAGATGCTGAGGCTGTCGCCGTCGCGCGCGACCCACGGCAGCCGGCTCGCCCGGGTTGCCGAGCCGGGAGTCGGCCAGGCTCGGTCCGAACACTCCGCGCTGCCAGTCCAGAGCTTCGTCGTTCTCGCCGGGCCGGAAGGCCTTGACCTCGGAGTCGAGCACGAGTGGTACTCGTAGCCGCTCCTCGCTGTAGCTGTAGACCTCGTTGCTGAACGCCCAGTGCACGTTCTTCGTCGAGTAGTACTCGTCGCGACGGAAGGGCAGGTTCATCTCGATCGTCGGGGTGAAGACGAACAACGGTACGCCGGTGTACCGTCCGCAGCGGGCTGCGGCATCTGTCGGGTAGCCGTAGTTGTCGGCGTAGTAGCCCGGCTCACCGGCGTACGACGCGTCGAGATGGGCGTAGTCGCGGGGCTCGGTGACCACCGACGGGTTCGCCGGAATCCGCCCGGGCCAGACCGCGACATCGTGGTACAGGTACGGACTGTCCAGGAACGAACCTACGTCCCGCGGACCTGTCCGTCGGGCGTCCCGACCCAGGCGACATGTGCGAAGGCGGTGTAGTTCTTCGCCGAGCCGGTCCTGTTCGGTACGACGTACAGGGCGGGCGAGTAGCCCGGCGACGCCGCCGTTGTCCACGCCGACACCGCCGACTAGGTGCCGGTCGCCGATCGGTCCGTCGACATGCCGATCCCACGGCCGCCGCGGCGGTGGCGTCGGTGACCGGGGCGCCGAATGCGACCTTGGCGGCCTTCCGCCGTCCAGCACGATCGGGCCCGCGCGTGCCGATCACCAGTCGGGCTCGGTGAAGTAGGTGACCTCCTCGAATCCTGGCGCCTCGGCTTGCAAGTTCGCTGTGTATCCGTCGACCATGTAGTGGCCCGGCGGGAGCTTGATGGTTCTGCCGGCGACGACGGAGTACAGCGTTCTGGCGGTCGACGTCGAGCAGGTACGTACCGGCCAGACGTGCAGGTCGTCGTTGGCGCCGGGCGCACCGGTGCGGTCGGGCATCTGAACGGCTTGTGCTCGTAGCTGCGCCACCTCCTTACCGACGCCGATCGTGGTGCGGATCGTCGAGCCGTTGCCGCGGCGACGAGCCAGCCGGCGTGCGCGCCCTGGCCTCTGGACCGGAGGTGTCGGCAGTGACATCGACCTCGCGCTGCCGTGCGCCGGAACCTTCGACGCGACGTCCGGCCGAGCCGGAAGATCCCGGCCCTTGAGTGCAGCGTCAGCCGGACCGGCGTGAGCTCTTGTTGACGTATGTCACCGGCTTGGTGACCGGCTTGTCGTCGTTGTGCGGGCCGCTCTGCAGACCGAGGTTGAGATTGCTCGGGCATCGCCGTACCGGCCTGCTTGATCGCATGGCGCGACATCCACCCGGCCGGCGCCCTGGGCGTAGATCCCTTGGTCGCCAAGTCCGAACGACGATCCCATCAGCGCCGACTTCAGCTCGGCGCCTTCCAGTCCGGGTGCTGCTGGGCCAGCAATGCGGCAGCGCCGGCGACGTGCGGAGCGGCCATCGACGTACCGGACAGTTCGGCGTACGAGTCGTTGATCGCGCACGGGAGCCAGCGGTGTGTTCGCGGCGCGGGCGGCGACGATGCGGCTGCCGGGAGCCGAGATGTCGGGCTTGACCGACAGAGTCGCCGAGCCGCGGACCCCTGGCTGGAGAAGGTGCTGTGCGTGTCGGACTTGGTCACCGAGGCAACCGCCAGCGCGGCATCGGCGGCGGCCGGGCTCGACACGGTCTGCTCGGCGCCGAAGTTTCCGGCCGAGACGACGAACAGCGTGCCGGTACTCGCGGTCAGCTCGTTGACGGCCTGGGCGATGGATGTCCGTGCCGTCGGTCGGACCGCC
Organism: uncultured Chloroflexia bacterium; assembly: GCA_963722105.1. GTDB lineage: Bacteria > Chloroflexota > Limnocylindria > Limnocylindrales > CSP1-4 > UBA5189. The sequence goes on along the minus strand of CAVRKQ010000006.1, from coordinate 741,509 downwards.
GCCGAGGCTCATGTTGACGACCCGGGCGCCGAGCTCGGCCGCCCACTGCATTCCGGCGATGATCGCCGAGGTCTCGCAGTTTCGGATCGCCGCACACCTTGCCGATCATCAGGTCCGCGTCCGGCGCGACGCCCCTGTACTTGCCGGCGGAAGCCGCTCCGCTACCCGCCACCGTCGAGGCGGCGTGGGTGCCGTGGCCGACGTGGTCCAGCACATCCGTCTCATCGACGTTCCCATCAGCGTCGGCGGTGAATCCCTTGGTCGCGATCACCCGGCCCTTGAGGTCGGGATGCGTCGCGTCGTACCCGCTGTCGAGGACGGCGACCTTCACTCCCTTGCCGGTGACACCCGCCTCCCAAGCGGCCGGGGCGCCGATCTGCGGCACGCTGCGGTCCAGGTTCGGGCTTGATCCCGCCGTCCAGCCAGACCTTCTTGACGGTCGCCGGCCAGGCCGGTACGCCGCTTGGCGCCTGCGGGCTGTTGATCCAGTCTGTCCACAGATCGCCGGCCTGCGAACGCTCCTGGCCGATCGCGACGGCGTCGACCAACGGCATCTCGCGCTTCACCTGGTGCCTTCTGGCAGCGCCGAACGGGCTGCGCGGGCGCTGCCCGTCGTACTGGACCAGCAGGGGCAGCCGCGGCGACGACTGGTCGTCGAGGCCGAGCGTCGCCAGCAGCGCGACGTCGAACAGCCGCTGATCGACGACGCCCGAGGCGACCAGCGGAACGGCGTCCAGCGGGACGACGATTGCTGGCCTTGCCAGGCGACTTTGTGGAAGGCCATTCCTCGGCGCGCCCCGTGCGCGGGGGCGACGTTCGTCGGCAGGTGCCGCCGCGGCCGCGGCTCCGATCACCTTGTCGCCGGTGACCAGGGTGATGCTCAGCGGCGAGGCCGGGCGTACCGGCAGTCCGGACGCCAAGGGCTTCGTTGCGAGCGGGTCGAGCCGACGACCGAGGGCAGGCCCGGCGATGCGGGCTACCAGGGCGGGGACGGTACGGTGGCGACCCCCGTGTTCGGATCGGGACAAGGTTCACCTCTCAGAAAGGGCGGTTCCGGGCGGGTGGAGCGCGACGGCCCGGCACGGATGGTCGGCCCAGATGGTAGGGGCGTTCAGCGAGTCTGCGCGGGAGGTCGGGTCGGACGTCTCGTTCGTCCAGCCGGACTCGAGCACGACGGTCACGCCGGGCCCTTCGCGCCGCGCCGTTCCGGACTGAGCAGCCGCCCGTCAACGGATCGATGATGTACGTCGTTCGTCGGCCGGGAAGCTCCAGCGCGCGCTGGCTCGTCCCCGGTCTTCCAGACCAGTCGCATGCTGATCTGGGTGCCGGCCCGGCCGATTGGGTCCTTGACGTTCTCCTTGAGGGTCGTCCCGGTAGTTCGACAGCACCCGGAGCGCGGCGCCCCGCAGTTTCGGCGGCGAAGGCATCTCGAAGAGCATCGGCCGGCGCTGTGAAGACCTGTACTCGATCTCCTGCTGGTCGCCTCCGGCCGGAGTCTGGGAGAGCACGTTGCGGAGTTCTCCGGATCGGTCGGCAGCGCCCGATCTGCTGGGCGTGCAACGGTTTTCCGTCGTTAGGTAGTACCCTGGGGCACACTTCGAAGGCATCCTCTTACGACCGGTTCACCTGACCCCGTCGGGTCGGCGTCTCGTCTCGCCCATCGGCCACGCGGTCGGGGCGCCCTGCGCTGCCACGCGGCCTTCGTCCGCGGCAGTCACCGGCCGGGTACCCAGTCGACCCACCCGAACCAGGCTCGGCCCCGAACGCTTCATCGGTATCCAGCTCTCGGTGATCTTCGCCGCTCGACCTCGTACTCCGGGGAGCCGACCTCCGCCGTACCGATCAGCAGGCTTCGGACCCGGAAGTACTTCCCGGGACCTTCCTGGCGACCTTCCTGCTGGATCGCGGCGGCGACAGAACCTGGCTCGCAGCGACGAACCGCGGCGCCGGCGCGACTGAGCCCGGCAACGCTCCGGCCTCCGGACCGGGGCCGGCGATCACCAGCGGTACCGCCAGCGCTGCGAGCGCAGCAGCGGCAGCCGCCGCGGTCAAGACGCTGCCGACGCGCCCAGATCTGGCAGCGGTGTACCAGCGATCGCGGCGCCGGACATTGCCCGCCGCATGGATCAGCCGCCGTGCGTTGGCCGTCACTTCAACGGACGGACGATCTTGTTCGGGAAAGACCGACCGGACCTCGTCGAATCGTTTATCTCACGCCTCGTCACGATTCGCGGTCGGATCGGTGTGCCCGAGGTGCTCGCGAACTGTCCGGCGCGCCCGGGACAGGCGTGAACAGACCGTCCCGTAAGCGATCCCGAGTGCCTTTGCCACTTCGTCGTACGTAAGGTCGCCGAGGGCAACGAGTAACAGCACCTCACGGTCTCCCGGCCGAGAGTGTGGCCAAGGCGCCGGCCAACTCACGCCTCGCGGCCATCGCGGTGACCCGAGCAGCGGCTCGCTCCTCGTGCTCCCCGGTCAACTCGGCGGCGGCAGCTTGGCGATCGCCGCCAGGCCGAACCTCATCGCGACGGTGCCGACGGATCAGATTCGTCGCGATTCCGTACAGCCACGCGCGGACGATGCCTTGGCGGCTGTCGAACTTCGCGCGCTGGCGGAACGCGATCAGCAACGTCTCGGCGGCGAGGTCGTCGGCGACGCCCGTCCCCAACCGCCGGGCGACGTACGAATGCACCTGCGAGAAATACCGATCGAAGATCTCAGTGAACCGATCGGGGTCGTGCACCGATGCTTCCAGCGCCCGGGCGTCGCCGTCCGGGACGACTGCCCCTGACGCGCGGGGCGCCCTCGGCATGCCGGACGACGCGGAAGCGTCGCCAGGGCAAGGTCGGGCGTCATCGAACTCCTCCTGCGGCTGTCCGGACCTCGCCGGGACATCTGAATCCCGTGGCAGCGCTGATGCTGCCGTCCGCTCTGCCACCTCTTGTCCGATGTCCAGGCGACCCTTCTCAGTCACCAGGCCGGGGTGAGCCCAACCCCATCTCACGCTCGCTTACAAACTGTTGACAAGGCGTACATCGGTCCCATGCACCCGCGTCCGGAACGAGGAAACTGCTGGAGCTGGCGCAGCTGTCACTGCGGCACTTCACCTCGTCCACGACCGGCCTAGGAGAACGGCGGCCCGCTGAACTATGTCCAGATCGAGGACCTCATCGCGTATATCCGCGCGCCCTCCACGCAGGAGTACCAGAAGCGCGACCCGGAGCTGAACGAGCCGGTCCTCGATGCCGACGGCAACGTCGAGACGTTCAAGGGCTGGCGCGACACAGAGTTCAAGCCCGAGCCGAGCGCGACGCCCGTACCGGACTGCCACAGCGGCCCCGCCGGGACGCCCGCGCCGCCCGCTTCGATTGACCCGAGCGCGCCCGTCCTCGAGCTCGGGACCGGCGGCGTCCTCGCCTACGACAAGACCGAGCTGACGGTCGACGCCGACACGCCCTTCGTCATCCACTTCAACAACACCGACGACGGCCAGTCCCACGACGTCGACATCCGATCGGATCCGGCGACGACGCCACCGCTGCAGGATCAGACCCCGATCACCGCGCCGGCCGAGGCCAACTACCAGTTCACGGCCCTGGAGCCGGGGACGTACACGTTCATCTGCTCGGTCCACCCGATCCCGGCGATGACCGGCACGCTGACGGTCAACTAGCGATGGCCAAGGCGCTGCCCGCAGGTCGACCGGTCCATCGCCGCTCGCTGTTCGGGCTGTTCGACAGCGAGGGCTGGGGCTGGGCGTTCACGAAGGCCTTCTTCTGGCTGCTCGTGATCATCATGGCGCTCGGCTACGTCCCGGACCGCGCCTACTACTTCGTCGTCTCGCGGACGATCGAGCTCGGCATCCTCGGCTGGTCGCCCGTGAACCTCTGCCCGCCGGAGAACGGCACGGCGATGCCGTGTCCCGTCCCTGTCGGTGGCGTCATCCCGTGGCAGGCATCGCCGACCGAGGTGTCGCTGCCGCAGCCGCGGACGAACGGCGCCGCCGCCCAGCTCGGCAAGAACCTGCTCTACATCGGCGGGACGGACAGCACCGACGGCGCGGCTCCGTCCGCGACGACCTACGTGGCCACCGTCGACGTCGGGACCCTTGGCACGTGGGCCGAAGGACCGGCACTCCCCGAGGGTCGGGCCGACGCCGGGATCACGACGCTCAGCGGCACCGCCTACCTGGTCGGCGGCCTCGACCCCGACGGCGCCCCGACCGACACCGTCTGGTTCATCGGGCTCGACCCGGACACGAGCGCGCTCGGGACGTGGGCCGAGCTCGAGGATGGGGATGGCGACGACGCGGCCACGGTCACGCTGCCCGAGCCGCGCTCCGGTGCGGCGGTTGTCGCGGTGACGGACGGGATCGTCGTCGCGGGCGGGCGCGGACCCGACGGCCAGCCGACCTCCACCGTGTGGAAGTCGACACTCGACGACGCGGGCTTCCTGCAGGAGTTCAAGGAGCAGCCCGCCCTCGCGTTCCCGGTGGCCGACGCGGACATCGCGCTCGAGGGCACCTTCCTCTGGGTCTACGGCGGCTCCGACGCCAACGGCGCGGTCGGTGCGGTCCAGCGGGCCGACTACGGCGCCCTGTCCGGCGCGACGGGCAGCCCGGCGCCCGGTACGAGCGCGGCACCCTCGACGGCCGCACCCTCGCCCGCCGCGAGCGGCGAGGCGCCCCAGGGCGTCGTCAAGTGGACCGTCAGCGACGCGCTCAACCTCCCCGGGGCCCGCACCGCGGCGTCCGGGTTCGCGGCCAATGGGGCCCTCTACCTGGTCGGCGGCTCGGACGGCACGTCACCGAAGCGCGAGCTCTACTGGGCCCTCCCGGACGCGACGGGCGGCCTGCCCGGCGGGTGGCACCACCTCGACGCGACCGACCTCCCGCAAGGGCTGGAGAACGCGGCGGTCGTGGTCAGTGGCTCGACCGTCTTCCTCCTCGGTGGAGACGCGGGATCCGGCGCGCTCGCGACGTCCTACCGGGCCAGCCTCGCGCCTGAGGAGCCGTTCTTCCGGCTGGGTCTCGTCGGCCTGGTCGTGCCGGCGCTCCAGATCGGCGGGGAGATCGGCCAGCAGCTCGGCTACCTGGCGGCCGCGGGCGTTGGCACGGGCAACTTCGTGGTCCTCGTCGCGATCGGGTGGGCGTTCAACCACCAGGAATCGATCCGCGGCTGGTGGGAACGCCGCAAGGCACGCAAGGAAGCGCAGGCCCCGCCTCCGGCCTAGCCGGCTTCTCGCCGGCGCCGCCTCCGCCTCCGGCCTAGCCGGCTTCTCGCCGGCGCCGCCTCCCGCCTAGCCGGCTTCTCGCAGGCGCCGCCTCCGGCCGAGCCGGCTTCTCGCCGGCGCCGCCTCCGGCCTAGCCCTCCTCTTCTTGGGGCACCGCGTGGTGCCCGCGGTCGTGCGGCGCCCGACTTCCGGCCCCATGCACCCCATTGCTGCCCTTGGCGCTCGGGCTGCACGCCCCATGATCATTTCCGGCACAAAGATGGCCTCAAGCGTCCTCCGAGCACCTCGGCGCCGCCGCAGTGCCGGCAGGTCGAGCTCGTGAGGCGCGACCCGAGCACGCGATAGGCGTGCAGGATCCCTTCGGTAGGTCGTTGGATTGCCCTGGCGGTCGGCCTCGCCTCGAATTTGCACATACGGCGTGCAGCGCAGGGTCTAACGCCGCGGGATCTCGATCACCGGACCGCCCGGCGCCGCAAGCCACGCATCGACGCGCTCGATCAGCGCCTCCGCGTCGACGCCCAGCTTCGCGCCGGCGTCTCGACCCGCGACGAGCCGGGCCCTCGCGCCGCGGAGGTTCTTGGCCACGCCCGCGGGATTCGATCGGGCGCCGTGGACGAACGCGGCGGCCAGCTTGATCAGTCCCTGGAGCAGCTCGCGCTCGGCGAGGTCCTTCGTCCCCATCCACGCCGGCTCGAGGAGCTCATGGGCGAGGAACCAGTCGCCGCGGTCGTATGCGGCGAGCCCTTCGCGCAGGGCCTCCTGCCGCTTCGCAGCCGGGATCGGTCGGTAGGCCTTCGCGCGCCCGCCCTGGAGGATCGTCCTCGCGGACCCCGACCTGGATTTGGGCTCACTCATCGGTGAATCGTGCACGGCACGTTCGATCGCGCCCTCGTAGAGCCCGGACAGCTGCCGATCGACGCCTTTGCCGGTCCTGCCGTGCATGCCACGTTCGACGGGACCGAGGAGCGACCATCGAGGGGTGCTCGCCGGTCCCATCGAACATTGGATGGAGGATTGGCCGCCGGCCCTTGCGTGCGGGCCGCGAGCGCGTCCCGGCCCGGGACCAGGATCAGGCCGCCGGCGTGCCGGAGCCTCGGCCGAGGCCGGTGGGGAGCTCGCCGAGGGGCCGGCGAGTGTCGAAGCCCTCGTCGTGCGGGTGCCAGTGCTCGACCGCGGTTTCGCCGAGCCGCCAGCAGAGCCAAATCGGGCGACCGCTGAAGAGCGCCGGGAAGTCGATCAGGCCCGACGGGATGTCCCGCAGCGTGATGTCCATCTCGACGAGGCGTGCCACGCCCGCCTGCATCTGGTCGATGAGGCCCTGCATCCCGAGGCGCAGCAGCCGGATCTGCTCGGCGGCGGCGGGTGTCGGCGTCTCGTCGTCCGGCGGGGACGCGGACACGACGCGGTCGCGGAGCGCGATGAGCTCCACCCGCTGGTCGCGCAGCGCGGCGAGGATTTGCTCGACCTCGGGGAGGGCGGCGTTGGCCTCGTCGATGGCGTAGTAGCGCGTCACCCGCGCATTTTAGGCGACCGTATGCTGTAGGCCATGAAAACGGCCGCCCGGATGGATTCGATCGGCACGGAAACCGCCTTCGAAGTCTCGGCTCGCGCGCGAGCGCTCGCAGCCACCGGCAAGGACATCGTCTTCCTCCAGATCGGCGAGCCCGACTTCGACACCCCGGCGAACGTCCGCGAGGCGGCGAAGAAGGCGCTCGACGAGGGGCTGACGCACTACCCGCCCTACCCGGGCCTGCCGGACCTGCGGGCGGCGATCGCCGAGGACACGACGGCCCGGCGCGGCTTCGGCGTCAAGCCGGAGAACGTCTTCGTGACCGTCGGCGGCAAGGGCGTGATGGTCTACGCGATCATGGCGCTGATCGATCCCGGGGACGAGGCCATCGTGCCGGATCCCGGCTACCCGATCTACGAATCGATCACCCGCTTCGTCGGCGGCACGCCCGTCCCGATCCCGATCCGCCAGGCGAACGACTTCCGGATCGACATCGACGAGCTGGCCTCCCTGATCACCCCGCGGACGAAGCTGCTCTGCATCAACTCGCCGGCGAACCCGACCGGCGGCGTCCTCACCAGGAGCGACATCGAGCGGATCGCCGAGCTCGCGCAGCGCCACGACCTCGTCGTGCTGTCCGACGAGATCTACGCCCGGATCCTGTACGACGGCGCGGAGCACGTCTCGATTGCCTCGCTCGACGGCATGGCCGACCGGACGATCACCCTCGATGGCTTCTCGAAGACCTACGCGATGACCGGCTGGCGGATGGGCTACGCCGTGGTGCCCGACTGGATGATCAAGCCGTTCGGTCAGCTCATCATCAACACGATCTCCGGGGTGACGGCGTTCGCCCAGGCCGGTGCGATCGAGGCGCTGCGCGGGCCGCAGGACGAGGTCGACGCGATGGTCACCGAGTTCCGTGCGCGCCGGGACCTCATCGTCGACGGGCTGAACGAGATCCCGGGGTTCGACTGTCTCCGGCCGCAGGGCGCGTTCTACGTCTTCCCGGACATCTCCGAGACGGGCATGACGGGGGCGGAGATCGCCGACAAGCTGCTCTACGAGGCCGGGGTCTGCGTGCTCGCGGGCACGGCCTTCGGCGGGGTCGGTGGCAACCACATCCGGATCTCGTACGCCAACTCCCGCGAGAATCTCACCGAGGCCCTGCGCCGCATCCGCTCGTTCGTGGCGTCTGGCGCCGCGACGCCCGCCTGACCCGGCGGTCGCGCGACGACATGCCCAAGCCGAAGGTCTTCGTCTCCCGCATCATCCCGGACGAGGGGCTCGCGCGCGTCCGCGAGGCCACCGACGCGACCGTCTGGGAGGGGGACCTGCCGCCTCCGCGCGCCGACCTCCTCCGCGCCGTCCAGGGCTGCGAGGGGATCCTGACCCTCCTCACCGATCGGGTCGACGACGAGCTCCTTGACGCGGCCGGCCCGCAGCTGAAGGTCGTCTCGAACTTCGCCGTCGGCTTCGACAACATCGATGTCCCTGCCTGCACGCGGAGGAAGCTCCCCGTCGGCAACACCCCGGGCGTCCTCACGGAGACGACCGCGGACCTCGCCTGGGCGCTCCTGATGGCCGCCGCGCGGCGGCTCGTGGAGGGCGACCGGTATGTCCGCGACGGCAAGTGGAAGACGTGGGGACCGATGCTCCTGATGGGGCCGGACGTCCACGGCGCGACGATCGGGATCGTCGGGTTCGGGCGGATCGGGCAGGCGGTGGCGAGGCGCGCGAAGGGCTTCGGGATGCGGATCGTCTACCACGACCTCCAGCGCGTGCCGAAGTCCGTCGAGGCGGAGTTCGACGCCACCCACATGACCCTCGAGGGGCTGCTGGCCGAGTCGGACTTCGTCTCGCTGCACACGGTCCTGAGCCCCGAGACGAAGGGCCTCATCAACGCCGAGCGCCTCGGCTGGATGAAGCCGACCGCCGTACTCGTGAACACGTCGCGTGGCCCGGTCGTCGATTCGATGGCGCTCGTCGACGCCCTGAAGGACGGCACCATCGCCGCCGCCGCCCTCGACGTGACCGACCCCGAGCCACTGCCGGTCGACCATCCGCTCGTCGGGCTCGACAACTGCCTCGTCGTGCCGCACATCGCCTCGGCCTCGCGCGCGACCCGCGGCAAGATGGCCTCGATGGCCGCGGCGAACCTGCTCGCCGGAATCCGCGGCGACCGCCTCCCGACGCCGGTCAACCCCGAGGTCTATGGCTGAGGCGCGGTCCCGATTCGAACGCGGGTAATCCAGGCCGTGATCGCCACGAGCGCGACCAGGAGCGCGACCGCGGGGATTGGCGAATCGAGCAGCTGGAGCCCGAGCCCGCGGGTCTGGAGCCAGCTCTCGTAGCACCGCTGCTGGATGTCGGGGGCGGTCCCGGACCCGGCGATGCACGGCGCGACCTGCGTTCGACCAACGACGAAGAGGCCCGTCGCCAGGATCGCGTACGCCGCGAAGAGCACGGCCCACATCGCGCGCGGAAGCCTCGTCGCCACGTCGCGATCCTAGTCCGGCACGCAAGCGCTACCGCACCCGAATTCGAGCAGTTTCGGAGAAGCCACTGGGGCGATGCGTGCCTACGATGGGATCGAACCAGTCAAGAAATCGACCCAGGGGAGAACCTTCCGATGGCAACGAAGACCGCGACGAGCACCCAGATCGACCTCAACGACGCGTCCGGCAAGTGGACGGATGACGAGATCGACGCGATGAAGGAGCACGCCAAGGAGCTGAAGACCGCCAAGCGGCGGAGCGCCGCGGCCGCCGACGCGGCGGCGGAGGGCGAGGCGGACGTTCTCGCGAAGATCAAGGAGATGCCGGGCCCGGATCGCGTGCTTGCCGAGCGGATCCACGCGATCGTGAAGTCGAGCGCTCCGGAGCTCGCTTCACGAACCTGGTACGGGATGCCCGCTTACACGAAGGGCGGCAAGGTCGTCTGCTTCTTCAAGGCCGCGTCCAAGTTCAACGGGCGCTACGCGACCTTCGGCTTCGAGGAGCAGGCCGCCCTCGACGACGGCGAGATGTGGCCGACGTCGTGGGCGCTGGAGAAGCTGACCCCCGCCGGCGAGAAGCTCATCGCCGAGCTGGTGAAGAAGGCCGCCGGCTGACGCGTTGATCGGTGCGCGGCTCGGTTCGATCGAGCCTCCTGCACCGGTGCACCCCCGGCCGCCGCGCGGGAAACAGGCGATCGCGCGCCCCGATCCTCGGCGCTAGTGTTTGGGCCATGGCTCGCCGATGGTGCCTTGCGGTCGTCGTGGCGATGGTCTTCACAGGGTGCGAGAGCCTTGCCCCGTCGCCTCGACCGTTCGAGCTCGCCGATGGACGCGATCCGATCGTTGGCGGCGTCTTTGGCGGTCCCGGCTCCACGCGGCTCTTCGCGGGGCTCGCCGTCGGTTCCTTGTTTATCGTCGGTGGCGAGCGGATCGGCGCGCCTGGCGCTCTCGCGTCGGCGGTCATCTGGACGTCGCCTGACGGCACCCTATGGGAGCCTGCGACGTCGCCGGACGGCGGGTTCGACCTGGCCCTCGTCAGCGAGCTGGTCACGAACGGCGAAATCTTCGTCGCGTTCGGGAACGGCCGAACGGATCACGATGATGACGCGTCCGGCCCTCCGCTCATCTGGCGCTCGAGCGATGGGCGCGAATGGGAGCGCATCGTGCCGCTCGATCCGGACCTGCAGGCGCTGATGGTGTCGGGCATCGCGGCAGACCCGAGCGGTTTCGTTGCCTGGGGGACCAACGGCGCGGATGCCCCGCAGGTTCTCGTCTCGCAGGACGCGATCGAGTGGCGGCAGGCCAAGGCCGCGGCGTTCGGAGGGGGAACCATCCGAGACATCGTCCGTGCGCCGGACGGGTATGTCGCGGTCGGGTCGAGCGGGACCGGCGACGATTGCACCGTCAGCGACTTCGAGCCGGCGCGGGCGTGGTGGTCGGCGGACGCGATCACATGGCAGGCAGCACCGGTCGACAAGGGGGCCGAACTGTATGTTGCCTACCCGCTGGCGGACGGGCTCTTCGCGTCAGGGATGCCGTCGGGTTGCGGGTTCGAGGTCACGCAGCACGGCTATTGGCAGTCTGGGGATGGGCGCTCATGGACCCTCGTCCAGGAGGACCGGAGCTTCATGGAGGTCTTCGCCTCCGACGGCACTAGGGTCGTCGCCTGGGATCGCACCTCCGACGACTTCAGCTTCGCCGGACCAGGGCCCATGCAGGCGTCGCTGGACGGCTTGACGTGGGCGCCCATCGGGATCGTCGACACCGCGAAGCTGGTCAGCGATAGCTTCATCATCGGCAAGGAAGGCATCCTCGTGATCCTTCGCGACCTCGCGAGGTCGGAAGCAGGGGTGCAGTTCATCCCCTATCGCTAGGACGCCGGGGAACGCACCTGCCGCCCGACTCCGGTTGGGCCCGACGGGCGCCCGATCGCAACGTGGTAGCGTCGCCGCCGGGCCCGTAGCTCAGTGGCAGAGCAGGGGACTTTTAATCCTCGTGTCCTGGGTTCGAATCCCAGCGGGCCCTCCGACGTCGATACCCTCGGAAGCGATGGCGACCTTCGAGGACGTTCAGCGCATCGCACTCGACCTTCCGGAGGCCGTGGCCGACGACGCCGGCACGTCGTTCCGCGTCGCCGGGAAGCTGTTCGCCTGGCCCTGGCTGGAGCGCGTGCATCCGAAGAAGGCTCGAGTCCCGAATCTCGGCGTGCTGAACGTCCGGATCGCGAACGAGATGGACAAGGACGTGCTGATCGGCATGGACCCGAGCGTCTTCTTCACCGAGCCGCACTTCAACGGCTATGCCGCGATCCAGGTGCGCCTCGACGCCGTCGACGAGCCGATGCTGGCGAAGCTCATCGCCGACTCGTGGCGGATCGCAGCGCCGAAACGGCTGCGCGACCGCACCTAGCCCCTCGCCGGCTCGTATCGTGAGCCGGTGCCCGACAACCCCGAGCTCCTCCGGACGCGGCCTCGACGTGAGCGACGGACCGGCGGCGGCATACCGCGGCTCCCATGGCGCCGGATCGTCAACCCATTCACGCCGCTGGAGCTGCTGAGCGCCGACCAGGTCGAGGCCGTCCATCGAGCCGGCCTCCAGATCCTGCGCGACGTCGGTGTCGAGGTCCTGAACGGGGCGGCGCTCGATCGTTTCGAGCGGGCCGGCGCAAGCGTCCAGCGCGAAGGCGACGCCGCGGGCCGAGGCGCCTCCGGGCGCGTGAGGCTCGACCCCGACCAGACCGAGGAGCTGATCCGGACCGCGCCGTCGAGATTCGAGCTCCACGCCCGGAACCCGGAGCGGAACCTCGTGTTCGGAGACCGCCATCTCGTCTTCGGCGCCGTGGGCGGGCCGGCGTTCGTCACCGACATCGATCGAGGCCGGCGGCCCGGCAACTACGCGGACTTCCAGGATTACGTCCGGGTCATCGGGGCGCTCGACATCGTCCACCAGGAGGGCGGCGGCCCCCTCGAGCCCCAGGACCTGCCGGTCGAGACGCGCCACCTCGACATGTACCGCACGTTCGCGACGACGCTCGACAAGACCTGGCAGTGCCTGGCGTTCGGCGCGCAGGTCGTCGAGGACGCGATCGAGGTCGCCTGCATCGCGCGCGGGATCGATCGCGAGACGCTCACCCGCGAGCCGAGCCTCATGACCGTCGTGAACACGAACTCGCCGCTGCGCCTCGACGGCCCGATGTCGGACGGCCTCATCGCGATGGCCGAGTCGGGCCAGCCGGTCGTCGCGACGCCGTTCACGCTCGCGGGCGCGATGGCGCCGGCGACCCTCGCGGGTGCCCTTGCGCAGCAGCACGCCGAGGCCTTGTTCATGGTCGCGCTCGCGCAGGTCGTCCGGCCGGGAGCGCCGATGGTCTACGGCGGCTTCACCTCGAACGTCGACATGCGGACCGGCTCGCCGGCGTTCGGGACGCCGGAGTACGTCCAGGGCCAGATCGCGACCGGGCAGCTCGCGCGGCGGGTCTCGCTCCCGCATCGGACGTCAAACGTGACGGGGTCCCCGGTGGTCGATGCCCAAGCGGCGTACGAGAGCGAGATGTCGATCTGGGGTGCGGTCATGGGCGGGGCCTCGCTCCTCTACCAGGGCGCCGGCTGGCTCGAGGGTGGGCTGACCGCGAGCTTCGAGAAGCTGATCCTCGACGCCGAGCTGCTCCAGCAGATGGCCCTTGTCCTCCAGCCACCCACGATCGACGACGACACGCTCGGGCTCGACGCGATCGCCGAGGTGGGGCCGGGCGGGCACTTCTTCGGCTCCGCGCACACCCTCGCCCGCTACGAGACCGCGTTCTACCAGCCCTTCCTGTCCGACTGGCGGAACTTCGAGACGTGGCAGGAGGACGGTGCCAGAACCGCCACGGAGCGGGCAAATCGCATCTGGAAGCAGCTCCTCGCGGAGTACGAGCCGCCGCCGCTGGACTCGGCCGCGGCCGAGGCCCTGGACGCCTTCGTCGAGCGGCGAAAACGCGAGATTCAGGGTTCCGTCGCGCGCTAGCCTCCTTGGCGTGGAGGTCCTGCGCTCCTCGTCCGTCGCGGCGTTCCTGGACCACGCCGGCGCGTTCCTTGCCGAGCGCGAGGCCGAGCACAACCTGATCTTCGGGATCCTCTCGAACCTCGAGGCCGACCCGACCCACTTCGCGGGGCCGCCGTACCTCGCGACGATCGTCCATGGCGACAAGGTCGTCGGCGCGGCGATCCGGACGCCGCCCTGGCGGATCGTGCTGTCGGAGATGGACCACCCTGGCGCCGTCCATCGGCTCGCCCAGGACCTCGCCGACGTGGCGCTTCCGGGCGTGGTGGGTCCCTCAGAGGCAGCGAGCCACTTCTCCGAGGCGTGGGCCGAACTGACCCGCGCGCGCCCGCGCCTCAACCGGCACGAGCGCAGCTTCCGGCTCCGGCGCGTGATCCCGCCGCGTCCCGCCTCCGGCGAGATGGTCATCGCACGGCCCGAGCACCTGCAGCTCCTTGGCGACTGGATCACGGCGTTCCACGAGGAGGCGAGCCTCGGCAACCCAGCACAGGACTACCACGAGATGGCCGATCGCTGGATCCGACGGCTTGGCAGGACCGCGTACCTGTGGGTCGATGGTGGCCGCCCGGTCTCGCTCACGGGGGTGGGTGGCCCGACGCCCCATGGCATCCGGGTCGGGCCGGTCTACACGCCACCCGCCGATCGAGGCCGGGGCTACGCGAGCAACCTCGTGGCGCAGGCTACGCAGGAACAGCTCGACGCCGGGCGGACGTTCGTCTTTCTCTTCACCGACCTCGCCAACCCGACCGCGAACAAGATCTACCAGGCGATCGGGTACGAGCCCGTGAACGACGTCGACGAGTGGGAGTTCGAGCAGCGCTGAGCGTCGCACTCGGCGCTCCACGTTCCTGCAATCGGACTGCATTCCTGAGCCGACCTTTTGATCAGATCGACACCGGAGGACGATACGTCGGCTGGAAGCAACCCCTTCGGGCTGGTTACGAGCCCCCTGACTCGCGGCCGAAGGCACCTGCACGCTCACGACGCTACGGCGCCAGTCGGTCAGGGGATCGGATCCTGATCTTGTCGTCCCTGGGTGACGAAATGATCAATTGCGGCGCCGCCCAACTGATCGCCTCCCGATCACGACGTCACCCGAACGCAACCAAGGCTTAACCCCTCGACCAAAGACCGCGGCCCCATCTGGGCGGAAACTTCGAGCGAGGTCTCGTTAGCAGGCCTTCGGAAGGGGGTGGCCCAATGTCGCTCGACATGAACGCACTGCAGCGCTTCGACAGCGCCGTCCGGGACGGCCAGGTCGCGCCGGTCACGTGCGCGGCCTGCGGCTGCCGCCTCGAACCATCCGGGACCGCCGATGAGGCGCCGTGGTTCCACTTCGGCCGCCTCGGTGGCCGCGACGCCCGCGGCGATCGCACGGCCTGCGTCGAGGCGCCCCACGACCGGAGCGGACGCCCGATCCTCGCGGGCTAGTCCCAACCTCTGCCTCGCGGCCGCTGCGCGGCGAGCCTGCGAGGTCCGAGGAGGGAGTCGTGTCTCCGAGACACGATTTCGGCCGATCCGAGGTGTGAGACGGTCACGCGGGCTCCATCGGGGCAATCCGTGACGCACAAACACGAAAGCATGTCCCTGGGCAGCTGAATCAGGCGTTCGCGAGCGGTTTCGTGTCAGACAGGCACGAAGGAGGCTTGAAGCGGCCCTACGAGGGTGGATACGCCAGGTTCCGTTGCGTTTCGTGCCTTGCAGACAACGGGCCGGGCCTCTACGGCCGCACCGGTAGCGGCACGACGTTGCTCACCTGCTCGACCTCGCCGATGGCGAGCGCGGTCGGCGCCTCGGTCTTCGCGAGCCAGCACGCGGCGGCGTGCCCCTCCCCGATCTGGATGAGCGGCGGCTCCTCGACGCACTTCTCGAAGACGAGCGGGCAGCGGGTCCGGAAGCGGCAGCCGGTCGGGATCGCGGTGGCATCGGGCGTCTCGCCGACCAGGATCGTCCGTTTCTGGCGCTCGCCCTCCGCGGGCGGCTCCGGCGATGGCGCGACTGACACGAGCGCGGCCGTGTACGGGTGCCTCGGATTCGAGATCACCTCGTTCGCCGGCCCGATCTCCATGATCCGGCCCAGGTACATCACGGCGACCCGGTTCGCGATCACCCAGGCCAGCGACAGGTCGTGGGTGATGAACAGGTAGGTCAGGTTCCGCTCGGTCCGAAGGTCGAGCATGAGCCGCAGCAGCTCCGTGCGGATCGAGACATCGAGCATCGAGACGGGCTCGTCCGCGACCACCAGCTCCGGCCCCAGGACGAGCGCTCCCGCGATGACCACGCGCTGCCGCTGTCCGCCCGACAGTTCGTGCGGGTACCGGAAGGCGAAGTTCGACGCCGGCCGCAGCCCCGCTGATTCCAGCGCCGCGACGACCCGGGCTTCCCGATCCGCGGCGGACGTGCCGATCTTGTTGACCAGCAGCGGCTCGATCACGAAATCGTGGATCGTCTGCTTCGGGTCGAGCGTCTCGTACGGGTCCTGGAAGATCAGCTGGACGCGCCGCCGGTAGTCGCGCAGCTCCTTCGTCGACCACAGGCGCGACACGTCCTGGCCGTCGAAGGTGACCGTCCCGCCGGTCTGCTTCGTCAGCTTCACGATCACGCGGCCGGTCGTCGTCTTGCCCGAGCCGGACTCGCCCACGAGCGCCAGGATCTCGCCGCGCTCGATCGTCAGGTCGACGCCGTCGACCGCTCGGACGGCCCCCGAGGCGCGTCGGGCCACGGTATCGCCGATCCCGCTCCGGATCGGGAAGTGGACCTCCAGGCCGGAGAGCCGGACGAGCTCCGTCACGCGGGCGGCCCCGACAGCGTGGTCGAGCTCGGTGCCGCGTTCTCTGCCGACACGACCTCAGCGGAAATGATCTCCGCGGCAACGACCTCTGCAGTGACGGCTGGCGTCGCCACCGTCGCTGCGTCCGATGTCGGGTAGAGGTGGCAGGCGACCCGGACCCCGTCGTCGAAGGTGATCTCCGGTGGAACGACCTCCGTGCACACCGGCATCACGTACCCACACCGCGGCGCGAATCGACAGCCCGGCGGCGGATTGGAGAGGTCCGGCGGCGACCCGTGGATGACCTCGAGGGTCCGGCGATCGGCCCGGATGTTGGGGAACGCCCCGAGCAGCTTCTGCGTGTACGGGTGTCGCGGTGCGGTGAAGACCCGTCGGACCGGGCCCTCCTCGGCGACCCGCCCGGCGTACATGATCAGGACCTTGTCACAGGTCTCCGCGATCACAGAAAGATCGTGCGTGATCAGCAGCATCGAGAGCCCGAGGTCCGTGCGGAGCTGCTCGAGGAGCTGCAGGATCTGCGCCTGCACCATGACGTCGAGGGCGGTCGTCGGCTCGTCCCCGATGACGATCGCCGGGTCGCACGCCAGGGCCATCGCGATCATCGCGCGCTGTCGCATCCCGCCCGACAGCTCGTGCGGGTACGCGGCCGAGCGCCGCCGCGGGATCCCGACGAGGTCCAGCAGCTCGACGGCCCTCGTCTGAGCGGCCTTGTCGGACTGCCCGAGCCGGAGCCTGATCGGCTCTGCGATCTGGTCGCGGACGCGACGGACGGGGTTGAACGCGTTCATCGCGCCCTGGAAGACGATGCTGATCTCGCGCCAGCGGTAGCGCTGGAGCTGTCGCTCGTTCTTCGGGACGAGGTCGATCCCGAACAGCTTGATCGCGCCCTCGCGGATGCGTGCATTCGCCGGGAGCAGCTGCACGAGTGACAGCGCCGTCGTCGTCTTGCCGCAGCCGGACTCGCCGGCGATCCCGAGCGCCTCGCCGTCGTCGAGCCGGAACGACACGCCGTCGACCGCCCGGACCCAGCCGCGCTCGAGGCGGAAGTGGGTCTTGAGGTCCTGGACCTCGAGGAGCGGCGCCTTGGGATCGGCGAGCTTCGGGAGCGGCCACTGGCGCCGGCCACGGATCTCGGCCGCCCTGTCGTCGGCTCGGCCTTCGAGCTCGGTCATCGCCGTGGTCCCGAGCGCGGGTTGAGGATGTCGTCGAGCGCGTTCCCGACGAGCGTGAACGACAGCACCACGAGGACCACGCAGGTCGCGGGTGGCGCAATGAACCACCACGCGCCGAGCCCCGGTGCCCCGGAGCTCTGGGCCGTGTTGAGGATCTGGCCCCACGACGGCTGGAATGGATCGCCCAGCCCGATGAACGAGAGGGTCGTCTCGGTGAACACGGCCGCCGCGAACGTCAGCACCGCCTGGGCGACGATGAGGTTGACCACGTTCGGGAGGATGTGGAAGCGCATGATCCAGCCCGGCCCGGCGCCGATCACCCGGGCCCGATCGACGAACATCCGCTCCTTCAGCGACAGGACCTGCGAGCGGATGACGCGCGCCGTCGTCGCCCAGCTGGTCAGCCCGATCACGATGACGATGACGAACAGCGTCGCCCGGATCCCGAGGAAGGATGCTCGCGCGCCGACGAGCTCCGTGAGCACCGGCGCCAGGATCAGCGCGAGGACGAACGTCGGCAGGACCAGGAAGAAGTCGGCGATCCGCATCAGGATCGAGTCGAGCAGCCCGCCCACGAAGCCGGCAATGATCCCGACGAACACGCCGAGGAAGACGGTCACCAGCGTCGCGAGCAGCCCGATCAGCATCGAGATCCGGGCGCCGTGGACGGTCCGGTTCAGCATGTCCCGGCCCAGCTCGTCGGCGCCGAAGAGGTGCGCCGCCGAAGGCGCGTCGAACGGCTTGGCCGTGGCCGTCGTCGCGGTCTCGAGCGCGCCCACGAACACCTGCGGCGCGACCGCGATCACCGTGAAGAACACCAGGATGAGCAGGCCGGCCATGCCGTCCCGACGCCGCGCGTAGCGCCCGGCGAACCCGCTGATGCGTCGTCCCAGGAGGCGCCAGCGCTCCGACCGGGCACGCTGGGCGAGGGCCGCCGCCGTCACGAGCGGACCCTCGGGTCCAGGAAGCCGTAGATGAGGTCCGCGATCAGGTTGGCGATGACCACCGAGATCGCCAGCAGGAGGAAGACCCCCTGCAGCACGGGGTAGTCACGGGACGAGAGCGCGTCGACGGCGAGCGTGCCCAGGCCGGGCCAGCTGAACACGATCTCCGCGGTGATCGCGCCAGCGATGACATAGCCGACGTTGATCGCGATCAGCGTGACCATCGGCAGCAGGGCGTTCGGGAAGGCGTGGGCGCGGAGGACCCGGTCATCGCCGATGCCCTTCGCTCGCGCCGTCGTGATGTAGTCCTCGGTCCGCGTCTCGATGATCGACGATCGCATGAGGATCGAGTACCCGCCGATCAGCCCCAGGGACACGGTCGTCAGCGGCAGGACCAGGTGGTGGCCCACGTCCAGCAGCTGGTCGAGGAACGGCTTTTCCCCACCACCGATCTCGGACATCCCGGATGTCGGAAACCAGCCCAGCACCGTCCCGAAGATGATCACCAGGGGCATCCCGATGACGAAGTACGGCATCGAGTACAGGACCAGGCTGGCCCCGTTGCCGAGTCGGTCCACGATTCCGCCGCGTTTCCAGCCCGAATAGGCCCCGAGGAGGAGCCCGACGACGATTGATATCAGCTCGGCGAGGCCGACCAGCAGCACGGTCGGGCCGACCCGGTCGGCGATGACCTGGGTCACCTCCCGGCCGCGGAACTTGAACGAGAACCCGAGATCGAGCGTCAGCATGGAGCCGACGTAGGCGACGAGCTGGTCCGGGATCACCGGCTTGTCGAGACCCCAGCGCGCTCGCACCTGCTCGATGACGCCCTCCGAGAGGTTCGGATTGCGCATCAGGATCCGCTCCGGCGAGCCGGGCATCATCCGGAACAGGACGAAGTTGAGCACGACGATCGCGAGGATCGTCAGCCCCGCCTGGCCCAGCTTGCGGCCGAGGTAGTGCACGTTCATCTGGGACGGAATGGAATCGAGAGGGCCGGAGCAGCCCTCTCGATGGTCATCTCAGCTCGCCGTGAATCGCGCCGGTCACTCGTCCTCGACGGCGGCTGCGGACCGCCGTCGATTCATGAAGAACAGGCCGCCGACCACGGCGATCACCACCGCGCCGACGAGCAGCAGGACCGGCGTCATGTCGCCGCTGCCGGGATTCCCCGTTGGCGATCCTGACGGCGACGGTGTCGCCGCGGGGCCGCCGGACGCGGGCGCGCCGCTCGAGAGCACGGTCGGACCCGGAGTGGGGGCCGCCGTCGCGTCCGTGAGCATCGTGTACGTCAACGTGCCATAGGTGAGGATCGGCGTGCCGTTGTCGGGCATGTTCCGCCACCCGGCGAACCGGTCGGTCCGGTACGCGGCCAGGCTCGCGTCGTAGTACAGGATGTCGTAGACCGCCTGGTCGTAGATCAGGTTCTGCATCTGGGCCAGGATCGTCGTCCGGGCCTCGCCGGTCAGGGCGGACTGCTGGTCGTAGAGGGCGTCGTACTCCGGGTTGCAGTACTGGCTGTCCGACGTGTTCCCGATCTCGTCGCAGCGGAAGATCGCGAGCAGGGCGTTCGGGTCCGGGTTGCCCGCCCAGCCCCACAGCTCGATGTCGTAGTCGGCCTTGTACTTGTCGCCGGCCTCCGGCGGCAGGATGATGTCGACGAGCGTGTCGCTGTCGAAGATCTGGGAATCGACCGTGATCCCGAGCTCGCCGTACCAGTCCTTGATGAACGCCGCGGCGCTCGCGTAGGTCTCGTCCGAGTCCGGCATGTAGAGCCGGAGGGTGATCGGCTTGTTCTCCTTGTCGAGGCGGGCGCCGCTGGCATCGAGGAGATATCCGGCCGTCTCGAGCTTCTGGGCCGCGAGGGTCAGGTCGAAGGTCCGCGGCGTGGTCGGCTCGACGTGGAACGAGCCCAGGACGGGCGGCACGATCGTCGAACCGACGTCGCCGAGGCCGCCGAGGATCGTCTCGACGAGCGCCGGCTTGTCGACCGCGTAGCCGAGGGCATCGCGGAACGCGGGGTCGAGCAGGGCCTGCGTCGACGGACCACCGTCCTCGATCGTCTTGCCGGTGCCCGTGCCGTAGGTGTTGAACGCCAGCTGCGTCCAGCCGTTGGACGAGCCGGCGACGGTCTCGAACCCCTCTTCGTCCTGGAGGTCCCTGAGCTGCGCGGCATTCGGCCCCGACGCGTAGTCGATGGCGCCTGATCGCAGGTCCTGGACCATCGTGTCGGACCCGGCGAAGATCTGGAGGACGATCTCGTCGGCGAACCCCTGCTCGCCCCAGTAGTTCTCGTTGCGGACGAAGCGCATGAACTCGCCGGTTCGCCACTCGGCGAGCGTGTACGGGCCGGTTCCCACGAGCGGCGCATCGAATGACTCTTCGCCGATCTCCTCGTAGCCGAGCTCGCCCCAGACGTGCTCCGGGAGGATGGGCAGGTAGATCTGGAAGATCCGGTCGGACTGGTCCTCCGTGTACGCGATCATCGTGGTCGCGTCCGGGCACTCGACCTTGGTGACCCCGGCATCCTTGAGGTTGGTGTCGAGGTAGCCGAGGCCGATGTTGGAGTCGTCGGCAATGGCGTCGAGTGCGAGCTGCCAGCTGAAGCAGGCGTCCGCCGAGTCGGCAACCTCGCCATCGGACCACTTCATTCCGTCGCGGATGGTGAACGTCACCCGGTCGGGTGCGCGCTCCCACGACTCGGCGAAGCCTGGAACCGGCTTCAGGTCATACCCGAAGTCGACCAGGAGGTTATAGGTCAGCTGGAACGCCTCGAATCCGGACACCAGGGCGGTCTGGTAGGGGTTGGAGGCGTCGAAGTCCTGCGTGAGCCCGACCCGCAGGACCTCGCCCTGCACCCCCGCGCTGGCCGTCGTTGGAACCGTACCGACGCCGATGAGCGCCGCGAGCGCGATCAATCGGCCGAGCCGGACGCCGAGACGGTTCCGCATGACTCCTCCTCCGTCAGTGCGAGCTGCGTGCGCAGGGCGCTAGGTTCGCACCCCGCGCGTGTCCGCGCAACGCGGTTCGTGCATGGATCAGGCGCTGCCGACGAGATTCGTGGCCGAGGTCGGTGGTGACATCGCCGGGCGATCGATCGCGAAGAGATCGAGTGCCTTTTCCGGCGCGCTGCGCGCAGGGTCCAGCGCGAGCTCCGCCAGCCACGTCCCGAACAGGGCCGCGAACTTGTACGCGTGGGCCGCGCCGAGCGCGACGATGACGCCGGGGTGGGCCGGCAGCCGGTCGACGACGAAGTCCCGGTCCGGGGTCACGGTGTAGAGGCACGTCTTGGTCCGGGCGACGCCGCCGACCGCTCCGGGCATGCGCCGGTCGAGGAACGCGGTGGCGCGGTCGAGGCAGTCGAGGTCCGGGTCGAAGGTCCGGGTCGTCGCGGTCGTCGGGCGGCCACCGATGTCCTCACCGATCTTCGGGCCTGGGCCCCGCCAGGTCGGGAAGCCGTAGAACGACGGCTGGTCGAGCCAGATCCAGACCGGGAACCGCTCCGGCGCGAATGCGGCTGCCGCCGCGTCGTCCGCGGGCGCGTACCAGGTGACCTGCTCGCGGGTGACGCTGAGCGGCAGCTCGTGGCCGAGCGGGGCGAGGAGATCGTTCGTCCAGGCGTCCGTCGCGAGCACGATGGCGCCTGTCGTCACGGTCACGCCGCCCTCGAGGACCACCTCCAGGTCGCCGCCATGGTCGCGAATCGCTTCGACGCGGGCATGCTCGCGGAGCTCGGCGCCCGCCTCGCGAGCGAGCCGCTGGTGGGCGGCGTTGCCGCGTTCGGGATCGGCGATCCCGCCATCTGCCTGGAAGATCGCGCGGGTCCCGTCGTCGAGGCGCCACTGCGGCCAGCGCCCCATGACTGCCGCCGCATCCAGCCACTCGAACGGGACGCCAACGGCTGTCATCGAATCCGCGTAGTCGTCGATCGACTCGGCGGCGCCGGGCGGTGCCAGGTCGAGGCCGCCGGTGATCGTGATGACCCGTTCCCCCGAGGCCGCCTCGACGTCGCGCCATGCCGCCTGGGCCTCGATCGCGAGCGAGACGTACTCCGGCCGGTGGTAGGAGAGGCGCGTGATCCGCGAGACATCCTGGGAGGCGCCGCGGTCGTGCCCGAGCTCGAACTGCTCCAGCCCGAGGACGCGGCGCCCGCCGCCCGCCGCGAGCCGGTACGTCGCCGCACTGCCGATCCCGCCCAGCCCGACGACGATCGCGTCGTAGGAAGCCGTCCGCCCCGCCATCGCCGAGACGATAGCCGACGGCTCCCCCGGCGCGTCCGTATGCTCGATCGGATGGCCCCGACCACCGTCTCGACCGCGCCGGCCAGGCCCATCGACCCGGCCGATCTCGGCATCGATCTCCGTGCCGACGTCCGCGTCCCCGCGCGGGACGGCGTCGAGCTGTCGGTCAACCTCTTCCTGCCGCGAGAGCTCGGGACCCGGCGCGTCCCGGTCATCCTCAACACCGATCCATACCGCAAGGACGACTGGTCCGCCGGCTGGGACCTCTCGCTCGCGGCCTACCTGGCACAGCACGGGTACGCCTACTGCCGCCTCGACGTCCGCGGGACGGGCAGCTCCGGCGGCGTGCCGATCGACGAGTACACGGCCGAGGAAACGAACGACGGCCACGACGTGGTCGAGTGGCTGGCCGCTCAGGCGTGGTGCACGGGTCCGTTGGGATGTGGGGCCTGTCGTACGGCGGGTTCACCTCGATCCAGGTCGCGGCGACGCGACCGCCGCACCTGAAGGCGATCGTCCCCATCCAGGCGACCGACGACCGCTACACGGACGACGTCCACTACGTCGGCGGCGCGATGACGGTCAGCGAGCTCTCGCAGTACGCGGTCAGCCAGGTCGCCATGAACGCCCTGCCGGCGCTGCCCTCCGCGTGGGGCGAGGCGTGGGAGTCCCGCTGGCGCGAGCGGCTCGAGGCGACGCCCGGTCTGGCTGTTCGAGTGGGCCCGGCAGCAGCGGGACGGCCCGTACTGGCGCCAGGGCTCGCTGGCGCCCGACTACGGCCGGATCGAGGCGGCGATCCTCGCACATCACCGGCTGGATGGACGAGTACGTGGACGCGGCGATCCGGATGCAGGCGAAGTGCCTGAATGCCGCCGGACGGCGGACGATCGTCGGCCCGTGGGTCCACGGGCTGCCGGACCACGCCTACCCGGGCCCGAACATCGACTGGCTGCGCGAGATGGTTCGATGGTTCGATCGCTGGCTCAAGGACGAGCCGAACGGCGCCGATGCGGAGCCGGCGCTGACGTGGTTCCACCGCGACCCGACACCGCCCGAGCGGTTCCCGAAGCGGCTCGAAGGGGAGTGGCGCGCGACGACAGCGTGGCCGCCGACAGTCGCGACGACCCGCGAGCTCTGGCTGTCGTCCGACGGGCGCCTCGCCATCGAGGCCACGCCGCAGGCGAGCACTGCGGACACCTTCGCCCACAACCCAACCGCCGGCATCCGCGGCGGCTCCCTGTGCTGGGGCGCCGGCCACCCGCCCAATGGGCTCGCCCAGGACCTCCGGCTCGAGGCGAGCGCGGGCCCGACCTACATCTCGGAGCCGCTCGTCGAGACCCTCGACATCCTCGGGGTCCCGATCGCGACGCTCCACCTCTCCGCGAGCCAGCCGGTCGCGCACATCGTCGCTCGCCTCGGCTGCGTGGCGCCGGACGGCTCGATCGAGCAGGTCAGCGAGGCGATCCTCAACCTGACGCACCGGGACTCGCACGAGCACCCGACGCCGCTGGAGCCCGGTCGGGTCTACGAGGTGCGCGTGCCGCTGCGAGTGGCCGGGTATCGGTTCCCCGCCGGTCACCGTGTGTACCTCGGGCTCGCAAGCGCGCACTGGCCCGTCATCTGGCCGTCGCCCGGCGTGGGCGAGCTGACGATCCACCTCGGTGGCATGTCGCCGTCGAGGCTGGAGCTGCCGCTCGCGCCCGGACCGGCGGACGCGGTCGCTCCTCCGGCCTTCGGGCCGCCCGAGAGCCTCCCCGAGATCGGCTCGGAGACGAGCGAGCCGCCAACCTGGGAGATCGTCGAGAACGACGACGAGGGCCGCGTCAGCATCCACGAGGCCTCGACGACCGTGCTGCCGGACGGGACAAGCACGCTCTACGTCGGCGAGACGATCGACATGGTCGCCTGGAAGCAGGCGCCGGGCACGGGCCGGTTCGAGAACGCCTGCGAATACCGCCTCGACAAGGATGGTCGGCGCATCGTCGTGGTCGCCGACGGCACCACGATCGCAACCGAGTCGGCGTTCGACTGGAACGTCCGCGTTCGGGTCGAGCTCGACGAGTCGCCGTTCTTCGAGCGGGAGTGGCGCGAGAAGATCGGGCGGGACCTGCTCTAGCCGCGCCCGCGGACGTACCGGTCGAACCAGGCGAGCATCCGGGTCATGTGGTCGATCCGGCGATCGGGCCGGCCCGCGGTGAAGTAGACGTGGGACTCCTCGGGGTACAGCACGAACTCCACCGTGCGCCCGAGGACGCGGAGCGCGGTGAACAGCTGGATGTTGTCCTGCGGCGTGCACCGCAGGTCCGCTTCACCCTGGAGCATGAGCAGCGGCGTGTGCACGTTCGCGACGTTCGAGAGCGGGCTCTGCCGCCAGAGCTTCGCGACGCCGTCCGGGTCGAGCGGCGCACCCAGGAGGGCCATCCGGTTGAACTCGACCCCGGCGTCGCCGACGGACCAGGCCGAGACCTGGTTGGTGACGCCCGCAACGCTCACCCCGGCCTTGAAGCGGTCGGTGGTCCCCACGAGCCAGTTGACCATGAACCCGCCGTATGACAGCCCGAGCACGCCCAGGCGGTCCGGGTCTGCGAGACCCCCGGTGATGGCGTGGTCGACGGCCGCATGGACGTCGTCGGCGTCGGGCCCGCCCCAGTTCCCGAGGTGCGGGCGGATCCAATCGCGGCCGTAGCCGGTGGATCCGCGGATGTTCGGGAGGATGACGCGGTAGCCGCGCGCGCACAGCAGCGTGACCTCGACGGA
Organism: uncultured Chloroflexia bacterium; assembly: GCA_963722105.1. Taxonomy (GTDB): domain Bacteria; phylum Chloroflexota; class Limnocylindria; order Limnocylindrales; family CSP1-4; genus UBA5189. Next base: position 716,324 of record CAVRKQ010000006.1, on the reverse strand, counting down.
TGGCGCAGGCGCCCAACCGCCAAGCGGGCCGCCGTGGACGCTGACGATCGCCGGAAGGGGCTTGTCGCCCGAGCCCGCGGGCGATGCGATCCAGGTGTGGATCGGGCCGCCGGGACCGGGCACCTCGATCTCGCGCATCTCCGGCCAGTCGAAGCCGTCGGCCCATCGCCCGCCCATCGTGGTCCGACGCTTCGGCGCGTTCGAAGGATCGAGGGCCACCGTGACGAGATCCATCGGCCCGTGCCCGATGCAGGAGACACACGTCACCCGGCGGTCCCGAGGCACCTGCGGATCGGCCGTGCCGGCGATGCTGTAGGCGTCGACGTTCCCGTTCCCGAGCGGCTGGGGTTCGCCGATCGGGCGCCCCGTCGCAGGGTCGAGGGAGTAGCGCCAGGGCACCGACCGGCCCCGATCGGTCAGCAGCGCGACGATCGTCCCGTCGTCGACCCAGACCGGCGTGACCCGCGAGCTCGCCATCCAGCCGTGCATGTCCGTGTCGTTCCAGGCGCCGAGGGGCCGGTCGAGCGTCGGCGCGAGCGGCCACGGGGGCGAGGATCCGTCGGCGGGCCCCACGACGAGCTCCGGGCTGGTGTCGTCGAGGGCGTCGTCGGCCACGTACCCGGTGGCCGCAATCCAGCGGCCATCCGGCGACCAGGCCGGCTTGTCGACGTTCCCGCCGAGCGCCAGCACCTCGCGGGGCTGCGCGCCGTCGGCATGGGCATCGGCATCGACGTCGACCGCCCAGATCGACTCCTTCAATTGGAGGTCCGCATCCGGTCGCTGGTCCGTCACGAAGGCGACGGTGCGGTTGTCGGGCGACCAGGCGATCTTCGAGACGCCCCAGTCGCCCGCCGTGACCTGGCGAGGCTTCGCTCCCCGGCGCGCGTCGGCGACGAAGAGGTGGGCCCAATGGTCGATCGCCCCGACCTCGTCCCACTGCCAATCGATGCGGGTGATGCGCCGGGCAGTGGGCTGGTCGTCGCCCGTCGGCTCCGGGCCCACGAGGAAGCGCGGCGGGTCCGCGTCGATCGCCATGGCAAGGCGCCGCCCATCGGGTGACCACTCGAGCTCGTTGACGGATCGGTCCTTCGGCGATTCGGATGCGCCACGGCCGCCGCCGGCCGGAGGTCTCGCCGAACGGGCAGGACGAGCAGCTGGCTGTCGTGGTCGCCGGACTTCGACGTCGCACCGGGTCGCGCCACGAGGCTGCGCTTGAACGCGACCGCCGAGCCATCCGGCGCGACCCGCGGGTCCGTGTCACGCACGAGGCCGGAGGTGAGCTGGACCGGGCGGCCCTTGCGGTCGAGCGGGATCAGCCACAGGTGCGATCGGTACCGATCCGCGACGACAAACCGCCGCACGACCACCGCGAAGCGGCCGTCAGCCGCCATGTCGTGCTCGTCGAGGACGACCTGGGCGCGGATGACCGATGCGGGATCGGGCGCGCGTGCGCCCGCGCTGGTTCGCGCGCTCACGCCTCGAGGCGGTAGCCGACGCCGCGGAGCGCGACGATCTCCGGGCCGCCCGCTGCGTGGACCTTGCGGCGGAGGCGAGCGACGTGGGGCTTCAGCCACAGGAGGTCCGGGTCGGCTTCGGCGGGCCAACCCGCGCGCACGAGCCGGAGGTGCGGGACGAGGTCGCCGTTTGCGCGGACGAGCGCCTCGGCGAGGCGGTACTCGATCGGCGTGAGGTCCAGCATGGCCTCGCCGACGCGGGCCTCGTGGCGGCCGAGGTCGAGGGTCAGGCCACCTGCCTCGAGGCTCGTCGACGAGCCGTCGCCTTCGCCGGCGGAGCCCGCCGGCCCGACTGCCCGCTCCGCGCGCCGCATCACCGCGGCGATTCGCGCCAGCAGCTCCGCGCGCCCGAAGGGCTTGACGAGGTAGTCGTCGGCGCCGATGCCCAGCGCCCGGACCTTGGCCTCCTCGGAGCTCTCGCCCGAGACCACGACGATCGGCGCGTCGCCCTCCGCCCGGATTCGCCCCGCAACCGTGAAGCCATCCGGACCCGGCATCGCGAGGTCGAGGAGCACGATGTCCGGGCGCTCCTCGCGGTAGCGCCGCACGGCCGTGAGCCCGTCGTAGGCCGTGATGACCTGGTGGCCCTCGGTCCCGACGAGCGCGGTGATGGCCCCGACCATCGCCGGGTCGTCGTCGACGACGAGGATGCGAAGCGGGCGTGGCATGGCCTGAATTCTGCCCGAGCTCAGACCGCCGCGGCGGCGGGCAGGGCGATCACGAATCTCGCGCCGTGCCCGTCCGCCGGCTCGCACCACAGCCGGGCGCCGACGGACTCCGCGAGCCGCCGCGCCGCGTACAGCCCGATCCCCGACCCGCGCGCGGTCCGCGTCTCGCGCCGCGCGTACGGCTCGAAGATCCGCTCGCGCCACTCCTCCGGGATCCCCGGACCCTCGTCCGCGACGCCGATCCGGACGCTGCCGTCGGCCATCCGCCAGTCGAGCGTGATCGTGGTCTCCGGTGGCGCGTACTTGACCGCGTTCTCGACGAGGTGCTCGAGGATCTGGCTGAGGCGGGTGCGGTCGGTGAGCGCGAACAGCCGGATGCCCTCCCGCAGCTCGAGCCGGTGCCGCGCCAGCAGCGGCGCCAGCTCCACCGCGGCGTCCTTGACCACCTCGCCGACGTTCGTCGGCTGGAGGTCGGCCGGCGGCTCGGGCCCGACGCGCACGGAGGCGAGAATCGAGTCGACCAGGCGATCGAGGCGTTGGACCTGCTCCATCGTCGAGTGGTGCCAGCCCGCGCGTCGCGCCCGTCGTTCGGGGTCGCGCGAGTCGCGGCCGTCGAGCGGCGGGTCCTCGGCGAGGAGGTCGGTGTAGGCGCGGACGACGGCGAGCGGCGTCCGCAGCTCGTGGGTCACCAGGGCGATCAGCTCCGCCCTGGCGTCGTCGATGCGCTTGAGCTCCTCGGCCCGCTCCTCCGCCTCGCGCTGCATCCGGCCCTTCTCGACGATGCCGCCGAGGAGGTCCGCGATCGCCCGGAGGTGGGCGACGTCCGAGGGCGAGAAGTCGCGGTGCTCCTCGGTCTGGACGTTGAGGACCCCGACCGTTCGATCGTTCCAGACGAGGGGCACGGAGAGCATCGAGGCGATGAACCGCTTCTGGTCGATGCCACGGACCCACAGGAATCGATCGTCGTGGCTGACGTCGGGGATCACGAGCGGCTCGCGCGACGCCGCGACCCGGCCGGTAACGCCGCCGCCGAACGGGACCTTCGCGCGGCCGATCTGGTAGCGGTCGAGGCCGTTCGTCGCGGCGAGGGTCAGGTTCTCGGCGTCACGGTCCAGGAGGTAGAGCGAGGACACGCTCGCGCGGAGCGCGTCCCGCGTCTCGTCGACGACCGTCTCGAGGAGCTCCTCCCACGTGCTCGCGGTCGTGGCCATCCGCGCGACGCGATGGAGGAACTTCAGCTGCTCGAGCTGCTCCTCGGTGGCGCCGCTGGCCGATGCCGCGTTCGCGAGCTGGGCGGTGTCCGTCACCCCGCCACGATAGCCGAGGCTGCCGGCGCGCCCGCCTTGGGGGCGACGAGCCCGCGCCGATCCAGCGCCTCCGCGAGGCGCTCGTAGTCGCCGCGCTCGTTGTACCGCTGGGCCGAGATCCGGAGCAGGTTCGCGGTGGGAGCCGCGCCGGGCTCTCGAGCGGCTCGGACCGGGAAGGCCACGATCGGGACCTCGATCCGGGCATCGTCCGCGAGCGACTGCGCGAGCGCGTTCGCCCCGTCCTCGTCGAGGACGTTCGGGAGCCTGACGGAGGCCATCGACCCGAGCATCGACTTCGGCGCGATCGGCGCCAGGCCGAGGCGGTCGTTGAGCAGCGACCGCGCCTCGATCGCGAGCGCCCGGTTCGCGGCCATGTGGTCCGGCCAGCCGCCGGCGTCGAGCCCGCCGATCAGGCGGATCGCCTCGGGGAGCGCAAGGAACGCCGTCGGGTTGAGCGTGCCCTGCCAGTCGAACTCCTTCCACAGCGGCGGTCGGTCGGTTCGCGGGTCGTTGCGGCCGTGGCTGGTCACCAGCGGCAGCACGCCGCGGCGCCGATCCTCTCGAACCACCAGCATCCCGGCCGTCTTGGGGCCGCACAGCCACTTGTGGCCGTTGCCGGTCCAGTACGCGGCCCCGAGCGCCGAGACGTCCACCGGGAGCATGCCCGGCGCGTGGGCCGCGTCGACGAGCGTGTCGACGCCGAGCCGGTCGAGCTCGCGGACGATCGTCTCGATCGGGAAGACGAGGCCGCTCGGGCTCGTCACGTGGCTGACGAGCGCGATCCGGGTGCGTGGCGACACGCCCCCGATGAACGCCTCGACGACCTCCTCGGGATGCCGGATCGGGAGCGGGATCGAGACCCGGACGACCCGGGCCTTCGCCCGCTCGGCGGTCGCGGTCAGGGCGTTGAGGGTGGCGTTGTACTCGTGGTCGTCGGTGAGGAGCTCGTCACCCGGCCGAAGCCGGAGCGACGCGAGGACCGTCGCGACGCCGGTCGTGGCGTTCGGGACCGCGACGAGGCCCGCGGGGTCGGCGTTGAGGAACTCGGCGACCGAGCGACGGGCGGCATCCAGGCGGTCTTCGAGCTCCCGGGTCAGGAACTGGATCGGGTTCGCTTCCAGCTCGAGGAGCAGCGCCCGCTGGGCATCGAGGACCGGCCGCGGGCACGCGCCGTACGTGCCGTGGGTCAGGTACAGGATCGACGGATCGAGGTCCCACGGGCTGTCTTGTGAGTACGGGCGCACGGCTCCGAGGATAGCCACGGCAGCCCGGGCCTTTGACCGAAAGGCCGATTTCGGGTATCGTTATACGCCTTCGCGGGGTGGAGCAGCGGCAGCTCGTCGGGCTCATAACCCGAAGGTCGGAGGTTCGAATCCTTCCCCCGCAACCAATTCGCATCTATCTCGAACCCCGGGTCCCGACCACCCGGGGTTCTTTCTTTTCGGCTCAGACGAGGTGTCCGATGACCGGTGATTCTCTCCTCGACGGCGTCGCTCCGGCCCTGCCGGAGGACCTGCGCGCCTTCCTCGAGTGCCGAACGGACACCGCGACGATCCGGAACGGGCCGATCGAGTGGCTCGAGATTCCACAGAACGTCAAGGCCATGCTCGGCGGCAAGAGCCCGGAGTTGAAGGTCGCCGCGGGCCAGGCTCCCGGCACGGCGATCCTGACCGTCAAGGCGGGCTGGGTCGGCGCCACCCTTCCGGCATCGGTCGTCGGCGGCAAGCTTGCCGTCGACACCTCGAAGCTGCCGTTCCTCGCCCCGCCTTCGATCGCCCGCGATATCCGGCGCTTCGTTGACGAGCTCAACGGCAGGTTGGCCGCGAACGGCAAGGCGCTCGGGGAGCCGTCGATCGGCCCAGACGGGATGACGTTGACGAAGGTCGCGCTCGAGGGCGCCTGACCCGAGGTTCCTGCCTCAGCCCTCGTCCCAGCGGAACGTCCGTGAGGCGATCGCCGTCGCGCCGATCCCCCAGACCAGCAGCACCACGAGGGCGTTCGCGACGCTCGCGGAAGCCAGCTCCGCGCCGGAGTCCAATGCGATCCGCAGCAGGTCGGTGAGCGCATTCGCGGGCAGGGCTGCGGCGAACGGCTGGAGAACGCCGGGCAGGCCGCCGGTTGGCACGATGATCCCGCCCAGCCCGAGGCAGGCCAGGAACAGGAGATTGGCGAGCGCGAGGACGGCCTCGGCACGGAGCGTGCCGGCGAGGAGCAACCCCAGGCTGACGAATGTCAGCGTGCCGAGCGCCACCGCGATCGCGAGGAGCCCCGGCGACCAGGCGGGTCCGGGCGACCACCCGAACGCGAGCGTCGCCGCCACGATGATGAGGGCGAGCTGGATGAGCTCGAGGACGAGAACGGCGGCAACCTTGGCCGCCACGAAGCCCCAACGCGGGAGCGGCGCGCCGCCAAGTCGCTTGAGGACGCCGTACCGGCGCTCGTAGGCGGTCGCGATCCCGAGGTTGACGAGGCCCGCGGCGATGATCGCGAGGGCGATCGACCCCGCCACGATGCCGCGCTGGGTCCCGCCTCCGATCCCCCCGAGCGACGTGCCGCCGAAGAACAGCAGCACGGCGACCGGGATCACGAGGGTCACGAGGATGTTCTCGCCGCGGCGCGAGGCGAGCCGCAGCTCCAGCAGCGTGAGGGCCGCCGACGGACCTGAGGGCCGGCGCCGGTCTGGCGCTCACTCGACGGCCTCGACGTCGGCGTCGCCGGTGAGCTCGAGGTAGCGATCTTCGAGGGACGCGGCACCGGCGCGGAGCTCCTCGATCAGCAGGCCCTCCCGCCCGGCCCACTGCGCGAGCTCGAGCACGAGGTCGGCGGAGGCTCGACCCGGCTCGACGGCGAACGCCGTTCCGGTGGCGGCCCGGACCACCTCGGGAACGACGTCCACGGGCGGGTGCGCGGCGGCGAGGCGCGTGCGAAGGCGCGCGAGGGCCGCCTCGGGCGCGCGGTGCGTGCAGCCGGAAGCGGAGCCTCGATTCGCCGGCGCTCGACAGCGCCTCGGGCGTGTCCTCGGCGACGATCCGGCCCTGGTGCAGGATCGCCACGCGGTCCGCGAGCGCCTCGACGTCGGCGAGGTCGTGCGTGGTCAGCAGGATCGTCCGCCCCTCGCGCCGCAGCGACGCGATGAGCGCGCGCGTGTCCCGCCGCGCCGCCGGGTCCATCCCGGCCGTGGGCTCGTCGAGGAGGAGCACCTCGGGGTCGCCAACGAGGGCCAGCGCCAGCGAGAGCCGCTGCCGCTCGCCCCCGGAGAGGCGGCGCACGCGCGTGTCCGCGACCGCCGCCGAGCCCGACCTGCTCGATGAGCTCGTCGGGCTGCCGAGCACCCTCGTGGAAGGCCGCGTACAGGCGGAGCAGGTCGCGCGGCGTGGCTCGCGGCTCGAGTCCCGCGCCGCCCTGGAGCATCAGCCCGACCCGCGCCCGGAGCGCCGCGCCGCCGCCGTCGCGGGTCCTCGCCGAGCACCCGCGCCGTGCCCGAGTCCGCCTCGCGATAGCCCTCGATGATCTCGACGGTCGTCGTCTTCCCCGCGCCATTCGGACCGAGCAACGCGACCACCTCGCCCGGCCGCACGACGAAGTCGACTCCCTCGAGGATCGCGCGCCCGCCGTACGACTTCCGGAGGCCACTGACCTCGATCACGGAGCGACGGGCGCCACCGAAGTGCCGGGTGCCGCCGGGGCGCTTGCCAAGGGCTGCGGGCCCGTCGAGCCACCCATGTCGTTGGCCGCGGGGCCCGAGATCGCACGGAACTGCTTGTCGAACTCGGCATTGGTGAGCCCCCCGACCTGGATCGAGCGAAGAATCCCGTCCCGATCGATGAAGTAGGACACCGGGCGGGCCGCGACGCGATAGGCATTCCGGATCGCCCGGTCGGGATCGTCGACCGTGGGCCAGGACGCCTCGTACTCTGCGACGAAGTCCCGCGCCGGTGCCGGCGGGTCGTCCATCAGGACGCCCACGATCGTGAGCCCGTCCGCCGCGTGCTCGGCCAGCAGCGTCTTGAACAGCGGGAACTCGTCGCGGCACGGCACGCAGCTGGGACCCCAGAAGTTGACGATCACCGGCCGGCCACGAAGCGACGCGAGCGAGAAGGGCGCGCCGTCGATGGTCGTGCCGGCGATGTTCGGGACCAGCTCCCCGGGCGCGATCGGCGGCGGGTCCGTCGCGCCGGCGCGATCGATGGCCGCCCGGAGCTGGACCAGCGCGACGGTCGCCACGGCGGCGAGGACGAGCCCGGTGACGATGAGCCGGCGGCGCCGGTCGAGCTGGAGCGCCGTGATCGGCCGCCTACTGGACCTTCAGGGTCCCCGTCATCGCCTCGATCGGGTGGATCGAGCAGATGAAGACGTAGTCGCCCGGCTCGAGCGGGTCGAAGGGATAGGCCATCGACTGCCCGCCCGGCGTGGGCGGGACGGGCTTGATCGGCGTGCCGTCCGGGTTCCGGACCTCGACGTCATGCGGGGTGCTCGGATCGTCGTTGTTGGTCAGGAAGATCGTGAACGGCTGGCCGGCCGCCGTCTCGAGGGACTTCTTGTCGAAGGCGAAGCCGACCGCGGTCAGCGGGATCGAGCCCGACGGCGGCCCGCCACCGCCCCCGCCGGAGGGTGCCGGAGAGCCGGCACCGGGTTCTGCCGTCGCCGGGCTGGTTGGCGGGAGGATCCCGACCTGGAACAGCGCGACGAGCGTGAACAGGACCGCGAAGACCTGGAGGGTCCGCGCGGGGAAGCGGCGCGCCGGGATGTTCTCGAGGTGGCCTGTCCGATCGGACTCCTCGACCTTTCGATACTCGGCGGTGAAGTCGACGAGCCAGCCGAGGAGCGTCCACACCAGGAAGACGATCGCCAGGATGAGGACCCAGCCGCCCATGACGAGGCCCGCGAAGAGCGCCGCGGTGCCCAGCGCGCCGAGGAACGGACGGATCGACGGCCCGGGCATGTGGACGCCCGGCGGGGGACCCTGGTGGATCACCGCGGGCAGGATCTGCTCCTGCCGCGGCTCGAGGTGCTGGTAGTCGCGCATCCCCTCGCGGAGCCAGAAGAGCAGCGTCACGACCATCAGCGTCGCGCCGATCACGAGGGCGAGGCCGCCGAACACGAGGCCCAGGAACAGCGCCATGGCCCCGAGCGCCGCCAGGATCGGCGACATCGAGCCGCCCGGCATGTGGACGGTCGGCGGGGTGAGCGGCTGGATGCGCGCGGGCGCGCGGCGCGTCGGCCCGAGGGTGGCGAACCCGCGGAAGGTCAGCGCGAGCCAGGCCACGAAGAGCACCAGCAGGAGCATCGGGAAGAGGTCGACGAGGGCGCGCCAGTCCGGAAGGATGAACGAGGACGCGACGTCGAGGAGGGTCTCGACCAGGTCCTTCGCCGATGCGGCCGGGGAGGGGGAGGGCACGCTCGCGCCTGCGTGCTACTCGCCGTGCCCGGTATGGAGGACCAGGAACATGAGCCCGAGCGCGGCGCCGAGCGCCACGAGCATGGTCACGCCGGCCCACTCGACGCGGTAGCCGAAGACCGGCGCGAGCCCGCCGTAGGCCAGGCCCGTCAGCACGCAGGCGACGCCGATGATGATCGCGTTGGTGTTCCGGCTGGACACGGTCTCGTTCCCTCGCTACAGCAGGTACAGGATCGAGAAGAGCAGGATCCAGACGACGTCGACGAAGTGCCAGTACAGCGACACGGCCTCGACGGCGTCGTGGTGCTTCGCGGAGAACTGGCCGGCCATCCCGCGGTAGAGGATCACGCCGAGCATCAGCACGCCACCGAAGACGTGGGCCCCGTGGAATCCCGTGAGCGTGTAGTAGGTCGTCCCGAACGGCCCCGAGCCCAGCGTCATGCCCTCGCCGTAGAGGACGCTGTAGTCGTAGGCCTGCATGATCAGGAAGATGATCCCGAGGACGAAGGTGACGGCGATGTTCCGGATGTAGCCCTTGCGATCGCCCTTCCGGATCGACCAGACCGCGAACTGGCAGGTGAACGAGCTCAGCACGAGGATGATCGTGGCCGGGAGGATCAGCGACAGCGGGTCGAGGATCTCGCTGAACGCCTTCGGTGGCCAGGGCTGGTTGGCGGCCGAGAAGCGGGTCGCGAAGTAGGCCGCGAAGAGCCCCGAGAAGAACATCACCTCGGAGGTGATGAACAGGATCATCCCGAGGATCGGGTTGCTGATCCCGCGCTGCGCGTGGCCGCCCGCGGCATGTGGGTCCGCGTGGGCGACCGCGCCGGGCGTCAGGGCCGGGGCCTCGGCCGTCATGCGTGGGTCTCGCCAGCCGGGAGCTGCTTGGCACCGGTCTCGCCGTGGCCGACGGTGCCATGGCGCTGGTCGAACAGCGGCCGCTCGGAGCGGATCTCAGGCAGCCGATCGAAGTTGTAGGGCGGTGGCGGGGACGAGGTCGCCCACTCGAGGGTGTTCGCCTCCCAGGGGTCGTCGCCGGCGATCTTGCCGTTCCGCAGGGAGATGAAGACGTTCCACAGGAACGGCAGCATCGAGAGGCCGATCATGAACCCGCCGATCGTCGCGGCCATGTTCCAGTCGTTCCAGCCGGCGTCCGAGGCGTAGTCGGCGATGCGGCGGGGCATGCCCTTGATGCCCAGCATGTGCATCGGGAAGAACGTCAGGTTGAAGCCGACGAACATCAGGACGAACTGGATCTTGCCGAGGCCCTCGCCCAGCATCCGCCCGGTCATCTTCGGGAACCAGTAGTAGATCCCGGCGAAGACGCCGAAGACCGAGCCGCCGAACAGGACGTAGTGGAGGTGGGCGACGACCCAGTACGTGTCATGGAGCGCGAAGTCGACCGGCACGGCCGCGCTGAAGGCGCCGTTGATCCCGCCGATCAGGAACATCGTCAGGAAGCCGATCGCGAAGATGAGCGGGGTCGAGAGCGTCAGCTGGCCCCGGAACATCGTGAAGACCCAGTTGAACATCTTCACCCCGGTCGGGACCGCGATGAAGAACGTCATGAGCGCGAAGAACGGCAGGAAGACCGCGCCGGTGGTGAACATGTGGTGGGCCCAGACGGAGAAGCCCAGCGCGCCGATGCCGGCCGTCGCGAAGATGAACGCCTTGTACCCGAACAGCGGCTTCCGGCTGAAGACGGGCAGGACCTCGCTGATCACGCCCATCGCCGGCAGGACCATGACGTAGACGGCCGGGTGCGAGTAGAACCAGAAGACGTTCTGGTAGAGGACGGCCTGGCCCTCCGGTGGCAGGAAGAACGTGCCGCCGTAGTTGCGATCGATGAAGAGCATCACGAGGGCGCTGGTGATCACCGGCGTCGCCATGACGACGAGCACGCTCGTGACGAGGACCGTCCAGACCATGATCGGCATCCGGAAGAGCGTCATGCCGGGTGCGCGCATCTTGAAGATCGTGACGAGGAAGTTGATGCCGCCGAGGATCGAGCTCGTGCCGATCAGGATCAGCGACACGATCCAGAGATCCTGGCCGGCGCCTGGCGCGGAGTTCGGCAATCGCTCCGTGAGCGGCGGGTAGCTGGTCCAGCCGGCCGCCGCCGCGCCGCCGGGGACGACGAACCCGAGCAGCAGCAGGATCGCGCCGAGCGGCAGCATCCAGAACGACAGCGCGTTGATCCGCGGGAAGGCCATGTCCGGCGCGCCGATCATCAGCGGCACGGCGTAGTTCCCGAGGCCTGCCAGCATCGGGATGATGAACAGGAAGATCATGACCGTGGCGTGGATCGAGAACGCCTCGTTGTAGGCGTGCTCGTTGCCGGCGAACAGCTGCAGGCCCGGCTGGGCGAGCTCGGTCCGCACGACCAGCGCCAGCACGCCCCCGATGAAGAACATCAGGAACGAGTTGATGACGTACAGGATCCCGATCTTCTTGTGATCGGTGGTCGTCAGCCACTCGTACAGCCGGCCCCGGTAGGCGGGGACGGCGGCGGGGTTCAGTGCGTGTGTCGCCATGCTCGCTGGATCCTCACTGCACCGTGATCGTGCCCGTCATCGACGGGACGCCCACGTGAACCGAGCAGAAGAACTGGTAGGTGCCGGGCTCGAGGGGCTCGTACTCATAGTTCGCCTCCTGCCCGCCGGCGATCGGCTCCTGGTCGGCGATGACCGACGTGCCGTCCGGCCCGTGGATGTCGATGTCGTGGGTGATGGACCCGATGTCCTCGTTCTTGAAGTGGATCACGAAGGGCGCGTTGGCGGCCACGTCGAGCTCCTTCTCGATGAATCCTTCGGGCGCGATGTTCTTGGCGACCACCTCGAGCACCGGCGCACCTGACGGGGGCGGCGGCGGGGTCGCGTTGGCTGTCTCGATCAGGGCCGCGAGCCAGGCATCGTAGTCGGCGCGCGTCATCGCGTGGACATCGAAGAGCATGATCCGATGGCCCGTGCCGCACAGCTCGGCGCACTGGCCGTGGAAGACCTGGCCCGCCTCGGCCTCGTCGACCGTGAACTCGAAGTGGTTGACCTGGCCCGGGACGACATCGCGCTTGAACAGGAAGCGCGGGACGTACCAGGCGTGGATCACGTCGTCGCTCTGGAGCGTCACGTAGACCTTCTGCCCGACGGGAACGGCCATGCCGCCGCCCTCGCCCGCGGCCCGGGTCTGCTTGACGACGACGTTGCCGTCCTTGTCGATGTACTCGAACTGCCACTGGAACTGGCCGGCGATGGCGTTGATGTGGACGTCCGGGTCCGCGCTGACGGCGTCGACGTGGCCAAGCGTGTCCCACGAGATCGCGAAGAGGTACAGGACGATCACCGTCGGGATCAGCGTCCAGAGCGCCTCGACGAGGTTGTTGCCGTGCGTCTGGGGCGGGAGGTCGACGTCTTCCGGCCGGCGCCGGTAGCGGAGGATGCTCCAGAGGATCAGGCCCTCGACCGCGAGGAAGATCACGACGGCGAGGGCGAACACGACGTCGTAGAGGGCGCTGATCTCGCGCGCCTGGGCCGTGGCCGGCGGTGGTGGGTAGAGCGCGTTGCCAGCGGGACTCCAGAGGACCACCCCGGTGATCGCGATCAGGAGGACCACGGCGCCACCGGCGATGATCGCGCTGGAGGCGGGGCGCTTCCTCGGACTGGTCGACATGACTCCTCGGGTGCGTCGGCGGGACCGTGGCCCGGCGCCTGGGAGGGGCTCAGCCGGGGGTGGGAACGCGAACGGCCGACCCGATCGGCCAGCCGAGGGTCATCATAGCGCGGGGTCCATCGGGCGCGCCGTGCGACCATGGCGCCGTGCCCCGGCCCCGGTTCCTCGTTTCCCTCCTCGTTGCCGGCGCCTTCCTCGCCCTCCCGCTGTCCGCGGCCGCCCACGGGCCCGTCCCGGCCGCGCCACCCACGCTCGCGAACCTGCTGCTGGGCTGGCGGTTCGATCCGGTCGTGGCTTTTGGATTGGTGCTGGCGGGGGTGGCGTGGGTGCTGCTCGTCGCGCGCGTGGGCCGGATGCACCCGACCTACCCCGTGCCGCTGCGCCGGACCGCGGCATTCCTCGGCGGCCTGGCCGCGATCGCCTTCGCGCTGCTCTCCGGCATCGAGCGCTACGACACGACGCTGTTCTCCGTCCACATGGTCCAGCACCTCCTGCTGATGCTCGGGGCGGCCCCGCTCATCGCCCTCTCGGCGCCGGTCACCCAGCTGCTGCGGGCGGCGTCACCGGCTTGGCGCCGGCGGCTCATCGGCGTGCTCCATTCCGGCCCGGTCGCGGCGCTGGGGCACCCGGTCGTGGCCTGGGTGACCTTCACCCTGGTGCTCTGGGTCAGCCACTTCTCGCCCCTGTTCGACGCGGCGCTCGAGAACGCCCTCGTGCACGACGCCGAGCACATCGCGTTCCTCGGCGCCGGGCTGCTGTTCTGGTGGCCCGTCGTGGCGGCCGACCCGGCCCGGCGCCGGCTCACCTACCCGGTGCGCGCCCTGTACCTGCTCCTGCAGATGCCACCGAGCTCGTTCCTCGGGATGCTCATCACCTTCGCCAACGCGCCGCTCTACCCGCACTACGCCACGCTCGGGTCGCCGTACGGCATCGATGCGCTGGCGGACCAGCAGGTCGCCGGCGGGATCATGTGGCTCGCCGGGGACGTGGTCTTCATCGCCGCGATCCTCATCGTCGTGGCCGCATGGATGCGCCACGAGGAGCGCGACGCCGTTCCGGCCGAGCGGCGGGCCGATACGCAGCGGGCGTTGCTTCGAGAGCGTGCCGACCTGCTGGAGCGGAATCGGGCAGCCGCGGCGCAAGCGGCGACCCAGGCCGCGACTCAGGCCGGGAGCGGCGACTCCAGCAGCTCGAGGTAGCGCTCGGGGTCCACGTTGCCGCCGCTGACGACCGCGACGACGACGCCCCGCAGGCTCGCGACACCCGCCTCGCGGGCCCGGAACCGTGCCGCGGCAGGCGCGAGGGCGCCGGACGGCTCGACGACGAGCCGCGACTCCTCGGCGATCAGTCGCACCGTCGCGGCGATCTCGTTCTCGGGCACGGTGACCACGTCGTCGAGGAGGCGTGAAAGGTGAGCGAAGTTCCGCCGGCCGATCGCCTGGGATCTCGTGCCGTCGGCGATCGTGCTGCCGGTCCGCGCCGCGTCCCAGCGGACGATCCGGCCCTCGCGAAGCGACGCCTGGGCGTCGGCGGCCACCTCCGGCTCGACCCCGACGAGCCGCGCACCTGGGTGGAGCGCGCGGACGGCCACCGCGACGCCGCTCGACAGCCCGCCCCCGCCGATCGGGATCAGCACGGCGGCGAGATTCGGCACGTCCTCTGCGATCTCGAGCCCGACCGTGCCCTGGCCCGCGATGATCCGGTCGTCGTCGTAGGGCGGGATGAACACGAGGCCGCGCTTGCGGATCAGCTCGTCGGTCTTCGCCTCGCGCTCGCTGCTTGCCGGCCCGACGGTCACGATCTCCGCGCCGTCCGCCTCGACGCGCCGGCGCTTGATCTCGGGAGCGTTCGACGGCATGACGACGACCGCCCGAACGCCGAGCAGCCGCGCCGCCCGGGCGACGCCCTGAGCGTGATTGCCGGACGAGTGGGTCACGACGCCGCGCGCCCGCTCCTCGGGGGTCAGCGAGGCGATCGCGTGGTAGGCGCCGCGGATCTTGAAGGCCCCGATCGGCTGGAGGGATTCGGCCTTGAGGAGGACCGGCGGACCGTCCGCGCCGGCCGTGCCGAACGGCAGCAGCGGCGTCCGGATGGCGACGCCCGCGAGATTCGCCGTGGCCGCGCGGATGGCCTCGAGCGACACGAGCGGGCCGTCGGCTGGTTCGGTTCCGTCGGCAGCGCGCGCGGGCGCGCCCTCGACGGCGGTCATCGCGCGCCCTTCCGGGCGCATTCGATGCAGACCGGCGTCCAGGGGATCGCCTCGAGCCGCTCCGGCGCGATCGGGTTCCCGCAGCTCGTGCAGGTGCCGTAGGTCCCGTCGTCGAGCCTTCGGAGCGCCGTCTCGACCTGGTTGAGCTCGATCCGTGAGCGGTCCCGCAGTGCCAGGTCGCGTTGCTGCTCGAAGACGTGGCTCGCGGCGGCCGCCTGGGAGCCGTAGGTCATCTGCCCGGGCGCCTCGATGGGCTCTCCGAGCTCCTCCAGCAGGCGGCCACGCTCCGCGAGCAGGTTCGCGCGGGCCGTCGCCGCGTCGAAGGACGTCGCCATCGACCGATCGTAGCGCGCGAGTGCGCACGGCTCGTGCAAGCGGGGCCGCGCCGCCGCTCCGCCGCCGCCGCGAACCGAGTGGCCTAGAGCCTCGCCCCCGCGGTCTCCGCGCCGCTGATCCGTTGCGCCAGCCAGACCGGGACGATGCTCAGCAGGATCAGCACGAAGGCGACCACGTTCACGACCGGGAGCTCGTTCGGGCGCTGGATCGAGGAGAAGATGAACATCGGGATCGTCTGGGTGCCCGGCCCGGCCGTGAAGAGCGTGACGATGATCTCGTCGAACGACAGCGCGAACGACAGGAGCGCCGCCGACATCAACGCCGTGCCGAGCCGCGGCCCGGTGATCCGGCGGAACGTCGTGAAGACGTCGCCACCGAGGTCGGCCGAGGCCTCCTCCGGCGATCGCGGCAGCCTGCGCAGCCGCGCGATGACGTTGTTGAACACGATCACGACGCAGAAGGTCGCGTGTCCGATGACGATCGTCATCAGGCCGAAGTCGATCCCGAACGTGATGAACGACCGCTGGAGCGCGATGCCGGTGACCACGCCCGGAAGCGCGATCGGCAGGATGAACAGGAACGAGACCGTCTGGCGCCCGAAGAACGAGTACCGATGGACGCTGATCGCGGTGAGCGTCCCGAGGACCAGGGCGATCCCCGTAGCGAACGTCCCGGCCAGGAGCGAGTTGATCACCGCCCGGATCACGGTCCGGTTCTCGAGCGCCTGCTCGAACCAGCGCAGCGTGAACCCCTGCGGGGGCCAGGCCTGGATTCGACTCGAGTTGAACGCGTAGATGACCACGACGACCAGCGGGAGGTAGAGGAACACGAGGACGCCCCCACTCGCGAGCCGCAGGAGCCCCCGCGCGAGCCGCGACTCGGTCATCGGGCTGGACCGATCACAGCGACTCGAACGCGCCCAGGCGTCGGGCCACGAGCAGGTACACGACCATGATCGTGATCGGCACGAGCGAGAACGCCGCCGCCAGCGGCGGGCTGCCGAGGCTGGAGTTGTTGTAGATCACGTTGCCGATGAAGAACTCGTCGGACACGAGGTCCGGGGTGATGTAGTCGCCGAGGGTCAGCGAGAAGGTGAAGATCGAGCCCGCGACCAGCGCCGGAAACGACAGCGGCAGGATCACCCGTCGGAACGTCGTCCGGGCCTTGCCCCCGAGGTCTGCCGAGGCCTCCAGGAGGGAGCTCGGGATCCGCTCCAGGCCGGCGTAGAGCGGAAGGATCATGTACGGCAGCCACAGGTAGCTGAGGACCAGCCACGAGTTGGCGATCTCCTTCAGGCCCTGCCAGGGCTGGCCGATCCCCAACGGCTCGAGCACGACGTCGAGCAGACCGTTGCCCTGGAGGATCGTGCGCCAGGCATAGACCTTGACGAGGTATGCCGCCCAGAGCGGCACGAGTACCGCGACGACCAGCGTGTTCCGAACGCGGTGCGATGCCACGCGGGCCATGTAGTAGGCGATCGGGAAGGCGAGTAGCGCGTCGGTCAGCGTCACCGCTGCCGCGACGCCGAGGGTGCGCAGCGCGACGGTCCGGTAGACGTCCTGCCCGAACAGCGTCTCGAACGCGTCCAGCGACCACGCGAACGGCGTGACCTTGCCGGTGGACCCGTCGTGGGCCCAGAAGGCGCTCAGCAGCAGCAGGAACAGGGAGCCGAGGTAGACGATGACGAGCCAGCCGAGCGGCGTCGTCAGCAGGAGCCCGAGCTGAAGGCGTCGTCGCGGGAACAGCCAGATCGCGAGCCGGCGCAGGAGCCCTGGGCGGCGCGGCGGATCCGAGGTCGTCGTGGCGGTGGTCATGGTCTCAGGCAATGGAAGGGCTCCCCGAGGTTCGGGGAGCCCTTCGATTCACGTTTTGCGGAAGGGTCAGCTGCCGCGGAGCGTCGTCCAGGCGTCGACCCAGTCGTCCTGCGACTTGCAGGCCGTGGCTGCGTCGTCGTCTGCACAGTCCTCCTGCGGCGTTGCCCAGTAGTGGACCTTCGAGAAGTAGTCCTCGTCGGTCGCGTGCTGGGCATCGCAGTGGCCCGGCGAGATGGTCTCGGCGAACGCACAGGCCTGCGAGCTGGTCGCGGCCTCGCCGAACCAGACCGTCGCCAGGGCGTTCGCCTCGGCGGACATCATGTGGTCCATCCACATGAGCATGCAGTTCGGATGCGCGGCGCCCTTGGCCATCATCCAGGTGTCGGACCAGCCGGTCGAGCCCTCGTCGGGGAGGAGCCCCTCCACGGGCACGCCGTCGGCCTTGAGCGAGCGCGACCTGGAGCGGCCACGTCGTGCCGATCGTCGACGTCGCCCGCGGCGTACGAGGCGATCTGGTCCGTGTAGACGCTCCAGTACAGCGGATCGCCTTCGTCGCGCTGCTTCTCGAGGAGCGCGATGCTGGCGGCGAACTGGGCCTCGTTGAGCTGGTAGGGGTCGGTGATGCCGAGGGCGGGCTGCGTGGCCATGAGATGCAGCGCGGCATCGGCGATGTAGATCGACGAGTCGTAGATGCTGATCTTGCCCTTGTAGCCGGCGCGCGCCCTCCCAGACGCCGTCCCACGTGGTGGGCGCCGTCGTGATCGTCCTCGGTGTTGTACATGAGCAGGTTCGCGCCGCGGCCGTGCGGGACGCCGTAGTTGACGCCGTCGACGGTGTTGTGGGGCAGGTCCTTCAGGCCCGCGAAGACGTTGGCGTAGTTCGGGCAGGATCGACGTGTCGATCGGCCGCGACGAGGCCGCCCTGGATCAGGCGGGTCGTCGCGTCGCCGGACGCCGAGATGCCGTCGTACTGCCCGCCCTGGATGAGCTGAGACGCCGTTGTTCGAGTCGGTCATGTCGGTCGTGTTGACCATGCAGCCCGTGCTCTCTTCGAACGGCGTGACCCAGTCGTAGCGCCGCGTCGACGTCGCCACGCTCGGCGTAGCCGGCCCAGATGACGAGGTTGAGCTCGCCCTCGCCCTCGCCGATCGGCGGCCTGGGTGCGGCGGCGGTCCTTCCGAGGCCGGGGCCGCCGTGCCGGGCGCGGCCGTCGCCGGGCCGGTGGTCGGCGCGGTGCGACGCTGTCCCTCCCGGACCACAGGCGGCGACGATCGCCGCGACGGCGACCAGGCTCCCCCGAGTTTCCGCTGGAACATGTCTCCTCCTCTCAGCCCGCCCGCCGCGTCACTCCTGGACGCGGAGCACGTGCTGTCGCTTCCAAACCAGCCGCACGGGTTGCCCCTGTGCGGCCAGCACCTCCATGGACGATGTCGTCAGGTTCTGCTGGGTGACCACCAGGTCCGAGCCGGCGTCCAGCGCCACGATGTAGCGGGTGTCCGGCCCGAGGTACACCACGGTACGGATGGTGCCATCCGCACCGACCTCGTCGTCGGCAACGCCGCACCGGGCTCCGTGAGCCGGATCTTCTCCGGGCGGACGGTGAACAGCCCTTCCTCGCCGACGAGGCTCTTCGCCACGTCGCCGCGGAGGAGGTTGGAGGTCCCGACGAACCCGGCCACGAACGCCGTCGACGGCCGCTCGTAGAGGTCCGCCGGCGAGCCGACCTGCTCGATCCGGCCGCGGTTGAACACCGCGAGGCGGTCGCTCATGGTCAGCGCCTCCTCCTGGTCGTGGGTCACGTAGATGAACGTGATCCCGACCTCCTGCTGGATCGCCTTCAGCTCGATCTGCATCTCCTCGCGCAGCTTCAGGTCGAGGGCGCCGAGGGGCTCGTCGAGGAGGAGGACGCGGGGCCGGTTCACGAGCGCCCGCGCGAGCGCGACGCGCTGCCGCTGCCCGCCGGAGAGCTGCGAGGGCTTGCGGCGCTCGTAGCCGGACAGGCGGACCATCGCCAGTGCCTCGCCGACGCGGCGCTGCCGGTCGGCCTTCGGGACCTTCCGGACCGTCAGCCCGTAGGCGACGTTGTCACCGACCGTCATGTGCGGGAACAGCGCGTAGTCCTGGAAGACCGTGTTGACGTCGCGCTCGAACGGCGGCTTCCGCGTGACGTCCTCGCCGTGGAGCCAGACGCGACCCTCGGTCGGCAGCTCGAAGCCGGCGATCATCCGGAGCGTCGTGGTCTTGCCCGAGCCCGACGGGCCGAGCATCGAGAAGAACTCGCCATCGGCGATGTCGAGGTCGATGGCGTCGACGGCGACCACGGCGTCGCCGTCGGTGGTCGTGGACGCACCGGAGCGCGCGGCTCGTCGGCCGGTCTCGCCGGTGAAGCGCTTCGTCAGGTGTTCGAGGCGCACCGCGGGCTTCGCCCCGGCCGGGGCGGTCCCCGACCGCGGCGGTGGGCGCCGCGACCTGCGCGTCCCCGCTGGTCAGGATGGCCAAGCGTCTCCTCGAAGACCTCGCCGGACCGCGAGGTTCCGGGAGTGTCCGCGTGCGGCAGATGCCGTGTCAAGGCCGCGGGAGCCGTTGTACGCTACCGATCCCAATCGGGGCCGGCGCAGTCGGAGGAGTCCAGCGCGTCATGTCCTACGTCATCGCAGAGCCGTGCATCGACGTCCTGGATATCTCGTGCGTCTCGGTCTGTCCCGTCGACTGCATCCACTACGAGGAAGGCGTCGACCGGAAGCTCTTCATCGACCCGAACGAGTGCATCGACTGCGGGGCCTGCGAGCCGGAGTGCCCGGTGAACGCGATCTTCCCCGAGGACCAGGTGCCCGGCCGAGTGGGCCAACTACACGCCGATCGACGCGCTCTGGTTCACGGACCGCGCGGCCGCGCGCGAAGCGGTGGACGCGGCGAAACCTCGCTGAGCTGAAGGCGCCTCTGGGCGCCCCGAACAGCCTCGCGCCGATCGGGGCGCCGCGGACCTCGTGGCATACTGCGCGCCCCATGTCCTCCCTCGCGCGCGCCTCGATCGCGACCGTCGGCTCCGGCGTCATGGCCGAGGCGATCATCGCCGGCCTGCTCCGCGACCAGGTCGTCGCGCCTGACCGGATCGTCGCGAGCCACCCGCGGGCTGACCGCCGCGAGGCGCTCGAGCGGGCCCACGGCATTCGGACGGTCGATTCGAACGCCGCCGCCGTCGAGGGCGCGGACGTCGTCCTGCTCGGGATCAAGCCCCAGATGCTGGGCCGGGTCGGGCGCGAGATTCGCGGTCGGCTGCGCCCGGGGCAGCTCGTGATCAGCGTGCTGGCCGGCGCGACGACCCGCGCGCTCATGGGCCATCTCGGCCACCGCGAGGTCGTCCGCAGCATGCCCAACACGCCGGCCCAGCTCGGCAAGGGCATGACCGTCTGGTACGCGACCCCGGAGACCTCCGAGGCCCAGCGCGAGCAGGCGGCGGCGCTCCTGTCCGCACTCGGCCACCAGATCGAGGTCGATGACGAGCGGCTCGTGGCGATGGCGACCGCCGTTTCCGGCACGGGCCCCACCTACGTCTTCCTGGTGATGGAAGCCCTCATCGACTCGGCCGTCCACCTCGGCTTCGCGCGCCACGTGGCGCACGACCTCGTGCTCGAGACGCTCGAGGGCAGCACGCTCTTCGCAAAGCAGTCCGGGATGCACCCGGCGCAGCTTCGGAACATGGTGACCTCGCCCGGCGGCACGAGCGCCGCGGCGCTCCACGAGCTCGAGTCCGGGCGGCTCCGCACGGTCCTCTCCGAAGCGGTCTGGGCGGCGTTCCGGCGAACGGTCGAGCTCGGTGAGCAGCTCGAGGTCGGCGTGCCATCGGAGGCCGAGACCGAAGCCGAGACCGAGGCGCGCGAACCCCGCTAGGGCGGCCAGGACCCGGTAGGGAGAGCGCCTCGCTAGACCTGCGCCTCGGCCGGGGCGGCAGACGCTTCGGGTGCGAGCGGCCGGCGCATCGTCGCCGCGATCGTCCACACGATCCCGACCGCGATGAGGACGTCACCGATGCTGAAGACGTTCGCCATCGGCAGCCACGAGGGCAGCGCGAAGATGTCCGTCAGCGGGCGCAGGGCCGGATCGGCGAGCACGACGCTGTTCGCGTGGTCGCCGGGGGGCAGGCCGGCAATCTCCATGGCGTTGGCATCGGCCGGCATGAAGCCACCGTTCGCCGAGATCGCGAGGAGGTTCGACAGCGAGCCGAAGAGCACGACCGGCATCCCGGGCAGCCGGATGTTCCGGAGGACGGCAACGAACACCGCGAGCGTCGACGCAAGGTAGATCGGCGGCCCAGCGTTCCCGGCGAGCGCGTCCCCGGTCGGCGTGAAGAGGACGAGCTGGACCACCAGCCCGGCCACCGCGAGCCAGCCCCACCGGAACCGCAGCGTCGAGAGGTTGCCGAGCCGCCCACCGATCGCGAGACCGGCCAGGATCCCCGCGGGGATCGCCCAGAGCATGAACATCGGTCGGTCGCCTCGCCGAGGCGCTAGTTCGAGCCCCCGACGGACTCGCGAAGCTGGGTCACGTGCCCCTCGGCGTGGGCGACGATCAGTCGCTCGGCCAGGTCCGCGATCGAGAGGTCGCCGCGGGTCGGGTGTCGGCCCAGCAGCCCCGCCTGGGGCTCGAGCGCCCGAAGCCGCGCGGCCACGCGCCGGCCCTCGACATCGATCCGGCCCAGCAGCTCCCGTCCCGGGAAGGCCCGGTCGCGCCCGATGAGCTGGACCCGGATCGGGTCGTCCTCGAGGCGCCCGAACGCCGGCGGCTCGGCACCTCCCGGTCCGACTTCGGCGTCGACGATCCGCTCGATCTCGCCCTGCCAGAACGGGAGCATCTCGGCGACGTGGGCGAGGACCTCGCGCGGGCCCCAGCTCGACTCGGGCCCCGGCGCGTAGACGGCCGTGAGCCCCCACGGCTCCCCGGCGGCCACGGCCGGACCCAGGGCGACCAGGTCCGCCGTTGCCCGCTCGAGCCGCTCGGCCAGCTCCTGCATCGACGCCATGGCGGGAGTGTCGCACGTGGAACGCCGGGATCGCGCTGTCGCGCCTGCAACGGAGCCGGGACTACCATCGTCCCAATTGCATCGCCCCAGCGCGAGAGCGCCGCGAACAGCAGGGGAGCAGCCGTCATGACCGACACGCTCACGAAGGGCGCCGCCAACCAATCCGGCGCCCATCTCAACAAGGACGCCTACAAGGAGGCCAAGGACTTCCTGCCCCTGAACGGCGTCGACCACGTCGAGTTCTGGGTCGGGAACGCCAAGCAGGCGGCCCACTACTACCGGGCCCTGTGGGGCTTCACCCCGATCGCCTACGCAGGCCTCGAGACGGGCATCCGCGATCGGATCAGCTACGTCATGCGCCAGAACGACATCACCCTCGTCGTCACTGGGGCCCTGACCCCCGACGGCGAGATCGCCGAGCACGTCGCGAGGCACGGCGACGGCGTCAAGGACATCGCGTTCAGCGTCGACGACGCGACCTCGTCATGGCGCGAGACGACGACCCGCGGCGCGACATCGGCGATCGAGCCCGTCGAGCTCGACGGCGGCGAGGACGGCGTCCTGCGGCGCAGCGCGGTCGGCACGTACGGCGAGGTCCGTCACTCGTTCATCGACCGGCGCGACTACCACGGCGTCTTCGCCCCGGGCTACCGGAAGATCAAGAAGCCTGCCGCGGCCGCGCAGGGCCTGAGCCTGCTCGAGATCGACCACTGCGTCGGCAACGTCGAGCTCGGCGACATGAACCGGTTCGTCGACTACTACCGCGACGTCTTCGGCTTCGCCCAGCTCATCCACTACGACGACAAGGTCATCCACACCGAGTACTCGGCCCTGATGTCGAAGGTCATGACCAACGGCAACGGCCGGATCAAGTTCCCGATCAACGAGCCGGCCTCGGGCAAGAAGAAGAGCCAGATCCAGGAGTTCCTCGACTACTACCTGGACTCCGGGACGCAGCACATCGCGCTCCGGACCGAGGACATCGTCACGACCGTCCGCCAGCTGCGCGAGAACGGCATCGAGTTCCTGGGCATGCCCCATGCCTACTACGAGACCCTCGCCGACCGCGTCGGCGACGTCGGCGTCCCGATGGAGACCCTCGAGGAGCTGGGCATCGAGGCCGACCGCGACGAGGAGGGCTACCTCCTCCAGATCTTCACCCGCCCGATCCAGGACCGCCCGACGTTCTTCTTCGAGATCATCGAGCGCCACGGCTCGCGCGGCTTCGGCGTCGGCAACTTCAAGGCGCTCTTCGAGGCGATCGAGATCGAGCAGGCTCGGCGCGGGAACCTGTAGAGGACAGCGGCCCGCGGCGTCGGGACGACGCCGCGGGACCACAGGGTCGAATGGAGCGGGGCCTCGGCTGGGGATGCCGAGCCGCCGCGCGGACTCGGCTACTGCTCGAGGTCGAACTCGAAGCTCTCGATGATCGGCATCGCCTCGGCGAGGAATGCCTCGTGGTCGGCCGAGGTGATCGAGCCCACGAAGATCACGATGACGCCGCCGTTCGGGATGTCGAGAAGGATCCCCCGAATGCGCTCCTCCGCGAGGTTCAGCCCAGGCGGGTCCTCCGGGCTGGGCGGGCAGGTGCCAGTGGATTACGCCGGACGTCGAACTGCTTGCCGGTCAGGCCACCGATCGTGACGTCGATCAGCCCCGTCGTCGCCACGGCTTCGTTGGCCGCCAAGGCAGCCACCATCTCGGCCGCCGTCGCGCCCCCGTTGTTCTCGACCGACTCACAGAAGAACCACGGGCTGGTATGCGGCCCCATGACGATGGAGTGGGCGAGGCGCTCGGCGCGCGCGAACTCGGCCTGGTTGGCGGGCGTGTCCGGGAACAGCGTGAAGTAGCTCGGCTCGTCATACGGGTTGACCCAGCCGTCTGGAGCACTGAAGGTGAACGCCGTCCTGAAGACCCGGGTCCTGTGGCTGCCGGCAGTCAGGATCCCGGCGCCGTTTGCGTCGGCGACCGCATCGGGCGGGTACCACGCCGGATACCTGGCGGCGGCCGTCGGGACGGCGGTGGCCGTCGGGACGGCGGTGGCCGCCGAGGTTGACTGGGCGCTTTGGGTTGGGGCGGTGGTTGGGGTTCCCGGGCCGGACATGCCCGGCAGCAGGCTGTAGCCGACGACGGCGACGACGAGCACCGCCGCAAGCGCGGCGATGAGCTTGATCTGGGTGGTCACGTTGGTCCTCCGTGGGAAGGGCCACATGCGCCGCTGCGGCTGACGGCTGATCCGCTGCTCGACTACGTCCAGGACGTAGTCGGGCGCAGTCAGGCCGTCTTCCGCGAAGTAGTCACGGAGCACGAGGTCGACGTCGGGGCTGCGCTTCATGCTGACGACCCTCCGACGGCGGTGGCCCGTGCGTCCGCCTCGATGGCGGCGCGCATGGCGCGGTGGGCATGGTGGAGACGGGATCGGATCGTGGCGGCCGGGACATCGAGGAGGCTTCGCGATGGCCGACGGCTCGTACCCGAGGTAGTAGCGAAGGGTGAGGACCGCCCGCTCCTCCGGCGTCAGCCGGCGGAAGGCGCGGTCCACGATGTCGCGATCGACGATGCCAGCGAGCTGATCGGGCGCGGAGAAGCCGTCGACGTCCAGGACCTGGAGATTCGCGTACCGGCGCCGGTCCCTGCGCGCGTGCTCGATGCACTTGTTCGCGAGGACTCGATGGATCCAGAAATCGAACCGGTCCGGATCGCGGAGGCTCGGCAGGTCACGCCAGGCGATCACCAGCGCGTCCTGCAGGGCATCCTCGGCCCGATCGACATCTCGAAGGATCCGTCGTGCGATCGCGAACAAGCGATCGATGCGGCCGCGAACGAGGTCGACGAATGCGACCTGGTCCCCGTGCTGCGCCGCGATCACGAGCTCTCGATCCACCGCCGGCACTCGTCTGAGCGTCCAACGGGGACGCCTTCCGACCGTACAGATGGATGGTGCGCGCGCAGCGTTGGAAAATTCGATGTGGCTGATATTGACGGCTAGGTACAGTCAATCAATACTGGCGCGATGGCCCCGAGGACCTACAACCAGGACCGACGCGCGGAGACCGCTGCGGCGACGAGCCGCCGGATCCGGGTCGCCGCTCGCGCGCTGTACCGCGAGCACGGCATCTCCAACACGACCACCGCCGCCATCGCGGAACGAGCCGATGTCGCCCGCGGCACGATCCTCAACCACTTTGGCTCCGCCGATGGGCTCCTGGAGGCCGTCCTCGACGACGTCGCGATCACGATGGAGATTCCCGACGCGCGGCTCCAGGACGGCGTCGAACCAGAACCGGACCGGATCCGCCGATATGTCGATGCGATGTTCCGGTTCTACGTCCGGAGCGAGGAAGACTGGCCGGCGTTCGCCAGGGACATGGAGCACCCGGTCCTCCAGAAGCGCGCGGCGCTCTACTACGAGACCGCCGCCCGGCTGTTCGAGGCAACGTTCCGGGATCTCGCTGCGGACCGGGTGGTGGCAGCGGCGACTCGGGCGTACGTGAACTACGCCCCGCTTCATGACCTTCGCGCAGCGGGCCTGAACCTTGAGGAGTCCATCGAGGTCGTCGGCAACAGCCTCATCGAGCTTGCTCGGCAGCGCCGGATGCTCGCCGGGCAACCAGCACAGAGAGAGGGGAGGAAGGTCTGACCATGCGCCCACTGTTTCGTCAGCTCCACGCCGCGGTGGCGTGGCTGCTCGTCGGATCGATCGTCGTCCAGGTCTGGCTCGCCGGCGTCGCGATCCCACAGCTCGGCGGGAACAGCAACTTCGAGAACCACAGGAACCTGGGCTACTTCATCGGGTTGTTCGCGCTCGTGCTCGTGCTCACCGCTCTGCCGACCGGTCTCGGCCGGCGGCGGATCCTGCAGAGCCTCGGGGTCCTCGGGCTGTACATCGTGCAGTCGTCGCTGCCGTACATCGGGGTCAACGCCATCGAGGCGCTCCACCCCGTCAACGCCGTCGTCATGTTCGTCGTGGCGTTGCTCTACGCGCGGGCTGTCTGGCGCGAGCGGACGCCCGCGCTGGCCTGAGGTGATCCAGCCCAATCGATCGACTCGTTCGGAAGGAGGATGAGGTGGACCTGACCCCATACAGCCGCCTGCTCGTGTTCCTGCACGTTCTGGGCGCCTTCATGTTCGTCGCCGGGCACGGCGTCTCGATGTTCACGCTCTTCCAGGTTCGCAAGGAGAAGGACCGGGCCAAGCTCGGCGCGCTGCTCGACCTGTCCGGCTGGTCGCTTGGCCGTTGCCGGCATCGGCCTGCTGGTTCTGCTCATCAGCGGCATCGTGGCCGGCATCGTGCTCCAGTCGTTCGGCCGCTGGTGGATCTGGATCTCGCTGGCCCTGTTCCTCGTGATCGGGATCCTGATGACGCCCATCGGCGGGGCCTATCTGCGAGCACTGCGCATCGCGATCGGTCAGCGACCTCGCAACGCCAAGCCCGGCGACGCGGACCCCGTCCCCGTCAGCGACGGGGAGCTTGCTGCGCTGCAGGCGTCACGGCGCCCGGAGCTTCTTCTCTGGGTCGGCGCCGGGGGCTTCGTTGTGATCCTGTACCTGATGATGTTCAAGCCGTTCTGAGGCTCAGCCGACGAGGCGGAACAGCTGACGCCTGCCCGACAGCCCCTTGAGATCGTGCAGGCCGGCGTCCTCGAACGCCAGGTCGGAGCCGTCCACGAGGTCCATCACTGTCGCGGAGACGAGGATCTCCCCTGATCCGGCCGCGCCCATGATCCGGGCGGCGGTGTGGACCGCGATGCCACGGATGTCGTCGGCCGAGACCTCGACCTCCCCGCTGTGCACGCCCGCGCGGATCTCCAGGTCCAGGCCGTTGGCGACCCCGCGGATCGAGCCGGCTGCCCGGACCGCGCGTTCCGCGGAGTCGAAGACGGCGAGCACGCCGTCGCCGGTCGTCTTGACGAGCCGCCCCCGATGCCGGTCGATCGCCCCGGAGGCCTTGCGGTTGTGGTCGGCGATGACCTCGCGCCAGCGGACGGGTCCCTGCTCCGCCGCGCGCCGCGTCGAATCGACGATGTCGGTGATGAGGATCGACGCGAGGGTCCGGCCGGATGTCGCGTCGGCCAGCTTGCCGTACGTCCGCATGGCCTCGAAGTCGATCCCGACCCACGGCTCGTCCCCGACGACCCAGGCGTCGTGCCCCGGCGGGAACTCGAAGGTCTCATCCGGCCCGGTCTCGAGCTCCGTGCCGTCCGGCATCTGGACCCGCAGGCGGCCCGAGACGGAGTAGCCGACGTGGTGGAACTGGCAGGCGGTCGTTCCGGCAATCGGCTTGACATCGACCGACCATCGCCAGCCGGGCTCATAGACCATCCGGCCCACCACGTTGTCGTCCATCTCGACGACCTCGATGTGGCCGTGCGGGAACCTCCGGACGTCCGTCGAGTCGGAGAACTTTCGACGCTGAAGGCGCATCCCGTTCGCTCCCGGTGCTCGCCGTGGATGCTGCCATAGACTCCGGGCGTGCGGGTTGCCCACGTTCGCGAGCGGCATGGCGCGGCCGGGGCGCCCTGGCGCCTCGCCGCGGCGCCGACATGGGTCGACGGGCCCTGGCTGGACCTCGAGGTCGTTCGGCGGCGGCTGGTCGCGGCCGATGCTCGCCGGGCGCATAACTCCATCCTGTTCCGCCAGCCGATCACGACCCTCGACGAGCACCTGGCCCGCGGCCTTCGCATCGAGGCGCTTCGCGAGCTCGTCGACGGGTTCGAGGAATTCGGCGGGGTCCGGGGCGAGGACGACGACGCGGTCCTCGGCGAGGCGGACCTGGCCTTCGGGCCGCCCGTCCTGCGGCCACCCACGTTCCGCGACTTCTACGCGTTCGAGCAGCACGTCGCGACGATGTGGGCCCGCCGCCAGAACGACATCCCGGAGGCCTGGTACCGACTGCCGATCTTCTACTTCTCGAATACGTCGGAGGTCCGCGGCCCCAACGACGCCGTCTGGGCGCCGCGGGAGTCGAAGGAGCTCGACTTCGAGCTCGAGGTCGGCGCTGTGGTCGACACCCCCGCGTTCGACCTGCCGGCCGAGCGCGCCGCCGAGGCGATCGGCGGCTACTTCCTCCTGAACGACTGGTCCGCGCGCGACCTCCAGCGCGACGAGTCGACGGTTCGGCTGGGGCCGGCGAAGGGCAAGGACTTCGCGCTGACGATCGGGCCCTGGATCGTGACCCCGGACGAGCTCGCCGATCGGCTCGGCGGCGGCGCCAAGGCGCCCGAGATCGAGCTGACGGTGACGGTCGCGGGAGCGGACGGCGGGGTCGTCGAGGTGTCGCGGGGGTCGTGGTCGGCCGCCCGGTACTCGTTCGGAGAGATGCTCGCCCGTGCCTCCGCGGATGTCCACGTCCGCCCGGGCGAGATCCTTGGGAGCGGGACCCTGGGCACCGGATGCCTCCTCGAGGTGAAGGACGCGACACTCGGCCGATGGCTGGAACCCGGCGACCTCGTGACGCTCAAGGGAGATCGCCTGGGCACGCTGGAGACGCCGATCGTGGTGCGCCCGGGCCGCTGAGCCGGGCAGGGGTTGACGCGCGTCGCCGGGATCGGTCATTATCTCCACTAACTCCACTAAATTGGTGGATTTAGTGAACTGAAGGATGACCGATGCCGACCCTGATCGCGATCGCCGTTGCCGGCTTCATCGCCCAGCTCGTCGACGGCTCGCTCGGGATGGGCTACGGCGTCACGTCCACCAGCCTGCTGCTGACCCTGGGCCTCGCACCGGCCCTCGCCTCCGCGTCCGTCCACCTCGCGGAGATCGGCACGTCCGGCGTCTCCGGCATCTCCCACTGGCGGCTCGGGAACGTCAACGGGAAGGTCCTCCTCATGATCGGCATCCCTGGCGGGGTCGGGGCCTTCCTCGGGGCCGTCGTGTTGTCGAACCTGTCGCTCGATGCGGCGCGCCCCTGGGTATCGGTCGTGCTGCTGGCCCTCGGCGCGGTCATCCTGGTTCGCTTCCTGCACGGCCGCCGGGTCGCGGCAGCGAAGGAGGCCGGGCGCGAGGCGCCGGGACTGATCGGTGCCGGGATGGGTTCGCAGCGGCGCTGGGCGCTGGTCCCCCTCGGCCTGGTCGGCGGCTTCCTCGACGCCAGCGGCGGGGGTGGCTGGGGCCCGGTCACGACCTCCACCCTGATGGCCTCGAGCCGGATGCAGCCTCGGAAGATCATCGGGACGGTCAGCGGCTCGGAGTTCATCGTCTCGATCTGCGCGAGCATCGGCTTCCTGCTTGCGCTCGGCTCCGCGGGCATCGACCTCGGGATCGTCGGGATGATGCTCCTGGGCGGGGTGATCGCCGCGCCGCTGTCGGCGTGGCTGGTGAGCCGGATGAACGACCAGGTCCTGGGGACCGGCGTCGGGGCCCTGATCATCTTCCTGAACGTCGACCGGGCGCTGTCGCTCTTCGGCGTCGATCCCTCCATCGGGCTCGTCCTGCGGCTCATCGTCATCGCGTCGGCGGGAATGATCGTGTCGTGGCTCTACCTCCGGAACCGGAGCCGGCGGCTCTCCGCGACGGGGACGCAGCCGGCCTGACGTTCGCGGGCGCCGAGCGTGGGGCGGCCGCTCCGCTCCGTGGGCCGGTCCGTAGACTCGTCGAGTGAGGGTCTCCGCGAGAGCCGACTACGCGATCCGGGCGCTGCTGGAGCTGGCCGCCGCCGGAGACGAGCCGGTTCGGGCTGACGCGATCGCCCAGGCCCAGGCGATCCCGTCCAAGTTCCTCGAGAACCTGCTCGTCGACCTGCGGCGAACCCGCCTCGTCGTCAGCCAGCGCGGCCGGACCGGCGGCTACCGGCTGGCCCGACGAGCCTCGAAGATCACGCTGGCGGACGTGATCCGGGCCATCGACGGTCCGCTCGCCGGTGTTCGCGACGAGGCCCCGGAGGACGTCTCGTACCCAGGCCCGGCCGCCAGCCTGCGGGAGGTGTGGGTCGCGCTCCGCGCGAGCATGCGAGCCGTCCTCGAGGCGACGACGCTCGCCGACGTCGTCGGCGGGAAGCTGCCGAAGGACGTGCGCCGGATGCTGAAAGACCCGGAGGCCTGGAGCCGCCGGTGACCGAGGTCAAGCCGGCGCGGATGATCGCCCCCCTCCTGCCCGACGGGCTCGACACGCCGGAGAGCGTGGTCGATCTCGACATCGTCGAGCGCAACGCGCGGCAGCTCCAGTCCGCCCTCGACGAGCGAGGCGTGGCCCTGCGCCCACACGTGAAAACCCACAAGAGCCCCGATCTGGCCCGTCTGCAGCTGGACGCGGGCGCGCGCGGGATCACCGTCGGGAACCTGGGCGAGGCCGAGGTGTTCGCGGACGCCGGCTTCGACGACATCTTCATCGCCTACCCGATCCTCGCGGAAGGGCCGAAGGTCGATCGGCTGCGCGCGCTGGCGGCCCGGCCCGGGCTCCTGCTCTCCGTGGGGTTCGACTCGATCGATGGCGCCGAGCGGCTCGCGGCGGCGGTTCGCGGGTCGCGGCCGTTGCGGGTGCTCCTCGAGCTCGATCCGGGCAATCGGCGGACGGGCGCACGGCCTGACGATGCGCGGTCGATCGTCGAGACGGCCATGCGTCTCGGTCTCGACGTCCGGGGCGTGTTCACGCACGGCGGCCACGCATATCGGCCCGGCGGCTCCGAGCCGGCAGGCGCCGACGAGGTCCGTGCGCTGACGGCTGGCGCCGATGCGCTGCTCGCCCTCGGGATCGAGAGCCCCACGATCTCCGCCGGATCGACCCCGACGCAGCTCACCGCGGCGGTTGCGCCGGTGAACGAGATACGGGCGGGCACGTACCTGCTCGGGGATCGCCAGCAGTGGGCGATCGGCGCCGTGCCGGTCGACGGAATCGCACTCGCCGTGGCAGCCACGGTCGTGAGCACCGCCGTCGACGGCCAGGTCGTCATCGACGCCGGCGCCAAGACGCTCACCAAGGACATCGCCCCGTACCTCGAGGGCTACGGCGCGATCCCTGCCTACCCGGACGCGGTGATCGACCGGCTGAGCGACTACCACGGCGTGGTGCGAATCCCGGAGGGAACGCCGAGCCCCGCGGTTGGTGAGGTGCTCGCCGTCGTCCCGAATCACGTCTGCCCGGTCATCGATACCCGCGACGAGTTCACGGTCACCCGCGCCGGGGCCATCGTCGGTCGCTGGCCGGTCCTCGCCCGAGGTCGCAGCGGCTGAGGGAAGGACCGATCCAGCGGTCTTACGTCGCAGGGCGCCGCCGCACGACCCGCGACTAGACTGATTCCATGTACTACGTCCGCCACGGGTCCATCCCGCAGCAGCGACACACCCAGCACCGCCAGGCGGACGGCAGCCTCTACGCCGAGGAGCTGTTCGGAGTCGAGGGCTTCACCGGGCGCAGCTCGCTGCTCTACCACCTCGTTCCCCCGACGCGGACCCACAGGATCGAACCGGTTCGGGAGATCAAGCTCGAGGCCGCGGACGAGAAGGCCCACCGCCACCACCTGACGAAGACCGGCTCGGTCGAGCCGAAGGGCGACGCGATCTCCGGTCGGATCCCGCTGTACTTCAACAGCGACGTGGTCTTCGGGATCGTGCGACCCGCCGAGGCGATGCCCGAGAACCAGTTCTACCGCAACGGGGTCGCGGACGAGATGCTCTTCGTCCACGAGGGCTCGGGCGTCTGCGACACGGTCTTCGGGCCGCTGCGGTACGGCCCGGGCGACTACCTCGTCCTGCCGATCGGCACGACCTGGCGACTGGAGCCGGATCAGGGCTCAGCCCAGCGGATCCTGTACCTCGAGGCGCCCTCGGAGATCGAGCCGCCGAAGCGCTATCGCAACGACTACGGCCAGCTCCTGGAGCACTCGCCGTACTCGCAGCGGGACCTCGACGCGCCAGACGATGTCCCGGCTCGGACAGATGAGGGCGAATTTGTCGTCCACGTCCGCTCGACCGACCGGCTGACCGCGTACCACTTCAAGCACCACCCGTTCGACGTCGTCGGCTGGGATGGCTACCTCTGGCCGTTCCGGTTCAACATCGCGAACTTCCAGCCGATCACCGGCCGCGTCCACCAGCCGCCGCCGGTCCACCAGACGTTCCAGGCCCGGAACTTCGTCGTCTGCTCGTTCGTGCCCCGCAAGTTCGACTACCACCCGCTGGCGATCCCGGCGCCGTACAACCACTCGAACATCAACAGCGACGAGGTCATCTACTACGTCGCCGGCAACTTCATGAGCCGCCGCGGTGTGGAGATCTCGTCGTTCACGCTCCACCCCGCGGGTATCCCGCATGGTCCGCACCCAGGCACGGTAGAGGCGTCGATCGGCAAGGAGTCGACCGAGGAGCTCGCGGTCATGGTCGACACGTTCCACCCGCTGAAGCTCACGAAGCAGGCGCTCGAGCTCGATGACGACCGCTACCCGTACTCCTGGCTCCCGTCCGACGACCACGCCAAGGAAGCCTCCGAGCTCGCGGAGCGAGGCCCGGAGGCATTCCCCGACTAACGGGCCTAGCTGGCGGCCGGCGAGCCGTCCGGCGCCGCCTCGGGCAGGGTCATGGTCGAAAGGAACGCTTCGAGCAGTCTCTGCGACCCTCCCCACGGCTGCACGGACGGGTCGTCTCCGACCGCCAGATGGCAGCGACGTAGACGGTTCCGGCGACGGTGCTCGGCGTGCCGGGCGAGAGGAAGGCCGCCATCGGCTGGCTCAACGCGTTGTGCCACCCGAGGATGCGACTCGGGCCGCCCGGCGTCACCTGGGAATGGAGGTCCTCCCGCAACGGCCGTCGGCCGTGCGTCTGCTTCGAGCAGGGCGCGCATCGCCCGGTGGGCGTAGTGAAGCCTCGAGCGGGCCGTCCCGGGCGGGATGTCGAACACCTCGCCGATCTCGTTCAGGCCAAGTCCGAGGTCGTGGTGAAGCACGAGAATCGCCCGCTGCTCGGGCGGGAGCCGCCGGAACCCTCGCTCGACCTCATCGTGATCCGCGAGCGAAGCGAGCTCATCCGGTCCAGCCGGCCCGTCCACCGGCAGGGTCCGAATGGCGGTGATCCAGGCGCGCTTGCGGCGCGCCTCGCCGTAGCAGGCGTGGACGAGCGTCCGCTGGAGCCAGGCATCGAACCTGTCCGGATCACGGAGGCGGGGCAGGTCGCGCCAGGTGATCACCACCGCCTGCTGCACCGCGTCCTCGGCCAGGCCGACGACACGGAGAATGCGGCGCGCGATCTAGAAGAGCCACGTCCCCGCGCGTGGGGCCAGGATGGCGAACGCCTCCCTGTCCCCACGCTGGGCCTGCTCGACGAGGTCGCGATCCACTCGCTCCGCCCTCAGAGCGGCGCGCATCGGGTGCGCCGTCCGAGCCTACATTTGGCGGGGTCAAGTTGCCGCCGGACTCGGGGCCGGCGACCAGAACTGGTCTTCGAACGCCGGCCTCCGGTCCATCGGCCAGACATTCATCGTCGACAGAAACGCCTCGAGAAGGCGCTGGGTCCCTCCGTACCTGAGCGTGCTCGGGTCGTTCTCAGCCCGCCAGATCGTGACGACGGTCATGCCGTCCTCGTTCGTCGATGAGAAGAACGCCTGGGTATCCGTCGAGTTCGAGGTAAGGAGCATCCCGGGATGGCAGTCCCGCACCTCGAGACACAGTGGCACCACCCGATCATGGAAGCCCGTGCAACTGAGGCTGTCCGTTTTCGGGCAGTACACCTGCTCATACCAGGTCTCGACCTCGGAGGTCTCCGACGTCACGATCGTGCCGGGCGCCAGTGCCACGTTCCAGATGCTCAGTCGGACTTCTCCGGCCGGGTTGACGAAGTCGTCCATTGCCGGGCTCTGCCAGTCCCCAGCGTCTGTTTCCAGGTTCCAGGCGCGGGCGGCCGGGTCGATGCTCCAATCGGCCGGATGGCCGATCACGAACCCATACTCGCTGGACGTGTACGCGCTCCAGGCTGTTGTGTCGAGCAGCGGATTGACCGTCGCCGATGGTGCTTGGGATGTCGTCGGCGCCGGCGATGCGGTTGGCACCGCGGTCGGCCTGGGCGGGCCGGCGCTCGGCCCTCTGAGGAGGAGGAGGCCCGTGACCCCTGCGGTCGCGATGATCGCGACCAGGGCCACAGCGTTCAGGCGGAGCGACATGGGTGAGGTCCTCCACGGCATCGACCAGCGACGCCGCTGCTTGGTCAGGTGGACCTCGCGGAGGGCAGCGTCGAGCACCCGATCGGCGAGCTCGGTCGGGCCGTCGGCCAGCCAGGCCTCGGCGTTTCGATCGAAGTCGGCGGTCGTGTTCATGCCGAATGCTCCCGCGAGGCGTTGTTCGGTAGGCGCAGGTCGGCCTCCAGGGCCGCCCGTAGGGCGTTCGTGGCGTAGTGCAACCTCGCCTTGGCCGTCCCGAGCGGCACGCCGAGCTCGTCGGCGATTTCCTGGAGGGTCAGGCCCAGGTAGTGGCGGAAGACGAAGACGGCCCGTTGCTCCGGCGGCAGGCGCCGAAATCCTCGTTCGAGCTGGTCGCGCGCAACGATGACAACGTACTCGTCCGCCGCGTTGGGAACGTCGTTGGGAAGGGCATGAACGTTGGTCGCCCAGCGGCGACGCTTTCGAGCCTCCCGGTAGCAGGTGTTGACGAGGAGGCGTCGCAGCCAGGCATCGAAGCGATCGACGTCCCGCAACGACGGCAGCTCACGCCAGGCGAGGACGAGCGTCTGTTGGACGGCGTCTTCCGCGAGCCCGAGATCGCGCAGGATCCGATACGCGATCGCGAGGAGTCGATCACCAGCCCCACGTGCCAGGCTGGCAAACGCCTCCTCGTCTCCGGCTCTCGCTCGCTCGACGAGGGCAACCTGCACCCTCGGCTCCCTTCGGCGATGCGTCCGACGTGGACGCCTACCGTAGATGAGCCGATGTCGCGGCGAATCGTTGCATCCTGGTTCTCACAGCAGGTATGGGAAGCCTCCGAGCTCGATGAGCGAGGCCCGGAGGCGTTGCTGGATTCGAGCTCTCAGCCGGTCAGCCCGGCAGTTGGAAGGACTCGAGCACCAGGTCGACGAGGGACGTGTCGCCGGTGATGGCCCATGCGCGACCGTCGTGCGTGAAGACGACCTCGGAGACCGCCCCGCCCTGGCAGGTCACGGCGTTGCGTCGACCGGCCTCACCGAGGACGGTCGTCGGGAGCCAGTCCTCGACCTTGCCGCCACAGGCCTCGCCGAATGCCGCCAGGTTGCGCTCCGCGTGACCGGTCATCCATTCGTCTGCCGACATTCCCGGCAGGCAGGGGCTGGGAGGCGATTCCCAGGAACGCGTCGGGAAAGGTCGCGGCCCCGCTCGGGCCAACGAAGCGGTCGAGGAATGGGCTGCCAGTCGAAAGGGTCGCGTCGGCCGGCCAATCACGCGTCGAAGACGTGAGCTCGAGCTCGCTCGGATAGTCGATGGTGTAGCCATACCGGGCTGACGTGAACGTCGTCATGCCCGGAGCCGCGAGCGCCGTTGGCTGCAGCGTCGGGGCGGGGCTGGGCGTCGGCGTGCCGGGTCCGCCAACCCCCGGAGAGGGATTGAGGATCGCAAGCGCGCCGACTCCGACGACCGCGACGATCGCGATCACGGCGGCGAACCGCAGGTAGGTTGGCATCAGGCGGAACCTCCACGGGATCCGGAGATCCCGCTCTTGTGGTGTCGTCTTGACGGCGAGGAGGACGGCGTCGATCGCCGCCGGCGGGGTCCGGTCGGAGCCGGACTCGAGCCAGTCGGTGACGGCGCGGTCGAACGATCGGTCGCTCATGCCAGGCGTCCTTCTCGCTGGATCTGCTGCGCGCGACCCGCCTCGAAGGCGGTGCGCAGGGCTCGGGTGGCGTAGTGCAATCGCGAGCGCGCGGTGCCGTCCGGGATGCCGAGCGTCTCGGCGACCGCCACGAGGGGCAGGCCCACGTGGTGGTGCAGGACGAACACCGCGCGCTGGTCGAGCGGGAGCCCGCGGAACGCGGACTCGAGCTCGTCGCGATCGTCGAAGGATCGAAAGTCATCGGTCGAGTCCGCCCGCTCGAGCGGAAGGACGCGAACCGTCGACGCCCATGCGCGGTTCCGCGGCGCATCCGCGTAGCACGCGTGGACGACGATCCGGTAGGCCCAGGCGTCGAAGCGGTCGCTGTCCCGCAGGTGCGGGAGCTTCCGCCAGATGGTGACGAGGGCGTTCTGCAGGACGTCCTCCGCGAGACCTGGATCGCGCACGATCCGCCGGGCGATGCCGAACAGGGTGTCGCTGACCTGATGCACCAGGTCCGCGAATGCCTGCTGGTCGCCCGAGCGAGCCCGCTCGACGAGGTCTCGGTCCATCTGACCCTGGGATTGGCCGCGGCCCTTCGGCCGCGGTCTACCCATGATGAGGGCTGGCCTGGTGCCGAAACGTTCAGTCCATCGTGGATCGCATCGTCCAGCAAGCGCGCGCGGTCGGATCAGGGGTGTCGGACACCAGGTCGCGGGCGCGGGTCGCCATCGCGACGACGGCCGGGAGATCGATGTCGGCGAAGCGGCGGAAGGACGCGACGGCGCTGCCGAGCTTGGCCTTGCCGAGCGTCGCGCCCTCGCGCTTCATGAGGTTCTGGCCGTCCTCGGCCGCGTTGACGTAGAGGGAGTAGGCACCCTTCTGGGCCGCGATCCCCACGACGAACCACTCCCCGGTCGCGCCGGACCGACCTCGGTACGTGTACGCGCCGTAGCCGACGATGTGCTGCTGGGTCCCGCCCCAGAACACGCCCGCCCAGAGCACCCGCTCGTGCCCGGCGAAGACGGGCGCGATGGCCGCGTCGAGTGCCTGCATGTCCTCGCGCGTGCCGTCCGGAAGCGAGGCCAGGAACTCGTCCGGCGTCGTCGTCGATCGTTCCATGTGCTCCTCCCGTTCGCTATTCGTCGGCGATGCGGAGCTCGGATGTCGCCGGCTCGTCCGCCGCCCGTCTGGGCGATGACGACGCCGGCGAGGATCATCGCCCCGCCGACGAGCTGCAGCGGCCCGAGCGACTCGGCGAACAGCAGGCTCGCGAGCGCGATCGTCCAGATCGGCTCGACCGTGCTCACGATCGACGCCCGGGCGGCGCCGATGCGGTGGGCGCCGCGCGTAGAAGGCCAGGACCGCGATGAACGTCGAGACGACGCCGATCCCGACGAGCCCGAACCAGCCGCCGGCCGGAATCTGCGCCGGCAGGACCGGCTGGCCGAGCGCGAGCGCGCTGAGCCAGTACGTCGCGGCCGTCGCGGAGAGCATCACCGCGCCCGGCCGCCATCGGATCCACCGCGGCGCCGCGCTCCGGGACCGCGGCGTCGACGCCGTCCCCGCGGCCCTCGCCGGAGAGCCGCGCGGCGAGCACGATCCAGACCGCATAGATGATCGGCGACGCGACCATCAGGACCAGGCCCGACAGCGGCGGCGCCGAGGCGTCGTCGATGTTGCCGACCGCCAGCGCCACGCCGGCGAGCGCCAACGCGAGCGCGCCCCAGGCCCGCCGCCCGCGCAGCGGCTGGCCGACCTGGAGCGAGATCACCGCGACGATCGCCGGGTAGATGTAGACGATCAGCGCCGCGAGCGAGGCGGACACGGTCTCGAGGCCGGCGAAGTACGTCGCCGAGTTGCCCGTGTACAGCACGCCCGAGCGCCGATCGCGACGGCGACGTCGCGCCGGTCGCATCCGTCGAGCGCGGCCCGCCCGCGGCCGCGCGGTCGACGAGCAGCCACGCCAGCGAGCGACGGCGCCGACGAGGAAGCGCCACGCCATCAGGACGTGCCAGCCGACGCCCTCGGCGTAGACCGGCTTCGCGAACAGCGCGCCCGACCCGAAGGCGAACGCGGACACGATGGTCAGCGCGATTCCGACGGCCAGCGGCGCGAGGCATCGGGGGAGGCTAGCAGCGACATCGCCGAGGCCGCGACCGGGGATCGCGCATCATTCCCGCCATGGCCGAGGAACGCCGCCTCGTCACCGTCCTCTTCGCCGACGTCGTCGGCTCGACGGCGCTGGGCGAGGCGCTGGATCCCGAGGACGTCCGCGCGCTGCTCGGGCGCCTCTTCGCGATCGCGACGGACGCCGTCGAGCGCCACGGCGGCCGCGTCGAGAAGTTCATCGGCGACGCGATCATGGCCGTGTTCGGGACGCCCGATCGCCCACGACGACGACGCGGCGCGGGCCCTCTCGGCGGCGACTGGAGCTGCGCGACCGCGTCCGCGCCGACGCCGACGCTCGGCGACCGCGTGCCGATCCGCCTCGGGGTCAACGGCGGCGAGGTCATCGCCTCGCGGGACGCCGACGCGCGGCGTCCTGGTGACCGGCGATCCGGTCAACATCGCGGCCCGGCTCGCAGCAGGCCGCCGAGCCGTGGTCGATCCTCGTCGGGGAGCGGACCGTCCGGGCCGTCGGGCGATCGGTTCCAGTTCGGGCCGCCGATCGAGGTCGAGGCGAAGGGCAAGGCCGCCCCGATCGCCGCGCGCGAGCTCCTCGGGGCGTCGCGACGCGCTCGGCCCGCCCGGCGCGCAGGCCCGGATCGTCGGTCGCGACGCCGATCTCGACCAGCTCGAGCTCGTCGCTCGGCGGACGTTCGACGAGCGTCGGCCGTTCCTGGTGAGCATCGTGGCGCCGGCCGGCGTCGGCAAGTCGCGGCTGCTGGAGGAGTTCCTCGACCGGCTCGACCCGGCGTGCAGGTCGCGATCGCCCAGTGCCTGCCGTACGGCCAGCGGCTCACCTACTGGCCGATGCGCGCGATCCTCCTGTCGATCGTCGGGCTCGGCGACGATTCCACGCCGGAGGACCTCCGGCGCGCGCTGGTCGCAGTGGCTCCGCGAGGCCGGCGAGCCGGACCCGGAACGGACCGCCGAGCTGCTGGCCGCGACGGTCGGCGCGTCCGAGATCGAGGGCGATCGGCTCGCCCTCTTCGCCGCCTGGCGGCGGCTCGTCGAGCTCGCGGCGGAGCAGGCGCCGCTGGTCCTCGTGATCGAGGACCTGCACTGGTCGAGCGACAGCCTCCTCGACCTCGTCGAGTCGATGCTCCAGCCGCGCGCGGACGTGCCCGCTCCTGATGATCGCGCTGGCCCGCCCGGAGCTGCTCGATCGCCGCCCGGGATGGGGCGGCGGCCGGCGCAACGCGATCTCGATCGCGCTCGAGCCCCTGCCGTCGCGCGCCGTCGCGAGCCCTCGTCGCGCGACCTCCTCGATCGATCCGGCGCCGGAGATCGTCGACGCCGTCGTCGCCCGCGCCGAGGGCAACCCGTTCTACGCCGGCGAGATCGTCCGCTCGCTCGTCGACCGGCTCGGGCCGGTGCCGGATCCGGCAGCCGTGGCCGGCGCGATCGCGGCGCTGCCGGACACCGTCCACGCGACGGTCCTCGCCCGCATCGACGCGCTCGAGCCGGTTGCCCGGCGCGTCGTCCAGCTGGGCGCCGTGCTCGGGCGGACGTTCGAACCGCGGGCGATCCCGGCGCTGGACCCGATCGCTCGACTCCCGAGGCGGTCGACGTCCGCGATCGAGGACCTGCTCGACCGGGACCTCGTCCGGTCGGCGCCGCCGGGGCGCGGTCGACGTTCCGGCACATCCTGATCCGCGAGGTCGCGTACAACACCCTGCCGCGCGCCGAGCGGGCCCGGCTCCACGGGGCCGCCGGGCGCTGGCTCGATCGGGCTGCCGAGCTCGACCGGCCGGGCCGACGAGCTCGCCGAGCTCGTCGCGTTCCACCTCCGCGAAGCCGTCACGCTCGGCAGCCTCGTCGGCGAGCCGGCTCGCCGGACGACCTGCCAGCGCTGGCGCCGTGGACTGGCTTCGCCGCGCCGCCGAGGCGGCGGCCGCCGGCGCGGCGACCGTCGAGGCCGCCCGCCACCTCAACGCGGCGATCGAGCTGGCGCCCACGGCCGCTCCAGCCCGGACCTGCACGAGCGACTGGGCCAGATCTGGAGCGGCGGGCGACCAGGGCGCCGAGGCCTTCGAGCGTGCCTGGGAGCTCGGCCGCGAGCTGGGCCTCGGCGCCGAGCACGAGCTCCGGACCCTCGGCCAGGCGATGACCGTCCGGGCCCGCTGGACGGGCTCGATCGGCAGCGCGGCTGCGACGACGAGGAGACGGCCCGGCGGTACGCCGCGATCGAGCGGCTCCTCGGCGCCGCCGACACGGACACGGCGCGGCTCCACGGCCAGCTCGCGCTCGCGTTCCGGCAGATGCTCAACAACTTCAGCGACGCCGACGAGCTGGACCGCGGACGCCGAGTGGGCCGCGCGGGCGATGGCGACCGCGCGTCGACTCGGGCCAGCCCGACCTCCTCAGCGCGGCCTACGACGCCGCCGGCGCGGTCGAGATCGGGCCGCGACCAGATGGCCCGCGTCGCTCGAGCTCGCCAAGGAGCGCCACGAGTTCGAGGACCGGGTCTCGACGGGCGAGCGGGCCGACGCCTGGATCGTGCAGACGTGGTCGGAGACGATCCTCGGCGATCTCGCCGCCGCCGCCGACTCGGCCGAGCGGGCACGTGCCGGGCTTGGCGCCGGGCCAGGCCCCGTCGTTCGTCCTCGGGGCGACGTGCTGGCGCGTCCTCGCCCTGCACGCGCTCGGCCGCTGGGACGAGGCGCTCGTCGAGGCGGTCCGGGCCGAGCGCGCCTGGCAGGAATCCGAGCTCAGGGCGCCGTGGTACGCGATCAACGGCTTCCTCGCGGCCTTCACGATCGCCCGCGGACGCGGCGATCCCGTCGGGGCCGACCGCTGGCGGGGCGTCGTCATCCGGATCGAGGACGGGTCCGACGCGGAGGTCCGGACGCGCCGGCTGATCCCCTACGTCAACGACGACCTCGAGGCGCTGGCACGGGACGTCATCGGCGAGTTCCGGGTCTTCGCCGGTCGCCAGGACTACGTCCACCTGACGCTCGGCTTCCTGGCCGATCACCGGCAGCCCGTCGAGGTCGCGGTGCTCGACGACCTCCTCGCCTACACCGACGAGCGGGAGCTTCGCCTCGTCAGCGCGCAGGCGCGCCGGCTCCGCGGAATCCTCGCGCGGCAACGCGGAGGACCTCGAGCAGGCGCTCGCGGAGTTCGAGCGGATGGGGGCCCGGCCATCCGTTGCTCGATTGCACACCGAGCTCGGCGCTGCTCAGGGGCGATGGCGCCATGGTCGACCGCGGGACTGGACGAGCTCGAGCAGCTCGGCGATGTCGAGCAGGCTGCGCGGGTCGCAGCGGAGCGCCGCGCCGGCGGGCTCGCGGCAGCGCCGACCGGCTGATCAGCCCTCGGGCTGCGGCTCCAGCCCGAAGAGCGGGAGAGCCTTCTCGAGCCCCTCGACGGTGACGGGCAGGCGCGGCCGGGCACGCCAGCCCTCGAGCGTCAGCCGGAACCGCTGGGTCTCGCGCGGCCGCACCCCGAGGCGCCAGCCGGCCGAAGCCGTTCGGCTCGTAGCCGACAGCGAGGCTGACCTTGTTCGAGGCAGGGTTGTCGAGGAACGCCTCGGTCTCGGCGACCTCCGCCCCCAGGTGGTCGAAGGCGAGCGTGAGGATCGCCTGCCGCATCTGCTTGCCGATGCCGCGGCCCTGGTTGGCCTGCCCGAGCCACGATCCGGTCGAGACCGTCCGGTAGATCGAGAAGCGCTCGGCGCGGAGGTCCTGGAACCCGACGGCGCGACCGTTCTCCCACACCCCCAACGTCAGGAACCACTCGTCG
This sequence comes from uncultured Chloroflexia bacterium, assembly GCA_963722105.1. Taxonomy (GTDB): domain Bacteria; phylum Chloroflexota; class Limnocylindria; order Limnocylindrales; family CSP1-4; genus UBA5189. The sequence continues at coordinate 674,781 of CAVRKQ010000006.1, read as the reverse complement.
GCAGACCAGCGGCCGCGGCTGCCCATCCACCACTGGTAGGACGCGAGATTGCGCTTCGCCGTCGGCTCGTCGGTCCAGGCGATCCCGAACGGCATCTCCGTCGGGCGGATGGATGCCGCCCTCGATGACGTCCGCGAACGCCGGCAGCTCGGCCTCGGTCGGGTAGCGGAGCTCCAGGTCGCCCGGTGGTGAGGCGCAGGGCGTAGAGCGGCCAGAGGTCGCGAAGCTCCAGCGACGGCCCGGTCATCCCGGCATCATACGGAGGTGACCCTTCCAGCCTGGCCCGGCACGCAGCTTCGACGCCGGATCCTCGCGGGCGAGACCCTCTTCGGTGCCTGGGCGAGCCTCGACTCGCCGGGCTCCGCGGAGCTCCTGGGCCGCGCCGGCCTCGACTGGGTCGTCGTCGACCTCGAGCACGGCAACGCGACCGAGTCGGAGCTCCTCGCCCACCTGACCGCGATCGATGCGAGCGGCTCCGTCGCGCTCGTTCGCCCGCCGTCCGGCGAGCGGCTCCGCATCGGGCGGGCGCTCGACCTGGGCGCTTCCGGGATCGTGGTGCCCCGGCTCGACACCGTCGAGCAGGTCCGCGAGGCCGTGACGTTCCTGCGCTACCCACCGACGGGCCAGCGCGGCGTGGCCCTGCTCACCCGTGGCGCCCGTCTCGGAACGGTGAATCACGCCGGCGTGGCGGCCCTCAACGACGACATCGTCGGCATCTTCCAGATCGAGTCTGCCGTCGGCGGTCGAGGCGGCGGAGGAGATCGCGGCCACCGACGGGGTGGACGTCCTGTTCGTCGGGCCCGCGGACCTGTCGCACTCCCTCGGCGTGCCCGGGCAGTTCGGTGACGCCCGCTACCAGAACTCGCTCGGGCGCGTTATCGAGGCCTGCCGCGCCCACGGCAAGGCGCCGGGCATCCTCCTGTACGACCACGCGTCGTTCCAGCCGCACCTCGACCTCGGCTTCACGTTCGTCGGGATCGGCGCTGACATCTCGTTCGTGAACGACGGCGTCAAGGCAGCGCTGGCAGCCGCCCGCGGCGGCTAGCGCCGGCAGGTGCCGGAGCTCGGGGGCGTCGACCTCGCGGCGGCCGAGGCCTGGATCCGCGAGACCGTCCGGCCGACCGGGCCGCTGGAGCTCGAGAAGGAACGACCGTGGGCCACGGTCCTGCGGGTCCCGACCGACGGCGGCCGGGCGTTCTTCAAGGCCTGCCGGCCCGTGCAGGCGTTCGAGCCGGGGCTGACGGCGGTGCTCAGCGACCGCTGGCCGAACCTCGTCGCCGAGGTCCTGGCCCATGATCGAGACACGCGCCTGGCTCCTGACTGCGGATGCGGGCCACCCGCTCGACGACCTCGGCAACCCGCCAGACGCTGGCTGGAGGTCCTGCCGCGCTACGCGGAGCTGCAGCGGGGCCAGCGTCACATCTCCGCTCTCTGCCGCACTGCGTGTGCCGTCGCTGCTGTGCAACGCAGCTCCCGCAGCGCTTCGAGGGATGGTGGCCCGCGACCTGCCGCTCGAGCCGGAGGAGCTCGCGGCCGCGCGCCGCCTCGGTCCAAGCTGGCGACCCTCGTGAACGAGCTGCAGGCAGCCCCGATCCGGGACACGATCGACCACGCGGACCTCCACCACCGGAGCGTCTTCGGCCGAGAAGGCCAGCTCAGGATCCTCGATTGGGGCGACGCGTCGGTCAGCCACCCGTTCTTCTCGCTCGTCGTGACGTTTCACTGGCTCCGCGAGGTCAACGGCCTCGCCCCGGACGACCCGTGGTTCCGCCGGTTGCGCGACGCCTATCTGGAGGCCTGGGGGCCCGGGCTCGTCCCGGCCTTCGACGCTGCGCTGCGCCTCGGCAAGGTCGCTCGTGCGCTCGCCTGGCTTCGCCATCACGACGCGATGGGCGCCGGCGCCTTCCCGCCATTCGACGAGCAGCTCCCCGGCGTCCTGCGGGAGGCGTTCGCGGCGATCGACTAGGAGCGCCGGCTGCGCTCGCCGTCGACGATGCCCCGATCGGGGCATCCACGGCAGGTCCACTACACTTTCCGTGTGACCGAACTCTCCGAACGCGCGGTTACGTCGCGCGTCCCGGGCCTGATCGACGAGAAGCTCAAGGCCCTCACCCGGCGGGACCCCCTGACGGTCCGTCCGGGCGCCTCGCTGCAGGCATGCCTGGAGCTCATCCGGAGACCGGGACCGCCGATTCGGTCTTCGTGACGGACGAATTCGGGCCACCTCAAGGGCGTCCTGACCGAGCGCGACATCTTCGGGCGGCTCGTCGGGCCGAATGTCGACCTGTCGCAGCCCGTCGACACGGTCATGATCGACCACCCGTTCACGCTCCACCTCGACGAGCCGATCCGCCACGCGATCGAGCTGATGCAGACCGGCCGCTACCGGAACGTGCCCCTCATCGATGACGCCTCGATGCTGGTCGGCGTCGTCCGGCCGGTCGACATCCTCCAGTACCTCGCCGAGGCCTTCCCCGAGGAGCTGCTCAACCTCCCGCCGCGGCCGCACCAGCGCATGAAGGCCACCGAGGGCGCGTGACGACCGAAGCGCCGCCTCGACAGGGCCCGCCACCGACCGAGCGCACGCTCGATCGGGTGACGATCCGCTTTGCCGGCGATTCCGGCGACGGGATGCAGCTCACCGGGACCCAGTTCACGCGAACTGCCGCAGCCTTCGGCAACGACATCAGCACCTTCCCGGACTACCCCGCGGAGATCCGCGCCCCCGCCGGCTCGCTCCCGGCGTCTCTGGCTTCCAGCTCAGCTTCTCGAGCACGGAGATCCATACCCCGGGCGATGCGCCGGACGTGCTCGTCGCCATGAACCCCGCCGCCCTCAAGGCCAACCTCGGCGAGCTGCCCGCGGGTGGCGCCCTGATCGTCAACGAGGACGCCTTCACCAACCAGAACCTCAACAAGGTCGGCTACGCGGCGAACCCTCTGACGGACGGCTCGCTCAAGCAGTGGAACGTCTTCGCCGTCCCGATCTCGACCCTCAACAGTCGCGCGCTCGAGGATCTCGGCCTCACCAACAAGCAGGTCGACCTGACGAAGAACTTCTTCGCGCTCGGCCTGATGTTCTGGCTCTACGAGCGCGACATGGCGGCGACGATCGCCTGGATCGACGACAAGTTCGGCAAGCGGCCCGAGATCGGCGAGGGCAACAAGCGCGCGCTCAAGGCCGGCTACAACTTCGGCGAGACGACCGAGATCTTCCACGAGCGCTACATCGTCCCGCCGGCGAAGCTCGCGCCCGGGCACTACCGGAACATCACGGGCAACGAGGCGACGGCGCTGGGGCTGGTCGCGGCATCCAAGCTCGCCGGACGCGACCTGTTCTACGGCTCGTACCCGATCACCCCGGCCTCGGACATCCTCCACCAGCTCGCCGGCTACAAGAACTTCGGCGTCAAGACGTTCCAGGCCGAGGACGAGATCGCGGCGATCGGCGCGGCGATCGGCGCCAGCTACGGCGGGGCGATGGGGCTCACGGCGTCGTCCGGCCCGGGCATCGCGCTCAAGATGGAGGCCATGGGGCTGGCCGTGATGGTCGAGCTGCCGCTCGTCGTCATCGATGTCCAGCGGGCCGGCCCGTCGACCGGCATGCCGACGAAGAACGAGCAGGCCGACCTGCTCCAGGTCATGTTCGGCCGGAACAGCGACTCGCCGCTCCCGATCGTCGCGCCCGCGACGCCGGGGGAGTGCTTCACCTATCGCGATCGAGGCGTGGCGGCTCGCGCTCAAGTACATGACCCCGGTCGTCTACCTGTCCGACGCGTTCCTCGCGACCGGCGCCGAGCCGTGGAACATCCCGAGCGTCGACGACCTGCCATCGATCGCGGTCCCGAACCGGACGGAGCGAGCGAGCTTCTACCCCTACCTCCGCGACGAGACCACCCTGGCGCGACCGTGGGCCGTGCCCGGCACGCCCGGCCTCGAGCACCGGATCGGCGGCCTCGAGAAGGCCGACATCTCCGGCAACGTCAGCTACGACCCGGACAACCACCACCGGATGCAGCTCCTGCGCCAGGCCAAGGTCGCCGGGATCGCAAACGACATCCCGCCGCTCGACGTCTTCGGGCCGGCCGAAGGCGACCTGCTCGTGCTGGGCTGGGGCTCCACGTACGGTGCGATCCGGTCGGCCGTCGAGCGGCTGCAGTCGAACGGGCGCTCGGTGGCCCACGCCCACCTGCGCTACCTGAACCCGCTGCCGGCCAACACGGGCGACGTGCTCCGGGCCTACAAGCGGGTGCTCATCCCCGAGGTCAACCTCGGGCAGCTGCTCCTGCTGATCCGGGCGAAGTACCTCATCGATGCCCAGGGCTACAACCGGGTCAGGGGCAAGCCGTTCCGGATCGCCGAGCTGGAGGCCGAGGCCGAGCGGATCCTCGCCGGCGGCGGGCACGTCGACCAGCAGATCACGGTCCACCAGCCGGCGGCGCGAACGGCAGCGCCGACGGCCGCGACCGCGGCAGCGGAGGACGGCGGATGAGCGAGACCGGCTCCGCGGTCGCGAAGGACGGCGGCAGCATGAGCACGAACGACGGGGCGGCGCCCGAGCTCGCATCGACCTCGGAGCTGCCGGTGCTGACCCGGAAGGACTTCGTGTCCGACCAGGAGGTCCGGTGGTGCCCGGGCTGCGGCGACTACTCGATCCTCGCCCAGACCCAGAAGGTCATGCCTGACTTCGGGTACCCGAAGGAGAACATCGTCTTCATCTCCGGGATCGGCTGCTCCGGCCGGCTGCCGTACTACATGAACACCTACGGCTTCCACACGATCCACGGCCGCGCGCCGGCGATCGCGACGGGCCTCAAGGCGGCGCGGCCGGACCTCATGGTCTGGGTCATCACGGGCGACGGCGACGCGCTGTCGATCGGTGGGAACCACCTGATCCACTCGCTGCGACGGAACGTCGACATCCGGATCGTGATGTTCAACAACCGGATCTACGGGCTCACGAAGGGCCAGGCGAGCCCGACCTCGGAGCTCGGCAAGGTCACCAAGTCGTCGCCGTACGGGACGGTCGACTTCCCGATCAGCCCGCTGGCGATCGCGCTCGCAGCCGAGGCGACGTTCATCGCCCGATCGGTCGACACCTTCACCGAGCACATGCAGCAGACCCTCGACGCCGCCGGGCGCCATCGCGGCGCCGCGTTCCTCGAGGTCCTCCAGAACTGCAACATCTTCAACGACGGCGCCCATCGTGAGTTCACCGACCGCGAGGTCCGGGAGGAACGGACCCTCACCCTCGAGCACGGCAAGCCGATGATCTTCGGCAAGGACAAGGACAAGGGCCTCCGGCTCAACGGCCACCAGCCGGAGATCGTGACCCTCGGCGAGAACGGCATCACCGAGGCCGACCTCCTCGTGCATGACGAGACCGACCCACTGATCTCCTTCATGCTCGCCCACATCTACTGGCCCGAGTTCCCGGTCCCGGTCGGCGTCATCCGGCGGATCGCTCGGCCGACCCACGATCAAATGCTCAACGACCAGCTCGCGCAGGCGACGGCGACGCGCGGGGCAGGCGACCTGAAGAAGCTCCTCAACGCTGGAGAAACCTGGACCGTGGAATGAGCCCGACCTCGGGCTCCAAGGAGGGTGGTTCGGTGGTCTGCCCGGTCTGCCGGTTCGGTAACTTCCCCGGCGACGACACGTGCGCCAACTGCGGAGCGGACCTCTGGAATGCCGACACGCCCCAGCCGGTCACGACGTTCCGGGGGCGGCTCCTCGGGCTCTCGCTCGACTCGCTGGGCGCGCCTGCCCCGAACCTGATCGATGCGGGAGCGCGGGTCGACGATGCGATCGCCCGGATGCAGTCGGAGGGGGTCGACTGCCTGCTCGTGACGGAAGGCGAGGCCCTTGTCGGAATCTTCACGGACCGCGACGCGATCCTCAAGGTTGCCGGCCAGGCTGACGGCGCGCGGCCCGTCCGCGAGGTCATGACCGCCGACCCGGTGATCCTTCGGACCGGCGACCCGGTTGCTGTCGCGATCCACAAGATGGCCGTCGGCGGTTTCCGCCACGTCCCGATCGTCAAGGGCGGCGTGCCGGTCGCCGTGGTCTCGGCGAAGGATGTCTTCCGGCACCTCGCCGCCGGGATTGAGTGAGCCGGGCGCGGCCGAGGCGCCTCACGAGGCGGCTGGCGACGCGCCGATCGTCCTCGTTCTCGCGGACGACCTCATCTGGGCAACCCGTCTGGCCGATGCCGTGAGCGCGGCCGGGGGCGTTCCCCGGCGGGCCCGGATGCTCGAGGGCCTCGAGGACTTGGGAGCCTCGCACGCGATCGTCGACCTGACCGCGCGCGCCTATGACGGCGTCGCGGCGGTCCGGATGGCGGCCGCCACGGGAGCGAGGGTCGTCGCCGTGGGGCAGCACGATGATGCGGCGCTCCGGCGTGCGGCCATCGAGGCCGGCGCTGAGCGGGTCTTCACGTACCGGGCGCTCTTCGAGGACGGGCCGCGATCGATCGCCCGGTGGCTGGCGACGTGACCGCGCTGGCCGGTCGATTCGACCGGGCACGTGGGGCACTCGCCGCCAACGGCGCGGCGGCGCTCCTCCTCGGCCTCGGCGCCGACCTCCGCTACCTCACGGGCTATACCGCCCACGCGCTGGAGCGCCTGAACCTGCTCGTCCTTCGGCCCGATGGCGCGCCCGTGCTCGTCGCACCGCGCCTCGAGGCGATGGCCGCGGCCGAGAGCCCGGCGGCGACGGCAGGTCTGCTGCAGGTCGAGGCCTGGGACGAGACCGAGGACCCGTACGCGCTGGTCGCCGCGCGAGTGAAGGGCGCCGCCGACGGCGGCTCTGGCGCCCGCGTCCTCGTGGATCCCTCCCTGCCGGCTCGTCACCTGCTCGGGCTGCAGAGGGTGCTACCGGGCCGGCTGTTCGGGCTCTCGACGGAGGTCATGCGCGCGCTCCGGATCGTGAAGGGCGAGGATGAGGTCGCGCTGCTCCGGCAGGCGGCGCAGGCGGCGGACCGGGTCGTGGCGCGGATCGCGGCGGGCCCGCTGATCGGCCGAACGGAGGCGGAGGTGAGCCGGGAGGTCCGCGATCTCCTCATCGCGGAGGGCCACGACGAGGCGAGTTTCGCGATCGTGGCGTCCGGGCCGCACGGCGCCTCGCCCCACCACGGCGCCGGCCAGCGGCGAATCCGGGCTGGCGATCCGGTGGTGCTCGACATCGGCGGCACGATCGACGGCTACGGCTCGGATATCACCCGGATGCTCTGGGTCGCCGGACGCGAGTCGGCGGTCGCTCCGACACCGGAGTTCCTCCAGGTCTTCGAGCTGGTCAAGGCCGCCCAGGCAGCCGCCACCGCGGCCATTCGGCCGGGCGCCCGCGCCGGGGACCTCGACGAGGTTGCTCGTACGGTCATCCGGACGGGCGGGTTCGGCGATGCGTTCATCCACCGGCTTGGCCACGGGATCGGGCTCGAGGCGCACGAGGATCCCTACCTCGTGGCCGGCAACGACGAGTCGCTCGCGATCGGGCACGCGTTCAGCATCGAGCCCGGGATCTATCTCGAAGGGCGGTTCGGGGTCCGCATCGAGGACATCGTCGTGTGTGGACCGACGGGACCCGACGTCCTGAACGAGGCGCCGCGCGAGCTGCTGGTCGTCGCGGGCTGACCCTCGCCGGGCCGGGGTATGATCCCCGAAACGTCCGCGAAAGCGGAGACGGGCACCTGCCCAAGCTGCGACAAGCCAGGCCCGATCATGAACCTGACCTTCCAGCGGCGCTCCGGCGCCGCCGCCTTCGCCGGTCGATGAGCCGGCGCTGCCACCACGGCTCGCCCCGCCATGCCCGGCCCGGGCTGGAGCGACGACGCCCGAGCATCGAGCCGCTCCGCCGCCCGAGCGTGGAGGCGACGTCGACCGGGTCCCCGTTGACGCCGCCGCCGACGTCCGCGCCGACCCCGCCGAGGCCCCTCCCGTCCACGCCGCCGCCACCACCGCCGCGGTCCGCCCCGACCCAGCCCTCCGCGGCGAATGGGCCGGCATCCCTGTTCGCCCCCGCGGCGCCAGAAGCTCTCGCCCAGCCCACACCCGATCGGGAGGAACCCCGGCCGGAGGCGGCGATCCCGCAGGAGGCAGCGGCCCCACTGGAGGCTATTGCCGAGCCGGAGTCAACGGCCCCGCTCGAGGCCGTGGCCCAGCCGGAGCCACCTGCCGACCCGGAGCCGACAGCCGGGCCCGAAACGCCGGCAAGGATGGACGCAACCCAGCCCTCGCCAGGACCTGCGGCACCGGGCGACCCGTCCCCGCGCGCTCCGCGCGATGCCCGTCGCGACGCGCCCGCCCAGGCGGCTCGTCCACCTCGACATGACTCGCGGCCCTCGGGCCACGGAGGCCCTCTGCCCCGGCCGGCGCTCGAGGTCCGGGCAGGCCCACCGAACGGCGAGGCCGACGATCAGGCGGAGCGCGGCGCCACGGGACCCCAGCTCCGAAGGTTCATCAAGAGTCGCGCCTACGTGCCGATGCACGAGCTCCGAAGACGCTTCGCCATCAACGGCCACGACGACGAGGTCACCCCGGTGGACCTGGAGCGCCGGCGTGTGTTCGTCGGGCTGCCGGACCGGGAAGGGCGCCTGCTCGCGGAGCTGCTCCGCGGCGGCGACATCGGGTACGAGCTCTCGCTGGACCCGATCACGCCGATCGTCGTCGGCGTCTACCCGATGCGGCCCGTCACCCGGCCCTAGCGGCGGCGCCGCGAGCGGCGTCCACGACGCCGGGGACGGTCAGGCCGGTGTCGGCTCCGGCGTCGGTGCGTCGTCGGCGGCCGGGGTTGCTCGGCGCCGGCGCAGGTCGCGAAGGTCGCGCTGGTCGAGGCCGGCGAGGCGCACGAGGTCGGCATTGTTGGTCCGCGTCAGCCGCTCGGAGAGCTTGAGGTTGATCAGCCGGTCCATCTCGGGGACGCCGCGGAGCTCGCGCAGCGTCGCGGCCGGGATCTCGAGGACCTCGGTGAAGTCGTCGGCTACCACGTTCGCCGTTCGCGGGCTGCCCGTGAGCGCCGCGATCTCGCCGAAGAAGTCGCCGGCGCCCATCGTCGCCAGCGATGTGACCTCGCCGGATGCATTCGGGATGCCTGCGACCGCCTTGCCGCCGAGGATGAAGTACGCAGCCGTGCTCGCTTCGCCCGCGCGGACGATCGCGCAGCCGGGTGGGGCCTTGGCGACCGTCGCGCCCTCCAGGAACGCGCTGCGACGCTCCATGGCGAGCGCGCCGAGCTCGGGCAGGACGTCGATGAGGCGGTCGAGGTCGAGCATGTTCGCCGGGCGACCGGTGCCGATTCCCGGCGCTGTCGGCGCCGTGCGGAGCAGCTGCAGGCTCTTGCGCCATTCGCGCGCCGGCTGGCCGATCCCGGGGGCGAACTGCGTCGCGATGCCCGCGATGATCAGGATGACCGACGAGACCACGACCAGGTCACGGACGGGGAAGATGTCCGCGAGCCCCGCGCCGGCCATGCCCACCAGGAACAGGACGTCGCGCGACACGTACATCGCCGAGAACACCCGGCCCCGCAGGTCGCGCGGGATGTGGCGCTGCAGGAGGAGCCGGCGCGCGATCGACTGGGGCGCGTTCAGGAAGCCCGTGATCGTGACCATGACGATCGCGACCGCCATGCTCGGCGAGAGGCCGTACAGGGCCCCGAAGATCCCCATGGCCACGGTCGCGGAGACCACCCACGTGCCCTCGGCGAGGCGATCGCCGATCTTGGCGAAGAGGAAGCTGCCGATCACGAAGCCGACCGACGTCAGCCCCTCCTGGAGGCCGTACTCGAACTCCGTGCCGCCAAGGACGCGGATCGCCATCGGCAGGAGCAGCACGTTCCATAGCCCGAACGACAGGAAGACAGGCGCGCCGGTCAGGAAGACCGAGCGGAGGATCGGCGTTCGCCACATGTAGGCGGCGCCGCTCTTGAGGTTCTCGACGACGACCCCGATCGACGTCGGCTCATCATCGGCCGCGCGCTTTTTGACGATGATCGGCAGCAGGAGCGCGAAGGCGACGAAGTACGTCACGGCGTCGACATAGAACGCGCAGGAGGGGGTTGCCCGACGATGCCAGGAAGCCCGCGGCGGCGAAGCCGACCGCTGTCGAGCCGAAGGAGCTCACCGCGAGGAACGAGTTCGCCTGGGTCAGCTCCTCCTCGGTCGCGATCTCCGGGAGCACCGACTCCCAGGCCGGATCGAAGAACTGCCGGACCGTCGCGGAGATGAAGATCAACCCGTACAGGGAGAAGACGAACAGGTCCTGGTTGCTCGGCATGAACGTGATGTAGGCGAGCGGGATGCCCAGGACGATGAACCCGCGCAGGAGGTTCGCGAGCAGGAGGATCCGCTTCTTGTCGAAGCGGTCCACGAACACGCCCGCGAACAGCCCGACGAACAGGGTCGGGATCGCGGTGACCATGAGGACGGCGCCGACCGCGAACGCGGAGTTCGTGATCTGGAAGATGAGGATCGCAGCCGCGAGGTCGGTGAGCGATTCGCCGATCGTCGAGATGAGCTGCGCCAGCCACATCAGGCTGAAGTCGCGCTTCTTGAAGATGGCGAACATCGCAGCCGAGTCTACCGGCGCCACTCCCGTGATTTCCGTTGCCCCCGCCGATCGGCGGGGGCGCCCGTGCGTCAGCGGTCGATCGAGACGCCCTCGCGCGCGAGCAGCTCGCGCTTCAGCTCGAGGCCGGCCTGGCGGCCGCCCCACCACCCGCCGCCGTAGCCGCCGAGCGTCCCGTCGCCGGCGATGACGCGGTGACAGGGGATCGCGAGCCCGATGGGGTTGCGGCCGACGGCGCCGCCGACGGCCCGGGCGGCGCCTGGCTTGCCGATCATCCGCGCGACGTCGCCGTAGCTTGCCGTCGCGCCGGGCGGGAGCTCGCGCACCGCGCCGAGGACCCTGCGGTCCCACTCGGACCGGCCGTCGAGATCGAGCGGCAGGCGCTCGAGCGCGCCGAGGTCGCCGTCGAAGAAGGCGTTGAGCGCCGCGAGCGCGGCCGCAAGGTTGCCCGCGGCGGTGGCAGCGTCGGGATCGCCGGCACCACCGGCGGCGGCCCCGCGTCTGGGCCGGCGCCGGCCCTGGCCGCCCGGAGCACCGTCGCACCGAAGCGGCCCTCCAGTCGGGCCTCGAACTCCTCCTCGCCGACCAGCTGCTCGATCGCCACGACGCCGCGCTCGCTCGCCGCGACGCGAACGGGCCCCCAGGGCGCGGCGGCCGAGCCGCTCCGGATGATCACGCGGGGAGCATGCCACGTGGCCGTTGCGCGTTCAGCGGGCGACTGCGAGATACTCCCCCGGAGTATCGAGACCATGACCACCCCCGCCCCGCCCCGCAGCCAGCCGATCGAGATCGTGTCGTTCCCGGTCGAGGGCATGACGTGCGCCTCGTGCGTGAACCGCATCACGCGCTTCCTCTCCAAGGTCGAGGGGGTCGACGAGGCCAACGTGAACCTCGCGACCGAGTCCGCGACCGTCCGGTTCGATCCGGCACGCGTTTCGGTGGCCAACCTCGCGGAGGCGGTGGACGCGGCCGGCTACGTCGCCCTGGTCGACCGCTCCACGGCGGCCGATCGGCCGGCGGATCTCGCCGCCGCGGCAGAGAGTCGCGAGGAGCGCGACGAGGCGGCCGCGCGGCACGTCGCCGACCTCAGGCTCCGTCTCGTCGTCGCCGCTGCGCTGACGCTGCCCCTCCTCCTCGGGCTCGCGCGGATGACCTTCGCGCCGTGGCTGCCGGCGTTCCTGACCGACCCGCTCGTCCAGCTGGCGCTCGCGACACCGGTCCAGGTGTGGGCCGGCTGGCCGCTTCTACGCCGGCGCGTGGAGGGCGCTCCGTCACGGCACCGCCGACATGGACACGCTGATCGCCGTCGGGACCACCGCCGCCTTCGGCTACTCCGTCGCCACCATCGTCGCGCCCGGCTTCTTCCGCGCCGCCGGGCTCGAAACAACCGACGGTGTCCTGCCGCTCTACTTCGATACCGCCGCGGTGATCGTCACGCTGATCCTCCTCGGGCGCTACCTCGAGGCACGGGCGCGCGGCCACACCTCCGACGCGATTCGCCGGATCCTGCGCCTCGCGCCCCGGACGGCGCGGCTCGTCCGGCCGTCGGGCGACATCGACCTGCCGGTCGGAGAGGTCCGCCCCGGCGACATCGTCCGCGTCCGTCCGGGCGAGGCGCTCGCCGTCGACGGCGTCGTGGTCGAGGGCGGGTCGACGGTTGACGAGAGCATGCTCACCGGGGAGAGCCTGCCGGTGGCCAAGGGCGTCGAGGATCTGGTCATCGGCGGGACCCTGAACGGGTCCGGGACGTTCACCTTCCGAGCGACCCGGGTGGGCTCGGACACGGTCCTCGCGCGGATCATCCGCATGGTCGCGGACGCCCAGGGCTCGCGAGCCCCGATCCAGCGCCTCGCCGACGTTGTCACCGGCTTCTTCGTCCCCGGGGTGCTCGCGCTGGCAGCGGTGACGTTCGTCGCGTGGCTCGCGTTCGGCCCGGCGCCGGCGTTCAACCTGGCGCTCCTGAACACCGTCGCGGTCCTGATCATCGCGTGCCCCTGCGCGCTCGGGCTCGCGACGCCGACGTCGATCATGGTCGGCACGGGCAAGGGCGCCGAGGCCGGCATCCTCTTCCGCGACGCCGAGGCGCTCGAGCGGCTCGGCGGTGTCCGCACGGTGGTCCTCGACAAGACCGGCACCCTCACGGAGGGCCGGCCGCGGGTCACCGACGTCGTCCTGGCCGACGGCTCGCCCGTCGAGCCGGAGCTGCTCGCGCTCGCGGCCGCGGCGGAACGCGCCTCGGAGCACCCGCTCGGCGAGGCGATCGTCCGCGAGGCGGTCGAGACTCGGGGCCTGGCCGTCCCGCTGGCGCAGGCGTTCCGCGCGACGGCGGGGGAGGGAATCGAGGCGAATGTCGATGGGCGCCGGGTTGCCGTGGGTCGGGCCACGTTCGTCGATCCGGCCAATGACGCTGCCGGCCTCTCGCTGGCGGCCTCGCGGCTCGCCGGCGCGGGCAAGTCGACCGTGTTCGTCGCCCTCGACGGCCACCCGGCCGCCGTGCTCGGGATCGCCGACACCCTCAAGCCAGGTTCCACGGCGGCCGTCGCCGAGCTCCGCCGGCTGGGTCTCGACGTCGTGATGCTCACCGGCGACAACCGGACCACTGCCGAGGCGATCGCGCGCGGCGCGGGTATCGAGCGCGTGCTGGCCGATGTCCGGCCCGATGGCAAGGCGGAGGCGATCAGATCCCTCCAGGCCCAGGGTCGGACGGTCGCGATGGCCGGCGATGGCATCAACGACGCGCCCGCGCTCGCCGCCGCGGACGTGGGGATCGCGATGGGGACCGGCACCGACGTTGCGATCGAAGCCGCGCCCGTGACCCTCCTCTCCGGCGACCTTCGCGGCCTCGCGACCGCCATCGGACTGTCGCGGGCGACGATGCGGAACATCCGCCAGAACCTGTTCTGGGCCTTTGCCTACAACGTCGTCCTGATCCCCGTCGCGATGGGCGCGCTCTTCCCCGTCGCGGGGATCCTCCTGGACCCCATCCTCGCGGCCGCGGCGATGGCCCTCAGCTCAGTGACCGTCGTGTCGAACGCCCTGCGGTTGCGTGGCTACCGGCCCGCCGGGGCGAGCTCGACCGCCACGCCCGGGGAACGCCTCGCGACCGCCTGACCCGGGCCCACTCCTACACTCGAAGCGTGCGAACGAGGCCCATGGGCCCGGCGCCGGGAGTGGCGCCAGAGGAGATCGCCGTGGCGACGGCGAGCGGCAGCGCAGCGCCGACAGGGATCCCGACGGTGGTCGATCCGAGCATGCCAGCGGATGGTGCGCCACCGACGAGCCGGCTCCGAGAGGTCTTCGTCGCCCTCCACGAGCGCGATTTCCGGATCTTCTGGCTCGGCCAGCTCGTGTCGGTCACCGGCACCTGGATGCAGACGGTCGCCCAGGGTTGGCTGATCCTCCAGCTGACCGGCTCGCCGTTCATCCTCGGCGTCGCCGCCGCCGCGCGCTCCGTGCCGGTCCTCCTCCTCGTGATCCCCGCCGGGGTCGTCGCGGACCGTTTCGATCGCCGGCGCATCCTCATCGCCACGAGCATCGTCGCCACGGTTGCGTCGGCGGTGATGGGGTTCCTCGCCGTCACGAACCGAATTGACGTCCCGACCGTCCTCGTCATCGCCGTGATCCTCGGCATCAGCAACGCGTTCGAGATGCCGGCCCGCCACGGCTTCGTCTCCGAGCTGATCGTCCGGCGCCACCTGGCCAATGCGATCGCCCTCAACTCGCTGCTGTTCAACGGAGCGCGCGTCATTGGCCCCGCGATCGCGGGAGTGGTCGTCGCTCTCATCGGGCCGGGCTGGGCGTTCCTGATCAACGCCGTCAGCTACGTGGCCGTGATCCTCGGCCTGGTGCTCATCACCAGGATCTACGTTCCGCGGGTCGGCGTCGCGGCTCGGAGCGCTCTGCCGGAGGTCGCCCGGTACCTCCGGAGCGAGCCTCGCATCGCGGCGTTGCTGGCGCTGCTCGGCGCCCAGACGATCTTCGCGTCCGGAAACTACATCCTGGGCCCGGCGCTTGCCGAGGACCTCGGGCAAGGCGCCGAGGGGCTCGGCGTACTGCTTTCGGCAGCAGGCGTCGGCGCCGTGCTCGGTGGGCTCCGGCTTGCCGCGGGGTCGGATCGCCAGGAGCACTGGCGCGTCCTCGTGGTGGCCGGGCTGGCGATCAGCACTGGCCTGGTTGGTATCGGGCTCTCGACCTCCTATCCGGCGACGCTCGTGTGCTTCGCTGTCGCCGGCTGGGGCGTGATCACGTTCAATGCGTCGTCCAACACCCTGATCCAGACGATCGCGCCGGATCGGCTCCGCGGCCGAGTCATGAGCCTCTACACATTGATGCTCCTCGGGCTCATGCCGGTGGGCGGGCTGCTGATGGGCTCCCTCGCGACGTCGTTGGGCTCGGCGTCGGCGATCGCGGTCGGCGGGGTCGTGTATGCCGCGATCATCGTCGCGGCCTTTGCCGGCGTTCGGCCCCTGCGGCGGCTCTGAGCACCACCTGCAGATTCGCTCCATGCCCGAGCCTCGCTCCCGTGCCGCCACCCCTGCAGACCCGCGCGACATCGACGGCGACTTCGCCCACCGCCACGAGGTCAAGGTCCGACTCGCCGACACGGACGCCATGGGCCACGTCAACAACGCCAGCTACCTGACCTACGTCGAGATCGCGCGCGTCGCCTACTACGAGCAGGTCACCGGCAACGCGCTGGCCATCGGCGTCCATGGGGCCGAGGAGGGGATGATCCTCGCGGAGATCCGGATGACCTACCGGAGCCCGGCGTTCTACGGCGAGACGCTGGTGGTCGAGACGCGCGTCGAGCGCATCGGGCGGACCAGCTTCGGCATGGTCCACCGGATCAGCGCGCCGGAGAGCCGCTACGGAACCGTCCGGCTCGTGGCGGTCGCGGACTCGACCCTGGTCTCGTACGACTACTCCGACGAGCGCCCGATCCCGGTGCCCGACGAGTGGCGCTCGGCGATGGAAGCCTTCGAGGGGCGCGAGCTCTCCAGCTGAGGCCGGGCGATCAGGCCTCGAAGCGGCGGAAGATCGCGACCGCGTTCTGGCCGCCGAACCCGAAGCCGTTGATCATCGCGGTGTCGACGCGCTGCTCGCGCTTGACGTTGGGCACGTAGTCGAGGTCGCACTCCGGGTCCGGCTCGCGGTAGTTGATCGTCGGCGCGATGACGCCGTCGCGGATCGAGCCGACGGCCGCGATCGCCGCTGCGGCACCCGCGGCGCCGAGCATGTGCCCGACCATCGACTTGGGCGCCGAGATCGCGACCTTGTAGGCCTGGTCGCCGAACGCAGCGCTTGATGGCCTTCGTCTCGGTGACGTCGTTGAGCCACGTCGACGTGCCGTGGGCGACGATGTGGTCGATCTCGTCCGGCGCGACGCCCGCCTGGCGCATCGCGTTCGTCATGGCCATCGCCGCGCCGCGCCCGGTCGGCTCGGGGGCGGAGATGTGGTACGCGTCAGCCGTCAGCGAGGCGCCGACGATCTCGGCGAGGATCGTCGCGCCGCGGGCCATCGCGTGCTCCGCCGACTCGACGACCATGATCCCCGCGCCCTCGGCGAAGACGAAGCCGTCGCGGGTCCGGTCGAACGGGCGAGAAGCACCCTCGGGGTCGTCGTTGCGCTTCGAGAGCGCGGTCATGTTCGCGAGCGCGGCGAAGGCCATCGGGAGGAGTGGCGCCTCCGAGCCACCCGCGAGGACGACGTCGCACTCGCCGGAGGCGATCAGCCGGAGCGCATCCTGGTAGGCGATGACGCCCGAGGCGCACGCGGCGACCTGGGTGATCACGGGGCCGGTGAGCCCGTACTTCATCGAGACCTGCGCCGCGGCCATCGAGCCCGAGAGCGCGGGGATGGCGAAGGGGCTGACCTGGCCCGGGCCCTTGTCGCGGATCGTGTCCGCGCCGTCGATGACCTGCTCCATGCCGCCGCCACCGGTGTTCACGACGACCGCGCAGCGATCGCGCTGCTCTGGCGACATCGACTCGAAGTCGATGCCCGAGCGATCCACGGCCTCCGTGCCCGCCGCAACGCCGAAATGGATGAACCGGCTCATCCGCCGGACCATCTTGCGATCCATCGTCTGGGACGGGTCGAAGCCCTTGACCTCGGCGGCGATGCGCACGTCGTGGCGGGCCGTGTCGAAGGTCGTGATCGGGCCGCCGCCGGGCGTGCCGGCGTAGAGGTTCGTGAGGAACGTCTCCGCATCGTTGCCGATCGGCGTGACGGCACCCATGCCGGTTACGACGGCCCGTCGGGCCGGGTCAGAGCTGGGCATCGGACGGATTGTACCGACGGGCCCGTCCCGTCCTGCGGGCGATCATCGGAAACAGTCCTGGTGCCAACGGCGCCCTTGATTCGTTCGCCCGAGTCGCTAGCACGGGCGACGTCGAGAAACGGCAGATCGAAGGCCAGCCGGTCCGCATCGTCGCGTCCGAGGGGACCTTCGCGGTCCTGGCGATGGTCAACGGCGACCTCGTCATGACCATCTCGGCCGAGAAGTCCGACGGCATCAAGGTCATCACCTCGATCATCAAGGCGAACTGACGGCCCGGCGACTCAGTCGCCGTCGTAGCGCTTGAAGATGACCGCGCCGTTGTGGCCGCCGAGGCCGATGTTGTTCGAGAGCGCGTAGCGGACCGGCATCGGGATGGTCTCGTCGACGACCCAGAGGTCGCACGCCGGGTCGTAGTCGCGGTAGTTGAGCGTGCCGGGGACGGTCTGCTCGGCGACCGTCATGGCCGTCGCGAACGCCTCGAAGGCTCCCGCCGCGCCCATCATGTGGCCGGTCATCGACTTCGTTCCGGAGATCGCCAGCGACTTCCGGTCGCGGGCCGAGCGGTCACCGAAGACCGCCCAGACCGCCTCGGCCTCGCGGGCGTCACCGACCGGCGTCGACGTGCCGTGGGGGTTGATGACGTCGACCTCGTCGGCGGGCACGCCGCGACGCTCGAGGGCCATCTTCATCGCCCGGGCCGAGCCGGTCCCGCCCTCGATCGGCTGGATCATGTCCCAGCCGTCCGCCGCGGAGCCGTAGCCAACGACCTCGGCGTAGATCGTCGCGCCGCGCTTCTTGGCGAGCTCCAGGTCTTCCAGGAAGAGCGAGCCCGCCCCCTCGCCGAGGACGAAGCCGTTGCGCGTGGCGTCGAATGGGCGCGAGACCGTCTGGAGCGGCTCGCCCGGCCGGGGCATGCCCATGCCGCGCATGTTCGAGAACCCGGCGTGCGCGACCTCGAGGAGCGGCGCCTCGGTCGAGCCGGAGATGACCGCGATGCAGTCGCCCCGGCGGATGGCCTCGGCGCCCTCGGCGACGTTGTGCGTTCCGGTCGAACAGGCCGACACGATCGCGATGTTGTGGCCGATCGCGCCCGTCTCGATCGCGATCATCCCCGACGTCGAGTCGACGAGGGCGTTGGCGATGAACGTCGGCTGGACGCGGTTCGGGCCCTTCTCCACGAGGGTCGTGAAGTTGTCGATCATCAGCTGCTGTCCGCCGGCCCCCGAGCCGAATACGATCCCGACGTCGGTCCGGTTCGCGTCGCTGATCTCGAAGCCGGAATCGGCGACCGCCTGCTTCGCCGCCGCGACGCCGTAGTGCATCTCGCGCTCGCTGCGTCGCACGGCCTTCGGGTCCATCCACGCTGCCGGCTCGAAGTCCTTGACCTCGCCGGCGGCCTTTGCCTCGTACGCCGATGGGTCGAAGCGTGTCAGGACGTCGAGCCCGGACCGACCTTCCGTCAGGCTCCGCCATGCGGTGTCGCGGTCGTTGCCGACCGGGCTGACGACGCCGAGTCCGGTGACGACGACGCGACGAGTGTGATCTGGGCTGCGCACGAATGAACTCCTTGGGATCAGGTGGTCGTTGCGGTCCGGGTCGGCTGGTCCGAGACGCCGGGACCGGTCTGGACGAGGAACGGCAGGTCGATGCCCTCGCCGGCGAGGACATCGTCCATGGCGATGGCGGACGCATCCGGGGCGATCCGCTTGATGAGGTTCGTGAGGACCTTGCCCGGCCCGACCTCGAGGAACGTATCGACACCGTCCTCGATCATCCGCTGCACGGCGGCGACCCAGTCGACGCCGGCGGTGAGGTGGTCGACGAGCTCGGTGCGGGCGCCGTCGCCGTCGAGGATGGCGCGGGCGTCGGCGTTGGCGAGCAGCGCGGCCGTGGGTTCGCGGAACTCGACCTCTGCCAGCACGGCCCGCATGCCGTCGGCTGCCTCTGCCATCAGCGGGGAGTGGGCGGCGACGCTGACCGGCAGGACCAGCGCGCGCTTCGCGCCGAGCTCCTTGGCGATCTCGGCAGCTGCCTCGATGGCGGCGCGCTCGCCGGAGACCACGACCTGGCCGGGTGAGTTGCGGTTCGCGACGGCGAAGACGCCGTGCTCGCCGGCGCGGGCGACGAGCTCCGGGAGGCGCGCGTCGTCGAGGCCGAGGATCGCCGCCATGGCGCCGTCGCGGCCCGTCCCGGAGGCCTGCATCAGCCGGCCGCGCTCGCGAACGAGCCGGACGCCGTCGGGGAGGCTGAGGGCGCTCGAGGCGACCATCGCCGAGTACTGGCCCATCGAGTGGCCGGCGCAGAACCGCGGGTTCGGGATCGTCAGCCCTTCGCGTGTCGCCCGCTCGTGGGCGGCGGCGAGGTACGCGATCGAAGTCGCCAGGAGCGCCGGCTGGGCGTTCTCGGTTCGGTTCAGGAGCTCCTCGGGGCCCTCGAAGGCGAGCGTGGAGATCGACTCGCCGAGGGCCTCGTCGGCGGTGTTGAAGATCGCAGCGGCGGCCGGCGAGCCGGCAACCAGGGCGCGGCCCATGCCGACGGACTGGGATCCCTGGCCGGGAAAGACGAGGGCGAAGCTGCTCATGGACTCCAGGTGCTGACGGGCGTTGGGGACGGCGGGCGCGGCGGCGCGGGGCCTCGGCGCCGCGATGCGACCATGGTCGGTCCTGCCGGTGGTCGTGAGCGTGGAATGTGTGCGCGCGTGCACACAAGGCGCGTTCGATCTAGGATCTCTCCCAGATGCCGACGCCGTCCCGCCGTGCCACGACCGTTCGCGCCATTGCCCGCCGCTTCGAGGCGGACCTGGGAGCGTCGGTGCTCGCCTCCGGGCCGCGCATCCCGAACGTCCGCCAGATCTCCGAGCGGGTGGCGATGGGCCGGGCCCTGTGGCGCGACCTCGTCGTCGGGTTCGCCTCGCAGCTCGGGGAGCTGCGGCTCGGCTTCACCCAGCTTGCTGCCCTGTACGTCCTCGCGGACGGCTCCACGACGACCGTCGGCGAGCTCGCCGACGCGCTCGGCCGCTCGCCGTCGGCGACGAGCCGGCTGGTCGACGGCCTGGTGAAGCGGCGACTCGTCGAGCGGCACGAGGAGCCGGAGGATCGCCGCCAGCGATCGCTGACGCTGACCCAACGCGGGCAGGCGCTGCTCCGGGCCGTGGATCGGGCGCGGGCGGATCAGTTCCTCACGACCGTGCGGCCGATGCCGACGCCGGAGCGGGCGCTCGTCGCGATGGGCGTCGCGGCCCTGGCGACCCACGCGATCTCCCGGCGGGGCCGGCTGATCAAGGGCTCGCGCTAGGCGTCTGGAGCCGACCGCCCGACGGACCGCCGATCAGGCGGGGTTCATCCTCCGCCACAGCCAGGCCATCCCGAACATCAGCACCAGGGAGACAGCGAGGATCGCGCCCGCGGTGACGCGCTTCTCGGTCGACACGCCGGTGTGCTCCTCCGATGGCGGCGGCCCGACCGACGGCGGCGGGCTCGCGCCCTCCGCGAGGACGACGACCTTGCCCGTCATGTCGACCGGGTGGATGGTGCAGAAGTAGAGGAACTCGCCGGGCTCGTTGAACGTGTGCTCGAACGACTCGCCCACGTCGCGCAGCTTGAAGCTGCTGTTGTTGCCCGCCGTTCCCGAGTCGAAGATCTTGCCCGCGTCCTCCGCCGTCCCCGACGTCACCGAGTGCGGCTCGCCGATCGACTGGCTGACGCTCCACGTCACCGTGTCGCCCTGGCCGATCGTGATCGTCGCGGGCTCGAAGGCCTTGCCGGCGATGCTCACGGCACCGTCGGCAGCGAGCGCAGGCGCAGCGGCGACCGCGAGGACGAAGAGCAGTGCCAGCGGAGCGGCGAGACGAGCCGCGAGCCTCATGCGCAGAACCTCCGGACCGCATCGTAGAGGACGGGCAGCCCCCAGCGCAGGCCGTCGATCGAGACCCGCTCGTCGATGCCGTGCCAACGCTCGATGTAGGTCTCGCCGGGCGGCTGGCGGAGCGGCGAGAAGCCGAATGTCGGGACGCCGAGGTCGACCAGGTGCTTGGCGTCGGTGCCGAACGGCGCCATCGCGGGCACCGGGATCCCATCGGGATCGTGGTCGCGGATGACGGCCTCGAGCACCGGAAACAGCCCATCCGGATCCTCGTAGTCATGGACGACGGCGTCCGAGCTGACGACGACCTCGATGTCAGTCACCGCGGCGAGCTCGGGGCCGAGGCGCTCGCGAATGCGGGCCTCGATCGCTTCCTCGCTCGATCCGGGCAGGCGCCGGACGTCGACCTCGAGGCTCGCCTTGCCTGGAACGACGTTGAACTTCACGCCGCCCTGGAGGATGTTCGGCGACAGGGTGTCTCGGAGCATCGCGTCGAGGACCCGCGCGTAGACGGGCAGGCAGACGCCGGCAAGGCCCAGCGCGGACGCCCGCGGGTCGCCCGATGCCGCGGCCCGGAGCAGGCGGAGGGCCTCGGGCGGAAGCTCGTCCGTGTTCTCGAGTGCCACGATCGTGCGTTCCAGCAGCGTCCGGGTCACGTCCGTCAGGCGCGCCGGCCACGGGGGCGAGAGGCGGGCAACCGCTTCGGTGGCCAGGAGGATGGCGTTCTCGGCGCGGGGCATGGAGCCATGACCCCAGATTCCCTTGAACGTGAGCCGGAAGACCGTCATGCCCTTCTCGGCGACCTGGACCGGGTAGAGGCGGCGAGACCCGACATCGACCGCGACGCCGCCCGCCTCGTTGATGGCCGCCGCGGCGCGAACCGTCTCGGGCTCCTCCAGCGCCAGGAACGCGGCGCCCGCGAAGCCGCCCGCCTCCTCGTCCGCGACCGAGGCAAAGAGCACGTCACGACGCAGCCCGGGCACCGGATCGGAGGCGGGATCGCGGCCGGCCGCGCGGGCCTCCGCGGCGAGGAGGCGCATGACCTCCAGCTCCATCGCGACCATGTCCTTCATGTCGACCGCGCCCCGGCCGTAGATCCAGCCATCTGCGACGTCCGCGGCGAAGGGGTCGTGGGTCCAGCCCTCCACCGGCGCGGGCACGACGTCGAGGTGCGACATGAGGAGGAGCGGGTCGCCACCTGTGCCGTCTCCGCGCACGCGGGCCGTCACCGATCCGCGGCCCGGGACGGGCTCGTGGACCGTCGCCGGGATGCCGGCCTCTTCCAACGCCGCAGCGAGGTACCGCGCGACGTCGAGCTCAAGGCCCGGCGGCTCCGGCGGGTTGATCGAGGGAATCCGGATCAGGTCACGCACCGTCGCGACGAGGCGGTCGTGGGCGGCGTCCACCTCGGGTGGGAGCGCCGGTCGGGCGGTCACGTCAGAAGCCGAGCAGGTTCTGGAGGATCCCGAGCACGAAGCCCGAGAGGACGACCACCACGATCATCGCGACGAGGAGGATCAGGTAGCGGCGCTCCTGGCGACGCGTCCGCTCCGGGTTCGGGTCCTCGCCGCCGGCGATGTACGGCGCGGCCAGCCCGCGGGCTCGCGCCTGGGTTGCGCGCGGCGAGTCGTAGGCCTCCGGGTCGGCCGGGAGCTCGGGCGTCGCTGTCTCCGGCGTCGCCGGCGTTTGCGCGCTCAACCGCCGCTGATCGGCGACGGCTCGGCCACCACCGAGACCTGCGCGGTGCCGCGCGCGGCCGCCGTCATCCGGCGACCGGTTGTCACCGCGCCCTCGCTCGCCGAGGAGACCAGCGCCGCGTACTTCGCCATGACTCCGCCCGTGTACCGGGCTGCCGGCGCCTGCCAGGCGGCCCGACGCTCCGCAAGCACGGCGTCGTCGACGACCAGGTCCAATCGGCGGGCGTCGACGTCGATCGAGATCTCGTCGCCCTCTTCGACGAGGCCGATCGGGCCGCCGAGGGCGGCCTCGGGGGCGACGTGGCCGATCATCAGCCCGTGGGTCCCGCCGGAGAACCGGCCGTCGGTCAGCAGCGCCACGGATTCGCCGAGACCCTCGCCCACGAGCGCCGCCGTGACGGAGAGCATCTCCTGCATCCCCGGTCCACCGACCGGGCCCTCGTAGCGGATCACCACGACGTCGCCGGGCCGGATCTGGCGCGCCGCAACGGCCTCGAAGCAAGCCGTCTCCGAGTCGAACACCCGCGCCGGTCCGCGATGGAGCGTCCGCTCGTGGCCGGCGAGCTTCACGACGCAGCCCTCGGGCGCGAGAGTCCCGTGGAGGATCGCGAGGCCGCCGGTCTCCTTGAGCGGCGTTTCGATCGGGAGGATGACCTTCTGACCGGGCGTCTCGGTCGCCCCGGCGGCGATCTTCGAGAGCGTCTGCCCATCGACCGTCTTCTGCTCGCCGTCGATCAGGTCGCGCTTCAGCAGCTCGCGCATGACCAGCGAGATGCCGCCGGCGTCGTACAGGTCCGACGCCGTGTAGCGGCCCCCGGGGGTCATGTCGGCGACGATCGGCGTCCGGGCGGCGATCGTGTCGAAGTCGTCGATCGAGAGCGGGATGTTCATCTCGTGGGCCAGGGCCAGCAGGTGGAGGACGGCGTTCGTCGAGCCGCCCGTGGCGGCGACGGCCGCGATGGCGTTGTCGATGGCCGCCCGGGTCACGATCGACGATGGCCGGATGTCGTGGCGGACGAGGGTCATTGCCAGCTCGCCAGCCTGGCGGGCCGCGGCGTCCTTCGCGGGATCCTCGGCCGGGATGCCGTTCAGCCCGGCCGGCGAGAGCCCCAGGAACTCCATCACCATCGACATCGTGTTGGCCGTGAACTGGCCGCCGCACGCGCCCGCGCCCGGACAGGCCGCGCTCTCGATGTCGTACAGCTCCTCGATTGAGATCTTGCCGGCGCGGTACGCGCCGACGGCCTCGAACACGGACACGACCGTGAGGTCGCGACCCTTGTAGGTGCCGGGATAGATCGTGCCGTTGTAGAGGATCAGGCCCGGGACATCGAGGCGGGCGAGGGCCATCGAGGCGCCGGGGATCGTCTTGTCGCAGCCCACGAGGCAGACGACGCCGTCCAGGAGGTGCCCGCGGACCACGAGCTCGATGGAATCCGCGACGACCTCGCGGCTCACGAGCGACGCCTTCATGCCCTCCGTGCCCATCGAGACCCCGTCGGACACGGCGATCGTGTTGAACTCCATCGGGGTGCCGCCGCCCGCCCGGATTCCCTCCTTCACGAACTCCGCCAGCCGCCGCTGGTTGTAGTTGCAGGGCATCGTCTCGATCCAGGTCGTCGCAACGCCGACGAGCGGGCGAGCGAGATCGTCGTCCGTGAAGCCGACAGCCTTGAGCATCGCCCTGGCCGGGGCGCGATCCGGCCCGTCGGTGAGGGCGTGGGAGTGGCGCTTGGCGCCGTCGGTCGGTCGGCCGTACGGCAGGTTGCTCATGTCGCGGCCAGTCTAGGCACCACCGACGAGGCCGGCGTCGGCTGCGTGACGCCGGAGATTTGGGTCGCGAGCTGGCGAGCCCAGCCTCCTGCCGACGGGCGCTTCCTAGGTCCTCCGGGACTTCCTGCTCGAGGACAGACCGTCGAAATGCCGCGGCGCATACTTGCGCGCGACAACGTGGGACGCTGGGGGGTCAGGTATGCAGGCAGATCCGGAAACAGAGCGGGCAGTCGTCGAGAGCCTGGAGAATATCTTCCATCTCTACGGGGTGGGTGACGTTGACGGCACGATGGCCTGCTTCGTCGCGGACGACGACATGACCCTCATGGAACCTGCCGAGCACCAGTGGTGGATCGGCCGTGACGAGGTCCGAAAGGGAATCCAACTCGATCGGGACACCACGGAAGGTGAGATCCCGATTCGCATCACGAGACGCCACGTCTCGAGAGACGGGCACATCGCCTGGGTCAACGGTGAGATGGAGCTCGCGATCAGCTATCACGGGCGGAACCTGCTGCTCGAAGACATCCGCTTCACCGCAATCGCCCGGGACGAGGGTGGGCGCTGGCTCTGGCACACGATCGCCATCGGTCTGATGGACCCCGAGCAGTCGCCCGACGACCCATGGAAGGAAGAAACGATCACCGAGCGCCTCGCGGCCGCTGCCGCCCGGAGGAACTAGCGGAGCCAGATGCGAGGCCCAGGAGACATACGAAGACGACAGCGTCGCGTAGAGACTGAGGCGGATCGCGGCTCATTCGTGTCACGATCCCGGGGTTCGCCGGTTTGACGCTTGAGAATCGCGTCGCCCTGGTCACCGGCGCCTCACGCGGCATCGGCCGGGCGATCGCTCTCGCGCTCGCGCAGGAAGGCGCGTCCGTGGGCGTCAACTACCGTGTCGATCAGCACGGCGCGGATGAGGTCGTGGCGGCCATCGCGGCCAAAGGTGGCAAGGCCGTCGCGATCCAAGGCGATGTCTCGGACATGGCTCAGGCGATCCAGGTCGTGAGCAGCACGATCGTGGAGTTAGGCGACCTGCATATCCTCGTGAACAATGCGGGCATCCTCCGGGACCGCCTGATCTACGACTTGGAACCTCGCGACTGGCTCGACGTCATGAGCGTGAATTTCGGAGGGGCCCTGAATACCACGCAGGCAGCGATGGATCAGTTCATGGGTGCCGGTGACGGCGTGATCCTCAACATCTCGTCGGTCGCCGCCGACCGGGCATCGGTCGGCACCTCGATCTATGGGGCGTCGAAGGCGGCATTGAACGCATTCACTCGGAGTGCGGCGCTGGAGCTCGCACGATTTGGGGTCCGGGTCAATAGCATCGCGCCGGGCCTCATCGACACGCAACTCGTCGTCGTTCTCGATGAGGGTCGTGCGACCCCGATGCGCCAGCAGATCCCGCTTGGTGCCTACGGCGACCCGGAGGATGTCGCGAATCTCGTGGTCTTTCTTGCGGGCCCGCGTGCCCGCTACATCACCGGCGCCGTCCTGACGACCGATGGCGGACTATCAACCACGCTTGACACGCGTGCTCCGTGGCGGCCTGGCTCCGGGGATCGGACGCTGCGGCCAGATGACGCTGATGCGCCTCCCAGTCCATGAAGGAGCCGACCATGACCAATGACGAGATCCTCGCGGCCGTCCGATCGTCCGTGTCCCAGAGCCTCGGCATCGAGGAAGACGAGGTCCGGCCCGACGCGACGTTGATGGTCGATCTGGGTGCCAATGATCGACTTCCTCGACATCATGTTTCGCATCGATCGGAAGACCGGGATCAGGGTCAAGGTATCGGCGATCCGGGGCCACATCATGGGGGCGCTCAGCGTCGATCAGTTCCGCGACCCTGACGGTTTCGTCACGCCTGCAGGCCTATTGCAGATACAGCGCGTCATGCCCCATGTCACAGCGACGGCGTTCGAGGGCGGGCTCGAGGCGCGACACGTCGCAAAGCTCATAACGGTGCAGGACCTCGCCGGCGTGATCGCGAAGCATGCGCCGACACCCGTCGCCTGAGCTGCACGCCGTCGGCATCGACGTCGTTCCAGTTGCGCGACTCCAGCGCCTCCTGGCAGATCACCCTGCAGCTCTCGAGGAGATCTTCACCCCGGCGGAGCTGGCCTATGCGTCTGCACAACGACGGCCGGAAGACCATCTCGCTGCCCGTTTCGCCGCCAAGGAAGCGGTCTTCAAGGCCCTCCGGATCAGCCTCCTCGACGGTGTGAATCTGATCGACATCGAGGTGGCCCATGCGCCTGATGGCCACCCGGTCGTCGGACTGACCGGGAACGCACGCTTGCACGCCGAGCGCCTCCATGTTCGCGAGCTCGAACTTTCGCTCTCCCACAGCGGCGGGATTGCCCTGGCGCAGGCGCTGGTCGTCTTCGAAGGCGGGCAGCGGGCAGCTGGGACAGAGCCAGGCGAGCGAGCGCTGGACTGATGCCCTTCCATATGGTCGATCGAATTGACGAATTCGAGCGGGGCGTCTCGATCAAGGCGCGAAAGCTGACGTCGACCGGTGAGGATATCTGGACGCAATCGACTCACGGGTTGGAGATGCGTGCCGGGATGGTCCTCGAGTCGCTCCTGCAGACGGCCGGCGTGCTCGTTGTCTTGAGCACCGACGAGCCGTACTCCGCGGCGCTTCCGGCATCACTGGCGAGCGTTTCCATGATGGCTCGGGTCGTGCCCGGCGACGTCCTCTCCCTCGACGTCCGGTTCGAGCAATTCGACGATGAAACGGCGGTGTTTTCGGGCAAGGTCTCGCTCGGGGAGGATCCGGTCCTTGTCCTCGAGGGCGCCCTGTTCGTGCTGGTCCCCCTTGGGTCTCTCGCCAACCCCATCGACGTGTTGCAGCGACTCTCGCGCATGCGACGCGATCTCGCGACGGCGAGTCCCGGTGCGACCACCGGCGCCCGCGCGAGCCTGCTTGAGCCATCCTGAGGCATGGCCTCAACAAGGTGGATCGACCGGATCGACGTCCTCGAGCCATCGAAGCGCGCGACCGGGCGGTGGAACTTCCCGGAAAGCCTGGAGACGTTCGAATCGCATTTTCCGCGGTTCCGGGTCGTTCCGGGCACGTTCATCCTCGAAGCGGTCGTCGAGGTGGCGACTGCGCTCGCCCCGGAGTCGCGGCGGCTGTCGTGGCGACTGGGCCACGCCGAAGAGATCCGCTTCCGTCACTACGTCCAGCCTGGGGATGTGCTGGAGGTCTCGGTCGTGCTTCTCGCTCAGTCGGAGGGCATCGCCGCTTTCCGAGCGCAAGCCTCCGTCGATGGCGCGTCGGTCATGACCATCAAGCGACTGGAGCTTGTGCTGGCGGTGACGGAACCCTCGCCGAGCTAGATCAAGGAACGGAGTGTCCCGCGAATGCAAATCGGGCTAGCGATCGGACGAATGCATGACGTCCCCCGCGGGGCGCCCGAGATCGTCGCCCAGATCCGACTGGCCGAGCGTGATGGATTTGCCTCGATCTGGATGTCGCACCTGTTGCTCGTCGAGGGCTTTGACGGCCCGTCGATCGTCGCGGCTGCGGCGACCGTGACCAGCCGGATCGAGCTCGCGACCTTTGTCCCCTTCCTGACGCGTCACCCGGCACTCGTCGCCCATCAGGCGTTGACCATTCAGGCGCTCAGCGGTAACCGGCTCGTCCTGTGTATGGCGTCGAACCATCGCGTGCTCGTCGAGCAGGGACTTGGAATGGAGTTCGGGGATCCCGTGGCGCTGCTCGGCGACTACCTTCCCGTGCTCGAAACGCTCTTCCGTGGTGAGCCGGTCCGCAGGCTCGCGTCGCCGTACCGTACTCGCGTCGTCCCTGACGTCCCGGACGCGCTGCCGCCACCAGTCCTCCTGCCGGGTCTCCGGAAGTCGATGGTGACCCTCGCGGGCCGGCTTGCCGACGGGGTCGTTACGATCATGGCGGGCCCCAGGTTCCTGGAGCACGAGGTGATCCCCGTCCTCCGCCTGGCGGCGGATACCTCGCGTCCATCAACGCCTCGCGTGGCTGCGCATTTCTTCGTCTCCGTCACGCAGCAGGTCGACAGTGCACGGCGGTTCGCGGATGACCTGGTCGCTCACCTCTATGCCCATCCGATGTACGAGCGGGTTCTGAAAGTCGATGGGGTCGATCGGATCGGGGATGTCTCGATCGTCGGCGAAGCGAAGATGGTCGCGGCTGGGCTCGACGCACTGGCACGCAGCGGGGTCACGGACCTGGTGGCATCCATCCCCGTCCTCGAGACCGATACAGGGGCATACGAGCGGACCTACCGGTTCCTCGCCGAGCGGGCCGTGCATTGACACCCGGATCCGCGCCCCTGCCCCTTGATTCCTCAGACCGCGTCGTGGTTGTCGGCATGGGCGCGATCACCCCTCAGGGCATCGGCGTCGGTGCCCTATGGGAGGGCGTCGAAGCCGGCCGAGTGGCGATCCAGCGTGTTCGACGGCTGGCTGTCGCCGAGTACGGCACGGAGCTCGGCGGCGAGATCGCAGCGGTACCGACACCGGAACATGACTATCGCCGCCCGGAGGGCGAGCGAGAGCGGATGGTCGACCTCGGTCTCCTGGCTGCAGAGGAGGCCGTGTCGGATGCCGGGATATCGAGGTGGTCCGTTTCACCAGACCGCTGGGGCGTCGTCGTCGCGGGTTGCGCAGGCGGACGAGGCGCGGAAACGTGGTATCGGCGACTCCTTGGGGGTGAGTCCGCCGACCCGGGTCTGCTCCTTTTCTCGCCGCCGCAGGCATTGGCGGATGCCATCAGTGCGGCCTTCGGCTTCAAGGGCCCAAGTCTGTCTGTCAACACGGCGTGCGCAGCCGGCACCAACGCGATCGGTTATGGGGCAGATCTGATCCGTCTGGGCCACGTCGACGCCGTGCTCGTCGGCGGATCAGACGAGCTCACTGAGCTCAACTATGCCGGCTTTGGCGCCCTCGAAGCGCTGTCGCCCACCCCGTGCAGCCCATTCTCGCGCGATCGCCTTGGGATTACGCTCGGCGAGGGTGCGGCGATGCTGGTGTTGACCCGCGACGACGTCGCGCAGCGCTTCGGGGCCGTCGTGCGGGCCGAGGTGCGAGGTTACGGCCTGTCTGCGGACGGCTTCCATCCCATCGCGCCCAATCCCAGCGGCGAAGGGGCAGCCCGTGCGATCCAGGCGGCGATGCACGCGGCTGGCGTATCCCCGCCGGACATCGCCTACATCAACGGGCACGGGACCGGAACGGACGCCAACGATCCGGCGGAGACAAAGGCGATCCGCCGCGCTCTCGGGAACGACGCCTCTCGCGTGCTCGTGAGCAGCACCAAGTCGATGATCGGCCACCTTCTGGGTGCGGCAGGTGCAGTCGAAGCGGTCATCACCGTGCGTTCGCTGGAGGAGCAGATCGCGCCACCCACGGCCAACTACGCCGCGCCGGACCCCCAGTGCGACCTCGACTACGTCCCGAACGTGGCTCGAGCCTTCGACGGCGATGTCGCGATCTCCAACAGTTTCGCGTTCGGTGGCGCGAACGCGTGTCTCGTGCTCGGCCGAGGATTGAACCGGCCTGCACCTCTCGCGATGTCCGATGAGCGGATCGTCGTCACCGGCCTGGGCCTGCTAGGAAGCGGCGGCCTTGGCGTCGAACCCGTTTGGGAGCTGGTCAGGACGGGCAAGGCAAGCCCTCAGGCTGCCGGTGCGCTCCCCGTTACCCTCGCCGATATCGACGTCGGATCGATCGTCGGACGAGAAGGGCGAAGACTTGATCGGCTGAGTCTGATGTACGTCGGCGTGGCGAAAAGCGCCATAGCCGATGCCGGACTCGTCATCGACGCGACCAATGGCCCGAGGGTCGGCGTGGTGTGCGGCACCGCAATCGGCCCGGTCGAGGTCATGGAGCGTTTCACCCGGCCCGTGTGGGAAGACGGCCCGAGTGCGGCGAACCCGGCGATCTTCCCCAACATCGTTCACAACGCAGCCGGCGGTCACGTTGCGATTCATACCGGCGCGACCGGTGTCGCATCGACGATCACGACTGGCCATGCTGCCGGCGCCAACGCCATCTGCTACGCGCGGGACCTACTCGCAGCGGGGAAGGCCGATGCCATCCTGTGCATCTCGGGCGACGTGCTGACTGAGGCTGTCTGTCTGGCGTACGAGGCGCTCGGGATGTTCTCCAGCGGCGCGAGCGTGAGCATCTCGGAAATGGCAACGGGTCTCGTGCTGGAACGCGAGTCGGTGGCGCGCGCACGGGGGGCGCGCATCTATGGCGCGATCTCGGGCTACGGAATCGCCTCCGACGCGCTGGGGATCGGTCGCTCCGACGCCCGTGGCTCGGGTCTGGAGCGCGCCATGCAGGCTGCGGTGAAGCATGCCGGTCGCAATTCCGCGGACGTCGAGGCGGTCTGGAGCGCGTCCTTCGGGGCCCCGGTGCTTGACCGAGCGGAGGAGCGTGCGATCCGCCGTGTGCTCCCGAACAACGTGGAGGTCTTCGCTCCCAAACGGCTGCTCGGCGAACCGCTCGGATCTGGAGGACCGCTGAACGTCGCGCTTGCCCTCCACCGCTGGCAAGGCGCGTCGGTCGATCGGCGCGGCCTTGCGTTGGTGAACAGCTCGTCCCTCGGTGGCGTGCACATCTCGATCGCCCTTGATCGCGGGGGCGTCTCCTGAAAGCCGGTCGACGCGAGGCCCCGCTCGCGTTCCTCCTTCCAGGTCAGGGTTCCCAACGCGTCGGAATGGGAATTGAGCTGCATCGCGAAGAGCCCGCCCTCTACGAGCACTATTTCTCGGCGGCCGATCGTGCGGCTGGCCTGCCGATCTCCGAGTCATCCCTGGAGGGCGATGAGCAAACGCTCATGCGCACCGAGGTGGCACAGCCGGCCGTCTTCGCCCTTTCGCTCGCGCTCGTTGAATATGCCCTCGGACTCGGGCTTCGCGCACACGCCATCGCGGGCCACAGTCTCGGCGAATACACGGCTGCAGTCGTCTCCGGCGCACTCGACCTCGAGGCCGGGATGCTCATCGTCGCGGAACGCGGACGGCTGATGGCACAGGCACAGTCTGAGCGGCCCGGCCGGATGATCGCGATCATCGGCCTCGAGGTTGAACTTGTTGCGAGCATCTGCGCCCAAGCCTCGACTGCGGGGGTCGCCGTCGTTGGGAATGTGAACGCACCGTCCCAGATCGTCGTCTCAGGCGAAGCCGCGGCGCTGGAGCGGGTTCAGGATCTCGCCCTGCTCGCGGGTGCGGAGGAGGTCATCCGGCTGGCGGCCGGCGGCGCATTCCATAGCCCGCTGATGTCATCCGTGCGAGCTCGGCTTACCCCGCTCCTCGAACGATGCGAGTGGCGCGATCCGCGGATCCCCGTCGTTGCCAACACGACTGGGGGAATGCTGAGCACGGGACGCCTGGTCAGGGCGGCGCTCGGCGAGCAGATCGATGCCCCGCTCCTTTGGACAACGTGCGTCGCGACGCTGCGTGCCCTCGGCTGCACAAGCTTCCTGGAGATCGGGCCAGGCCGCGTCCTCACCGGACTGCTGCGCCAGATCGACCCGGACCTGGAGGCCTACGCCGCCGGATCTCCTGAAGGGCTGCGGCGAATGGCCGTGCAGCTCAAACGTGCCTGATCGGGCGGCCCGAGCCGACAGCGCCTCTCCTAGGACACAGGCGACGCCCGTCGCCTACTCGATCGAGGCCAGCGCCTGCGAGAAGATGGTCACGCCTGCGTGGATCTCCGACGAGGCGACGTCCAGGGGCGCCAGCCAGCGGACGACGTTGTGCTCCGGGCCACACGTGAGCAGCAGCAGGCCGAGGTCTGCGCAGCGTTGGATCACGGCCTCGGCGGCAGCGTGATCCGGCTCGCGGGTCCCGGCCCTGACGAGCTCCACACCGAGCATGAGGCCCTTGCCACGGACGTCGCCGACCCGCGGATCGTCCTCGGTGATCTCCCGCAACCGGCCGTCAAGCTCGTTGCCGCGCTCCGCCGAGTTCGCGACGAGCCCTTCGTCCCGGATCGTCTCGAGGACCGCGATCCCGGCCGCGCAGGACACCGGGTTGCCGCCGAACGTGGAGCCATGGGCGCCGCGGCCCCACCGCTCCTGGAGCTCGCGGCGGGAGACGAGGGCGCCGAGCGGTAGCCCGTTGGCGATGCCCTTCGCGGCGCAGACGATGTCCGGCACGATCCCGGCGTGCTCGAAGCCCCACATCCGACCGGTTCGGCCGTAGCCCGTCTGGACCTCGTCGCAGACCAGCAGGATGCCATGGCGATCGCACATCGCCCGCAGCTCCACCAGGAAGTCGAGCGGGGCGGGGATGTAGCCGCCTTCCCCGAGGATCGGCTCGATCACGATCGCCGCGACCCCCGACGGCTCCATCGTCCCGGCGAAGAGCCGATCGAGCGCATCGAGGACCCCGGCCGTCGCCGCTGCCTCGTCGCCGCCGAAGTCGCGATACGCGGCGGGGTAGGGCGCGATGGTGACGCCGGGAAGCAGCGGGCCGTGCCCGGCTTGGTAGTTGGGACTGGAGGTCGTGATGCTCAGCGCCCCGTACGTGCGCCCGTGAAAGCCGCCCTGGAACGCGATGATCCCCGGCCGGCCGGTCGCGCGTCGGGCGAGCTTCAGGGCGCCGTCGATGACCTCCGCGCCCGAGTTGCCGAAAAACACCGTGTCGAGGGGATCCGGCAGCGTGCTCGCCAGCAGCGCCGCGAGGCGCGAGACGGGCTCGATGTAGCCGAGGCCGCCCATGACGTGGAGCATCCGGTCCACCTGCGCATGAACCGCGGCGCTCACCGCCGGATGCCGATGGCCCAGGATCGTGGTCGCGATCCCCGTGGCGAAGTCGAGGTACTCGTGCCCCTCGGCGTCGTACAGGTGGTGGCCGTCGCCGTGGCTCCAGGTGCGCTCGAAGTAGCGGGCCATGGCCGGGGAGAGCGACTGCTGCCCCATCGCGCGCGGATCCAACGTCAGTACCTCCGGCCGCGAAGGCGCTCGAGCGAGAACCGTGCCG
Source organism: uncultured Chloroflexia bacterium (assembly GCA_963722105.1). GTDB lineage: Bacteria > Chloroflexota > Limnocylindria > Limnocylindrales > CSP1-4 > UBA5189. The sequence goes on along the minus strand of CAVRKQ010000006.1, from coordinate 641,621 downwards.
TGTCCGCGATGGCCATGACGGCCATCGTCCCCGCCTGGACGGGGTCGGAGACGACAAGGTCCGCGACGCTCGGGACCGACCCCGCCATGTTGAGGGCGACCACGGGAATCCCGACCTCCTGGAGCTCCTGCACGGCGTTCGTGATGTCGCCGCCCATCAGCGAGCCCGCGAGGACGAGGATGTGGGCGCGAGGCAGGTCCGCGACGGCCCGGACGGCATCGGCGATCTGCTTCTCGCCAACGAGCGCGATCGTGTCCACGCTGATGCGCTCGCCCCGCAGGTTGTGGCGGTCGGCCTCGGTCACTGCCCCAAGGTTCACCTGCGCGACCTGGGCACCGCCGCCGATGACGATGACGCGCTTGCCGAAGATCTGGCCCAGCGTCGCGCGCGCCTCCGCCCGCGTCACGCCGGGCAGCTTGCGCACCAGCGCGGCCGCGCGAGCGCTGCTGAGGCCGCGGGTCTCGAAGTCGAAGACCCGCACGACATCCGGCTCATGGCGGGTGGCCGGAAAGGTGTTGATCGCGACGATCTCCGCACCGGCGCCCTCGAGCGCCCGGATGAGCTGCCCGAGGTCGGCCGCGGCGGTCACACGGACGCTGACCGCGCCCAATCGCGTCCCCGCCTCCGGAAGCTGCAGGTCCGGCAGGTCCGCGGGAAGTGGAGGATTGCCGCTCATTTGCCACACACTATAGGTAGCCCCGAAGGCGGGTCCCAGCAGCCAGACCGGGAGGCGAGGTGGGCGAGTCCAGGCTCAATGTCGCGGTCGTCGGCGCGACGGGCTATGCCGGGGGCGAGGTGGTCAGGCTCCTCGCCCGGCACCCGCTTGCCCGGATCGCCGGTCTCCAGGGCCGGGGCCGCGACGCCGAGCCGGTGGGGCTGAGCCACCCGCATCTCTCCGGCACCGGCCTCACGATCTCCGACCGCCTGCCCGACGGGCTCGATGCCGTGTTCGTCAGCCTCCCGCACGGCGCGGCAACGGACATGGTCGCCGAGCTTGCCGAGCGCATGGTGGTGATCGACCTGGGGCCCGACTTCCGCCTGCAGGACGCCGCCGGCTATCCACGCTGGTACGGCTTCGAGCACCCGCGACCCGATCTCCTCGAGCGGGCGGTGTACGGCCTCCCGGAGCTCCACCGGGCCGAGCTCGCGGCCCTCGGCCGTCGGGGAATCGTCGCCTCGCCGGGCTGCTACGCGACCGCGACCATCCTGGGCCTGGCGCCGCTGGCCGAGGCGGGCCTCCTCGACGATGTCGTGGTCGATGCCAAGAGCGGCGTCTCCGGCGCAGGACGCGAGGCGCGGGTGCCGTACCTGTACAGCGAGGTCAACGAGAGCGTGCGGGCCTACGGCGTGACGGGGCACCGGCATGTCGCGGAGATGGAGCAGGAGCTGGGGCGGCTTGCCGGAGCGCCGCTGGCGCCGATCGACTTCCTGCCGCACCTCGTCCCGATGACCCGGGGGATCCTGTCGGCGTGCCACGTCCGCACCATCGCGGCCGGTCACCCAGGCGGAGCTGGACGACCTGTACCAGGGACGCTTCGACGGCGAGGCGTTCGTCCAGCTCGTCGACGAGCCGCCGGCGACCAAGCACGTCCTCGGCAGCAACCTCGTTCGGATCCACGTCGTCGCCGATGAGCGGACGGGCCGCGTCCTGGTGCTCTCCGTCCTCGACAACCTGGTGAAGGGCGCGGCGGGTCAGGCCGTCCAGGCGTTCAACGTCGTGTTCGGGCTGCCGGAGGCGAGTGGCCTCGAGCAGCTCCCGCTGGCGCCGTGACCTGGCCCGCACCGCTGCCGTCGTCAGCTGCCGGCGGTCGAGACGGTCGCGCGCATGCCCCAGGGCTTTCGTGCGGCTGCCCTGGCCGCGGGCATCAAGGCGTCGGGCAAGCCCGACCTCGGCGTGATCGCCACGACGGGCGATCCGGCGAGCGTCGCCGCGGTGTTCACCACGAACGCCTTCCCCGCGGCGCCGATTCGCCTGAGCCGCGCGAACCTCGCGGCGAGCGGGGGCCTGGCCCGCGGCATCCTGATCACGAGCGGCTGCGCGAACGCGGCGACCGGCCCCGAGGGCGATCGCGACCAGCAGGAGCTGGCGGCGCTGCTCGGTGACGCGCTCGGGACTCGCGCCGGCGCAGACCCTCGCGCTGTCCACGGGGCTCATCGGCACCCGGCTCCCGGTCGAGCGCCTTCGACAACCGATCGGCGAGGCGGTCCAGCGCCTCGAGGCGACGGATGCCGCCCTGTCCGCCGTTGCCGAGCAGATGTGCACCACGGACACGCGGGCGAAGGCGGCGAGCGTCCGCTGGAGCCCGCACCGGACGGCGACTCGGCGGCCGTGATCGTGACCGGGATCGCCAAGGGCGTTGGCATGATCCACCCCCGGATGGCCACGATGCTGGCGGTCCTGCTGACGGACGCCGCCGTCGATCCGGCCACGCTGCGCGAGATCCTGCTCCCCGTGGTCGAGCGGACCTGGAACCAGCTCACGGTCGACGGCGACACGAGCACGAACGACACGGTCTTCCTGCTCGCCTCGGGGGCGCATCGGGCGAGGCGTCCGGAGCGACCACGGGCGCCACCGTGGTCGCTGGATCACCTGCGGCCGCCCGCCTCGCCGACGCCGTCGAGGCGGTCGCCCGTTCGCTCGCCCGCCAGCAGGCCGCCGACGGCGAGGGCGCGACCACCCTGATCACCGCCCAGGTCTCGGGCGGCCGCGACGAGCGCGAAGCGCGGGCCGTCGCGCGCTCGATCGTCGCCAGCAGCCTCGTGAAGGCGGCCGTCCACGGCCGCGATCCCAACTGGGGCCGCATCGCGGCCGCGATCGGCAACGCCGACGCGCGACGGTGCGACGAGCGGACGTCGCCGAGGACCGGCTCGCGGATCGCCATCGGCGGCGTGCCGGTGTTCGAGGGCCAGCCGCTCGCGTTCGATCGGGCGCTCGTCAGCGACCGCATGGCCGCGCCAGAGGTCGTCATCCGCGTGGACCTCGGCGCGGGGGTGGGCGTCGGCGAGGCATTCGGCTGCGACCTCAGCCCGGAGTACGTCATCGAGAACGCCGCGTACTCGACGTGACGAACGACCGCGGCGCCCCCGGCCGTCATCAAGCTCGGTGGCGAGACGCTGGCCGAGCAGCACGCCACGCTCGAAGGCGTCGCCGAGCGCGGCCCGGCGTCAGCCGCTGGTCATCGTCCACGGCGGCGGGAAGCGGCCTGACCGCTGGCTGGACCGGCTGGGCGTCCAGAGCCGGTTCGAGGACGGGCGCCGCGTGACCGACGACGAGACCCTGTCGATCGCGGTCGCGGTGCTGCGCGGCCTCGTCAACGCCGAGCTGGTCGCCTCGCTGCAGGGGCTCGGCGCGGCGGCGGTCGGCATCAGCGGCGTCGACGGCGGCCTGATCCGTCGCCGAGCGCATCCCGGCGCTCGGCCGGGTCGGCCGGGTCGTCGGCGCGCAGCGGAAGCTCATCGACGAGCTGCTTCGCGGCGGGTTCGTCCCGTCGTCGCGCCGCTCGCGCTCGACGAGCACGGGGAGATCTGCAACGTCAACGCCGACGAGGTCGCGGCGGGTCTGGCGGCCGCCCTGGGCGGTCGGCTGATGCTGCTCAGCGACACCGACGGGGTGAAGGACGCGCAAGGCCGGAAGATCGCCCGGCTCGACGGCCCGTCCGTCGAGGCGCTGATCGCCGACGGCACGATCTCGGGCGGCATGATCCCGAAGGTGCGCGGCGCCCTCGCCGTCCTGGCGGCGGGCGGGCAGGAGGTCGTCATCGCGGACGGCCGGGGCCCGGACGCCCTCGCCCGGGCCCTCGATGACCCGGCCTACGGCACGCGCCTCGGAGCGGCCGCCGCTCAGAACGAGCGGGGTAGCGCCGCCGGCTCGCTCGATCGGAGCGCCTCCAGCGCGGCGCATCGGGATGCCGGTCCGTCGCGCGTTGAGCAGGTGGACCAGCAGCGCCTGCTGGGCGTGCATCCGGTTCTCCGCCTGGTCGAAGACCACGCTCTGCGGACCGTCGATCACGTCGGCGTCGATCTCCTCGCCGCGGTGGGCCGGCAGGCAGTGCATCACGAGCGCGTCCGGCGCTTCCCGCAGCAGCTCGCGCGTGACCCGGAAGCCGGCGAACGCGCGCCGGCGCTCGGCCGCCTCGTGCTCCGCGCCCATCGACGCCCAGACGTCGGTGTAGACCGCGTCCGCCCCGCGCACGGCGCGACCGGGTCGTGGCCGATCTCGATCGAAGCGCTGCTCCGCGTCGCGAGCTGCGCGGGCCTGGTCGACGATCGCCTGGTCGGGCTCGTAGCCCGCGGGGCGTGGCGACGCGCACGTGCAGGCCCACCGCAGCGCCCGCGAGCAGCAGCGAATGGCACACGTTGTTGCCGTCGCCGACGTACGCCAGGCGCCGGCCGCGGAGCGTCCCGAGATGCTCGCGCAGGGTCAGCAGGTCGGCGAGCGCCTGGCAGGGATGCTCCAGCTCCGACAGGGCGTTGACCACCGGCACGCTGGACGCGGCGGCGAGCTCGGCGAGCCCGGCGTGGCTCAGCATCCGGATCACGATCGCGTCGACGTACCGCGACAGGGTCTGCGCGATGTCGGCGAGCGGCTCGCGATTCCCGAGGCCGATCTCCGCGCCGCTGAGCGTCGTGGTCCCGCCGCCGAGGCGCTGGATCCCGACCTCGAACGAGACGCGGGTCCGCAGGCTTGGCTTGTCGAACACGAGCGCCACCCAGCGGCCGGCGAGGAGCCTCGCGCGACCGTCGGTCGGGGCGAGGGTCTTGAGCGTCAGCGCATGCTCGACGATCTCCGTGATCGCCAGCCCATCGAGGTCGGCGACCGAGAGGACATGGGGAACGTCGGACCGAAGCGCTGCGGTGGCGGGGGATCGCATGCATGAAGCATAGACAGGGACGCATGAACATGCAACAATGTGGGCCGCGACGCATGTTAATGCAGGACTGCGAGCCGCCACATGCGCGCCCACCTCGCCCTGACCCCCAGCTCGATCCCAGGAGCCGGCCTTGAACAAGATCGTGCTCGCCTATTCGGGCGGCCTCGACACGTCCGTCGCCGTCGCGTGGCTGCGCGAGCGCTACGGGGTCGAGGTGGTGACCCTGACCGTCGACGTCGGCGGCGGCTCGCTGCGCCCCGGCGTCGCGCAGCGGGCCCTCAGCGCCGGCGCGACGCGGGCCTACGTCGTCGACGCGCGGCAGCGCTTCGTCGAGGACTTCGTCTGGCCGGCCGTCCAGGCCGGCGCGGTCTACCAGGGCGCCTACCCCCTGGCCACGGCGCTGGCGCGGCCGCTGATCGCCCAGCTCCTCGTCGAGGTCGCCCAGCGCGAGGGCGCCGACGCGGTCGCCCACGGCTGCACCGGCAAGGGCAACGACCAGGTCCGCTTCGACCTCGCGGTCAAGGCCCTCGACGGCAGCCTCGAGGTGATCGCGCCGATGCGCGTCGGGATGGGCCTGTCCCGCGACCAGGAGATCGACTACGCGCTGGAGCGCGGCATCGACATCCCGGTGACCCACGCGTCGCCGTACTCGGTCGACGTCAACCTGTGGGGCCGGTCCATCGAGACCGGCGTCCTCGAGGACCCCTGGGTCGAGCCGCCTGCCGACGTCTACGCCTGGACGGTCGATCCCGCCGACGCGCCATCGCCGGTCGAGCTGACCCTCGGCTTCCGCGGCGGCGTGCCCGTCGCGATCGACGGCGTCGGGGGCGGGCCGGTCGAGCTCGTCGAGTCGCTGAACACGCTGGGCGGGGCGCACGGCGTCGGCCGGATCGACCACGTCGAGGACCGTCTCGTGGGCATCAAGAGCCGCGAGATCTACGAGGCCCCGGCGGCCGTGATCGTCCACGCGGCGCATCGCGCGCTGGAGGGCCTGGTGCTGGCCAAGGACCAGCTGCGCTTCAACCGGGTCGTCGCCCAGGAGGTTGCGCAGGCGACCTACGACGGCCTGTGGTTCAGCGCGCTCCAGTCGGACCTCCGCGGCTACGTCGACGGTGCCCAGCGCCTGGTCACCGGCGAGGTGCGGGTCCGCCTCGACCGCGGCAACGCCGTGATCCTCGGCCGTCGAAGCCCGAGCTCGCTGTACGACCGGGGGCTCGCGACCTACGACACCGGCGACCGGTTCGACCACGAGAGCGCGGTCGGGTTCATCTCGATCTTCGGGCTGCCGCTCCGGACGGAGGCGCGACGCGGCGGGGCCGCGGAGGCACCCGCGCCGCTCCTGCCCGCCACTCGACGTCGAGATCGCCGACGCGACCCGCACCCCGGAGGCCGTGGCAGGCTGAGGCCGACATGAAGACCTGGGGCGCGCGCCTGGGCGCGCAGCCGGATGCCCTCGCCCTCGCGTTCGGCCAGTCGCTCGACATCGACGTCGAGCTGGCGGTCGACGACGTCACGGGCTCGATGGCCTATGCCCGGGCCCTCGGCGAGGCCGGCATCCTGACGGCCCCGGAGGTCGATCTCGTGGTGTCCGGACTGGCCTCGATTCGGGCGGACGTCGAGCAGGGCGAGATCGAATGGGATCCGGCCCTCGAGGACGTCCACATGAACGTCGAGGTCGAGCTCGGACGTCGGATCGGGCCGGTCGCGCGGAAGCTCCACGCCGGGCGGTCGCGCAACGACCAGGTGTCGACCGACCTGCGCCTCTGGCTGCGCCGCTCGACCGACGAGCTCGATGCCGCGCTCCTCGCGCTGGAGCGTGAGCTGGTGGTCCTCGCCCGGCGCCATCCCGCCGCGGTGATGCCGGCCCACACCCACACCCAGCCGGCGCAGCCGGTGCTGTTCGCCCACCACCTGCTGGCCTACGTGGAGATGCTGGAGCGCGATCGCGGGCGCCTCGCCGACGCCCGCCGCCGCGCGAACGTCTCCCCCCTGGGCGCCGGCGCGATCGCGGGCAGCGGCTTCGCGCTCGACCGCGAGCGACTGGCCGCCGACCTCGGATTCGAGGGCCTGACCCGCAACTCCATCGACGCGTCGGGGGACCGGGACTTCGTCGTCGAGGCGCTGGCCGCGGTGGCGCTGGCGATGGTCCACCTGTCCCGCTTCGCCGAAGAGCTCGTCTGGTGGTCCGGCCCGGGCTTCGGCTTCATCCGGCTGGCGGACCCGTTCGTGACCGGCTCGTCGATGCTCCCGAACAAGCGCAACCCGGATCCCGCGGAGCTGGTCCGGGGACGGGCGGCGCGCGTCATCGGCCACCTCACCGGTGCGCTCGCGCTGCTCAAGGGCCTGCCACTCGGCTACCAGCGCGACCTGCAGGAGGACAAGGCGCCGCTGTTCGAGGGCGTTCGAACGCTCCGCGCTTCGCTCGCGATCCTGGCGCGTGTCGTCGCGACCCTCGAGGTGGACGAGGCGCGGATGGCGGCGGCCGTCGGGAACGGGGCGCTGACCGCGGTCGCGGGCGCCGATGCCCTGACGGCGCTCGGCGTCGCATTCCGAGACGCCCACCGGGTCCTCGGCGGGCTGGTCCGTGTCGCGGAAGAGCGCGGCGTGGGCCTGGCCTCGCTGGACGACGCCACGATCGCGCAGGCGCTCGCGGAGAGCGAGGACCCCGTCGCCCACGAGCTCGCGGGGCGGACGGACATCGGGGCGGTCGTCCGCGGCGCCCTCGAGATCGACGGGGCGATCGCCCGGTGCGACGTGGTCGGCGGCACGGCGCCGAGGCGCGTCGCCCTGGAGCTCGAGGGCGCGGCAGCCCGGCTGGGCCTCGACTGAGCGCCCGCCTCCTCCCCCGGCCGGGGCGATCTGTATAGTCGCCGCCGTGGTGCGGTCGACCGGGCAACGCCGTCAGGAAGGCACGTCCCGCGCGGCCCGCGAGGCTCGCCACCGGCAGATCCGCGAGCTGCTGGTCGCTGGGGCGGTCGAGAACCAGCAACAGCTTGCCGACCTGCTCACTGCCCGGGGCTTCCAGGTCACCCAGGCCACCGTGAGCCGCGACATCGCCGCCCTCGGACTGGTCAAGATGGCTCGGGGCACCCAGCACGTGTACGCGGCGCCCGAGGACCTCGGCCGCGTTCGCGACGACGACGCGATGCTGCTGCGGGTGCTGCGTGACATCCCGTTCGAGGTCCGCCGGTCCGGCCTGATCCTCCTGCTCGTCTCCACGCCCGGGAGCGCGTCGATCCTCGCCGAGGCCATCGACCGGTCCACGCTCGAGGGACCCGAGGGCACGGTCGCCGGCGACAACACGGTGCTCGTGCTCTTCGCCGACGAGGACCGCCTCGACCGCTGGCGCGATCGGCTGTCCGAGCTGCGCGAGGTCGCCGCGGGCTAGGCCTCGGGGTCAGGCGCCGTCGCTGTCTCGCTCCGGCGGCTCGCGCGAGCCTGCAGCACCTCGATCACCAGCGCCGGCGGGATGCCGCGCTCCGCCAGCACGATGAGCTCGTGGTACAGCAGGTCGGCAGCCTCGCCCGCGAGCGCCGACCGCGTCGCGGTTCGATCCACCCGCGCCGCTTCCGCCGCCGCGTCGTCCTTCGCCGCGATGAGCACCTCGGTCGCCTCCTCGACGACCTTGCGCGAGGCCGCATCGACGCCCCCGTCGAGGAGGCTTGCGGTGTACGAACCGGCGGGCCGCTCGAGTGCCCGCGCCTCGATCGTTGCCCACAGCTCGTCGAGCCAGCCGAAGCCCGGCCCGGACCCGAGCTCGCGCGCGACGACCGTCGACGAGGCCGGCTCCGGGCCGCCGGGTCCGACGCCCGGCCCAGCACCGGGATCGAAGCACGACCGCGTCGCCCGGTGGCAGGCGGGGCCCGCGGGATCGACCTCGAGGAGGATCGCGTCGCGGTCGCAGTCGAGCGACAGCCGCCGGACGCGGAAGACGTTGCCAGACGTCTCGCCCTTTCGCCACAGCCGGTTCCGCGATCGCGAGTGGAAATGGACCTCCCCGGTCTCGAGCGTGGCCGCGTAGGCCTCGGCGTCCATCCAGCCGAGCATCAGGACCCGCCCGTCGGCCGCGTCCTGGACGATCGCCGCGGCCAGGCCGCGCGAGTCCCACGCGGGCCCGACGGGCGTTGCCACCGAGGGATTCACGCCGCGACTGGGGCGCGACGGACCGGCAGCCCAGCGTCGGCGAGGGCTCGCTTGGCATCGGCGATCGAGACCAGCCGGCGGTGGAAGATCGAGGCGGCGAGGACCGCGTCGGCGCCGCCCTCGACGATCGCCGCGACCAGGTCCGCCGGGCCGGCAGCCCCGCCCGATGCGATGACGGGCACTCGGACCCGATCGACGATGGCCCGCAGGAGCGCGGTGTCGTAGCCGGATCCCGTGCCGTCTCGGTCGATGGACGTGACGAGCAGCTCGCCCGCCCCGAGCTCGACGGCTCGCTCTGCCCATGCGATCGCGTCGAGGTCGGTCGTGTCGCGCCCGCCCCGCACGAGCACCTCCCAGCCGGCACCCCCGGCGCGCCGCCGGGCGTCGATGGCGATGACCACCGCCTGGCGGCCGAACCGGGTGGCGCAGGCGCTCACGAGACCCGGGTCCGCGACCGCCGCGGTGTTCAGCGAGACCTTGTCGGCGCCGGCCCGGAGGACCGCCTTCATCTCGTCGACCGAGCGGATGCCGCCGCCGACCGTCAGCGGGATGAACGCCCGCCGCGCCGTCCGCTCGACGATGTCAAGCAGCGTTCCGCGGCCCTGCGACGCCGCCGTGATGTCGAGGAACACGAGCTCGTCGGCGCCGTCGCGGGCATAGCGCTCCGCGAGCTCGGGCGGATCCCCCTCGTCGACCAGGTCGACGAACCGGGTGCCCTTCACGACCCGCCCACCCGCGACGTCCAGGCACGGGATCACCCGCCGGCGGAGCATCAGGCCACCACCGGCGCGCCGGCCCGCGACCCGGCCGGCGCCGTGACGACCCCATCGGCGAGCGCCACGAAGTTGCCGAGCAGGCGCACCCCGTCGACCCCGCTTCGCTCGGGATGGAACTGGACGCCGGCAAGCGCGCCGACGGCGACCGCGGAGGTGAACGTGCCGCCGTGCTCGGTGGTCGCGAGCCTCGCGCCGGTCGCGGCCGGGTCGAGCTCGCCGGCGAAGGAGTGGACGAAGTAGAAGTCGGCATCCGCGGGGATCCCGTCGAACAGCGGGTGCGGGCGGGTCCGAACGACCTGGTTCCAGCCGATGTGCGGGAGCGTGGGCGCGCGCTCCAGGCGGCGGGTTCGGCCGGCCAGCACGCCGAGCGTCTGCGCGCCGTCCTCGTCGCTCAATTCGAAGAGCAGCTGCAGCCCCAGGCAGATCCCGAGGAATGGGCGGCCGGCCTCGATCCAGCCGAGGATCGGCGCCACCAGGCCGCGGTCCTCCAGCTCTGCCATGGCCGGCGCCGCCGCGCCCACGCCCGGGACCACGAGCCCGCCGGCGCCGGTGAGCCCCTCGGGCGCGTCGACGATCCGCACGTCCGCACCGGCGGTGCGGAGCGCCTGCTCGATGCTCACGAGGTTGCCGGCGCCGTAGTCGACGACAGCGATCAGGGTCACCCCAACGACCCCTTGGTCGATGCGACGCCGCTCCGGCGCGGGTCCGGCTCGACGGCCGCCCGGATCGCCCGCCCGAGGGCCTTGAACGCGGCCTCGGCCAGGTGGTGGTCGTTGCGACCCGTGCCGCGCAGGTGGACGGTCAGCCCGCCCGTTCGGGCGAAGGCCTCGATGGCGTGCTCGACCAGCTGGAGTGGCAGCGCGCCCACACGCTCCCCGCGGAAGGGCAGGTCGACGACCGCGTACGGCCGGCCACCGGCATCCACGACCGCCGAGGCCAGCGCCTCGTCCATCGGCACGCTGGCGTCGCCGAACCGGACGATCCCGGCCCGATCGCCCAGCGCCTCGGCGAGCGCCGCCCCGAGCACGAGCCCGACGTCCTCGACCGTGTGGTGCTCGTCAACCGCCAGGTCGCCGCGCGCCCGGACTGTGAGGTTCAAGAGGCCGTGGTGGCCGAGTGACGACAGCAGGTGGTCGAAGAAGCCCACGCCGGTGGCAACGTCGGTCAGGCCGCGCCCATCGAGGTCGAGCGTGATCTCGACCTCGGTCTCCCGGGTGCCGCGGCGGACCGTCACCCGGCGTCCGGCCCGCTCGGTCACCTCGATCGATCCGATCGGCGTCGTCATCGGGTGGCCTCCCGGGCCGCCTCGACCAGCCGGTCGTTACCGGGTGCGTCCCGGACGGTGAACCGCAGGAACCCGGCCAGCGGATGGCCGGCGTCGAACGTCCGCGGCACGATCCCCCGGCGGAGCAGGGTGGCCGCGACGGCCCCCGCGCGGACCGGCGAGCCGAGGTCGACGAGCACGAAGTTCGTGACGGAAGGCCCGACCGCCCAGCCGAGCTCCCGGAGTCCCGCGATGAGCCGCCCGCGCTCGCGCTCGACGGCGGCGACCGTTTCCAGCATGGCCGCGGGATCCCGCAGCGCGTCCGTGACCACCGCCGCGCTGGTCGTCGATACCGACGCCGGGGGCCGATACCGGGCCAGCTCGGCGATCGTCGCCGGATCGGCGACGGCGAAGCCGACGCGCAGGCCGGCCAGTCCGTACGCCTTCGAGGCCGTCCGGACGACCACCAGGTTGGGAGAGCGCTCCCGGAGGGTCACCTGCGTTCGGCCGGTGAACTCGGCATAGGCCTCGTCGAGCACCACGATCGGCGGCCGGCGCCCGAGGCGGCCCGCACCCGACGCGAGGCTGGCGAGCAGCGATTCGATCGCGCCGTCCGGTTCGGCCGTCGCCGTCGGATTGTTGGGGTTGCAGACCCAGACGACGTCCGCGCCGCCGGCCGCATCGACCGTGGCCGCCAGGTCGAGCGCCCACTGCTCCTGCGGCGGTCGACGCGGCACCACGACGGCGTGGGCGCCGCGCTGCTCGGTCAGCACCTGGTACAGCCCGTAGGTCGGGGCGGGGATGACCGCGACGCCGCGCGGCGGCAGGAAGGCCTTGGCCACGATGTCCAGGACCTCGTCGGCGCCGGCGGCCACGAGGATCTCGTCGGGTTGGACGCCGTAGGCGCTCGCGGCCGCGCCGACGAGCGGGCGATAGTCGGACGGTGGGTACTCGGACAGGGTCGGCCGGAAGCCGCCGCGGGCGAGGGTCGCAGCCGCCACGGCTGGCGGTTCCGGGGACGTGTTGAGGTCGAATCGCACGATCTGCGCGAGCGGCACGCCGTAGCGCGCCGCGATGGCCTCGTCCGTGGCCTCCCAGGCGTAGATCGAGGGGGCCCTTGGGCGTGGCGCTGCCACGCTTGGGGCGGGCGAGACGGTCGCGCTCGCCGCGGCGCGTCGTCCCGGCACATCGTCCCGAAAGCGGGCCTCGATCGCGTTGCGATGCGCGGTCAGCCCTTCCGCCGTCGCGAGAGTGCTCACCGTCCGGCGGATCCCCGCGAGGCCGGCCCGCGTCAGCCGCTGGACCTGGACGTGGTGCCCGTAGGCCTCGACGCCGAGCGGACCGTGTGCGCGCGCCAGGCCGCCCGTCGGCAGGACATGGTTCGCCCCGGTCGCGTAGTCACCGGCGGACTCGGGCGCCCACCGCCCGACGAACACGGATCCGGCATGCCGGATCGCCGCGACGGCGGCCTCGAGATCGTCGACGTCGACCGACAGGTGCTCCGGGGCGTAGGTGTTGACGACGTCGATCGCCGCCGCCAGGTCGGGCGCGAGCACGATCCAGCCGTGGTTGGCGAGGGACCGAGCGATCACGTCGCGTCGCTCGAGGGTCCCGACGAGCGCCCCGATCTGGGCATCGACGAGGTCGGCCAGCTCGCGGCTCGTGGTCACGAGGATCGCCGGCGAATCGGGCCCGTGCTCGGCCTGGGTCACGAGGTCAGCCGCGACCGTGATCGGGTCGGCAGCGGCGTCGGCGAGGACCATCCCCTCGGACGGCCCGGCGGGCAGGTCGATCGCGACCTCGCCGCTGACCTCGTGCTTGGCCGCGGTGACCCAGGCGTTGCCCGGGCCGACGATTCGATCGACCGGGGCGAGGCCCGCATCGGGGAGCCCGAAGGCGAGGGCACCGATGGCCTGGGCGCCGCCCGCGACGACGAGCTCGTCGACGCCCAGCAGGCCCGCGACGCCGAGCAGGACGGGATCGATGGCGCCGTCACGACTGGCCGGCGAGGCGACGACGATCGAGGCGACCCCGGCAACGCGGGCGGGCACCACGGTCATGACCAGCGACGACGGGTAGGGCGCCGACCCACCGGGCACGTAGCAGCCCACGCGGTCGAGGGCAACCCAGCGGCGCTCGATCTCGATGCCGTCGGCGATGGTCGTCCGCTCGAGCGCGGGTCGTTGGGTGGTCGCGAATTGTTCGACGTGCTCGATGGCCTGGTCGAGGGCCGCCCGGACGGGCGCGTCCAGGTCCTCGGCGGCGCGCTCGAGCTCTGGTCTCCCGAGGACGAGCCGGTCGCCGGCCAGCCCGCCGCCGAAGCGTCGGTTCGCATCGCGGACCGCCTCGTCGCCGCGGGCCCGGACGTCGGCGAGGACGTCCGTGACTGCGCTCCGGATGGCCGGGTCGGTCGGCACCGCGCGCCGCCCGAGGAGACCCGCTGCCTCGGCATCTCGGGCGGTGCCCGCGCTGGGGTTCGCGAGGTCGATCCGGCGGAGGCGGATCGCGAGGCCGGTGCTGCGCTCGGCGACGCCCGTCACTGGAGGATCTTCTCGATCGGGAGGACGAGGATGCCCGACGCCCCGGCGGCCTTCAGCCGGGGCAGGAGCGCCCAGACCTCGTCCGCCTCGACGACGGCGTGGATGGCGATCATCCCTTCGTGGGCGAGGGGCATGATCGATGGCGACTCGAGGCCGGGGAGCAGGCGTTCGAGCTCGATTCGCCGCCCAGCCGGCGCGTTCATCATCAGGTACTTGCGATCGCGGGCCGCGATCACGGAGCTGACGAGCATCTCGATCTCCGCCAGCTCGGTCGATCGCTCCCGGTGTGCGGCCGGGCTCGCGATGAGGATTGCCTCCGAGGGCAGCACGTCGTCCACGAGGCGGAGCCCGTTCATGACGAGCGTCGAGCCGGTCGAGACGAGGTCGACGATGGCCTCGGCGAGGCCGAGGCGGGGGGCGACCTCGACGGCCCCCGAAATCGGGACGACATCGATCGGGATTCGTCGATCCTCGAAGAATTGGCGGGTCACGTTGGGGTGGGCGGTGGCGACACGCAGGCCCGCGAGGTCATCGAGGACACGATGCGGCGAGTCGGTCGGCACGGCGGCCGCGAGGCGACATCGGCCGTAGCCGAGGGACCGGATACGCGGCAGCTCGATGCCGCTCTCGGCCAGGAGGTCCTCGCCGGTCACCCCGATGTCCGCGACGTCGTCGCGGACGAACTCGATGACGTCGTTCGTCCGCACGAACAGCACGTCGAGATCGTGGTTCTGGACGCGGGCAACGAGGCTCCGGTGGTGGTCCTCGAACACCAGGCCGGCATCACGGAGGAGCTGGACCGTCGGCTCGACGAGGCGGCCCTTGTTCGGGATGGCGAGTCGCAGGCGAGCCCTCACGTCTCGACCCGGGTCGGGTAGGGGCTGGCGTCGGCGCGCGCCTGGCCGAGGCGATCCAGGGCCTTCTGGTAGCCGCCCTCCCCGTGGCGCAGCCAGCCCGCGATCCGGGTGATCGTCGCGGTGCTTGCCCCGGTCTCGCCGGCGATCTCGACGTAGTGCTTGCCGGCGGCCAGGAGCCGAACAACGGCCCAGCGCTGGGCGAGGTCGTGGAGCTCGCCCAATGTGCACAGGTCGCGCAGGAACGCGGCCGCCTCGTCGGCGTCGTCGAGACGCAACAGCGCGTCGATCAGCGCATCCGTGTCGCGCGTCCGCCAGTCCTCGGCCACTGCCCCTGTCTCCTTCGCCACATCCAGCCCGTCCCCGGCGCCGTAGTAGTGTAGTAGCGTGCTACTATGCTACCGTGACAACCGGCAACGGGTCAAGGTTCGAGATCCTTCCGGCGATCGATCTCGTCGGTGGGCGGGTCGTTCGGTTGCGCCAGGGTGACTTCGCGACGGCAGACGTCTTCAGTGAGGTGCCGCTGGCGGTCGCCAAGGCATTCGTCGTCGCCGGCGCCCGCTGGCTGCACATCGTCGACCTCGACGGCGCCCGGGCCGGCGAGCCGATGCAGGCCCGGACCATCGGCCGCCTCGTGGACGCCGTTGGCCCGGCCGTCGCGTGTGAGGTCGCTGGGGGGCTCCGCACCGAGCGCGCCGTGGACGACGTCCTCGCAGCCGGTGCGACGCGGGTCGTGCTGGGCACGGTCGCGCTCGAAGACCCGGCCATGGTTGGCCGCCTCGTCAGCCGGCTCGGTCCCGAGCGGCTGGTCGCCGCCGTCGACGTGCGCGCCGGCCTGGCCGTCGGCGATGCCTGGCACCCTGCAGCTCGCGGGACCAGCGTCGACCTGGCGATCAGGAGGCTCGTCGACGTCGGGATCCGATTGTTCGAGGTGACGGCCATCGGGCGCGACGGCCTCATGGCCGGCCCGGACCTCGAGCTCCTCGCGACGGTTGCGGACATGGCGGTCGACCTCATCGCGTCAGGCGGGGTCCGTTCCGTGGCCGACCTGCGGGCTGTCCGCGCCCTTGGCTGCGCCGGCGCGATCGTCGGCCGCGCGCTGTACGACGGGTCGCTCGACCTCCCGGAGGCGCTCGCGGCCACCGCCTGAGGCGCGCCCCGACGCGCAACCGGTGCCCAGCGCCGTGGCCCCGGCACGCAACGGACGCACTACCGAACCGGACCCCCAGCGCTCCCCGCTCGCTCCCGACCCGATCGGGGTCGAGACCTACGGTTGCTCCCATGGCCAGCGGATCTCGCGGCAACAGACGCTCCCTCGATGACCCGCGCTACGAGCACGATTCCTGCGGCGTCGGGTTCGTCGCGGCCCTTGGGCGGCGCCCGCGCGACCGGATCCTGCCGCTGGCGCTCACCGGGCTTGCCGCCCTGGGCCACCGCGGAGCGTTCGGCGCCGACGGGGAGTCGAGCGATGGCGCCGGGGTGTCCCTGCCCCTCGAACGCGAACTGGCTGAGCACCTCGCGCCCGGCCTGGGGGAGTCGAAGCCCGCGATCGTCCAGATTTTCCTGCCGCGGGGCCGTCGCGCGACGGCGCGAGCGAGGGCCCTCGTGGCTGACACCTTTGCCGCGGCTGGGCTGCCGATCGAGCGCTGGCGCTCGGTGCCGATCGACGAGGGTGCCCTCGGCGCCGCGGCGGCCGCCGAGCGCCCCGAGCTCGCCCAAGCCATCGTCGCCCGCCCTGAGGGCCTGCACGAGCTGGCGTTCGAACGACGCCTCACGATCGCTCGCCGGCGGCTCGAGCAGGCAGCCCGGGAGCGCGGCGAATCTCGCCTGAGCATCCCGTCGGCTTCGGCTCGAACGATCGTGTTCAAGGGCCTTGTCGCGGGCGATCGACTGGCACAGCTGTACCCGGATCTCGCTGCCGGGCTGCCGGTGAGCTACGCGGTCTTCCACCAGCGGTACGCGACCAACACGACGCCGGACTGGCGGCTCGCCCAGCCGTTCCGGCTGATCGCCCACAACGGCGAGATCAACACGGTGCGCGGCAACCGGCTGCAGCTGGCGGGCCGCCGTGCCGACCGGGCCCGAGGCGCGGTCCGCGAGCTGCTCGATGCCGGCCCGCTCAGCTCCCCTGACGGCTCCGACTCGCTGTCGCTCGACGAGGCGCTGGAGCTGCTGCTCGCCACCGGGTGGGACCTGCCCACTGCGCTGCTCGCGGCCGTCCCCGAGGCCCCCGGGCTGCGCCTCGCGCCGCACCCCCAGATCGCGGCCCTCCAGCGCCGGGTCGCCGGCTTCCTGGCCCCCTGGGACGGGCCGGCGGCGCTGGTGTTCGCCGACGGCAGGAGGGTCGGCGCGCTGCTGGATCGGAACGGGCTGCGCCCGATGGCTTGGGCGGCCACCTCCGACGGGATCGTCGCCGCTGCGTCCGAGGCGGGCGCCGTGCCGTTGCCCGTCCACCTGACGGTTCGCCGCGGGCGACTCGGGCCGGGGCAGCTCCTGCTCGTCGATCCGCGGCGTGGCCGGATCCTCGAGGACGGGGAGGCCAAGGCGGACGTGCTCGCCGGGCTGCCGATCCACGACGCGCCCCACCCGGTGCTCGCCGATCGGCCGCGCCCGCCGGATCCTTCCGCGGCGACACCGCACCGCCTTCGCTACCTGGCCGGGCTGGACGCCGAGCGGGCGCGGCTCGACATCAGGACCATGGCCCTGGAGGGTCACGAGCCCCTCTGGAGCATGGGCGACGACACGCCGACGCCCGGCCGCGGCCGCGTCGACCGGCGCGTCGCCGATCACCTTCGCCAAGCGTTCGCGCAGGTCACCAACCCGCCGATCGATCCGGAGCGAGAGCTGGGCGTGATGGACCTGCGGGTCGAGGTTGGCCGGCGGCCGTCGCTGTTCCGTGGGCTGCCCGAGCCACCGACCACGATCCGGCTCGAGCACCCGATCCTCGCCGACCTGGAGCCACTCGTCGGCGCCCTCGGCGCCGTCGGCGGGAGCACCGCCTACCTCGACGCGACGTGGGACCCGGCCGCGGGCCCGCCCGGACTGCTCGCGGCGCTCGACCGGCTGGGTCGCGAAGCCGTCGCCGCCGCCCGAAGTGCCCCGACCCTGGCGGTCGTCTCGGACGCGGCGCTTGGCCTCGATCGACTGCCCGTTCCTTCGGTCCTCGCGGTCGGTGCTATGCACACGGCCCTGACGGCGGCCGGGCTTCGTGGACGGATGGACCTCGTCGCCGATGCGGCCGACGTCCTCGATGTCCACGCGCTGGCGATGGCCGTTGCCTGCGGCGCGACGGCGGTCCACCCGCGGCTCGCGATCGAGCTCGCCACAGAGCTGGCCGGGACGCGCGGCGCCGAGGCGGTGTCCGAGGATGCCGCCGTCCAGGGCCTCCTCGCCGCCTTTGACGCCGGGCTGCGCAAGACGCTCGCCCGGATGGGCATCTCGACCGCCGCCTCGATCATCGGGGCGGCCCTGTTCGACACGCTCGAGCTGGCCCCGGAAATCATCGAGCGCTGCTTCCCGGGCGCCGCGGCGTGGCCCGGACGGGTCGGCTTCGATGCCCTCGCGGCACGCCAGCTCCGGCGGCTGGCAGCGGCTCGCGCCCTGCCGGAGCCGCCCCATGGTCGCGAGGCCCGCCTTCCGGACCCCGGGCTCGCACGCTTCCGCGGGGACGGCGAGGTCCATCTGTACGCGCCCCGGGTCGTCACGGCCCTGCAGGCGGTCGCCAACGCCGGCCCGGAGCAGCAGTCGGCCGCGCTCGCGGCCCACGTGGAGCAGGCCGGGTCCGGCCCGCCGGCGCTTGTCCGCGATGACCTCCGGATCGTGCCCGCCCAGGTACCGCTCGCCATCGAGTCGGTCGAGCCGGCTCGCGCGATCACTCGCCGGTTCGTCGTCTCCGCGATGAGCGTCGGGGCCCTGTCGCCGGAAGCCCACCAGGCGCTGACCATCGGCATCCAGCGCGTCTCGGGCGCGGCAAACACGGGCGAGGGCGGCGAGGACCCGGGGTGGTATGCGCCATCGGCCGACGGGGGTCGCCGCGACGCCCGCATCAAGCAGGTCGCCTCCGCCCGGTTCGGCGTCACCGCCACGTACCTCGCTCGCGCGGACCAGCTCGAGATCAAGATCGCCCAGGGCTCGAAGCCCGGCGAGGGCGGCCAGCTGCCGGGCCGCAAGGCGACGGCCTACATCGCGGCGCTGCGGCGCGGCCAGGTCGGCCAGTCGTACATCAGCCCGCCGCCGCACCACGACATCTACTCCATCGAGGACCTCGCGCAGCTCATCGCCGACCTCCGGACGATCAACCCAGGAGCGAGGATCGGCGTGAAGCTGGTGGCGGCACGGGGCGTCGGCACGATCGCGGCCGGCGTCGTCAAGGCCGGCGCCGACTACGTCCACCTGAGCGGCCACTCCGGCGGGACCGGCGCGTCGCCGCTCAGCAGCATCAAGCACGCCGGGGCGCCCTGGGAGCTCGGCCTGGCCGAGGTCCACCAGGTCCTCCTTCGGAACGGCCTGCGGGATCGGGTCGTCCTCCGCGTCGACGGCGGCCTTCGGACCGGGCGCGACCTGCTCGTCGCGGCGCTCCTTGGGGCCGAAGAGTTCGCCTTCGGGACGGCGATGCTCGTCGCCATCGGCTGCGACATGGCCCGGCAGTGCCACCTCGACACGTGCCCGACCGGCATTGCCACCCAGCGCGAGGACCTGCGGGCGAAGTTCCGGGGGACGCCGGAGCAGGTCGAGGCGTTCGCGCTCGCCCTGGCCGATGACCTGCGCGCCGAGCTCGCCGCGATCGGGGCAGCGTCGGTCGGGGAGGTCGTGGGCGAAGCACGCGCGCGACTCCGGACCGCCCGCCGCGACTCGACCCACGACCTCGCGCCGGTCCTCGCCGCCCCGCGCTGGACTGCCACGGCCGCGCGCCGGGCCAACCCGGCGTCCGCCGGTCGCGGGGTGCGCCACCGACCGGCATCGCGGCTCGAGCAGGCGCTCGTCATCGCGCTGCGCGACCAGGACGGCTTCGAGGCCCTCGGGCTCCGCGTCACGACGGCCGATCGGTCGTTCGGCGCCGGCCTCGCCGGCGCGGTCGAGCGAGGCGAGCTCCGCCCGCCCATCTCCATCCGGGTGCGCGGCAGCGCCGGCCAGTCGTTCGGCGCCTTCCTGCCAATGGGCATCGACCTCCACCTCGACGGGCAGGCGAACGACTTCGTGGGCAAGGGGCTCTCCGGCGGAACGGTGGTCGTGCGCCCGGAGCCGGAGCTCGCCGGCCGGCCGGACGTCGCCCACGTCGCGGGCAACACCTGCCTGTACGGCGCCACGGGCGGGCGACTCCACCTCGTCGGGCGTGCGGGGATGCGCTTCGGGATCCGGAACAGCGGGGCCGACGCGGTCGTGGAGGGCATCGGGCCGCACGGCTGCGAGTACATGACCGGCGGCACCGTCGCCGTCCTCGGACCCGTCGGCGCGAACTTCGGCGCCGGGATGACCGGCGGTCGCGCCTACCTGTACGACCCGGCAGGCCGGCACGTGGCGGCACTCAACACCGCCAGCGTCTCCGCGGTGCGCCTCGCGACCGTCATTGAGGAGCGGGAGGATGGCCCGGAGCGCCTCGCCGAGCTCCGCTCGCTCATGGAGCTGCACGCGCTCGCCGGCTCACCGCGAGCCGCGGAGCTGCTCGAGCACGCCGAGCTCGCCGGCAACACCTGGCTCGTCGAGCCGAACCCTGCCGCCCCCGCGGCATCGACCCCGACCGACTCGCCGACCGCCTCGCCGGCGGGCTCAGGCGTCCCGCGACACGCGGGCGAGCCGGCCGTCGCCCGGTAGCGAGGTCATCCGTCCGCCACGGCCGGCAGTGCCGCGCCGCGGCGGATGTTCGCCGCGGCGATCCGCTCGGTGACGGCGGCCGCCGCGGGACCGGAAACAGCCGCCACGAAGCACGAGCCCGGGATGGCATAGGCCTCCACCGGCGTGAGCGCCGTCACGGTGGCGGTCCGTGGCGAGCGTCGCAGGAGGGAGATCTCCCCGAGGCCGGCGCCGCGGCCCAGCCGCTGCATCGGCCGGCCTTCGGCGCTGACCTGCACCTCGCCGGACGCGATCACGACGAATCGATCGCCAGGCTCGCCCTCGCGCATGATCGTGTCGCCCTCCGCGAAGGACAGGGGCTCGAGCCCGCCGGCCAGCCGCTCGAACGCCGTCAATGGCAGCTCGGCGAACGCCTGGACCTCGCGCAGCAGCTGGAGCGTCGGCTCGTCGACGACGCTGACCTTGTCCGCCCGCCCGATCCGGGCGTAGATGATCAGCGCGACGATCGGGAGGATCGCGCCAGAGACGGCCAGGGATCCCTGGATGCCGAAGGCGGCGAGCAGGACGGGAGCGAGCACGCTGCCGGCCACGGTGCCCAGGCCGACGAGCCCCTCGAACACCGAGAAGACCGGCGCCCGCTCCTCGTTGGCCGTGCCGCGCTGCATGATCGTGAAGAGGGCGACGTCGAAGACCGCATTCGCGACGCCGATCACGACCATCGCCGCCAGGGCGAGGGCCGGCGAGGGCAGGAGCCCCACCAGCGCGATCGGGGCGCCCCAGTAGGACAGCGCCACGGCCTGCGTCCGGATCAGGCGATCGGTTCGGGTGAGGCTGACGACGAAGACCGCGCCGACGAGGCCGCCCAGCCCGAGCGCCGCGTTGAGCAGCCCGACACCGGCCTCGCCCATCGACAGCAGCTCGATGGCCGCCACCACGATGAGCGGGCTCAGCAGCGCCCGGGTCATCACCTGGGAGAACACGCCGAGCATGGTCCAGCCCACGACCGGTCGCCGGCGCCAGGCGCGGAGCCCGTCGAGCAGCCGGATGCCACCGCCGGCCGCGCCCGCGCCACCGGTGGCGTCGCGCGCCTGCTCGAAGCGGAGGTTCACGACGCTGAGCGCGGACGCGAGGAAGGCCAGCGCCGCCGCGAGCGCCGCGGCCTCGGGGTGGAGCGCGGCGACCAGCAGCCCGGCCACGGCCGGGCCGATCATCGCCCCGAGGCCCTCGCCGGTGCTCCAGGCCATGTTCGCGGCGACCAGCTCGCTCGGGCTGCGGGCGATCGCCGGCATGAGCGTGGCCTGCGTTGGCCGGACGAGCGCGCCGGCGGCAGCGACAACGGCCGCCAGCGCGAAGAGGAGCAGGGTGGACGCCCCCGCCGCGATGACGACAGCGCAGAGCCCGGCAGCGACGGCCCGCGTCAGCCCCACGGCGAGCAGGACCCGGTCGCCCCGGAACCGCTCGACCGACGCTCCCGCGAGCATGCCGGACAGGACCGCCGGGACCATCCGGGCCGCGCCGAGCACACCGGCCGCGACGACGCCGTCGCGCAGGAAGATCACCACGATGAGCACGACGAGAAGCCCGGTGTCGGCGGCGATGCCCAGCGCCCAGGACGCCTCGAGGCGGCGGATGCCTTCGTTGGACATCGCCTCGCGCAGGGACCCGATCAGCGAGCGGATCGGACGCGTCAGGGCCCCCATCAGGCCAAGGATGCCACCGCGCCGGGCACGGGTCCGTCGCTATCCTCAGCGCCGTGACGGACAAGGTCGAGATCCTGCGCGGCGTGCCGCTCTTCGCCGATCTCGACGACCGGAGCCTCCAGGCCGTCGCGGTCCTCGCCCGCGAGCAGCGCCACAAGGCCGGTGACGTCCTGATGCTCGAGGGCGAGCCGGGCGACGAGTTCTACGTCATCGTCGACGGCACGATCCGAATCGAGCACGGTGACCGCACCGTCCGCTCGATGACCGCGGGCGGCTTCCTGGGCGAGATCGCGCTCGTCGAGCGGCGCCCCCGAACCGCCACGGCGACCGCCGAATCGGACGTCTCCGTCCTGGTCCTGCACCAGCACGAGTTCGACCGGCTGCTGGAGACGATGCCCGGTGTCCACCGCCGGGTGCGGGCCGCGATCGACCGCCGTGGGCGCGGCGAGCGAGGGGTCTCCTAGGCCTCCGCGGCGAGCCAGTCCCCGACGATGTCGCGCAGGACCGGCAGGCTCACCGCGCCCGAGCCCAACACCGTGTCGTGGAAGGCCTTGATGTCGAAGGCCGGCCCCAGGCGCCGGCGTGCCTCGTCGCGGAGCCGCAGGATCTCCAGCTGCCCGGTCTTGTAGGCCAGCGCCTGCCCCGGCATCACGATGTACCGGTCCACCTCGTTGACGATGTTGTTCTCGCCGAGGGCCGTGTGGGCCTTCAAGAAGTCGATCGCCTGCTGGCGGGTCCAGCCCAGCGCATGCATCCCGGTGTCCACGACGAGGCGGCCTGCGCGCCAGGCGTCGTACGACAGGATCCCGAAGCGGTCCATGTCGCCGGTGTAGAGGCCCATCTCGTCGGACAGGCGCTCCGTGTACAGGCCCCAGCCCTCCGAGAAGGCCGTCGAGCCCAGCGCCCGCTGGAACGCCGGCAGCCCCGGGAGCTCCTGCGCGATCGCGATCTGGAGGTGATGGCCCGGGACGGCCTCGTGGAACGCCAGCGCCTCGGCCTCGTAGCGCGGCCGGGTCTCCGGGGCGTAGAGGTTGATGTAGTAGCGGCCGGGCCGCGACCCATCCATCGCGGGCCACGAGTAGTAGGCGATCGTCTGGTGCTGCTCGGAGTGACTGGGGACCGGCACCACGACGCAGGCCGCCGCCGGGATCCGCCCGAACCAGTCCGACATCGCGGCCTGGGCTCGGGCCAGCGAGCGCTTCGCCGTCTCGAAGACCTCGTCGGTGTTGTCGAAGCGGAGGCGCGGGTCGTCGCGCAGCGCCGCGAGCGTGCCCTGGAGCTCCGTTGTCCCCAGGACGCGACCGCCGAGCGCCACGAACTCGCGGTCGATCCGCTCGATCTCCGCGAGGCCCGTCGCGTGGATCTCCTCCGGCTCGAGGTCGAGGGTCGTGTGCACCCGAATGAGGTCCCGGTACGCCTCCAGGCCGCCGGGCACGTGCGTGAGCCCGGGCTTGTCGTCGGGCCGGGCGATCGGCGCGATGTCGCGGGCCAGCGTCTCTCGGTAGCGCGTGAAGGCCGGCACGGCGACCTCGCGAACGGCCTCCAGCAACGCGGCGCGGAAGGCCTCGAGATCGCGCTCCGACCAGTCGTCGTGCGGGGCGGCGGCGGGGCTCGCGAGCTTCCAGGTCTCCGGCGCCTGCTCGAGGAGGTGGTCGAGGACGTCGAGGGCACGCTCCACCGGCTTCGCGGCAGCCACGGCGCCATCCGCGGCGGCCTCGCGGAGGTTCCCGCGCACGTCGTCGAAGAACTTCCCGATGCCGTTCCAGCGGGCGACCAGGTTCGCGCCGTCCTCGGGCGTCCGGATCGTCTGGTAGTCCACGAGGTCGAGCAGCCACATCGTCGGCCCGAAGATCGGATCGACGGACCACTCGTGGGTCCGAGTCCGCAGCGACCGCGCGCTCTCCCGCGCCTCGTCGATCAGCATCCGGCGGGTCACGCGCTCGACGGCGGTCAGGCCCGATTCGTCGATGGCCTGCGCCTCCGCCACGGCTCCGTCGAAGAACCCGATCTGCCGCTCGATTGCCGCGGGGGTGACGTCATTGAGCCGATCGTCGAAGCGGCGGTCGCCGATGACCGTCGCCCACGTCGGCGTGGCCTCGAGGTAGCCGTCCCAGAACCGCTCCGCCAAGTCCGCGAGGGAAGCGCTTGCAGGGGTCCGGGCGAGATCCGCCGATGGCACGTCGGGCATCGGGGGATCGTAGCGGGCTAGGTGATGCAGGGCCCCGACGGCACGCTCGTCTGCTTCCCGATCGCCGGCGAGACCTGCTCGAGCACCTCGAGCGGCGAGAGCGCGTAGCCGACCAGGGGATCCACCCGGGACTCCGCGAAGACGACCCCGCCGACGGTGCCATCCTCGAGCACGAACGGCCCGCCACTGTCGCCGGGCTCGACCTGCGACCGCAGCTCGATGATTCGGCGCGTGACCCGCGCCTTCTCGGTGACGTCGAGCCCGGTGGCGAAATAGACCGCGGCGACGGTCGCCCGCTCGACGGTTTCGTCGCGACCGCCCGGGAAGCCCACCGTTGCCCCGAGGTCGCCCCGCCGAGGCTCCGCGTTCGTGAAGGTCAGCGCCGGCGCCTCGAGGCCGTTCGCCCAGAGCAGCGCGACGTCGAGCTCCAGGTCGAGCAGGACCGGCACGGCGTCGAACGATCGCTCGGATGTCTGGACGATGATCCTGTCCGCACCGACGACGACATGGGCGTTCGTGACCAGGTATTCCCGGCGCGATGACGAACGAGGTCCCGCTGGCCCGCTGGCTGCAGCTGTCGGCCTCGGCCACGACCCGCAGCACCGACGGCGCCGCGCGCTCGCCGATCTCCCGGGCCACCTCGTCGGACGGCAGGTCGATCTCCGGGGCCGGTAGCTGCTCGAGGCCGATGAAGACGTCGGGCAGGCCGCTGTCGTCGAGGAGGTTCCCGAGCTCGAGAACGATCTCGGTTGGCGGCGGCAGGAATTCGTCGACGACCCGCAGGGCGGTCGACTTCTGGGCGATCTGGCTGAGGCTCTGGAACGGCCCCGAGGCGATGACGCCGCCCGCGAGCCAGAGGATCAGGATCGCCTGCGCGGCGCCGACGAGCGCGCCCGCCACGCGGTCGAGGGCGCTCAGGAAGCCGGTGCCCAGGGCCCTGGATGCGGCCCGGCCGCCCATCGCCCCGAGCGCCTCGCCGAGCCCGATGAGCCCGAGGAGCACGCTGAGGACGACCACGGCGCGGAGGGCCGGCTGCAGCGAGTCGAGGAAGGGGTCCGCAGCGGGGAGGATCGCGAGGCCGGTCAGCGCCGCGATCGCGGCGCCGGTCAGGCCCAGCAGCTGCGGCAGCGCGCCCGACCGCACGCCGAGGATCATCGCGAGCACGATCATGCCGATCGCGATCGCGTCGAGGAGATTCACCGCGGGATCGTGCCACACGTCCCGCGGCGCAGCTCGCAGGGCTTAGGGGACGTCCAGCTTGATGGCGGGCGCGTCGCCCTCGGCGGAGATGGTCCAGGTCCCGGAGGCGAGGACGCCCAGGTCGACGGCGACCGCGTGGAGCTCGGCGATCTCGATGCACATCTGGTCGCCGCGGCCGGAGCCCTCGACCACCGTCAGGTGGATCGTCTTCGCGGCCTCGTCGGTGACGACCTTCACGGAGTCGAGCGCGTTGCACGGCTCCACGCCGCTGTACCAGCGCAGGTCGGCGAAGGCCTTGCCGCCGTCCGCGACCGCGGCACGGAGCAGCTGGATGCTGGCGTTTCGCTGATTGATCAGGCCCCTCGTCGGGGAGAGGTACTTGGCCTCGCCGAGGAGCGAGTCGTCGGGCACGGGAGCGACCGGGAAGACGATGCCGGGCGGGAGGATCCCGGTGCCGGGGTTGCCGCCGGTGCCGCCGCCCGCCCCGGGATCGGTGCCGCCGCCGGGATTGCCGCCGCCGGGATCGCCGGCCACCGCGGTCGGTGTGGGCGCCGGTGTCTCCGCGGGTCCGGGCGTCGGGCTGGCGCTGGGCCCGCCTGCCGCGCCCGCGCAGGCGGCGAGGGCCAGGGTGAGGGCGATGAGAGTCCCGCTGAGCGGGAGCCGCGCGGTTCGCGCGGCCGATCGGGTGTTCAGCATGGCCGCGAGACGCCCGGACCGAGCCATGGGTTCCGCGACCGCCGGGCCACGGTGCGTCGGCGCCGTCAGCGTGAAGTGGGAAGCGCCTCGCCGCTCCCGACCCGCGTGTCGACGCGCGCCTCGTGCGCCGCCTCCCACACCCCGATCGCGTCCGCCTTCCCCAGCAGGTAGCCGAGCTCGTCTGTGCCCTTCAGGAGCATGAGCTTCGAGAACGGGTCGACGTTGAACGGCAGGTCCTCGTCACCCGGCAGGTGGACGACCTGCGACTCGAGGTCGACGGTCAGCTCGACGGTCGGGTCGCGCTCGACGAGCTCGAACAGCTGGGTCAGGCGCTCGGGATCGACGATGATCGGCAACAGGCCGTTCTTCAGCGCGTTGCCCTGGAAGATGTCGGCGCAGCTCGTCGTGATGACGGCCTGGACGCCCCAGGCGACCAGCGCCCACGGCGCGTGCTCGCGGGACGAGCCGCAGCCGAAGTTGTCGCCGGCCAGCAGGATCCGGCGCCCGGCCATGTCCGGCTGGTCGAGGACGAAGCGCGGCTCCTTCAGCGAGCCATCGGCCTCGTAGCGCCAGTCGCGGAAGAGCGCGTCGGCGAGGCCCGCCTTCTCGGTGGTCTTGAGGAACCGCGCCGGGACGATCTGGTCCGTGTCGACGTTCTCCGCCGGCAGCGGGATGATCCGGCTCGAAAAGCTGGAGAACGGTTCGGCCATGGCTCGTTCCGCTCGCTACCGGCCGCCGACGGCGGCGAGGGTCTCGATGCCGGGCAGCCGGCGTGGGTCGGCGATCACCCCGGCAATGGCGGACGCGGCGGCCGTCAGCGGGCTCGCGAGGAACGTCCGGCCGCCTTTGCCCTGCCGGCCCTCGAAGTTGCGGTTGGACGTGCTCACGGCGTACTGACCGGGCGACAGCTGGTCGCCGTTCATCGCGATGCACATCGAGCAGCCGGCCTCGCGCCAGTCGGCGCCGGCGGCCCGGAAGATGACGTCGAGGCCCTCGCGCTCGGCCTCGCGCTTCACCTCGTCCGAGCCCGGCACGACCATCATCCGGACGCCGTCGGCGACCTTGCGCCCCTCCAGCGCCGCGGCCGCGAGCCGGAGGTCGCTGATCCGACCGTTCGTGCAGCTGCCGATGAAGACGACGTCGACCTTCTGGCCGAGCAGCGGCTGGCCCGGCTCCAGGGCCATGTAGGCGAGGGCCTGCTCCAGGCCGCGGCGACGCTGGTCGTCCTCGGTCCTCGCCGGGTCGGGGACGTTCGCGGAGATCGGCAGGCCCATCCCGGGGTTCGTGCCGTAGGTCACCATCGGCTCGAGGGCGCTCGCGTCGATCGTGATCGACTTGTCGAACGTCGCCCCGTCGTCGGTCGGGAGGCGGCGCCAACCCTCGACCGCGCGATCCCAGTCGGCGCCCTGCGGCGCGTGGGCCCGACCCTCGAGGTACTGGAACGTGGTGTCGTCGGGGGCGATGAGGCCCGCGCGGGCCCCGCCCTCGATCGACATGTTGCAGATGGTCATCCGCTGCTCCATCGAGAGCGCCTCGATCGCCGAGCCGCGGTACTCGAAGACGTGGCCGGTGCCGCCGGCGACGCCGATCCGCGCCAGCAGCGCGAGGATCACGTCCTTCGCGCTCACCCCCGGCGCGAGCCGCCCGTCGACCCGGACCTCGTAGGTGTTCGGGCGCCGCTGGAGCAGGCACTGGGTCGCGAGGACCATCTCGACCTCGCTCGTCCCGATCCCGAACGCCAGCGCCCCGAACGCGCCGTGGGTCGAGGTGTGCGAGTCGCCGCACACGATCGTCATCCCGGGCTGCGTCAGGCCGAGCTGCGGCCCGATGACGTGCACGATTCCCTGGCTCGGGCTGCCGATGCCGTGCAGCGGGATCCCGAACTCCCGGCAGTTGGTCTCGAGCTGGGCGACCTGGGCGGCGGCCATCTCGTCGAGGATCGGGAGGTTCCGGGGCGTCGTCGGGATGGAATGGTCGGCGGTCGCAACGGTTCGCTCTGGATGGCGGACCGTCAGCCCGCGGCGGCGGAGGCCGGTGAACGCCTGGGGGCTCGTGACCTCGTGGACGAGGTGGAGATCGATTGCGAGGACGCTCGGCGCGCCCTTGCCCTCCGCGACGACGTGGTCGTCCCAGATCTTCTCAACGAGCGTGCGCGGCGCGGTCATGGCCGCACATTCTGCCCGACGGGCGCGAATGTTCGTTCCGGTCGATGGTCCGGGGTCAGACTGGGCGCCGCACCCGGTCCAGGGACGCTTCCCACCTGCGCCTGTTCGGCTGTGCGCTGTCCATGGGGTGACAGACCTAAGAAATCGAGCTCATCGGCTCGGGGCTGGCCTCGGAGGCCAGCGACATGCAGGAAGGTGAGGAAACGCGCCCGGCAGTCGCGCCGAACTGGGTTGGGGACCCAGCGCGAGGCGATCCTGCAGGAAATGTTGTGCCTCCCAGGCCAGCGGCGGTCGGCTGGAGCGGTCGGTCAGCGTCGCGCGACCAATCGATACCCGCGTCCGTGGCGATCCCTGGCTGCCCACACGAGCGCTGCGCCTGGCCAGGCCTCCTCGCCCAGGAGGGAATCGAGCACGTCCGCGCCGTTCGCTGGATAGGAGGTTCGAAGCAGGTGACGAAATTCCGCCGCGACGGCCCGATTGGTGCGGGTCTCGCGGACGATCAGCAGGCGCGAGATGGTCGGTTCGCCGCCCAGGGACGTCCAGCCATCCCATGATGGCAGTGCCGCGGCCTTGTCCTCCGACCAGCGGATCAGCTGTTCGAGCCGACGAAGGTCCGACTGAATCTCGGTCGCGACAAGGATCGCCGCCCGGCCGTCGTGGAGACCGAGGTCGATCCAGCCACGGCTGGGTCGTCGCACCGCGATCTCGGAGAACGCCCTCCATCGTGGGTGCAAAAGCTGGAGCAGCGACTCGGCGATCGGAGCCTGGTGCCGATCGTGGACAGGCGAGCCGGTCGTCGGGTAGAGGCGAAGCGGGAGATCGGCCCCGAGGCCAAGGGACAGCCTGGTGCACGTCTCAAGTGACGGACTTGCTTTGCCGACCTCGATCTCGGCGAGGTAGCTGGCATCGATGCCGATGGCACGAGCCAGCTCCGCTCGTGAGAGCCCGGCATCCTCTCGAAGCCGGCGAACCTCAAGCCCGAAGCCACTGAATGACGCGCGGACCCGCCGAACCACCGCACGCTCGAACGGCAGCGTTGCCATTCGCACGATTGAAGCGGCAAGCGGTCACCGCCGGCTTATGCCACCACCACGCGTGCGACCTAGGGCCGGGCGGCTTTGTCTCGGAGGAACGCGAGAACGCGTGGGTCGATCCAGCCGGGGGCAGCCTGCCGGGCCTCGAGGTTCTCGACGCCCATCCAGGCCGTGAGCGCGTCCTGCCAGGCGTCGTCCCAGCCGCTCGGCAGCGCGCGTGGCTCGCCCGCGTAGGGTCGATCCGCCTCCTCGTCGCCGTTGCCGGCTGCGGGCGTGGGCGGCGCCGCCTCACCGAGGACCTGCCACATCGGCTGGTAGACGCTCGCGAACCGGCTTCCCGGGCCGGCATCGAGACGCTCCAGGAGGCGCCGCAGCTCGCCGGCCAGCGCCCCGTCGACGGGCAGGAGCGACTCGACCGACGGCCGGTCGAGGTACAGGCGGTGGAGGTCGAGGACGCGGGCGAGCTCCGGCACGGGATCCTCGTGCTCGTCGATCCGGATGTCCATGAGGCGATCGTTGCCGCCGCCGTACCCGCCGCCCTCGCGAACGATCAAAAGCGCCGCCGACTGCCGGCCGCGCCGATCGCCACCTGCCGCCTCGGCAGCCAGGAGGCACGCCACGAGCAGCTCGGCGAACGGCTTCCCGGCGGCCTCGAACGTGTCGGCGATTCCTTCGACCACGCCGGCCCCGGCGAGGATGTTGCCCTGGGCGGCGTAGCCCTTCCCGGTCCGCCCGCCCGCCCACGCGAAGCACTCCCGGCCGGTGTGGGTGGCCGCGCCACCGTGGCGGTCCACGATTCCTGCCTGTCGCTGCTCCCTGAGCGCGTCTCCGCCCACGAGCTGCGCGAGGGTCTCCGCAGCGGACGCGCCCCCCGCGAGGAGCGCCAGCCCATCCGGCCCGTACGCGACGTTCGCGAACGACTGCGTCGCGATCGCGCCCGCGTCTGCCCGGGCCCAGGGGACGACCGCGCCGACGGCTGGGAACTTCGACTGCGTCGCGACCCCGAGGTCGCCGGTTGCGGGGTCAAGCGCCACGATCGAGTACGTCACCGGCCGACCTCCATTCGGCCGCGACGCTACCACGCCACCGAACCCCAGCGAACTCCACCGGACCACGGCGGACCGGCCCGGTCCATTGGTCCGGTTGCGCGTTCAACGTTCGGCCGCGTAGACTCCGCGGACCGTGGCAACCTCGAACCTGCCGGATCGCCGCCCCGTCGCCGTCGCCGTGACGACCGACGGCCGCCGTGTGCAGCTGCCGGTCGAGGCCGCCGAGGTACCCGTCCTCTCCCTTCTTCGCTCGCTCCTGGTCGGCATTGAGAGCCTTCTCGGCCTCATTACCGGCAGGCGGGACGACGGGACGCGACGGAGCGATCGCAGCTAGCGATCTCGACACCGAAGGTCACCGGACCCCCGCCGAGAGGCGGGGGTTCTTATGTTTCCGGGGCGGGCAGCCGCTCGGAATGCGAGAGGGAAGGGCGAACGACGTGAGCCAGCCACAGGGAGATCGGTCGTGACGCTGACGAAGGGCGAACGCGCGCGGCGCAGCCACGTGCCGGCGGCGGGCACCGAGCACGCCGCCGCCGTCGAGCGGGCGCAGCGCGAGATGCTCCGCGAGGGCACGTCGACCGTCGCCGTGCGCACGACCGAGAAGACCCGGCCCCGGATCGGCGCCGACGTCGTCTGCGAGGCCCTCCTCCGCCAGGGCGTGGACGTCATGTTCAGCTACCCCGGCGGGGTGATCCTGCCCCTCTACGACATCCTCGGCGACTACCCCCAGCTTCGACATGTGCTCGTTCGCCATGAGCAGGGCGGCGCCCACGCCGCCGACGGCTACTCCCGCGTCACTGGCAAGGTCGGGGTCTGCATGGGCACGTCCGGCCCGGGCGCGACGAACCTGGTCACCGGCATCGGCACCGCGATGCTCGACTCGATTCCGATGGTCGCGATCACCGGCAACGTGCCGTCGGCCCTCATCGGCAAGGACGCGTTCCAGGAGATCGATATCAACGGCATCACCCTGCCGATGACGAAGCACAACTACCTGGTCCGAGACGCGAACGAGCTGCCCCGCGTCATCGCCGAGGCCTTCCACATCGCTCGCTCCGGTCGGCCGGGTCCGGTCCACGTCGACATCACCAAGGACGCGCTCCAGCAGGTGACGGACGCCCCGCACCCGAGCGACGACGAGGTTGTCGCCGGCCTTCCGGGCTTCCGCCCGACGATGGACGGCAACTACAAGCAGCTGAAGCTCGCGGCGGCCGAGATCGCCGCGGCGGAGCGCCCGGTGATCCTCGCCGGTCACGGAATCCTCCACGCGCACGGCGAGGCCGAGCTCCTCGCCTTCGCCGAGAAGATCAACGCGCCGGTCGCGTGGACCCTCCTCGGCATCGGCGCGATCGACGAGCGCCACCCGCTGGCCTACGGCTTCATGGGCATGCACGGCTGGAAGCACGTCAACCGGGCGATCCAGTCGGCCGACCTCCTGGTCGCGCTCGGGATGCGGTTCGACGACCGCGTGACCGGGAACGTCCGGACCTACGCACCCTACGCGCGGATCGTCCACGTCGACATCGACCCGGCGGAGATCGGGAAGAACGTCGCCGTGGAAGTGCCGGTCGTCGGCGACGCGAAGCGTGTCCTCGAGACGCTCACCCCGATG
This sequence comes from uncultured Chloroflexia bacterium, assembly GCA_963722105.1. Classification (GTDB taxonomy): domain Bacteria; phylum Chloroflexota; class Limnocylindria; order Limnocylindrales; family CSP1-4; genus UBA5189. The sequence goes on along the minus strand of CAVRKQ010000006.1, from coordinate 609,739 downwards.
GTCGAGGCCGTCGCGCCGGAGCGCCGGGCCGCGTACCTCGAGGAGCTCGCCGCGTGGCGGCGCGATTCGGAAGGGACGTCGTGGCACGGCTCCGGCGCCTGGCGCGACGGGCTCCTCTCGGCGGACTACGTCGTCCAGCGGATCGGCGAGCTGACCGACCACGAGGGCGTGTACGTCGGCGATGTCGGCCAGAACCAGATGTGGCTCGCCCGCTACGCCGGCTTCCGCCACCCGAACACCCACCTGTCCTCGGGCGGGCTGGGGACGATGGGCTACTCGATGCCGGCAGCGATGGGCGCGGCGCTCGGGACCGATCGGGAGGTCTGGGCGATCACCGGCGACGGCGGCTTCCAGATGACGATCCAGGAGCTGATGACCCTCGTCCAGGACGAGATCCCGGTCAAGATCGCGATCTTCGACAACAAGAAGCTCGGGATGATCCGGCAGTGGCAGGAGATCATCTACGCCGGGAACTACCACTCGGCGTCGCTGCTCGGGCCCGACTACCTGAAGCTCGCCGACGCCTACGGGATCCCGGCGACCAAGGCCTCGACGCCCGCCGAGGTCGACGACGCGATCCGGTTCGCCCAGGCGGCCAAGGGACCGGCCCTCGTCTGGTTCGAGATCGCCGGCGAGCAGAACGTCTTCCCGATGATGCCGGCCGGCAAGGGCCTGTCCGACCTGATCGAGGAGTGGGGGACCGCCGAATGACGGCGGACACGACCGCGACCGCATCCACCACGGCGCCCGCGCCCGCCCACACGGCGCCGCCACGGGCCCTGCCCGGCGGCGGTCAGGCGCGGCTTCACCGGCTCGTCGCGATCGTCGCCGACAAGCCCGGCGTCCTGAACCGGGTCGCGTCGCTGATGCGGGCACGGAACTTCAACATCGACTCGCTGGCGGTGTCGCGCACCGACCGCGACGGGCTCTCCCGGATGACGATCAGCCTCCACGGCGACGACGTCGCGGTCGAGCAGGCGACGAAGCAGCTCTACCGGCTGATCGATGTCCTGAAGGTCCAGGACGTGACCGCGGAGCCGACGGTCGAGCACGAGCTCGCGCTCGTGAAGGTCAAGGTGGGAGAGGCGAATCGCGCCGACGTGCTGAAGCTGATCGAGCTGACGCGCGGTCGGGTCCTCGACGTCTCGCCCGACGCGGTCATTGCCGAGGTGACCGGCTCGGAGGCGGAGGTCGACAACTTCGTCGCATGCGTGCGCGACTTCGGGATCAAGGAGCTGGTTCGAACGGGCGCGGTCGTCATGGCGCGCGGCTCGTCATCCATCGAGGAGGCAGTCAAGCGATGACGGCGAGGATGTACTACGACAACGACGTCGACGTCGCGGCCCTCGAAGGGCAGACTGTCGCCGTCATCGGCTACGGCAGTCAGGGGCACGCCCACGCCCAGAACCTTCGCGACTCCGGCGTGGACGTCGTCGTCGGGCTGGCCGAGGGCTCCAAGAGCCGCAAGCTCGCCGAAGAGGCGGGGTTCCGCGTCGCGACGGTCGCGGACGCCGTGAAGCAGGCCGACGTCGTGATGATCCTCGTCCCCGACACGGCCCAGAAGGCCGTCTACGACGCCGAGGTCGAGCCGAACCTCAAGCCCGGCGCGCTCCTGATGTTCGCCCACGGCTTCAACATCCGGTTCGAGCGGATCAAGCCGGGCACGGCGGTCGACGTCGGGATGGTCGCGCCGAAGGGGCCCGGCCACCTCCTGCGCAGCGTCTACGTCGCGGGCGGCGGCGTGCCGGCGCTGTTCGCGGTCGAGCAGGATCCCTCCGGCACGGCCCGGGCGCGGACGCTCGCCTACGCGCGGGCCATCGGCGCGACGCGGGCCGGCGTCCTCGAGACGACGTTCAAGGAAGAGACGGAGACCGACCTGTTCGGGGAGCAGGCGCTCCTCTGCGGCGGTGTCTCGGCCCTCATCAAGGCGGCCTTCGAGACGCTCGTCGAGGCGGGCTACCAGCCCGAGCTCGCGTACTTCGAGACGATGCACGAGCTGAAGCTGATCGTGGACCTGATGTACCGCGGCGGCCTCAACTTCATGCGCTTCAGCGTCAGCGACACCGCGGAGTTCGGCGACTACGTCTCCGGCCCGCGCGTCGCCGAGGGTGTGAAGGCAACGATGAAGGACGTCCTCGCGGACATCCAGTCGGGCTCGTTCGCGAACCGCTGGATCGCCGTCCAGGAGGCCGGCGGCGGCGAGTTCCAGGAGCTCCGGAAGCGCGACCGCGAGCACCAGATCGAGCAGGTCGGGGCCGACCTCCGCGCACAGATGCAGTTTCTGAACCCGGTCGTCGTCTACGCCGGCGAGGCGCAGGCGGCGGCTTCCTCCGGCGGCACGGCTGCCGGCCCCAATCCTGCGTCGAAGGTGGCGGGCTGATGGCCCCCGCCACTCGACCCATTCCGCGTCCCGCGGGCCCGCTCGCCCCTCCGAACCGGGTGCGTGTCTTCGACACGACACTCCGGGACGGCGAGCAGGCCCCGGGCGCGGGCCTCACCGCCGCCGAGAAGCTCGAGGTCGCGCGGCAGCTCGTCCGGCTCAAGGTCGACGTCATCGAGGCCGGCTTCCCGGCGGCCAGCGACGGTGACTTCGAGGCCGTTCGGCGGATCGCGAAGGAGACGAAGGGCGGCATCGCGGTCGCCGCGCTGGCGCGCTGCCGCGACGGGGACCCCCAGCGGGCGATCGAGGCGATCAAGGGCGCCGAGCGGCCCCACCTCCACGTCTTCATCGCGACGAGCGACATCCACCTCAAGCACAAGCTTCGGATCGACCGCGACCAGGCGCTGGCCGAGGCGACCCGCTGGGTCCGCTACGGGCGCGAGCAGCTGGGCCGTGACGTCGAGATCGAGTTCTCGGCCGAGGACGCCTCCCGAACCGACCCAGACTTCCTGATGCAGGTCTACGAGGCGGTGGTCGAGGCAGGCGCGTCGACGATCAACATCCCCGATACCGTCGGCTACGCGATCCCGTCGGAGTTCGGGGTGCTCGTCGGGCGCGCGGTCGCGCTGCTCGGGAGCCAGGCGACGATCTCCGTCCACTGCCACAACGATCTGGGTCTCGCCACCGCCAACACCCTCGCCGCCGTGCAGGCGGGCGCGCGCCAGGTCGAGGTCACGATCAACGGCCTCGGCGAGCGCGCGGGCAACGCCTCCCTCGAGGAGGTCGTGATGGCGCTGCGCACGCGACCGACGCAGTTCCGGTCGGGCGCGGCCGGCGAAGAGCACGGCGGAGCGGATGGCGGAGCGGATGGCGCGCTCTCGTCCGGCGTCGCGACGGAGCACATCACGGCGGCCTCGCGCCTCGTGAGCTACCTCACCGGGTTCGCCGTCCAGCCGAACAAGGCCGTCGTCGGCGGGAACGCCTTCGCCCACGAGTCGGGGATCCACCAGGACGGCGTGATCAAGAACCCGCTGACCTACGAGATCATGACCCCCCAATCCGTCGGGCTCTCGGGCAGCTCGATCACGATCGGCAAGCTGTCTGGCCGGAAGGGGCTCGCGACGAAGCTCTCGGAGCTGGGCTACGAGCTCGAGGGCGAGGCCCTCGATGCGATCTACCGGCAGGCGATCGACCTCGCGGACGAGAAGAAGGAGGTCACCGACGACGACCTCATCGCGCTCGTCGAGCAGCGCGTCGCCGAGGTGCCGCAGGCCGTCCGGCTCCAGGGCTGGAACGTCACCTCGTCCCACGGCGGCAAGGCGACCGGCATGGTCGCGCTCTCGGTGGGCGACGCGGAGCACGCCAAGGCGGCCATCGGCAACGGGCCGGTCGACGCGCTCTTCGAGGCCGTCGACGCCGCGGTCCAGGACGCATTCGGCTGGCACCCGGTCCTGGAGGCCTACGAGATCAAGGCCGTGTCCGGCGGCGAGGACGCCCAGGGCCGCGTGCTGGTCCGGTGCCGCCGCTCTGCGGACTCGGGGCCCGGCGCGCTCGTCGTCTCGGGGCACGGGTTGAGCACGAACATCATCGAGGCGTCGATCGAGGCCTACCTCGTCGCCGTCAACAAGCTCCACGGGGCCACGGCCGGCGGGCCGGCCTCGCCGGCGTTCGTCGGCCAGCGCACCGCGGCGGACCTTCCCTAGCGAGATGGCGACGTTCCGGATCGCGTCGATCGGGGGCGACGGCGTCGGGCCCGAGGTCATCGGGGCCGGGCGCGCGGTGCTGGGCGCGGTCGGCGCCCGCGAGGGCTTCGGGGTCGAGTGGCTGGACGTCGTCGCGGGCGGCGCGGCCATCGATGCCTACGGCACGGCCCTTCGCGCGGAGGACCTCGAAGCGGTCGCCGGCTGCGACGCGATCCTCCTCGGCGCCGTCGGTGGGCCGCGCTGGGACGACCCGGACGCGAAGGTCCGTCCGGAGCAGGCGCTGTTCGCGCTCCGGGGCGGCCTCGAGCTGTTCGCGAACCTCCGCCCGATCAAGGTCAACGCCGCCCTCGTGCCCTCGTCGCCCGTCCGCCCGGAGCTCCTCGAGGGCGTCGACATGCTGATCGTGCGGGAGCTCACCTCCGGGCTGTACTTCGGGCGGCCGTCGGAGCAGCGCGAGACGCCGGAGGGCCGCGTCGCGATCGACACCCTCTGGTACACGGAGGCCGAGATCCGGCGCGTGGTGCGCCTGGCGTTCGAGCTGGCGCAGGGCCGAGCGGCCACGAGCGGCCGGCGCGGGCGCCTGACCTCGGTCGACAAGGCGAACGTGCTCGCGACGTCGCGGCTGTGGCGGAAGGTCGTCGACGAGACGAAGCCCGACTTCCCGGACGTGGAGGTCGGCCATCAGCTCGTCGATTCCTGCGCGATGCTGCTCGTCCGCCGGCCCGCCGCCTTCGACGTCCTCGTCACCGAGAACCTCTTCGGCGACATCCTGTCCGACGAGGCCGCGGTCCTCGCGGGCAGCCTCGGGATGCTCCCGTCCGCGTCGCTGGGCGATCGCCGGACGGCCCACGGCCGGTTCGGCCTGTACGAGCCGATCCACGGGTCCGCACCGGACATCGCCGGCAAGGACGCCGCGAACCCGCTCGGCACGATCCTCTCGGTGGCGATGCTGCTCCGGTGGTCGCTCGGGCTCGACGTGGCGGCGAGCAACCTCGAGGCGGCGGTCGATGCGGTCCTCGCCGACGGCTACCGAACCGCGGACCTGCTGCCACCGGATGGCGATCGAGACGGGCTCCGGGTCGTCGGAACGGCCGCGATGACGGCGGCGGTCGTCGAGCGGCTCAACGTGCCGGCAGCAGTCGCCTGATGCCGGCGTCGGCGAGGGCCGGGCTGCCGGCCCTTGGATCTCGTGCTGCTTCGCGAAGTTCTGGCTCGCGAAGCCAGACGGCGGCGGCAATCGGTCGTCCGATGGGGGCAGGCGCGTCTCCCGCTGGGCTGTGGGCCCGGACGCCGGCGCGCCAGCGCGAAATGTTGTGGCTCGCAGGCCAGCCCGACCTGTCCTTGCTGGCAGGCGAGCCCGAGGGGGCACGGCGTGGCTGAGGCGCCCGTCGTCCTCTACGACACGACGCTCCGGGACGGCACCCAGGGCGAGAACATCACGTTGTCGCTCGCGGACAAGCTGCGGATCGCGCGCCTCCTCGACGACTACGGGATGCCGTACATCGAGGGCGGCTGGCCGGGCTCGAACCCGAAGGACATCGAGTTCTTCAAGGCCGCGAAGGACATCCGCTGGACCAACGCGAAGCTCGCGGCGTTCGGCTCGACCCGCCACCGCTCGAACACCGCCCGCAACGACCCGAACCTCACCGAGCTGCTGCGCGCCGAGACGCCCGTCGTGACGATCTTCGGCAAGAGCTGGGAGCTCCACGTCACGGAGGTCCTCGGCGCCGGGCTCGAGGAGAACCTCGAGATGATCGCGGAGAGCGTCGGGCTGATCGTCGGCGAGGGCCGGGAGCTCGTCTACGACGCCGAGCACTACTTCGACGGCTACGACGCGAATCCCGCCTACGCGCTCTCGACCCTGCGGGCCGCGCTCGAGGGCGGCGCCCGGACCCTCGTGCTCTGCGACACGAACGGCGGCACGCTCACGACGGGCCTGCTCAGCGTGCTCGAGGAGACGCGCCGGGTGGTCGCGACCTACGACGGCGGCGCAGACGTGACCTTCGGGATCCACACCCACAACGACGCGGAGCTCGCGGTCGCGAACTCCCTGGCCGCGGTGCAGGCCGGCGTTCGACACGTCCAGGCCACGATCAACGGCTACGGCGAGCGCTGCGGCAACGCCAACATGGTCAGCGTCCTCGCCGGCCTCGCGCTCAAGACGGACCTCGAGCTGGCGCCGGCCGGCGGCGGCGAGCTCGCGGCCCTGACCGAGCTCTCCCGGGCCGTCGCGGAGATCGCGAACGTCGCCCCCAACGACTGGCAGCCTTACGTCGGTCGCTCGGCGTTCGCGCACAAGGGCGGCGTCCACGGGGCCGCCGTGGCCAAGGTCGAGCGGAGCTACCAGCACATCGATCCGACGTCCGTCGGCAACGAGGGCCGGCTCGTCGTCTCCGAGCTCGGCGGGAGAGCCAACACCCGCCTCCGTGCCGAGCAGCTCGGCCACCAGCTCGACGGGATCGTGGAGCCTGCGGTTCTCTCCAACCTCATCAAGCAGCTCGAGAGCGAGGGCCTGTCGTTCGAGGGCGCCGAGGCGTCGTTCGAGCTCCTGATCCGGCGCCACGCCGCCGACTACCGGGCGCCGTTCCGGATCGTCGACTACACGTGCCTCGTCGAGCAGCGGGCCGATGCACCGCTCCGGGCCGAGGCGACCGTCAAGGTCGAGGTCGACGGCGAGACCCTCCACACCGCGGCGGACGGCAACGGGCCGGTGAACGCGCTCGACGCCGCGCTCCGGAAGGCCCTGCGCGCCTTCTACCCGGAGCTCGACGACGTCCACCTGTACGACTACAAGGTCCGGATCATCGACTCGGGCGCCGCCACCGGTGCGCGCACCCGGGTCACCATCGAATCGACCGACGGCTCGCTCGAATGGTCGACGATGGGCTCCGACACGAACATCATCGCGGCATCGGCGACCGCCCTCGGCGACTCGCTCGAGTACGCGATCTGGAAGCGCGGCGCCGAGCTCCGGCGTCGTGACGAGCGACACTTCACGACCCTGATCTCCGGCGAGGTGACCCGATGACCGCAGCGCAATCCACCACCGTCGATCGACCGACGCTCCACCTGGCCCGCTGGACGGTGACGTCCGGCAGCAACGTCCAGAGTCGCGGCGCGGTTGTCATCGATGCGGGCGACCACCATTGGCGGGCCTCCGCCGAGGGCAACGGCGCGGTCGACGCGCTGTTCAAGGCGGTCGATGCGGCCCTCGCCGACGTGCTCGAGGGCCACCCTCGGCTCGTCGGCTACGACGTCCACGCGCTCGCTGAGAACTCGGAGGCCGAGGGCCTCGTGATCGTCGCGGTGCAGCCGCCGGCCGGCGCCGAGGGCGCTCGCGCGGACGGGCTGTACAACGGCAAGGCCCGGAGCACGAACATCATCGCCGCGTCGATCGAGGCCTACATCCAGGCGCTGAACGCGCTGCTGTCCGAGGAGCACTGGGCCGGCGCGGCGGAGAGCGCGGGCAAGGGCAAGCGCCGAACCGCGGAGCACCACGGCCGGCGCGGCGAGCTCGACAAGGACGCCGACGACACGCTGCCGTGGGTGGGGTAGATCTCGCGAGCCGGCTGACGCGCCAGACCGACGCGTCCCTGCCGGGGTGACAACCATCACCGTCGCGTACGCGGGCGAGCCCGGGGCGTTCGCCGAGGATGCGGCCATCGCGGCGTTCGGAGAGGCGACCGAGCGGCGACCGGTCGGGGGCTTCCGCGAGGTCTTCGAGGCGGTCGAAGGCGGGCACGCGACCTTCGGGGTCATCCCGATCGAGAACCTCGTGAACGGCTCGGTCCGGGAGGTCTACGACCTGCTGCTCGAGCATTCGCTCGAGATCAGCGGCGAGGTCGTCGTGCCGGTGGACCTCTGTCTCGCGGCCCTGCCGAGCGTCCCTCTCGCCGCCGTGCAACGCGTCTACTCCCACATCCAGGCGCTCGGACAGGCCGAGCGCTACCTCCGTGCCGGCGGCTGGGCGCTGCTGACGACATACAACACGGCAGGTGCCGGCCGCTTCGTGCTCGCCCAGAACGACCGGAGTGCCGCGGCGGTGCTCTCGCGCCGCGCCGCGGAGGCGATGGGCCTGGAGGTGCTCGCCTCGTCCATCCAGGATGTCCCGGACAACCGCACGCGGTTCCATATCGTCGCAGCGCCGGGGAGCGGGACGGGCTCTCCTGGCGCCACGGAGGCACCGGCCGGGCGCCGGACGACCATTGCCTTCGGCGTCCGCAACGAGCCCGGCACGCTGCTGCGAGCGCTCCAGGTGTTCGCCGGCCGGTCGATCAACCTCTCGAAGCTGGAATCACGCCCGAGCCGGAACGCGGCCTGGGAGTACGTGTTCTGGGCCGATCTCGACGCCGATGCGCGCGATCCCGACTGCGCCGCGGCCCTCGCCGAGCTCCGGGAGGTGGCGACCCTCGTTCGGAGCTTCGGCAGCTATCTCCGAGCGAGGGGCTGAACGGCTGAAGGGACGCGCGCCGCGGAAGCGGTGCCATCATGAGCGCCCATCGAAACCTGAGGGAGGACCCGTGGACAAGGCGTTCCGGACCGAGATGGCCGATGGCTACGCAGCTCGACGAGCCGTTCATCACGCTCGGCTCGCCACTGCTCGGCGACGAGGTCCTGTCAGACGTCCGCGTCCAGCTGGCGCTGTCGCGGGTCAATCGTCACGGCCTGATCGCCGGGGCGACGGGCACCGGCAAGACGAAGACGCTGCAGCTCTTCGCCGGGCAGCTCAGCTCGCTCGGTGTCCCGGTGTTCGCGGTCGACGTCAAGGGCGACCTGTCGGGCATCGGCGCGCCCGGGGACGCCGCGAACCCGAAGGTCGTCGAGCGCTGCGAGTCGCTCGCCTGGACCTTCCAGGCCGCCGGGCATCCCATCGAGGTCCTGTCCCTGTCCGGCAAGACCGGTGCCCACGTCCGCGCGAGCGTGTCGTCGTTCGGCCCGCTGCTCCTCGGCAAGGTCCTGGACCTCAACGACACGCAGACGTCGATCCTGTCGCTGGTCTTCCGGTACTGCGACGACGAGCACCTGCCGCTCCTCGACCTGGCCGACCTCCGGACGACGCTCAAGTTCCTCGGATCTGACGACGGGAAGGCCGTTCTCGAGGAGCTCGGTGGGATCAGCCCGGCGTCGCTCGGCGTGATCCTCCGCGCCATCGTGACGCTCGAGCAGGAGGGCGCCGACACCTTCTTCGGCGAGCCTGAGTTCGAGGTCAACGAGCTGCTCCGCACGGGCCTCGACGGGCGCGGCGTCGTGACGCTCCTCGAGGTCGCGGACGTCATGGACAAGCCGCGGCTGTTCTCGACCTTCGTGCTCTGGATGCTCGCCCAGCTGTACGAGACGCTGCCGGAGATCGGCGACGTCCCGAAGCCGAAGCTGGCGTTCTTCTTCGACGAAGCGCACCTGCTGTTTGACGATGCGTCCGAGGCGCTCATGGACCAGATCGAGCGGACGGCGCGCCTCATCCGGTCGAAGGGCGTCGGGGTGTACTTCGTGACCCAGGCGCCGACCGACGTGCCCTCGTCGGTGCTGTCGCAGCTGGGCAACCGGATCCAGCACGCGCTTCGCGCCTTCACGCCGGACGACGCCGACGCGCTCCGCAAGACGGCCCGGACCTTCCCGGTGACCGAGCATTACGACGTCGAGCGGACCATCCAGTCGCTGGGGATCGGCGAGGCGCTTGTCACCGTGCTGTCGCCGAAGGGGATCCCGACGCCGCTCGCGGCGACCCGCCTGATCCCGCCCGACTCGCGAATGGCGCCGCTCACGGAGCAGGAGCTCGCCCAGATTGTCGCAGTCTCGCCGCTCCAGGCGCGCTACGGCACGACGGTCGATCGCGAGAGCGCCCACGAGATCATCTCCGGCCGGCTTGCCGCCGCGCAGGCAGCCGCCCAGGCCGCGGCCCAGCAGGCCGGCGGAGTCGCGGGCGCGAGCACCGCAGGCGCCGGCGCCGGCGCAACCAACCCCACGGCGCCGTATGGCGGGATGACGCCGTCGCGAGTACGAGGCCCAGATCCGCCGCGAGACACGCGAGGTGGAGCGAGAGCGCGTCCGCCAGCAGCGCGAGGCCGAACGCGAGCGAAAGGCTCGTGAGCGCGACGCGCGAGCGGCCGAGCGGCAGCGCCAGAAGACCATCGAGACGGGCCTCCGCACCGCCGGCAGGGTCGCCTCATCCCGGGCCGGCCAGTCCTTGCTCCGCGGGGTCTTCGACACGATCTTCGGCGGCGGCCGGAAGTAGGCCGCGGCGCCGGGGGGCTGGAGCCAGCGGGGCTAGAGCCAGCGGGGGCCAGAGCCAGCGGGGGCTAGAGCCAGCGACGCGCTCGAGCGATCGCGACGATCGCGACGGCCAGCAGTCCGATCGCGACGACGACCAGCCAGAAGCTGAACGGATCGTCCTTCCCCAGCGGCACGACGACGTTCATGCCAAGCAGGCCCGCGATCAGCGAGCCCGGCAGCAGCAGGACGGTCGCGAGCGTCAGCGCCTTCATCACCTCGTTCGTGCGCTGGGCCGTTCGCGACATGAAGACGTCGAAGGAGCCGAGGAGCGCCTCGCGGCTGTCCTCGACCGCCCCGAGCGCCCCATCGAACCGGGTGCTCACCGACTGGAGCAGGGCGGCGGTGTCGGGGTCGTCGATGAACTTCGTCACCTCGGGCGACGAGAGGGAAGCGAAGACCGAGCGGTGATCGGCGAGGAGCCGCCGCAGGCGGGCGATCCGGCGCCGCGCCCGGACCAGGTCGCCGAGGAGCTCCTTGCGCTCGCCGCGCAAGGCCTGCGCGTCGAGCTCGTCGACATCGTCCTCGATCGTGTCGACGACGCCGTGATAGCTCGTGATCGCCGCATCGATGATGGCCGCGAGGAACTCGGTGGAGCTCAGGATCCCGAGCGCGGTATCGCGATGGATCCGGTCGTCGACGTCGCGCATGAACCCGATGTCGTCGCGGTGCTGGGAGATCGTGACATTCGGCGCGGCGATCACATCGAGCCAGGCGGCCGACTCGGGGTCCTGGGCATCCGGCTCGGCGGCGATGCGGACGTGCAGGTACGGGCCGTGCAGGCGCAGCGCAGGCTGCCGGACCTCCGCCTCGAGCGCGGCCCGGGTCCGCCGGCCCAGGGAGAAGTGCTCGGAGAGGCGCTCGGCATCGTCCGGCGCGACATCGCCGGTGATGTCGATCCAGAGGAGCTGCCGGTCGGTCGGCTTGGTCGCGAAGAGCTCTTCCCACGACAGGCGCCGATCCGACTCGTCGGAATCGAACAGCCGGGCATGAATCCGCCCGCGGGCGTCTGCCGGCGATTCGCGTTTCGGTGTGGCTGGCGAGCTCGTCAAGGGCGAACGTCGACCTCCCTGCGATGAGCAAGGCGCTCCCGGGCAGGATCGATCGAGCGGGCTTGCAGCGGCCGCGGCCATCACGGTCGAAGTGGCGGCATTCGGCGTGCCAATCGGGGCGCTGGGCGTACGATGCGGGCACACCGACAGGAGCCGCCTCGATGACGTTGACCGCGACCCAGCCGCACAAGATCTACCTCGCCGGGACGTGGGTCGACTCGCCCGACCGGCTGGAGGTCGCGAACCCCGCGGATCCCGCCAACCCCGCCGGCGCGACGTACAACGCCACCGAGGCCCAATACGAGGAAGCGGTCGACGCCGCCGTCGCCGCGTTCGAGCAGACCCGGGTCCTCCCGGCCTACGAGCGCGGCCGCGCCCTCCGCGAGATCAGCGCCGGGATCAAGGCGCGGCGCGAGGAGCTCGGGCGGACGATCAGCCTCGAGGCCGGCAAGCCGATCCGTGACGCGCTCGTCGAGGTCGACCGGGCGGTGCTCACGTTCCGGCTCGGCGCCGAGGAGGCGGAGCGGATGACCGGCGAGATGATCCCGCTCGATCTCATGGCCTCGTCGAAGGGCCGGGTGGGGATCACGCGTCGCTTCGCGATCGGGCCGGTGGCGGCGATCAGCCCCTTCAACTTTCCCCTGAACCTCGCCGCCCACAAGCTCGCGCCGGCGATCGCGGCGGGCTGCTCGATCGTGCTCAAGCCGCCATCGAAGGACCCGCTCACGATGCTGACCGTCGCCGAGATCGTCGACGGCGTCGGTCTCCCGGCGGGCGCGGTGAGCATCCTGCCGATGACCCGTGAGCTCGGCGACCGGATGGTCGCGGACGAGCGGTTCAAGCTCCTGACCTTCACCGGCAGCCCGTCGGTCGGGTGGCGGATGAAGGAGCGGGCCGGCAAGAAGAAGGTCGTCCTCGAGCTCGGTGGCAACGCCGGCGTGATCGTCGACAAGTCCGCGGATCTCGACTGGGCTGTCCGGCGGACGCTCGTCGGCGCCTTCGCCTACGCGGGCCAGGTCTGCATCAGCGTCCAGCGGATGTTCCTGCACGAGGACATCCGCGAGGCGTTCCTCGCGAAGTTCGTCGAGGGCGTGAAGGCCCTGAAGCTCGGCGATCCGCTCCAGCCCGACACGGACGTCGGCCCGATGGTCGACGAGGGCCAGGCCCAGCGCACCCAGCGCTGGGTCGACGAGGCAGTCCAGCTCGGCGGCACGGTCGTCGTCGGCGGCAAGGCCAACGGCGCGTTCTTCGAGCCGACCGTCCTCGAGAACGTCCCCGTCGAGGCCCAGGTCTGCTCGAACGAGGCGTTCGCGCCGCTCGTGGTGGTCTTCGGCTTCAGCGACTTCGCCGACGCCGTGCGCCAGGTCAACGACAGCTCGTTCGGGCTCCAGACGGGCGTCTTCACGAACGACCTCACGAACGCCTGGGCCGGTTTCAACGCGCTCGAGGTCGGCGGAGTGATCGTCAACGACATCCCGACCTACCGGATCGACCACATGCCCTACGGCGGCGTCAAGGACTCCGGGCTCGGGCGCGAGGGCCTCCGCTGGTCGATCGAGGACATGACCGAGATCCGGATCATGGTGCTGGCCCAGCCCCAGTAGCCCGCGGCGGGCCTTGCAGCGCCGTTGCAGTTCCAGGCGGAAGACCCTGCTCCGTCGGCGCGCGTGGTAAGACTGGTCGGTGAATCTCCTTCGATCCATGCGGTCGTAGCTTGGCGCTCAATTCGGCTGCGGCCGCGCTGACCCAGATCCTGGCGCCGCTGTCCCCGCGGTCGGCCGTCCTGCTTGATTTCCCCGCCGCCCGGATCGACGCGCCGACGATCGACAGCCCGACCTATCGCCAGCTCCTGGAGTCGCTCGGTGTCGCCGTCTACACGACGGACGCCGATGGCCGGATCACCTTCTACAACGAGGCCGCGACGAAGTTCTGGGGACGCCGGCCTGAGCTCGGCGAGGAGTGGTGCGGCTCGCTTCGCCTGTTCTGGCCGGACGGCAGCACGCTGGCCCACGATTCCTGCCCGATGGCCATCGCCCTGCGAGAGCGTCGCTCCGTTCGGGGCTACGAGGCCGTCGCCGAGCGACCGGACGGATCGCGCGTGTCCTTCATCCCGTACCCGACGGTCATCGAGGACGCCGATGGCCGGCTCCTCGGAGCCGTCAACGTGCTGATCGACATCACCGAGCGGAAGGTCGCGGAAGATGCCGCGCATGCCGCCAAGGCCGTCAAGGACGAGTTCCTCGGCCTGGTTTCGCACGAGCTCCGGACGCCGGTCACGACGATCTTCGGCAACGCCCGGCTCTTGACCGAGCTCGCCGAGCTCGGGGATCGGGACGCGGCCATGGTCGCCGACATCGCCGCCGACGCCGAGCGGCTGCTGACCGTCGTTGAGAACCTGCTGACGCTCACCCGGCTCGACACCACGGGCAGCCTCGACGCCGAGCCGCAGATCATCGCCGGGGTCCTGGACCACGTGGTGACGTCGTTCGAGCGGCGGCACCCAACCCGCCGCGTGCACCGTGACTTCGATGCCCGACGCCTGATCGTCGAGGCAGACAGGGCGCATCTCGAGCTGCTGATCGGCAACCTCCTCAGCAACGCGAACAAGTACAGCCCGGTCGACGAGCCCATCGAGGTCCTGCTCCGGGAGGTCGATGGCGAGGCGCATGTCCTCGTGCTCGATCGCGGCATCGGCCTGACGGTCGACGACATCGATGGCCTGTTCAGCACGTTCTTCCGCGCGGAAGCCGCTCGCAGGATGAGCCCGGGTCTCGGGATCGGCCTCAGCGCCTGCAAGCGCGTGGTCGAGCTGCTCGGCGGACGGATCTGGGCCACGCCCCGAGGCGGTGGTGGGGCCGAGTTCGGGTTCGCGCTGCCGCTCATCGACGACGCCGGCGCCTGACGCGAAGCTCTGAGCCGGGCGCACCTGCTGCGTCCAGCCGCGCGTCACGGGCTGGCCATCCGGCGACCCCTACACTCCGGCCCGTGGCCGACAGTCCCGCGCGAACCGCCGCCGACCTCCTTGTCGACTGCCTCGAGGCAGAAGGCTGCGAGTACGTCTTCTCCGTGCCCGGCGAGGAGACGATGGACCTCCTGGAGGCGCTGTCGCGGAACGGGACGATCCGCCACATCACGACCCGTCACGAACAGGGCGCCGCGTTCATGGCGGATGTCTACGGGCGCCTCACCGGTCGGGCCGCCGTGGCGATGGGCACGCTCGGCCCCGGTGCGACGAACCTCCTGACCGGCATCGCAGATGCCTACCTGGACCGCGCGCCCGTCGTCGCGATCACCGGCCAGGCGAGCTCGGACAAGCTCCACAAGGAGGCCCACCAGGTCGTCGACGTCGTCGACATGTTCAAGCCGGTGACGAAGTGGAACGCGCGGGTCGAGCGGATTCCCGCGATCCCCGAGATCGTCCGGAAGGCCTTCCGGGTCGCGACCCTCGAGAAGCCCGGCCCCACGCATATCGAGCTCCCGGAGAACGTCGCCGCGACAACGCTCGCCGCCGATGACCGGCTCGCGCCCCTCGACCCCGGGAGGGCCTACTTCCCCGAGCCGCCCGAGGAGGCGATCGTCCACGCTGCGCGGCTCATCAACGAGGCCGAGCGCCCGATCGTCCTCGCCGGCAACGGGGTCCTCCGGCGCAACGGCTCCCAGCAGCTCCGCGACTTCGCCAAGGCCTTCCACGTGCCGGTTGCGGCGACATTCATGGGCAAGGGTGCAATTGACGATCGCTCGCACCTGTCGCTGATGGCGGTCGGGCTCCAGGCTCGCGACCACGTGCTCACGGGCTTCGACCGCGCCGACCTCGTGATCTCGGTCGGGTACGACCTCGTCGAGTACGCGCCGTCGCGCTGGAATCCCGACGGGACCAAGCGGATCATCCACATCGACACCCAGCCCGCCGAAGTCGATTCCGGGTACCAGCCGGAGGTCGAGCTCATCGGCGACATCGGCGGCGCCCTGGAGGCGCTGACCCTCGCGGCGCTCCCGGGCGGCGTCGGCGGCCGCAGCGCAAGCGAGCGCCACGAGTCCCGCGAGACGCTCGTCCACGCCGATCTCCGGAACGCGCTCATCGGCGACCTCGAGGCCTGCGTCAACGACTCGGCCTACCCGATCAAGCCGCAGCGGGCCCTGTACGAGCTCCGACGTGCGCTCGGACCGCAGGACATCGTTGTCAGCGACGTCGGGGCACACAAGATCTGGGTCGCCCGGCTGTACCAGACCTACGAGCCGAACACGGTGATCATCTCGAACGGCTTCGCCGCGATGGGGATCTCGCTGCCGGGCGCGATTGCCGCGAAGCTCGTCCACCCCGACCGCAAGGTCGTCGCGCTCTGCGGCGACGGCGGGTTCCTCATGAACTCCCAGGAGCTCGAGACCGCCAAGCGGATCGGCGCTGCCGTGGTCGTCGTGATCTGGCGCGACGACGGCTACGGCCTCATCGACTGGAAGCAGCGCAACCAGTTCGGGCGACCGTTCGCGGTCGAGTTCGGCAACCCGGACTTCGTCGCCTATGCGGAGTCCTTCGGGATCCCGGGCTTCCGACCCGCCTCGGCCGACGATCTCTACCCGACGCTGATGAAGGCCCTTGCCCTCGACGGCCCGGCGGTCATCGACGTCCCGATCGACTACTCGGAGAACGTCCGGCTCACGGAGCGGCTGGGCGCGCTCTCGGGCCTGTGATCGGGCCGCCTGTGGTCGGGCGCCGCCGGGCGCCACTCGTCCTCGTGGCAGCCCTCGTGGCTGCCTGTGGCGCACCCGGTTCGTCCCAGGACCCGACGCTGGGGAGCGGGATCCCCACGACGAGCGGGCCGACCGCTGCCGGGTCGGCGCCGCCCCCCGGGACCGGCGGACTGCCGCTTCCCACTACCTCGGCGGCGCCCAGGGCGTCGCTCCCGGCGGGTGCCACGTGGGCGCAGATCGAGGTCGATGGCCCGGCGCCGGACGCGCGCGAGGACCACACCTGGACCGTGGACCCGGACGGTGGCGTCGCCTACCTCTTCGGCGGCCGCGCCGGCGGCGAGGCGTTCGGCGACCTCTGGGCCTTCGACCTCGCGGCGGAGACCTGGACACGCCTGGATCCGGCCGGGCCCACGCCCGCTGCGCGCTTCGGGCACGAGGCCGCGTGGCTGCCCGGCCGGGGCCTCGTGATCACACTCGGCCAGGCCGGCTCCGGATTCTTCGACGACATCTGGCTGTTCGACCCGTCCGACGCCACGTGGCTGGAGCTGCCCGGTGCCGGTGCCAGGCCCGTCGCGCGGTACGGGAGCTGCTCCGGGGTCGGTCCGGACGGGCGGCTCTGGATCTCGCACGGCTTCACCGAGGAAGGCTCCCGCTTCTTCGACACGCGGGCCTACGACGTCGACGAGGCGGCGTGGAGCGACGAGACGCCCGCCGACCTGCAGCCCGTGGAGCGCTGCCTCCACACCTGCTGGTGGACTGATTCCGGGGACTTCGTCCTCTACGGCGGCCAGACGACCGGCGTGGCGGCGCTCGGGGACCTGTGGCTCCTTTCGGGGTCGCAGACGGGCGCAGGCGGGACCTGGGCCAAGCTCGAGAAGCCGCCGCTCGACGCCCGGCATCTCCCTGCGGTCGCGCGCCGCGGGGAGGTCACGCTGGTCGTCGGCGGCCGCGACGTCGACCGCAAGCCCCTCGCCGACACCTGGCTCCTGCCGGACCCGGGCGGCGCCGCCATCACCCGCCTCGAGATCGATGGACCGCCGGCGCGATCCGGGGGCGCGCTGGTCTACGACTCGGAGCGGGACCGGATGCTGCTGTTCGGGGGCATCGGGGATGCGGCGCTCGACGACCTCTGGGCGTTGTCCTTCGACTGACGCACCAGGCGCCGGAGTCAGTCGGGCGAGTGTCGCCCGGCCCGGAGGAACGACAGTGAGACGCTCCTGCGCGTGAGATGGCCCTCGGCGTCGAGCGGTGGGAGGAGGTTGTCCGCTTCCAGCAGCGACGGGGCGCCCTGCCAGGGACTCGGGTCCACGCGCCGCTCCACCGACGTTGGCGTCACCGGGATCGGGACGTCGTCGCGCTCCTCCAGCGCGGCGATGTCGACCCACGTGAGGTCGCGCTCCGGGCCCGGCCGGCCCAGCAGGTAGCCCTGGCCTGCGGTGATGCCGAGCCGCCGCGCGGTCCGCAGCTGCCCGGACGTCTCGACCCCCTCGGCGATCGTGGTCGCCCCCATCCGATCCGCGACCTCGACGATGGAGCGCAGGACCGAGTGGGTCCGGTCGTCGCCGGCGCGCTGGACCAGCGACAGGTCGATCTTCACGACGTCGAAGCTGAACTGGCTGAGCAGTCGCAGCCCGGCGTTGCCGGCGCCCACGTCGTCGGCCGCCACGCGCACGCCCGCGTTCTGGATCGCGAGGAGGGTGTTCCGGAGCCGGTCGGCGTCGCGGATGGCCTCGCGCTCGGTGAGCTCCAGCACGACCCGGTTCGGCGACATGTCGTACCGGCGCAGGATCGAGAGGAACGCCGTGGCGCTGAACTCCGGGGCCTCAAGCGTCCGCGGCGAGACGTTGACGCTCAGGCTCATCGAGTCGCCCATGCTCCGGGCGCCGCGCAGCACGACGTCGAGCGCCGCCCGGTCGAGGTCGTGGACCCGGCCCGCGATCTCGGCCGCGTCGAAGAGCGCGCCGGTGTGGGCGAACGTCGACTCCTTCGGGACCCGGACGAGGCCCTCGTAGGCGATGACCCGGCCCGAGCTGAGGTCGATCACCGGCTGGTAGACGGGCGTCATCGACCCCGCCTCGATGACCGCGGAGATCGCCGCGGACAGCTCGGCGCGCATGCCCTCGTCGACGTGGCCATGGTCCTTCTCGGGGTCGTAGATCGTGACGACCGTCCGGCCGGTGCGCTTGCCGCGGTAGAGCGCGGCGTCGGCCTGGGAGGTGAGCTCCAGGCGCGTCGTCCCGAACTCGGGGCAGGCCGTGACCCCCGCGGAGAACGAGATGGGCCAGCGGTACACGCCGGCAACGCGATCCTCGAGGCCGCGGGCGAGCAGGCGTCGCGCCACCACGATGGCGCCGCCCGCATCCGTGTGGGGCAGGAGGATCGCGAACTCGTCGCCGCCAACCCGGAACGCGGCGTCGGTGTTGCGGATCGTCGCGTTGATCAGCGCCCCGACCTCGGACAGGAGCTGGTCGCCGGTCGCGTGGCCCTTGGTGTCGTTGATCCGCTTGAACTCGTCGATGTCGATCAGGACCAGCGAGAAGACGGTGCCGTACCGGCGGGCGCCCTCGACCATCCGGGCCACGGCCTCCTGGAATGCCCGGTGGTTGCCGAGCCCGGTCAGGCTGTCGCGGAGGGCAGCCTCGCGGGCGCTCTCGTACAGCTCGTGAAGGCGGGACCGCGACGCTTCGAGGGCTCGTGCCGGCCGCAGGATCTGGCGGGCCATCCAGATCGTGAATCCGACGAGGAGCAGGAGCATCGCGCCGAGGGCGGCCAGCGCCTGGACGGGCATGGCCACGAGCGGGATCGGGGCCGTGACGACGACCTGCCAGCCGTCGATGCCCGGCAGGTGGAGCTCGGTCCGGCCGTCGGAATCGTGGGTGGTCATGGTCGCGAGATCGAGGACCTCGCCGGGCAGGGCGCTCGGGTCGAATGGTCCGCTCGCCTCGCCCAGGGACTTGCCGGTGGCATCGGCGACGTGGAGGACGCGACCGGGGAGCTCCACCTTCGGGGTGGCGGCGGCGAGGAGGGCGGGAATCGAGATCGCCGTGACGAGCGTCCGGCCCGGACCCGCGCCCTTCGCTGAGGTGCTCACCACGAGGATCCTCGCCGGGTCGCCGGGGAGTGAGGCGAGGCCGCCGACCAGCACGCCGGCGGGCAGCTCTCGAAGGTCGACGGTCGGCCCGTACTCTGCCCGGACGCCCTTGCCGGTGATGAGCGCGGCCGCGACGACGACGCCATCCGTGGCGCCGAAGGTCGCAGTGAGGCGGTTGGAGGCGACCCTTCGGTCCCCAGCCGAGGCGTCCTGCGCCGCCGCATCGACCATCGCAGGATCGTCGAGGAGCTCGCTCGTCTGGTCGCGGAAGCCGGCAACCTCCCGCTCGACCTCGTGGGCGGCGGTCTGGGCCTGGTCGACGAGGCGCTCGTGGTGGGCCATGCGGGCCTCTTCGGCGACGGCGCGCACGAGCGGGGAGACGGCCGCGATCGGCAGCACCGCGACCGCGATCAGCGTCAAGGCCAGCCGCAGCTTGACGAGCCGGAGGCTATCCCGGCCGTCGAGGATCGGATCTCGCGAGACGTCGTTGTGCTGGGAATTCGGCTGCAAGGCGACCTCGCGGGGCGTGGCGGGGCACGCCTTGCCTCGGCGTGCCTGCGTAGCAAGCCGCGCGCACGCCTGCGCGACACCTACCCGTTCGTCATCCCTGTATGGGACGCTCGGGTCAGGGCCCCTTTGGTGCAGTTCAGCGGGTGAAGCTGCCTCCGGGCTCCGGGGCTTGCACCTGGACATCGCTCAGACCCCGCGCACCGAGCTCGGCGCGCAGCTGGTCCGGCGTGCCCGCGAGGATCGGGTACGTCCCGTAGTGGATCGGCATGACCTCCTTCACCCCGAGGAGCTCGACGGCGAGCGCCGCCCCGCGCGGGCCCATCGTGTAGTGATCGCCGATCGGGAGGATCGCGAGGTCGGGCTGGTAGAGCTCTCGGATCAGGCGCATGTCGCCGAAGACGTCCGTGTCGCCCGCGAAGTAGATGCGGCTGGCGTCCTCGAGCTCCAGGACGAAGCCCGCGGGCTCGCCCAGGTACCGCGGCGTCCCCTGGGCGTTGTCCCAGTCGCCCGCCGAGTGGTCGGCGCCGGTCATCGTGACCTTCACGCCCCGCGCGTCGAGGGTCCCGCCCTTGTTGAACCCGATGACGTCGTCGGGCTGCGGGTAGACGCTGTGGAGCCACAGCTGGAGCTCGTGGATCGCCGGCCAGGCGGGCCGCGTTCGGACGGCGATCGGCATCGCGTTGCCGAAGTGGTCGCTGTGGCCGTGGCTCACGAGCATGACGTCGCAGGCGTCCACGGCGTCCGGCGACTTCGGGCTGCGCGGATTGGCGAACCACGGGTCGAGCAGGATGACCTTGCCGCCGGGCGTCCGGATCTTCACGCAGGCGTGGCCATACCAGGTGATCGTCGTTTCGCCTGAGCTCATGCGCGGCACCTCCGAGGGCATCGTAGCCCGCGAGGCCTCCGGGCGACCCGGAGACGCCGGCCTGGACCGGGTGCGAGGCCGCCGAGACGCGCCGAGCGTCCGGGGCCGGCGAAATCCTCGCTATTCGTAACGATTGCATGACAGATCCGGGATCGGCTGCCAGAATGCGCCCGAACTTCCCGAGACTTCAAGCCGAGGCGGTCGCTGCCCTGGCGGTGGAGGTTCGCCCAGCAACCCCGACGCGTTGACGTGCTGCCTGACGCGGCGCGCGCCATCGAGCGGCGGGCCTCAATCCGTTGCCCCTCGCCTCCGGGGGGCTCCAGGCAGAAAGGAGCACGGGTAGCGCTTCGGCGTGCCCATCCCCATCCATGCGCAGATCCATCCGCGCCATCGCGGCGGCCCTCGTCGTCGCGCTTGTCCTGCCGGTGGCGACCATGGCCGCCTGGCCCGTCGCCAATCGTCATTCCTGGGTGAGCCAGGGCTACCACAGCTACCACAAGGCCGATGACATCGCCACGTACTCGGGCACCAAGGTCGTCCCGATGCGGTCCGGCAGGGTCGTCTTCGCCGGCTGGAAGAAGAACTGCGGCGGCTACCAGGTCTACGTCTCCCACGGCAACGGCCTGTACTCCGCCTACTACCACCTCCGCTCCGAGGCGGTCTCCAAGGGCCAGTGGGTGACCAAGTCCCAGACCCTGCTCGGCCGCGTGGGCGAGACGGGCTGCGCGACGGGGGCCGCACCTCCATTTCGAGGTCTGGCGAGGCTTCCCCTGGGCCAGCGGCTCGTACCGGGTCAAGCCCTGGAGCTACATCAACGAGGGAACCTTCCTGCCCTACAAGTACCGCTGAGGGCCCGGCGCCGATGGCCCGGCGCCGAGAGCCTGACCACGCGGTGGCGACGCCGTCGGGGCCCGGCCGGTTGCTCCGGGACCCGCGGCTACACTCGCCCGCGTGCCCGCAGAGCGAATCGCGGAGAGCCTCGCCTTCATCAACTGGACGGTTCTGACGGCCCTCGCGGTCGGCACCTTCGCAGCCGTGGCGGCCGGCCGCTTCCGAACTGACGCCACGAAGGGCTACCTGGCGTTCGCCTCGTTCAGCGCCGGGGTCTTCGCCCTGCTGGCGTCCCTCGCCGACGGCGGTCTGCCGACGCTCTCGACCGACCTTGCGGCGCGCGCCGACCCGGCCTGGGACGTCACCCGACGTGGCGCGCTCCTGCTCCTGGCGGCCACCTCGATCGTCTACGGCGTCTCGCTGCTGCGCGGCCGTCGAGCGCCGTTCCTCGCGGCGATCGGCCTGGTGGGCGGCACCCTCGCGCTTGCGGCCGGCGCGCTGTCCTGGGGCGGGGGTGGGCTCGACAGCCTGCTGCTGTTCGTCGAGCTGGCAACGATCGCCATCGCGCTCGGCGGGGTGTGGGCCTCGATGGTCCTCGGGCACTGGTATCTCGTCACCCCGAAGCTGCCCGAGGCGCCGCTCGTCCGATTCGCGCAGTGGCTCCTGCTCGGCCTGCTCGTGCAGCTCGGGCTGTTCGTCCTCTGGATCGCCGTTGGCGCCGGCCCGGAGGGCGTGCCGGCGTTCGCGGCCCTGGTAGGCCCGTGGGCGCTGTTTGTCTGGCTGCGCCTGCTTGTCGGCCTGGTGTTCCCCCTGATCGTGAGCTGGGCCGCCATCCAGACGGCTCGAACGAGATCGATGGAGTCCGCGACCGGCCTGCTCTACATCAACGTCGGCACGATCGCGGCCGGCACCATCCTCGCGGCCGGGCTGTATTTCGGCGCCGGGCTGCTGGTCTGACGGCAAAGGAGACGGATCGAACGTGAAGGGCGACAAGAGCTGGTACCCGGAGCAGGTCGACCTCGACTGGATCGAGTCGACTGGCCGCCCGCCGCACTCGGTCTTCGTGGAGATGGAGGAGGCCGCAACAGGACTCCACAGCATCCCGATCCTCGGCCGCGACAGCGGCCGGGTCCTCGCGGTGCTCGCCGCCGGGCGGAGACGGATCGTCGAGGTCGGGACCGCGATCGGCTACTCGACCCTCTGGATGGCCCTCGCGATGCCGAGCGACGGCCGGATCGTCACGATCGACCCGGACACCGCCCGAACGGACCGGGCGCGCGAGTTCTGGCGCAAAGCGGGCGTGCCGGACGACCGGATCGAGGTCGTCAACGCGCCGGCGCTCGAGGCGTTCGCGTCGCGCGAGGCGCGGCTCGCCGGCCCGTTCGACCTCGTCTTCATCGACGCCCTCAAGGAGGAGTACCAGGCCTACCTGGATGCGCTGCGGCCGCGATTGGCGCCGGGCGCCTTCGTGGTCGCCGACAACGTCCTCTGGAGCGGGCGGACGTCGGGCGGTCGCCCGTCCACGCCCGACGATGGCACCACCGAGCTGCGCGACTTCTGCGCAAGGCTCTCGGCGGACCCCGCCTTCGAGACGGCCATCCTGCCGATCGGCGATGGGCTGCTCGTGGCGACACTTCGCATGGATGGCGGCGGTTGAGCCTCCGCGTGCGAGTCCGGCTGTTCGCCATGCAGCGCGAGATCGCCGGGACCCGCGAGGTCGAGCTGGACCTGCCGGGGGAGGCGTCGATCGAGGACGCCTGGTCGGCGCTCGTGGACCGCTTTCCGCGGCTCGCGCCAGGGCGCTCGGCCGTGCGATTTGCGCGTAATGGCGCCTACACGGACGCGGAGACGGCCCTCGCCGATGGCGATGAGGTCGCGATGATCCCGCCGGTGAGCGGGGGCGCTCTGCCGGGTGGGCCTGACGGGTCCGACGAGCCCGGTGCGGCGGGCGCACTCGGTGCGGCCGGCGCATCCGGTCAGCCGGGCGCATCCGGTCAGCCTGTCGCCACCCGCGTGCGGATCCTCGAGATCCGCGCCGAGCCGTTCGAGGCCGACATCCTCACCCAGCTCTCCGCGCGAGTCGCCACGCTGGATGACGGCGCGGTCGTCGGCTTCCTGGGCGTGACCCGGCGCTCGCCGGGGACC
Organism: uncultured Chloroflexia bacterium; assembly: GCA_963722105.1. Classification (GTDB taxonomy): domain Bacteria; phylum Chloroflexota; class Limnocylindria; order Limnocylindrales; family CSP1-4; genus UBA5189. The sequence goes on along the minus strand of CAVRKQ010000006.1, from coordinate 586,206 downwards.
CCGGCGCCGGGGCAGGAGGCAGAGGCCGGACGCCACGCCGGCCGGTCCGTCGAGGCCCTCACCTACGAATCCCTCGAGCCGATGGCGCTCGCAGTGATGGGCGAGATCGCCGACGAGATCGAGGCCCGGTTCGGGGTGACGCGCCTCGCGATCGTCCATCGCGAGGGCGACGTGCCGCTCGGTGTGCCGTCCGTCGCGATCGTGGCCGCCTCGCCGCATCGCGACGCGGCCTTTGACGCCGCTCGCTACGCGATCGACGAGACCAAGGCTCGAGCGCCGATCTGGAAGGCCGAGCAGTTCAGCGACGGTCACGTCTGGATCGGCGAGCCTGCCCGGCGCGGTCCAGCCGAGGGCTGACACTCGCGGAGCGACGGCAATGTGCTCGCTGCCCAGCCGAAGGAGGACCAGGAGCGACGGCCCAGTTCTTGCGCACGGCTGTGGTCATTGGCGACGAAGTTGGGTCCAGAGCCGGGGCGGCGCGCCCTCGCCAGCCGCGATATGGGCTCGATTGCCCACGACCGCGCGCAGCTTCGACGCTCCGAATGGGCTCCGCACCCTGACCCCTGCCAGCCTCGTCGCTTGTGCGCACCGGCGTGCGCATCAGGCCGGTTTCCGAAATGCCCGTCCGTCCGGTCTCGACGGGCCGAGGACAGAAAAACGCCGCCGGGGGTCCTTCCGGCGGCGTTCGCGTTCGCGCAGGAATTTGACGGTGGCGGCCGGGCCGATGACGCCGGCCGCCGGGGCTGCGCGTCAGCCGATGAGCGCGGGCTCCTGGATCTCGCCCACGTGCGAGGCCGCGTCGTCCGCGGGCGCACTGGTGGTCGCACCGTCGACGTCGAGGAGGTAGCCGATGCCCTGGAAGGTCCGGATCCGGCCAGGCTCGCCGGGGGCCGCGCCGAGCTTGCGGCGGACACGCGACACCCAGACCCGGAGGTACTGGAGGTCGTCGCGGTACTCGGGACCCCAGACCTTGGTCAGGAGCTCCGTGTGCAGGACCACCTTGCCGGCGTTCGCCGCGAGATGCTGCAGGAGCAACCACTCCGTCCGCGAGAGCTGGACCAGCTCGCCGTTGCGAGTGACCATGCGCCGCTCGAGATCGATCTCGACGTCGTCGAACTTGATGACGCCGGCGCCGGGCTCGGCCCCGCCGGAGCGACGGATGACGGCCCGCACGCGCGCGGCCAGCTCGTCCGGGTGGAACGGCTTGGCGATGTAGTCGTCGGCGCCGAGGTCGAGGCCCTTGGCCTTGTCGGCGGTCGAGCCCTTGGCCGTCAGCAGGATCACGGGCACCGGCCGGCGCTCGCGAAGTTGGCGCATAACCTCGATGCCGTCGAGGTCGGGCATGACGATGTCGAGCAAGACGATGTCCGGTCGGACCTCTTCGGCCTTCTGGAGGGCCTGCTCTCCGCCGTTCGCGGTCACGACCCGGAACCCCTCTTCCGAGAGCGCGATCGCAACGAGCTTCGTGATCCGTGGTTCATCGTCGGCGACGAGCACCAGCGGCTGTGTCGACATATGTTGCCTCCCTGACAGAACGGTCGGTCTGTATCGGTCCGGCAAGGGATTCGGTCATCACCGAGGCCCCTGACAGGGTGCGATTGTCACGATGTTGTGGTGCCGGACAGTCCGGGCCGACATTGCAGAACCATAACGTGCGCATTACAACTCGCGCCGCGATATACCGGTGCGAGATGGCGACGGCGAGCCGGACGGGGCGCGCGACACCCGACGGCGTAGGGTCTGGGCGGCGAAGCGGCGACCGGCCGGGGAGCCGGCGTCATTGGAGGGGCCACGTGTTCGATTTCCTGCGCGCCATCCGCGCGCCAGCCGCCCGATGAGCGCCGCACCGCGCCGCCTCCGAATCGCGCAGGTCGCTCCGCCGATCGAGCGCGTCCCACCGGCCGCGTACGGCGGCACGGAGCGCATCATCGACGAGCTCACCACCGAGCTCGTCCGGCGCGGCCATGACGTCACCGTGTTCGCGAGCGGCGACTCGGACGTCGCGGGCCGGCTCGTCCCAACCGTCGAAGTGGCTCTCCGGCCCGCCGGGATGGAGGCCGACTCGGGTGGCTGGTTCGCCACGACCGTGAACATGGTCGCCGAGCAGGCTGCGGACTTCGACGTGATCCACTCCCATCTCGAGTGGTGGTCCGTCCCGCTCGCCCGAATGTCCCCCGTGCCGGTCGTCGCCACCTTCCACGGGCGCCTCGACCTGCCGTTCGCCGACAAGCTGTTCGCCGACGCCCAGGACGGCATGGTCGCGATCAGCCGCCACCAGGCGAGCACCCACCCGGAGGTGCCGTGGACGATCATCCACAACGGCCTGACCCTCGATCAGGCGCCCTTCGTCGAGAAGCCGGGCGACGCGTTCTGCTTTGTCGGCCGCGTCGATCCGGAGAAGGGCATCACCGAGGCGATGGAGATCGCCCAACGGGTGGGCCGCCCGCTCCGGATCGCGGCGAAGATCGGGAACATCGCCGCGCAGCGGGCCTACTACGAGGACGTCTTCAAGCCGGCACTGCAGAAGGCGGGCCGGTCGATCGAGTTCCTCGGCGAGCTCCAGCCCGCCGAGCGCGACAAGCTGTTCTCCGAGAGCTACGGGACGCTCATGCCGGGCGCCTGGCCCGAGCCGTTCGGGCTCGTCAGCATCGAGTCGCTCGCGACGGGCACGCCGGTGATCGCACGCCGGGTCGGCGCCCTGCCGGAGATCATCCGCGAGGGCGTGGACGGGTTCTTCGGCGACGACGCCGCGGCGATGGCGTTCTACGCGGACCGTCTCGGAACGCTTGACCGGGCGGCGATCCGCGAGCGTGTCGTGGAGCGGTTCTCGGCGGCGCGCATGACCGACCGTTACGAGGAGCTGTACGCCCGGATGGTCGGGACCGGCCCGGCGGCGAAGGAGGCCCTGCGCGCCCACCTGACCGACGACGGGCGCGTCACGGCCGCGTGACCACCTCGCCGGCGCCAGTAGCGCCGGCCGCGGCTCGTCGGGACGCCAGAGCCATCGGGCTCCGTTACGTCAGCGCCGACGCGCCGGGCATCTCCCGTCGGAAGGCCGGGCGCGGCTTCGCGTACGCGCACGCGAGCGGGCGCACGGTCCGCGACGAGGCAACGCTGGGCCGGATCCGAGCGCTGGCCATTCCTCCGGCCTGGACCGAGGTCTGGATCTGCACGGATCCGGACGGTCACCTCCAGGCCACGGGACGGGACGCCCGCGGCCGCCGCCAGTACCGCTATCACCCGCGGTTCCGGGCCCGGCGGGACCGTGGCAAGTTCGCCCGGCTCCTCCGGTTCGGGGAGCAGCTCCCGAGGATCCGCCGCCGCGTCCGCGCCGACCTTCGCCGCCCCGGCCTTCCGCGCGAGAAGGTGCTTGCCGCCGTGGTGGAGCTCCTCGAGACCACCAGCTTCCGGGTTGGCAACGCCGAGTACGCGAAGCTCAACCGATCGTTCGGGATCTCGACGCTCCGGCGGCGCCACGCCACCGTCAGCGGGTCGACCGTCCGTTTCCGGTTCCGGGGCAAGGGCGGCCGCACCGAGGAGGGCACCCTCGTGGATCGCCGCCTGGCTGCCGTCGTCCGACGCTGCCAGGACCTGCCCGGACAGGAGCTCTTCCAGTACCTCGACGAGGATGGCGAGGCGCGACCGATCTCGTCCGAGGATGTCAACGACTACCTTCGCGAGGCGGCCCGCAGCGACGAGTTCAGCGCGAAGGACTTCCGGACCTGGACGGCCACGGTGCTCGCCCATCGCGCGCTCCAGGAGGCGCTCGCCGGCGGCGACGTCGACGCCGTGGCCGGCGGGAGCTTCCCCAGGCGAATCGTCGCCGAGGCGCTGCGACGAACGGCCGAGGCACTCGGCGACACCGTCACCGTGACGAAGTCGAGCTACGTCCACCCGGCCGTGCTCGAGGCGGGTCCGGACGCCACCGATGGCGGAGCGGCCACGCGCCGGCCTCGGCGAAGGGACCCGGGCGCGCCGCCCAGCCGGCGCGACGAGCTGGCCGTCCTTGCCGTGCTCCGGTCAGGCTCGCCCGCGGCGCGCCTGCAAGGCGGTCGATAGCCCGCAGCGGGTCGCCAACGCGGCGGTCGAGGCGTCCTGCGGCCTAGGTTGGCGCCGCCGGCACGCGAGGCGAGCCCCGGCACGCACGAAGGGGAGCCCACCATGTGCCTGAACTGTGGCTGCGGCCAGCCGGACGAGGACCACGACAACCCGGACAACATTGTCGCCGCTGACCTGCATCGGGCGGCCCAGGCCAACGACCAGTCGATGCGGGAGTCCGCGCAGCACATCGTCGAGACGGTCGAGCGCATCGATGCCTCGTCCGGCGACGGCGGCGGACTCGCACAGCCCGCCGGGCCGTCCGGGGGCGGCGACGCGCCGCGCGGAACGCCCGAGACCGAGTCGTAGCGGGCGCCGCGACGAGCTCGTGATCGCGCCCTCCCGAGCCGCCTGACTCCGTGGCGATCGTCGCCTCGCTCTTCGCCCTGGTCGGCCGGTTCGTCGGCCGCGTGCTGACGACAACGCTCGGCTGGGCATCGGTGCTGCTCTTCGGCCGAGTCCCACAGGATCGCCAGGTCTGGTTGGCGGTGCTCACGTTCGGGTCGCTGGCCTGGGTGGCGCTGGCCGTCGGCGTGGTGCTGCCGGACGTCGGCGCGATCCTGCTCGCCGCCTTCCCGCTGCCCGACTGGGTCCCGGAGTACCTGGTGCGCCTCGCGATGCTCGGCGGGGCGATCCTCCTGCCGGCCGTCCTCGGCGCGGTGACGTTGCTGCTCCAGGATCCCGAGGACCGCCCCAAGGGCGCGGACCTCGCCAAGCAGGTCGCCCGGGGCTATGCGCTCGTACCGACACTCGCGGTGACGCTCGTCCTGCTGGCGATCGCAGGGACGATGCGGAAGCTCGATTCGGTGGTCCATCGGCGCCAGGACGCCCACATCGCGGTCGTGGTCCGGCCCGGCCGCTATGACGCCCTGGTCGCGACGCTCGAGGACACGCTCCGGGCGGGCCAGCTCATCACCTCGCGTGCGGCCGGCCCAAGCGTGCTCACGGTGCCCGCCAAGCTGCTTGCAAAGGTCGGCGGCGGCGGGATCGGGCGGCTCGTGCCGGACCGGCTCGTGGAGCTTCGAGGACCGGAGGTGAAGGTCTCGATCTATCCCGCCGACCTCGCGATCACCGGATCCAGGGACGCCGTCCCGAAGGCCCGAGCGCTGGTGGCCCGGGACGTGCCATCGCGGGACGCCTGGTTCACCACCTCGAAGGAAGCCCAGAAGCTCGAGGACGAGCTGGCGGCCCTCGAAGGCGCCGATGCCGCGACCCGTGAATCACGGCTGCCGGCGCTGGACGCGCGCCTGCTCGACCTCGAGATCGACCAGGAGACGTTCGAGGTGCTCTACCGCCGGCGGCTCCAGCTCGCCGTGCCGGCGGACGCGGACGTCCGCGCCGCAGAGGAGCCGTCACCCCCGCGCCCGGAGCCACCGAGCGGGCGACGGCGGTTGTCGCTGGGCTCGATCGTGGGGCTGGTGCTCGCCGCGTTGAGCGCGGTCGACATCGTGCTGACCGCGGTGCTCAGCCGCGACCGCCGCAAGGATGAGCGCCGGCGACCCTGATGCCGGCGGCCCTCCCGAGGCGGCCCTGACAGCGATCGCGCGGCCCGGGCGAGCCCCCGCTAGCTCGCGTTCAGGCGCTCGCGCAGGGCCCCAAGCAGGGCCTCGGCGTGCTCGACCTCGTCGCGCCCGAGGCGCTCGAACAGGTCCCGGACCGCCTCGTCCTCGGCGTACATCTGGTACGCCTCGATGGCCTCGAGCTTGGACGTCAGCGCCTGCAGGAGGTCGTACGTCGCGTCGTCGACCGGGCTCTGGCTGGGCGTCGTGGCGCCCTGGGCGGTCTGCATGGGGGCGATCCTCCGGTTCGCTGGTCCTGCTTGGGCTCCCTACGGTGCGGGCCTGCCGCTCGCGCGAGCACCTGACGACCTTCGGACCGCGTTGCAGCCACGTCGCGTCCGGCCTGCGACCGCGGCCGCCGGCATCCGCGTCACTTAACTGCAAGCCGCTGCTCGGCCGCGCGAACACGGCGGTGAGCCCCGCTCTTCAGACTGACGGCACAGATGTCCGAGCTCATTGCCCAGACCCTCGCCAACCCCGCTGTCGGCGCCGCCGGAACCGCCGTCCTCATGGCCGTCGTCGCGCTGTGGCTCGCGGCGGCCTGGTGGGCCTACGCGGATGCGTCCCGCAGGACGGAATCGACCCTCGCGGGCTACGTCGCGGCTGGCTGGATCATCCTCTCGACGCCGATGCTGCTGCCGCTGTCGCTGGCTGCCTATACCTTCGCGCGACCCCAGGTGCCCGCCGCCGAGCAGCGCACGAAGCTGCTCGCCGCGGAGCTCGGGGCGACGACGCCGCTCCCGGCATGTGCCGCCTGCGCGACGCCCGTCGACGCGGCGTGGCTCCGGTGCCCCAGCTGTGCGACCTGGCTCGCGTCCCCCTGCGCGCACTGCGGCGGCTGGTCGGAGACGGGTCTCGAGATCTGCCCGTGGTGCGGCGGCGACACGCGGGAGCAGCCGTTCGTCGAGAGCTACTCGTCCGCCGGATCGGTGTTCCTGCGCAACCGCCGGCGCCGCATCCCATGGCGGGCGGCAAGCCCGCTCGTAGCCCGGTCGCAGCGACGGGAAGGTCCCCGCCCCGCGCTCGCTCCCGCCGGGCGCGGCACCACGCTACGGGCCCACCCGTGACAGGACATGAAAAGGCCGCCGCGGGCGGTCTGCCCGCGGCGGCCCGGGTGGCGATGACTCAGCGATCCATCGCCTCGTCGGCGCGTCCCTTGTCGTACGCCGCGTCGCGCGACATCTCGTCAGCTTCCTCATGAACCTCGTCGCCGGCGTTCTTGACGGCATTCCCGAGGCGATCGCCGGCATTGGCGACCTTGTCGCCGAGCGACTCGTCGCCGTCCAGCTTGCGCCCCGCTTCCTTCAGGTCCGCCTCGGTGTCGCGGATCGTCCGATTGAGCTCACTCACTTCACGTCCTCCTTCGGGCGCGGCAGGCGCCGCGTTCCCCTCGAACCTAGTCATCGAAGGCTGCTCGACGCCTCGTGCGAGTGGCCCGTTGAGTTGCAACGCAATACCAGCGGCCAGGCCGCACCAAGCAGGAGGTAGGAACCAATGACCAGCGAGTCCACGACCACCACGACCAAGACCCGGACCAACGGCCACGCGACGTCAGGGCGCGATGGCGTCCAGGCGGCGCTCGCCGAGGTCCGGGGCGCGATCGACAGCGTCGGCAAGTCCGTGCCAACCGCCGCCCGGGCTTCCCGCGCGGCTGTCGATGACATGTTCAAGGCGATCGAGACCGGCTCCGACGAGCGGGTCGCGGCGGGCGTCACGCTCTCGCTCGGGCTTGCGATCGGGATGCTCCTCGGTGGCGCCCCGCGCCTCCTGATCCTTGCGGCGCTCGCCCCCGTGGCCGCGATGGGCCTCGTGCTCCAGGATCGCCGCAAGCGGTCCGCTTCGAACGCCGGGCGAGCGACCGCCACGAGCTGAGCGGAGCGGCAAGGACCCTCCTTCAGGGCGCGACCGTCCGGGGGACGGACGGTCGGAGGAGGGCGGGAGCCGGCCGGGCAGACCGGGTCCCAAGGGAGGGAACGTGGCGACGAGGGATCGCCGCGTCACCCGAAGGGTGCGATTCCGCCTGTCAAGCGAGCGCAACGCCCGGCGATGTCGGGCGTTGCAGCGGCATGTCAGTCGATCGGGACCTTCAGTCGATCCGAGCGGGCATCGCCTCCGCGGCGAGGATCTCCATTGCCGCCGCCTGCACGTCGCGCGCGTGGGCGTCGCACCGCCGGATGGACCCGGCCGCCGGCGTTCCGCCGATGAACACGGTCCGGAGGCGTGCCGACGATCCCTGGCAGCGTTCGATGTCGCTCGTCAAATACCAGGATCGGTCGGTTGGCGGGCTCGGGAGCGCGGCGACGACGCCACGCGCCGCGGCCCGCAGCTCAGGCGCCGGCTCGGCTCCACCGGCGGTGACCACGAAGACCCCGACACCCGCCTCTGCGAGGTGCCGCAGTGCCCGGATCGCCTCGGGGTTGACCGGCGGCGCACCGCCACTCGGCGCACCGCCCTCCATGGACGCCGCGCCGACGTCGACGTAGACCTCGGTCACGAGCGCGACCCGGAGCCGGTTGCGCCGGCACCGGTGACGCCGGCGTCGTCGTCCTCGACGACCCCGCCCTCGACGCTGCCGCGCCACGCACCCGTCGCCTGGCCGCGACGCTCGATGAAGGTCCGGAACCGCTCGAGGTCGCCCTGCACCCGCCGTTCGACGATGCCCAGCGCGTCACCCGCCTTCTCGATCAGGCCCTCCGGCTCGACGTCGAGCTGGAGCGTGACCCTCGTCTTGTCGGGTCCGAGCGGCTCGAACCGGACGCTGCCGTCGTTCTGCGCGCCCTCGGTGGCCCGCCAGGAGATGACACGATCCGGCTGCTGCTCCAGGATCTCGGCGCGCCAGTGCTTCGTCATCCCGGCGATCGAGGCGGTCCACTCGAGCGTCTTGTCGTCGACCTGGACGACTCGGTCGACGCCCTCCATGAACTGCGGGAAGGACTCGAACTGGGTCCACTGGTCGTAGGTGACGCGAACGGGGCTATCGACTTCGATCTGTTCGATGATCCTCGACATGCTGGCTCCTTTGGGACTCCGGGAAGTGGCAACGCCCACCGGTTTCGGTGGGCGTTGCCGTGCGCTTGGGCAGGCCGGCTCGCTGGCCGGCCGAGGGCGCCTAGACCATTCCGCGACCGGTCCTCGTGCGCCCGGTGAGGGCGTTCCACGCGACGACCGTGATCACCGCGCCGATCGTGGCGACCACGATCGAGCTGATGTCGAGCGCGCCGTCGATCGGATCCTTGCCGAACAGGGCGCCGGCGAGGAAGCCGCCGACCAACGCACCGACGATGCCGAGCACGATGTGCCCGATGACGCCCATGCCCTCGTCACCCTTGACGAGGAAGCCGGCGAGGTAGCCGGCGATCGCGCCGAGCACGATCCACGCAATAATGCTCATGAGAACCTCCGTCCCTATGTCTGTGTTGGTCGCCCCTCGCGGGGCCTGCTCAACACTGTGGAGGCGGAAGGGGCAGTCTTCGACTACGCGACCGGGATGACCCGTTGCAATCGCCTGCAATCACCGCACACGCCTGCAAGGCCGCTTCGCGGCGTTGTCGCCTCCGCTCGGTCGCTCACGCACCTTGGGGTGCGCTCGCTCCCCTGCTCGGCTCCGCCTTGCGCTGCGACCTCCCAGGCGTGCGCTGATTCGTGTGCTAGACGCGGATCACGAGCTCCAGCGGGCCGTCGCGCCGCAGCACCTCGGCGCTGGTGGTATTCCCGCGCCAGCGGTGGAACAGCAGGTCGACCGTCCGCTCGCCGACCCGCAGGTCGTGCACGGTGACCTTGCCGAGCCACGCGGGCAGGTGCGGCCGGTCCAGCTCCAGGATGTCGTTCGCCGCGTCGGCATGCATCCCGAGCATCGTCTGCAGCAGCGAGAGCGAGGTCGCCAGCGGCCCAGGCATGCGGGGAGCACGCCACGGGGTAGGGGACCGGCACGTCGGCGAGGCCCCGATCGAAGCCGCAGAACAGCTCCGGGAGCCGGAAGTCCGGCGAGTGCTGCGCCGCCTCGAAGATCCGCGACGCCACGCGGTCCGCGGCGTCGTGCCGCCCGACGCGCTTCATCCCGGCGGCGATCAGCGCGTTGTCGTGGGGCCAGACCGTCCCGGTGTGGTAGCCGACGGGGTTGTAGCCAGGCTGGCCTGACGCGTAGGTCCGGATTCCCCAGCCGCAGTCCATCGACGGGTCCAGGAGCCTGTCCACGACGGCGTCCACGCGATCTGCGGGCACGATTCCGCTCCAGAGGCAGTGGCCGGCGTTCGAGCCGATCCCGCCCACCTGGCGCTTGTCCTTGTCGAGGGCCATCGCGTAGTAGGCGAGATCCGGCATCCAGAAGGCCTCGTTGAAGCGCTTGTCGAGCTCGGCGGCCTCCACCAGGAGGTGCTTCGAGAGCTGGCGGTCGCCGAGGCGCTCCGCGAGCGAGGCCATCCGGCGCTTGGCGTCGTAGACGTAGCCCTGGATCTCGCACAGCGCGATCGGTGGCTCGGCGGGCACGCCGTCGCGGTGCCGGATCGCGTCGCCGGAGTCCTTCCAGCCCTGGTTCAGGAGGCCGTGCGGGGTCCGGCGCTCGTACTCCACGAACCCATCGCCATCGCGGTCGCCGTACCGGTCGATCCACTCGAGCGCGGCGATCGCGTTCGGCCAGAGCGATCGAACCATGTCGATGTCGCCCGTCCAGCGGTACGTCTCATCGAGGAGGATCAGCCACAGCGGCGTCGAATCGATCGAGCCGTAGTACGGCCGATGCGGCAGCTCGCCCGTGCGCGCGAGCTCGCCGACCCGCAGCTCGTGGAGGATCTTGCCCGGCTCCATGTCGCGCTCGGGATCGTCCTCCGTGGCCTGCCATTCGGCAAGGACCTTGAGCGTCTCCCGGGCGACATCCGGCATGAACGGCAGCACCTCGAGCGCCGTGATGATGCTGTCGCGCCCGAACAGGGTCGTGAACCACGGCACGCCGGCTGCGACGTAGTGCTGGCCGTGCATCGGCCCGTCGTTCCGGAGCAGGCGCAGGTCGGCGATGCTCCGGCGGATCGCGAGGTCGAGGAGCTCGCCGTCGGAGCGGATCCGGGCGCAGCGCTCCTGCCAGGTGCCATATTCCGCCTCGGCCTCCGTCGGTGGGGCGATGGGCGACGTCGATCCGTCCCGAGCGCCATCGGCGTTCTGGCCCGAGCCCGTGACCGACTGCGCGAGTCGCGTCGGGACCTCCTCCGTCGCGCGCGCGTGGCCGCTCGGGGCAAGCTCCGTCGCGACCTCCCAGCCGACGCCCTGCTTCGCGCCCGGCTCGATGTCGAGCACCCATCGGACCCGGACGGAGCCCTCCCGCGGCAGCACGGTCTGGCTGTCGCTTGCGACGACCTCCGCGGGGCTCATCGAGACGAGCGTCCGCCGCAGGAAGCCATCGAGGCCCTCGTAGGCGAAGGTGATCGATTCCGGCGTGACCAGGGTCGGGAGATACGTTCCGCGGCGTTCACGGATCCGGCCTCGAACCTCGAAGATGTCCGCGGAATCGGCGTCCAGCTCCAGGTCCAGCTCGATGCGTTGGCTGAAGGCGCTGTAGTTGGTCACCTCGATGCGCTCGGCGAGCCCGCCGGCGATCCAGCGCCGCCGGGTCACGGAGATCGCGCGCGAGGCCAGTGCCTCCTGTGCCCCCTGCTTGATCGCCGGGTCGCGCCGAAGCTCCGGGTTGGTCAGCTGAATCGTCGCGATGTGGTTCGCGGCGGACTGGGTCCGGAGGAGCGTCGGGCGGACGCCGTTGATGCGGAGCACGGCGCACGACAGCACCCGCGTGTCGAGGTCATACAGGCCGAGCCCGCGCGAATCCGGGTGGACGTCCCCGAACGGGTCGGACAGCAGGAACAGGTTGCCGTGCTTGAGGACGCCGACCCCGCCGAGGTCGGTCGCGGGCACGATGACCGGATTCGGCGGGGGGAGCTGAACGGGCGGGGTCGTCGCGGCGGCCGCGCGATCGACGAGGGGCTGTGCCACCGACCCCATGATGACCGGACCCGCCGGGGCTGTCATGACGCGGATGCGGTGGGCAGGCCGTGCCGGCATCGCACGCCCGCGACAGCCGAGCCCGTGACACCGGACTGCAAGGGCCGGGGTGCGCCGAGTTGCACGCCTGCGAAGCCATACCGGCGAGGCTGCACTGCACCTCCACTCCGTGGAGCGACGCTGGAGCCAACGCCAATGCTCACCCCGACCACCACAACGGCCAACCCGGGGGCAAGATCGATGGTCTGGCATCTCGAGGCTGGCGGCTGGACGCGGCGCGAGGCCTCGAACCTCGTGGCCCTCGTCCTCGGCCTCAAGCCCGCCCGCGATGGCTGGACCGCTCGCGAGATCGAGCATCTCCGGTTCCTGCAGTCGATGGTGAAGACGGGCCGCATCGCCCGCTGAGGGCCAGGACCGCACGCATCGAATGACAGGTTCCGCGCGCAGGCTGCCTTCCGGGCAGACGCCAATTCGGCTGTCGCCCCGGACCCGTGCTGCCCTCGTCGCGCGGCGGGCGGCGCGCATCCGGCAGCAGCCGCAGCGGCTGCCGGTCGTCCGAATCCTGTTCGCCATCGCCCTCGCGTTTGTGGTCCTCGTCGGCTCGCTCGGCGGGCTCGGGTTCGTTGCCGCGAGCGGTGCCGTGGCGATGCTCGCCGGCGACCTGCCCGACCCGGAGCAGCTCGAGAGCCTGACGTTCAACCAGCCGACGATCATCTACGACCGGACGGGGACCGTGGAGCTCGCCCGGTTCGAGCGCGAGAAGCGCCGCGTGGTCGCCTATCGACGAGGTGCCCCAGCTCGTCCTCGACGCGACGACCACTGCCGAGGACCGGACTTTCTGGGCCAACGAGGGCTACGACCCGGCGGCGATCGCTGCGGCCGCCGTCCAGAACGTCTCCGGCGAGGGCGACAGCGAGCGCGGCGCCTCCACGATCACCCAGCAGCTCGTGCGCGCGCGCCTGCTGCCCGATGAGGTCGATCTATGGCGAGGACCGCTACCTGCGCAAGATCCTCGAGGTCATCCAGGCCTCGCGCCTGACGGCCGCGTTCCCTGGCGAGGAAGGCAAGCAGCGGATCATCACGGCCTACCTCAACGAGATCTACTACGGCCACGAGGCGTACGGAGTCGCCGCGGCGGCCGACATCTACTTCGGCGTGACCGACCTGACGGAGCTGACGCCGGCCCAGGCCGCGCTGCTCGCGGGACTGCCGAAGGCGCCGTCCGTCTACGACCTGTACCGCTACGCGGTCGAGGACTCCGAGGGCCGGCTCGTTGTCCCCAGCGACGCCCCGCCCGTCGTCCGCCGCGACTACGTGCTTCGCGAGCTCGCGAGCTCGCGCTGGACGCACCTCACGCCGCAGCAGCTCCGGGAGGCCCTCGAGGAGGAGGTCGTCCTCGCCGGGGAGCGGCCGACGATCATGCGAGCCCCGCACTTCGCGTGGGCGGTTCGGGACGCGCTCGTCCGGGAGCTCGGCAGCCTCGATGCGGTCGAGACCGGCGGCTACCGCGTCATCACGACCCTCGATTGGGACGCCCAGAAGCTCGCCGAGAAGTACCTCTACGGCGCGGCGATCATCCCGAACCTGCCGCGGGCCAGGGCTGACAAGGCGCTCAAGTCGATGGACTTCAGCCGACTGGACCGAGCCTGGATCAGGGCGCTTCGCGGCAAGGACATCCACAACGGCGCGCTCGTGGCGCTCGACTACCGGCGCGGCGACGTCCTCGCCTACGTCGGGAGCGCCGGCTACTACCGCGAGGACATGGCCGGGCCGAAGTTCCAGCCCCAGCACGACGCGGCGAAGGCGCCGCGCCAGCCCGGATCGGCCTTCAAGGCGATCGTCTACACCACGGCCTTCGACCGGAAGGTCCTCACGCCCGGGAGCCTGCTGCTCGACATCTCGACCGACTTCGGCGGCGGCTGGGCGCCCAAGGACGCCGACGAGGCCGAGCGCGGCCCGATCCTGGTGCGCGAGGCCATCCAGCAGTCGCTCAACCTGCCCGCGATCCGGGCGCTCGAGCGGGTCGGCAACGGACCGGTCGCGACGATCGCCGAGAAGCTCGGCATCAACTTCCTCGGCGGCCGCGACGCGTTCCTCCAGGCCGGGCTTGCCGGCGCGATCGGCACGGTCGAGACACGCCCGATCGACCTGACCGCCGCGTTCGGCGCGATCGGCAACGGCGGGGTCAAGGTCCCGACGCGGCTCATCCTCTCGATCGACGGCCCGGATGGCTCGAGCGTCTTCCAGGCGCCCGAGGACCCCGAGGGCGTCGAGGCGGTCTCCCCGCAGGCCGCGTTCCTGATGAACGACATCCTCGCGGGCAACACCGACCCGCGCCAGAACAATTGGTGGTCGCGGACGCTGGCCCTGCGGAACGGCCCGGACGGCCAGCGGCGGACCGCGGCAGCGAAGACCGGCACGGCGGACAACCGCCGCGACTTCTCGACGTACGGCTACCTCGCGCCGCCGAAGGACATCGACGAACCCGCCGTGGCCGTCGGCGTCTGGATGGGCAACAGCGACCACTCCGCGCCGCAGACGCGCGTCCAGGCCACGTCCCTGACGACTGCCGGCGAGGTCTGGCACGCCTTCCTTCGCGACTACTCCAAGGGCCTGCCGATGGCCGATTTCCAGGAGCCCAGGAACGTCCTCCAGGCAACGGCCGACCGCTGGTCCGGCGGTGACCCCGGGCCCTGGACCCGCGGCGTCGTCCGTGAGTGGTTCATCAAGGGCACGCAGCCGGACGCCAGGAACCCCGTCGACGAGGCCGGGCTCCTCTACTCGCGTGGCTGCGGCGGCTGGCTGGTCGATCCGGTCAAGGCCGAGCTCGGGCCGGAGCGCTGGGACGACGACGTGGCGGCCTGGGCCCGCCGGGCTCGCCAAGGCGTCGGCACGAGGGGCCCGCTGGGCTCGACGATCGCCAAGTGGGGTGGCTCGTGGGGCGGGCCCCTGATCGGTCCATGCGAGCGGCCGAAGGAGACGCCCGGCCCCACCGACGGCCCGGGAGGCGGCCACGGGCCGAAGCCCACGAAACCGCCGAAGCCCGAGGATCCGCCGCCGCCCCACGACGACGCCCCCGCGCTCCTCGAACCTGGAACGCCCTGACCTGACAAGGGCGGTCGCCCGGGATCGTCTCGGCTTACCGGCGGACCACGCTGAGGATGTCCGAGAACTCGTCGGTCCAGACGACGGTGCTTTCGACCTGGTCGATCGGCTTCCATCGTGGGTCGGTCCGCAGCATCCCGAGATCCTCCGTGGCCCCTGCCAGGACCACCCAGGTCGACGGCTCCTTCTCGCCAGGCGGGGCGACGGTGAGGTCGCCGTCATCCTGGAACAAGCCGACCAGGCCCGCCGCCTTCGAGCCGCCGGCGACGACGGCCTTGACGTCGAGGTAGGTGTTCGTCACGTTGGCCAGCAGGAGCCCACCGGGGCGGAGCTTGCGGGCGTAGAGCTCGAAGGCCTGGCGCGTCACGAGATGCGCGGGAATGGCATCCGAGCTGAAGGCGTCGAGCACGATGACGTCGAAGGACGCGTCCTCGGTCTCGGCGATCCTCAGACGACCGTCGCCCTCGACGAGGTGCACCGTCGCGGCGGAGTCGCGAACGAAGGTGAACCACCGCTCGTCGCTCGCGATCTGGATGACGACCGGATCGATCTCGTAGAACGTGAAGGTCTGCCCGGAGCCGCCGAACGCGGCAAGGCTGCCCGCCCCAAGGCCGATGATGCCGACGTCGCGCACCTGCGTGGGCGAGCCCTCGAGCACCTCGAAGACCTGTCCCGCCGGCCCGGTCGCGTGGAAATAGGTCAGCGGCGTCCGACCGCCCTCGGCCGTCCTCAGCTGGGCGCCGTGGATGGTCAACCCGCTCAGGTAGACGTGTCGATCCGGTTCCGCGAGCACCCGATGGACCCCGAAGAACGTCCGATCGGTGAACTCCGGCGGGCGGCCGCCGGCGTAGGTGATGAACATCATGGCCGCCACGGCGAGCCCGAAGCCGAGCGGGCGCCGCGCAAGCACCAGCGCGCCGACCGCGAAGACGGCGACGACCGTCGCTCCAGGGACGCCGCTGCCGAGCGCCTGGAGCGCCAGGATCCCGACCAGCGCGAGCACGTAGGCCGCCAGCCCGGCAACGAGGTCCATGATCGTCCCTCGGCGATCCGCCCGCGACCATCCGGGTCGAAGCAGCAGGGCAGCGACCAGCACGATCGGGTACTCCAGCACCTGATCGAAGATCGCGGGCGCCAAGATCGCGTTGAAGGTCCCGCCCAAGGCACCCCCGACGGCGACGAGCAGGTAGAACCGGGTCAGATGTGCCGGATCCGGACGGTCTGCGGCCAGCAGCCCGTGGGCAAGCATCGCGGCGATGAAGAACGTTCCGTAGTGCAGGACCATCGTGAGCGGCGTGGGCAGGACCGTCGGGAAGAGGAACGTCAGGACGACCGCCACGACGAGCGGCGGGAGGAGCCGGGCCGCAATCCGCGGCGGGAGGAGCGGGCGTCTCGAGAAGGCGAGCACGAAGGTGAGGAGGTACAGCGCGAGGGGGATGGCCCACAGCAGCGGCACTGCGGCGATGTCGGTCTGGAGATGCGTCGTGACGCCGAGGAGCAGGCTCGACGGCACGAACGCGAGGACGACCCAGCGAGCCTGTCGCCGAAGGTCGACGCTCGACTGGATGGACGTCGTGGGCTCGATCGGGGCATCGACGTCGGCGGCCATGCCGCGACGCCATGCCACGGTCGCCGCCGTCACGACCAGGACCGCGAAGACCACGTACCCGGCGGACCACAGGACCCCCTGTTCGCCGACCGCGAGCCGCGGCTCCACGAGCAGGGGATAGGCGAGGAGCCCCAGCAGGCTTCCGGCATTCCCGGCGGCGTAGAGGAAGTACGGATCCCGCGCACCTGCGTGCCCCGTGGTCGAGAACCAGCGCTGGAGGAGCGGGCTCGTGGCCGAAACCGCCACGTACGGCGCCCCGACGCTCAGGGTGAGGATGGCCAGGACGCCCAGCGCCGGCGAGGCGCCCGCTGCGAGCTCCGTGCCGCGCAGGGCGATGGGCAGCGTCAGCAGCGGCACGGCCAGCAGCGCCGCGTGCACCAGCGGGCCGCGCCGAGGGCCGAGCCGGTTCGTCGCGAAGTGTGCGTACCCGTAGCCGAGGAGCAGCGCGAGCTGGAAGAAGACCGTGGCCGTCGTCCAGACCTGCGGCGCCCCGCCGAACTGGGGGAGGAGGGCCTTCGCGATCATCGGCTGGACGAGGAAGACGAGGCCGGCCGCGACGAAGATCGCCGAGCCGAACAGGGCGATCACCCGCGCAGTTTGCACGAGCACACGGGGCCGTGGCAGGCCGCCGTTGGTGCCAGATGCGGGTGCCGAACAGTACCCCGCGCGCGGGCGTTGCCGCGCTCTTGCCGGGCTAGCGGCCCAGACCGATCAGCAGGGCCGCTCCGATCGCGGCCATTGCGAGGCCGGTCTCCAGAAACCGCATCGAGGTCCCGGACAGTCGGACGACGAGCTCGGTCGGCCTGGGCTGGGCTGCGGCTGCGGTCGCGGGTGCGGCCGCGCGACGCTGGTGGAGGCGTCCGGCCAGTCCGTCGCTGACGAGGGTGTGCAGGCTCACGGTGGTGGCTCCTTGGTGGATGGCGTCGGGCACGGGTGCCATCGGTGCTGGGTCGAGATTCGGGCACCGCCGGAATCGACGGCGCAAGCGCGGCGGGCTTGGCCCTCGCATCGCGGTATCACGCAGGGCCCTGACAGAGCGCTGCAACGGCAGGACCGCATTTCGTGGTCCGTGAGCGCCGCCCTTCCCCGTACGGTCAGCGAGTACCGAACGTCCATACCGTCGACCCGCCGTTCCCTCTGCGGCTCGGGTCCTACGAGCGCCGAGGCTGTCCTCCCCAGCCTCGGCGCTCATACATTTCGTCGGGAAGGCCGGCCTCGGATCCCGCCGGGAATCAGAAGGGCGGTCCGGCTGTTACCGGACCGCCCGATCCTGATTTGCAGGTCCCGTGGGGCGGGCTTGGGAGTCCACCTGGGACAACCGCCGCACGAGCCGAGCGTCAGTCTGCGCATGCGGCGTTGCAGGCCACCGCTAGCGGTCAGAGGGGAACCTTGCGGCGCCCTCGCAGTCGCATAGCAGCATTGCCCGTCACTCCCGTTGCGCGTCAGACCCGGTGGTCTTCCCCGCGCTGGTGATGGCGTCCGCACGCCTGGCAAAGCGGGATCCCGTAGACCCGGCTGACCCGGACGTCGGCCTCTCGATCGCTGGCCAGCTTCTCCGCGCGACAGTGCGCGCACTGCGCGCAGGTGCCCACGGGCAGCAGCCAGAGGGCCCAACCCGTCGCGAGGAGGGTCGCCGCCAGGACCGAGATCATCGTCTCAGCTGGCATCAGGCATCGCGGGAGCTGTACTCAGTCGAGGTCAGGGACGCCTCGGCCGCGGTCAGGCCCGCGCCCACGCTCTCGGCTTCGAGATCGGAGGGCTGGGTCGAAACGGCGAGGTCGTCTTGGGTGGTCGAGGCTGCCCACGGCTCGCTGGGCGTCTCCCAGGTCGGCCGGCGCCACCAGGCGAAGTAGGCGGCGATGGCGCCGATCACGGCGACGAGGCCGATCCCGGCCGCGACCCACGGCCAGACAGGCGCGCGCTGGCGACCCAGCAGGCGGTTGATGGTCTCGTCGGCGGTCTTGCTGACGTTCTCCATCTTCGGCAGCGCGGGCAGCTCGATCTCCCGGAGATCGGGCAGCTTCTTGCGCAGCTCGTCGATCGTCGCCTTGTCGATATCCGGCAGGACGATGGCGGTCATGTGGCTCCTCCTATGGGACGTTGCACCGATCGTCGAGCACGCGGGGCACGTGACGACAACGCGCGGCGAGGGTCCCGTTGCAGCGGTGTGTCGCTCGCCGCGTCAACACGTGGCCGCCGAGGGCGCCGCCGGCGCCGCAAGCCCGTTGCAAGCGCCGCCGGCCGATGGCCGCCGCGGCCGTGGGTTCGCGGCGAGCACCGTCGAGTCGTCACGCGCAGTGGCGTGGCCAAGGAGGACCGCATCCATGCAGCCACGACCAGCCGACACCACGACGCCGCCCACCGCGACCGACAAGGTCGAGGGCGGCGGCGACCCCGCCGAAGGCCGACCGGACCTGGGCATCCCCGGCGCCGATCGTCCGGACGTCCCACCGGGTCCGCAGGACGACCTGCCCGAGCGTCTCGGCCAGCGGATCGAGAACGGCTCGAGCTCCGGGCTTGCGACCGGCGAGCCGGATGTCCTCCCCGACGTCGAGGTTCCCGAAGAGACGATGTGAGGGTCCCTCGCACGGGAAGCCCAGACCTGCAAAGCCGATGCAAGGGCTTGCAGGGCTCGATGCAGCCCTGCGTGCACTCCACCGGGGCCACGCTGGGTCCACCCATAAGGAGGGAGTGACCCCATGACCTACGAACGAGAGGTCGTGACCCGCACGGACGAGGATCCGACGTATGTGGCGCCCGCCGGGACCACGGTGGCGCCCGCCGGCACCACGCGCACGAATCAGATTGTCGAGCGGGCCGAAGTGCGGCCGAGCGGTGGAGAGATGCTGCGGCGAGTGGTGGTCCTGATCTTCGGGATCATCCAGGCGTTCATCATCCTCCGGATCGTCCTGCTGCTCCTCAACGCGCGCGAGGGCAACGACCTGGTCGCGTTCATCCTGAACACGAGCCAGCTGTTCGTTGCCCCGTTCAACGGGATCTTCAACAAGGACGCCCTTGCCTCCGGCGGCGCCGTCCTCGACATCGCCGCGATCGCGGCCCTCGTGGGTTGGACCATCCTCGAGGTGATCATCCTGTGGGCAGTCAACCTGATGCGTCGGGAGCCGGTCTGACCGGCCGTCCGATGACCCGAATTCGATCGCGGCGCGAGGCCATCGGCCCCGCGCCGCACGCCCCCATGGCGCCGGCCGCGCTGCGCCTCGGTGAGCGACCCACCGTGGCAGGCGTGGTCCGGCGCCGCCTTCTCAGCGTGGGCCGCGCCTCCATGGGCCGCCGAACGACTGTCGAAACGCTTCCTTGCGGCCACCCGGCAGACCAGCCGCACGCCCGGTTCCACCCGTTTCACGGGCTCGGCGCCCAACGGCTCGCTCGCGGCGCCTGACGCCCGGTGGTGCCCAACCCACGCACCCGGCCAGCAAGCTAGATCTCGCTCGTCGCTCCCGCGGTCGCGCTCGAGAATGCGCCGGTCAACCCTGCTGGGGAGCGCTCTCGATCGAGAGCATGTTCCGACGGGGCATTGATCTCCCCATGCTGCGCCCCGGCGACCTCCACGTAGCGGCACAGCGCGTCGACGAGACGCATCTGCTCCGGCGTGCGACACCCGGCCTCCAGCAGCTCGGGTGAGGCGACAACGATCGCGATGCTCTCTGCCCTCGAGACCGCCACGTTGAGGCGGTTGCGCGAGTACAGGAATCCCATGTCCCGAGGTGCGTCGTCGCGACTTGAGCTCGCCATCGAGTAGATGGCAACCGCACCTTCCCGGCCCTGGAACTTGTCGACCGTCCCGACATTGCCGGTTCGCCCGAGCCGCGCCTTCAGGGCCTTCTGGATCTCGGCCACCTGCGCGTTGTACGGCGTCACGACGATCACCTCGTCCATGGCGATGACGCGGTCGGTCCCGTCGGCCTGCCGCTGGCGACGACCTACCAGCGCCGCTACGGCATCCGCGACGACGGCTGCTTCCTGGTGCGAATGGCCGCTGTTGCCGGTGTGGGCGATCGGTAGCCACCGCACTCCCGCCCCCGCAAGCGGATCGAGCGGGTCGGCCTCGTCCGCCAGCACAACTCGGGCCGTGGAGGGATGGGACTCGAGGCGGCCTTCGTAGAACGCGTCCGATACGTAGGCATTGACGCGTGGGTGGAGCCGCCGCGTCCGATCGAGGAACAGCCCCCGATCGGGAGGCAGCGTCGCATCGTCCCCGAGCAGATGGGCGAGCGCGGACATGTTGACCCCGTCGGGATGGACGCCCTGCGTGACCATCGGGAGCTGGTTCGGGTCGCCGACCAGCACGATCGACTCGGCGCAGGTGCCGGCAGCGACCACGTTCGCGAGCGAGTACTGGCCGGCCTCGTCCACGAACAGGACATCGAGCTTCCGGTCCATGTCCAGGCGAGCCAGCTGCCACGAGGTGCCCGCGACGACGTTCGCGCCGGCCGCGAGCTCCGCTGCCGCCGCACCCGGATCGTTGGCGCGGGTCACGCGCGGATCGCGAACCCAGGGATCCTCCTCGCCGCAGCGCTGCACGATCCGCAGCGGCGTTATGGCCGGGTCCGTATCCGCGGCCTCGAGGACCTCCTCCACGAGGTTGCTGATCGTGCGATGGGACTGCGCGGTGATCGCGACACGCTTCCCGGCGCGGACAAGCGTCGCGATCATCCGCGCCGCCGTGTAGGTCTTGCCGGTCCCGGGTGGCCCCTGGATCGGCAGCACGGCGTGATCCAGCGTCAGTGCCAGCTCGCGGGCTCTCGCCGTGACGTCGTCCGTTCCTGTGCCGTCGCCCAGCGGTGGATGGGTCCTGGGCGGACGCCTCGCCAGGAGATCGCCGACCGCCGGGTAGTCGAAGGCGGGTCCCAGCCCCTTGCGCAGGGCCGCCTCGGCGACCCGCACGAGGGCGTCCTTCATGGCCTGCTGGCTGATCGGCGGCGGCTTCACCAGCGCCTGCGGATGGTCCCGGCCGGACGAGATGGCCCGTTTGAGCTCGATCCACCCGGCGATGTCGTCGAGATCGACCACCTCGCCTGCGTACTTGCCGTCGAGCGTGTCGTGAACCTTGTCGCCTGGCCCGAACGGATGGTCCTGGGGCTCGAAGCGGTACCGATTCACGACGCTCTTCTTTTCGATCCGCACCTCCCTGACGAACTCGAGGCCGGCAAGGGCGTCCCGCTCGTCGACCAGGCGCTCGATGGGCAGATCCTCCGTGAGCTCAAACCAGCGCCACCACTGCGACTTCTCTTCGCGACGGTGCCAGTCGAGCAGGCCGGCGAGCAGGCGTCGGGAGCGCGCGTCGTCGCCGTCGTCGCGGGGATCAAGCCCCGCCGTGAGGGACGTGGCGAGGTGGGCAACCTTCCTGATCCAGTCGGTCAGGTCCTCGGATGGGTGCCCTGACTCCGGATCCGGCCGGCTCCAGTCGCGGTCCGGCCAACGACCCATCGCCTCGAGGCGCCTCGCCTCCAGCCAGTCGCGAAGCATCCAGGTGGACACACAGTCGTCGCGGTTGTAGCTCGCGATGCCGTCGAGGATTCCCTCGTCGCGTTGCCGGAGCCAGCGTTCGAACTCCACGACGCTGAAGCCGGCATCCGTGACCGGGCCTTCGCGAACCGGCATGTAGAACTTCTCGATCTGCTTGAGCGAGTACGACTCGACCGAGGCCCGGATGCCCTGGCGCACGACGTTGAGGAGGTCGACCAGGATGTCGCCCCGCAGCAGGCGGTCCAGCTCCTCGGCGCCGAAGCCGTGGCGGCCGACGAGCCGCTTGAGCGCGCCCCCTTCGTAGCCGCCGTAGTGGAAGACGTGCAGCTCCGGGTGGGCCTCGAGTCGGGTCATGAGGAAGCGCAGCAGCTCTGAGAGCGCCGCGCGCTCGCCGTCGGGACTGGTGCCCCAGATGGGCCGGTACACCGGCTCACCGCTGTCGACCGTCACGATCCCGAGCAGATACTCCAGCCCGTCGTCGCCGGCCCATGGGTCTGCCTCGATGTCGAAGAACACGTCCCACTTCGAGGGCTCGGGAAGGATCCCCAGCCCGCGCGTGTCCAGATCCGCGCTCGGCTCGAGGAGCTCGAAGATCCGCTCGCCGGTCTCACGCTCGTGCAGCTGGAGCCGTGCCTGATTCCGGAGCCGCTCGAACGTCGTCGGCGGCATCTCCGCGACCGTGGCCGCCTGCGCGGTCCTGGCGAGGACCGCGAGCTGCGGCAGGCCCCCCGCGGTCAGTCGTTCTGTGTCCACCCTGCGCATTCCCGCGACGATCGAGAGATGGTCGTCGTCGCGGCGCCGCTGGATGCATGTGGGGCTCCACGGGCAGACACGGCAATGCTCGACCGGATTCGGATATGTCGTTGCTCGCTGCGGGTCGTCCCGATCACGCTCGATCTTCGCTTCGAACCGATCCCGGACATAGCGGAAGTAGGCGCTGAAGTCCTCGGTGCGATGGCGGTGGGATGCCCGGTCGCCGGTCACGACCGTCAGCCACTCGGGCGCGATGCCCTGGACGGCTTCCAGCAACGCGGCATACACGCACATCTGGAGCACGGCGCCGGCCTTGACCGCCCGCGCCAGCTTCGTGTCCGCGATGTCGTAGCTGTGGTCCCCAAACGCCGGCGACGATCGGTCGTCGCGCCGGAACAGGAAGTCGGCGTGGCCTCGCCAGCGACCGTCGAAGAAGGTCGCCTGGTAGATGACGTCCGCGCCTCGCCGCATCGCCTCGGTCGTATCCTGCGCGGCCCGCTGGAGGTCGTCGACCGACCGGACATCGGTCTTCGAGATCTCGACGACGCTGAGGCCGTCGTTCCGAAGCGCGTCGAGGTACGACTGTTCGTGGAGGTCGCCCTTCTCCTGGATGATCTCGATCGTCGGGTCGTCGCGGCGGTGCGGCCGTTCCCAGAGGCCGGCGACCCGCCCGAGCTCGAGCGTGGCGAGGTGGTCACACGCGAGGTAGCCGACAAGATCGGTCGCGCTCAGCACGAGCGTGCCGTCGAGGCGTTGCACAACCGGACTCTACGCGCCGGCTGTGCCAGCTATCTGTCAGCGCGAGGGACGGGCGATCAGGTCGTCGAGGATTTCCCCGTGCCGATGCGTCGCCGCGTGGTCACCTCGACCCGGGCCTCGTCGCGTTCCTTGGCCGGGTGTTCCACCAGCGCGACGAGCCGGCTGGCCATGAACCGTCCGGTCCGCACGGGCGTCCCGCCGCGGGTGACCTCGGTGACCTCGACGACGCCGCGGGCCGTGGTGACCTCGATCCGCCGACCGGCTCGACTCGCCACGATCTCGAACGTCTGGACGCCGCCCTGGCCGGTGTCGACGACGGCCTCGACTCGATCGCCCTTCATCGCGCGATCAGCGCTTCGTGGGGTCGCCGAGCTCGGCGTTGAGCGCTACCGCCGAGCGAACCAGGTCCGCGACCGGCGCCGCGCGAACCTCGTCGAGAGTGGCAAAGCGAGCGTGCTTCATCCGGTCGCCGTCGCCGTCGAGGATCCCGGTCGGATCGGCGAGGGTCGCTCCGCGCCAGAACGTCAGCGTGACCCAGCGCGGATAGGCCTTCAGCGCCGCAAACGGACCGCCGGACTCGTAGACGGGCTGGCCCCACTTGATCGATTCCTTCGCGTCCGGCGCAGCTGCTCGCACGGCGTCCCGGAGCGCTTCACCGACGGCCGTGAGCGGCGCCGGGATCGCGGAGATGTAGTCGTCGACGGTGCGGCGAGAGGCGTCCGGCATAGCGCGAGGGTACTCCGGTGTGGCGTCCTGCCAAGGCGGGCGCCAGCGGTCGTCGCGGTCGATCAGGCCGCGGTGACGTCTTCCATCGCGTCGGTGTCGTCGGTCTCGTCGTCGATGCCGGCGAAGGCCGCTTCGATGACGCCGGTCAGCAGCGGGTGGAGCTGGAACGCCTCCTCGACCGTCGGCATCAGCACGGCGTGGACCTTGTTGAACGGATGGTCGCGGACGGCCGTGTGGAGCTCGTCCTCCGTGATCGGCTTGCTCCGCGAGTGCGCCCGAGCCAACGGGTTGGCGAGCCTGATCTTGGTGCCGTTCCAGAAGACCGCGACGCGATGGTTGCCGAGGAAGCCGAACTGGAGCCGGGAGGGCAGGCTCCCGCTGAGCACCGACAGCGAGGCGGGGTGGCCGGCCTTGAGCTTCGGCAGGAATTCGGAGAACGGGATTCCCTCGGCGACCTCGATGAGCTCGCCGAAGGCGGCGTCGAGACCTCGGATCGCGCGAGCCGACTGGGCGATGTTGCCCGGCGTGGGGCCGGGCATGCGCGGGTTGTGCGCCAGCTCCCGGTACTTCGTCATGCCCGGCAGGCGGATCCATGGCGCGACGCTGTGCACCGCCATCAGGTCGGCGATGGCCCAGCAGTCGTCGGTGTCGCCCGCCTGGGGCCAGCGCTGCTGGTTGAAGACACCGGTCGTGAACTGCGGCAGCATCGGGTCCTCCTATCCCAGCAGGTAGGTGATCGTCACGGTCGCCGTGACCTCGTTCGTGCCGGCTTCGATCGGCGTGCCCGCGTCCTTCGCGGCCATCGCCATGCGCTCGAACGACCGCGGGTAGGGGATCGGCGCTCCACCGCCTTCGACGATCGCCCCGACGCCCACGATGACCACACCCGCTGCAGCCGCAAGCGTCTCGGCTCGCGCTCGCGCGTCAGCAACGGCCGCTTCGCGGGCGTCCATCTCGGCGCCTGACTGGTCGGCGACCCGGAAGCTGATCTGGTCGATGTTCGTCGCGCCGGCGCCAAGGGCGCCATCGATCGCATCGCCGACCTTGTCGATCTCGCGGAGCGTCGCCGCGACGACGTTCATGAACTGGTATCCGACCAGCCGCGGCGGCGCGCTCTGCTGGGAATAGTCGTACTGGGGCTGGACCGAGACGATCGAGGTCTGCAGGTCGCGCCCCTCGATCCCGAGCGCCTTGAGCTTCGCCAGGACGGCGTTCTGCACCTTCGCGCTGGCGGCGCGCGCGGCATCGACGGTCGGCTCGGTGATGGTCACGCCAAGCCGCAGGTCGGCGATGTCCGGCTGGACGGGGACTCGCCCGATTCCGGTGACGGTGATCGAGCGATCGAGCGTGCGATCCGTTTCGGGCGACGTTGCCATCCAGTCGGCTCCTTACTGCTGGTCGAGGTGGCCGGTCCAGGTGCTGCCGGCCTGGTTGTCGCAGGTCGCGTCCGGCTCGAGGCTGTCGAGGGTCACCAGGTGGAAGAGCAGCCGGCATCCGCCGACGCCAGACCGGGACAGCTCGCCGCAGCCGGCGTCGGCGTTTGGGACCGCGAATCCCGAGAACACGGAGAACTCGAGGAGGCTCTCCTCGATCCGCCGGTCGATCATGACGGCCTTGGCCGAATCGATGTCCTGTGGATCGCCGCTGACAAGCGCCGTCCCGCTCAGGACGGTCATGGGACCCGCCTCCGATCGAGTCCCGCCGCAGACCCCGTCGATCGATTCCGAGAACGTGAAGCTTCCCGAGGTGAACGTGAACGCCTCGATGTCGTGGATGCTGTCGGGTCCGGTTTTCCAGACGATCTCCGCGGTGACCATCTGATCGGCGGTCGCCAGCGGGTCAGTCGCGTGCCCGGTGAACGTCGCGTGAATCATGACGACGCCCGTGGCGGGGGCGGTCGGCGGCGCGGTGCACGGCTGGGCATCGCCACAGGGAGCATCGGAGCTGGGTGGCGGGAGGACGACCGCAGGTGTGCTGGTCGCGCCGGCCGGCACTCCCGGCGTCGCCGTGGACCCGGGCCCGGCCGTTGCACAGGCCGAGACCAACATGGCCGCCGCAAGCACCGCCAAGGCACGTGACCGTCGCATGGGACCCCCGTCAGCCGCAGGCGGCTTGGAATGGAGCGGGAGACGGGATTCGAACCCGCGACATTCTGCTTGGGAAGCAGACACTCTGCCAGCTGAGTTACTCCCGCTCGGGAGGCAACGGATTGTACTTCCGCCTCGGCGTCGCGAGGGCTGCGACAAGAACAATTCAGAGCCCGGCGCCGAGACCCCACCTTGCCCTGTCGGTCACGACATCGCGCCCGACGGTCGCGAGATTCGGGCCATCGCGAACCGAGGGGGCGCCGAACGCGCCGGCCGCCGCGACCGGATCGTCATCGAAGAGCGCGGCGTAGAAGACGGTGGCCGCCAGGTATGTCCCGGCTTCGGTCGGGTGGACGCCATCGACCTGCCACAGCGTCGCGGAGCGAACGGCCACCAGAGCCGCACTCCAGGCCTCGCCGACCGGGATCACCGGCACCACCAGCGCCCGCCCGATATCCAGATACGCGGCTTCAATGACGTCCTGCATCGCAGCCCGGTTTCGAAGGTTGTACTCGGGCGCGCCGTCCCGGTAGGCCCACGTCAAGAACAGGAACGGCCGGGCACCGATCGCCCGGATCTGCTCGACCAGCGCTCGTACGGCGGGTGCCATCACGGCGTCGCGCGACTGCGCCACCGCTGGGATCTCGCTCTGCTCCTGGAGGACGACGATGTCCCAGCGGTTCGGGACAAGCTCGGCCTGGGTCTCGGGCGAGGTCGCATGGCCGGCCAGGGTCTGGCCGCCCGGCGCGACGATCCCGACCTCGACCCGATGGCCGCCGGCGCGGGCAAGCGCCGCGAAGGTCCCAGGCAGGTCGTTGACCGCCGTGAGGCTGTTGCCGATGAACAGCACGCGCAAACAGCCGTCCGTCGCTCCGCCGCAACCTGCTCCGGCGAACCGGACCACGAGCACGCCCACGATGGCAATCCCAGCCAGCACCGTCGCCACACGAACCAACATCGCGCGCCTAGCCTACGGGCGATGACCACTGACATCGCGGCGTCAACGACCCGGGAATCCGGTGAACGCCGGATCCCGATCGAAACGCCCAAGGGCCGCTTCGAGGTCTGGACGCGCCGGGTCGGCGACAACCCGACCGCAAAGCTGCTCTTCCTCCACGGCGGGCCGGGAGCGACCCACGAGTACTTCGAGGGTGCCGAGGAGCACCTCAGGCCGGCGGGCATCGAGTACATCTACTACGACCAGCTCGGGTCCGTGTACAGCGACCAGCCGACGGATCCCGAGCTCTGGGACCTTGACCGGTTCGTCGACGAGCTCGAGCAGGTCCGCACGGCCCTCGGCCTCGACCGGTCCAACTTCTTCCTGCTCGGTCACTCGTGGGGCGGCATCCTCGCCACCGAGTACGCCCTCCGCCACGGGGACGATCTCAAGGGCCTCGTGATCTCGAACATGATGGCCAGCTGCCCGGCCTACAACGGCTACGCCCAGCGGGTGCTGAAGCCCTCGATGGACCAGGCGGCGCTGGCCGAGATCGAGGCGCTGGAAGCGGCGGGCGACATCGAGAATCCGCGCTACATGGAGCTCCTGATTCCGCACCACTACGAGGAGCACGTGCTCCGCCAGCCCGCCGCCGAGTGGCCCGACGCCGTCAATCGCGGGTTCCGGATCAACCAGCAGATCTACGTTTCGATGCAGGGCCCGAGCGAGCTCGGCCTCTCCGGCAGCCTGACGGACTGGGATCGCAGCGCGGACCTGCCACGGATCACGGTGCCGACGCTCGTCATCGGCGCCGCCCACGACACGATGGACCCCGGGTACATGGCCTGGATGGCCAGCCAGCTCACCAACGGCCGCTACCTCCACTGCTCCGAGGGCAGCCACATGGCGATGTGGGACGACGAGGCGACGTACTGGAACGGCTTGATCGACTTCATCCGGTCGGTCGACCGGGGGGCCTGAGCCTCAGGCGGCCGCCGCCGAACGAGCTACCCGGACAGCCCTCGCATCGAGCGCGAAGAGCGCCACCGCGACGAACCCGATCGACGCCGTGATCAGCAGCGCCTGCCGGCTCCCGAGGGCAACGACGAGGAGCCCGCCGAGGTTCGGCGCGACGATCAGGGCGAAGTTCTGGATGCTCTGGTCGACGGAGCTGAAGGTGACCCCGAGCTCTCGCGGGAACGTCCGCATGAACCCGTCGAACAGCGCGAGCTGGGCGCCGGCCCCCGCCAACCCCGAGACGAACGCGATCAAAGCCACCGCCGGCAACCAGTCCACGACGCTCATCAGCGCGATCGCGGACGCGGCCGCGACGAGGGCCGGCAGGAGGATCGTGGTGCCGCCGCGCCGCCGGGCGAGCCGTCGAACGCCGACGTAGCCCACCACGCTGCCCGCGGAGCCCGCCGCGCCGATGATCCCGATCCACGCGTCGGACGCGGCGAGGTCGTGGACGTAGAACAGCGGCAGCACCGGCAGCGCGAGTCCGATGCTCGTGATGTAGGCGATCGACCGGAGCTCGAAGCCGACGAACGGGCGATTCGAGACGACCAGGCGCCACAGCTCCCGCGTTCGATCCTGGAGGGGCCGCGCCGCCGTCCTGGGCGGTGGGGCGTGATCCCGGACCTCGAGGCGGCTCGACTGCAGGAAGCTCCCGAATCCCGCCAGCGTGACGATCACCAGCAGGACCTCGAAGTTCAGTGGGAACGGCACCGCGGCGAGGAACTGCCCGCCAACCGCGACGGCAACGATCGCGGACACGCCGGCGATCGCCCAGCGTCGGCCCAGGAGGTCGAAGCGGCCGCCCGGACCCGCGGCGCCGTCCATGACCATGGGGAAGGCCACGAGCGCGGCGGTCGAAGGGAGTGACGCCAGGGCCCAGATCAGCAGCGCGATCGGGACGGCCGCCTCTCGCGGGAGCAGCGCCACCGCGCCCGCGATGACCGCGTAGCTCGTCCATGCGACCAGGCGCAACCGGCTGTACCAGGCCACGATCCGGCCCCGCGCCTGGAGCATGCGCCCGAACGGGATCGCGAGCAGGAATGCAGTGAGCGCCGGCAGCGCCGTCAGCAGCCCGACGTCGTTCGCCGACGCGCCAAGGCGCAGCAGGAACACGGGCAGGAACGTGCCGGCCGCGTTGACGATCCCGATGAAGACCGAATCCGCCTGGACGAGCCGCCAGTTGCGCGCCTGCGTCATCGCCCGCGCGGCGGCCTCCGGCGAGCCCGGGGCGCCCGCCTCTCCCTCATCTCCCATCGCTTGCAACGCTATCGCGCGGACCGATGCCGCGCGGGACACCGGGCGCATCCGCGATGATGGCGCCCAACATGCTCGCGCAAGTCTCCCGTCGCACCTGGATCATCTTCGGCGGCTATGCCGTTGCGTTCGCCCTCGTGGCGATCGTCAACGTCCTGGGCCTGCCGCCGCTCGTCCGCTTCGTCTTCGCCGTCGCCGCGCTTGCCGGCGGGGCCGTCGCCGTCGCGGAGGCCACCGAACGGCTCGCGCACCGGATGAGCCCGGCCGCGACCGGCGTCGTCCAGTCGACTCTCGGCAACCTGCCCGAGCTGTTCCTCGCGATCTTCGCCCTGCAGGCCGGGCTGGTCCAGGTCGTTGCGGCGGCGCTCGTCGGCTCGGTGCTGGGGAACGCCCTGTTCGTGCTCGGGCTAGCCCTCCTGGCCGGTGGCTGGCGCCACGGCAAGATCACCTTCTCCGCTGCCGCGAACCGGATGTACGCGACCATGCTGATGCTCGGGATCGCGGCGCTCGTCATCCCGTTCCTCGCGACGCAGCCCGGGGCGCCGGACTTCGGCCACGCGGAGGAGCTCTCCGCGTTCGTCGCGATCGTCCTCCTGATCCTGTTCGCCGTCTCCGTGCCGATCTCACTTCGCCTCAAGGCCGATGCGCCGGGTACGATCAACGCCGAGGAGGCAGCCCGGGCCGATGGGCCCGACGTCGCTCGTCACGAAGCGCCGCCGCTCCTACCGACTCTGGTTCTGCTCGGCGGGTCGGCCGCTTCGGCAGCCTTTGTCGCCGACTGGTTCGTTGAGGCCCTCGAGCCGGCGATGGGCGCGATCGGGATGAGTGAGGCGTTCGCGGGCTTGATCATCGTCGCGGTCGCCGGAAACGCGATCGAGCACCTCGCCGGCGTCACGGCAGCCTGGAAGAATCGCGGCGACCTGGCGATGAGCCTGATCCTCAACTCCACGCTGCAGGTCGTGCTCTTCCTCGCCCCCGTCATCGTGCTGCTCAGCTTCTTCGTCGCGCCCGTGCCGCTGACGCTGGTCTTCGACCCGCTGCTCCTCGGCACCCTCGCCGTCACGGGCATCCTCGTCTACATGGTGGTCGTCGACGGCGAGGCGAACGCCTTCGAGGGCGCGATGCTCCTGGGCTGTACGCGATCATCGGCGCGGCCGTCTGGTTCGGGCCCACGATCCACACCTAGGTCGCCACCCAGCGGCTCGCGCTCGTGCGCCATCCGCGGCACAATTCGCGGCCACATGACCGGCTGGAATGAGCTTCTTGCGACGGGCCGCCCGATCGTCGCCGACGGCGCGATGGGCTCGGTCCTCATGGCCAACGGGCTGGAGTTCGGCGACCCGCCCGAGCTCTGGAACCTCGAGCACCCCGAGCTCATCCGGCGTGTCCAGCGCGGCTATGCCGAGGCGGGCGCGCAGGTGCTCCTGACGAACACCTTCGGCGGCAATCGACTGCGGCTCGAGCTGCACGGGCGCGAGGACCGCGTCGACCAGCTCAACCGGACCGCCGTGGTGCTCGCCCGGGTGGAGGCCAACGCCGCCGACCACCCGGTGCTCGTCGCCGGCGACATCGGGCCGTCGGGCCAGATCATGGCGGCGATCGGCGGCACGCTCACCCCGGAGATCGCCCGAGAGGTCTTCGCGGAGCAGGCGCGGGCCCTCGCGGCTGCCGGCGTGGACGTGATGTGGATCGAGACGATGAGCGATGTCAGCGAGACCGTCGCCGCCATCCAGGGCGCGAAGGACGCGGCGCCCGACGTCCCGGTGATCGCCACGATGAGCTTCGACACGCGGGGCCACACGATGATGGGCGTCACTCCGGAACGCGCCGCGG
Source organism: uncultured Chloroflexia bacterium (assembly GCA_963722105.1). GTDB lineage: Bacteria > Chloroflexota > Limnocylindria > Limnocylindrales > CSP1-4 > UBA5189. The sequence continues at coordinate 554,997 of CAVRKQ010000006.1, read as the reverse complement.
AGGCGCTCCTCGGCGCCGGCGCCGCCGCCGTCGGCGGGAATTGCGGCAACGGCCCGGAGGAGCTGATCCCGGTCATCGAGAAGATGCGGGCGGCCTTCCCGGAAGCGGTGCTCGTTGCGAAGGGCAACGTCGGCATGCCCCAGCTGGTCGCGATGGCCGTGGAGTACGCGACGACCCCGGAGACGATGGCCGGCTTCGCGCGCCAGTTCCGCGATGCGGGCGCGAACGTCATCGGCGCCTGCTGTGGGAGCACCCCGCCGCATCTTCGGGCGATGGCCGAGGCGGTCGCCGGCTGATCCGGCGCGGCCGGCCCGCTCGCCGGCTCCGCGAACCTAGTCGGTTCGCTGGAAGTACGTGTTCGAGTTGCGGTTGATGCTGTAGGCAGACGTCCCGGCGTGGACGTGGATCTGCGATCTCGTCGTCGACGAGAGGATCGTGTAGGACGACTTCGCGACACCGCTCGAGTCCGTGTAGCCCGTCGTCGTCACGACGGTTGAGCCCATCGTCCAGGTCCAGACCACGTAGAGCCCGGCGACCGGCGAGCCCGTGGTCGACTTGACCGTCGAGGTGACGGTCACCTTCTGGCCCGCCTTGACGGTCCTGTCGTTGACGGTCGTCTTGAAGCCCGCGGTCCCGTCGGCCAGCTTCTTTGTCTGGTGGAACCAGGTCGTCTTGGTGACGGTCGTCTGGTCGGTCGTGACCTTGAGCGTCACGGTCTGCTTGGTCATCATCGGGAAGGTGCCCATCGCGTAGGTGATATGCCCGGTGCCCGCCCCGTCGGTCCAGAACCGGAGCGACTTCGTGGAGTCGCTGTCCGTGGGCGTCGTCACCGTGACCTGGACGCCCTCGATGGGGTCGCCGTTGACGTCCTTGACCGTGCCGAACGCGGCCTCCACCTGCTCGTTGCCCTTCACGCCCTGCCACTTCATCCAGACCTTGATGCTCCCGACGGCCGGCGGGTTGGCGCTGCCGCTCGGGACGGAGTGGATCAGGTTGGCGAGGTCGCCTGAGGCGCGGATCAGGACTTCCTTGGTCACGCTCGCAGCGGCCGAGCTGAGGTTGTCGTTGCTGGCGGCGTAGTTGTCCTCGAGCTCGTTGTAGCGAGCCCTCGAGTACGCCGCGGCGGAGAGCGCCGCGCTGCGGACGTTGATCAATTCCTTCACGGACCAGCTCGTGTTGGCGACGGACCAGCTCGGCGACGACGTCGGGGTCTTCGTCATCGAGTTGACGAGGAGCTCGTAGGCGTGGTGGTTCGTGTCCATGTCGATGGCGTCACGGGACGTGTGGTACGGCTGGAGGATGTCGCCGTAGAAGTGAGCGAGCATGCCGAGGTTGTAGCTGGCCTCGTCGTAGTCGCCGGCGTCGTGAAGCCGGACCATCTTCGCGTAGTGCTCGGTGATGCGGTGGACGGCGCCGCCGCGCTTGCCACCGTCGCCGGTGTAGACATGCTCGATCTGGCGGTCCGGGTCGTTCTCGACCTCGATGTCGTCCGGGTCGTCCGTCGCCTGGAGCGCGATCGTCCGATCGACCCAGGAGTGGTTGATCCCGCGCTCGTCGAGCAGGCGGAGGGCCTGGTCGAGGATCCAGTCGTGGGTGCCGTAGTTGTTGCCCGCGTTCGACCAGGCGGCCGCCGGCGTGAGGGCGACCGGCAACAGGAGGAAGGCCGCCATGACGGCGGCGCCGAGTCGTCGGGGAAGGCGGCTGGAGCGAGTCACTCGATTGATGGGCACCTTGCGACGGATACTCGCGGATCGAGGCGCACGCGACACCGAGACGGAAGTCCTATTCGACACCTGGCAACGGCCCGGGAAGGGGCCCCTGCTATCGTCCCGGCGTGCAACAGGCTAGGCCAATTCACGCTCGCTGGCTCGGTCGAATCGGCTATCGCGAGGCGTGGGCCCTCCAAAAGGAGCTGCTGGACCAGCGGTCGACAGGCGCCATCGGAGACCAGCTTCTGCTGCTCGAACACACCGCCGTGCTGACCCTCGGCCGCCAGGCCGACGATGCCCACGTGCTCGCATCCCCACGTGAGCTCCGGCGCCGAGGGATCGAGGCCATCCGGGTCGAGCGAGGCGGCGAGGTGACCTACCACGGGCCGGGCCAGCTCGTGGCCTACCCGATCATCCGGCTCGGGGACCGCGGGATCCTCGTGCGGCCGCTGGTGGCCGCTCTCGAGGCGGCGATGATCGCGACGTCCGCCGAGCTGGGCGTCGAGACATTCCGTCGTGACGGGCACCCCGGCTGCTGGGTCGAGGGCGAGCCGGACCGAGGTCGCCCCCACAGGAAGATCGGCGCGCTCGGCCTGCGAATCGAACGGGGCGTGAGCTACCACGGCATCGCCCTCAACATCGACGTCGACCTGCGCGACTTCGACCTCATCGACCCCTGCGGCATGCCCGGCCTCGTCTCGACGTCGATCGCCGAGGAGCTCGGTCGCACCGCGGAGCCCCCATCGACCGCGGCGGTCGAGCGTGCCGGCAGGCACTTCGCGACCGCGTTCGCCACGGAGATCGGAGCGCCGCTCGCGTGGGCCGCCGGCGAAGCCTCCACGGCCGCCCCCGCGCTCGTCTCGGCATGAGCGCCGGCCTGTTCGAGCTGCGCAAGGACCCCATCACCGGCTGGTGGGTCGCGACGATCGTCGATCGCGACTTCGATCGATCCCGGTTCGCCCGCGCCGCGGCGCCGATCGACGACCACGGCGATTGCCAGAACTGCCGGCTCCCGTCGGGCGACGGCGTCCGGGTCCGCGTCCTGAAGGACTACGCGTTCCACATGATCGGCACGGAGGCGGACCGCGATGAGCTCGATCGTGGGATCGCCCAGCTCAGCGTCGCTGACGCGCGGGCGGCCGGGAGCTGGCGGACGATCGCGGCGCCCCCCGGTGAGCATCGGCCCCTCGCCCAGGTCGGCGAGGTCGCCGAGCAGATGCTGACCCTCGCCCGCGACGCGGTTGCGGAAGCCACGGCGCTGGCCCAGACCGACTACGTCCAGGTGGTCCAGAACTGGGGCGCCCAGGCCGGCGCCCGGACGAACCACCTGTGCCTGGATCTCTACGACCTGCCGCTGATCCCGCATCGCGTCGGCGAGGAGCTCGGCGGTGCCGCGCGGTTCGTCATCCGCGAGGGCGAATGCCCGTGGTGCCGCCTGGTCCGCGAGGAGTCGCGCGCGCGGGAGCGCCTTGTCTGGGAGGACGCGTCGACGGTCGCCTTCGCGCCGTGGGGCTCCCGCTCGTCCTTCGAGGTCTGGATCGTGCCCCGCGACCACGAGGCGGACTTCGGTCGGGCCTCGGAGGCTGCGATCCGGGCCACCGCCACCGCCCTTCGCCACGTCCTGGGCGCCCTGGCGGTGACGCTCGACGGCCCGCCGTACAACCTCGTGCTGCATACGTCGCCCCTGCGCGAGCGCGTCGACGCCACGTTCCACTGGCACTGGGAGGTCCATCCGCGGCTCCGAGAAGTCGCCGGCCTGGAGCTCGGCACGGGGCTACCGGTCAACCCCGTCTCGCCCGAGGCGGCGGTCGAGGAGCTGCTGGAGCGGACGGGCGTGGCGGCGGTCGAGGCCCCCGCGTGAGGCGGCCCGCTGCGCAGCCGCGTCACACGAGCGCCCGGCACCTCGTCCCTCGCCACGAACCCGTCGCCTTCCACGGGCGCCGCCAAGCTGCGCCCGCGGGCACCACGAGAGGCCGCCTCGCTTGCTCGAACGCACGATCCCCGCGTCGCCGTCCGGCCTCGGCCTCGCGCGCCCTGTGACGAGGAGCTGGGATCAGGACGAAGCCCGCGTCTTCGTCGAGGCGCTGTTCGCCAAGCACCACGGCGAGATCTACGCGTACCTGATCCGGATGCTCCGCGATCCCGAGCGGGCCGCGGACCTGACCCAGGATGCCTTCGTGAAGGCCTACAAGAACTACGACACCCTCGAGAAGCACGAGAACGCGCGCGCGTGGCTGTACCAGATCGCCCACCGCGTCGCGCTCGACGACATCCGCCGCCGCAAGATCGTCCGGATGGTCCCGTGGACCGGCGAGGCCCGCGGCGCCGCGCCATCGGCGGAGCACATGGCGATGGAGCTCCGGCTCTCCGGTCCGCTCGAGCGAGCCCTCGCGCAGATCCCCGAACGCCAACGGGCCGCATTGCTGCTCGCGGAGCTGCACGACCTCACGGGCCTCGAGCTCGCCGCCGCGATGGGCGTCAGCCACGTCGCCGCGCGCGCGATCCTGACCCGCGCCCGCGAGAGCCTCCGCCGTGCCCTCGCCGCCGAGAAGGAGGCCGAGAAGACCGCCGAGGCCGAGCGTGATGCGCGCTTCGCCAGCGAGGCGAGGGGCGACCGATGACCCTGCCGTTCCGCGGCCGCCACCACGACCAGGAGTCGAGCCACGACCGTGCCCGGGCGCTCATCTCCTCCGAGCTCCTCGAGCCACTTCGCGCCGACGAGGCGGCGTGGCTGACGGGCCATCTCGACCGCTGCGCCGAGTGCCGCCGCGACCGCGAGGCCTTCGCGGCCGATCGCCAGCTCCTCCGCGGCCTTCGCGAGACGAGCCCGCAGCCACCTCGCGACCTGTGGGCCCGGACGGCCGCCGCCATCGAGCACGAGGCGAGCGGACGTCGCCGCCCGGCAGGCGCCAGCAGGCGCCAGGACCGCCGGTCACGCTTTGGCGGGCTGCCGCTCGGTGCCGCCGCCGGTGCGCTCGTCGTGCTCATCGTCCTCGTGGGCGTCGCCCTCCCACGAACGATTCCCCAGATCGTCCCGCCGGCCGCGTCGGACGTGGCGGTGATCTCGCCGCCCCCACCGCCCGTCCAGCCCACGCCGCTGGCGGTCGCCGCCGGCGATGTCGGGTGGGTCCGGCCCGCGGCCAACGGCCGCTGGGAGCTGGTCATCTCGAAAGTCCACGAGGTCTGCCCGCGCTCCCGTCAGGGCTGCCAGGCGCTCGGCGAGGACACCGACCCGCAGACGGTCGACCTCGGCGGCTCGCCCACCGGCGTCACGATGTCGCCGGACCAGCGCCAGCTCGTCGTGCAGTCCCGCGGCAACGCCGGCGCGGCGCAGCCGGACAAGGTCTATGTCGTCGCCCTCGCCACGAGCGCACCCCAGGGCACGGACGCACCGCCGTCCGACGCACCGCCGACGGACGCGCCGCCTGTCACGGCCCCACCAGTCACCCAGCCGCCCGCCTCGCCCGAAACCAGCCCGATCGTCGCGCCGAGCGAGACTCCCGGGAGCACACCGACCGGGGCGATCGAGATTGCCTCGGGCGTGATCCTCGTCGGTGAGGCCGCCTACTCCGCGGACGGCCGGCGCGTCGCGTTCTCTGCCCGTCCGACCGACGGCTCGACTGGTCCGGACCTGTACCTTTGGCAGGCTGGCGAGGCGGTCGCGACCAGGGTCACGGACGACCACCAGACCTACTTCTCCGCGTGGCTCGGCGACAGCGTGCTCGCGAGTCGCGTGGTGATCCCGGCCGAGGCGCCCACGCCCAGCGCCGGCGCTTCCGACGAGCCTGCCTCGCCTGCCACGGCCGACCCGTCGCCCGCCGCGACCCCGGACGCGACCGCCGCGGCCCCCGTGTTCCACCCCGCGTCGTTCCTCCTGGATCCAGCCACCGGCGCCCGGACCGACCTGACCCAGCCCGACGTGTGGCTGCCGGTCGTGGATCCCGAGCGTCGCGTCGCCGCCTACTGGTCGGGCACCCTCGTCCCGACGGCCGATGGTCTCGACTGGCAGCTGGGCGAGGGGCAGCTCGTGCTCGATCGGTGGGTCGAGCCGGGCAGCACTCCCTCGCCGACCGAGCCCGCCGCGGCCTCGAGCGACCCGTCCACGGAGCCGGCGGCCGATCCGTCGAGCGAACCGTCGGGCCTGCCGCTCGAGGCCGTCGGGCCTGCCGGTTCACCCGTTCCGCTCGAGGTCGGCGACGTGGCCGTCTTCAAGGCCCTGTTCGACCCGGACACCGGCACGCGACTCGCGATCTGGACGTCCGACGATGCGGCAGCCGAGGTCGGTCGCCTCCACCTGGTGGTCCTGGATCCAGAGACGGGCACGCTGGACGCCGAGCTCAAGCCACTCGCCGGCGAGCCCGCCCTGCGCCGGTTCTCGATCGACAAGGGCCGCCTCGCGTGGGTCAGCCCGCGCGGCCAGGACGGCCAGGAGAGTGCGGTCCAGGTCCTCGGCTGGCAGGGTCGCAACTTCGGCGAGATCCGGACGATCCCCTCGAAGGACCTCTTCATCGTCCGCTGACCCGACCATCGTCCGGTGCACCCGCGCCTCTGACGGGTCGCGGAGCCATCTGGTCACAGGCCCCATGGCGTACAGTGGGTTCGGATGCGACCCAGCAGGACGGTCGCAGGGGCGGCGCTCACTGCGGCCCTTGCGCTCGGCGCGCTGCCGGGGCTCGTCGGCTCTCACCAGCCGGCTGCGAGCCGCCCCGTCGACACCGCGCTCTTCGAACAGGTGACCCTCGCGAAAACGCCCGAACGGCAGGGGCTCGGCCCCTTCCTGCTCGACGAGGCGGCCCTGTCCGCGGGTAGGCTCGACGCCACGGACGGCTTCGCCGAGACCGGCAGCGATGTCCCCCCGGCGGTCGCGGTCCGGCCCGAGCCTGCGGTCAAGGCCGCGCAGCCCTCCTGGAGCTGGAAGCCACCCCGCTACTCCCTGACGGGAGCCGCGTCGTTCTACGACTACGGGACGACGGCGATGCGCGACGTCCCGCGCGGAACGACCATCGTCATCTGCGGCGACGGCGGCTGCATCGAGCGGGTCGTCAACGACTACGGGCCGTCGAAGGCTGGCGGCCGGCTCATCGACATGTATCGGCCCGACTTCTTCGCCGTATGCGGCTGCGGCTGGTGGTCCGGCACGACGACGGTGACCGTGCGGGTCTACTGACCGCGGGAACGGCTGCGGCGTACACTCGCCCCGACCTTCAACCCGGCCAGAGAGCCGGTCGATGGCCCCGAGAGGCCGGGAGGGACGCGTGACCGGTCGCCGCATCATGACCCCCGACGAGATCCGCCGGGCCGTGATCCGAATCTCCCACGAGATCGTCGAAAAGCAGGCCGGTACGTCCGGGCTCGCGCTCGTTGGCATCCAGCGCCGGGGCGTGCCCCTCGCTCGCCGGCTGGCCACCGAGATCGAGCAGAACGAGGCAGTGGCGCTCCCAGTCGGGGCGCTCGACATCGAGTTCTACCGCGACGACGCGCAGCTCGGGCATGCGCCGCACGTCAAGGGCACGGACATCGGGTTCGACATCGACGACGTGACGGTCGTGCTCGTCGATGACGTGCTCTACACGGGCCGGACCATCCGGGCCGCAATGGACGCGCTCCGCGAGTTCGGGCGGCCGCGAGCGGTTCGCCTCGCGGTCCTGGTCGATCGTGGGCACCGGGAGCTGCCGATCCGGGCGGACCACGTCGGCAAGAACGTGCCGACATCCCGAGAAGAGGTCGTCCGCGTGCGCGTTCGCGAGGTCGATGGCGAGGACGCGGTCGACATCGAGCAGGCGCAGGTTGCCGCCGGGGCGGGCCGGTGACGATGCCCCGGGCCGCGACCGAGCGCCCCGAGGCGTCATCGGAAGCTCCGGGACTGGGTGAGGCCGAGCCTTCTGGCGCGGAGGCGCCCGGTGCCGAGCCGGCCTGGCCGCACCGCCACCTCCTGGACACCGACGTCCTGACGTGGCCCCACATCGAGCTCGTGCTCGACACGGCTCGCCACATGGCGGGGATCGTCGCGGGCGAGCGGCCGCGTTCGGCGGCGCTCAGGGGCATCGGGGTGACGAACCTCTTCTACGAGGCGTCGACGCGGACACGCGTGAGCTTCGAGGTCGCCGCGAGACACCTCTCGGCGGACGTCGTGAACGTCGCGGTGAGCGGCTCGTCGATCGAGAAGGGCGAGTCGCTGCTGGACACGATGCGGACGCTGGAGGCCCTGGGCGCACGGATCCTCGTCATGCGGCACGCGACGTCCGGGGCGCCTTACCTGGTCGCGCGAGAGTTCGGCGGCGCCGTCGTCAACGCCGGCGACGGCTGGCACGCCCACCCGACCCAGGCGCTCCTGGACCTCTACACGCTGCTGCGGCACGTTCCCGGCGGCTCGCTCCGTGGCCGGAAGGTCGTGATCCTCGGTGACGTCCTCCACTCCCGCGTGGCCCGGAGCAACCTCTGGACCCTCACCGCAGCCGGCGCGGACGCTGTGGCTCTGCGGGCCGTCGACGCTGCTCCGCGGGTTCGAGGCGTGGGCAGCGAGTGGCGTCGGGGGTGAGCGGCGGTTCACGGTCACGACCGACATCGCGACGGCCCTCGCGAACGCGGACGCGGTCATGGCGCTCCGGATCCAGAAGGAGCGAATGGCGTCGGGCCTCCTGCCGTCGCTCGGCGAGTACGCCGCACGGTTCGGGCTCACGCGCGAGCGGCTCGCCCTCGCCGCGCCGGGCTGCCTCGTCATGCACCCGGGCCCGATGAACGAGGGCGTCGAGATCTCGCCGGACGTGGCCGCGGGTCCCGCATCCGTCGTCACGGAGCAGGTGGCGAACGGCGTGGCCATCCGGATGGCCGTGCTGGCGCTGGTCGCCTCGGCGGCGGGGATCGCGCCGGGCGCTCCATCGGGCGAGCCAGGAGCGGGCCGAGGAGCGAGCCGGCATGAGCGCGACCTGGTCCGCGGTCAAGCGCCAGCGGGGGATCGGCGACGTCGGGCGGCCCGTCGACCTCGAGATCGCCGGGGCCTGGCTCGTGGACCCCGTGTCGGGCCGGTCGGGCCCGGCTGACCTCGTCATCAGCGAGGGCGTGGTCGAGTCGGTGGCCTGGCTCGACGGGGCTAACGCCGAGGGCATCGACGAGCGGGGCATCGTGGTCGCCCCGGGCTTCCTCGACATCCACGCTCACCTCCGGGAGCCGGGCGGCACCGCCGCCGAGACGATCGCGAGCGGCCTCGCAGCCGCGGCCCACGGCGGCTTCACCAGCGTCTGCGCGATGCCGAACACGACCCCGCCGATCGACCGCGCGTCGATGGTGCTTGCGGGCAGCCAAGCCGCAGAGGCCTCCGGCAGCCCGGTCAGGCTCCTGCAGATTGGTTCGGTCACGGCTGGCCGGGCGGGGGAGCAGCTGGCGCCGCTCGGCGAGCTCGCGGACGCCGGCGTTGTCGGCTTCAGCGATGACGGCTCGCCCGTGCAGGATCCGGCGCTCTTCCGGAACGCCCTCGCCTACGCGGCGATGCTCGGGCTCCCCGTGATCGACCACCCGGAAGATCTCCGGCTCACCTCCGGCGCCGAAGCGAACGATGGGCTCGTCGCGACCGTGCTCGGGCTCAAGGGCTGGCCGGCGGCCGCCGAGGAGGAGGCGGTTGCGCGCGACATCGCGCTGCTGGCGGAGGTCGTCCGAGACAACCCCGGCGCTCGCCTGCACCTGACGCATCTCTCGACCGCCGGGGCGCTCGCGCACGTGCGCGCAGCGAAGGTCGCCGGCCTGCCGGTCACTTGCGACGTCACCCCGCACCATCTGGCCCTCACCGACGAGTGGCTCACGGGCGCGCGACGCTGGGCGTGGGAGGCGCTCGACGAAGACAGCGTGGCGCGCGACCCATGGCGGGATCGCGCGCTCGTCGCCGCTCCCTACGACACCTCGCTCCGCGTCAATCCGCCGCTGCGGTCCGCGGCTGACGCACGGGCGTGCCTGGCGGCCCTCGCCGACGGGACGGTCGATGCCATCGCCACCGACCACGCGCCCCACACCGAGGTTGACAAGTCGGTGGAGTTCGGGGCGGCTCGCCCGGGGATCGCCGGGATCGAGACGGCGCTCGGGGTGCTGCTCGAGGCCGTCGATGCCGGGCTCATCCCGCTGGCGCGGATCATCGAGGCGCTGACGACCGGGCCGGCCCGCGTGCTCGGCGGTTCGCATGCGTCGGGTGGCGGCGGCATCCCCGCTGGGGCCATCGCCGCTGGGGGCATGGGCGCGGGCGCCCTCGCGGACCTCGTCGTGTTCGATCGCGGGGCGAGCTGGAACGTCGGGCCGGAGACGCTCGCGACGAAGGGCTTCGGGCACCCGCTGGCAGGTCGAGCGCTCGCGGGCGAGGTGTTGCTCACGATTGCCGCCGGTCGGCTCGCCTACGAGGCGCCCGCTCCGGACTGACCCCGCTGTGGCGTCGTGCTCGGGGTCGCACGGCGCGACTACGATTGCGAGCGATGCCCACGACTCCCCGTCTGAACACCGATTACGAGCGTCGGCCGTACTGGCACGCGACGATGCCGGCACTGCCCGACCGGAGCCGCCGCGACCTCCCCGACTCGACCGACGTCGTCGTCATCGGTGGCGGCTACACGGGCCTCGCCGCGGCCCGAAAGTTGGCGGAGGGCGGCTCGAAGGTCGTCGTGCTCGAGTCGAGGACGCTGGGCTGGGGCGCGTCGACGCGAAACGGCGGGATCGCCCACCCGGGCTACAAGTGGGGCCCGGACACGATGGTCAAGCGCTACGGGCGCGACCTCGCGGCGCGCCTCTACGGCGATTCTGTCGAGGCGGTCGAGTTCCTCGGCCGCACCATCCGCGACAACGGCATCGATGCCGACCTCCGGTTCAACGGGTACATGGAGCTCGCCTGGTCGAAGAGCGACGCCGAGGACTTCGAAGGCGAGGTCGAGACGCGAACGGCCTGGGGAACGCCGGCGCGCGTCGTGCCGTATGCGCGCCTCGGGGAAGAGGTCGGGACGACGGCGTACCACGGCGGGCTCGCGATCGATTCGGGCGGGGTCATCCATCCCGGCAAATGGTTCGCGGGCCTCGTCGGGCTGGCAGAGGCGGCGGGCGCGGACCTCCACGAGGGCGTCCGCGCCACGGCGATCCGGCGCCAGGGCGACGGGCGATTCGTCGTGGAGACGGAGCGGGGCGCGATCCACGCCCGTGACGTCCTCGTCGCGACGAACGCCTACACGGACGGCGCGGCCCCGGCGCTGCGACGCCGGATCATCCCGATCGGGTCGTACATCATCGCAACCGAGCCGCTCCCCGAAGACCTGGCGCGCGAGCTGTCGCCGACAGGGCGCGCGTACTTCGACACCAAGAACTTCCTGTCCTACTGGCACGTGAGCGCGGACCGCCGCCTGATCTGGGGCGGCCGCGTCAGCTTCCTTCCGACGACCGTCGACCGGACGGCCAGGCTGCTCCACAAGCGGATGCTTGACGTCCACCCGCAGGTCGCCGGCTACCGGGTCGAGTACTCGTGGGGCGGCAAGATCGGGATGACGTTCGACCGGATGCCGCACATCGGGCGCTCCGGCGGCGTGATGTACGCGATGGGCTGCTGCGGGAGCGGCGTCGTCCTCCTGCACTGGCTGGGCACGAAGGCCGCCGAGTGGATGGGCGGCGGCGAGGCCCCGGCGCTCGCAAGGCTGCGCTTCCCGCTGGTCCCCGCGCCGTATGAGGGCCGGCCGTGGTTCCTGCCGGTTGTCGGGGAGTTCTTCCGCGCCCGCGATCGAATGGCGCGCCGCGTGCCTGTGCCGGCGGACGCCGAGCGGGCCTAGGCCGAACCCCGCCGACGCTCGATGGGAGCGCCCGGCTGGATCCTCAGCCCTGCCACGTCCCGCAGCCGTAGCAGCGCGCGCTGCCGACGACGTTGTTCCGTCCGCACTTCCGGCAGGCCCACCACTCGCCGGCGTCGACGGGGTCGAGGGGCGGGCCGGCCCGGCGACGAAGGACGAGGTAGGCGGCCACGAGCGCCAGCCCCGCGCCTACCACGAGGGCGAGCAGGATCGGCAGGATCCCGCCGAGGTTGATCCCGCCTCCGTCGGCATCGGTGGAGGGTGGCGAGCAGATCTCGAACCCTCCCGCGGCGGAGGTTGCCTGGGGCAGGCAGGTCTCGCGGGGCGGGGCCGCGAGCCGCACGGCGCCACCCGCGGGGGAGGGCGCCTCCGCGGCGATCGCCGTCAGTGGCGCGGCGGCGGCAATGGCGACGACGAGCCATGCGGCGGCCAGCCTGCCCAGCGGGATGCGGCGGCGCGCGTGATCAGCCATCGCGAGCGATCCGCCGGAGGATCTCGAGCAGGTCGTCGACGTCGTCCGCCGTCGACTGGGTGTTGAGGATGCCGGCGCGGAGGTACGTCGCGCCGCGGAGGCGGGTGGTCGAGACCCAGCCCTCACCGGAGGCCTCGAGCGCCTGCTGGATCCGGTCCTGGTGGGCGTCGAGGGCCGCTCCACCCGGCGTTCCGGCAGCCGCGCCGGGGCGGCCATGCGGGAGGTGGCGGAAGCAGACGACGGACAGCTCGGGCTCATCGGGCAGGGCCTCGAAGTCGCCGGACGCCGCGATTCGCGCGGCGAGATGGGCCGCCAGGTCGATGTTCGCCTCGACGAGTCGCCCGAACCCGGTCGAGCCGACGTGCTTCCAGGAGAGCCACAGCTTCAGCGCGCGCCAGCGGCGCGTGCCCTCGAAGCCGAGGCGCCAGAAGTTGAGCTGGTCGGCGGCGCCGTGACCTTCGTCATCGTGGGCCGGCGGAGTGGCAGCCGTCGCCGCCCTGCCGTGGGGGCCGTCCTCGTCGGGGCCGTTGCCGGCGCGGTAGTACTCGGGGCGGCGGCCACCGAAGGCCTGCGCCAGCACCGAGCCATCCCGCACCACGAGCCCTCCGATGTCGTACGCCTGGAAGAGCCACTTGTGGGGGTCGACCGTGACGGAATCGGCGCGGTCCAGGTCGGCGACACGATCCGCGTCACGCTCGGACAGGCGAGCCGCCGCGCCATAGGCCGCGTCCACGTGCAGCCACAGGCCCTCGCGCGCGGCGACATCGGCGAGCTCCCCGGTCCGGTCGACCGCGCCGGTGTTCGTGGAGCCCGCGACGGCGGCAATCGCGGCTGGCGTCAGCCCGGCGGCGCGGTCGCGGGCGATCGCCTCGGCGACGGGTTCGCCGCGGAGCCGGAACGCCCCGTCCGCCGGGACGACGACGAGCGTCTCCGGCGGGAAGCCCAGCTCGTCGAGCGCGCGGCCGATGGAGAAGTGGGTCTGGTCGGAGGCGTAGACGCGAAGGCCCTCGAGCGCCCGCCCCCGTGGCGGCCCTTCCAGCGCGAGCCCACCCTTCGAGCGCAGCCGCGGCACGTGGATGTCGCGCACGAGCGCCATCGCGATGAAGTTCGCCATGACGCCGCCCGAGGTCAGGATCCCGAAGCTGCCCTCGCCGTAGCCCACGAGGTCGCACAGCCAGCGGATGACCTCCTCCTCCATGAACGCCCCGATCGGACCGGCGTGCCAGATGTCGATCCCCTGCTGGGCGACCTGGGAGAGGACCTCGCCGGCCACGGAGGCGAGCAGCGGCGGCGGCGTGAAGTAGCCGAATGACCGCGGGTGGTAGGCGCTCACCGTGTGCGGCGCGACCCGCTCCGAGAACTCCTGGAGCACCTCGGACAGCGCGCTCGGGGAACGCGGCGCGGCGCCCGGGCTCGCGCTGGGCCCGAAGAACTCCCGCCGGAGTGCCTCGTAGCCGACGGGCGAGCCCATCGCGCGCACGAACGCATGCTCGTAGAGGTAGTCGAGCGCCGTCTCCCAGACCGCAGCACCGGCCGCCCGGAGCGCTTCGCGCGACGCTGCCTCGTCGCGAACGTTCAGGAGGTGGGGCTCGGGATGCCAGTCGACCGCCGGTCCAGCCGGCCTCGACGTCACGTCGGACACGCACCGATGGTATGCGGGCCGATAATTGGGAGCCCCGATGACGAACGACCCCCGAGACGCCGCGCCGCCCGACCCTGCGCCCGAGGGTGCCGCGGACGAGCCACGCCCGGCCGTCCGAACCGACGTGGACTACAAAGGCGCCCCGCTCGACGCCGCCAAGGGCCCGGGTCTCGGCTGCTTCTGGCTCCAGGTGATCGTGCTCGCCGTCGTGGTCGTGCTGACACCGCTCAGCGCCGCCTGGGAGTGGCCGGTCCTCGTCACGATCGTGCTGCTCGCAACGACGCTCGTCCTCCTCCTGTTCGTCGGGCAGACGATCATCTTCCTGCTCCGGCTCGTGGCCGCGGACCGCCGCTCGGACGCGCGTCGCCGCCCGCTGCGCTCGCAGACCAAGACGGTCGGCGAGATCGAGGACGAAGCGCGAGCCGGCACCGAGGCGGCCGATCGGGATGAGGTCGCCACGCCTCCTGGACCTTCGGATCCCGGGCGCTGATCGATCGGCTCTTGCCAGCCAGACACGAAATCGACACGAGAACGACCTGTCTCAGCCGCGGCGCCTCCCAGCGGACGAATCTTGTCTCGCAGACATGATTCCCATGTGCAGGGCCGCGATTTCGAGGGTTCAGGGCGTCGTTCGTGCCTGTGAGGCACGAAGTCGACGCGAAGGCACCCGGATCGAACGGATCGCGGGCCGTCGTGTCGAAATGATGTCCGCCAGGCACGGCACCACGCCGACGTCGGCGCTGCAGATGCAAGCGGCCGATCGGCGGGAGCGTGCGAGAATAGCCGCCGCCCAGTTCGGACCCCCGCCATCGACGCCCCTGCCCGGAGGAACCGCAGGCCCGTGCCCGTGCTCGCGACCTACTTCACCGTTCGACGCGGCCGCGACCCGTTCTTCAAGTTCTACATGAAGACGCTGTTCCCGCGGCAGGTCCGCGAGTACAGCGAGAAGTACGGGATCCGGTTCATCGGCTGGTACAACGTCGCCCACGGCTGGGACTTCGACAACGTCATCCTGTTCGACCTGCCGAGCTACGGTGTGCTGGACGAGATGGAGAACGACACCGGGATCCAGTCGATCGCCCACCGCGGCTCCGAATGGATGATGGAACGCCACCACTCGATGTTCCTCCGCGAGCGGATGGGACCCGAGCTCAAAGTGCACCTGTAGGAGGCCGGCAATGGAGACGCGCCGCAACGCCCTGCTCGCCGACCTCGCGCGGGACGCCGACATCGAGCGATCGGACTTCCTCGTTCGGGCCGGGGAGCAGCTCGATCGGTTCATGTCGAGCCACTCGAGCAGAATCCGCCAGCTGGGCGGGATCGTCCTCATCGACGAGGACCCCGACTACCTGGCCGTCGCGCCGGACGGCACGTTCCGCAGCCGCTCGCGCGTCTTCGACGATTCGAGCGGCCAGTGGATCTCCGAGACGGAGATCATCGAGACCGCCGCCGAGCTCGCCGAGATCTACAACCCGGCCGACATCCTCCAGGCCTTCGCGGATGCCGAGGCCGGCGACGTGGGCGTGGTGGCAGGCGATGCATCGGTCGACGAGGCCGACGAGGTCGAGGCCGAAGGCCTGGATGGTGCCCCTCGCGCCGGCGCCGATCCCTACGCCGCCGCCGCCGACCAGTGGGCCGCCGGCCAGCCGGAGGTCCCCGAGGTCGCGGACGAGGGTGGCGCAGCCGGCGCGCTCTACGAGCTGGCGCTCGACTTCCAGGACCGCAGCCAGCGGACCGAGGCCGGGCTCATCGAGCAGTTCGAGAACGCGGCGACGGGCCTGCTCGGCCACGTCGGGACGCTGACGATCGTCGACGACGAGGACGAGCAGCTGACGCTCGGCGTCGGAGGGTTCCGCGGGCGCGTCGTGCCCGAGGGCGAGGGTGGCTGGTCGGACATCACGACCCCGGACGCGATCGTTCGGTACTACGACCCGACGGACGTCTTCGGCGACCTCGCCGAGGCGATCGCCGAGGCCTACCCGACGGTCACCGACGAGGATGACGACGAGGCGGATGACGGAATCCGGCACCGGCGAGGACGCCGAGGCCGAGGCCGACACCGAAGACGCCGAAACGTCCGACGACGAGGACGACGACGAGGACGCCGACGACGAGCTCGCCGCGCTCGACGGCCGGGACAAGGGGTAGTCCACCTGGCCACTCGCACTCGAGATCCCAGCCCAGCGCAGCCCGCGACGATGCGTCTCGCGGGTGCGGAGCTCATCGACAGTCGCGAGATCCTTCCCGGCCAGTGGCTCCAGGAGTACCGAGCCCCTGAGCTGGTCTCCGGTGCGCGGGCCGGGCAGTTCGTCCACGTCAGGACCGGCGACTACTCCGGGCCTCGTGCTCCGCCGCCCGTTCTCGTTCAACACGATCGATCCGGTCGCGGGCACGCTGACCATCCACTTCCGCACGATCGGGCGGGGGACCGAGTGGTTCACCCGCCTCCGGCCCGGTGACCGCGTCGACATGCTCGGGCCGCTGGGCCGGCCGTTCGAGGTCGATCCCGCGGACCGCAGCACGTGCTGCTGATCGCCGGCGGGCTCGGGATCGCGGGCGTCCGCTCGCTCGCGGACGAAGCCATCCGGGCCGGCCGGCAGGTGACGCTGCTCTTCGGCGGCGCGTCGGCACGCGACGTCTACCCGTCGTCCCTGCTCCCGGACGAGCTCGAGTACGTCGTCGCGACCGACGACGGCAGCGTGGGCCACCACGGCTACGTCACCGACCTGGTCAAGGACTACGAGGCCTGGGCCGACCAGGCCTTCGCCTGCGGTCCGCTGCCGATGCTCCGCGCGCTCGCCGGGCTCGCCGCAACGAGAAGGAAGCGGATGGGCGTGGCGTCGCTTGGCCGGAAGCGCGGCGGCGGGCGGCCCGTCCCCGTCGGGTCGGCGCAGGCGCGACGGAAGGCCTTCCTCCAGGTCTCGATGGAGCAGAACATGGGCTGCGCGGTCGGGGCCTGCCTCGGCTGCGTCGTGATGGACGCGAAGGGCGCCCCGCAGCGGGTCTGCCGCGAAGGGCCGGTCTTCGCCTCGGACGAGCTCGAATGGGAGAGCGCGTGGCAATGAGGTCGCGGCGATGAAGGCCAAGCGACGCATCGTGACGCCGCCGACGCCGAAGCGCCGGCCCACCGTACGGAAGCTCAAGCCGGCCATCAGGCCGGCCGTCCGCCGGCCGGCAGCGGCTCCGCCGGACGTCGGGTCGCCCATCGGGCCGGCCAGCGCCTCGGGGCTCGTCGCCACGCATGACATTCGCTCGACCGACGGTCGATCGAACGGCGGCTCGGACGCTCCCAACGTCGAGGTCGACCTGTCGGTCGATCTCGGGCGAGGGCTCGTCCTGGACAACCCGATCCTCGTCGCGTCGGGGACGTTCGGCTATGGCGTCGAGTACGGCGACGTCGTCGAGGTCCAGCGGCTGGGCGCAATCTGTTGCAAGGGCACGACCCTCCGACCGCGGGTCGGCAACCCGACGCCACGGGTGACGGAGACGCCCGGCGGGATGCTCAACTCGATCGGGCTCCAGAACCCCGGCGTCGATGCCGTCATCGAGAAGTACGCCGGGACGTGGTCGCGTCTGGAAGGTCCCCGTCATCGTCAACGTCGCGGGCGAGTCGATCGCGGACTACAGCGAGGTCGCGCGCCGGCTGGACGGCGTGCCCGGCGTCGCCGGGATCGAGCTCAACATCAGCTGCCCGAACGTGGGGGCCGGCGGGCTGCAGTTCGCGATCGATGCCCAGGCGGCGGGTGCCGTCACCGCGGCCGTCCGGCGGGCCACGGATCTGCCGCTCCTGGTGAAGCTCTCGCCGAACGTCGCGGATGTCCGCCCGATCGCGCGGGCCATCGCGGATGCCGGCGCCGACGCGCTCACCGCGATCAACACCCTGTCCGGCATCGCACTCGCTCCGGGCCGGCAGCGGCCCCTGCTCGGCAACATCTACGGCGGGCTCTCGGGCCCGTCGATCAAGCCGGTCGCGCTGCGGATCGTCTACGAGGTCAGCCAGGTCGTCGACATCCCGATCGTGGCGATCGGCGGCGTGACCGAGCTCGCGGACGTGCTCGACTACCTCGCGGTCGGTGCGGTCGCGGTCCAGGTCGGCACGGCGATCTTCGCCGACCCGACGCTGCCGGTCCGCCTCGTCGACGAGCTGGCCGCGGAGTGCCGGTCCCGTGGGCTTTCGTCCATCGAATCGCTGATCGGCACGGCCCTGCCGAAGAAGGCCGGGGCGCCGTCCGCGAAGGGGGTCGAGTACCGGCCCTGAGCCGCCGCGGTTGTCCACAGGGCGGTTGCGAAATCTTGACCGAGGAACCTCGGGACCGGCGGTACCGTCGTCGGACCCTCGGTCGACCTTGTGCGACCGGAGAGACGAGAGGAGCAGCAGCAATGCGCTCGACAGCTCACCCGACCTCTTGGCGGGCGCTGATCGGAGTTCTCTTCCTCCTCACCGTCGGGGCCGTCTCCGCGTGCGGCGGATCGGCAGCGGCACCAGGCGCCTCCTCGGGCGCGGGCCCGGTTGGAGGACCGGCCGCAACCGCGGGACCTGCCTTCCCCGGCAGCGGCGACGGCGAGGAGCAGTCCGGAGGCAACGACAACGGCGTTGGCGGTGGTGACCCCCGGCCCGCGCCGAACAATTTCCTGATCATCAAGACCGGCAACATGAGCCTCCAGATCGCCGGCATGGATGCCGCGATCACGGCGGCGACCCAGCAGATCGACGCCCTCGGCGGCTACGCGAGCGCGTCCCAGCGATCCGGCGAGGGCGATGGCGCCTACGCCAGCATCACCTTCCGGATCCCGGCGGATCGGTGGGAGGATGCCCTGACAGGGCTCCGGGGCCTCGCCGTGAAGGTGCTCGACGAGCAGACCGGGACGCAGGACGTCACCGACCAGGTGGTCGACCTGGGAGCCCGGATCACGAACCTGCGAGCGACCGAGACGGCCCTCCAGGGGATCATGACCCAGGCCACCGCGATCAAGGACGTCTTGGCAGTCCAGGCCGAGCTCACCCAGGTCCGCGGTGAGATCGAGCGCCTGACGGCCGAGAAGGGCAACCTCGAGGCCCAGGCGGCGTTCTCGACGCTGACCGTCAACTTCTCGCTGAAGCCGGACCCGATCCTCGCCGAGACGACGGGCTTCGACCCGGGCACCGAGGTCGACCAGGCCTCGGCCAGCCTCGTCGGCATCCTCCAGGCGCTCGCGACCGCGGGCATCTGGTTCGCCATCGTGTGGGTCCCGATCCTCGTGACCATCGCGATCGTCGTGGTCGTGGGCCTGTGGGTCGTGCGGCGCGTTCGCGGTCGAATGGAGCCAGATCTCCCGACACCGGCGGCGACCGGCGGGAGTGGCGCGTAGCCTCGATCTACCGGGCGGGCCTCGGCCGTCGACGACGGTCGCCCGGCCCGCCCGACCTACACTCCGCACCGATGACGACGATCAAGCCCGTGCAGGAGATGACCGCGCGGGCGGCCATCGCGGCCCGAACGGAGGCGCTGTTCCGGAGCTCCGGCGCGCTCCGTGACGGCCACTTCCTCCTCAAGAGCGGGCGCCACTCCGACGCCTATCTCGAGAAGTTCGCGGTCCTCTCCGACCCTGCCGCGACGAGCGAGCTGTGCGGCTTCTGGGCCGGTCAGTACCGCGGTCCCGCTGACGAGCCGACCGTCGACCTCGTGGCCGGACCCACCACCGGCGGCGTGATCCTGGCCTTCGAGACCGGGCGGCAGCTCGGGACGCCGGCGATCTTCGCCGAGGAGGTCAAGAGCGCGGACGGTCCACCCCGGCGCGAGTTTCGACGCGGCTTTCGCATCGAGCCCGGCGAGCGGGTCCTGCTCGTCGACGACATCCTCACGACCGGCGGGTCGCTGCTCGCCATGATCCCGGCGGTCGAGGCGGCGGGCGGCGAGATTGTCGGCTGCGCGGTCATGGTCGATCGATCGGGAGGAACCGGCTCGCTTGCGTCGCCCACAACCGGGCGCCGGTACAACCTCAGCGCCCTCTGGGTGCTCGACCTGCCGACGTACGAACCGGGTCCCGCCACCTGCCCGCGGTGCGCCGCCGGCGAGTCGATCTATGCCCCGGGGAGCACCGGGACCGGCACATGACCGCCGGCGAGGCACCGCCGAGGCCGGAGCCGAATCGAGCGCGGAAGGCGTTCCAGTGGCTCAGCCTGGTCGCGATCGTCGCGATTCCGATTCTCCTGGTCGCCTCGCTCGCGGCCCCGAAGAGCACCTGTGCCTGCTCGCCGACCGCCCCCGCCGTGCCGCAGTCTCCTGTCCAGGGCGTGGTCGTAGCCGTCGACTCCAGCGGCCTCGGGAAGGTCGCCGGATTCACGGTCCGGATCACCGACGGCTCGACGATCGACTTCCAGCTTGGCGCGCTGCAGAACCCCACCGAGTTCCCGCCGGGCCACATCGCGGAGCACCTTGCCTCGAGCCAGCCGGTTCGCGTCTTCTTCAGCGCCGAGCTCAACGGGCTGGTCGTCTACCGCCTCGAGGACGCTTCCCCGACGCCGTACTCGACCGCGTCGAGGGCCGTGGTCAGCTCGTCGTCGCCGAAGATGAGGTCGAATTTGGCTCGGACGATGCCCTCGCGGTCGATCACCACGACCGCGGGCTCGACCAGGGTGTACGCGTCGGTGATGGCCTTGACCTTGAGCCCGTTGTTCGCATCGAGGTCGGGCTGCAGGCCGCCGTCGACGAGCTTCAGCTCGTACGGCTCGACGTTGATGAAGGTGACCGAGGGATAGCGCGCCAGGAACGGCTTGATCCGGTCGAGCGTCGGGCCGCATTGGGCGCTCGTGCAGAACCGCGGCGTCGCGAAGATCAGCGCGATCGGCTCGTGCTCCTGGAGTGCCTCGTCGAGTGATTTCTCGTAGAACTTCGGCTCGGGGGTCGGGTCGGTCGAGACGTGCGTCACGTCGCCGCCGACGCTCGCGACCGTCGGGGTCGTCGCCGAGGGGGCCTTGTCGCCGACCCGGACCTCGGGCGAGGAGGGCTGGACATCGAACGTGACCCGAAGCGTTTCGGGAGCCACGTCGCCGACGGCTGTCGTGAACTGCGCGCCGTACCGACCCGCCTCGGGAAAGTCGACGTTCGTGTAGTAGATCCCGCGCTCGTCCTCGATCGCCCAGATGAACGTGCCCTCGAGGCTGGTGATCGGCTGCTCCGGGTCGCGGGCAAGGTTGAAGAGATCGACCTTGACCGAGCGATCGGGCGAGCCGATCGGACGGCCGGAGAGGTCGCTGATCGTGAAGAGGAAGCGAGTCGGGCCGCAGGTGAGCTGTCCGGGCACGGCGATGATCGTGGGATAGACCGTCGGTGCCGTCGCCGGCGGGCCCCACCCCGCGAGGTCGTCGGGCACCGAGGGAGCGGTTGCGCAGGCCGCGGATCCAGAGGCGCCAGCGGCTGACGGGGCGCTGCTCGGGTTCGGTCCGCAGGCGGCGAACGCCCACGCAAGCGTCAGCCCGAGAGCAAGCGCGCGCCAAGCCTTGGGAAGGGTCGGGGACATGCGCATAGCGTAGTCGTGGTTGGCCGAGAGGGCCGCACGCGTAAAATCCCGAATCGGCCCATTCCGGAGGATCGTTGACCCGTTTCCAGCGGCTCGCCGCCGCGACCGTCTTCGCCGCGTTCGTGCTCGTCGTCATCGGCGTGGCCGTTCGCGCCACGGATTCCGGCCTTGCCTGTCCGCACTGGCCCGGCTGCTTCGACGGCCAGTTCCTTCCGGGCCTCGATGCGGGATTCCAGGTCTGGATCGAATGGATCCATCGCACCGTCGCCGCGCTGATCGGCTGCCTGATCCTGGGCATGGCGGTCGTTGCGTTCCTCGACCATCGCAGCCAGCGGGCCATCCTGCTGCCCTCGATCGCGGCCGTGCTGCTCGTCGGGTTCCAGGCGTACCTCGGCGCGCGCACGGTCCAGCTCGGGAACACCGGCGAGTCGGTGACGGCCCACCTCGCCGCGGCGATGGCGCTCGTCGGGCTCCTGGTCTACCTGCTCGTCCGCTCGTCGTACCCGGCGCGCATGGCCGGTGGCGGGAGCCAGCGCTTCACCTTGCTGGCCGCGTTTGCGGCGGCCGCGACGTTCGGCGTGCTTATGTTCGGCGCCAACGTGACCGCGCGCGATGCCGGCCTCGTCTTCTCCGACTGGCCGCTGATGAACGGCTCGCTGGTGCCCGCCGCGCCGGACGGCCGCGACGACCTCGCCGCCCTCTACGGAACGCACGCGCTGCATCGATACGCGGCAGCGGTCGTGCTGGCCATCCTCGTCGCGACGGCATGGGCGGCCCGGCGCCTTCAACCGGCCCAGCCGCGGATCGCGCGACTCGCGCTGGCGTTGCTCGCCGCCTACGTCGTCCAGGTGGTCGTCGGGGCGCTCCAGATCGCGACCAACCTCGCGCCCTGGAGCCAGACGCTGCACGTGGGGCTCGGCGCGCTCGCCTGGGGCGGCGCGGTGGCGCTCGCCGTCGCGGCGTACTACGAGGCGAGAACCGCCGCTCCCTTCGAAGCGCCGAGCGGAACAGGCGCCCCGGCAACCGATGGCGACGAGCAGGCGAAACCCAGCTCGACGATCGGCGATTCCGTGCGCGCGTACGTGGCGCTCACCAAGCCCCGGATCATCGAGCTGCTGCTCGTGACCACCGTTCCGGCGATGGTCCTCGCGACCCGCGAGGTCCCCGGCATGCCGATCCTCGACTGGGCCCGCCTGACGTTCTGGACCCTCGTCTGCGGGACGCTCGCGGCGGGCAGCGCCAACGCGATCAACCAGTACCTCGAGCGCGACATCGACGCCCACATGGCTCGCACCCGCCGCCGGCCCCTCCCGACCAATGCCGTGACCCCCGAGCGGGCCGTGGTGTTCGGGATCATCCTCGGCGCGATCTCGGTCGGGCTCATGGCGTGGACCGTGAACGTCCTCGCGGCGTTCCTGACGCTCCTCGCCATCGGCTTCTACGTCGTGGTGTACACGATCATGCTCAAGCGCAGCACGCCCCAGAACATCGTCATCGGGGGCGCGGCCGGAGCCTTGCCGCCGGTCATCGGATGGGCCGCGGTCACCGGCGACGTCACCCTCCCGGCGATCCTGCTGTTCCTGATCGTCTTCTACTGGACGCCGCCGCACTTCTGGGCGCTGGCGCTCCGGATCCGCGGCGACTACGCCGCGGCAGGCGTGCCGATGCTGCCCGTCGTCCGCGGCATCGCCGAGACGAGCCGCCAGATCGGGCTGTACACGATCCTGCTCGTGGCCCTCACGGCGATCTTCGGGGTCGTCGCTCGGATGGGCGTCCTGTACCTCGCCGCCGCCGCGGTGCTCGGCGCGCTCTTCCTGTGGCGCGCCTGGGTCCTGTGGCGGCAGGGCACAGCGCCCGAGGCCTCGACGCAGCAGGCGATCCGGCTGTACCGCTACTCGATCACCTACCTGACGGTCCTGTTCGCGTTCGTCGCGCTCGACGCCGTCGTCCGCATCTAGCGTCCACCGGCCGGAACCCCAGGCCTCCTGAGCGCGTCAGCCGCCCGATGCCACCGGTCCGGCCATTCCGAGTCGCCCTTGCCCTTTCGATGCTCGCCGCGACGGCGATGCTTGGTGCCCCCTCGCTGGCATTCGCCGACTGCATGGCACCGCCGCCCATCGAGGAGGCCGTCAAGACGGCCGACATCGTGCTCGTCGGCACGGTCACGGAGGCGTCGAACGGCAATCGCTGGGCGACCGTCACGGTGCAGGAGATCTGGCGCGGCCCCGACCTCCCGGCAACGCTCCTGATCAAGGGCGGTCCGGACGCGAACGCGGCGTCGTCCGTCGATCGATCCTTCGAGGCCGGCCAGCGCTACATCCTGTTCCCGTACTTCGCCAACGACACCGAACCGCTGCCCGGCATCGCCGCCGGTGGCCTCGCCGACAACAGCTGCACGAGCACGCAACCCTGGGACGACTCGATGGCCGTCTTCCGGCCCGCGGACGCGCGAACCGCCGAGGCCCTCCAGGGCGAGGACGAGGCGCCGTTCGATCTCGGCCCGGTCGTCACCATCGGTGGTTTCGTGATGGTTCTGTTTGCCGTCATGCTCGGGATCGGGCTGCTCGCGCGAGGTCGATCCGACTAGACTCCGCTCACCCCAGCGGAGGATCCATGCAGCTCGTTCGCCACGCCGCCTCCGCGTCTGCGCCGTAGCGTGGAGCTCTCCTTCCTCGGCGGCGCGACGACCGTCACGGGATCGCGCTTCCTCCTGACGACCTCGCGCGCCCGGGTCCTCATCGACTGCGGGATGTTCCAGGGCGGCCCCAACGAGGTGATCAGGAACCGCGTCCCGCTCGGCTTCGAGCCGAAGGACCTCGACGCGATCCTCATCACCCACGCCCACCTCGATCACTGCGGCCTGCTGCCGGTCGTCGTGCGCGACGGCTTCGATGGACCGATCTACCTGACCAGCGCATCCGCGGAGCTCGTCGAGATCGTGCTGCTCGACAGCGGCCGGCTCCAGGAGGAGTTCGCGAAGCGGCACACGCGCTGGGAGCGGCGCCATCCGGAGGCCGCGGCCGCCGCCGATGCGAAGACGGAGGCGGCCTACCAGAGGGCCGCCGACGAGGCCGACGCGGCGGAAGGTCAGCCCGGTGCCGGCTCGCATGCCGCCCAGGAGGAGCACTTCCCGACCACGATGGAGGCGGGCGCCGAATCGCCACCAGAGGCCGGCGCCACGGCGACCAGCGACTCGGATGCCGTCGCCGCGGAGGGCGATGCCGATCTCGACGACCGGTTCGGGCAACCGCTCCCGAATCCGGAGGATCCCGAGGAGGCCGTTCGCGTCCAGCCACCCGTCGTGCACATGGACCTCGACGAGCCGCTCTACGACGAGGAAGACGCGAAGCTGGTGCCGCCGCGGTTCCAGCAGGCCCGGTACGGCAAGACCCTCGATGTCGCGCCGGGGATCCGCGCCACGTTCTCGGATGCCGGCCACATCCTGGGCTCGGCGATCATCTCGCTCGAGGTCCGCGAGGCGGACGGCGATGCACCGACGACGATCGTCTTCTCGGGCGACCTCGGCCGGCCCAACACGCCGATCATTCGCGACCCGACGGCGATGACCGACGCGGACTACGTCGTCGTCGAGTCGACGTACGGCGGGCGCGAGCACGAGCCGGGCGACGAGGCCATCCGAATCCTGGCCGATGTCATTCGCGAGGTCGACAAGGCCGGAGGCGTCCTCCTGATCCCGGCCTTCGCCATCGGGCGCACGCAGGAGATCGTCTGGCAGCTCGACCGCCTCATCAGCACCGGCGACATCCCGCAGCTCCCCCTGTACCTCGACTCGCCGATGGCCTCGCGCGCCTCCGACGTCTACCGCCGCCATCCCGAGTTCTACGACGAGGAGACGGCGAAGCTCCTCCGGGAGGGCGAGACGCCACTCGACTACCCGAACCAGACGATCACCCGCGAGGTCGCGGCCTCGAAGGCGATCGCCACCGCCGATCGTCCCTACATGATCGTGTCATCGAACGGGATGCTCACCGGCGGCCGGTCCGTCGCCCACCTTCGGAACCTCATCGACGATCCCGGGCGCGACGATCCTGTTCGTTGGCTACCAGGGCGAGGGCACGCTGGGCAGGCACCTCCAGGACGGCGCGAAGACCGTCAAGGTCGACGGCCAGATCCGGCAGGTCCACTGCCGCATCCGGTCGATCAGCGGCTTCTCGGCCCACGCGGACGAGTCGGAGCTGCTCGACTGGCTCCGCAACTTCGTGAACGGCCGCGGACCCGGCGACGCCGGCTACCCGAAGCGCATCTTCCTGGTCCACGGCGACCCCGATGCCCAGCTCGCGATCGCGCCGAAGGTCGAGGAGCTGGGGTTCCAGGTGCACATCCCCAAGTGGCGGGAATCGGTCACGCTGGACTGAGGCGGCCTGGCGGCGGCCGGACCCGCGCGGCACACTGATCGGCGATGCGCCCCCGACTGCAGGTCCTCGAAGCCCCGCTCATCACGTCCATCGTCGACGAGGCCAAACGGCTGCTCGACGAGGTCGGCATGGAGATCCGCGGCGCCGGGATGCGGGCGCGGCTCCTCGAGCACGGCCTGCCCACCACACCCGAGGGCAGGGTGCGGTTCACGCCGGACGTGGTCGATCGTGCGATCGCCAGCGCGCCGTCGTCCTTCAAGCTCTACGACCGGGACGGCAACGAGGCGGCCGACCTGGGCGGCGACCGCGTCCACTTCGTGCCGGGATCGAGCGGGCTGCGCATGCTCGACCATCGCACCGGCGAGGCGCGCCTCGCGAACACGACAGACTTCGTCGAGTACGTCCGCCTCGCGGATGGCCTCGAGCACCTCGGCTACCTCGCGACCGCGTTCTCGACGAACGAGGACATCGAGGCCCAGGTCTCCGACGCCTGGCGGCTGTACCTCGTCCTGACCAACTCGAAGCGGCCCGTCGTCTCGGGCGCCTTCACCGAGCACGGCGTCGAGCGGATGGTCGAGATGATGGCCCTGTTCCGGCGCGACACGCCCGACCTCATCGCCCGGCCGATGTCGATCTTCACGATCACCGCGACGGGCAACTTCCGGTACAGCGAGGACTCCTGCCAGAACCTCCTGGACTGTGTCGAGGCCGGCATCCCGGTGGAGATCGTCCCGGTGACGCTGATGGGCCTGATCGCGCCGGTCACCGTCGTCGGGGCAACCGTGTTCCACACCGCCGACGTGCTGGCCGGGATCACGATGGCCCAGGTGGTCCGCCCGGGTGCGCCGGTGCTCTTCGGCGGCGCCCCCGCGACGTTCCACATGAAGGTCGCGAGCTCGCCGATGGCGGCGATCGAGGCGCAGCAGCTCGACGTGGCCTACGTGGAGGTCGCGAAGTCCCTCGGCCTGCCGACGCAGTCGTACATGGCCCTGACGGATGCCAAGGAGGTCGACGCGCAGGCGGGTGCCGAGACGTTCGGGAGCGCGCTGCTGGCCGCGTTGGCGGGCGTCAACTCCGTCTCCGGCCCCGGGATGCTCGACTTCCTGCTGGTCTTCTCGCTGGCCAAGCTCGTGCTGGACGACGAGCTGTGCGCCCAGGCGCTGCACTTCGTGCGCGAGGTCCGGGTCCTCGATGACATCCCGACACGCGACCTCGTCGACGAGGTGCTCACGAACCAGCACCTGATCATGGCCGACCACACGACCCGCCACTGGCCGGAGGTGCTGTACCTGCCAGGGCGAGTGATCGATCGCGACAACCGCGAGAACTGGACCAAGGCCGGGGCGCCGGACACCAACCGCCGCGCCATCGCGGAGGTGGAGCGACGACTCGCCGCATACCAGCCGGTCGAGACCGACCCCGCCGCGGACCTCGAGCTGCAGCGGATCATCAAGGCCGGCCTCGAGTCGCAGACCGAGCTGCCGTACGTGCCGCCGCCGGCCGACGCCAGCGTCGCTGCAGCCAACGTTGCCGCCGACGCCGGCCGGGGCCGTCGGCCGAATCCCAGACGTCGCTGACCGGCGGCTGCTTCGCGGCTCCGCACGAGCGGGCCACCATCCCGTCGCGAGCGGCGAAAACCCATGCCAATCGCTACATATTGTTGATGCGCGAGAAGAACGAGGGAGGGCGAGTGGCGTCCTACCGTGCGGCAGGGATGGGATGTCGACCGGCCCGCACCATCGCGACGCTATGTCGCGATTGGCATAGGAATCTCGGGCCCGCGACGATGAGCCCCGTCCCCGATCGAGCGCCCTGCGATCGGGCTAGCTCGAGAGGAGCGCCTCCAGGATCGCCGGGCCGCTGCGCTGCTCCGCGCCGGTGGGCTCGAGCGTCACCACGAAGCGCGTCGAGTCCTCGATCTCCCAGGTCTGCCACTCGTCGAGCGAGGCGACCCAGTAGGCGGTCGAGCCGGCGAACTCCATCCGCCCGATCGGGACGTTGCGGCCGTCGGTCTCGAGCCAGCAGAGGTACTCCCGATCGCGCGCCGGGACCTCGAGGGACCTGGTGAGGACCACCCAGTCGTGGCGCGACCACGAGATCGTCCCGGCCGGAGCGCCGCCGCCGTTTCGCAGCTCGACGACCTTGTGATCCGTTGCGAGCATTCGATCGACAACCGCGAAGGCCTCCTGGAGCTCCTGCGCGCTCGCCTCGGCGGCGGCTCGCTGCCCGACCTGGTCGACCGCGATCACCCCGGCGCCGGCGAGCACGATGAACCCCGCGGCGAGCCCGACCCAGGGCCCCAGCCGGTAGCCGCGCCGGGCCCTCGCGATCGAGACGGGTGCGCCGGGCCGGTTGGACTCGCGCCGGTCCATGTCGCCCACGGCGGCGAGGACGCGGGCACGAAGCGAGGGCGGCAGCTCCAGCGGCTCGACGGCCTGGGCCTGGACACGCGGCTCGGCGTCGCGCGGGATCGCGCCTTCGACCGCCACCTGGAGCCGGCGCCACGCCTCGAGGTCGGCTGCGCACGTTGCGCAGCCGGCGAAATGCTCGCGGAGCGACGCATCCTCGGGTGCCGTGGAGGCGTCCAGGGCGGCGAGACGCGCCGGCTCGAGAAGCAGGTCCTCGATCCGCTCGTGGGCCGCTGCGTGGTCCATAGGGTCCATCGGGTCCATCCGCTGGTCGCTCATCGGTCGCGCGTCCTCGCCGGCTGGTCGACGACGCCCTCTTGCGGAGCACCTTCCGCATCCACCATCGCCCCGAGGCGACTCCGGAGCTGGGCCATGGCCCGCCGCGTTCGCGACTTCACGGTCCCCAGCGGCCACTCGAGGCGCGCGGCGATCTGGCTCTGCGAGAGGTCCTGGCCGTAGCCCAGGAGGATCACCTGGCGCTCGTGCTCGGGCAGCTCGGCGATTCCCGTTCGGACGACCGCCTGCACCCAGCGTCGTGAGGCAACGTTGCCCGGATCGGTCGAGGGACCGGCGATCAGCTCGGGCGGCACGTCAGGCCGCGAGCCGTTTCCGCCCGGGCCGTCGGCGGTGAGGGCGTCGAGGTGGATCGCGTCCCGGCTGGGCCGGCGACCCTCGGCCCGCAGGCGATCGATGGCCCGATGCCTGGCGATCGCGAGGAGCCACGTCAGCAGCGAGCCGGAGGCCGAGTCGAACTGCCGGGCGCGTCGCCAGAGCGCCATGAAGGCGTCCTGGACGACCTCCGCGGCGACCTCGCGGTCGCCGACGAAACGGACAACGGAGCCGAAGACGAACCCGGCGTGCCGGTCATACGCGATCACGAACGCGGCCTCATCGCCGGAGGCGATCCGCGCCGCGAGGCGCGCATCGTCCAGCTCGCGAGGTTCGTCGCGCTGGCCGCCGCCGATCATCGGCCCCTCGTCGTGCGCATGGGGCGATGTTCAGCGTCGGTCCGGCATCTGTCCAGCCGTCCGTGTTCGGGGCCCTTCGCGTCGCAATCGGTCGCTCAGTAGCAGGTGCGGTCGGCCGGCGGGCACGCCGTCGCCTCCGCCGCGTCGGACGAGGCGGGCCCAGCCATGCCCACGCCGGTCCCGTCGGGACCCGCGAGGTACCAGACGTCGTTCAAGCCCTGGCCGTTGACGTCGCCGGCGGCCTGGTCGTTCTTGAAGTAGTAGAGCGGGTGCCCGCCCAGGGTCACCTGCAGGGAGCCGTCCGCTCGGGTGATCGTGCCGAGCGTTCCCGTGACGCCGGTGCCGGCGGCGACGTCGTCCGCCATCGTGACCGTTAGCGGCGGCCAGTTCGCGGCACAGTCGTCGTTGCAGTTGCTGCTGGTTCCGGTATCGGGCGTGAACACGTAGAGCGCCTTGCCGTCCTTGCCGGCCACGTACGAGCCGAGCGTGGCGTCCTCCGCGACTTCGAGGGTGGTGCCCGCCGTCGCAGGTGAACCGGGAGCCGCCGTCGCGGGTGGCGGGGTCGCGGGAGCGGTCGTCGCCCCGCCGCCGGGGGCCGCGCAGGCGCCGACTACGAAGGCAGCTGCCGCTGCGACGGCAACCACACTCCGCCGCAGGCGAAATGCCAGATCTTCGGTTCGTTGCGGCATCCGCTCCATCACGACCTCCTGTCGGTGGCAAGAAGGGCCACCAACCCACGATACGCCGGGCGATCGAAACTGGATCCCGAAGTTGTAATGCGCGCGAAATGTCTCGAGACCGTGGTCAGCGGCGCGATCGCGATCAGCCCTCGCGATGTCACCGCCAATGTGGATGCCCGATCTGGCTCGCCCGATGTCCGCGTGGAGGACCAAATCGACGACTTTTCTCCCCGGACGGCCTAGCGAGGCCCGATTCAGCCCTGAATGTCCGCTCGGGAGACAAATCGACCAGGTTTGGTCGTCATCGTGTCGCCGGGGGCGCGAACCTCGTCACGTTCGTCCTCCAGCGTGACATCGAGGCCCGGCTGCGCCCCGCGAGCGGCAATGCGCGACTCAGCGCGGGCGGATCCCCCCGCGAGCGGCGATCCGCGCCTCCGCATCGGCCCACCCGGGATCGAACGGCTTGCCCGGCTCGTCGAGGTCGAGGACGAGCGGCGCGTGGTCGGAGGGGATGGGCTTGCCCTTGCGCGCCTCCCGGTCGATCTCAGAGGCAACCGCGCGCTTCGCCA
Source organism: uncultured Chloroflexia bacterium (assembly GCA_963722105.1). GTDB lineage: Bacteria > Chloroflexota > Limnocylindria > Limnocylindrales > CSP1-4 > UBA5189. Next base: position 524,870 of record CAVRKQ010000006.1, on the reverse strand, counting down.
CCGACTCGGTCGGCAGCAGGTGGTCGATCCGCATCCCGAAGTTCTTGTGGAAGTTGCCGGCCCGGTAGTCCCACCAGGTGAACCGGCCCGTCGCCCTGGGCTGCGCATCCCGGAACGCGTCGCGCAGCCCCCAGTCGAGCAGCGCCCTGAAGCCGGCGCGCTCCGGCTCGGAGACGTGGGTCCCGCCGTGGGCCCGCGCCGCCGCCCAGACGTCCTCGTCGGTCGGGGCGACGTTGAGGTCCCCGCCGAGCACCAGCGCCTCGGAGGGGTCGCGCGTCTCGTCGAGCCAGCGTCGCGCCCGCGTGAACCACTTGAGCTTGCCCTCGTAGAACGGCGACCCGACGACGCGCCCGTTCGGGGCGTAGAGGCTGACGACGCGGAGCGGGTCAGAGCCCGGAGGCGAGATTCGAACCGCCAGCATCCGCGCCTCGTCGAAGGGGTTGAAGTCCTCCTCCTCGAGCGACACCTTCGCGCCGGCCCCGCTGTTCCGAACGGGCCCGTCCCCGAAATTGGTGATTGGCTCGTCGACCGCGATGCCGTCACGGACCGCGACGGCCACGCCGTTCCAGCGGCCCTCGCCGTGGTGCACGAGCTGGTAGCCCGCCATCTGGAACGCCATCAGCGGCGCGTCCTGATCGGAGAGCTTCGTCTCCTGCATCAGCAGGACGTCGGGCGCGGCTCGATCGAGCCACCACTCGACCTTCTCGAGTCGAGCGGGCAGCGAGTTGACGTTCCAGGTCGCGATTCGCACCCTCAGCCGCGCCGCATGCCCGCGATGGTCATGCCGTCCATCTCCGCGCCCTCGCTGTGCTCCTCGAACGGGAGGGCCAGGGACTCGAATGCGGCCCGCGTCTTGTCCGGATCGGACGTCGTCAGCATCAGGGCGCCGTCGGTGTCCTCCGCGACGCCGACGATCCCGGTGATGTTGACGCCACGCTCGCCGAGGGCCGTGGCGACGCGCGCCAGCGAGCCCGGCTTGTCCTCGAGCTGGACCGTGAACCAGACCATCATCGGGACGCCACCTCCTGTCGGTCGATGGTAGCGACGGACGCTTCGTCCGGCGTTCGCTCGGTCCGCCTCGTACGCTGCGATCGATGGCCCTGCCGGACCTCGCCTACCGACTCATCGGCTGGTTCTCGACGACCCGGTTTGACCGCGCCCTCCACCCGTTCCTCTACCGACGCAGCGGCGGCGCCGGAATCACCAGCCGGGTCCTGGGATCGGACTCGATCCTCCTGACGACGACCGGTCGATCGAGCGGCCTGCCGCGAACGGTGGCCCTCTTCGCGTTCCATGCCGATGGCGGCTGGATCGTCGTCGGGTCCCGTGGCGGCTCCGGCCGCGTGCCCGACTGGGCGCGCAACCTCCAGGCAGACCCACGTTCGACCCTCCGGCTTCGCGCGCGCGAAGCGCCGGCGCATGGGCGCGAGCTGGCCGGTGACGAGTACGAGGCGGCGTTCGAGCTGGCGGCGGCGTCCTATCCCGGATATCGCCTCTACCGCCGGAACGCGCGCCACCACATCCCGATCTTCCTGCTGGAGCCGGCGCCCGATCCCGGTCGCGACGCGTGAGCCCCTCGCCCGGTGGCAGCGGCGCCGCCGCCGGCCCGGTCGTGCAGATCTTCGGCACGCCGGATTCCCGGACAACCCGCGCCGCGCTGCGGTTCTTCAAGGAGCGCCGCATCGACGTCCACCTCGTCGACATCCGCCGCAAGCCGATGGCTCCCGGCGAGCTGCGCCGCTTCGTCGAGCGCCTCGGCGCGCGCGCCCTCGCGGACGACACCTCGAAGGCCTGGCGGGACGCCGGCCTCGGCTACCTCTCGATGACCGACGCGGACCTGGCCGACCGCTTGCTCAACGACCAGCGACTCCTCAACATCCCTCTCGTGCGCATCGGCAACGGCTTCGCCGCGGGTCGCAACGAGTCGGCCTGGAAGTCGCTCGTGTCATTACCCTGACTGACATCAGAGAGTTAGCAGGCCGCCCTCGAATGCAGCCTCCCTCGCCGCGAAGCGTTGACTAGGGAAGCCGGCGACTTCACCCTCCACCCATGGGTTTCCACCGGCACTCGCTCACCTCACGGCTCGTCGGTTGCCTTGCGATCCTGGTGCTGTCAGGGCTGCTTTCCGCATGCATCAGCGAGCCGGCGGGAACCGTGGTCTATGGCCTGAACGAGTCTGATCGGGACTTCATCGTGGCCTCATCGCACCATAACGTGGCGCCGCGCGTCCTGACCGCCCATACGTGGGGCAGGTTGTTCGACGACTACGGCCTCCCGAGTGGCGAGATCACCGTGTATGACACCGCCTGTCACCCCCTGGCAACGTTGCCGTTGACGCGTGCGATTGACACGCTCCGGATCGGATCCGAAGAGGAAATCGCGTTCATCGGTCGAGGCGCTGACCTCCTTCCCTCCGGCGTTCATCGAGCGCCCGACAACCCCAACGGAGGCGGCACCACCTGGGCCGAAGCGACGTGTCCCTAGCGTCGGCCTCGAGTGACATTGCCGAACGCTGAGCGAGCAGCCCGAGCAGGACTACGAGTGGGCAAGGAGGGATCGTGAGGTTCCTACTCACCTCCGCTGGCATCAAGAACAAGAGCATCAACGACGCGCTCGTCGAGCTCTTGGGCAAACCGATTGCCGAGTCGAGCGCCCTGTGCATCCCCACTGCCATCTACCCCTTCTCCGTTGGGCCTTCGATGGCCTACCGGTTCATCACCGGATCGACCTCCAGCCCACTGACCGAATTGGGTTGGAAGTCATTGGGCGTGCTGGAGCTCACGGCATTGCCCAGTATCAAGCGGGAGAGTTGGGTCGCTCCGGTCGAGGCGGCTGACGCCTTGCTCGTGTTTGGCGGCGATGTCGTGTACCTGTGCCGCTGGATGCGAGAGTCTGGACTGGCAGACCTCCTGCCGTCGCTGCGCGAGACGGTCTACGTGGGCGTGAGTGCGGGCAGTATGGTGACGGCCCCCGTGTTCGGAGAGACCTACGACGACCCGGATCGGCCCTTCGTCATCGATTCGGGGCTGGGACTGGTTGACTTTGCCTTGCTTCCGCACCTGGATCACGAGAACCATCCGGAAAGTTCAACCGCGAACGTGGCAAGAATGGCTGCGGAGGTACCAGTGCCGACCTACGGGATTGACGATCAGACCGCCATCAAGGTGGTCGATGGCGTTGTCGAAGTCGTATCCGAGGGGAATTGGAAGCTGTTTACCCCTTGATGCCAAGAGGTTCACGTGACATTCGCCGCCGCGGAGCGAACGGCTCTGGAAGGATTCAATTCTTGACGCCATTGCCAGGCCCTACGCTGCGGACGGCGGCCCGCCGCGGCGTTCATCGAATCTTCACGAGCGTGTCCGACACTGGGCAGCGCCAAGCTGCACTTGGTCGGGAGGAATCGCAGGACATGACACAGCCAAATGGAACGACCGGGATGGGGAAGCGGCCGATGCTGCCGCCGCCCTGGTTCATCCGCATCGCCTGGGCCGCTCATCGGGCGGCCTACCGCTGGACGGGCGGGCGCCGCGGGCTCTGGAAGGCGACCCCGGAGAAGTGGGGCACGTTCCGGCTCCACACGATCGGCCGGAAGTCAGGCAAGGAGCGGATCGCGATCCTTGGCTATCACGAGGACGGGCCGAACATCGTGACCGTCGCCATGAACGGCTGGATGGAGGGTGACCCGGCGTGGTGGGTGAACCTCCAGGCGAAGCCCGACACGACGATCGAGCTGAAGGGCCAGACGCTCAGGGTGCGCGCTCGAGCAGCCGCGGCCGGCGAGGAGCGCGAACGGCTCTGGAAGCTGTTTCCGGACGCGCACCTGTTCGTGCCCCATCGGAAGACAGAGACGCCGGTCGTCGTCCTCGAACCGATCTCGGAGCGGACGTAGGCGACCCTCAGCGCCGCCGCAGCCGCGGCCAGGCCGCGTAGAGCCCGGCGACAGCAACGAGCACGACACCCACGACCAGCCAGAACGGCTCGCCGGTCATGAGGCTGCCGGGCAGCACGCCGAGGCCCTGCAGCGCCCACACCAGCCCAACCAGCCCGGCGATCGCAGCGATGACGAAACGACTTCGGTCAGTGCGTGGCGAGCGGGGACCATCCACCGGCGTAGCATGCACCGGCGACCATCGAGGCGCGGTCGACGAGGAGGCGGTGGATGGCGGATCGAGCCCAGGTGACGGGCGACGAGCGGGGCGGGCCGGCGCGCGAGATGCCCCCGGCCGGCGAGTCGAGCGTGCCGGCCAAGGGCGACGAGCACGATAGGAGCGGCGAGCCGATCGGTGAGCACCGGCGATCCGGCAGGCTCGTCATGGGCTCGGACCTCGCGCGGAAGATGCCCGCCGAGGCGACGATGACCGAGGACCGCAAGCTCCTCGAGCGATCGCCCCGACGCCAGCGCCCCGAGTTCCTCGAGACCGACACCTGGCGGACGCTTCGGATCATGTCCGAGTTCGTCGAGGGTTTCGATGCGCTCGCGGAGGTCGGGCCGGCGATCACCGTCTTCGGGTCCGCGCGCGTCTCCGAGGGCGACCCCGCGTACACGATGGCGCGCGAGATCGGGCGCCTCCTCGCGCTGGAGGGCTACGCGGTCATCACCGGCGGCGGGCCGGGCGTGATGGAAGCGGCGAACCGGGGCTGCCAGGAGGGCGGCGGGCTCTCCGTCGGCTGCAACATCGAGCTGCCGCACGAGCAGTCGATCAACGCCTACGTCGACCTCGGGGTCGAGTTCCGGTACTTCTTCGCCCGCAAGACGATGTTCGTGAAGTACGCCGACGCGTTCGTCATCCTCCCCGGCGGCTACGGGACGATGGACGAGCTCTTCGAGGCGCTGACGCTGATCCAGACGGGCAAGATCCGGCACTTCCCGGTGGTGCTCGTCGGGACCGAGTTCTTCGCGGGCTTCCTCGAGTGGATCAAGACCAAGCTCATCGGCGAGGGCATGATCTCGGAGGGCGACCTCGACCTGATCCAGGTCACCGACGACCCGAAGGAGGTCGTCGAGATCGTCCGCAAGGCCGGCCGGCGCCGGGCCGACGCCGCCGGCGAGAACGACATCCGGACCTAGCCGGCTCCTACGCCCGCGGGATCGCGACCTCGAGTATCCCGTCACGAATGCGGATCGGGTAGTAGCGGATCCGGCGGACGCGGGTGAAGCGGCGCGCCTCGGCCTTCGCGCCGGGCGGGTCGGGCTTCGGCTCGCGGCCCTCCGGCGACCAGACCGGGACGTAGTTGCCGTCAGGATCGAGGCCGCCGGTGGTCGGCATGCGCGTCGTCTTGCCGGTCGAGAGGTCGAACTGGCCGCTGTGGAGCGGGCAGTCGACCAGGCAGCCCTCGAGCTTGCCAATCGACAGCGGCGCCGACATGTGCGGGCAGCGATCGTCGATCGCGACGAACCCGTCGTCGGTATGCGCGAGCAGGACGTCGAGGTCGCCGAAGGTGACGCGGCGCATCGTGCCGGGCGGGAGCGCCGCGGCGGGGTAGGTCGAGCGGTACTCGGCATCAGCCGCACCGATCGCGGTGAGCCCCGGGGGAATCGGCGCAATCCGCGGGGTCGTCACGTTGTGATCCTAGGCCCAAGCAGCCAACGACCCCGTCGTGCCGCGCTGCCCGACGGGGTCGAAGGTGCTGGAAGAGCGAGGTCGGCGAGGCTGACGAAACGTCAACCCCGCCGCCGAATTGTTAGTCGAGGCTGACGGCCGGCCGTCCAGGTGCGGTGGCGCGTGACGGCTCGCCCTTCGGGTTCGAGCCCGGCTGCGTCGTGCGCAGCGGGATCTCCTTGAGGAAGAACGCGGTCAGCAGCGCGATCGCCGAGGCGGCGACACCGAGCCAGATCGAGTTGCCGATCGCGATCGACAGCGCCCGGTGGATGCCATCGAGGAATGCAGCCTGGAACTCCGGTGGGATCAGGGTCATGAAGTCGAGCCCCGAGCTGCTGCTCACGTTCGTGAGCTGGGCGGGGTCGAATCCAGGCGGCGGAGCCACCGGCACGAGCGCCTCGGGCGCCCCCGCGCCCAGCAGCTGCTCGCGGATCAGATCCCACGTGAAGTTGAGCCGGAAGATCGTGAAGGCGACGGCGATCCCGATCGTCGTCCCGATCTGGCGGAACAGCGTCAGGTCGCTCGTCGCCGCGCCCAGCTCCTTGAAGGGCACGGAGTTCTGGACGACGATCGTGAAGACCGCGAAGGTCGGCCCGACGCCGAGGCCGGCGATGAACATCCAGATCGCGAGCATGAGGCCGTCGGTGTCGGCCCGGAGCTGGGTCATCAGCGCCATGCCGGCGATCAGCGTGACCAGGCCCACCAGGATGACCGGCTTGTAGCGGCCGGTCCGGCTGACGATCTGGCCGGATGCGATCGACGCCAGGATCAGGCCGAACATGAACGGAAGCAGCCGGTAGCCCGAGTCGGTGTACGACACGCCCTGGACGATGAGGAAGTACAGCGGCAGGAAGATGATCACGGCCCCGAAGCCGAAGGTCGCGAAGAAGATCGAGACCATCGAGGACGAGAACGTCCGGTTGCGGAACAGGTGCATTGGCACAACCGGGTCCTTCGCCCGCCGTTCGGCGAACACGAACGCGATGAGGAAGAGCAGGCCGGCGCCGATCCACGCCCACACGACGGGCGCGCCCAGGCCGTCCGTCTCGGCGACCGTGAACCCGATGAGGATCGGGACGAGCGCGAGCACCAGGGTGATGACGCCGAGGTAGTCGATCTGCCCTGCCCGCTCGACGTGCTTGATGTTCGGGAGCAGGCGCCAGATCACGAACATGGCGATCGCGCCGATCGGCAGGTTGACGTAGAAGATCGCGTGCCAGCTGAAGGTGTCGGTGAGGGCGCCGCCGATGGCCGGCCCGAGCAGGAACGCGCTGCCGAACACCAGGCCGAACAGGCCCTGGTACTTGCCACGCTCGGCCGGGGTGAAGAGGTCACCGATGACCGCGAGCGCGATCGGGAAGAGCGCGCCGGCGCCGAGGCCCTGGATGCCGCGGAACAGCACCAGCTGCCACATCTCCTGGCTGAGGCCGGAGAGCGCGGACCCGGCGAGGAACAGGCCGATGCCGAAGATCAGGATCGGCTTCCGGCCGTAGAGGTCGGAGAGCTTGCCGTAGATCGGGACCGTGACGGTCGAGGTGAGCAGGTAGATCGTCACGGCCCACGTGTAGTAGTCGGTGCCATTCAGGTCGGAGACGATCTTCGGCAGGACCGGACCGACGATGGTCTGGTCGAGGGCCGAGAGGAACATGCCGAGCATGACCGCGCCCAGGATCTCGAGCTTCGCGCGGCGCGACAGTCCGAGCGCCGGATCCTCGTCGAGCGACGGGACGGCCGCGGCATCGCGGGCCTGGTCGGGGAACGATTCCATCAGTGCGCTTCGTTCGTTCTGGCGTCGGCGATGTCGGCGGTCTCGTTGGATTCGAAGTGGTGGCGGTGGGTCGGGCTCTGCTCGACCTCGGCCGAGAGCGCTCGTCGGAGGCTCCGGAGGGCCTGCAGGACGACCGGCCGCTCCGTGGGAGCGAGGCGGCGGATCACGCCGCGCATCGCGTCGCGCTTGTGGCTCTCGGTCTCCTGGAGTGCCGTCCGGCCACCTTCGGCGGGCTGCACGAGCACGAGCCGTCGATCGTCCGGGACGCGGACCCGCTCGATGAGCTGGTTCGTCTCCATCCGGTCGATGATCCCGGTCGCATTCGAGAGCGAGACCCCGAGCAGCTCGGCGAGCCGGCTCATGGTCATCGCGCCCTGGTGCTGCAGCAGCCACAGGACGTGGAGCTGGCTGATGCTGACCTGGCTCTGGACGAGGCGGCCCATCGAGGCACAGCGCAGCTCGCCGATCCATCCGCCGACTTCTGTCACGATGGATTCGACGGTCGCCTCGGTCGAGGCCGACTTCAGTGTCGGCTTCGGACGCGGCTTCGGATCGGGAATACTTCGCATGACATGAAGCATTCTACCGACATGAATGATTTCGTCAACATCAACAGTTCAGGTATCGCGGAGGAAGGTCGATGCGCTTCGCGTTGATGATCGAGGCCCAGATGGGCCTCTCGTACGAGGACCAGCTGGCCATCGTCCAGCGCGCCGAGGCCGCGGGCTTCGAGGCGTTCTTCCGGAGCGATCACTACGCCAGCTTCCCGGGCGGCTCGGAGCAGGACACGACGGATGCCTGGGCGGTCATCGCCGGCCTCGCGCGCGAGACGTCGAGGATTCATCTCGGCGCCCTGGTGAGCCCGGTCACCTTCCGGCACCCGGGGAACTTCGTGAAGCTCGTCACCACCATCGACCACATGAGCGGCGGCCGTATCGAGGTCGGGGTCGGCGCGGGCTGGAACGACGAGGACCACGAGTTGCTCGGGTTGGCGTTCCCGGAGATCGGGGAGCGGGCGGATCTCCTCGAGGACGAGCTCGAGCTGCTGCACGGGTTGTGGACGCAGCCGGCCGGCTGGTCGTTCGAGGGTCACCAGGTCAAGGTCCGTAACGGCGCGCTTCGGCCTGGCCCGGTCGAGGTCGAGGGCAGGCCACGCGAGAACGGGCGCGTTCGCCCGAGGATCATCACCGGGAGCGGTGGCTCGGCGCGCGGCTACCGCATCGCCGCCAAGTACTCGGACGAGTTCAACCTCTCCTCGGCGTCGCCGGAGGACGTCGGGCCGAAGGAGCGCGAGCTCGACGAAGCCTGTCGCGCGATCGGTCGCGATCCCCAGACGCTGACGCGCTCGGCGATGGTGGGCGCCCTCATCGGGCGGGACGAGGCGGAGGTGGCGCGGCGCGCCGATGCCCTGCTCGCCGGGTTCGGGGAAGGCGCGGCAAATGGTCGAGCCTGGCTGGACCAGCGGCGGAACCGCTGGATCCTGGGAACGCCCGAAGAAGCGCGGGCCATGGCGCGGCGGTTCGCGGACACCGGACTGGAGCGGATCATGCTCCAGGACTTCGTGCCGCTCGACCTCGAGCACATCGACCTGCTCGGCGAGGAGCTGATCGGGAAAGTCTGACCCGCCGTGCGCCGTAAGCCGAAGTCGCCGGGGGGCTGCTAGCTGGTCGCGCTTGAGGCCTCGGCGGCGGCGAGATAGCGAGGATCGTCGCGCCGGATCGGATCCGGGTTGACGCCTCGCTCGCGGGCGATCCGCTCGGTGAGGAGCTGGAGCGGCATCGTGGTGGCGAGGAGGGCGAGCCCGGCGGACCCGATGCTCGTTTCGGACGCCCGGAGTTCCACCCGGCCGGCTGGCGTCAGGCCGGGGTCGATCGCGCTGTCGTACTCGGACGTCAGGATTGCCCCGGCAGGCATCCCGATGGCGACCGCAGCCCGAAGCGCCTGCCCAAGCCGTCGCGCGCGCGCCGGGACGTCGCGGGAATCGGCGGCGATCGCGACAAGCCCCGTGCGCTCGTCCATGCCCGCCAGGTGCCCGTGGAGCATCGTCTCGACGTCTCGGAACGCCGCGGGGATGTGGGTGCCCTCCTCGATCTTCAGGGTCAGCTCGCGCGAGGCGATGCGGTCGATGCCGCTCCCGATGACCACGATGCGATCGCAGGAGGCGAGCTGCCGGGCGAGCGCCTCGATGGCCGTGATGACGACGTCGGGCAGTCCTGCGGCGAGGATCGAATGGACCGAATCTCGATCGACGGTCCTCGACCGAAGCTCTGCCGCGACTGCGATCCCGGCAACGATCGGTGACAGGTAGCCGACGGTATGGCACCAGGACCGGTCGAGCTCGCCGGTCTCCAGGACGATGTCGGCGAGGGCAGCCGCCGGAGCCCGTCGAGAGACCGTGATCAACGCCGTCGTCGCGCCACCGGCGCGAGCGACCTCCATCGCGCGCATCGTCGCCCACGTGGCGCCCTCGTGGCTGATCCCGATCACGAGCGCCGGACCCGATGCCGCCACCGTGTCCACGGCAGCCTCGAACGCCTGGATCGAGCGTGTTCGAGCCCCCCGACCGAGCGCCTCTCCCAGGATCGCCGCCACGGCGCGGGCGCCGTGCTCGCTCGTGCCACATCCAACCACGGCGATGGGGTTGCCGGCGCCTGCATGCTCACGCACGGCCTCGGCCAGCCGCGCCGCGCTCCCGTCCAACTGGACGCGATCCAGGATCCTTACGGCGAGCCGAGGCTCCGCCTCGATCATCTCGGTCATGTGCCAGGGCGGGCCGTCGCGCGGCGAGGGCATGTCGGTCTCGGCCCACGGGTCGGGCGGGCCTGCGAGAGGTGCGTCGGGATCGAGGCGGCGGTCGTCCATCCCGTGATTGTGGCCGGTCAGGAGGACCGGCGAGGCACTCGCCCGAAGCGGCGCAGCGGCGCGTACCGGAACAGGACGGTCCCGACCAGGTCGCCGAGAGCCACGGGACCGAAGCGGTTCGAGTCGACCGGCGGTCCTGACCCGACGGATGCGGCGGTCTTCTCGTCCGCATCGGCGATGAGCCAGGCCTCGTCCGGGGCGAGGGTCAGGTAGCCCCCGCCGAATCGCACCTGGTCGCCGGGTCCCGCCGCAACGCGCTTGATCGCGAGGGTCTCGGATAACGGCTCGCGAAAGACGACGATGGACCCGGCACGCGGCCAGCGGGACACACCGCGCCGGACGAGAAGCCAGTCGCCCGGCAGGATCGCGGGCGCCATGGAGCCTTCGGTGACGGCTACCCGCCAGAGGCTCGGGCGCGCGGCCACCTCAGGCGACCGCGGGGCCAGATCGGGTTGGTCGGGGTCAGCTCGGGCGGCCGGCGACGCGGGTCTTCTCGTTGCCGCCGGTGGCCTTCCACGCAGCATCGACCTCGTCGATCAGGTCGAGGAGCTTCTTGGCATCAGCGATATCGGTCGAGGCCTTGACCTTCGAGACCTGCTTGTTGGCCTGCCAGAAGAGGTCGTGGAGGTTGGGGACCTTCTCGAGGTGCTCGGGCTTGAAGTAGTCGTGCCAGAGGACGTCGAGATGGTGCTTCACGAGCTCGGCGCGGGCTTCCTTGATCGCGATCGCACGCGTTCTGAAGGCAGCGTCCTCATTCGCGCCGTACTTCTCGACGATCTTGTAGCAACTTTCTGCTTCGATTCTCGCCTGCTCCGGGTCGTAGACGCCGCAGGGCAGGTCGCAATGCGCGCGCACCACGGCCTTTGGGGACAGGAATTGGAGGACGACCTTCGTCATGAACATGGAATCTCCTTCCGGCTGGGCTGGACGGCCCGGCGACGCCGGGTTCATCGGGACAAGGAAACGCGACGGATCGTTGCCTCCGAGTGTCGAAGCGCGACCGGGCACTGTCAAACGCCCGCGAATCGACCGCCAGCGTGGAATCGGCAAACCCGGGAGAATCCGCGCCTGATGCAACACGTTCCCTCTTTCGCCATGCCCCAACGAGGCCGCAGCGGCCCGTGGATCCTGGCCCTCGGTATCGCGACGGTGATGGCCGTCCAGCCGATCTGGCGCGACAGCGTCGCGGTCGCGGTCGCGGGCGCCCTGGCGCTCACGATGGTCGCCGCCGCGCGTTGGCAGCTCCGGTGGCTGCCCGTGCTGGTGCTGATCCTCTGCGCGGTCTCGCTGCGCCTGTCCGCCTTCGGCGCTCCCGCCTCGGATGTCGCGGACACCACGAGCGCCGCGATCCAGGTGATGCTCAACGGTGGCGACCCATACGGGCTCGGCTACGCCGTCTCGAGGCCCGCCGGCGCCGCGTTCCCGTACGGCCCGATCGCGCTGCTCTGGTACCTGCCGTTGTGGTGGGACCCGACGCTCATGGAGCTCGCCGTCTCGGGCGTGCTCCTGGGGTGGCTCGGGCTGCGGGCCGCGAATGGCCGGCCGCTCGGCCTGGCGATCTTCGCGGTCGCGCCGCCGCTGGTGCTCGCGTCCGTCGACGGCTCGAATGACACATCGGCCGGGCTGATGATTCTCGCGGCGATGGCGGTCGCGACCCGCCGCCCGGCCGCCGGCGCGGTGATCCTCGCCGTGGCCGTGGCCTTCAAGCCGTACGCCGTCGCGTGGGTGCCGGCACTGCTGCTCTGGGCGGGCCTGCCCGCGGTCCTTGCCTTCGTCGGCGCTTCCATCGTGGCCTGGGGTCCGGTCCTGTTCCTGTGGGGCCCGGGCGGCTACCTCAAGAGCCTGGCGATGGCCCAGGAGACGCACCTTCGAGCGTCGTACTGGAGCGTCGCGGCGATCCTCGACGGGATCGCGCCGGGCCTCGCCCCCCGCGCGCTCGAATCCATCCGCTACCTCATCAGCGGCGCCGTGGCGGTGCTCGGGGCGCTGCGCGTCCGGTCGCTCGATGGCGTGATCGTGGTCGGGACCGCAGCGTTCGTCGTCGCGCAGTTCGCCGGCTACTTCGGCTCGTACGTGTACATCGCGGCCGTGGCGCCGCTCCTGTGCTGGCGGGTCGACGACTGGCTCCAGATGGGCCTGCCGGAGCTGACCCGCGCCTACGCCGCGGTGCCGGAGATCGGCCGTCGGTTCAACCAGCCGGTTGGTGCCCACGCGGGAGCGAGCTCGCATACCGGCGCCGTGCCCGCGCACCCGTTGCCGCACGCGCAGCCCCAGGTCCAGCCGGGCGCTCCGGCACGACTGCTCCACGGCGTGTCAACGGGTCGGGCTCGAACCGGCCGCCCGTCACGATCGGCGGGGTAGCGGAGGCGAGGTCCGGCTGAGGGGCGATCCGGTGCGCCTCGGCGGGTATCATCCGCGCAGATGACCGAGCGAGGGCTCCCGATCGTCGACGGTGCCCCGGCGTGTCCCTTCGTCGCCTTCGAGGACGATCGCGACGAGCGCGCCGCCTCTCCCGACCACCGTCACCGCTGCTACGCCGAGGCCCAGCCGGCCCCGCGCGCCCTCGCGCACCAGGAGGCCTACTGCCTCTCGTCGGCCTTCCCGGTCTGCCCCACGTTCCAGGACTGGGCCCGACGCGAGGCGGCTCGGTCCCGGGCGGACGCGCCGCGGTCGCTCGATCCACTCGATGTCGTTGCCGCTGCGGCAACCGCACCGTCCTCGCAGCGCAACCCGCCGCGGAACTGGGCCTCGCCGCCGCCGTGGTCGGCGCGCTCGGGACACGGCGAGCAACCGCCAGACGGCGACTGGGAGGACGACGAGGCCGGGACAGGCGCTGCGGCCCCCGACGTCCCGCGCCGGGGACGCGGGCTCTCCGGCAGCTACGCGGATCGTGTCGCCTCGGTGCCCGGCGTTCCGGGTATGAGCCGCGAGCCCGACGAGGTGGAGGCGCAGGCCGACGCCGAGCCCGACTCGGAGCCAGACGAGCTCGACGTGCCAGTCGGGGACGTGCCGCCGTACGCACCACCGGTCGCGCCGGCAGATCGAAGCGTCGCGCCGGGCCCCTGGGACGATGACGACGAGGACGAGGAAACGCCCGAGCCGCAGACGCGACGTCGGCGCGAGCGGGATTCGGAGCGGGTGGCGGCGCTGGGCGGCGGCGGCCCTGGCCCGTCGCGGCCCGCGGCAGGCGGCGGCAGTGGCAGTGGCGGAGGCGGCTCCGGTCCTCGCCGCGAGCGACGTCGCGACGGCAATGCGCCCGAGTGGGAGAGCGCCCGGCCGCTGGAGGCCTACCCCACGCTCCGCTCACGACGGCTGCCGGAGCTCTCACTCCCGCCGATCCTCGTGGCGGTCGTCGCCCTCGCGTTGGCCGCCGCGGTGCTCTTCGCCCTACCGGGGCTGCTCGGGTTCGGCGGCCCCTCGGGCGACGGCGCTGCCACCCCGACCACGCCGGTCGTGACGCAGCTGATCACCCCCGCTCCGACGCCCGTCCCCAAGCCGACCGACCAGATCTACGTCGTCAAGTCCGGGGACACGCTCTCGAGGATCGCCGGCCGATTCGGCATCCCGCTCGAGGACCTCATCGCGGCCAACGCGGAGACCCTGCCGGACCCGAACAAGCTGCAGATCGGCGACCAGCTGGTCATTCCGGCACCCAACCCCGACGAGCTGCCGGCGGCCAGCGAGATCCCGGCCGGGAACTAGTCGAAGGGGTCGGGCGGCTACCGAGCCGCCGCTGCGCCTATCTCGGCGCGAGGTTGATCGAGGTGATCTTCCCTGCCTCGACGCGGAACGAGGCGTCGAGGTGCTGGCTCGGGGCCCCGGGGCGAACCGTCAGGACGTCGGCCTGGTAGGTGATCCCGAGGTCCATCACGCCGCCGGGGATCATCTTCAGCCCCGGCTCGGCGCGGAGGAACCAGCCGCCGACCTGCTCGACGCCGCGGAGCGTCCGGGCGTTGTCGCCGACGTGAATCCGCATCTCGACCCGCTCGTCCATGAGCGCCACCGCGCCCTGGCGATCGCCGTCGTTGAGCTTCTCGAAGAACTCTTCCATCGTGTCGACTGCACCCATGGCTCGAATGCTAGCCGAGCGCGCCGAGCGAGCCCCGCCGGCGTGCGAGGGTCAGCGAGCCATCGCGCTCGACGATGACCTGTGGCGGTCGCGGCCGGCCGTTGTAGGTCGAGGCGAGCGAGGCCGAGTACGCGCCGGCATCGCGAATGGCGACGAGGTCGCCGCGCCGCAGCGGCGGCAGGAGGTGGTCGCCGAGGTGGTCGGTCGACTCGCAGATCGGGCCGTCGACGCGGGCGGGCTCGAGGCCGGGCTCGGCGATCGGCGTGCCGCCACGCCTGCCGCGGGGCCGGGCCTCGACCGGCCGGCCGAGCGAGGTCAGCGCCGTGATCTCGTGCCAGGCCTCGTAGAGCGCCGGCCGGATGAGCTCCGTCATCCCGGCGTCGAGGACGACCTGGCGGCCGCCGCGCTCGCGGACGTGGAGGACCCGGGCCACGAGGAACCCGGCGCGGGCCACGAGCGCGCGTCCCGGCTCGATGGCGAAGCGTTTCGGGCGGCGGTCGGCGGGGATCGCCTCGATGAGGGCGCGGGAGCTCCCGCGCGAATCGCTCGGGACCCGGGGCACCCTCGCCGATCGGGACGACCGGAAACCCGCCGCCGACGTCGAGCGTGTCGAATCTCGCTCGCGTGCCGCCGAGCAGCGCGAGCAGGGCGAGGCCGCGGCGCACCGCATCCCGCCACGCGTCAACAGCCCCGAGCTGCGACCCGACGTGCAGCTGGATCCCGCGCGCCACGAGCCCAGGGCCACCACTCACGAGCTCCACCGCGTTCGAGAGCTCGTCGGCGGTCATCCCGAACTTCGAGCTGCCGGCTCCCACGGCGAGGTCCTGCCTTGTCTCCGGCGTGACCTCGGGGTTGAGCCGGAACAGGACATCGACCGAGGGTCGCTTGCGGCCGCGCGCGCCATCCGACCTGGCGCCACCCGAACCGGCGCCACCCGAACCGGCGCCACCCGAACCGGCGCCACCGCCGCGGCGGCCGAGGCGTCGCCGGGCGACCTCGATGAGCGCCTCGGCCTCGTCGAGCGACTCGATCGCGATCCAGCGAAGCGGGTCTCCGTTTGTGGCGGCATCGCACGTCGCACGAAGCTCGGCGTCGGTCTTGCCGACGCCTTCGAGCGTGATCCTGGCATTCGGAAGGCCGGCCTTCTGGGCGACCGCCCATTCGCCGCGGGACACGACGTTCGCGTCGAAGCCGAGCGCCGCCACGCGGGCGACGATCGGCGCGACGTCGTTCGCCTTGACCGAGAAGGCGCGAAGCCACGGGTCGGGGAACGCCGCGCGGACGCCAGCCGCACTCGCTTCGAGCGTCGCCTGATCCGTGACCTGGACGGGCGTGCCGAATCTCGCTCCCGCGGCCCGCAGCGTCGCCGCGATCCCTGGAAGCCGGTCGGTCTCCCGGCCGCCGCCCTCGCCGCTCAGGTGATGATCCGGCGGCCTCGGTCGAGCATGCTCAGGATGATCGACACGATGCTGATCACGATCGAGCCGAGCAGCGCGCCGATGAACGAGTCCGCGGTGAAGTCAGGCGGGAAGCCACCGATCGTGAAGTTGATGTCGACCTGGTCGGAGAGCCATGCGACCAGCAGCAGGAGCAGCGCGTTCAGGACGAACGAGAACAGCCCGACGGTCATCAGCGTGATCGGGAAGGACAGGACCTTCAGGATCGGCTTCACGTAGGCGTTGATCAGGGCGAGGAGCAGCGCCACGACGACGACGTGCCACCAGTTGCCCTGCAGCTTGAGCAGGTCGTCCGCGGCCGGGAACGCGATCTGGGGCACGAGCAGGACCGCGACATACACGCCGACGGCGTTGATGAGGATCTTGACCAGCAGATCGATCACGACGTCTCCCTCGGCTTGACCGGCGACCGGTGCCGGCCCGTTGATCATGGCAGAGCGCCCGATCCTGAGAAAGGCCGCGGAACCAACGGGTGCCGGCGCGGCCCGCGACCCGCTGGCCTGCCAGCCCGAAGATTTCGTGCGGCGGGCGACGGGCTGGGCCCAGGGCCTAGCGCACGACAGAAAAGGGTCGATCTGGGCGTCGCGTTGGTTCTCGGTTCGGCCTGCCGGCCCAGGCGACGACGACCCTGCGTCGAAAGGAACGGCTGGGAGCCCGGCCCGTCCCGGACTCATCCCGCGCCTCAGCCGGGCCGCTCGACCTCCACGATGGAGCGGATCCGGGCCTCGAGCATGGCCTTCACGTTCGGCCAGTCCTCGACGGTCACCGCGTAGTAGTTCGAGTGCCGGAGCGGACCATCCGGCATGACCATGTGGTTCCGGAACGTGCCTTCGAACGTCGCGCCGATCGAGAGCAGGGCGGGGTTGGCCTTCTCGTTCCGGGAATCGGTCTTGAACTCGACCCGGTTCGCGCCGAGGTCCTCGAAGGCGTGGCGGAGCTGGAGGTATTTCGCCTCCTGGTTGGCGCCGCGCCGCTGGTAGGCGGTCGTGACCCAGGTCCAGCCGATCTCGAGGCGTCGGTGCTCCGGCACGATCGAGAGGAAGCGCGAGCTGCCGATGGCCCGGCTCGTGGCCACGTCCACCGTCGCGAACGGCAGCTCGGTACCCGCCTGCTGCGCGGCGACGGCGGCCTCGAGCCAGGCGCGGAGCCCGGCGATGTCGGTGGGGCGCGCGATCGTCCAGCGCCAGATCGCGGGATCGAAGGCCACGGAGGCGAGATCGTCGAGGTGCTCGATGCCGAGCGGCTCCAGGCGCACGATCCGCCCCTCGAGCGTCACCGGCGCGACCCACGGCTTCGACGCGGCGTCGTGGCGCGCGATCATGCTCGGGCCGCTGCTCATCGTCGGAATCGTAGCCGCGGCACGGAGCTCGACGTCCTCACGGCCGTCGGCGAGGTCGCCTGACTGCCGGCTTCTTCACGCCCGGACGGCTCGCGCGATCGCGCGCCGCAGTCCGGCTCACCATGGGTCGTCGCTGCACGGCGGAACGCTCGGCGGCGGCTGGCTTCCCAGCGGCCTTGGGCTGCGCGGCAATCTCCGGTGCCGCCGGCAGGTCGGGGTCGAGCCAGAGGACGCGGGCCTCGTAGGCGCCAAGGGTCACGCGGAGACCCTCGCGCCGAAGCTCGCCCGCGGTGCGCCGGATCTCGAAGCCGGAGCGCTGGTCGACGAACCGCACGATCGCGTCGTCGCCGCCATCGAGCGCCAGGGCCTCGGCGAGACGGACGCTCGTTCGGTCGCCGCCGCCGCTCCCGCCCGGAGCGGCCGCCTCGACGGACCAGTCGATCCGGACCGTCGTGTCGCCGAAACGGTGGTTCACGAGCACGAGGCTCCGATCGCCGCCGCTCCCATTCGAAAACGCGTAGACGTTCTCGTCGACCGTGCCACCGTCCGTGTGGGCGTCGTAGAGGTGGAAGTCGGTCGTGCCCGAGAAGGCCGAGCGGCGCCGGAGCAACGGCACGATTGCCCAGGCGAAGTGGTCGGCGTGCGACTGGTCGACCGGCTCGTCCCAGCGGGCCTTCTGGAACTCCATCCCGTAGCGCTCGCGGAACCCCTCGACCTGGCCGTGCCCGAACATCGGCAGCCCGGGGAGGGTCGCGAGGAGCGTCGCCGCCGAGAACGCCTTGTCCGTCGTCCCGAACTGCTCCGCCGCCGGCCGCTCGTCGGGATTCGTGAGGAAGTTGACGAAGCGCGCCAGGATCGCCGGGTCGAACTCCAGGGTGTCGCGCATCACCTTGCGGTAGCCGGCGTTGTCCTCGTCGCGGAGCATGTGCATGAACGCGGAGTTGTAGACGCGGTGCATGCCGAGGGTCCGAACGAAGTAGCCCTCGAGGAGCCAGAACGCCTCGGCGAGCAGCAGCGTGCCCGGTGCGTCGGCAGCGACCCGGTCGACGACCTCGCGCCAGAACTCCTTCGGCATCCGCTTGTTGAACTCCGCGTTCGAGAGCGCGTGCTCCGCCCGGGAAGGGATCGCCCCGCCCGCGCCAGGCTCCGGGAACCACAGCCGGCGGATGTGGCGTCGCGCGAGGACCATGGCCGCGTCGAACCGCAGGATCGGCGCCCGCCGAGCGACATCGAGGACCGTCTGGATCACCGCTTCGCGGACGTCCGCGCGGAGGTAGTCCAGCTGGGCCGTGTCGTTCCACGGGTACGAGGTGCCGTCGTTGCCGTGGTAGATGAACCGTTCCTCGTTGCTCTGGGTGTCGCGGCGGCGGAACACGACAGCCGCATCCGTGCCGTCCCAGTAGTGGTCCTCGATCTGGATGTCGACGCGGTCGTCCTGGGACAGGTTCGGGCCGGTGAACGAGTACGCCGGGTAGGGCGGCTCGGGGACCGAGATGAACCGCTCCGGATGCTCGATGACCCATCGGGAGTCGATGCCCATGTGGTTCGGGACCATGTCGGCGGCGATCCGGATCCGGCGGGACCACGCGCGGGCCTTGAGGTCCTCGAAGGCCGGCTCACCCCCGAGGTCGTCCGCGATCCGGTAGTCATCGATGGCGTAGGCGCTCGCCACGGCCTCCTGGTCGCCGCGCCGGCGCTTGATGTCGGCCGATGCGCGGCTGCGCTGCCACAGGCCGATGAGCCAGAGTCCCGGTGACCCCGAGCCCGGCAAGCCGGTCGAGCTCTTCGTCGGGCACGTCGGCGAGGGTCGAGATGGGCCGCTCGAACCGTCGCGCGAGCTGCTCGAGCCAGACATACGTCGACTTCGCCATCAGGACGACGCTCGGCATCCAGTCGGTGTCGTTGGAGAAGGCCACCGCGTCCGAGTCGAGCCCGTGGTAGTCCGGCCGCTCGACGACGAGCGGGCCGCCGAAGTGGGCGCCGGCACCCTTCAGCTCGAGGGCTCGCGCTTCCTCGGCGAGGACGTCGAGCGCGAGGTCGATGCGGCGGGCCAGCGCGGGATCCCTTCCGATCGCCGGCCAGTGTTCGCGGATCCAGCGCAGCTGGGCGCCCAGGGAGCCCGGCGCGCGGAGCATCGGCTCGCGCAACCGTGCCGGCAGCGGTGCCTCCGGGCCGAGTGCACCCGGCGTCCCACCGCGAGCCCGCCCGGCCGTTGCCTCGGCACCGCCACGGGCCTTAGGCCGCGGCGCCGCGCCTGCCGACCCGTTGGCGGCCCGTCCCCGAGCTGCCGCTCCGCCTCGTCGACCAGCGCCTCGTACGCCGTCCCGTCGCGGAGCGGCGTGTCGTCGACCAGCTCGCGGACGCTCGTGGCCGCCGGATCCTCGTTGAGCGCCGCGAGGACGAGCACCTCGACGAGCAGGTTCGGACCGGGCGGGGCATCCCTCAGCTCTCCGGAAGCTGCCCGCGCCACTGCCGGTCGACCTCGGCGATCGCCTTCGACCCGAGGGCTGAGCCGACCGCCTCGAACGTCGCCGTGAGGTCGGCGCGGCCGGCATCCTGCTCCTCCTCGACGAGCCGGTGGAGCGCCGCATCGAGCGCCGCCAGCGCTGCAACCTCGCCCGCGGAGACGGCGGGCTCGCCGTCCTTGTCCCGCGCGGCTGTCAGCTGGGCTGCGATCTTCCTCGCGGCAGGGGCGTCGGCCGCGTCGAGCGTGCCGTCACGTCCGACGATCGGCTCGAGGCCGTGCTTCCGTCTCGCCGCCCGTGCTAACGGGATCGCCCGCATCGGGCGAAGGATGTCAGACCGCCGCGAGTTCGGGGTTCGATCCCGACGCGACATCGCCGCGCCGCGCGCTCCCCGCTCGCTCGATCGAGCGCCGGAGCAGCTCGAGCCCCGCAGGGTCGAACTCGTAGCTCCACGGCCGGACGCGCTCCGGGCGCTGGAGCTTCTGGTCGAGCTTCTGCGCGATTGCCTCGCGCGACATGAGGATGATGTCCGCCGTTCGGTCGACGAGCGTCAGGCGCTCCGTGTCGCCGATGGTCGCCGAGACGATCTCGATGCCCTTGGTGCCGGCGATCGCGAGCGTTTCGGCGATGTTGTCCGTGCCCCGATCCGAGGCGCAGACCACGCCCACCCGCGAACCCTCCGGCAGCGCGGCGATCTCGTGGACGAGTTCGACGTAGCCCGGTCCGACGAGCATTGCCACGACCGGCACCCGCCCGCCGACCAGGGCCTGGGCCTCGTCGGCGTGGAAGGTCGTCGTCGCGACGAGGTCGTAGTGGAACTTCTCCAGGCGCTCGGGGATCTCGTCGAGCAGCGTGCCCTCGGCTTCGATCTGGCCGGCGAACTCCCGGTTCAGGCGCTCGGCGTCGTACCCGGCGTCCGCGGTGGTGCACTCGGCGAAGAGGACGTGGACCTGCTGGCCCGGGCGCTTCCGCTCGGTGGCTGCGGCGTACGCGGCGGCGGCGACCTCGTCAGGCGTGAAGCCGGCCTGCGCAGCGCGGCGAAGCATCTCCGAGACGATCCCGCCGAGCGCCTCGGGCCGGCGGCGATGGGTGGTGCGATCGGAGACGACCGTCCCGGCGCCGTGGCGGCTCAGGACGTAGCCGTTGTCGGCGAGACGGCGGTAGACCGCGCGAATGGTGTTGGGATTGACGCGCAGGGCCGCGCCCAGCTCGCGCACCGGCCAGAGGCGCTCGCCGGGCTGGAGCCGCCCGGATTCGATCTTGTAGGCGAGCTGCCAGTAGATCTGCGTGGAGATCGGGACGTCGGAATCACGCTCGACGTCGAGGTTCGGGTCGCCGCCCGCGCCCTGGGTGGGGAGTGGGTCCATCGTACCTGTTGACATAGTCTGCTAGTCCAAGTACATTCCGACTTGGCCTAGTTCACTGTACCAAACCGGAGCAAGGGAAAGGGGGTCACACCAATGAGTGGCCTGCTGTTCATCATCGTGATGGTTGGCGCGATCGTCGTGCTCGACATTCTCGCGCAGCGATACGGCGTCGACTCCCGGTTCGAGTCGCGCGACCCCCGATCTCCGGTCCGAGGCATCAGCGCCTAGGACCCTCCCTTCGCCATCCTCCAACGTCAGCCCGTGGCGCGCAGGCCGCGGGCTGACGGATTCTCGGGCCGGATTCGCCTCGAGGGCACCCTCGCTGTCGTCGTGACCGTCACCTGAGCATTGCGGCTCGCGACGCATGTTCTATGTGCAAATTCCAGCCTAGGAAGCTCACAAGCCACTGCCCTTGTTGGCCGACTGGCGACAGTCGCGCGGGGCGGAGTCCCCATCGCTCTCGACGAAGATCAAACCGAGAACGCATCTGGGCTTGGGTTGCCGGCCGCGGTGGAGCTTCATTCGGCTCGAGGTGTCTTGTCGCCCGCTAGAGCCGGAAATGCACATAGGGCGTGCAGCGCTTCGATTGCGGGCGGCGCTCTGCGTTCAGACCTGCGCTGGCGCGGTCTCGAGGTCTGGTTGCGCACGATCCACTGCGACCGTCGCGGCGTGGCGCACGGAAGCAATGAACCGTTCGCCGGGCGTCAGGTGGACGGGCCAGGAGAGCAGCAGCGCGCTGCCCTGGTAGACGCGTTCGAAGCCGGCCTCGGAGTTCGACACCGTCTCGATCGGCGCGTGCCAGGCATCTGCCGCGGGGTCGACGGCGGTCGCAACCTCGACGCCGAGCCACCCGTTGCCCTGGGCCAAATCCGTGACGTCTGCGCTTGCGCCCGTCCCGTCGTGGCTCCCGCGCATGCCGCCGACCTCCCACCAGGCCTCCGGATTACCGCCGCCGCCGAGCATCGTGATCGCGTACTCGACGCCGACGCGGACGTCGATCGAGTGTTCACCACGGTTCTCGAGGGTCACGCGCTGCTCGAGGATCGGGTCGAGGCGACCGCCGCTGAGGCGAATCTCGGTCTTGGCGTGCATGGGGAAGCCGGCGCCATCGATCGTGACGATGCCGTCGCGCGCGAGGACCGCAACCGCGTCGTCGACTCGCTCGAGCCGGAAGGGGCCGTCGACGAAGTCGCCGAGCTCGCCACGGCCGCCGGCGCCCCAGCTCGCCGCGGAGGCGTCCGCCGGCAGGATCCGGATGAGACCGCTCCGACGTTCATAGTCGTCGTAGACGAGCCGATCGGCCAGGCCCGCTTCCTTGACCTGGACCATCTCGTGGATCGAGGCGGGCGCGCCGCCATCGAGGGCGTCGTCGTTCCGGCCGGCGCCATTCGTCGATCCAGCGGAACCCGCGGCAGCGGCGGTCGCCCGTTCCGCGACCTCGCGCTCGTGCCGGCGCAGGGTCTCGTGGTAGGCCTCGGGGCGCCGGCGCAGCACGCCCGTCAGCGCATGCCGCGCGGCCCGGAGGTCCCACGCGCCGATTCCCGCGCCCTCGTCCAGCTCGACGACGACCACCTGGCCATCGTTCGCCAGCCGCAGCTCGTCTCGCCCATCGAGGTCGAGATCGCGAATCTCGCTGCCGACCTGCGCGCCGGCCGCCGCGTCCGCGAGATCCTCGGCGGCGATGAGGTGGGCCAGGGTCGCCGCCCGCATGTGGGCGATGTAGATCCCGCCGAACAGGCCGTGCCAATAGCAGTCGTTCGATTGGCCGCGGAACAGGTGGTCGACCGCGGCCTCGCGCGTCGGACCTTCCGCCATCGCCTCGACCTTGGCTGACGTCCGGAGCATCTGCTTGTGGAGGTCGTTGATCTCACGGTACTTGACCTGGAAGTTCCGCCAGAACGCACCGCGGAGCCAGCGCTCCTCGGGGGCCTTCGCTTCGCGTGCTCGGTGGAGGGCCTCGGCGAACTCCCGGCTCTCGCCCGCGGGCAGCGCCCACTCGCCCATCTCGGCATAGGACCCGGTGGGGACGTAGACGCGCCCGATCGGCGCCCGTCCGTCGAGCCAGTCGGAGGGGCGGACCGTCGTCAGCCAGTCGGCGTTGGCCTCGAGTGCATCGAAGAACCGCTCGACCCATCGACCCTCGCCCCAGCAGTGCTCGTACGTGGTGGGCCACGCGCCGAACTTCTCGCCGTCGTCGCCCATCGTCCCGACGCGATCGCCCGCCTCTGTGGCGGCCTCCCGCAGGTACCCGATGACCTCCTCGACATCGTGGAAGGGGATGAGGTATCGCAGCCCCTGCTCCGTCCCGAAGACCGTGAGGATCCTGCCCTGGTCGTCCGTGGTGTAGGGGCCCCACATCGCGTCCTCGGGGATCGCGGCGGCACGGAAGTGCGAATCATCGAGGATCGTCCAGCGGTACCCCGCCGCGGCGAGCGACGTCGGCAGGTCGGGCTCCCAGACCCGCTCCGCGAGCCAGGCGCCGCCCGGGCGCTTGCCGAACGTGGCCTCGACCGTGTCCGCCATGCGCTCGAGCTGGGCGATGCGATCGCGCTCCGGGAGCGATGCGAGGACCGGCTCGTACAGCCCGCCGCCAAGGATCTCGACCTGGCCGCGCTCCACGAGCGCCCGCAGGTCGCGCACGAACGCCGGCCGCTCGGCGCGAAGCCACTCCAGGAGGGGCCCGGTGTAGTGCAGCCCGACGCGGACCCTGGGGTGCCGTCCGAGCGCCTCGACCATCGGCTTGTAGGCCTGCTCGAAGACCTCCTCGAGCACCCACCCGAAGTTGCCGATCGGCTGGTGGTTATGGAGCGTCAGCGCGAGCGAGATCCGCGGCGCCATCAGGGCTTGACCTCGGCCTCCGAATCAGCGCCGGCCTTGGCCTCGGCTTCGGGCGCGACCTCGATGCCGGCAGCCGGCAGATACAGCCGCTCGGTGTACTCGTGGAGCATCCGCGTCGTGGAGAACTGCCACAGCATCGAAGAGATCGACCGCCGCATCCGCTCGATCCAGCGGGCCGGCAGGCCCTTCGCGTCGCGGTCGTAGTACTCGGGAACGACATCGTTCTCGAGGAGCCGGTAGAGGTCCTGCGCATCGGCCCAGTCCTGCGCGGCCTCGTCGGTCGACGGCGAGCGGCCGCCGATCGCCCAGCCGTTGGCCTCATCCCAGCCCTCGTCCCACCATCCGTCGAGGACGCTGAGGTTCACGACGCCGTTCATCGCGGCCTTCATGCCGGATGTCCCGGAGGCCTCCAGCGGGCGGCGCGGGTTGTTGAGCCAGACGTCGACACCCTGGACGAGGAACCGGCCGATCCGCATGTCGTAGTCCTCGAGGATGAAGACCCGGCCCCGGAACTCGGGTGCGCGCGTCCGGCCGAAGATCTCCTGGATCACGGCCTGCCCGGGCCTGTCGGCCGGGTGGGCCTTGCCCGCGAACACGATCTGGACCGGCCGCTCGGTGTTCGACAGGAGTCGAGCCAGCCGCTCGGTCTCGGTGAAGATCATGCCCGCCCGCTTGTACGTCGCGAAGCGGCGCGCGAATCCGATCGTCAGCACATCCGGGTCGAGGGCGTCCTCGAGCTCCTGGAGGGCGCGGGGCGCCTCGCCGTGACGGGCGAACTGCGTCCGGAGGCGGCCGTGGGCGAAGACGGCCAGCTCCCGCTTCTGGTGGACGTGGGCGTTCCAGAGCTCCGCCGCGGGGATGCGATCGATCCGCTCCCACCAGCGCGTGGCGTTCGTCGAAGCGTCGAGGTCGTCGAGGTCCGCGTCGAGGTACCGCTCGAACAGGTCCCGGACCGGCCCACCGACCCAGGTCGGGGGGTGCACGCCGTTGGTGACCGGCTGGATCCCGTGTGGCGCAATGCCGTACCAGGTCGCGTTCGCGGTCGTCGCGTGGAGCTTGCTGACGGCGTTCGCGCCGTTGGTGAGTCGGAGGCTGAAGGCGGTCATGTCGAATTGGTTGGGATCGTTGTCCGCTCCGCGCCCGATCTCGAGGACGCGCGAGATCGGCACGCCGCCAGTGGTCGGGCGACCATCGCCGTCGAGGAGGGGACCGGCGACGCGCCGCACGAGCTCCGTGTCGAACCGCTCGTTTCCGGCGGAAACCGGCGTGTGGATCGTGAAGACGCTGTTTCGCGCGACCTGCTGCAGCGCGTCGTCGAGGCTCGTGCCGGTCGCGACGAGCTCCCTGGCGCGTTCCGCCAGGAGGAACGCGGAGTGGCCCTCGTTGAGGTGCCACGCGGCCGGCTCGATCCCGAGCGCCCGCAGCGCCCGCACGCCCCCGATGCCGAGGATCAGCTCCTGGTGCAAGCGCATCTCGCGGCCGCGCACGTACAGGATGTTCGTGATCGGCCGGTCGGCCGCGTCATTGGCAGGGTTGTCCGAGTCGAGGAGCAGGACCGGCACCCGCCCGACCTGGACGGTCCAGACGTCGACCTGGACGTCTCGCCCTGGCAGATCGACCGACACGGTCAGTGGGTCGCCCTCGCGCCCGAGGGCGCGCGTCAGCGGCAGCCGAGTGAGGTCGTAGTCGGGGTACCGATGCTCCTGGTGACCGTCCGCATCGATCGTCTGGCGGAAGTAGCCATTGCGGTACAGCAGCCCGACGCCCACGAGCGGCAGGGCCATGTCGCTGGCGGCCTTCATGTGATCGCCGGCGAGGACACCGAGGCCGCCCGAATAGATGCCGAGGGTCTCGTGGAGGCCGTACTCGGCGCAGAAGTACGCGACCGGGCCCTCCAGCTCGCGGGCGTGCTTGCGATGGAACCAGTGATCCGCCCCGTTGGCGATGTACCGATCGAAGTCGGCGATGACGCGGTGCGCCTCGGCCATGAACTCGGGGTTGTCCAGCAGCGACGCCCAGTCGACCATCCCGGTCAGCACGGGGATGGGGCTGTGGGCGCGTGCCCACGCCGCGCTGTTGATCCGGGCGTACAGCGCGCGCGCCTTGGGATGCCAGGTCCAGTAGAGGTTGTAGGCGAGACGCCGCAGTCCCTCCAGCTCCGGCGGGACGCGTACGTGTCCGGGTGCGGCCGAGGGAATGCGGACGGTGGGCTCCATCCGCGGGAGCATATCGGCCGCCGCGGCATCGTGTAAACCGGTTTAGCAACGCTTCCACCACGATTGGTGCGTTCGTGCCTCATCGGCACGAATCGAGCGGGGAGGAAGCACGTGGTGGCCCTTGACGCCGGCCTCGCGAACAGTTCGTGTCTCACAGACACGATGGGTGCCCCGAACGGTCCAATTCGACCCCTTCGAACCCCGTTTCATGCCTACCAGACACGATTCACGCGAGCTGGGGGCAAATCGAGGCCGGCCATCGTCGTTCGCGGCCAAATCGTGTCTGGAGGACACGTCGGGCCCGCGGACCTCCGTCGCAGCCGCGGACCAACGTCGTCGGCGCGCGGACCGGCGTCGCGGCCGCGGACTGACGGCGCGCCTATCCTCCGATCGATGCCGACGCCGAAGCCCATGCGGGTCGCCTTCATCGCCGCGGAGTGCGAGCCGTGGGCGAAGACGGGCGGTCTCGCGGACGTGGTGGACGCGCTCGCGCGGGCACTCGGGCAGGTGGCGCTGGGGGCGCGTGACGGCCTCGCTGACCTGGTCGATGTCTACATCCCGAACTACCGCGGGCTTCCAATGCCGGCGGACGCCGCCTCCGTGCCGCTGCGCGTTCCGGACCCGCTCTCTCCATCGGGCTCGACCGACCTTCGCCTCCTCATCGCCGAGACGCACGGCTATCGGCTGCACCTGGTCGATCACCCGGCGGCGTTCGATCGCGACGGGATGTATGGGCCCCCCGGCGGCGGTGACCACCCGGACAATGCGTGGCGGTTCGCGCTCCTATGTCGCGCCGCGCTCGAGCACCTTCGAGCAGGCGGCTCGAGCGGCACCCCGCCCGACGTCATCCACATCCACGACTGGCACGCCGGGCCGGTCGCGCTGCTCCGGGACACGGTCTACCGCGACGACCCGGCCATCGGCGGCGCGGCGCTGCTCCTCACGGTCCACAACCTCGCCTACCACGGCTGGACGCCGCTGCCGCACGTCCCCGAGCTGGGCCTCGGTGCCGACGGGATCGCCGCGCTGCGAATCACGGACGGCCTCGACCTCCTCCGCGCCGGGATCGACCGTTCCGAGCTCGTGAACACGGTGAGCCCAGGCTTCGCTGCCGAGGCGCTGACGCCCGCGTTCGGGATGGGCCTCGACAGCGACCTTCGCGCCAAGGGCGACGCCTTCTTCGGGATCCTCAACGGCCTCGATACGGACCTCTGGGATCCCGCGACCGATGCGGCGCTCCCCGCCACCTACTCCCGCGAGAATCGCAACGGGAAGGCCGAGTGCCGCCGCGCGCTCCTTGAAGAGCTCAGTTTGGATCCCGCCGACGACCGGCCAGTCCTCTCGATGATCGGGCGGCTCGATCGCCAGAAGGGCTTCGATCTCCTCGCGGACGCGACGCCGGCGCTCCTCCGGCTCGGCTTTCGCCTGGCGGTCCTCGGCACGGGCAGCCCCGATGTCGTCGCCCCGCTGCGGGCGCTCGCCGGGTCGGCTGCGGGTCGCGGGCGAATCGCCCTGATCGACCGTTTCGACCGCGACCTGGCTCGACGGATGTACGCGGGCACGGACGGATTCCTGATGCCGTCGCGCTTCGAGCCCTGCGGCACCGGCCAGATGATCGGCCTCCGCTACGGCACGCCGCCGATCGTGCGCGCGACGGGCGGCCTCCGCGACACGGTCGTCGACGAGGACGCCAACCCCGGCGCCGGCACGGGCTTCGTCTTCGAAGGCGAGGACCCGAAGTCGCTCGTGGATGCCTGTGTGCGCTTCGACCGCCACCGCACCGCCACTGGGGCCGCGTGGTTGGCCTTCCTCGACCGTGGCATGTCGGTCGACTTCGATTGGCGCTCCTCGTCGGCGCCTTCCTACCTCGAGGCCTACCAGCGGGCCGCTGACATCCGCACCCGCTGAGCAACACTGAGCAGGCGTCCTGCGTCTTTCGATCGCTCTCGACCCAGGCCGGCCTCCGGAGGCGGAACGTGCGACCCTCACGCGTGGCACTGACGGCATCCCTCGCGGTGATCGCGGCCTGCTCGGTCGCTCCGGCGTCAACGCCCGCCACGACACCGGCCGTGACAGCCACCGCACCCACGGCCACGGCGGCCCCGAGCCCTGTCCTCACGCCGGCGGCGACGCAGACGCACGAGCCGGCGCCAACCGCGGCGCCCACCATCTCGACCACGACCTGGACCGAGGTCTACGGCCTGGATGACACTCGAATCTCGAGCCTGATCGAAGGTCCGACCGGTCTCATCGCCGCCGGCTGCCGCCTGGACGACGACGGCGACTGCATCCGACCCCTTGTCCTGCTGTCGGGCGATGCCGTCGACTGGGAAGAGTTTGCCCTCGACGGCCCCATCGACCTGTTCGTCCCCACCCTCCGTCGCATCGGCGACCGGCTCTTCGCCCTGGCCTACGGGCATTGGGGCCAGGACGGGGGTGCCGTCGTCCTGACCTCGACGGACGGCCGTGCATGGCGCAGGGTCGAATCGAGCTCGTTCCGCGCCCGGTCCATCTCGGATGTCATCGATACGTCGTTCGGGATGCTGGCCGTCGGCTACGAGGCGCCGATCGACAGCGACAACACCTCAGGGTTCGTGGTCTGGCCGGTGCACGCCGACGGCTCGTTCGGAGCCGACCGGATCGTCGAGGTCACTGACGACGCCTTGTACGGCGCGGCGGTCTGGACGGGCGACGAGCTGCTGGCCTGGGGTTTCCGGCGTTGGCAGGGCGGACCGGCCGCGCTGCTCGCATCACGAGATGGCAAGTCGTGGAAGTCGCGGGCACCGATCGCGGCATTCGATGACGGGCTCGTGGCGGACATGGTCGCCGCGCCTGACGGGCTCGTCGCGGTGGGATACGAGGGGCGTCTCTACCCGCTCGTTCCGCGAGCCTGGACATCGCCGGATGCCGGCCGGTCCTGGCTGCCGGCGGCGGTGCCATCGACGGATGGTGCGATGTTCGACGTATCGCTCGAGGGCTCGCGTCTCGTCGCCCAGGGCCAGGAGCCGACAGGGGAGGAGGGCCGGTTCGCGAGCTGGAGCTCGGCAGACGGACGGGTGTGGTCGCGAATCGACGACGACGCATTCACGCCGGCCGTCCCGGACTTCCTCGCCTCGCAGCGAGCGACCATCCGCGATCGGCTGTGCGTCGTGGGAACAGTCTTTGGCGAGGGAGAGTCGCGCGGGGCAATCTACTGTCGGTTGACCGCGCCCTGACGCGGAGGCCTCAGCGCGACTCGAGCGCGTGAAGGATCGCGAGGATCGTCGCCTCCGGGAACATGCGTTGTGGTGAGTGCGGGGCGCCCTCGATCAGCACGACATGGTCGGCACCGAGCTGGGCCTCGATCGCCGGGACCTTGAAGTCCGGGATGAAGCTGCCCATCGACCAGTCGCCGCGGATGAGCCAGACATCCGAGTTGATTGCGTTCGGATGCCGGAGCGCGGCCATGCCGCCGTCCCAGTCGCCGTTGCCACGCAGGACATCGAGGACGAGGTTGGCATTGAACTCGGTGAGGGCGAGCGCCTTCGCGGCGACGTCGCGATCCGTCCAGGTTGGGTTCTCGGCGCGGACTGCCGACGTCGCCTCGTCGAGGGAGTCGTAGGGTCGCTCGGTCGGCTGTTCGGTCAGCGCGACCATGCGGGCGTGCGTGAGCACCGGCGGGTCGAGCAGGACGAGCGTCGGCGGCGCTAGCCCGGCCGCCGGGAGGTGCGCGGTGACCATCCCGCCCCACGAATGCCCGACGACCGCAAGGGCCGATCGATCGAGACCCGCAGCACGGATGAACGCCATGAGCTCGGCGGCCGTGTCGGCAAAGAGGTGCGAGCGCGGCGCCTTCGCCGTCCGCCCATGCCCGGGCATGTCGACGGCGACCACTCGTCGGCCGGCGGCCGCCAGGGCCGGCGCGACCCGCCACCAGATTCCCGCGTTCGACGTGACGCCGTGGACGAGCAGCAGCGGCGGATCGGAAGCATCACCCCAGGAGGTTGTCGGCCAGATCGTCCCGTCGACGTCGACTTCGCCGGGCTCGCCCGGCGGCGGATCCGCCAGTGCGGCGGCGACTCCCGGCGGGAGATCCGAAGCCGTGGCCGTCAATCCCATCGCCGCACGATAGCCCGGCGGGCTACGATCAGCGGTGCCGCGCGGGCGCCCGCGCCGGCCAGGAGGGGTCAGATGGCCAACCAGTTCGTCGTCCAGCTGAAGAACGAGCCCGGCTCCATGGCGATTCTCGCCGAGGAGCTTGCGGCGCGCGGCGTCGACCTCCGGGCGATCGGCGGCGGCGGCCTTGGCAACAGCGGCCACGTGATCATGACGACGGCGGACGACGCGACCACCAAGACGATCCTCGACGAGGGCGGCTACACGTACGTCGAGGGCGAATCGATCATCGCCGAGGTCGACGACAAGCCGGGCGGCATGGCCCGCATCGCGCGCGAGCTCGCGGACGCGGGCGTGAACATCCACGGCCACCTGTTCCTCGGTCGATGGGGCGATCGGGCGATGTTCGCCTTCGTCGTCGACCGCCCGGACCTCGCGAAGCCCATCCTCGAACGCAAGGGCTAGCCCGACCGGCGACCCCCGGCCGGCCGAACGGGTCGGCGCGCCTGCCTGTCCGTACGCCTGTTGCCCGAAAGGAAACGGCGCGCTGCCGCACCGTTTGCAATGCCACCGTAAGGTCGACGAAAGGCCGGTGACGGTGCGGTTCGGTACAGTCGTAAGCAGTTCCCAATGCCCCGCAACGACCGCCGGGAGACGGCTCGGAGGATGACCCCTGGTACCTCCGGGTCAGTGGCGGTCCGACATCGGTCGCCGGGAGACTGACCGAAGGGGGCATCCGCGCTCGAACAGGTCGTACTTGGGCATGCAGGGTCCAGCAGGACCCTTGAGGAGGACCGGTCCAGTGCAGCGTTCCGCTTCCCGATTCCTTGTCACCGTCATGGCGACGCTGATGGCTTTGGGTTGGATCACGGTCCGGCCCGCTTCGGTCGAGGCGGCGACGCCAACCGACCTCTTCTTCAGCGAGTACATGCGAGGGGCACGCCAGCACACAACAAGACCCTCGAGGTCTACAACGGCACCGGGGCTGCTGGTCGACCATACGGGTGCGACCGGACCGGCCTTCGGCCACGCCATCCAGATGTACTGCAACGGGTCAGCTGCCTCCGGCCAGGTTCCTGACTCCGGAGCTTGACCGGGAGCCTGGCCAGCGCGCGACGCCTTCGTGATGCGCGGCTTCAACTGCCGACGCCAGCCATCCTCGCCCTGGCCGACGCGACCACAGCCGCCGGCATCTACAACGGCGACGACGCCGTCGTGCTCCGAAAGGGCGGCTGCAGGTGGAACGATCGTCGATGCTAATCGGCCAGATCGGATCCGACCCTGGAACGGAGTCGGGGGACAGGCCTGACAAGCACGGCCGACAACACGTTGCGTCGCACGTCCACGGTCTGCGCCGGCGACACAGATGGGTCAAATGCCTTCGATCCCGGACCGGAGTGGAGCGGTTTCGCGGTCAATACCTTCGACGGCCTTGGATCCCACACCGCGGACTGCGGCGGCGGCATCACGCTCTCGATCGACAACGTCTCGCAGAACGAAGGCCCAACGGCTCGAGCCTGATGGACTTCACCGTTAGCCTGTCCGGCCCTGCCGGTCCTGGCGGCGTCACGTTCGACATCGCGACGGCCGATGACTCCGCGACCATCGCCGACGGCGACTACATCGGGGACGCCCTGACCGGCGAGTCAATTGCCGAGGGCGAAACCGAGTACGTGTTCTCCGTCATCGTGAATGGCGACGAGGACGTCGAGCCCGACGAGAGCTTCTTCGTGAACGTCACCAACGTGACCGGCGCAACGGTCCAGGACGGCCATGGCGTCGGGACCCTCGTCAACGACGATGTCGGCAATCCCTGCGACGACCCGTTCACCCCGATCTACTCGATCCAGGGCAGCGGGGCCGCCGCGGCCATCACCGGCAATGTGACCACCGAGGGCGTCGTGATCGGCGACTTCGAGGGCACGGCAGCCGCCAGCGTCTTCTACATCCAGGACCCGACGGGTGACGGCGACGCCACCACATCGGACGGGATCCAGGTCTTCGGCGGCGCCCAGAACCTGGTCAGCGCCGGCGACTATGTGCGCGTTACTGGGTTCGCGCGCGAACGGTTCAACCAGACCACCATCAACGGCTCGAACGCCAACGCGGATCCCGTTGCGGCCATCAATGTCGTCAACTGCGGGACCGGGTCAGTCGCGTCGACCGACGTGACGCTGCCGTGGGCCAGCGCGACGTTCCCGGAGCGGTACGAGGGCATGAGCGTCCGCCTCCCGCAGACGCTCGTCATCGCCGAGTACTTCAACTACGACCAGTTCGGCGAGATCGTCCTCGCCCAGCCCCTTCCGGGCGAGACTCGCCCGTTCAGCGGGACGGCGATCGACGAGCCCGGGGACGCGGCGAACGCTCGCACCCTGGCCAACAGCCTCAGCCGGATCACGCTCGACGACGTCCAGTCGCGCCTCGAACCCGGCGGTGCTCCGCCACCCGAACGGCGCACCGTTCGCGCTCAACAACCTGTTCCGTGGCGGTGACACCGTCGCCAACACGACCGGCGTCATGGGCTTCGATTTCAACCTTTATCGGATCCTGCCGACGGCAGGCGCGACGTACACGCCAGGTGAACCCGCGGCCGGCCGCGCCCGACGACGTCGGCGGTCGCCTCACCGCCGCCGCGATGAACACGCTCAACTTCTTCATCACCGCCGACGTCGACAATCCGAACGGCGGCCCCGGCGACAACGTCTGCGGCGGCAACGCCAACCTCGAGTGCCGTGGCTGGGATGCCAGCCAGCCGCTCGAGTTCGATCGCCAGCGTGACAAGCTCCTCCAGGCCCTCATCGGGCATCGACGCCGACGTCCTCGGGCTCAACGAGCTCGAGAACACGCCCAGCTCGACGCGCTGACCGCGCCCAACGGGCATCGTCGCCGGGCTCAATGACATCCTCGGCGATGGCACCTACGCGGCGATCGATGACGGGCACGATCGGGACCGATGCGATCCGCGTCGGGCTGATCTACAAGCCCGGCACGGTCACGCCGGTCGGCGACTTCAAGGTCCTCACCAGCGCGATCGACCCGCGGTTCATCGACACCGCGAAGCCGCCCGGCGCTTGCGCAGACTTTCCAGGAGAACGCGACTGGAGAGCGATTTACGGTCGTCGTGAACCACCTCAAGTCCAAGGGCTCGGCGTGCGTCACGGCCGGTGTCGACATCCCGCTCGATCCTGACCTCGGCGACGGCCAGGGCAACTGCAGCCAGACCCGGCGCGCGGCCGCCGAGGCCCTCGTCGACTGGCTCGCGACGGACCCGACCGGCAGCGGCGATCCCGACTTCCTGATCGCAGGCGATCTCAACTCCTACGCGATGGAAGACACGATCGACGAGATCAAGGCCGGCTCCGACGACACGGTCGGCACCGCCGACGACTTCACGAACCTCATCTTCGACTACCAGGGCACATACGCCTACTCGTATACGTTCGATGGCCAGGCGGGCTACCTCGACCACTCGCTGGCGAACAAGGCACTCGCCAGCGCAGGTGACGGGCGCGGCCGAGTGGCACATCAACTCCGACGAAGCCGATGTCATCGACTACGACACGACCTTCAAGCCGGCCGGGCCAGGAAGCCCTCTGGGAAGAGAACCAGTACCGCACCTCAGACCACGATCCCGTCCGTGTCGGGCTCGAGCTGAACGCCCCGCCGACCTTCGAGTTCGTCGCGGGCGGCACCTGCTCCACCTCCGGCAACGGCGGCTCGTTCCTCGTCAACATCGACGACCTCCAGACCTCCGGCGCGGCCCTCACGGTGACCCGGACCGGCAACACCAACACGACGCTCGTGCCGAACGCCAACGTGGTGATCAGCGGGACCGACCAGCGGACGATCTCGATCACCGCTGCAAACGGCAAGAGCGGCTCCGGCAAGCTGACCTTCCAGCTCAGCGACGGGGTCAACACCGTGAGCTTCGAGATCAACGTCCAGGTCGGGACGAACGCAAATGACGTCCTGACCGGCACCGCCGGCAACGACCTCCTCGTCGGGGCCAACGGCAGCGACGGCCTGTCGGGCCTCGGCGGCGCGGACGTCCTCTGCGGCAACAACGGCAACGACACGCTCGCCGGCGGTGACGGGCCTGACACCCTCGACGGCGACAAGGGCAACGACATGCTGTCCGGCGGTGTCGCGGCGGACGTCCTCCGTGGCGGCCAGGGCAACGACAACCTGCTCGGTGGCGCCAACGGCGACGTCTTCAGCGGCGGGGCTGGGGCCGACGTCAATGCCGACTTCAACGCCGGGGAGGGCGACACCTCCGACGGCTCGTAGCCCGCGGTCGGGCCCACGTCCCGCCCACCTTTGAGCACACGAAAGCGCCGGCGCGGACCCCGCGCCGGCGCTGCGATTCGCAGCGGGTCGCGAGGAACCGCTAGTCGAAGGCCAGCTTCGTGCCGCCGAGGGAGAGTGAGGTGCGCGTCACGCCGGCCTCGCGCTCCATGCCCATCTCCTCGAAGAGAGCGAGTGCGCGGCGGAGCAGCGGCTCGGCCTCGTCTCGACGGTCCACGCCCTGCAGGGCCTCGCCCCAGCTGCGCAGGATCCGCGCAAGGTACGGCCGGGCACCGAGCTCCTCAGCGATCGCCGCCGCGGGTTCCAGGAGCGCGACGCCCTCCACGACGTCGCCCCGCGCGATCGCGGCCTCACCCTGCTTCCACAGGACCTGGGCCTCGCCGGAGCGATTCCCGATCGATCGCGCCATCTCGAGCGCACCGGTCCATTCGTCCGTGTCGGCGGCGCCGAGCTGTGCGAGCGCCGTGCCGAGCCAGGCCTGGAGTGTCGGCCGCCAGACGCGACGGTCGACGACGAGCGAGATGTCCGTGCCGCGCTGGAGGATGTCGCGGGCCTCCTCGAAGCGGCCCTGACGGTGCA
Source organism: uncultured Chloroflexia bacterium (assembly GCA_963722105.1). Lineage (GTDB taxonomy): Bacteria > Chloroflexota > Limnocylindria > Limnocylindrales > CSP1-4 > UBA5189. The sequence continues at coordinate 489,910 of CAVRKQ010000006.1, read as the reverse complement.
GCACGTCACCCAGAATCCAGGAGCTGACGACCATGCAGGCCGAGGCACCGGTTTGCTCCGACCGCTCCAGGCATTCGAGGGCCAGCGGCGCCGCCGCATCGAGGTCGCCCTTCATCGCCTTGACGAACCCCGCCGCGAGCGTGGCATCGAGCTGGGCGATGAGGTCGCCGTTGGCGGCGATCTCGCTCGCGCGCTTCGCCGCCGCCTCGGCCTTCTCGAACTCGCCCAGGATCCCGTAGCCGATCGCGAGCCCGCCGCGTGCGAACGCGGCGCCGATCGACTCCCAATGACCGTCGAGGAGCGGCAGCGCCGCCTCGAGCGCGGCGACTCCGTCTCGCGGCGACCCGGCGAACACCGCACTCAGCCCGACCAGCTGCCATGGGCATGGCCGCGATCGAGGGGTCGCCAACTTGCTCACCGATCTCGGTCATCCGGTCGAGAGAGCGCTTGACCTCCGGTGCGTCCGGTGGGTCGCCGTTCAGCAGGCGGCCCATCGCGATCAGCGTGTGCAGCCGGACGATCAGCTCGATATCGCCGACCGCTTCGGCCTCCGCCGCGACCGCCTCCAGCGACCCGACGTTCTCCTCCGGCGCGCGGAAGCTGTACCCGGCCTCGCCCCTGCCCAGCTCGATCTCGACTCGGCGCCGCCGCCGGCGTGCGAGCTCTTCGAGCGACTGGGTGATGCCGGCCTGGGCGTCCTCCGCCGTCACCTGATCGGACAGGACCGCCGCGCGGTCGAATGCCGCGAACGCCTCCTGGATGGCGTACTGCTTCACGGCGTGCTGCGCCCCGGCGAAGTAGTAGTCGATCGCCTTCTCCGATCTGGCCGGCCTGCTCGAAGTGCATCGCGAGAACCGGCGCAAGCTCGCCGACCCGCTCCGGATACAGCGCCTCCAGTGCCTCGCCCACCTGGCCGTGCAGCGTCCGGCGCTCCTGCTTCAGGAGCGAGCCGTAGGCAGCGTCCTGGACGAGCGCATGACGGAACAGGTACTCGAGCTCCGGCCGGACCGTCGCGAGCTTGATGAGTCCCTTGGACTCGAGGGTCTCGAGCTGGATGTCGCTGCTCACCGAAAGGCCCCTTCTGCCACTCGCTCCAGGACGCGCACCGGGAACTGCCGCCCGATCACCGCCGCGATCCGGAGGCTTCGCTTGGCCTCGTCGGGCAGCTGGTCGATCCGCGCCAGGAGAAGCCCGTGGAGATTCTCGGGAATCTCGACCGCGCCGACCTCTTCGGTGGCCACCCAGCGGCGGCCTCGCTGCACGATGACGCCGCGTTCGATCAGCATCCGGACGACCTCTTCGACGAAGAAGGGGTTGCCTTCGGCGCGCCGCATGATCACGTCCCGGACGTTTTCGGGCAGCGATTCGATCTCCAGAAGGTTGGCGACGAGCGTCCGGCTGTCGCTCTCGCCGAGCGGCTCGAGAGTCACCTCTGTCATTCGATCGCCAAAGAGATCGCGTGCCTGGTCCTTGAGCACCCAGCCCGGCGAGTCGGCCTCGGCCCGCATCGCCGCGACGAACAGGACGGCCTGCTCGGCGGCGACCGGCATCACCAGCCGGGCAACGTCGATGGACGCGGGATCGGCCCAGTGGAGATCCTCGCAGACGAGGATGACCGGACGGCTGGCGGCGAGCCCGCGGAGGAGCCGGATCATCGCCGCCACGTAGCGGCCCTGGAGCACCTCCGGCTCGATGGTCGCCCGCGCCATCTCCTCCGGCCGGAGCGGCAGTCCGAGCAGGTGGGCCAGGTATGGGGCACTGTCGGCGACCTCGTCGCTCTGACTGCCGAAGATCTCGCGCAGCCGGCGATCAAGCGCCGCGCGAGCTTCGTCGCCGGAATCCGCGAATGTCAGCCCGAGGATCGAGCGAACGAGGTCGATCAGCAGGTGGTAGGGCAGGCCGCGCCCATAGGAGACACAGCGACCTTCGATCCACATCGGCATCGAAGCGGCGCCGCCGTCCGCACCCGGGGCCGTCGCCGCAAGCCGGAGCTCCGCGAGCAGGCGACTCTTGCCGATGCCCGGCTCACCGACGACGAACGCCACCCGTCCCCGACCCTCCCGGATGACGTCGAGGAGGTCGGTGAGCTGCCGGAGCGGCGCCTCGCGCCCGACCATCGGGCTGTCGAGGCCCACCGATTCGAGCCCGCGGCGCCGGCCCGGCGCGGCCTTGCGCGAGATGACGCGGTACGCGTGCACCGGCTCGGCCTTGCCCTTGACCTCGATGCCGCCGAGATCGTCCAGCTCGAACGTGTCGCCGGTGAGGCGGCGGGACATCTCCGTGATGAGGATCTGGCCGGGCTGCGCCGCAGTCTGCATCCGCGCGGCCACGTTCACCGCATCCCCGAGCGCCGTGTACTCGTACCGGAGGTCGGAGCCGACATTTCCGACCATGACCGGCCCGGAATTGATGCCGGCACGGATCCGGAACTCGATGCCGTGACTGACCTTGAGCTGGGTGGCGTACTCCTCGATCGAGTCGATCATGTCGAGCGCCGCGAGGATCGCCCGCTCGGGATCGTCCTCGTGGGCCACCGGCGCCCCGAAGAACGCGAGCATCGCGTCGCCCTGGAGCTGGGCGATCGTGCCCTCGTAGTGGAAGACCGCCCGCGACATCAGATCGAAGGCCTCGTTGATGATGGCCGTCCAGTCCTCGGGGTCGATCTGCTCCGCGAGGGAGGTCGAGTTGACGACGTCGGCGAAGAGCGCGGTGACGGGCTTGCGCTCGCCCGTCAGGCGTGCCTCGCGCATCTTCTGGACGAGCGGCGCGGGTGCCGCCGAGGTCAGGCGGGCATGGATCGTGGCGTCCGCGGCGGAGGCCTCACCAAGCGCTTGTCCGCAGTTGGCGCAGAACTTCGCATCGGACGCGACGCTGGCGTCGCAGCGAGGACAGGAGCGGGCAGGCGACTCCACGGTCATCGGGCGGGCATCGTACTCCGCCACCGCGGAATCGCCCTGGCGAGGTGACTGGATCTAGGGTCGGGCGCTCTTCGAGAGCACGGTGACGCTCGAGCCCGTGATCCGGATCTTCGCCCAGCCCCGGTTGTTGTCCTCGTTCGATTCCCGGAACAGGCCACCCGTCTCCCACGGCGGATCGGCGATCACCTTGATCTTGTACTCGCCATTCGGGATGCCCGTGATGTCGATCCACTGGTGGGCGATCGTGGAGCGGTAGATGTCCGCCCAGCGCACGGAGATGCCCATCGGCACGCGGCCGTTCGGCGCCGGCTGGCAGACGTGGTGGGCAGGGTCGAACGTCGTCCCGGCCGACGATCCGTAGCGGTAGCTGTCGAGGAAGCAGAAGCCGATCTTGTGGATCGTCTTCAGGGTCGTGTCGCCGTCCGCCGTCTGGATCTTCGCGAGCGTCAGGCCCTGGACGTGGAAGTGGTTGTGGCCGTCGCCCGACCAGAACATCGTTGCGGCGGTGCTCCGCTCCTTCCAGGTCCCGTCCGACTGCATGATCCGCTGGCGAACGAGGAGGTCGTCGCCGACCTTGGCCGGGTCGCCGTCCTGGTTGTAGCCGTAGAGCCGGAACGGTCCCTGGCCGATGTTGGCGATGACGGTCGTGAACCGGAGTCGCTTGTGGCCGTCGTCGCGAACGATGATCCGGAACTCGAAGGGCGCGAGGACGGCGAGATCCGGAAGCTTCTCCGTCACCGCTGCGTTGGCGAAGTTCAGCGCCGGGCCCACGGTGAACGTGAGCACGATGGCGAGCCAGATCGAGACGCCCCGAGATCTCCTCATTGCCGACATCATGACGCGTCAAGGCCTCGGCGCGAAGCCTGACTTTGTGATGTCTCGGTCGCTCGGTGCGGTATCGTCCTGAGCGCGCGGGAGTAGCTCAGCTGGCAGAGCGTCAGATTTCCAATCTGAATGTCGCGGGTTCGATCCCCGTCTCCCGCTCCACCTCCCTCTCGTACCATCCCCGCGGTGCTGCGACGCGCGTTCCGGGGTCGTGATGCGATCGCCGTCGACCTGGTCGGGGTCGCCGGGATCCTGGCGTTCTTCCTCGGGCTGACCTGGCTCCAGGCCTCCGAGCAGCTCGCCTTCGACCCCGGGGCCGCCCTCGACGGCGTTCTCTCGCAGCTCGCGGTCACCCTCCCGGCCGCCATCCTGATCCTCGGCGCTACCGCGTTGGAGCTCGCCGCCGGCCTCGTTCTGGCGCGCCAGGTCCGCCGAAGGCCCTTCGACTCCTCCGCCGAGGCGCTCCTCGCGGCGATGGTCGCGGCGGTGATCAAGGACACCTTCCTCCTCGGCACACTGGCCGCTGCCGGCCTGTTCCTGCAGCCGGTCCTTGTCGCGGTCGACGTGGTGATCATCGGCGCAGGCATCTGGCAGGCCAGGACCCAAGGGCGCGCCCTCCTGGAGACCCGCGGTTGGCGTGAATCGGCGGTCGGCTTCGGGTCGATCACGCTCGCCGCGCTCGTCGCCATCGTCTGGATCGGCCCGGTCGTGCTCCAGCTGGCGAGCCCCGTCGTCCCGTTCATCGATGTCCTGCCCAACTACGTCGGGCCGGTCGAGCACCTCCGGACGTTCGGCTGGTTCTCGCCGCTCGACGCCACCCAGTCGCCGATCATCGGGCCATCTCGGACGGTGCTCGGGTACGACGGGCTGCTCGGCGCCCTCGCCACGATGACGAACCTTCCCGGCGGCCTCGCGATCGCCGGCTTCATCCTGCCGCAGACGATCCTTGTCGCGGCCGGTGTCCATCGGCTCGCAAGCGGCCTCCCCACGGGCCGGACCTCGATCGGCAGCTGGGCGCTCCTCGCGTTCGCGCTGAGCCAGCCGTTCGCCCGCCTCGCCGACGCCCGCGGCACGGTCGTCGTGGTGCCGCTCGTGCTCGTCGGACTCGCGCTGGCGGCCGAGCTTCTGCGCGAGCGGGCAGGGGAGGCCGACGATCCCTGGCGGATCGGGCGTGGGGCCGTCATCGGGCTCGCCCTGGGCTCCGCGACGCTCGTCCATCCCGTCATCGGCTTCTTCGCGATCGCCACCGTCGCCATCGCCGCACTGGTTCGACCGAACGAGCTTGCCGCGGCGGCGTTCGTCGCGACCCTCACCGCCGGCCTCATCGCGATCCCCCAGGCGGCGACGATGGCCGGGTTCTCCGTGATGACGATCCTCCTCGGTGCCTGGCTCCCGATCGCGCTCCTCGCAGGTGCCACCGTCGGCGTCGCGATCGGTCGCCGAGCGGGCCTCGCCTGGGGCCTCGTCCGACTCGCGAAGGTCGTCCGGTGGATCGCGATTGCGCTCGTGCTTGGCGGGATCGGCGCCGCCTTCGCCGCGGGCGCATTCGAGACCAAGCGTCTTTCCGCGGCCTGGGAGCAGGGCTGGAAGCTGATTCTCGAGTCCAGCGGGTTGCTCCTCGTCGTCACCGCCGCCGGAATCGCGCTTGGGAGCCGCGGCGCCCGCTCACCCCTCATCGTGTCCGGGCTCGGCGTCGGGATCGGGGCGGTCATCCTGGTCTCCGTCCTGCCCGCCGACCTCGGCTTCCTCGGCGACGCCCTCCGCTTCGAGGTCCCCAAGACCGTCCACTACTGGCTCTCGATGGTCGCGGCCGCCGGCGCCGCGGCCGCCCTTGCCCACGTCTCGGCAACCGGTCGGATCCCGCTCGTCGCCCGCGCGGCTGCCCTCGCCGGGTTCGTCATCGTCGCCGCGCTGCCGCTCCGCCCGAAGGCCATCGACGCCTACCACCTCGGCGAGCACCGCTGGTCGGAGACCTTCGCGATCGACCTGCGCTTCGCGGCGACCGGCTTCTGGGTCGGCTTCCCGGACTCGCGGACGGTGGTCGACGCGCCGCGACAGGAGCTCCTCGACGTCCTCCGCACCGAGATCGCCATCGGACGGCTCCGGCATGACACCGAGGTCCTGCACGTCGCGCGAACGTTCCAGCAGTGGGAGTCCACGCCGCTGGGGGTCTTCGACGGCGTGTACGAGACGTCGCTCAGCCTCGAGCCGGAGGTCACCCACCAGACGGTCGCTGGTCGGCTCTTCGGCAGCAAGGACCCGGTCGAGCTCCTCGCCCAGCTCCAGGGACGTCTTTTCGATCGGCCGCCCGCCTACATCGTGCTGGAGCCGGGCGGGATGCCGGAGGGCGTTCCCGAGGCAGTTCGCGCCGCGATCGTCGCCGCTGGCTTCCACGCGATCTTCGTGAGTGAGCAGGGAGAGGTCTTCCGGCCGGACGGCTGAGCCGGAGCCTTGCGGGGTGGTACGGACGGGGGATGGTGGCAGCGGGCACCGGCCCGGAGCATCGCGGCCTGTGGATCGCACGACCTCGCCATTGACTCCCGACGCGCCGCTCAGTCACTTCCTCACCCACGAGGAGGAGTCCGAGGCCGGGGTTGGTCGAGCGACCACCTCGTCGCGCCTCAGGTCCCGCATCAAGCACGACACCTACCTCCTGCTTGCGATCGCGATCGCGATCCCGGTCCTCGTGATGGAGGCCGCCAGCCGTGGCGCGACCTCCATCGGACTGCTCAGTCCGGTGGTGTTCGTCGCGTCGCAGATGTGGCTCGCGACGCTGCGGTCCTCGCCCTCGTGGCTCCCCACGGCGAGGCTCGCGATGGCCCTCGCGTTCATCGGCAGCGCGAACCTCTGGGGTGACGCGACCGGCACCTGGCCGCTCAGCGCCCTGGCGGTGCCCATCGTCGCCCTCGCGGCGGCAACCGGCGGCCGTGGGCCGACACTCGTCGCGGTTGCGGGCATGGGCCTGATCCTGGCCCCGCTGGCCCTCCCGACCCTCGAGACATTCGCCCGCCAGGAGGTCAGCGCCGTCGCAATGGCCGCCGTCGTCGTGGCGATCGGCAGCCGGCGGGTCGTCGCTAACCTCGAGCGCTCGAGCGCTCGGCTCCGGCGCGCGAATCTCCGCTCACGAAGGCGCGCGAGAGAGCTCGCGGCGGTCGAATCCGTCGGCAGCCTGCTCGCTCGCGAGGGGCCGACCGCGGACACGCTCGACGGGGTGATGGGCCTGCTCGAGACGACGTTCGGGTACCACTACCCGTCGGTCTACATCTGGGACGGCAACGCGCTCCAGCTGGGCGCCCAGCGCAACTACCAGTTCCCGATCCACACAGTGACGCCGGACCGCGGCATCCTGGGACGGGTCGTTCGGTCGCGCGAGGCAGTGTTCCTGGTGGATGCGCGAAGCGACCCGGACTTCCTCTCGGCCGACCCCCACATCGTCAGCGAGATCAGCATCCCGCTCGAGAGCGGCGGCGAGCTGCTCGGCATCCTGAACGTCGAGACGAGCGGCGACCACCGGCTGGACGAGGACGACTTCGCGACGATGCAGATCGTCGCCGACCGCCTCTCGGCCGCCCTCGCCCTGGGACGCGAGCGCCAGAAGCTCACCGAGCGGACGGCGCTCCTCGACCGCTTCACGACCTTCGCGACGGTGCTCGGCTCCAGCCTCGATACCGTCGACGATGGATGACGAGGTGGCCGCCGGGGCGGCGAAGGTCATTCCCGCGGATATGGTCGTGCTGGTCGACCGGGACGAGGTCAGCCAGAAGTTCCTGATCATCGCCGTCGCCGGCGGCGACACGTCGGTGATCGGCGGGTCGATCCAGGCGGGCGAGGGCGCCAGCGGGCGAGCCATCGCGACGCGCGCCGTGGCCGTGGCAGGTCGCATGGACCGTGCGGAGTTTCCCAAGTCGGTCAGCAATGTCGAGCTGCCCGACGCGGTCGCGGTCATGTCCGCCCCGATGGTCGTCGACGATGCCGTGACGGGCGTCGTCACCTGGATCAGGGGCGACCTCGAGCGACCGTTCACCGAGCAGGAGCGCGAGGTGGCGGCGCTCCTCGCCGGTCGGGTTGGGTTCGCGCGAGCGAACGCCCGGCTCCACCAGCAGACCCGCAACGCGGCCATCACCGATCCCCTGACGGGCATCCACAACCGTCGCCACTTCGACGCCGCGGTCGAACGCGAGGACGCGCTCCGCCGCCGCATCCCGGCCGAGAAGCGTCGGATGCGCTCCGCGATCCTGTTCGACCTCGACCACTTCGGCCGTGTCAACAAGCTGTACGGCCACCAGGTCGGCGACCGCGTGCTGCGGTCCTTTGCGGACACGCTGCGGGGCCGCGCTCGGGCATCCGACCTCGTCGCCCGCTACGGCGGCGAGGAGTTCGTGGTCATCCTTGACCACGCCAGCCGCGACGACGCGGCGAGGATCGCCGAGACGGTCCGGAAGGAGTTCGCGAAGCAGACGGTGGACACGGGGACCGGCACGGACCTCACGACCACGGTCTCCGCAGGTTGCGCGACCCTCGAGGCGTGGGAGGTCGAGGCCTCGGTCCTCCTGGAGCGAGCCGACGTGGCGCTCGCGATGGCCAAGGCCGCCGGCCGCGACAAGGTCGTGACCGCCTAGATCGGGCCGCGGCGCTCAGCCCTCGATGAGTGGGACGCCCATCACGTTGAAGCCGCCGTCGACGTAGATCACCTCGCCCGTGACCGCGCTCGAGAGGTCCGAGGCGAGCCACACCGCGGTCTTTCCGACGTCCTCGATCGTGATGTTCGATCGCAGCGGCGCGACGGTCTGGAATGTCCCGTAGAGCTTCCGGAAGTCACGGACGCCAGACGCCGACAGCGTACGAACGGGGCCGGCGCTGATCGCGTTCACCCTGATGCCGGACGGCCCGAGGTCGGCGGCGAGGTACCGGACGGACGCCTCGAGGGCGGCCTTGGCGACGCCCATGACGTTGTAGTTCGCGACGACCTTCTCGGCGCCGTAGTAGCTCAGCGTCATCACCGACGAGCCCGACTGGAGGAGGCCGGCTCGGGTCGCCTCCCGGCACATCGCGACGAGGCTGTACGCGGACACGTCCATCGCGACCGCGAAGCCAGCACGGGTCGTCTCGGTGAACGAACCCTCGAGGTCTTCCCGTGGCGCGTACGCAACCGCATGCACCAGGACGTCAACCTGCCCTTCGGCCGCCTTCCACTTCGCCAGCACGTCGCGGAGCTGATCGTCGGAGGACACGTCGCAGGCTTCGACGAAGGTCGCGCCCGATCGATTCGGCGAGCGGCCTCACGCGGCGCTCGATGAGGCTCTCGACCGACGAGAAGCCAAGGGTCGCGCCCTGCTCGTGGAGCGCCTTCGCGATCCCCCAGGCGATCGAGTGGTCGTTCGCGACCCCGAAGATCAGTGCCTTCCTGCCGTCGAGCAGGCCCATTCGCTTCCTCCCTCGCCGGAGGGCTCCGGCAGCGGGCCGAGCCTACCATCGGGCCCGTGCCCAAAGCCGCTTCGACCGACCTCCGCGCCGTGCTCGCCGGCGTCCGTGCGTTCATCCTCGACGCCGACGGCGTCCTCATGTTCAAGGGCGCGCCCGATCGGCGGGCTCGCCCGAGGCGCTCGTCGAGCTGCGGCGGCGGGGGATGCCCGTACCGCGTGGTGACGAACTTCTCGTCCGCCCACCGGTCGAGCCTCGCGGCGGCGTTCGGCAAGGCGACCGGGCAGGACGTCGATGGTGCGGAGATCATCACGGCCGCGTCGGCCGCGGCAGCCCACACGGCCCGCGAGCACCCTGGCAAGCCGATCCTCGTGATCGCGGCGCCAGATGCGCGGCGGGAATGGGAAGGCCAGGAGGTCCTCTCCCCGGACGAGGCGGATGCCCGCGCCGAGCCGGTCGCCGCCGTCGTGATCGGCGACGCGGGGGATGACCTGTCGTTCCGGAACATGGACATCGCGTTCCGCCAGCTCCGAGCCGGCGCGGCGTTCGTGGCCATGCATCGCAACCCGTGGTGGATGACCCCCCGGGGCTTCACGCTCGACGCCGGGGCGGTCGTCGCCGGGCTCGAGTTCGCCCTCGGTCGGAAGGCGCTGATCTCCGGCAAGCCGTCGCCGCTCGTGTTTCGCGAGGCCTTCGAAGCGCTTCGCACGGAGCTGGCGGCAGATCCACGACACGACGGGATGGGGCTCCTGCGCTTTCCGGAGGTCGTGATGGTCGGTGATGACCCGGCCACGGATCTCGCTCCCGCCCGTCGGCTCCGGATGCGCGGCATTCTCGTGCTGACTGGCAAGACGACGGGCGACGAGGCCGCTGCCGCGGGCGTGCCGCGCGCCGAGATCGCTGCCAGCCTCGCGGAGGTCGTCGCGAACCTCTGACGGCCGCCCGTCGTCAGCCGCGGCCTTGACGCCACCACGATGGGCCGAATACTGCGAGGCAGGTCGGGCTCGCCGCGCCGGACCGGTTGGGTTTGGGAGGGCTGCATCCGATGGCCATCGACACCGTGACGCCGCGCTCGCGCCGCGCGATCCTCTTCGGCGCGCTGGGCGGAGCACTCGCCTCCGTGGCGGCCATCGCCCGGCCCGCGACGACCCGCGCCGGCGTTGACGGCGATGTCGTCCTCGACGCCACGAACGCGGCGTCCGGCACCACGGACATCACCGGCAGCGCGGACGCGCCGGTGCTCCGGGTCGTCAGCGGGGACAACGTCGGGCTCCTCGGCGCCAGCGGCGTCGCGGTCGTCGACATTCCTCCTGCGATCGATGCGAGCACGGGCGTCTACGGCGTGAGCGGAGCCGGTATCGGTGTCTACGGCGCCAGCGACACGGGTATTGGCATCTATGCGGCAAACAACGCCACGACCAAGGCGGCAATCGTCGCGGAGGGCGATCCCGGCACGGCGATCCACGGCCATGCCAACGCTGGGCCGGTGCCCAACTCGCCGGCGTTGACGGGCATGTATGGCTCGGCGACGGGGGCCGGAGTGGCCATCGCCGCGGATTCCGCGAGCGGCCTCGCCCTTCGTGCGACCAGCTCGGCGAACCACGGGATCAAGGGGCGGGGCGCGCTCGACGGCGTCGTCGGCGAGTCGTCCGGCGCGCGATCGGGCGTCGTCGGCTACAGCGGCGGCGGCAGTGCGCCGGCCGGCCCGGGCAAGACCGGTGTCTATGGCGAGGCCATCCAGGACACGGCGTCCAGGGGCGTGAGCGGCTTCTCGCTCGCCGGGCAGGGCGTCCGCGGCGAGGCGTCAACGGGGCAAGGTGTGCAGGGCATCGCCACGACCGGGCAGGCCGTCCGCGGCGACACGACGGGTGGCACCGGCGTGCATGGTCAGGCGACGAGCGGCGAGGGCGTCCACGGACAGGCGACCAGCGGCAAGGCCGTCCGGGGCGTCGCCAACGGCGGGGACGGCGTCGCGGGTGAAGCGACGTCGGGTGTCGGCGTCCGGGCCACCGCGACCACCGGCGTCGCGCTGGCGGTTTCCGGGCGAGCGACGTTCAGTCGCTCGGGGAAGGTCACGGTCCCGGTTGGCGTCACCTTCATCGATATCACCGTACCGGGCGGCCTCACGAGCAGCGCCATCGCGTTCGCGACCCTGCAATACCTCCGATCCGGCGTGTACGTGATGGGCGCCCGTCCGAACCATCCGTCGTCCGGCAAGCTGCGGATCTATCTGAGCAAGGCGCTCGCGACCGCGACCCCTGTCGCCTGGTTCGTCATCGGCTAGCTCGGCGGTAGACTGGCGGCAATTGCGGATCGGGCGCCGAGCGCCCATGCCCTCGAGCTCGCCCAGGATCCTGGAGACCCGATGACCACCGAATCCCGCCCACGGCTCAAGATCACCTACGCGACCCTGCGCAACGACAACGAGGAGCTCCACGCGCTGTACGAGCAGGGCGTCCAGGACTCCCGGGCGGGGCTCGGGGCCCACCATCGGAACTTCGTCGACGGGCGCTGGGTCGACGGCTCCGCAGGGGCCTTCGAGGCGCGCTCGCCCATCGACCGGGACATCCTGGTCGGGACGTTCGCCAAGGGCGACCGCGAGGACACGAAGCGCGCGATCGAGGCCGCGCGACGGGCCGCACCGGGCTGGCGGCACACGCCGTGGGAGGAGCGGGTTGCGATCCTCCGCCGAGCTGCGGAGTTCATCTCCGAGCGCCAGATGCGCTACGGCGCGGACATGGCCTTCGAGGTCGGGAAGAACCGGCTCGAGGCCCTCGGCGAGGTCGAGGAGGCGGCGGACCTGATCCGCTACTACGCCCAGACGGCCGAGGACAACAGCTTCTACGACCACCCCCTCGACAATCTCGGGGACGCGGCGGTCCACACCCGGTCGATCCTCCGGCCGCACGGCGTGTTCGCCGTCATCAGCCCGTTCAACTTCCCGATGGCCCTCGCCGCCGGGCCGGTCGGCGCGGCGCTCCTGGCCGGCAACACGGTGGTCTACAAGCCGGCGTCCGCGGCGCCGCTGTCCGGCGTGAACCTCATCCACGCGTTCGAGGACGCGGGGCTCCCGCCGGGCGTCGTGAACTTCGTGATGGGTCCCGGCGACACCGTCGGCGACGAGCTCCAGTCGAACCCCGGGATCGACGGCATCGTCTTCACCGGCTCCTACGACGTCGGGATGCAGCTGTACCGAGGCTTCTCGAGCACCTGGCCCCGCCCGACGATCGTCGAGATGGGCGGCAAGAACCCCGCGATCGTCAGCCGCAAGGCCGACCTCGAGGAAGCGGCCGAGGGGATCATGCGGAGCGCCTTCGGGTTCGGCGGCCAGAAGTGCTCGGCCAACTCGCGGGTCTACGTCGAGAAGGCCGTCCACGACGACCTGGTCCGGATGCTGGTGGAGAAGACCGAGAAGATCACGATCGGCGACCCGATCAACCGCGCGAACTGGCTCGGCCCGATCATCGACCAGAAGGCCGTCGACCGGCACCAGCAGGCGGTCGCCGAGGCCCGCCGCGACGGCACGGTCTACATCGGCGGCGAGCATCTCTCGGACGGCGCGTTCGAGCGCGGGTTCTATGTCGAGCCGACAGTCGTCGGGGGCCTCGGCGCCGACCACCGGCTCTTCCAGGACGAGCTGTTCGCCCCGTTCACCGCGGTCCAGTCGGTCGATTCGCTCGATGAAGCGCTCGCGCTCGCGAACGACTCGATCTACGGCCTGACGGCAGGCGTGTACAGCGAGGACCCGGCCGAGGTCGAACGCTTCCTCGACGAGGTGCACGCCGGCGTCCTGTACGTCAACCGCCGGGCGGGCGCCACGACGGGCGCGTGGCCCGGCGTGCAGGCCTTCGGTGGCTGGAAGGGCTCCGGCTCGACCGGCAAGGCCGCCCTTTCGATGTACTACGTCGCGCAATTCCTGCGGGAGCAGAGCCACACCGTCGTCGACTGAGCCATCCCCGCGGGGAGGGAGGATCGGTACGTGATGCGCAATGTTGTTGCCGGGCTGCTCATGGTCGCAGTGGCCGCGTGCTCGCCGAACATCGTCTCGACCGCCGGGTCAGGTGATCCGACGGCAGCGGCATCGCCGGCAGGCTCGCTGGCGCCCGGCTCGCTGGCGCCGGCCTCGGAGGTCCCAAGCACTGTTCCATCCCTCGCGCCCACGGCGCCGGCCCCGTCGCCGACGCTCGGGGTCGGGACCCTCAGCGTGCTCGTGCCCGGGTCCGCGATCGAGGTGAGGGTCGCGGAGCTCAACCTTCGCGAGAAGCCGTCCACCTCCTCGCCGCGGGTCGAGATCCTCGAGCGCGGCCAGATCCTGGTCGTCTCTCCCTACGACAACGTCTGGTTCGGCGCCGGCCCGGTGAAGAAGAACGGCTACACGTGGTACCCGGTCATGAAGCTCCAGAACGCCACGGACGATGGCGAGCTGCCCGCACTGCCCGAGCGGCCGATCCTCATCGGGACCGAGGTGGAGATCGGCTGGATCGCCACCGACAACGGCGAGACGTCCTACGTCACCCAGCTGCCGCCTCGATGCCCGGTGACCGTGAACCTCTTGAACGTCCAGGCGATGCTCTCGGCCGAGCGCCTCGCCTGCTTCGGCGGCGGCCCGATCGTCCTCGAGGGCACATACGGCTGCCCCGCCTGCGGCGCCGAGCTGATCGGCGATTTCGAGCCGATCTGGCTGAACTACCCGCAGTCGCTCGACTTCCTCTCTGGCGGCGACCCAGTCGACATCGGGTCGGTGATCCTCCGGTTCAGGCCCGACGGACCTGACAACCCGGCGCAGGGCTCGATTATCCGGGTCACGCTCCACGTCGACGATCCCGCGTCCTCGGGGTGTTCGATCACCATCGAGGACCAGGCGCCGACGCCGAAGGCGACCGCGGTCCTGTACTGCCGCGAGCAGCTCGTGGTCGATTCCTTCGAGGTCCTCGGCATGGATCCCGATTTCGGCGGCTGATCCGAGGCGCTTGCGTTGCACCCGGCGGGAAGATCAAGGCGCCACCGGGCGTAGGTAGGGCGACAGAGCCCGTACCCGGAGCGGTCAGATGACCCGCCGAATCCGCGCCTTCGCCGGCGCCGCCGTTCTCAGCGTCGCCGTTCTCGCCCTCGCGCTGGCCGTTGCGCCGGCTGCCCTCGCCGGCGACCCGTGCTTCCACGGCTACACGATCCCGGCCAGCACCACGGTCGCCGGCACGGCGGTCGGCATGGAGCCCTGCGCCTTCGTCCCGACGAACGTCCAGGTCGAGTCGGGCGCGACGGTGACGTTCACGAACACCTCGGGCGAGGTCCACCTGCTCACCGGCGCCAACCAGGCCTGGGGCGACCGAGAGAAGGAGATCCGCCCCGGCGAGAGCGTCTCCGTGACGTTCGACGAGGCCGGCGTCTACGCGTTCAGCTGCGCGATCCACCGAGGCATGTCCGGGGCCGTGATCGTCGGACAGGGGGGAGCCGAGGCGGCAGCCGCCGTGGCCGCGGCGGCGCCCACGGACCGCAGCGGGGGCAGCGCCTCCGCGATCGCCATCGCCGGGTTGGCGGTTCTGGCGACGCTCGGGTGGGCTGCGCTGTTCCTGCAGCGCCGCCGGGTGGTGGCCGTTCAACCCGGACGAGCCGTCACGAGCTGATACTTGGAGCCGGACCTCTTTCGGTCGAGGCCATCACATCGCATCCCGTTGTCCGTCAGATGGCCGCTCGGGGTCGCTGCGGTGGCATCGGAGGGGCGGCAGGTGCGAAGGTTCGCGGCAGCACTCGTGTTCGTGCTCGCCGGCTGCGGCGGGACTGACGCGTCGCTGTCGCCGGGTTCCGGCGAGTCCACGTCAAGCACCGGACCGAGCAGCGTCCCTACGGCGAGCCCTGCCCCAACGATCGTGCCCACGCCGACGGCATCTCCGCCGGTCGTCCCTTCGCCCGAGCCGAACCCCGATCCGTGCGCTCGCAAGCCGTACACCGGGCCGTCTACGATCGACCCGCTCCTCCCTCGGGCCGCCGTTCGTGTCGCCGTCGCCGAGCTGAACCTTCGGCAGGGTCCGTGCACCGCCTCGCGGAAGATTGCGACCCTCGAAGAAGGCACAGTCCTTGTCGTCGCAGAGGACCCATATGGCCCGTTCAAGGCGAACGGCTACGCGTGGTACGAGGTCATCTTTCCTCCCGGGGTCCTGGCCTCGGGCGAGCTCCAGCCGCTCCCGGGGAGCTGGTTCCCGGACGGCACCGACACCGACGGCGGGTGGATCGCTGCGCACGACGATTCCCGAGCGCTGGTGGCGCCCCTGGCGCCCCGATGTCCGACGGCGGTCGACCTCGAAAACGTTGTCGCGATGCTCCCCTCGGAATGGCTCGCGTGCTTCGACGACCCGATCGTCGTCGAAGGCACCTACGGCTGCGGCGGCTGCGGCGGCACGGGTGGTCCGGTCGCGGAGCCGAGGTGGCTCACGAACACGCTGCATTTCGAGCAGCTCCGCGTCCGATGGGGCGACATGTACGAGTACCAGCCCGTTGGCATCCACTTCAGCCCGACCGGCCCCGCGGCTCCGCCCGAGGGCTCGATCATCCGCGCGACGTTGCACGTCGATGACCCGGCAGCCGCCTGGTGCTCGTTCAGGTGGACGATTGAAGACCCGCCGTTCACCGTGTCACCGGAGTTCTCGGTGGGCTACTGCCGGGAACGGTTCGTCGTCGATGCCTACGAGGTCCTGGGAATCGACTCGAACTATCCCGGCTGACCCCGCGCTAGACGGGCCCCTGCTCGGAGCCCTCCAGGTGGGGTCGGGTGGCAACCTCGGCTGGTGACCGCGTGGCCTTGCCGCGAAGGGCTTCGCCCTCCACGCCGACCCCCGCCGTCTCGGCGGGCTGTGCCGGCGCAGTGGGCTGTGCCGGCTCGGAAGGCTCAGCGGGCGGAGGACCGGAGCCGCCCACCGACGCAGTCGGCTCGCCGGTCGGGTTCGACGGATGCTCCCCGCCCGGGCGGAGGTGATCGAGCGGGGCCTGGCTGGTGCGGCCGAGTCGGCCGCTTCCTCGAGCGTTCATTCCCGGAGCGTCGCGCGTCAATGGCGCTCGGGGCGCCAGACGCAGCACGGAGGTCGTTGCAAGGGCATCCCAGAGCGGCCCAGAGCCGCCCAGAGCGGCCGAAAGGCCGTGCTAGACTCGCCGCCGGTATCCAGTCTGCATACATCCTATGCATCGACCTGATCTCGGTCGATGCCCGACCGAGGTGTCCCGGTGGCCCAGACCATGTCCTCGTCAGACCGCGCCTCGGCCGCCGAGCGCGCCGCGCTCCCGATCAGCGAGCGGTCCCTCCCGGACCTGATCACGGAGATCCCCGGGCCCAAGGCCCGCGCGGCCGTCGCCTTCGATGAGTCCTGGACGTCGCCGAGCCTGCCCCGTGCCTACCCGATCGTGCCGATCCGCGGGCAGGGCATGGCCATCGAGGACGCCGACGGCAACCTCTTCCTCGACTTCGCGGCCGGCATCGCCGTCAACTCCACCGGGCACGGCCATCCGCGGGTGATCGGAGCGATCAAGGAGCAGGCGTCCGAGCTCGTCCACTACTCCGCCTCGGATTTCTACGTGCCGATCTACGCCGAGACCGCCAAGGCGCTCGCGGACATCGCACCGATCTCCGGGAAGCTCCGGACGTACCTCGGGAACTCCGGCGCGGAGGCCGTCGAGGTCGCCATGAAGCTGGCCCGCCACTACACGGGCCGGCCGTACATCGTGGGCTTCCTCGGTGGGTTCCAC
Source organism: uncultured Chloroflexia bacterium (assembly GCA_963722105.1). Lineage (GTDB taxonomy): Bacteria > Chloroflexota > Limnocylindria > Limnocylindrales > CSP1-4 > UBA5189. The sequence continues at coordinate 473,012 of CAVRKQ010000006.1, read as the reverse complement.
GGCCGGACCTACGGCGCGGTCTCGCTGACCGCCTCGAAGGCCAAGTACCACGCCGGCTTCAACCCGCTCCTTCCCGGCGTCTACCACGCGCCGTTCGGCAAGGTCGAGGACCTCAAGTGGTTCGACGACGTGCTGTTCGAGCGGCTGGTCCCGGCGAACGAGGTCGCCGCGATGGTCGTCGAGCCGATCCAGGGCGAGGGCGGCTACCTCGTCCCCGAGGACGGCTTCCTCGAGGGCCTCCGCGAGCTGTGCACCAAGCACGGCATCCTGCTCGTTGCCGACGAGATCCAGTCCGGCGCGGGTCGCACCGGGAAGATGTGGGCGATCGAGCATTGGGGCGTCGAGCCGGACATGCTCCTCGTCGCCAAGGGCATCGCCAGCGGGATGCCCCTCAGCGCGATGGTCACCCGGGCCGAGATCCTCGAGCACTGGGGCATCGGCGCCCATGGCTCCACCTATGGCGGCAACCCGGTCGCCTGCGCGGCCGCGCTGGCGACGATCGAGCTCCTCCAGGGCGGGCTCATCGATAACGCCGCAGCCCGCGGCGAGCAGGCGATGGCCGGCCTCCGCGAGGTCCAGGGCCGCAACCCGAACGCGGTCCTCGACGTCCGGGGCAAGGGCCTGATGATCGGTGTCGAGTTCGCCTCGCCGCAGCTCGCCGAGGACGTCCAATGGGCCTGCTTCCAGCGGGGGCTGCTCGTCCTCGAGTGCGGCAAGCAGACCGTGCGCCTGTGCCCGCCACTCATCGCTTCGGAGTCGGATGTCGAGACGGCGGTCCGAATCTTCGGCGAGGCCGTTGCGCACCCCGCGGGAGCCGCCGCCTAGCCTCGCGGGCTGCCGGTACGCTGGCGACATGGCCGTATCGAAGTTCGCCTCGATGCGCGACGCCGTCGCGGAGCTCGTCCGCGACGGTGACACGGTCGCGATCGAGGGGTTCACGCACCTCATCGGCTTTGCCGCTGGGCACGAGATCATCCGCCAGGGCCGCCGGGACCTGACGCTCGCCCGGCTGACGCCGGACCTGATCTATGACCAGATGATCGCGGCAGGGGTCGCGCGGAAGCTGGTCTTCAGCTGGCTCGGGAACCCCGGCGTGGGCGGGCTCGGCGCGATCCGGCGACGAACCGAAGTCTCGACGAGCGCCCCGCCGGCGGAGCTCGCCACGGAGGCGGGCGCCGGCAAGCTGCCCCGCCTCGAGCTCGAGGAGTACAGCCACTTCGGCATGGTCGGGCGATACACGGCCGGCGCCGCGAATCTGCCGTTCTACCCGCTGCGCAGCTACTTCGAGACGGACCTGCCCAAGGCGAACCCGCTGATCCGGGAGATCGAATCGCCGTATGGCGACGGCAAGGTCTACGCAGTCCCGCCGCTGAAGCCTGACGTCTCGATCGTCCATGCCCAGCGCGCGGACGCGGCCGGGAACACCCAGGTCTGGGGGCTGCTCGGGTGCCAGAAGGAGGCGGCGTTCGCCGCCGACCGCGTGATCGTCGTGGTCGAGGAGCTGGTCGACGAATTGGTCGTTCGCGCCGACCCGAACCGGACGATCATCCCGGGGCTGATCGTCGACGCCGTCGTGGTCGAGCCCTACGGCGCGCATCCGTCGTACGTCCAGGGCGCCTACGACCGCGACAACCGCTTCTACCTCGAGTGGGACGCGATCACGCGGGACGAGGACTCGCTCCAGGCGTGGCTCAGGGAGTGGGTGTACGACCTGGACGGGCGGGCCGCGTACGTGGACAAGCTGGGTGCAGAGCGGATCGCCTCGCTCAAGCCCGGCTCCGCGCCCTCGGGTTCCGTCGAGTACGGGCGCTACGAATGAGCAGGGTCGGGCGTGCGGCACGTGACTGATCTGCGGCGCGCCAGTTGCCGGCAGCCGGCACCTGCTGCAGCGGGCCCATGGAACGGCCAGCGTGCGGAGCGGCGGACATCGTCAGCCGTTCGGCCGATTTCCGGGCCGTCCGCCGACAGCTGGCACGGGGAGAGAGCCAATTGGCGGGGGAGTGCCGGCTGCTCCTCCGGACCGCTCGGTCCGCGTTCCAGGGTGGCCGCATGAGGAGCGAAGGGATGGCTGCAGGGGCCGGGTGCGGGCACGGCGGCGGGCACGGCGGCGTTCTCCAAGAACGAGATGATGATCGTGGCCGCCGCGCGCGAGCTGGCCGGCCAGCGGGTCTGCTTCGTCGGGGTCGGGCTGCCCAACATCGCGGTCAACCTGGCCCAGCGAACCGTCGCGCCGGAGCTGGAGCTTGTCTACGAGGCCGGTGTGTTCGGCGCCAGGCCCGCGCGACTGCCGCTCTCCATCGGCGACCCGACGATCGTCACGGGCGCGACCGCGGTGACGAGCATGTTCGAGCTCTTCAGCTTCTACCTCCAGGGCGGCTTGATCGACGTCGGGTTCCTCGGGGCTGCCCAGATCGACAGGTTCGGGAACATCAACACGACCGTCATCGGGCCGTACGACGCGCCTTCAACGCGACTGCCGGGCTCCGGTGGCGCGTGCGAGATCGCGATCAACGCCCGCCAGGTGTTCGTGATCATGCGACAGTCGAAGCGCTCGTTCGTCGAGACGATCGACTTCCGGACGTCCGCCGGCAACCTCGGCGGCGCCGAGCAGTCCGAGCGCATCCGGCGCGAGCAGGGCTGGCTGGGTCGCGGGCCGTCGGTGGTCGTCACCGACCTCGGGATCTGGCACTTCGGCGAGGACGGCGAGATGCGCCTCGATTCACTCCACCCCGGCGCCACGCTCGATGACGTTCGAGCCACGGTGGGCTGGGAGCCGAACGTCGGCCCTGACCTCGCGGAGACGCCGGCACCCACCAAGGACGAGCTGCACCTCATCCGCGAGGAGCTCGACCCCGGGGGCGCCTACACGCGCTAGCCCCCGCCTCGAATTGGAAGGCCCCGCCACGTGGGCGAGGCCTTCCTCGGCTGTCGACGACGAGGCCGTCAGGTGATCTTGAAGCCGTTGCTCAAGAGGATGGTGCCGCCGTCGGGGTTGGTCACCGTGACACTCCGGTTTCCTGTCGAGGCACCTGACGCAACGTTGATTTTGACGGTGATGTGGTTTGCATCGGTAAAGGTCGTCGAGACGATCGTGATCCCGGAACCCGAGAACGAGACGGCCGACCCACTGACGAACCCGGTGCCCGTGATGACGATGTTCTGGTTCGTCTGGCCGCGTGCGCGTGAATTTGGCGCCAGCGACGTGATCGTTGGCCGGGCGTTCACCGTGAACGCGCCGGTCGTCTTGCCGCCGTCGGGATTCTGGACGGTCACGACGCGCGGCCCGACGGTCGCATTGCTCGCGACCGAGATCTTCACCGTCAGCTGGCTCGCGCTGTTGCGGGTCACGGAGTTGACCGTGATCCCGCTGCCCGAGAACGCGACCGTCACGCCGCTCGCGAAGTTCGAGCCACTGATGACGATGTTCTGGTTGGACGTGCCCTGCGCCCGCGAGCCCGGGTTGATCGTCCCGATCACCGGGCCTGCGCGCGACAGTGAACGCGCTCGTCTTGGTGCCTCGCCCCTCGTCGGCGTTCTCGACCGTCACGTCGCGGGCGCCGGTGGCGGCGCCCGAGGCGATCGAGATGACCACCGTCAGCTTGCTGGAGCTGTTCCGAGTCACCGAGCTGACAGTGATCCCCGTGCCGGAGAACGTGACGTCGGACGGCGTCCAGGTGCCGCTCAGGAAGTTGGATCCGTTGATGGTGATGCTCTGGCTGGTTGCCCCTTGCCCGCGCGGAGTGGGACTCAGGGAGGTGACGACCGGGGCCGCCCTCACGTTGAACGCACCGGGGACGGTGAAGCGTCCGCCGTCCGGATTGACGACCGTGAGGCTGCGGGCGCTGATGGTGGCGGTCGAGCTGATCGAGACGTTGACGAGGAGCAGGAACGGGTTGATCCGGGTGACCGAGTTGACGGTGATCCCGGTTCCTGAGAACGCGACCGAAGCCGGCGTCCAGGTCCCGACCTGGAAGTTCACGCCACCGACCGCAAGGGTTTCATTTGCCGCGCCCCGGCCCATATCGTTCGGGACCGCGACGATGCCGAGCGGCGGCTGGTTGATCTTGAGACACGCCGTGCAGCTCGCCGACGCCGCGTTCGGCGCGGTCACCGTCACATTGCGATCGGCGAGCGAGGCGTTGGCGGCGACCGAGACGAGCACGCTGAGGTGGCTCGGATCCTCGTAGGTCACCGAGCTCACGGTCACGCCTGTCCCGGAGACGCTGACGGTCGAGCCTGGCGCGAAGCCCGCGCCAACGATCGTCATAGGGAACTGGATCGCGCCCCGGCCGACTGCGCCGGGCTCGACGCCCGTGACGCTCGGGTTGACGGCGAGCACACCCTCGGCGACGGAGCTCGGGCGGTAGACCGGATCGACGAGCTGGACCGTGCTCTGGTCACCCGTCGGCGTCGTCCAGGGATCCAGGGTGATTGCGCCGCTGAAGTAGGCGGCGACGTCGTACGGCCCTCCCGCGAGGTTCGGCAGGGACCCAAGCGACGCGCGGCCATCGGCGCCGGTGGAGACCTGCTTGGTGAGCCCGACGTGGTCCGGCTCGCCGTCCCAGATGACGAAGATGATCGACCGGAACGGCACCGGATCCTCGTTCGCGTCCAGGAGGGTGGCGAAGATCTCGCTCTCGCCGCCTGGGACCACGCCGCCCGGCGGCGTCTCGAGCTCGAGGCTCGTGTCGACCTTCGTGATGGTGAACGTCTGCGAGTCGCTCGACGACGCGATCTGCTCGATCGTGTCGCCGCCGAACGAGGCGGCGACCTGCGTCGCTCCGGGCGTGTCCTTCAGCTCCAGCGTCGCGGTGGCGACACCGTCGTCCGTCAGAACTGTCGCCACCGATGTGCCGACGCGGAGGGTCACGGGCTGGCCATCGAGCAGCTCGCCCCCGCTCTTGAGCGTCGCGCTGACGGTCACCTCGTCGCCGAACGTCCCGTCGGTACCGCCCGCGGGGGAGTCGATCTCCAGCTCGGAGGCAGCCATCGAGGGAGCGTTGCCGGGAACGCCGAGGCCGTAGTACGCGGCGGAGTTGTCGTCGACGCCGACGAGCGCCGCCGAGTTGGCAGCCTGGACGATGAACCGGAGGTCGTCGGCATCGACGCCACCCGGCAGTGTGATGTCGGCTGTGTAGGCACCGGGTGTGGACACGCCCGCTGCCTCGAGGTCAACCGACTGCCAGCAGCTGCAGCCGGCATTCCCGAAGGTGTACGTGACCCAGACCTGCTCGATGTTGTCGTTGCCGGCCGCATTGGTGCCCGTGACCGTCGCGTTGAACGTCACGGTTGACCCGTCGAGCTCGCCGGTGACGCTCAGGATCCGCGGCGCGCTTGCTGCGGCGGCGGCGGCGTCGTCCTCCTCTGCGTAGAACAGCCGCAGATCGAGGCTGGAGAAGAGGCGCCGGATCGCGTCGCCACCCGGCGCGACGAGCCGGTGCTGCGCGGGAGTGACCACGAGGCTGGTCGCGCCCCCGGAGATATCGGCGAAGTAGCTCGTCTGCCACATCCGCGCCGGGAAGAAGGTGGTCGATGTGAACGGGGTCTGGACGCCGCCGAACTCGGTGCCCGGGGCGCCGATCAGCGGCGTGACCGGGGTGGTGTCGGAGAACTCGCCGCCGAGGAAGCCGATGCCACGGAGGACGTGGTCCTCGACATCGACGTTCTCGACGAAGCGCGGCAGGAGCGGGTCGCCTGGATTCGAGGCGGTTCCATCCGGACCGGACTCGTACGAGGCATCTCCGACATCGTGGGGATCGGTGTCCGAGGTGTCGAGGTTGATATCGCCGAAGGGCACGCCACCCTCATCGTCGAGGTCGCCGACGATCGATCCGTCGTCGGGAACGTCGTCGCGATCGCCGGTCATGTTGATCGCCGACATCGGCAGCCCGAAGAGCGTCGCCGTCAGCAGCGCCTTCTGGTGCATGCCCTTGATCTCCGGGGTCGCGGCGAGGTACGCGAGCTTCGACTTCGACGAGCGCCGCGCCGACCTCGACCGGACCACTGCCCACGCGGAGCTGATGGGAAAACTCGGCGTAGATCCGCTCGCTGTACTCGACGAGCTCGTCGTCGCCGTACTGGAAGCCAGTGCCGGCGACGAGCGTCGCGCCCTTGCGGGCGAGGGCCTGTGCCCAGTCGAGCGTCTGGGTGACGCCGTTGATGCCGTCGCCGTCGATGATGTTGTAGCCCGCGTGGCAGCCCGTGCTGAACACGAGGGTGTTCGTCGAGGTCGACCGTCTGCGGGGCGAGCTCGCTCGCGTTCAGCGTCGTCGCTGTAGTCGGCCGCCAACAGCGCATTGGCGTCGAAGTGCCCGGCCAGGTAGACGAGGTCGTAGTGGTTCGAACCAAGCAGCAGGTCCCGGAGGCTGTCAGCTGACCAGCTGTCGCTGATCAGCGCGTCCTTGATCGCGCTCGGAGCCATGCCCGTCGTCAGCTGCTCGTTGACGGCGTCGGCCGAGTCGGCGATGAAGTCGTAGCCGGTCACGAGCGATCGCGTCGGCGTGACGGTCGGCTGCGCGATATAGGCGTCAACCATCTTCGAGGCCTCGGCGGCCGTCTCCGCGAGCCGGCCCACCGCGAGCTCCGGGATCGGGAAACGGGTCCCGCCGAGCAGGAGAACCTTGCTCGACCCGTACTCGTCCTGGCCCAGTACGTAGTCGGACCGGAGGCTCGCTTCGGATGGGGAGGTCGGATTGACCGGCGGGACGTACCACGACTCCGGCGCGAGGTCGGCCGGGTCCTGGTAGCGGAAGAACGGGATCGAGGCGTCGCCGCCCACGAGCACGACGTTCTTCAGGTTCGCGTTGCGGTACGAGGTGACGATGTCGCGGATCGCCGGAGGCGACGAGGTTCTTGGCATAGACGCAGGCGGTGTTGTCCTCGGCCTGGTCGTTCAGGAGGTCGATGCGATTCATGGCCGGATCAGGGTTGGGCGCAACGTCGACGAGCGTTCCGATGCCCGCGAGCTTCGTCGCAAGAGCGTTCTTCTCGCCGATCGTCCCCGCGAGCCGATCCGGATCCCAGAGGATGAGCGTGGTGGCGTTCGACCCGGCCGACCCGGGAGCCGAGCCGATCGTGTCGACGCCGTCGCAGACGGCGTTGTCGGTCTCGGTCTGGATCTCGAACTGGGTGTTGAGATCGTAGGCGCCATTCTTGCCGGTCACGTGGATGTAGAAGGAGCCCTCGTTCGCCCACGTGTTCGCCGGGATCGTGGCGGTGGCGACACCCTCCTCGACATTCCAGCCGATGAGGGCATTGCGCGTGGCGGTGGCGTATGGCCCATAGATCTCGTTGCCGACGTAGCTCGGGTTGCCGACGTAGCTCGGGTTCCCCACGAAGCTCGGATTGCCGGCGTACGACGGGTTGCCGACGTAGCTCGGGTTGCCGACGAAGCTCGGATTCCCCACGAACGACGGGTTGCCGACATAGCTGGGATTGCCAACGTAGCTCGGGTTGCCCGCATACGAGGGATTGCCAACGTAGCTCGGGTTGCCAACGTAGCTCGGGTTGCCGATGAAGCTGGGGTTGCCGACGTAGCTCGGGTTGCCCGCATAGGACGGGTTGCCGACGAAGCTGGGATTGCCGGCATAGCTCGGGTTGCCGACGAACGACGGATTGCCGAGATGCTGGGCGGTCAGCTCGGACAGGCTGCCTGTCGACAGGTTCTGCAGCGACTTGTTGATGTCCGAGAACAGGAAGACGTCGAAGTCCTTCGGCAGCGGGCCGCCGCCGTTCCCGCTCAGCGTCACCGTGACGGTGCTGCCCGGAGTGATCGGGAACTTGTACCAGCGCGACCGCGCGAAGTCGTCGAGGATGCCTGCGGTGCTCGCGTTCGCCCCGATGGACTCCGCATTGACCCACGTGTCGTTGTCGACCCCGGCGAGGATGCATGGGCCGACCGGGCTTTCGTTCGGCAAGATCTGCTGGCTCGCGATGTACGTCCGTCCGCCGTCGTACAGGTGCAGGCCGATCGGGTCGTCGATGATTCCGGTGCCCAGCGCGTCTCCGTTCACCGGGATCGTGTCGCCGGGGTCGATCGAGCCGGTCAGGTGTCCGTCCGCGGAGCACGTCTGCGACCGGAAGAACTTGACCTGGTAGACCGCGTCGACGGTCTCGTCCCAGATGATGCCTTCGGCGGTGAGCTCACCCTCGCCCCCAGGAAGGGCCCTGTACAGAAACGCCGGGTTGCCGTCCTGGACGGCCGGCGGCGGGACGGTCAGGTCGAGCGGGCGAACCGAAACCGCGTCGAGGACGATGCCGCAGGTCGAATCCGAGGCGTTGGCCGAGGCGATCTCGAGCTCGGTCGACGAGCTCGTCGCCGTTACGTTTTCGACGAACGGCAGGTAGTCGAAGTCCGCCAGTGTGTGACCGAGGGCTGGGTCGGTGTCATGGATCAGCGTGCCGATCAAATCTCCGTCCCATGAAACCGTCGCTTCAACGTCGGCGCCGCCACCGCAGTCCGGGTTCCCCGAGTACTGCAGGGACAAGGAGTAGTCAACGCCGGGCACCGTTTCGACCGTCTGGCGGATCGTGCCGGCGGTGGTCGGGATCTCGGCGACAATGTCTCCGTCGAGGTCGAGCACCTGGCTGCCGTCAGGAGCCTCCCAATGAGGTTCGCTGACGAGGTCCACGGTGCCGTCGAGGATTTCCCAGCCCTCGATCGCGGTCGAACCGAGCCCGTAGGTCTCCCAGTCCGGAGCCACGCTCGGGCGTTCGAAGCTGCCGTTGACGACCGTCTCCATGCCGACCCGGAGCGTTCCCGTGAGGAACGAGTTGCTGTCGCCGTTGCTGCCGAAGATGTGGAATCCGAACTCATCGCCCGCCTGGACATTGAACGGGACGACCGTTCCTGCATACAGGAATCCGTTCGATGGCGTAACGCAGCAATTCTGCGGGGCCGGGTTGACGACGAATGGGTGGTCGGTGACGACGCCATCGTGCTTCACATACACGTTGAGCTGGACGCGGACCTGGAACCAGGCGTGGAGACCTTCGAGGCGATACTGGAGCTGGACCTCGCCGTCCTGCTGGGCGATGGTGTGGAAGTCCCAGCTGCCGCTCGCGCCGCCGGAGATGCCGAGGTCGTGGTTGTAGACGAACTCCGCGACGCCACCCGACCCATCCCGGTTCACATTCGTCGATCCCGGGTTGGTTGTCGCCCCGTTTCGAGGCGTGGCGGTCCACGCGCCGGCGATGATCGCGGTGTCGTCAACCGCGGCGACGGTCGCTGGCGCGATCACGACAAGGAGCTGCGCCAGCAGCCCGAGCACTGCCGCCAGGGTCAGGCCGCGGCGTCGAATGCTGGTCAGGGACGAGAAACGATGGGCGGCCGTCGATCGGCGCGTCTCGGCGGAATTCGGCGAGGGCAGGCACGAGCCTCGGACACCTCCATGCTCGCGCCGGCGGAGAGCTGGACCGGGGACCGCGGGTCAACGAGCCCGACCAGCGTAGGTCGATTTGCTATGTCGCCGCAAGGAGAGCGGTGACACATGACACCGGTCCGATACGTTTCGCCGCCGTGACGTCAGGCCGGGAGTGGCTCCGGGTGGCGTACGCCGAGGGCCATTTCGATCGCGTTGGGTCAGGTCGTGCCTGGCCCCGGCAGCCCGCGCCTCGACCGCGGCAGCGTCCCCGAGCGCCGCCCGGGAGGGAGCGAGCCGCTGCTCGAGGGCCGTCTCCGAAGCGCGCGGCCGCGACGACCCGAGCGCCGCTCGGAGCGCATCCGCCGCACCCAGGAGCAGGAAGGCGTCGAGCGTGCCGGGCACGGAGCGACACCAGCACGGCGACGTCCTCGAAGAGCGCCATGAGCGGGCCGGGGTCACCGAGGTCGCGATACGCCTCGATCGCCAGGCGCATAGGCGGCCGCGGCGTCGTCGAGCCGCCCAAGGTCGCGCATCGCGTCACCCAGGTTGTTCTGGGCGATGGCGAGGTTGAGTCGGTCGCCCACCTCCCGCGCCAGCCGGATGGCCTCTTCGCCGTGGCGCAGGGCCGCATCGCAGTTGCCGGCCATGCCGTCCATCCAGCCGAGGTTGATCTCGCACGAGCATGACGCGACGCCGGTTCCCCAGCCGCTCGTTGACGGACAGGGCGCGCTCGGTCAGCGCGCGCGCGCCGGTCGAGGTCGCCCTCCTGCTGCGCGACGATGCCGAGGTTGTTCGTGATCGCGGCCATGCCCAGCTCATCGCCGAGTCGCTCGAGGATGCCGAGGCTCTCCTCGTACGCGGCCCGGGCGTCGGCGAAGTTGCCCCGCTGGGCGTTGACCGTGCCGGTCATCTTGAGGACCTCCGCGACCCCGGCCTCGTCGCCGATCGGATCGAAGCCCTCGCGCGCGGCCGCGAGGTCGGCCGGCCGCGTCGTCGAAACGGCCGAGGCGGCGCTCCGATTCCGCGATCGAGTGGTCGCACGCGGGCGACAGCCCGGCGCGTCGCCGGCCTCCGTCGGCGATCGGGCGCACGCCCGCCGCGCAGCTCCTCCGCCGCGGCCACCTCGCCCGTGAGCTGGAGGACCTCAGCGAGCCGCAGCGTCGGGTCGACCCGCGCCGGGCCGTCGAGCAGCGTGAGGAGCCGCTCGTAGTACCGGATCGCCGCTGCGTTCGCGTAACTTGGACCCGGCCGCCGCGGCGGCCAACCCCAGGAACTCGCGCTTCTTCGCGTCGTCGTCGCCATGCCAGTAGTGATGGGCGAGCAGGTCGAGGTTCCGATCGATCGCGTCCGGCTCGGATGCCTCGATGAAGTCCGCGAGCCGCCGGTGGAGGACCGTTCGCAGCGCGAACGGCATGCTCTCGTAGGCGACCTCCTGGGTCACGACGTGCTTGAACAGGTAGGACAGGTCCTCCTCGCGGTCGAGCCCCACGAGGTCGACCGCGCGCAGGATCTCGAGCTCGCCTCGGACGTCGTCGAGCGAGCCGAGCTCCTCGTAGGCGCCGGGCAGCATCGGCGCACGGAAGACGCGACCGACGACGCTCGCGACCTTGAGCGTCCGGCGTGGCGCCTCGGCGACGGTGTCGATGCGGCTCAGCACGATCGAGTGGAGGCTCTCCGGCAGCTGGAGGTGGGCAAGCGCGGCCGGGTCCGCGATGTCGATCCCGCGGCCGGCGATGTAGCTGATCAGCTCCTCGATGTACAACGGGTTGCCGCCGGCACGCTCGGTCACGAGCGCAGCCAGCTCGTCCGAGACCGCCGGCCCGCGGCCGACGACCTGCTCGAGCTTCGGAGCGCACCACCTGCGCGGCGTCCTCCGCGTCCAGCCGGTCGAGCGCGATCTCGTCGAAGAACGGCAGCTCGGCCAGGCCGAGGCCGCCGCCGCGGCGTCGGCGCCGGCCGATAGGCCAGCACGAACAGCACGCGGAGGCTTCCGGCGCCGCGGGTCAGCGAGGCGCAGCAGGTCGCGCGACAGCTCGTCGATCCAGTGGCAGTCCTCGAGGACGATGACCAGCGGCTCGTCCCGCGTCCGCGCCGCGAGGCACGTGGCCAGGAGGTCCTCGAGCGAGGCCTTCCGGAGCTTGGCGTCAAACGATCTGGTGAGCTCGGTGTCGGGGATCGGCAGGCCGAGCACCGCACCGAGCAGCGGCGCCCGCGGCGACCAGCGCCGGGTCGATCCGGGCGAGCCGTGACTCGACCTGGGCAATCTGGGCTGCCTCCGGATCGCCGTCCTCGAGCACGAAGAGCCGCCGCCAGACCTCGCGGAAGACGAAATAGGCGGTGTTCGAGCCGAAGGCCTGGCACTCGCCGAAGGCCACGAGGTGACCGCGCCGGCGCGCGGCGCGAACGAACTCGGCAACGAGCCGGGACTTGCCCATACCCGCCTCGGCGGCGATGCCCACGATCCGCCCGCGTCCGGTATCCGCCTCGGCCAGGCCCCGCGTGCAGCGTGGCCAGCTCGCGGCTGCGCCCGACGAGCCGGAGCTCGAACCGGATCTTTCGCCGCGACGCCCGCTCCAGGGATCCCTTGAGCGCATACACGGCGAACCGGCTCCGCCTTGCCCTTGACCTTCAGGTCCGAGAGGCGCTCCCAGATGAAGGCGTCGCCCGCGCCCTGCCGGACGCGCTCGCTCGACGTAGATCGATCCCGGCGGAGCCGCCGACATCAGCCGGGCCGACAGGTTCACCTCGTCGCCGAGGCAGACGAACGTCCGGCGCATCGCGTGGCCGTACGTGCCGCTCCGGAGCCGGCCGCGGGTGATCCCGATCTGGATCTCCCGCGCTGCCGTCGACTTCTCGAGGTCCCGCAGCTCCAGCGCCGCGGCGGCGGCGCGGGCCTCGTCGTCCTCGTGGGCGACCGGCGAGCCGAAGACGCCGTAGAGGTACGCGCCCTTGTCGCCGAGCGTCAGCTGGAGGAGGTTGCCGCCGTACCCGGACAGGATTCGCTGCGCGCCACGGACGAGCTCGTCGAGCTTCCCGGCCGCCTCGTCGTCGTCGTCGTAGTCGATCCCGGAGAAGCGAACGAACAGCGGGATCGCCGGGCGCAGCTCGGTCAGGAACTCCCCGCGTCCCGTGCGCAGCCGCTCGTACACGGCGGGCAGCAGCCACGGTCGGACGAGCTCCTCGGCCAGCGGCGGAGGCTCGACGACCTCGCGTCGCGGGGCCAGGGTCTTCACCGCTGCGAGGACTCGCGTATTCGCGGCCGGTCTCGGCGTCGAGCCGTCGTTCGCCGAGCACCACGCGATCCCCGAGCCGCGCGATCGCCGAGGGCTCCAGCACCACCTCGCCCTTCTCCGCGAAGTGCTCGGCCGCGGCCAGATCGTCGATCAGGCGTCCGGCGAGGACGTCGATCAATTGGACGTCGGGGTCGCCGACGACGAACCGGCGCGCTTCGCCAACGGCGACCGCGACCTTCATCGCGAGGCGGACCTCGCCGCCCCCGGGGGTCATGATCAGCCCGGTCCGGTCGATGGCATCGAGCATCGCGAGGCCCGCCGATGCGGCGGCCAGCCCGTCGTCGCCGTCGATCCAGCAGGTGATGGCGTCGCCCGAGAAGTAGATGACGTCCCCGCCGAACGCGTCGAGCTCGGCGATGACGGCGTGGAAGACCCGGCCGAGGTTGGCTGTCAGCTCCTCGGCGCCTCGCTGCGGACCGAGCTCGGCCGCGAGCGCCTCGGTGAGCGGCGTGAAGCCGCTGATGTCGGCGAAGATCGCAGCGCCGCTGACGCGGTCCGGGAGGTCGAGACCGGCCGCGAGCGCGCGCCGGCGATCACGAGCGATGTACGCCTCGGGATGGTCGACATTGACCTCCGGCGACAAGCCGGGCGCGCCGTCGGACGCAGGCTCGGAGGTGGGCGGCGCCGTCGCCGGGTCGACCATTCGTCTCTCGCGGTCTGGGCGTCCCCTGGCGTGGGGCCCACGCTCGACTCCTCGAACGCCCGCTGACCATTCTGCCGGAAACGCCGGGAGACCCGGCCTCTGGGGGAGAGGACCGGGTCTTCCGTGAGCTGGAAGCGGTTGGGAGGGGCCGCCTCCCGGCTGGTGTCAGGCGGGGACTGCCCGCCGCTGGAGAGCAAGCTTCGGCTCGCGCTCTTCCTGTGTCGCGGCTCGGGCGACCCAGACCAGGCCGAGGCCTGCGATCAGGGCGAAGAACCCGATGCCTGCGAAGAGGCCGGCGATCCCGAGGCCGAGCTGCAGGGCGGTGGCCGTGGCCGTCCCGACGCCGAGCTCCGCGATCAGACCATGGGCCGTGCCGGTCCAGGCCTGCTCACGAGCCTTGGCCTCGATCGGGTTGGCCCGGTTGAAGTCGCTCCAGTAGCGGCCCTCGACCGCGAACTCGTAGGTTCCGGCCTTGTAGACCGTGCCGTCGGCGGCGGTGACGTCCTCGGGAAGGACGACCGTCTGGGTGCCGTGGAGCGTGTGGTAGCTGATCGTGGCCATCTGGTACATGTACTCGCTGGCCGTGTTGACGACCGGGTCGTTCGGGTCGAGCTCGGCAGCGTTGACCGGGTACTTCCAGTCGTCACGGAGCAGCGCCATGATCGCTGCGGCGCCCGCGGTCTCACCGCGGTCGACGAGCTGACCCTGCTCGTTGTAGGCGAGCTTGACGTTCTGGGCCGCGCTCAAGGCATGCAGCGAGGCGCACCCCTCCTGGGTCTTGACGAGCGCAAACGCGCCGCCGGCGAGGAAGCCAATTCCCATCACCGCGAGCACGACGCCCAGGATCTTCATTCTTCCGTACATCGAAGTCTCCCTTTCTCCCTTCGGTCTTCGGCGGTTGGTTCCGTCGAGTACAGGTTCGTGGTTGGAGCGCCCCGCGGGTCCTTGCCGAACGGACCCATCGAGGGGCAACGTGGCCCGTGTCTGGAGGGCCAAAGGTCCCGTGCCGTCAGGCTCGGGGGGGCTGGATCAGCCTCTGACGATCAGGACCGGGCAATGGGCGTGGCGGACAACGTGATCCGAGACGCTCCCGAGAACGGCCCGCTCGACCCGGTTGCGGCCGCGCGTGCCCACGACCACGAGATCGACATGCTCGGCCTCCGCGGCCTCGACGATGGCGGGACCGGGATCTCCCTCCCAGACCAGGAAGGAGACGTTGACGCCGGAGCGGTGACCCCTGACCACCAGGGACTGCGCGGCCCGCTCGCGAGCGGCGCGGCGCTGGTCCATGCGCTCGGGAAGTGGCTCCAGCGCGTGCTTCCGGGCGCCGTCGATGACGCTGACGATGAGCAGGTCGGCCTTGAGGCCGCGAGCAAGGTGGAGGGCCTGGTCGGCAGCGCCATCCGAGGCCGGCGCGAGGTCGGTCGCGAGCAGGATGCGGCTGAGCCGCTGCTCATCCGGGCGAGCTCCCGTCACGGAGTCGGGGAGGACATGCATGGTGCTCACAGGATCTGGCAGATCAGCGCCGTCGAGCCGGCGGCGGCGGCCGCTGCGACCACCGGCGATGCGGTCGACGGAGTCGCTCCACGGGCCGGTCGGCGTCGATGGGCAGCGGGAATGGCCGGTCGGTCATGGAGGGATCTTCGCGGCGCACGGGAGCGGGACAAAGTGACCTCCGGCCCGAAACTCGGGGGCCATGGGGCCCGCTGACGGCGGTCGCGCCGCTGGTAGTCTCGGCCCGGTGAACGTCGAGACCGTGCGCGCCGATCGGGCCCTCTACGCGCTCGACCGCGCCACGCGCGCGATCGCCGGTGAGCTCGACCTGGATCGCGTCCTCCAGCTGATCGTCGACTCGGTCCGCGAGCTCGTCGGCGCCAGCTACGCCGCCCTCGGAACGTTCGACGTCAACGGGCGGATCGAGCGATTCATCACGAGCGGCATCTCGGACGACCTCCGTGCCCGTATCGGCCCGCTGCCACAGGGCCACGGCCTTCTCGGGACGATCATCCGGGATGGGGTGACCCTCCGGATCCCCGACATCTCGAGCCATCCGGAGACCCACGGCTTCCCGCCCAACCATCCGCCGATGGGATCGCTGCTCGGCGTTCCGATCCGCGTCGCGGGCGCGGTCGTCGGGAACTTCTACCTCACCGAGAAGGAGGGGGTGGCCGAGTTCGGCGCCGACGACCAGGAGCTCGTCGAGCTGTTCGCCGTCCACGCCGGCATCGCCATCCAGAACACCCGGCTCCACCAGGAGCTCCAGGACCTCGCCGTCGTCGGCGAGCGGCTGCGGATCAGCCGCGATCTCCACGACGGGGTCATCCAGAGCGTCTACGCGGTGAGCCTGTCCCTCGAGGACGCCGTCGAGACGATCGCGTCCGACCCGGTCGGTGCTTCAGAGCGCGTGGATCGTGCGATCGACCGTCTGCACACCACCATCTCGGACATCCGGACGTTCATCGTCGGACCGGGCGCCGGGACGGAGACCGGGCTCGCCGATGCGCTCGAGGCCATGGGTCGCGAGCTCCTGGGCGGCACGTCGGTGACGCTCGAGATGGACCTCGCCGGCGCGGCGCAGGTCGAGGAACGCCTCCCACCGGAGGGCATCCACGAGCTCACCCAGATCGCGCGCGAGGCGGTCTCCAACGTCGCTCGACACAGCGGCGCGACGCATGCGGCGATGCGCCTCTCTACCGATCGCATGAGCGCCACCCTTGCCGTCGAGGATGACGGCGCCGGCTTCGATCCGCGGGCTCGGCAGGGGAGCGGTCACTTCGGCCTGGCCAACCTTCGCGATCGCGCCGCGACGCTCGGGGGCGAGCTCGCCATCGACAGCACCGGATCGGGCACCCGTATCCTCGTGACGGTCCCGCTCGGTGATCCGGAGGATCTCGCTTGACGTCAAGGTCCGAGGCTCGACCAGCCCAGCCAGCCCAGATCCGGCTCCTGATCGTCGACGATCACGAGGTCGTTCGGCAGGGCCTCGTCGCCCTCTTCGATCGGCGCGAGGGCTTCCAGGTGGTCGCGGAGGCGGGCA
Organism: uncultured Chloroflexia bacterium; assembly: GCA_963722105.1. Classification (GTDB taxonomy): domain Bacteria; phylum Chloroflexota; class Limnocylindria; order Limnocylindrales; family CSP1-4; genus UBA5189. The sequence goes on along the minus strand of CAVRKQ010000006.1, from coordinate 456,677 downwards.
CCGTCGCGGAGGCGGTCGAGCAGGCCCGGAAGTTCGAGCCGGACGTGGTCATCATGGATGTCCGCCTTCCGGACGGCTCCGGGATCGAGGCCTGCCGCGAGATTCGCGCGGAGCTGCCGACCACGCGTGTCGTGATGCTGACCTCGTACCCGGACGAGGAGGCGGTCCTGTCGGCGATCCTCGCCGGCGCGGCGGGGTACCTGCTCAAGCAGATTCGCGCGCGTGACCTCGTGGCGGCGCTCGAGGCCGTGGGGCGTGGCGAGTCGTTGCTGGACCCGGCGGTCACGGAGAAGGTCCTCGAGCGCGTCCGGCGGATCGCCACGGGCGGCGGCATGGACGAGCTCTCCCAGCTGACCTCCCAGGAGCAGAAGATTCTGGCGCTCGTCGCCGAGGGCAAGACCAACAAGGAGATCGCGGCCGAGATCTTCCTCTCGGACAAGACCGTGAAGAACTACGTCAGCTCGATCCTCTCGAAGCTCAACCTCGAGCGGCGCGCCCAAGCCGCCGCCTTCGTCGCGAAGCACCGGACCGGCCGCAGCCCCGACTGAACCCGGCAAAGGCGGTCGAAGGGGCCGAGCGGCCCGTGCGTTCGGTCCAAACGGCAGTCCCGGGCCCGATCTGGCCGGCCATATGGTCGACTTGTAAAGGAGGGCATGGACATGCAGGCCCCGAAGACCAACTCGCCGGCCGCGCTCTTGTGGCTGGACCGCTCGCACGCCTTCGTCGCTCGCGCGACCGATCGTGGCACCCAGGTGACTGAGGTCGAGCGCGAGCTGGACGCCGAGCCCGCCTTCCTGCTTCGCGTGGCCCGCGAGGCGGCCGAATGTGACCGCGTCGTCGTGATGGGCCCCGACGCCTCCCGGATCGCCTTCGAGCGGCAGTACGTGGCGCTCTACCGGCGTCCCGACCGAATTGTCGACGTCGGCATCGAGGTCGAACCGCAGCCGTGCGAGCTCGCCGATCGCCTGCGGATCCTGGCAGCTGCCGGGCCCGCCTGAGACCTGACCGCACCGGTCCAGGCCTCGATCTCGATGCGCGTCGTCACGCCGGAAGAGGCAATCTCGGGCGTCCGCTCCGGCGAGCAGCTCTATCTCCACGGCGCGGCCGCCACGCCGTCCGTGCTGCTCGACGCGCTGGTTGCCCGCGCCCCTGAGCTCCGGGACGTCAGCGTCGTCCACCTTCACACGGAGGGTCCAGGGCCGCATCTCGCCCCCGCGATGGCGCCGCACTTCCGGCACCGGGCGCTCTTCGTGGGACCGAATGCCCGTGCCGCCGTCAACGAGGGCCGCGCCGACTACGTGCCCGCGTTCCTGTCGGACGTTCCTCGCCTGTTCGAAAGCGGCATGCTCCCGCTCGATCACGTCCTCGTGAATGCCACTCCGCCCGACGCGCACGGGTTCTGCTCGCTGGGCACGAGCGTCGAGGCCATGCATGCCGCGATCCGTGCGGCTCGGAACGTCATCGTCCAGTTCAACCGCGCCGTCCCTCGGACCCTCGGCGACAGCTTCTTCCACGTCGACGACATCGACCTGGCGGTGACGTGCGACGTCCCGCTGTACGAGCACCACCTTCCGGCGATCGGCCCGGTGGAGCGGCAGATCGGGGCGTTCGTCGCAGACCTGGTCCCCGATGGCGCAACGCTGCAGATGGGCATTGGCGCGATTCCGGCCGCGGTCGGCGCCTCGCTCGTCGGAAAGCGCGACCTCGGGGTCCACACCGAGATGTTCACGGACACGATCGTCGACCTCGTCGAGGCCGGCGTCGTCAACGGCAGTCGCAAGGAGCGCAACCGCGGCAAGATCGTGGCGGCGTTCATGATGGGAAGTCGGCGCCTCTACGACTTCGCGAACGACAACCCGATGGTCGAGATGCGGTCGGTCGACTTCACGAACGACACCTCCGTCATCCGGACGTTCAGTCGCATGACGGCGATCAACTCGGCGATCGAGATCGACCTGACCGGCCAGATCGTCGCCGATTCGATCGGCCACGCGATGTATTCCGGTGTCGGCGGCCAGATGGACTTCATCCGGGGCGCATCCCTCGCCGCCGAGGGTCGCGCGATCATCGCGTTGCCTGCGACCGCAGTCGGCGGGACGCGCTCGCGGATCGTCGGCGCCCTCCAGGAGGGTGCGGGCGTCGTCACGACCCGGGCACATGCTCGGATCGTCGTCACCGAGCACGGGATCGCGGAGCTCTGGGGTCGATCGCTGCGCGAACGTGCGAAGGCGCTCGTCGCGATCGCAGCACCGGAATTCCGGGCCGACCTGATGCGCGAGGCAAGGCGTCGAAATCTCGACTGACACCGGGCTCGATTCGCGTCTTCGGCGTTTCCCCGCGCCTATCATCCCGGCGGTGAGCCACGTCTTCCGCCGGACCCTCGATCCCGCGCTGCCGGTCGCGGTCCGGGCCGAGGGATCCACGATCTGGGACGCCGACGGCCGGGCGTACCTCGATGCCGCAGGCGGCGCGATCGTCGTCGGCGTGGGGCATGGGCGCGAGTCCGTCGCCCGTGTCATGGCCGAGCAGGCCGGCCGCGTGGCCTACGCCCACGGGACAGCGTTCACCAGCGATGCGCTTGAGCGCTACGCGGCGGCCCTCGCGCCGCACCTGCCCATGGACGATCCCGCGATCTATCCGGTCTCCGGTGGCTCCGAGGCGATGGAATCGGCGCTCAAGCTCGCGCGCTCGTACCACCTGGCGCGCGGGGAGACGGAACGCTGGATCGTAATCGCCCGCTGGGGGAGCTATCACGGCAACACCCTCGGCGCGCTGGACCTGTCGGGCCGCAAGCCGCTCCGGCGCCCCTACGAAGCCTGGCTGGGGCGGTTCCGGCACGTCTCCGCGGCCTATCCGTACCGCGCCGGTGAGCCCGGCGCCAACGCCCTGGGCGACGTCGACGAGCTCGTCGCGGAGCTGGAGCGGGCCATCGAGGCCGCCGAGCCGGGCACGGTCGCGGCGTTCGTGGCCGAGCCGATCGTGGGCGCGACGCTCGCGGCGGCGGTGCCGCCGGACGGCTACTGGCCCGCGGTCGCGGAGGTCTGCCAACGCCACGGCGTGCTCCTCATCGCGGACGAGGTCATGACCGGCTTCGGGCGGACCGGGACGTGGTTCGGGCTGGACCACTGGGCCGTCAGGCCCGACATCCTCGTAGGCGCGAAGGGCGGGACGTCGGGCTACTTCCCGTTCGGGTTCGTGGCGGCGTCCGGCGCCGTCACCCAGGCCGTGCTCGACGAGCCACCGGGGTTCGTCCACGGCTTCACGTACTCGCACCACGCGGTTGGCGCCGCCGTCGCCGGCGAGGTCCTCCGGATCCTCGAGGACGAGCAGCTCGTCGAGGCGAGCGCGTCGAAGGGCGAGCGGCTCCTCTCGCTGCTCCATGAGCGCCTCGGCGACCACCCGAACGTCGGCGAGATCCGCGGCCGCGGCCTCCTGGTCGGCGTCGAGCTCGTCGCGGACCGCGAGTCGCACGCGGCATTCCCGCGGGGCGATCGGCTCACCGAGCGGATCGTGCGCGCGGCGCGCGAGGACGGCCTCCTGCTCTACTCCGGCACGGGTCTCGCGGACGGCACCAACGGCGATTCGGTCCTGCTCGGCCCGCCGTTCGTCGTGACCGACGACGAGCTCGTCAGGATCGCCGACGGGCTGACGGCAGCGATCGAGTCGACGACCGCCGCTGTCGTCGCCTGACTGCGGGCGCCCAGGAGCCGCGGGTCAGCTCCGGATGCGGCTCAGGCTCCGATCGCTCGTGAGCAGCATCAGGCCGACCACCAGCAGCAGGATTGGCAGGATGTACGCCGTCAGGCCGGGCAGCGCCAGCTCCGATCCTCCGAGCGCCACCAGGATCACCCCGATCACGGCCTGCCAGCCGATGCCGCCGCCGCGGGTCGCGCGGACGAAGGCCACGAACAGGAACGCCGCGCCGTAGCACAGCGTGCCGAGGCCGCTCGGAGGCGCGTAGTTGAGGCTCTGCAGGAGACCCGGGATCGCTGACGCCGTGAGGAATGCGCCGGCGTACAGCGAGAAGGTGCCCTTCCGCAGCAGCCACAGGATGAGGAACGCCAGGCCTGCGGCGACCACGATCAGGTTGCTGACCGTCAGGTACTGGGGCGTCGCCTGGTCGACCAGCAGCAGCCCGCCGAAGACGACGAGAAACACGCCGATCCAGGGCAGCTTCGGCCGGCGGTCCTCCTCGCGGCCCCATTCCCAGCGATAGCTGCGCACCGGCCCGGATTCGCGTGGCGGCCCGGATTCGGGTGGGATCGTCTCCTTCAGGGGATCCGGTTCGCGGTCCGAGGTGTCCATCTGTCCAGCCCCTCCCTCTCGACCCTCGCCGCCCTCCGCGGCGCGGGCGCTATGCCGGCGCGGCCGCCGGCTCGCTGGGTCCGTCCGGATGCCCGGACGATGATGGTCGCTTCCAGCAGAACTGCAAGGGCCATCCCTGCGATCAGGAGACGCCCGCCTCCGAGCCCGGAGGACGAGCGGGCGCCGCCGCGGCAGCATCGAGGAGCGTCGCCTCGACCGAGAGCTCGACGTTGCCGGCGATGGCCCGCGAGATCGGGCAGCCGTCCTTGGCCGCATCGGCGATGCGCGCGAACGTCGCCGCATCGATGCCGGGGACGACGCCGCTGACCTTGATCGCGCTCGACAGCACGGTCCAGCCCGCCTCGCGCTTGTCCGCGGTCACATCGACCCGGACGTCGAGACGCTCGGCGACGGTGTCGTTCTTGGCCAGCTGGTTTGCGAAGGCCATCGAGAAGCACGTCGCGTGCGCCGCCGCCAGGAGTTCCTCCGGGCTCGTGCGGCCCTCGTGGCCGGCCGTCCGCGAGCTCCAGGTGACCGGCATCCGGGAGAAGGCGCCGCTCGAGATGTACTGGAGCATCCCGGAGCCCTCGGGCAGGTTGCCGGACCACGTCGCCGTGGCATGCCGAGTCTCAGCCATCGGAGTTCCTCCTGGTTTGGGGGCCGCCGCACCGGCCGGCTCGTTTGGTCGTGGCTGGTCGCCTCAATGGTCCCACAGCCGCCCGTCTCCGAGGCACGCGGCCCCTGCGCTCGTCGAGGACCTTGATCGCTCCCCGGACCGCGACGCCGAGCGGACGGTGGCGGGCACCGGCCGGCAGCTCGATCCGTTCGAGATCGCCGAAGTCGCGGTGCACGATGAGCGCGGCGGCGAGGGCCGCCACGAACCCGTCGTGGGCGAGGGGGTCGAACCCCGGCTCCCACCAGATTCCGGCGACGCGGAGCGTCCCGGCCCGTCGCTCGATCCGGGGCTCGATCCGGCCCACGAGCCGGTCGCCGTAGAGGAGCGGCAGGACGTAGTAGCCCCAGCGTCGCTTGGGCTCGGGGACGTAGACCTCCCAGACGTAGTCGAAGCCGAAGAGGCGCCGCAGGAGGTCGCGATCCCAGCACAGCGGGTCGAGGGGCGCGATGAACGTCACCGCCGGCTCGGCCCCGCCAGGCGGTTCGGCCTGCTCGAGCTCGCGCTCGGCTTGGTCGAGGAAGGCGTGGTCCTCCGCGACGATGAAGCGCTCGCCCTTCAGGCCCTCGACCTGGACCGGAACGAGGCGGCCCTCGGCGACGAGCACCGCCCGCCTGGCTGCGCGGTCAGCCGAGTAGCCGGTCCCCCCGACCCAGAGCTCCTGGTTGCCCGACGCGCCGAGCAGGCCGTTGCCCCGATAGCGGGCGAGCAACCGGTGGCGCTGCTGGACCTCCTCGTCGCGGCGCTCCTCGAGGATCGCGGCAGGGAACAGCCGCTCGGCCAGGTCGTAGACCCGAAGGTTGCCCTCGCGCCGGGCGATCCCGATCGTGCCGACCTCCGCGAGGCCCTCGAGGATCGCGCGGACCTGGTTCGTGGGTCGCCAGTACCAGTCGATCGCCTCGCGCGCACCCACGTCGCGCGGGAGCAGCGAGCCGCCGTCACGAATCCGCGTCAGGAGCTCCTCGACCAGCGGCGCGTGCTCGTCGAAGGCGCCCGCTTCGTGCCGCTTCCGCATCCGGTCCCAGATGTAGCGATACAGCGGCAGCTCCGCGACCGGGACGATGTTGAGGCTCTTGTTGTAGGTCTCATAGAGGCGCCGGTCCTCGTACAGCCAGTGGTCCGTCCACTCGCGCCGGTAGCCCTCGATCCTGGCGAGCAGCACCAGGTCGTGATTGCGACCGGCGACCTCGAGGGGATCGAACTGGAGCGAGCCGAGGCGGTCCACGACGCGCAGGACGCTCTCCGGCTCCGCCGGCAGGGAGCGCGGCGGGGCGAGGAGGTGCCGGAGGACCAGGAAGCGGCGGGCGACGGCCGCCGAGACCTGCCGAACCTCGCTCACGCCTCGGCGCGCGTGCGGCGTCGGATTGGCGTCACGAATCCAGCGCGAGCTCGAGCCGCTCGACGAACGCCGCCTGCGCGGGGTGGGCCCGCCGCCGCGCCTCCTCGACGCCGAACCAGGCCACCTGGTCGACCTCGGGGATGACCAGCATTCGGCCGCTCCGGGGCGGCCACTCGATCTCGAACTCGTTCGAGAAGGCGAGGGTCGGGTCCAGGTCGCCCTCGACGGCCCACGCCCGGACGACCTTGCCGCTCTTGAGGATGACCTCGCCGAGGTCCAGCGGCGGCCGCGTCGGGTCTGCGGCCACCTGCCCGACCTTGAAGCCGGTCTCCTCGGAGAACTCCCGCTCCGCCACGGCCTCGAGCGCCTCGCCGTCCTCGGCGATCCCCTTGGGCACGCTCCAGCTCGCAAACTGCTGGCGGCTCCAGTACGGGCCGCCGGGGTGGGCGAGCAGCACCTCCAGGGCGGCGTCCCGGCGGCGGAACAGGAGGATGCCTGCGGAGATCTGCGAGCCCATCAGCCCGCAATTCTCGCGCAGTTTCGGCGGCCGGTGCGTCCGGCCGCCCGGTCAGCGGCCCGTGAAGCGAAGGACCGCAGGCACCGTTTCCAGGATGATCCGCACGTCCAGCCACAACGACCAGTGGTCGATGTACTGGAGGTCGAGGCCGGCCTTCACGTCGAACTCGCGGTACTTCCGCGCTCGAACCTGGGCAAGCCCGGTGAGCCCGGGCTTCACGCCCAATCGCCGACGGTGCCACGGCTTGTAGGCAGCGACCTCGACGAGCGGCGCCGGGCGCGGGCCGACGAGGCTCATGTCGCCGCGGAGGACGCTCCACAGCTCAGGCAACTCGTCAAGGCTCGCCCTGCGCAGAAGGCGGCCGATCCGTGTCACGCGTGGGTCGCTGTCGATCTGGAATCCCGGCCCCTTGATGCCGTTCAGGTGAATGACCTCGTGGAGGCGCTGCTCGGCGCCATCGGTCATCGTCCGGAACTTTCGAAATCGGAACAGCCGCCCGCTCCGCCCGACTCGGTCCTGCCGGAACAGCACGGGCCCCGGGCTGTCGAGGGCGACGGCCACGGCGATGAGCGCCATCACGGGCGCGAGGATGATCAGTCCCGCCGCGGCTCCGAGGATGTCGATGGCGCGCTTGGCAGCGGCGTGAACGCCGCCCGGTCCATGCGACGTCAGCGACGCGGCCTCCGCGTCCTCGAGGGTCCGGGTCGAGGTGACATGGCCGGCCCGCTCGAGCACCGCCGCGGCCGCGGCGACGCACGCCGGCGTCGCGCCGCCCACGAGGCGTGTGCCGTGGGGCGACTCGGGATCGGGCTCCGGGCTGATCGCGACATGGATGTCCCGCCCCACGACGAGGCCTCGTGCCGTCAGCGGCGCGACGAGCAGGTCACGGACGCAGCCGACGTACGTGGTGGACGTCATGATGAGGAGCTGCCCCGGGACCGCGGCCGCCGCAATGGCCGAGCACTCACGCCCGAATGCTGAGAGGTTGGCGCCGAGGAGCTCGTCGTCGTCCGTCTCCGGGCAGATCAGCAGGACGTCGGCCGGCGACTCGTCCGCGAGCGCGGCGGCGTCCACCGTGATGAGCGACGCGAGCCCCGCCGACAGGGCATCCGAAGGCCCGCCTGCAGCGGCAATGCGCAGCCGCGGGCGCGACACGCGGGCCCAGGACGCTTCGGCCAGCGAAACGTCGGCCAGCGCCGCCTCGATCTGGGAGACGGTATCGGTGGCAAGCTCATGGACGCGCGGCCGCTCGGTGCGGCCTGCGCGATCGAGAGGTAGCGAACTCGCCCGAGGTTTCGTCCTCGGGGCCTCCTCGACGGTCACTGATGCCCCTTCTCAGCGCACACGGTTGCCAGGACGATCGCTGCCCCGTTTGTCGGACCCGTGGCGCGTATCGGGCTAGGTCAGTACGACGGTACTATTGCTAACTAGCATGTGACCTTGCCAGGTTTCGCGTGTCAACTACCTGTTAGCAGATTCCACGCACGTGTGTTGCGCGCTCGCACCGGTCGCGCTCGGTGCGGCTCGACGAGGCTCGCCGCCGGGTCCTGGTACTTTCGGTTCGTCGGTTGGCCGCGGGCCCGGGAGGACGCGCCAGCCCGGCGAGCGGCACCGCGTGACCTCCTGTCAGGCGCCTCGTTGACGCCCTTCGCTCTAATCCCGATAATTCCACTTGGGATTAGAAGAGCGATCCGACGAAGGATCCGAGGAGCACCTTGACCACACCCACGACGCGCGAGCTCGTCGCCGACCGGCGCGAGCAGTACGCCTTCCACGACGACATCGTCTACCTCCGCGAGACAGGCCGCGGCCTGTCCCGCGAAACCGTGGAGGAGATCAGCAAGATCAAGGACGAGCCCGAGTGGATGCTCGCCCTCCGCCTGCGCGCGTTCGAGCACTTCCAGAAGCGGCCGATGCCGATCTGGACCGACGGCCTCGATCGGATCGACTTCGACAAGATCGTCTACTACCGCAAGCCCTCCGAGCGCGAGGAGAAGTCCTGGGACGACGTCCCGGAGCAGATCAAGGCGACGTTCGAGAAGCTCGGCATCCCGGAGGCGGAGCGGAAGTTCCTGGCCGGCGTCGGCGCCCAGTACGACTCCGAGGTCGTGTATCACTCCGTCAAGGAGGAGCTCTCGAAGATCGGCGTCGTGTTCATGGGGACCGACCAGGGCCTGAAGGAATACCCCGAGATCTTCCGCAAGTACTTCGGCACGATCGTCCCGGCCGAGGACAACAAGTTCTCGGCGCTGAACGCGGCGGTCTGGTCCGGCGGCTCGTTCGTCTACGTCCCGAAGGGCGTCGAGGTTCCCCTCCCGCTCCAGGCGTACTTCCGGATCAACGGCGAGAACACCGGCCAGTTCGAGCGGACGCTGATCGTCGTCGACGAGGGCGCCAAGGTCCACTACATCGAGGGTTGCACCGCCCCGATCTACGCCACCGACTCGCTCCACGCGGCGGTCGTCGAGGTCGTCGCCCTGGCGGGCTCGAAGGTTCGCTACACGACCATCCAGAACTGGTCGAACGACGTCTACAACCTCGTCACCAAGCGGGCCCACGCCTACGAGAATGCGACGGTCGAGTGGATCGACGCGAACACCGGCTCGCGCAAGACGGTCAAGTACCCGAGCATCTACCTGCGCGGCGAGGGTGCGAGCGCCGACATCATCTCCGTCGCGGTCGCCGGCAAGGGCCAGCACCAGGACACCGGTGCCAAGGCGATCCACCTCGCGCCGAACACGACTTCGCGAATCGTCTCGAAGTCGGTCTCGAAGGATGGCGGTCGGGCGACCTACCGCGGCCAGCTGAAGGTCTCGCCAGGTGCGACGGGTGTCGTTGCCTCCGTGCGCTGCGACGCGCTGATGCTCGACGACCAGAGCCGCAGCGACACGTACCCCTACATCGACATCCAGGAAGACGACACGACGATGACCCACGAGGCGACCGTCGGGAAGATCAGCGCGGATCAGATCTTCTACCTGATGAGCCGCGGCCTCACCGAGAATGAAGCCCAGAACCTCGTGATCCAGGGCTTCCTCGAGGTCTTCACGAAGGAGCTCCCGATGGAGTACGCCATCGAGTTCAACCGCCTCGTGAAGCTCGAGATGGAGGGCTCGCTCGGCTAGTCGCCGATCGACACCCGCGACGGTTTCATCGCCGTCCGCAAGCCCATCTCGCGCCCGTTTCGCCGTCCCAACCTGAGCGGGAGGAGCGATCCAAGCTGTCCGCCATGCATCCCATGGCTGTTGGACGCGGATCCGTCGCCCACGACCCACGCGGTGACTACCTGACGAGCGTCGAGCGGTGGGCCCCGGCACGGGAGTCTCCGAGCCGATACGGGCGAGGAATCAAAACGCCCGAGAGAACCCGATCACTAGATGCTCCTCGTCCATGCAAGCACGGATCCAGATCACTAGATGTTCTGGCCCTCTCGAGCGAATCGCACGCTAGCAGGTCCGAAGCAGAATGTCTCGCCGATTTCGCAACGCCGCCCGGCCGGCGCGCTAGGCGCGAAGGCCGACGCTCGCCAGCTCCGCTCGCGCGAGCCTGTCGTGGCGGCCCGCAGCCCAATCGCCGAGTGGATCCGGGGTGAAGTCGAGCAGGGTCGCGTAGTCCAGGCGCGTGACGGCTCGGAGCGCCAGGAGCTCATCAAGCCGCTCTGGAGCCACAGCCGGGGCTTGGCGGATTGCCCGGTGTCCCGCCCGCGTGCGCTGCAGCCGCGCCCAGCGCCACGGCAGGTAGCGCGAGAGCCACGGGACGAGCGTCGCGAGGACCAGGACCAGGGTCAGGATCGCGGCGACCAGGAGGATGAAGCCCTCGACGTCGGTGCCGAAGTCGGCGAGGGGCCCGCCGGCGCCCGCGAACGCATTGCGTGCGACGTCCCGAAGGCCCTCGCCCACCAGCGGGATGCCCGCCAGCGCGTCACCCAGCGTCCGGCCGCTCTCGATCATCGTCGTGCCGCCGGACCGAATGAGCCGGCCGCTCTCGGCGAAGGACGTGAGAGCCCCGTGGACCTGCCAGGCGACGACGGTCCAGAAGCCCACCCAGGCGACGGTCGCAAGATCAGCGGCCTGCTCCCTCGTCCGCGCGCCCCGCAGCTCGCTCCAGATCCGAACCATGGCGACCTCCTGGAAAAGGAAACGCCCGAAAGGGCCCGATCACTAGCTGCTTCGCGTCACTGAAAAACAACAACGCAAATCACTAGATGTTCGTGGCTCTTTCGAGCAGGGACACCATATCCCGAGCGGATCCTTCGGCGCCGTCAACGGTAGCGTTTGGAGCGTGACGACGGCATCGCACCTGCTCGGACTGCTGCTCGGGAACAATTCCCGGCGCGCCGTCGCCATAGCATCAGAGCGCGGCCGAAGTGCCGTGCCGATGCCAGAGGGCGAACGTGGACCAGCGAGGTCTCGTCGAGCGAGCACGGGGAGGCGATCATGACGCCTTCGCGGCGCTCGCCCACGCGGCCATCGCGCGGCTGGACGCGGCCGCTCGGCTGATCCTCCGGGACCGCGAGCTCGCGCGAGACGCGGTCCAGGACGCCCTCATCCGTGCCTGGCGGGACCTGCCCGGGTTGCGAGACCCGGACAAGTTCGATGCCTGGCTCCATCGCTTGACCGTGCACGCCTGCCTGGACCTCGCCCGTCGCCGCAAGCGGCGGGTGCACGAGGTCGAGCTTTCGCCGGTTGCGCCGCCCTTCGAGGCGGACGCCACCGCACACGTAGCGAACCGAGAGCTCCTCGATACCGCCCTCAAGCAGCTCGAGCCGGAATGGCGTGCCGTCGTCGTCCTGCACTACTACCTCGGGATGCCGCTGCCCGACGTCGCAGCCGAGCTCCGGATCCCCCTCGGCACGGCCAAGTCCCGCCTCCACCGATCGCTCGGCGTGATGCGGACGACCCTGGCCGAGGCCGACCAGCGTGAGCCAGCGACGCTCGCGGGAGGGCAGCCGGCATGACCTCGTTCGATCGCTTCGAGCGGAGCCTGCCGGCGCTCTTCGACGAGCTGGCGACGCCGCGCATCCCCGACTACTACGACGACGTCATGGCCCGAACCGCGGCGACGCGCCAGCGGCCCGGGTGGACGTTCCTCGAAAGGTGGCTCCCCATGTCCACGCTCACCCAGCGGCTCGCCGCCGCACCCCGGATCCCGTGGCGCCTCGGCGTCGCGGTGGCCCTCCTCGTTGTCGCCGGCCTCATCGTGGCGATCGTCGCCGGGGCGATCTCCAACCGCCGGCCGCCAGCCTACGGTCCTGCCGCGAACGGCCAGATCCTGTACGTCGACGACCTGGGCCGGATCGCCGCGGGCGACCCGGTCACAGGGATCTCGACCGTGCTCGTCGCCGGCACGGGCCTCAGCGCACCGATGTACTCGCAGGACGGAACCCGCTTCGCCTACCTCCGCGAGACGACGGCCGGCAAGGTCGACATCGTGGTCGTATCGAGCGACGGCACCGGCTCGCTGAGGCTGACCGACAAGCCGATGCTCACGCCGACCTATGTCGGCTGGTCGGCGACCGGCGATCGCCTGCTCGTCGTCGATGTCGGCCAGCGCATGCTGCTGTTCGACGCGCGGAGAGAGGCCGCGGGCCCGGTCGACCTGTCCGAGCAGCTCGGAGTGAAGCGCGTGTCCGTCGGCGACGGCTACAACTTCCGATCCGACACGGCATTCCGCCCGCCGGCCGGGAGCGAGGTCCTGTTCATCACCCAGGAGAACGCTCTCCAGGCAGCCGAGCTCGATGGAACGGGGCTACGCACCCTGCTGTCCAAGGATTCACCTGGGGTCGAGTACAGCCGGATCAAGGGTGCCAAGTGGTCGCCCGATGGAACCCAGATCGTTGTCCTCGCCGAGTATCCCGGGCTGCCGGAGCTGTGGCATCCGTACGTCCTCAACGCCGATGGCACCGGTCTCCGACCGTTGTGGCCGGAAGCGACCGATCCCCTGGTTGACGTCAACAGCGCGTTGTGGTCGCCCGACGGCACCCAAATCGCGTTCCAGCACTGGCGGCACCACGCGAATGACGGTGGCCAGGATTACTACCCGATCGGCATCGTCGACGTCGCTTCCGGGCAGCTGCGCGATGTCGGCGAGACCTTCACGAACGGGTACGTGGGCTGGCAGTGGTCGCCTGACGGGACGTCGATCCTCGAGGTTCCAGGTGACGAATCCCGCACGATCCTGATCGTGAATGCAGCGACCGGGTCCGTCGAAACAGCTCCGTGGCAGGTCGATCAGCCCATCGACTGGCAGCGGAAGGCGAGGTAGCAGCCCAGGCCGTGAATCGGCTGGTCGAGACCTGGCGCGATCGGGCCCGCCCACGGACTGGGGGGCCCGATCTGCTGTTTCCATCCGCTCGGGTACGCTCCCGGACGTGACCACGGAAGCTCCGACCACCCAGCCAGCACGACCTCGACGCCGTTCGCCGGCCGACCTGCCTCTCGGCTTCGCCGATCGCGCGCTCGCCGAACGGCTCGCGGCAGAGCGGGAGGAGCCGGGCTGGTTGCGCGATGAGCGCGTGACGGCCGCGGCGGCCTTCGACGCCCTGCCGGTCGAGGCGAACCAGCTCTACACCCCGTATGTCGACCTTCGCGCCGCCGAGGTCGAAGGCACGCGACCCTACCTCCTGGACGGCCCGCCAGGCCTCGGTGACGACCTCCGGGCGATCGCGTCGAACCCGCTCCAGTCCGGCGTCCGCGTCGAGACGATGTCGCAGTGGCTGGAGCGCGACCCAGCGGCCTTCCGCGCTGCGCTCGAGGACGGCACCTCCCTCCCGGCCGACGACAAGCTTGCCCAGGTGGCGCGCGGCTTCTGGAGCCACGGTCGGCATGTCGAGGTCGAACCAGGCGTCAAGGTCCGCGAGCCGATCGCCCTTCGCTGGCCGTCTGCCGAAGCTGGCCGCGCCCTCGTCACGCGCACGTTCGTGACCATGGCCGACGGCGCATCGGCGTCGATCGTCGAGGAGCAGGTTCCATCCGGCCCGGCCGGCAACGCGGATCCCCAGGGCTTCTTCCACGGCACCACGGAGGCGATCCTCGGGGCCGGCGCGTCGCTCGACTTCGCGTCCATCCAGGAGTTCGGCGAGGGGCAGATCGCGTTCCAGCACCGGTACGCGCGGCTGGGTGAAGGCGCCTCGATGCAGTGGGCGCTGGCGCAGCTCGGCGGTCGACTCGTCCGCAGTCGCGTCGACAACCGCCTCGAGGGCGACCGCAGCACGGTCAACCAGGTCGAGATCGTGTTCGGGGGTGGTGAACAGCTCTTCGACCTCACGTCGTACACCCGCCACCTCGGGCGCGACACGACTGGCAACCTGCTGTCGAAGGGCGCGCTCCTGGATCGGGCCCGGAGCTTCATGAAGGGCCTGATCACGATCGAGAAGTCGGCCGTCGGGACGGACTCGTTCCTCGGCGAGTTCGGGATGAACCTGTCGAAGGCCACCCGAGCCGTGGCCATCCCGTCCCTCGAGATCGACCAGCCCGATTGCCGGCGCGTGGCCCACGCGTCGTCCGTCGGGCCGATCGACGCGACCCAGCTCTTCTACCTCGAGAGCCGCGGGATCGCTCCGGACGAGGCCCGCAAGTTCATCGTCCTGGGATTCCTCGAGCCGGTCGTCGCCCGCGTGCCGCTCGAGTCGGCGCGCGACCGGCTTCGCGAGCTGCTCGACGAGAAGTGGGCCGCCGGCGCCGCCGCCGCGGCTGGCGCCGGCACGGAGGCGAGCGCCGCCGCGTGACCCGACGCGTCGACCTCCTGGGCGTCGACGAGGTGCCCGAGGGCACGATGAAGATGGCCTTCGTCGACGGCACCGACCAGGTCATCGTCGTCCACACCGGCGGCGAGATCCGCGCCTTCCAGGGCATCTGCTCGCACGAGTACTTCGAGCTCGACAAGGGCTTCCTGACCGGCAACGGCTCCCGTGGCGCGAACGGCCAGCCGGCCGGAACCCTGACCTGTGCGCTCCACCTGTCGCGCTTCGACCTCGCCGACGGCGAAGCGCTCGACCCGCCCGCCGAGATCCCGCTCGCGATGTACCCGGTCGCGATCGAGGACGGCCGGATCCTGATCGAGGTCCCCGACGGCCCGCTCCCGGTCAACGAGTAGCGGGGTCGGGGCGCGGGGCCCGCGGGCTACGGCGGCGTCAAGGTCAGGGTCTGCGCGACGCTCGCCTGGACGTTGCCGACGGAGAACGGCAGCGGGATCGTCTGGCCGTCGGCCCACAGCGGGATCAGGTCGCCGTAATGGGGATCGCCCGGGTTGCCGCTCTGGCCGGTGGTGATGATGATCCGGGCGCCGTCGAGGTCGTTCATGTCGATCGTGAGGCGGTACGACGGCCCGTTCGTCACGCCGAAGACCTCGACGTTGCCGAGCGGCTCGTACCCGGGGTCGAATGGATCCGCGTACGCGCGCTGGACGCGGTAGTAGTTGTTCTGGATCGCGCCGTCGGCGCCGGCGACCGGCCGGGACGACGAGTTGAAGTACCACTCGAGCGGCGGGATCCCGGACGTGCCGAGCGTGGCCTCGCTGAACTGGACCTGGTGCAAGCGGCCCCACGTCCAGGTCGACGGCTCGCCGTACACCGTTCGGAGGTTCGCCGCCGTCGCATCGAGAACGCCGGACAGGACGTCCGAGGGTGGCTGGGTCGCGCCGTCGGTTGCGCCCGCGTCCGCCCACCACGGGCTCGCCCGGTTCCCCAGGACCTCGATCAGCGTCTCCCACGACATCGTCGAGCCGACGTACTCGCGGGCGAGGGGCCCGAGCTCGTCGTCGAAGACGGCGCGCATGAGGGCGAGCTCAACGGCGACGAAGGCGGCGCAGCCGGCCGAGTCGACGCCGCACTGCTTGTCCCACCGCGTGATGCTGGTCCAGAGCTCCCTGCCATCCTGCGTCCCCGGCGTCGGCACGAGCCCGACGAGGAGCGGAATGACCCGGTCGGCACGGCCCAGGTAGGTGTCCATCTGGATCTGGCGCATGTCTTCGGCCGTCCCTGCGCCCTCGCCCAACTCCCCGAGGCGCTCGGAGATGCGTGCCGCGCGGTAGCCGGGGTCGTACTCGTTGCCCAGCCAGAAGGCGTACTCGGAATCGACCGGGGCGTTGTTGGCGCTGACGATCTGGCCTGACGCGGGGTTCAGCTGCCAGGGCAGTTGATCGCGCGGGACGTAGCCCGTCCATTCGGCCTTGCCAGTTGCCCCGTCGCGCACGCGCTCGCCGGTGGCCCAGCGGGTTTGGATCGCGCAGTCGGCGGTGGGGCTGCTCCCACAGCTCTCGAGGATCGTCGCGGCGGTGTCCCGGATCGGAATCAGGCCCGGGAGGACGTAGCCGATGTTGCCGTCGACGTCGGCGAAGATGAAGTTCTGGCTCGGGGACCCGTAGCCGTCGAACGCGGACCGGAACTCGTCGAAGCTCGTGGCAAGGTCGACCTTGAAGAACGTCTCCAGCGCGAGGTCGACCTCCGCGGTCGTCGTCCAGCGCATTGCCAGGACCGGACCGTCCTTCAGGCGATCGTCGACATCGCTGAGGACGACACCGTGGCGGGTCGATCGGACGTCGAGCTCGACCGTCGTCCCGCCGGCGACCTTGATGGTTTCGTGGCGGACGTCGAACGGCACCGATGCCCCCTGGTAGAGGTAGTGGGTGGGGTCGGCCGGGTCGACGGATTCGAGAAACAGGTCCTGGGTGTCCGGGTTGACATTCGTCGCGCCCCAGGCGATCCGATCGTTGTGCCCGAGGACCACCGCGGGCGCGCCCGGGAAGGTCACCCCGACCACGTTCCACGGGCAGATCGTGCCGATGCTCCGGCAGTGGAGCCCGTTCATGATCCAGACCGACGGATTCCCGAAGCCGAGGTGCGGGTCGTTCGCGAGGATGGGCTTGCCGCTGGCGGTTCGCGCGCCGGAGATGACCCAGTTGTTCGACCCGACGCCATGGTCGCCCACGAGACCGGCCCCGCGATCGAAGCCGGCCAGCGCCGCGACGCTGCCGGCCCTGTGCGCCAGGGCGGTGAGCCCCGCCGCGTGTTCCTCGCTCAGCGCCGGCGTCGAGGCGTCTGCGACCTCGCCCGCCGCGCTGCCCGACGATCCGGGGCCCTCCCCCGAGCCGCTTTCCGGGACGGCGGTCCCGCCGTCGCCCATCGCGTCGGACGGCGTGATGATCGGGGCGGTGGCGTCGTAGGCCGGGAAGAGCTCATTGGTCTTCGCCGGATCACCCAGGCGCGCGTCGGCGAGCAGCCGGAAGATCTCCGAGTCGACGTTCCCGCCGAGCGACCAGGCCTGGACCTTCTGCCACGTCGTGGTATCGAGCGGGGTCCACGGCTCGAGCTCGAACCCGCCGATGTCGTAGCGCCCCGACAGCACGCCCGAGACGACGAACGGTGTCGACAGGCGGCCGTTGTGCTCCGCGATCCAGGCGTTCACGCCGTCGGCGTAGGCCTGGAGGATGGCCTTCGACTGGACGGACAGCGCGTCGAGGTCGCGCTGCGCCGCGATCCGCCAGCCGAGGGTCCGGATGTACGTGTCCGTGTCGACCTGGCTCTTGCCGAAGAGCTCCGACAGCCGCCCCGCGCCGATCCGGCGCGACATCTCCATCTGCCACATCCGCTCCTGGGCGTGGACGTAGCCCTGGGCGAGGAACAGATCGTGCTGGGTGTCGGCCGTGATCTGGATGATCCCGTGAGCGTCGCGGGTGACGGTCACGGGTGCCTTGAGCCCGGCGACCGCGAGGGACCCGTTCGTCTGGGGCCAGCCGCGCTGCGTCGTTACCGCGCCGAGCACGACGAGCGCGACGATCACGAGCGACACCAGGATCGCGATCAGCTTGATGAGCCGCCACACCAGGCCCCCGGCGAACCGACCGGCTCGAAGCATGTGGGCGCTCCTCAGCGAGGCAGGATGGTGCCGAGGCCGGCGGCCTCTGCCGACCGGACGATGGCGTCGGCGAAGACGAGGTCTGCGAGCCCGACGCCAAGGTGGGTCACGACGACCCGACCGGCGGGTCGGGGCGTGCCCGCGAGGATCGCCTCGCCGATGGTCGCCATCGGGTCCGGGTAGCCGTCGAAGTTGCCGGCGTCGCGGTTGGCGAGGTACTGCTCGCGATGATCGACGACGAACAGCGCGGCGTCGCGCGCGACCTCGGCGGCGCAGTAGGTGGCGTAGTCGATCGGGATCACGGTGACGTCGTCGCGCAGCCAGGCGTTGGTCATCGATTGGCGCTCGTCGGCCGGCCCGAAGGACGCCGCCGTGAACACGACGCTCGCGCCGTCGACGGCCTCGCGCGCCGTCGCCTTGACCTCTGCCGCCGCGATGCCGTCAGTGGCGCGGGCCTCGGAGGCGAGGGCCGCCGCTCGCTCCGGCGATCGGTCGAAGACGCGCAGCCGGGCGCCCGGCAGGAGACCCGCGAAGACCGCGAGGTGCGAGCGCCCCTGGACGCCGGCGCCGATCATCGCGATCTCCGGCGCCGCGTCGCCGACGCCCGCGGCCCCGGGGAGCGGCCCGAAGTGGCGCAGCCCCACGCCGCTGACCGCGGCGGTCCGCTCGGCGGTGATCGGCCCGCCGTCGAGCATGGCCGTGGGGATTCCCGTCTCGGGATCGTTGACCACCACCACGGCGTGGATGCCGGGCAGGCCGAGCGCCGTGTTCGTGGCGTAGCCGGCGACCCACTTCATCCCGACCAGGTCGGCGGACGCGACGTCGCCACGGAGGTGCGACGGCATCGCGTGGACGAACGAGGCATCCGGCCGCGGGTGGATGGCGATCTTCGGCGGGAGCTCGGCGGCGCCCGGGCGGGCGAGCGCGGTCATCGTCAGCTCGGCGAGCCGGAGCCGTTCCTCGAGCGGCGGCATCGCGGCGACCACGTCGGCGCCCGACAGCCAGCGCAGCGGCGGCAGCGCCCCCGATCCGTCCGCGGTGCGACCGGTCATCGGGCGGCATTGTAGAGACGGGCCGTCCGGCCCATGGGCGCCGGGCGCGCGGTGAGTACAATTCAGGGATGGCACCGATCGACGTCCAGCAGAGCCTGGAGAACCTCAGGCTCGAGCGCGACGCGATCGCGCTGTACGACGAGCTGGCCAAGATCGAGAAGGACCCGCGCCGGGCCGAGGCGTTCCGGACGATCGCCGGCAACGAACGCCGGCACGCCGAGGTCTGGGCCGGCAAGCTCCGGGGCCTCGGCGCGACCGTCCCGGAGCCGACCGGGCCACGCCTGCGCGTCCGGACGATCGTGCTCATGGCCCGGGCCTTCGGGACGCACGCGGTTCGCGACCTGGTCCAGGCCCTCGAGGGCGAAGAGGAGGACCTCTACACGGCCCAGTCGTCCCCGGAGGTGGACGCGATCGCCGCCGACGAGCGCGAGCACGCCGCGATCTGGGACCGCCTCAATACCAGCGGGCGTGTCGTCGGCCCGATGGCCGGGCACACCCGCGACATCGCGGCCCGCGAAGGCTGGCATCGCGCCGGCCGATCTGGGACGCTGCGCGCCGTCATCTTCGGCGTCTCGGACGGGCTCGTCTCGAATCTCGCGCTCGTGATGGGCGTCGCGGGCGCCTCCCAGGGGCAGGGCTCGTTCGTGCTCCTGGCCGGCGTCGCCGGGCATCCTCGCCGGTGCCTTCTCGATGGCGGCCGGCGAATACATCTCGATGCAGAGCCAGCGGGAGTTGTTCGAGCGCCAGATCGCGCTCGAGAAGGCCGAGCTCGAGGCGATGCCCGAGGAAGAGCAGGCGGAGCTCGCGCAGCTCTACCGGGCGAAGGGCTTCACCCAGGGGGAGGCGGAGGCCATCGCCGCCCGGATGTTCGCGGACCCCGAGCACGCCCTCGACACCCTTGTACGGGAGGAGCTGGGCCTCGACCCCGACGAGCTGGGCTCACCGTGGGGCGCCGCGTCCGGCTCGTTCGTGGCGTTCGGCGTCGGCGCGATCATCCCGGTGATCCCGTACCTGCTGACGTCCGGGAGCACGGCCTTCCTGGCCGCGATCGGGCTATCGATCTGTGCGCTGTTCGCCGTCGGCGCCGGCGTGAGCCTCCTCACGGGCAGGAGCCTGCTCTTCTCCGGCGGGCGCCAGGTCCTCATCGGGGCCGCCGCCGCCGCCGTCACCTACCTCGTCGGGCACGCGATCGGGGTCGCTGTCTAGCCAGCCCAGCGGTCGCATCTCGCCGTCCTCGCCCTCGACCAGGAGCGCGTCCGGCGGCGGCATGCCGAGGTAGTCGCGGTGGAGCCGGAGCACCGAGTCGACCGTCCGTGCGTCGATCCACTGCCCGGTCCCGGACAGGCGCTCCGCGATCCAGTTCGTCTCGGCACGGCGCTCGAGCTCGCCGATGTCCTGCTCGCGCCGCTTGCCGTCCATCGTCACGACGGCGACGAGCCCGCCGCCCGCGACGAGCCCGACGAGCAGCAGCCACCACTGGAACTCCGCCATCAGTCCCGAAGAATAGGGGGACCGGTCGCCAAGCCGTTTCCCCATACACTCCCCCGCGATGATCGACTGGACCCCGAACGCGGTCGCGCTGCAGCTCGGGCCGATTTCTCTCTACTGGTACGGGGTCTGCTACGCGATCGGCCTGGCCGGCGCGTACTGGGTGATGGTCCGG
Organism: uncultured Chloroflexia bacterium; assembly: GCA_963722105.1. GTDB lineage: Bacteria > Chloroflexota > Limnocylindria > Limnocylindrales > CSP1-4 > UBA5189. Next base: position 436,275 of record CAVRKQ010000006.1, on the reverse strand, counting down.
ATGGCCGGGCGGTTCCGCCAGAACCCGACGATCATCGGCAACGGGCTCATCGTCGTGGCCATCGCGGCCCTCGCCGGCGGGCGGCTCTACCACGTCATCGACCAGTGGCAGAACCTCTACGCCGCCGACCCGATCAAGGTCTTCCTGCCGCCGTACGCCGGCCTGGGAATCTTCGGGGGGTTCATCACCGGCGCGATCGCCGTCATCGCGCTGACCCGGTACTACAAGGTCTCGTTCTGGCGCTGGGCGGACATCGTCGCGCCGGGCATCTTCGTGATGCAGGCGGCGGGCCGGCTGGGCAACTTCTTCAACCAGGAGCTGTACGGCCCGCCGACGACCCTGCCGTGGGGCATCGCGATCGATTGCGAGCACCGCGTCAGCGACTTTCCGTGTAGCGCTTACCCGCTCGCCGACACGCACTTCCAGCCGCTGTTCCTGTACGAGTCGCTGAGCGGCCTGATCGGGGCGCTGGTGTTGATCTGGCTTGCGAGCCGGCCCCGGCCGTGGCTTCGGGCCGGCGACCTGGCCGGGATCATGTTCATCTGGATCGGCCTCGTCCGGTTCCTCGTGGAGTTCCTGCGAATCGAGAACTGGCGGATCGGCGACATCCCGACGGCCCAGATCTTCGGGGCGGCCTTCGTCCTGGTCGGGATCGCGATCCTCGTGGTCCGGCGACGCCAGGCCGCTCCGCAGCTCGTCCCCGAGGCTGGCACACCGGAGGCAGAGGCCCTGGAGGCCGAGGCCGCCGCCCAGGGCGTGCCTGAAGATGGCGAACGCGCCGACGACGAGGACGACTTCGACGAGTTCGACGACTTCGACGCAACCCGGGGCGCGGCCGAGAAGCCGTCGCGACGCCCGCCCGACCGGCAGCCGCCCGACGAGACCTAGCAACGACCCAGAAGCGGCCTCGCGCCCGCATCCGCCCTGAGGCGATCGCCGCGGCCCGCGGCAGCGCGAGGGAAGGTCTCGACTGGCTCGGACGCCGGCCGGAGGCGCGGGCGTCGGTCCTGTACCGGTTGCTCCGCCTCGTCGCCCAATTCGTCCTCTTCGGCGTCCTCCGGTTCAGGATCGCGACGTCCGGCCAGGAGCACATCCCGAAGGGCGGCTACCTGCTCATCGCCGGGGCCCACCGTGGCTGGATGGACCCGTTCGTCGCGATGCACGCCGTCCCCGCCGAGCCACGCTGCTGGTTCCTCGGCAGCGGGCCGTCGACGTTCACCTCGCGCTGGCGCGAGCGGCTGATCCACCGCCTGGGCGGCCTGCTCCCGGTGTGGCGCGGCGGCCTCGGGGTCGAGGGCCACGTCCGGTCGGCGAAGGCGGTCGTGGACGCGGGCGCGGTCTTCGTCCAGATGCCGGAGGGGACGGTCAACGGGCCGGCGGGGCGCCTCGGGCCGTTCCGACCGGGCGCCGCGCTGATCGCGCTCCGGACCGGCGCGACGATCGTGCCGCTGGCGATGGCCGGGACGGAAGAGCTGTACATCGGGCGGCGGATGGCCTCGCAGGTCCTGCCGCCGACGACCGCTCGCGAGCTGCTCGGCGATGCCTGGGACGGCGTCCTCCCCGAGCCCGACTCACGCGCCGAGCTGGAGCTTGCCAAGCGGGCCAGTGAGGCGCTCGCGGCCCGCATCGGGCCGGTCGTGGAGGCGCTGCATCCCGGAACCGTCGATCCGCCGAGCCACCCCCGACGATTGCGCCGCCGCCTTACCTGGCTCCTGCTCGGCCCCGGTCCGCTGGAGCACGAGGATCGGACCGCCGCCGGCTAGCCGAAGACGCGGGCTAGCCGAGGACGCGGGCTAGCCGAGGAAGACGATCGCCGCGATCGCGAGCAGCGCGGGCACGATCTGGATCGCTGCAGCCTGGACGAACGAGCGGTTGTGGGTCACGAGGACGATCCCGGCGGCCACCATCGAGCCGCAGGCGAAGAGCACCACGGCGCGCCCAGCCGCCGCATCACCGGTCGCCACCAGCACCAGCCCGATCACCGCGCCCGCGGTCAGGAACAGGTTGTAGAAGCCCTGGTTGTAGGCGAAGGATCGGACGATCCGGGCCTGCTCCTCGGACTGGAGCCCGAACCGGCGATGGACGCTCGGGCGCATGAACCACAGGCTCTCCAGCACGAAGAACCAGGCATGGAGTCCGGCGGCGACGAGGGCGAGGGCGACGGCGACGATGCTCATGTCCGCATTGTGGGCGGCGGATATCCTCCCGGCACATGCAGTTCGCCGAATCCATCCTCGACCTCGTCGGCGACACGCCCCTCGTCCGGCTGACGCGCATCCCGGCACGTGATCTCGGCCCGCTCGAGGCGCAGCCCCTCATCCTGGCGAAGCTCGAGACCCTCAACCCCGGCGGCTCGGTCAAGGACCGGATCGGCCTGCCGATGATCGAAGCAGCCGAGCGCGCAGGGCTCCTCAAGCCCGGCGGGACGATCATCGAGCCGACATCCGGCAACACCGGCCACGGCCTCGCGATCGCCGCCGCGCTGAAGGGCTATCGCTGCATCTTCGTCATGGCCGACAAGCAGTCGACCGAGAAGCAGGCACTGCTTCGTGCGTACGGCGCGCAGGTCGTCCTCTGCCCGACGAACGTCGAGCCCGAGTCACCCGAGAGCTACTACTCCGTCGCCGCGCGGCTCGCGCGCGACATCCCGGGCGCGTTCAAGCCGGACCAGTACTGGAACCAGGAGAACCCGATCGCCCACGAGCAGACCACTGGGCCCGAGATCTGGGACCAGACCGAGGGACGGATCACGCACTTCGTCGCGAGCGTCGGCACCGGCGGGACCGTGACGGGGACCGGGCGCTACCTGAAGTCGAAGAACGCCGACCTGGTGATCGTCGGGGCGGACCCGGAGGGCTCCATCCTGTCCGGCGATACGGCCCGCCCGTACCTGACCGAGGGGGTCGGCGAGGACTTCTTCCCAGGGACCTACGACGCCGCGGTCGTCGACCGTTGGGTCCGCGTCTCCGACCGCGACGCCTTCGCGATGGCTCGCCGGATCACGCGCGAGGAAGGCATCCTCGCCGGGGAATCGTGCGGCACCGCCGTCGTGGCGGCCCTGGACGAGGCGCGCCGCCTGATGCGCGAGGAAGGCGCCGCCGCTCGCGATCGGATCATGGTCGTGATCTTCCCGGACGGCGGCCGGAACTACCTCTCCAAGCTCTACAACGACGAGTGGATGCGGGCGAACGGCCTCCTGACGACGACGGGCGCCGTGGTGCGCGTCGCCGAGGTGCTGCGTGCGCGTCACCACGACAAGGAGCTGCCGGACGTCGTGCTGGCTCGGACCACGGACCGCGTCGGGGCGGCGATCGACCAGCTCCAGCTGTACGGGATCAGCCAGCTGCCGGTCTCGGAGCGACCCTCGGACGACGCGATCGAGGGGATCGTGGGCTCGGTCAGCGAGCGAGGACTGCTCGAGCGGGCCTACCGCGACCCGACCATCGTGGAGCGGACCGTCGGCGAGGTCATGGACCCGCCGCTGCCGACGGTCGACGTCGACGCGTCCCTCGACGACGCCTTCGCGCTCCTCTCCGGTGGGGCGCCCGCCGTGGTCGCCACGAAAGGCGGCCGGCCGGGTGGCGTCGTCACGAAGCTGGACCTGCTGGAGTTCCTGGCCCACCGGGGCCCGCGTGCCGACTGAGGCCGACTCGGTTCCAGCGATCCGGACCGCGCGGCTCGAGCTCGTCTCGATGCCCGTGCCGTTCATGCAGGCCCTCCTCGCCGGCGATACGACGGCCGCCGGTGCGTCGATCGGCGCCGAGGTCCGGCGCAACCTCCGCGGGCACCTCGAGGACTTCCTTCGCTACCGGCTGGCCCAGGTCGCCGCGGATCCCTCGATCCGGCAGTGGCTGGGCCGGGCAATGGTCCTCACCGAGGCCGACGGGACGCGACGCGTGATCGGCACGATCGGCTTTCACGGGCCACCCGACGACCGGGGCCGGCTCGAGATCGGGTACAGCGTCCAATCGAGCTACCGGCGCCGGGGCTTCGCGCGCGAGGCCGTCCGCGCGATGCTCGACTGGGCGGCGACCGAACACGGCATCCACCGGTTCATCGCCTCGATCTCGCCGACCAACGAGGCGTCGTTGGCGTTGACGAAGGGTTTCGGATTCGCCCAGACGGGCGAGCAGATGGATGAGATCGATGGCCTGGAGCTCATGTTCGAGGCCGATTGGCCGGGCCATCGATCCACCGACGCGTTGGCGTAGATTTGGCGATGACACGGGGGCACGCCACCAGCAGATTGCACGCTGCGGTCTCGGCTGATCGCAGGTCGAAGGTGAGTGGAGGGTCGTGATGCGCGTTCCGAGATCTCTCGGCGTTGGGCTGGCCATGGTCGTCGTCGTGACGGCATGTGGCGGTGCACCAGGGGCGACGCAGGGGCAAGGGGCGGCGACGCAGGGTCCGGTCGGCGCAACCGTCGATCCCGGACCGGGCGGCGCCACAGCGGCGCCACAGGCCACCACGGATCCCGGCCCCGGCGGCCCCGGTCTCGGTGGCGGCAGCGGCCAGATCCACATCGAGATCGGCGGGCCGCTCCAGGAGACGGTCGACATGCCCTTCTTCGCGATCGGCAGCCGCTTCGGTGGTGAGGCCGGCACGGCGCTGAACTTCACCACCGGGGAGGGCGGAGGGATCGCCGCGATCAACGAGGTGAATGGCATCGTCGTCGTGAGCTGGGTCACCGAGGAGCTCGGAGCGAACGCCCAGGACTGCCAGCTTTCGAACTGGACGATCGGCGCGACGAGTGGCTCGGGTTCGTTCGACTGCTCGAACGGCTTCGCCACCAAGGTGGACGGGAGCTTCCTGAGCGGGATCACCATGCGGGGCACCTTCCAGGCCAGCCTGTAGGGCCGGTCGCCCCCGAGACCCTCAGCGGGCCGCGAGCGCGGCCACGATCGCGTCGGCGGTGGCGTCGACGCCAAGGGAACCCCTGGCTTTGGCGAGCCGCCGCTTCGCCGTCCCCGGCGCGACCCCGAGCACGTCCGCGGCCTCGCGGAGGGACAGGCCCTCAGCGAGCAGGCCGAGCAGCGCGCGCTGTCCGCCGCTGAGCTGCGGCGCGAGGGCCGAGCCCTCGACGATGTGCTCGACGGGCCCGAGGCGTCGCAGGTCCGCCAGGAACCGGTGGACGGTCACCCGTTCCGCCGACGCCGCAACGACCAGCCCCGCTCCCGCGTAGGCCGCGAGGAGCGCCCGTCGGGCGTCGTCCGGCGTCCGCACCGGCCCGGTGCAGACCGACCGGCCGGCGGCGTTCGTGGGCCACCCACGGACGATCTCCCAGCCGGCCCGCCTGGCAGCCGCGAGGGCGATCGCCATCGGCTGGCCGAGGAGCCCGGTTCGGCCCTCCACCACGACGAGCGGCCGCGCTCCGCGACCTTCCTGCGCACCGATCGAGGCCGTCGCTCGCGCTCTGATGGCTGCCCCTCGCCGTCGGAGGGCGGCGCGACATCGCCGCTGCCGGTGCCTCAGGCTCGATGAAACGTCAGGGCAGCCGGCGAGTCATCGAGAGGTTGCGCCAACTTCCCAGATCAGACCCAGGGCAGCTTGACCGGCAGGAAGGCGTTCAGCAGGAGGCCGAGGATCAGCAGAGCCCCAGCCCGCCGCGTGTGGACGAAGGCCTGCCCCACGAACCACAGCGGCCAGCCGACATAGCTGTGCGGCGGCGTCTCGGGCCGGGGCTTCTCGAAGACCCGCAGCACCTGGATCAGGCGCGGGATGCCGAGCACCACGAGCGCCACCCACGGCCCGATCCACCCGACGGCCGCGGCGAGAAGGACGATCGGGTAGAACGCAATCATCAGGAGCTGGGCAACGCGGCGCGCGTTCCGCTCGCCGAGGAGCACGGGCATCGTCCGGACGCCCTTCTTCGTATCGGCGTCGATCTTGTCGATGTGCTTCCCGAACAGCACCGAGGTCACGAGGATCGCGTAGGGCAGGGAGGCGATCCAGGCCCAGCCAGGGATCTGACCGGTCGCGACGAAGAACGTTCCGACGACCATCAGCGGGCCCCAGACGAGGAATACGCCCGGCTCCCCGAGCCCGATGTGCTTGAGGCGGATCGGCGGCGCGACGTAGAACACCGAGACGAACAGGCCACCGAGGGCGAACGCCGCGACGAGCGGGCCGCGTTGGGTCATCAGGAACAGCAGGATCGCGAGGTCGATGGCGTTCGCGATGAGGATCGCGGCACCGAGCTGGCGCTTGGTGACCCAGCCCGAGAGGATCGGGTGGGGTGCGTACTGGGCCCGCACGTAGTCCTCGGTGTCGACCCCGCCCTCGAGGTCGAAGTAGTCGTTGATCATGTTGTTCGCGGCGTGGGCCACCACGAGGCCGACGACCGCGAGCGCGAGCAGCGCGTAGTTGACGCTGAAGCCGGTCCCGACGGCGCCGCCGCCGATCTGGGCGAGGCGCTCCGCGCCAACGGCGAGCAGGCCGCCGATGAGGCCGGACGTCACCGTCATCGAGAAGACGGCCGCACGGGTGATGACGAGCCATTTGCTGACCGCGTCCGGCGGGGTCGTCATCCCGACCGGCAGGTTGGCGGTGTTGTAGGCGGTCTTCCAGACGCGGAATCGGTCGGCGAGCACGTTCGTGTCCCTCAGAAGCGCCGGAGGATCAGTCCCTCCGAAACTTGCGCTCCGATAGTAGCACTATTTTCGGCGCGTCAAGTTGGCGCGATCTGCCGATGAAAACGCGCGCCACTCCAGTCAACAATGCGTCCACACCGAGGCGAGGAGGATGCTCGGCGGGAGGGGACGATGCGAACAAGCGCACTCGGATCGAGCCTGTTGGTGATGGTGCTGGTATCGGCTTGCAACGCCGCGGATCCCGGGCCGTCGCCGACCCCATCGCCAGTGATCGGCGCCGGCGGGGCGGGTGGTCAAACCGGCGGCGGCGGTGGCAACCAGGGCGGCCCGGGCGGCGGCTCCGGTAGCTCCGGAGGCGCGGGCGGCGGCCAGCAGGGGGGCGGAGGCGGTGCGGGCGGGGGCGGCGGCAACACCGTGACCCGAACCTGGAGCGAGACCGTGACGAACCCGCTCGGCACCGTCCACCAGGAGTACCGGGCGTCCGTCCACGTGGCCTTCGGGCAAGAGGAGGCGGGTTCGTGGGTGCTCACGGGGACTGCCGACATCACGTCGGCGTTCACGAACGAGGTCACCGAGCAGCTGCAGGACATCACCGGCGCCCCGTGCACGACCCATCACACGGACGCCGCGAGCGCGTCGGGCTCGGTCGACGTGGAGGGCGGCATCGAGGCCCGTGACGGCTTCTACCAGTTCCACCTGTTCATCCCGTCGGTGGACGGCACCAACACATCGCTCAGGGATGACTCCGCCTGCGGCGGCCCGAACACCACCGAGTCCAACGTCTGGACCGCCGCCGAGATCACCGCGAGCGGGGACGGCGAATACAGCGGCACGTCGATCTCGGGGAGCGTGAGCAATCCCCGGGAGGGCGGCGAGGACACGACGTCCTGGAGCTTCACGCTGCCGCAGTAGCGGACCGGCCGTAGCGGACCGGCCACCGAGTCGGCCTGACCTGCGATCATCCGGGCGATGCGACCCGAGGAGCTCGACCCGAGCCTCACGATCGAGACGCTCGCCGTCCACGCGGGCCAGGAGCCGGACGAGCTCACCGGCGCGGTCTCGCCACCGATCTACCAGACCTCGACGTATCGCCAGCAGGGCGTCGGGCGACCGATCGACGACTACGACTATGCCCGGACCAAGAACCCCACCCGCGATCGGTTCGAACGCGCGGTCGCGGTGCTCGAGGGCGGTGGGTTCGGGATCGCGTTCGCGTCCGGCTCCGCCGCGACGGCCGCCATCGCCGAGCTCGCCGACGCCGGCACCGAGATCGTCGTGGGCGACGACGTCTACGGGGGGACATTCCGCTACCTCGAGAAGGTTCGCCGGCCGAACGGCGTCGCCACCCGGTACGCGGACCTCGCTGCGGACCCCGAGGCGATGTGGGAATCGCTTTCGGAGAAGACCCGGCTCGTGTGGTTCGAGACGCCGACCAACCCACTGCTGAAGGTCGTCGACATCGCCGGGACCGCCGACGTGCTGCGCGAACGGTTCGGGGAGGGGCCGCGCCCGCTCGTGGTCGTCGACAACACGTTCGCGACGCCGGTCCTCCAGCGGCCGCTGGATCTCGGTGCGGACATCGTCTTCCACTCGGCCACGAAGTACCTCGCCGGCCACAGCGACACCGTCCTCGGGGTGGCCGTGACGCGCGATCCGGCCGTCGCCGAGCGCCTGCGGTTCCTCCAGAACGCGGGCGGCGCCGTTCCGGGGCCGTTCGACTGCTTCCTGGCGCTCCGCGGCCTCCGGACGCTGCCGCTGCGGGTCGGGCGGCACAACCTGAACGCGGCCGAGATCGCGAGCTTCCTCTCGGATCGCGACGACATCGAGTGGCTGGCCTACCCGGGCCTCGCGAGTGGTCCCCACGCCCACCCGCAGGCCGCCTGCGCGGCCCGCCAGATGCGCGCCGGCGGCGGGATGGTCTCGTTCGTGCCCAAGGCGAGCGAGGGCCGCTCCGCCCGTGATCGGGCCATCGCGATCTGCGAGTCCACCACGATCTTCACGCTCGCCGAATCCCTGGGTGGCGTGGAGTCGCTGATCGAGGTGCCGGCCGTGATGACCCACGCCTCCGTGGCCGGCTCGCCGCTCGAGGTTCCGGAGGCCCTCGTCCGGTTGTCCGTCGGAATCGAGGGCGCAGCCGACCTGATCGCCGACCTCCGCCAGGCGCTCGACCGGAGCTGATCCAGCTCTCCGGGCCTGGAACTCGGCACGGTCCTGCAAGGCTCGGGTGACCTTCGGCCGGTTCCGAACCGCAACCTTGGTGCTACTCTCCCCGCAACAAACGACTGCGGAAGCCGACTCTCGCCGTCCTCGGACGGTGTCACGCGCGGCCGGTCGGACCGAAGCACGGTGCCCGGGAGGTCGAAGGACCACCCGGGAAGCCCGAGCAGGAGACCGACGCCGCCATGACCGTGACCCAGCGCTCGACCGAACCGCCGAGTACCCGTTCGCCCCGCGGCGCCGCACGCGTCCGCGCGGGCAAGATCGTCGCCAACCTCTCGACCGCCGCCCTGTACGAGGCAGCCATTCGAGACGGCGAGGGGACGATCGCGGCGGAGGGGCCGCTCGTCGTGAGCACGGGCACGCACACCGGACGCTCGCCAAAGGACAAGTTCATCGTCCGCGAGCCATCGAGCGAGGCGAATGTCTGGTGGGGTGACGTCAACCACCCGATCAGCGAGGCCCACTACGACCGGCTTCGGGCGCGCCTCATGACCTACGTCGCGGATCGTCGGCTCTACAGCCAGGACATGTTCATCGGCGCGCACCCGGACCACCGCCGGTCGCTCCGCGTTTACACCGAGACTGCCTGGGCAAGCATCTTCGCCCGGAACCTGTTCCGGCGGCCCACGGCGGATGACCTCGCCTCATTCAGCCCGAACTTCACGATCATCGACGTCCCGTCGTTCGAGGCGGACCCCTCGACGGAGGGGACCCGGTCCGGGACGGCGATCCTCGTCCACCTCCAGCGGATGGAGGTCATCATCGTCGGGACGATGTACGCCGGCGAGATCAAGAAGTCGGCGTTCACGGTCATGAACTACCTGCTCCCCGACGAGGGCGTGCTGCCGATGCACTCTTCGATCAACGTCGGCAAGCGCGGCGACTCGTGCGTCTTCTTTGGCCTCTCGGGCACCGGCAAGACGACGCTCTCCGCGGATCCCCTCCGGAGCCTCATCGGTGACGACGAGCACGGCTGGGGCAGCGACTACGTCTTCAACTTCGAGGGCGGCTGCTACGCCAAGACGATCCGCCTCTCGCCCGCCTATGAGCCGGACATCTTCGCGACCACCCGCCGCTTCGGGACGATCCTCGAGAACGTCGATATCGACCCGGTGACGCGCGAGCTGGACCTCGACTCGGAGCGCTTCACCGAGAACACCCGCGGCGCCTACCCGCTGCACTTCATCGGCAACGCCGACCCGACGGGCATCGCCGGTACCCCGCGCAACGTGGTCTTCCTGACCGCGGACGCGTTCGGCGTGCTGCCGCCGATCTCGCGGCTCACTCGCGAGCAGGCCGCCTACCACTTCATCAGCGGCTACACGGCCAAGCTCGCGGGCACGGAGATCGGGATCAAGGAGCCGTCCGCGACGTTCTCGGCGGGCTTCGGCGCGCCGTTCCTGCCGCGCCATCCCGGCGTCTACGCCGAGCTGCTCATGGACCGGCTCGACCGCTATGACGTCCCCGTCTGGCTCGTGAACACCGGCTGGACCGGCGGGCCGTACGGCACCGGGCATCGGATGGACATCACCCAGACCCGGAACATGGTCCGCGCGGCGATCAACGGCGACCTCCGGGACGTTCCGTCCGTCACCGATCCGGTCTTCGGGCTCGCCGTCCCGACCGCGGTCGCCGGGCGTGCCGAGCGAGGTCCTGGTCCCGCGGGACACCTGGGCCGACCCCACGGCGTACGACGCGGCGGCCGCGACCATCGCGGCGATGTTCCACGACAACTTCGCTGCCTACGCCGACGGCGTGAGCGAGGCCGTCCGCGCGGCCGGCCCGGTCCGGGTCGACGGCGCGGTCAAGGCCAAGGTCTCGGCGCCGGGCGAGGGCTGAGCGACCAAGCGACACCGGCCTGCGCTCCAGGCCACGAGGAGGCGTGACATGGCTCGCAACAAGGTCACCGTGATCGGTGCCGGGAACGTCGGCGCCACGACGGCGCAGCGCATCGCCGAGGCGGGTCTCGCCGACGTGGTGCTCGTCGACATCGTCGAGGGGTTGCCGCAGGGCAAGGGCCTCGACCTCGCGGAGGCGGCGCCCGTGGTCGGGCACGACGCCCGGATCACCGGCACGAACGACTACGCCGACACCGCCGGCTCGGACATCATCGTCGTTACGTCGGGTCTGGCGCGCCAGCCCGGGCATGAGCCGCGACGACCTCCTGGCGAAGAACGCCGGCATCGTGAAGGCCGTCGTCCAGGCGTCCGCATCGAAGTCGCCGGATGCCGTGCTCATCGTCGTCACCAACCCACTCGATGCGATGTGCCACGTCGCCATGCAGGCGTCGGGCTTTCCGCGGGAGCGCGTCCTCGGGATGGCGGGCGTGCTCGACTCGGCCCGCTTCCGGACATTCATCGCCGAGGAGCTCGGCGTGTCCGTCGAGGACACCAGCGCGTTCGTGCTCGGCGGGCACGGCGACACGATGGTTCCGCTGCCGCGCTACTCCACCGTCGCGGGCATCCCGATCACGGACCTCCTGTCCGAGGACCGGATCGCGGCGCTGGTCGATCGGACCGCGAACGGAGGCGCAGAGGTCGTGGCGCTCCTGAAGACCGGTTCCGCGTTCTACGCCCCGGCCGCCTCGACGTTCGAGATGGTCGACTCGATCCTGCGCGACCGCCGCCGGGTCCTGCCGTGCGCGGTCCTCCTCCAGGGCGAGTACGGGGTCGACGGGCTGTTCGTCGGCGTCCCGGTGGTCCTCGGCGCCGGCGGCATGCAGCGCGTCATCTCGATCACGCTCACCGCCGACGAGCAGGCGGCGTTCGAGAAGTCGGCGGCGGCCGTCCAGGAGCTGGTCGACAAGCTCCCGGCCTAGTCGCACGTCGTTCCGGCTTGACTACACTGCGGCCGTGCCGCTCGCCGTCATCACGATCGCGCTTGATCCGGTCCTGCGGCTGAGCGATACCTCGTCCGTTCGCTACGAGACGGTGCTGCTCGCGATTGTCCTCCTGCTCGGCCTCGTGGCGGCAGTCTGGATCGGCGCCAGGACGCCGGCCCCCGTCGGGGAGGATGCCGGCGCCGGGCTTCGGATCGACGACCTCGTCTTCATCAGCGTCGGCACCGTGCCCGGCGCGATCATCGGGGGCCGCCTCGGCTACGTCCTCGACCACCTGGAGTTCTACGGCGCGAACCCCGCGGCGATCTTCGATGCTGCCCAGGGCGGGCTCACGCTGTCGCTGGCCGTGCCCTTCGGGATCCTCACGGGCGCCGTCATCGCGCGACTGCTCGGCGCACCGGTCGGGCGGTGGCTGCACGTCGCAGCGCTCCCGATGCTGCTCATCCTGGCTGGCGGCAAGATCGCCGGAACCCTTGGCGCGACGGGCCAGGGCGCCGCGAGCGACCTGCCCTGGGCGACGGCCTACGCGGGTCCCGGACCGTGGGGGTCACTCGCCGCGGAGCTGCCCGCGCACCCATCCCAGCTGTATGAAACGGCATTGATCGCCGTGGCCATCGGCGTCCTCTACGGGCTGACCCGGATCCCAGGGCTTGCCCGCGCGAATGGCACCGTCCTGTTCCTGGCGCTGGCGCTGTGGGCAATCGTCCGGCTCCTCGTCGCCTTCACGTGGCGGGACGAGCCGGCGGTCGGACCGCTGCAGATGGAGCAGGCCATCGTCGTTCTCGTCGGCGTTGCTGCCGCCTTCGGACTCGTCGATCGGATCAGGTCGGGCCGTCCGAAGCCGAGCAAGCCAGTCGAGTGGCCGCGCCGCGACGTCGAGGGTCGTCCGGCCTGACTGGGCGGTGAACGGGCCGGTGAACGGGCCGTCGCCGGGCCCCACCGCACCGGCCGGCGCGCCGGGCGCGGTATCGTGTCCGCGAGCAACGACGAGACATCGCCGCGCCCAGACCGCGCCACCACGAGGTTCCCCACGATGACCCAGCTCGAAGAGCGAACCGCGACCGAGCGTTCCGCCGCCACGGCCGAAGCCGTTCCCCATTGGATCGGCGGGCGGCGCGTCGCCGGAACGTCCGGCCGTCGCGGACCGGTCTACAACCCGGCGACGGGCGAGGTCGCTCGCGAGGTCGACTTCGCATCGGTGGAAGAAGTCGACGCGGCCGTCGCCGCGGCGCGCGCGGCATTCCCGGCCTGGCGAGCCACCTCGCTGTCGAAGCGGACCGAGATCATGTTCCGCATCCGGAACCTGGTCGAGACGCACCGGCGCGAGATCGCGGGCTTCCTGACCGCGGAGCACGGCAAGGTCCCCTCGGACGCGCTCGGCGAGGTCGCCCGCGGCCTCGAGAACCTCGAGTTCTCGACGGGCATTGCCCACCTCATGAAGGGCACGTACTCCGAGCAGGCGTCCGGCGGCGTCGACGTCTACATGATTCGCCAGCCGCTCGGCGTCGTTGCCGGCATCACGCCATTCAACTTCCCGGCGATGGTGCCGATGTGGATGTTCGCCAACGCGATCGCGTGCGGGAACACGTTCATCCTCAAGCCCTCCGAGAAGGACCCGTCCGCTTCGATCTACATGGCGGAGCTGCTCGCCGAGGCGGGCGTGCCCGAGGGCGTGTTCAACGTCGTCCAGGGCGACAAGGTCGCCGTCGACCGGATCCTCGAGCACCCCCACATTGCGGCGGTCAGCTTCGTCGGCTCCACCCCGATCGCCCGCTACATCTACGAGACGGGCACGAAGCACGGCAAGCGCGTCCAGGCGCTCGGTGGCGCCAAGAACCACATGGTCGTGCTGCCGGATGCGGACATCGACATGGCCGCGGATGCCGCCGTCTCTGCCGCGTACGGCTCCTCGGGCGAGCGGTGCATGGCCGTTGCGACAGTCGTGGCCGTCGGCGGCGTCGCGGACCCACTGGTCGAGGCGATCTCGAAGCGGCTGCCGAAGATCAACGTCGGGCCGGGCTCGGACCCGAGCGCCGAGATGGGTCCGCTCGTCACGAAGCAGCACCGCGACAAGGTCGCGTCGTACCTGGACCTCGCGAAGATCCAGGGCGCGAAGGTCGTCGCCGATGGGCGCGAGCACCCGCTCTACAAGGACTCGGAGGGCTTCTTCCTCGGCGTCTCGCTGATCGACGACGTCGGCCCCGAGATGGAGTGCTACCAGGACGAGATCTTCGGGCCGGTCCTGACCGTCACCCGGGTCGACACGTACGACGACGCCCTCAAGCTCGTGAACGAGAACCAGTACGGCAACGGCACGGCGATCTTCACTCGCGATGGAGGCGCTGCCCGCCAGTACCAGTTCGACGTCAACGTGGGCATGGTCGGGATCAACGTCCCGATCCCCGTGCCGGTCGCGTACTACAGCTTCGGCGGCTGGAAGGGCTCGCTCTTCGGCGACCTCCACATGTACGGCCCCGAGGGCATCCAGTTCTACACCCGGGGCAAGGTCGTGACCTCGCGCTGGCCGGACCCCGGCACCTCGAAGGTCGACCTCGGCTTCCCGCGTACCCGCTAGCGCGCGAGAGCCCCCAACCGACCATGGCCATCGAGGAGCGCACGCGCGTCCAGGGCGTCACCGACTGGCGTCCTCGCCCCACGCTGACCGGCTCCGACTACGCGAGCCCGGATGTCTACGAGGAGGAGCGCGAGCGCCTCTTCTACCGCGGCTGGTTCTGCATCGGCCGGGCGGACGAGGTCCCGGCGAGCGGCGACTACCTGGTCCGCGACGTGGTCGGCGAGTCGGTGTTCGTGGTCCGCAATCGCGATGGTGCGCTCCGGGCGTTCTACAACGTTTGCGCCCACCGGGGCACGAAGCTCCTGGACGACGAGCCCGCGTGCGGAAGCCTGGGCAAGGCGCTCAAGTGCCCGTATCACGCCTGGTCGTACGACTTCGACGGCAAGCTCCTCGCGACGCCCAACGTCCACGAGGACGAGCAGTTCGAGCGTGCGGACTACCGCCTCAGCCAGGTCGCGGTCGGGGAGCACGGCGGCTTCCTGTTCGTGAACCTCGCCGACGAGCCCGAGACCCTCGACGCCTGGCTCCGGAACAGCAACGAGACGATCACCGACTTCGAGCGCTACCGGCTCGGGGAGTTGAAGCTCGGCCGGCGCATCACGTACGACGTCGCCGCGAACTGGAAGATCGTCGTCGAGAACTACAACGAGTGCCTCCACTGCCCGACGATCCACCCCGAGCTCGTGACGGTCATCCCGCTGTTCCGGAAGGGCGAGGTCTGGGACGGCGAGACCATCGACGGGGGCAACGAGATGCTGGAAGGCTTCACGTCGTTCACCACGACCGGCACCTCCGACCTCCCGAAGCTCCCCGGCCTCCTGCCCGACGACTACGGCATGTATTACGGCGTCTTCCAGTTCCCGAACCTGATGGTCAACATGCATCCCGACTCGGTGATGACGTACCTCATCTACCCGAACGGGCCCGCGCGGACGACCGTCGTCTCCGAGTTCTACTTCCGCCCCGAGGCGCTCGACCTGCCCGGCTTCGACCCCAGCCCGACGGTCGACCTGTGGGACCTGATCAGCCGCCAGGACTGGGAGGTCTGCGAACGCGCGCAGCTCGGCGTCTCGTCGCGCTCCTACAAGTCTGGCGTCTACCCGCGCAAGGACCGCCTGCTGTTCGACTTCAACCAGCGCTGGCGACGGGAGCTGGGACGGCCGCTCGTCGGCTGACGCCTGGCGAGCGGCCGAGGCCCCAGAGGCGCTACCGGAGGCTCGAGCTCTCGACCAGGCAGGCGGGAGCGTCGGTGAAGTGACACCGGCTGTTGACGTGGAACTTCCAGGAGTACCGCAGGCTGGAGCCCTGCTCGTCCACGAGGTCGATCACGCCGCGGTTCCCAAAGGCGTTGCCGCGGGTACCAGTTCCGCCGGCGTCGTTGTCGTTCGCCAGGAAGCGGGCCGTTCCGGCGCCGACCCGGTGCAACGCGCCGTCGCTGTCCGTGCATGCCCCGATCCCGGGCGCATCCGCGTCCATCTCCCAGACCTCCGCCGCGAGGCCGGAACCCTTGAAGTGCGTGACGATGGCGCCCTTGCCGGTCGCCTTCTCCTGGATGGAGACAAGCCCGAATCCCTCCGGCTCTTCGGGTGCGACTGGCGGATCGCCGATCTCGCCGCCCTCGAGCCAGGCGAGGAGGTCCTCCTCCCAGGCGGTCATCTCGGGCGTGCAGAACGTCGCACGGTCCATGTTGATGAAGATCACGAGCCCGAGGTTGAAGTCGGGGAAGATGAAGGTCACCGGCTGCGCAGACTTCGCCGGCGGCGCAGCGACCGCACTCGCGGCGCTGCTCGCCGCGAGCAGGATGCCCGCGCACAGACACAGGAACGCCCTTCGCATGTCGCCCTCCAATTCGCCGCGACGCGTGTCTGGGGGTCGCCGCGGTCCATCGGACACCGATCGGGCCCTCGGTCGTCGCTGCGCTAGGGTCCTCCCGGCGCGTCGCGATTGCAAGCAAGTGGTGCGTCTGCGCACCGCCAGATCATGGAGTCGGCAGCCGTCGCATGACCAGGAGCGCGAGATCGTCGGCGGGCGACGCGGCGCCCTGGAACGCCAGCACCGACTGGATGACGGCCAGGGACGTGTCTCCCGCGGTTCCATCCGTCACGCAGCTCTTCGCGATCGTGGAGCGGAGACGCTCGTCCCCGAACCGCGATCCGTCCGGCGCGGCCGCATCGGTGATGCCGTCGGTGTAGAGCACGATCCGCTCGCCCGGGCGGATCTCGACGCGCTGCGCCACGACGTCCAGGCGCCCGAACACGCCCAGAAGCGGCCCGCCGCCCTGGACCCAGCGTGGCTCGCTGCCGTCCGGAGCGGCGATGAGCGGCGGCTCGTGGCCGGCGTTGGCGAAGGTGAAGACCCCGGTGTCGAGGTCCAGGACGCCCGCCAGGATCGTGATGAACAGACCCGTTCGGCGCTCGTCGACCAGGATGTGGTTCGTTCGCTCGAGCGCCTCGACGGGATCCCCGGTCCGGTCCAGCGCGGTCCGCATGATCGGCCGGACGAAGGCCATCAGGAGCGCCGCGGCGATGCCCTTCCCGGAGACATCCGCGATGACCACGCCGAGGTGGCGCGGTCGGGCCTCGTCGAGGAGGGGGAAGACGTCGAAGAAGTCCCCGCCGATGGAGCGCGCCGGGCGGTAGTCGCTGGCGATCTCCCAGCCGTCGGCCTCGACCCCGGCGATGATTACGAGGGTTCGCTGGATCCGCTGGGCGACCTGCAGCTCGCGCTCGATGAGCTGTTCGACCTGGAGCTGCCGCTCGATGAGGTCGGCGTCGGAGGTCGTCGGTCAGGCTCCCTGGAGGGCGGCGACTGACGTGGCCCGGTCGGGGTCGATCGGGAAGAGCTGGCCCATGCCGGTCCGCTCGAGAACCCGTGCGATCGCCTCCTGCGGCGCGGCGATCCGGACGTCGGCGGCGTCGCCTTCGTGATCGCGGGCCATCTCGTGGAGGGCGCCCCAGCCCGACTCGGGATCCGGTGGCGTTTCGCCGCGCATGATCCGATACGCCGAGTGCAGCGCGAACAGGCCCGAGCTGGCCATGAACGACAACTTCGAGAAGTCGAGGACCAGGCCCCGCGTGCCCCGCGCGTACGCGTCTCGCACGATCTCGATCACCTGCTCGTAGTTTGACGCGTCGAGCTCGCCGTCGAGCTCGATCACGCTCACGGCCGGCGAGCCGCCGAGGTGCTCGACATCGATCGTCATCGCCATCGGGTCAGCCCTCCTCGGACGGTTGGTCGTCGATCGAGCGGACGAGCGTCAGCTCGTTGCCGCCGCCGGGACGGACATGATGCCGCACCGCATGGGTCATCGTGCGGGCGAGGTGGAGGCCGACGCCGGCCGTGCCGGGTCGTCGAGGGGGCGGCGGCGCGGCAGGGTCGGGGCGTGCCTTCGGGTCGGGCAGCGCCGTGGGGTCGAAGACCGGCGCGCGGTCGAGGATCCTGATCTCGATCCTGCCCTCGCGGAGGCCCGCTTCGAGCTCGATCTCACCCGTCTTGCCGTCGTAGCCGTGGAGCATTACGTTGCAGGTCGCCTCGTCGACGGCCTGGACGAGATCCTCCACGTCCTGCTTCGAGCCACCGAGCTCCGTAACGCTCTCGCGCACGAACGCCCGAACCTCGGCCAGCCGATCGACGTCGGCGACGACGCTGAGCCGGCGTCCGCGCGGGTCGAGGGCGGTCATGACCAGGCCTGCAGCTCGACGATGTTGCCGTCCGGGTCCGTCGCGTAGCACCAGGTCACGCGCCGGCCTGTCGCGGTGGTGGTCGTGATGACGTCGCCGACACTGCCGCCACCGGCCGCCTTGACCGCCTCGAGCGCCGCCGGCACGTCCGGAACCTGGAACGCCACGTGGCCCCAGCCGGCCCGATCCACCCGCGGCGGCGGTCCCGGCTCGACGGCGTCGTACTGGAAGATCTCGATCGTCGGGCCCTCCGGGCCGTAGCCCGGCAGCCGGAGATGCGCACCCGTGAGGTGGGCGCCGGTCAGCCCGGTCGCGCGGTCGAGGTCCGGGCTCTGGATGTCTCGCTCGGGCGGGACGAGCTCGCAGCCGAACACGTCCGTGTAGAACCCGGCGAGCCGGCGCCAGTCAGCGCCGGTGACGTTGACGTGCCCGAACCGGGCGCCTTCGATGCGCGCCACCGAGTCTCCTATGCCATCCGGGCGAAATCGGCCGTCGAGCGCTTGATGAACCTTCCGGCGCCCTTCTTGCCCGTGAACTCGCCATTCCGCACGACGACCGAGCCGCGGCTCAGCACGATGTCCGAGCCGCCCTGCACGGAGCGACCCTCGTAGACCGAGTAGTCGACGTCCATGTGGTGCGTCTTGGCGGAGATGGTGTGCTTGCGGTTCGGGTCGTAGACGACGATGTCCGCATCGGCGCCGACCGAGATCGAGCCCTTCCTCGGGTACATCCCGAAGAGCTTCGCCGGCGCGGTGGACGACACCTCGACCCAGCGTTCCTTCGTGATCATGCCGGCGACGACCCCACCGTCGTGGAGGATGTCGAGGCGGTCCTCGACGCCCGGCAGGCCGTTCGGAACCTTCCGGAAGTCGTCCTTTCCAAGGTCCTTCTGGCCGTGGAAGTCGAACGGGCAGTGGTCGGTCGAGACGACCTGGAGGTCGTCCTTCATGAGGCCCTTCCAGAGCTCCGGCTGGTGGTCCTTCGTCCGCAGCGGCGGCGAGCAGATGAACTTCGCGCCCTCGAAGCCGTTGCCCATGTCGTCGAGGCTCAGGAAGAGGTACTGGGGGCAGGTCTCGGCGAACGCCGGCAGGCCCTCGTCGCGCGCCCGGCGGACCTCGTTGAGGGCTTCCTTCGCGGAGAGGTGGACGATGTAGACCGGCACCTTCGCGGACTGGGCGAGCCGGATGACGCGGTTCGTCGCCTCGCCCTCGAGGATCGAGTAGCGGGCGAGGCCGTGGCCGATCGGGTCGGTCTTGCCGGCGTTGAAGGTGTCGGCGGCGATGACGTCGATGGCCATGCCGTTCTCGGCGTGCATCATGATCAGCCCGCCGTTCTTCGCGGTCTGCTGCATCGCCCGGAAGATCGCACCGTCGTCGCTGTAGAAGACGCCCGGGTAGGCCGTGAAGAGCTTGAAGTCGGGCACGCCCTCGGCGACCAGGGTGTCCATCTCGGCGAGCGTGTCGTCGTTGACGTCGCTCATGATCATGTGGAAGCCGTAGTCGGTAACCGCGTTGCCCTCGGCCTTCTCGTGCCAGGCGTCGAGGCCGTCTCGGAGGCTCTTGCCGCGCGACTGGACGGCGAAGTCGACGATGCTCGTGGTGCCGCCGAAGGCCGCGGCCCGCGTCCCTGACTCGAAGGTGTCCTTCGCGAACGTCCCGCCGAACGGCAGCTCCATGTGGGTGTGGACGTCGATCCCGCCCGGGATCACCCACTTCCCGGCGGCGTCGATCGTCTCGTCGGCGGTCGCGCTCTCCCGCAGGTTGAGCCCGATCTGGGCGATCGCCTCACCGTCGACCAGCACGTCGGCGGCGTACGAACCCTCCGCGGTGACGACCGTGCCGTTCGAGATCAGGGTGCGCATCGCTCCTCCTTCGATGAGGAGGAGATCGTAGCGAGCGACCCGAGGTTTGGTCTCGTCGGCGAGAGGCCGCCGGGGCGTCAGACGCCGAACGGAACCTCGATGCCAAGCATCGCGGCGAAGCCCAGGTGGATCGCCCAGAGTGCCCCTGAGCCGAAGAGGGCGGCGAGCGAGAAGGTGAACGCCAGGAAGGAGACGAAGCGCTGGTAGCGGTAGCGGCGGCGCGCCGCGGAGCCGTCCACGCCCCACCACGGGTCGTGACGGCGGAAGGCCAGAGTCGGCATTGTCAGGTCCTCGACTGCAGCTGCCCGGAAATTCAGTGGACGCCTGCGAGTCTGGCTGGCACGCCGCGCTGCGGGAAGGCGGACCTTCGGTGGAGGGACCATGACGAACGTCCCAAGACCGACCGTGACCGCACCGAACCGACACGTCCGTGCGGCGCACGACGACACCGCGGCTCGGCCGCTACGGGATGCTGCTGCGGACGGCTCGCCGTCCCGGCGCGCGAAAAAGGCGATTCCGGCGCCGGCGGCGCCGGACAGCTACTTCGCGGTCTTCGCCTTGTTCTGCTTGGGCTTCTTCGGGGTCTTGGCCTTCTTGTCCATGTCACTCCTCACGGGCAGACCCATGGCGGCTGCTCCTGGTGTCGATGCTACCGGCCTCGGGCCATCGTCGCCACCCATGCTCGGAGGCATCGGGGCCGAGGCCGTCAGCCGGCGACTGCGCTCCGCATGGCGGGAATGACCTCGCGGCCGATTCGTTCAAGCTGCTCGCGCTCGTCGCCGTTCATGAGGTAGACGTTCAGCTGGTCCACGCCCGCGTCCGCGAGGACCCGGAGCTTCTCGACGACCTCGTCGACCTCACCCAGCACGCAGAACCGATCCGTGACCTCGTCGCCCACGAAGCCGGCGTTTGACGACCCGACCTCGGCGTGGTGGTGGTAGTCGTAGCCCGTCCGGTCGGTGATGTAGCCGGTCAGCGAATCGGGGAGCTGCTCGCGCGGGTACTTGTTGACGAGATCCACGACGTGGTTGGAAACCAGCGCCGGGAACCACCGCGTCCGCTCGCGCCCGAGGTCGCGCGGGCCTAGGTGGAGGGGCGCCGCGGCCTGGACCTTCACGGACGCCGGGTCGCGCCCCGCGGCGGCCGCGGCCTCGCGGACCTGCGAGGTGAACCACCGGATCAAGTCCGGATCGGCGAGCTGCAGGATCACGCCATCGGCGATCCGGCCGGTCATCGACAGGGCCATCGGGCCATAGCCGGCGACCCATACCGGCAGCTTCCACTTGCCGGTCCAGGTCAGCTGCAGCTCGGTGCCCTCGTACGTGACCGCACGGCCCTCGACCAGCTCGCGGATGACGTTGATCGCCTCCTCCGTGTGGGCGAGCGTGATCGGCGGCTTGCCGAGCACCCGTCGCGCGGAGTCGCCGCGCCCGATGCCGAGATCCATCCGACCGCCGCTGATCTCGTTGAGGGTCGCAAGATCTGAAGCAGTCACGGAGGGCTCTCGTGTCCCCGGGTTGGTCACGCACGTCCCGAGGCGCAGGCGCTTCGTGTGCTCCGCGATGAGCGCCAGGAGCACGTACGGCTCGCGCCACAGGACGTGCGAGTCGAACAGCCAGAGGTAGTCGAACCCGGCAGCCTCGCCCGCCATCGCCAGGTCGATCGTCTCCCGAATGGAGTGCTCCGGCTTGAGCGTGAACCCGAACTGCATCCGTCATCGCCCTCGTGCGAAGCGGAGAGCGTACCGCGGGAAAATCCGGAAGTTGCGGGTATTGATCGATTGCCATGCGCCCGTCGATGCGTACGCTCCGGTCGATGAGAATGCCGCTTGCGTTCCACGTGACGCCATTCGCGATCGGGGTCGCGACCGCGACGGTTTCGGTCGTTACCGCGCTGGCGACGCTTGGATTCGTCACCCTGAACCCGCCCCCCTCGACGGACCCGCTGCCGTTCCTGGATCGGGGGTGGTACCAGGCGATCTCGGGCGGTGTGCTGATCCCGCTCGCCATCTGGCTTCGCGGTCGCGCGCAGGCAACGGCCTTCGCCCTGCTCGCCGCCGCGTGTCTCCTCGCGGGGTGGGGGATCGAGTCGATCCGGTACGACTTCGAGGCGCCCCGCGGCCTCGTCTTCGTGATCAGACTCCTCGCCGGTCTCGTCCTCGTGCCGGCGACGACCGCGGTGGTCGCCGCCTTCGCCACAACCCCGCTGCGCCGGCTGAGCAGGCGGATGCCGGTTGTGCTCGCGGTGATCGTGGCGATCAGCGTGATCGCCGTCGTCGGGCAGACCGCGATCCAGGAGAGCGGCGGGGCCTATTCCGGGATCGGACAGTCCCTCGTCGACTGGTTCTCTTCCCCGCTCGTCACGCTCTCCGTCTTCGCGCTGGCGTTCGCCGGGAGCGTCTTCAACGAGGCCCAACGGTTCGTTCCGGCGGCCGCCCCGAGACGTGAGGCAACGGTCCCTCGCCCGCTCGGCTACGCGATCATTGCGGCGCTGACGGTGTCCGTTCTGGCCGTGGGTGCCGGCATCCAGTCCGACGCCGCCGCACAGGGGCAGACGATGCTCCCGCTGCTGGCGGCCCTCGTGGCGATCGTCGGTGCGCGCTGGAGCACCTACCTCGGGTTGGCCGCCGTGTCGGTCTCGCTGGCAATCGGTGCCGGGATCATCTTCGCGAGCGCAGCCGAGATCGAGATCCGGAAGATCGTCGAGGATCCGGACGCGACCTGGCTGCCGACCTCCAGCTGGCTGCTGATGGCCGCCTTCGCCCTGGTGGCTGCCGGGCTCGGCATCGCCGCCGCCTCGAGCGCGCTCGTCGAGGCGCGCAGGCGACGACCTGCCGGCGCCGGCCAAGTTGCGGGGCAGGGTGCCGGCGGGCCATGGACGTTGACCGGCGTCGCCGTCGGGATCGCCGCATGGGCGACGGCGTCCTGGCTTCTCTGGCATGACTCGCTCGACGCTCCCTTGCTCGAAGGCCCGTACTGGGCGATGTACATGTCGATCGCCGTCCTGTCGGCCGTCCTCGTGATCGGGGCCGTCGAGGCCGCGCGCGCCCGCCTCGTCCCGGCCATTGCCGAAGCGGAGGCGACCGCCCGTCGGCCGCTCCGGCCGTTCAGGTACCTGGAGACGATCGCGATCGAGACGCTCACGGGCCGTGCGTCCGTTCGCAGGAGCGCCACGGCCGCGGAGCGATCGAAGCTGGCATCCGACCTCCATGCCCAGATCCTTCCGTCGCTGGCCGAGATCAGATCTCGCTACGAGTCCGGTGCTCCGGATGCAGAGGTCGCCGATCGCCTCCGCGAGCTCGAGCAGGACGTCCGGGACCTCATGGCCGAGCGGCGCCTCGTGGTGCTCGAGGAGTTCGGGATCGTCGAGGCGATCGAGTGGCTCGTCGGGCGAGCCGAGGAGCGCGCGGCGATGGACGTCCAGCTCTCGATCGACGACCGAAGCACAACGCTGCGGCCGCCACGCGAGGTCGAGCGGGCCGCATTCAGGATTGCCCAGCTCGCGGTGGAGAACGCGCTCCAGCATGCGGCTCCAAGCCGGCTCGAGCTTCAGGTGCTGGCCCGCGACGACGAGGTGCGCATCTCCGTGGTCGACGACGGGCGCGGGTTCACGTCGCCGGTCTCGATGCGGGACCGCGATCACCTCGGGATCTCCGACATGCGCTCGCAGGCCGCCGAGGTCCACGGAGACGTGTCGGTCGTGAGCCGCGCGACGGGCGGGACCATGGTCACGTTTGCATGGCCCGCCGACATGACCGGCCGAGCGATTCAGGCCTGACCTCGCGTGGTCTACACGGTTCTCGTCGTCGACGACCACCCCGCCGTTCTCGACAGCGTTACCCGAATCCTCGCCGAGCAGCCGGAGCTCGACGTCCTTGGGCAGGCGACCGGCCTCGACGAAGCGAATGCGACGATCGATCGGCTCGACGGCCGCCTCGATCTCGTCGTCTGCGATATCCAGATGGGTGGCGAAGCTGAGGGGCTTCGATTGCTCGAGCGACACGCGCACCTCGGGCGCCCGCGCTTCCTCGTGCTCTCCGCGTTCGACTATCCGACGCTCATTCGCGCCGCGCATGACCGCGGTGCGCGCGGGTACCTGCTGAAGACGACGCCTCTGCCCGAGATCGCGGATGCGGTGCTGCGCGTTGGGCGCGGCGAATCAGTCTTCTCGGCGCCGGCTCTGCACGCGATCGGCTCATCGGCGCCTCGCCCGTCGCAGCGCGAGGTCGAGGTCCTCGCGCTGCTCGTCGCGGGCGCCCGGAACGACGACATCGCCCGCGACCTCGTGCTGTCCCTGAAGACGGTCGAGAGTCACCTCCGTCGCTTGTTCAATCGCTACGGCGTGATGAATCGCACCGAGCTGGCGGTGCTGGCGATTCGCGAAGGGTGGGTCGAGGCGCCAGGGCAGGCCGCGACCGGCGGCAATGCCTAGCAGCGTTCCGGAACCGCAAGGTTTCCGAAGCCCGCTCGCGGTCATCGACGGGGCGAGTTCGGCATGGGCCGTTCGACCATTGGGCGAGGAGGTGGCCGACATGCCCCAGAAGGAACATCTGCCGAGCGTGAGCGACAAGGAACAGAAGATGTACGAGCACATCAAGAAGAGCGAGCTCGAGCAGGGCCGATCCAAGGACAAGGCCAAGGCGATCGCCGCGGCGACGGTCGTCAAGCACCACAACAAGAACGACCACGCGAGCGGCCGGTAGCCGCCGCGTGGTCGGGTTTCGAACGATCCTTCGGAGCTACCTAACGAACGATCGCTAGGCGAGTTGCCTCCACGGCCTCGGTCTCCGCGGCGTGGATCATCGCCAATCGCCGACCCAGGTCGGCGAACAGTTCCCGGATTCGATCCTCGGGCAATGGGAAGGACCGTGCGTACCGGTCCCGGATCGCCCACATGACCGCGGCCGCCTCTCGGGCCGCGGCTCGCCCTGGCTCACCGGCCATCACCGCGTCGTGGAGCGCCTCGTCGGCCTCGACCGCCTCCGCAGCCCCCTCGAGGTCGGCGGGCACGGCGGCGTCGGCGAGGTCCTCCCACAGGTCTCCGGCCGCTCGCCAGGCGGCCGCGGCCTCGGTGAGCGCGGGACGGTCGAGGATGGCCGCCGCCTCGTCCAGGAACGCGCCCTGGAGCTCGCGCAGGTGGCCGCCATGGGGACCGATGCCGCCGTCGACCCCTTCGACGATCGACAGCAATGCCCCGAACAGGCCCGTGCCGTCGGCGAAGACCTGCGGCCAACCCTTGGCATTGCGGGTGTCGGTCATCATCCGCGACCACTTGCGCCACGCCGGCAGCCCGAACGAATCCGAGCCCGTCGACAGGTGCGCGACCTGGTCCGCGAGGCCCTCTTCGATCGCGGCCCGCAGCCGGTCGGCGGTGAGTGGCCCAGCCGGCTGCAGGTGCAGGAGTCGGTGCTTGAACGACCCGATGCGTGCCCGGGCCGCGGCCATCGCCGCCTCGCTGACGACCAGCGGCGCCGTGCCGCGATCGTCCACGAGGTACCCGCCGTCCGCGGTCCGTCCCGTGACGACCACCGGGTAGCCCGAGTGCCCTGAGAGGTCGTCCGGCAGGCCCCACGAGCCCAGCGCCCGCTGTTCGACGAACGCGATCGCCGGCTCACCGGCCTCGAGGAGCCCGTCGAGCGTTTCGCGGGCGCCTTTCGCGCCGCCCGTCTCGTGGACCACGACGGGCACTCCGAGCCGCTCGAGCGTCTTCCCGAACCAGTTCGCGGGGTACTGCCACTGGTTCGTGAACGCGATGGTCAGGACGGTGCCGCCGCCCCGGTGGGACTCGAACTGCCAGAGGATGTAGCCGGCCCCGACGCCACCGCCGATGCCGTGGATGAGCGCCTCCGACAGCCGTGCCCCGCTGACGGGGGACACGACGCCACGGCTCGCGAGGACCGTGGCGAGCGATGCGCTGTTCGGATGGAGGGCGCGGCCAGGAAGGGTGGCGCCCACCGCGGAGGCGGTCGCGGGATGGGCCTCGCCGCCGTCGGCGAGGAGGGCGCGGCGTGCAGCGGCATACCGCTCGCCCGTCCTGGCCATGCGGTCGCGAACGAGGTGCTTGAAGCCTTTGCGAATCGTCATCGGTCGATCTCCGTCGCAGCCGCCGACCCGGCTCCCACACCACCGCGTCGCCGGCACGCCGGACACATCGACCGGAGCCATCCCGAGGATCCAGATCCCCTTTACCGTCGCGATGCCCGTGCGTGTGGGGCGCGGGTCAGACGGTCGGGCGCAGGATGGCGCCGCTCACGCAGTCTACGACGCCCGAGGGTCCCGCGCGGCCAAGACGCGAGCCCTCAGCGCAGTGGTGGTGGCGATTCCCCGTCGCGGACCATGACGCGCTGGCCGACGGGCCAGATCGCCATCCAACGACCGCCCGTCGGCGTTCGAAGTCCGTGCTCCGTGTCGGGCGGGATGAACAGGACATCGCCCGCGCCGACGTGCGCGACGCCGTTCGAGCCGTGCAGCTCGAGCTGGCCCTCGAGGATCACGATGACCTCTGGCTCACCAGGGTGGTAGTGCGTCCCGACTGGCGAATCGTCCGGCTCGGCGACCACCTCGCCGAAGCGCCAGCGATCGGCCGTGTCGCTCGCGGTCACGATCTCGCGGACCGTCGAGCCGGGACCTTCTCGAAGCGTCCCGTCCTCCCGGTCGAGGATCCGGATCCCATCGAGCTCGCGCATGGCGCGGCGACCCGCTAGGGCCGAACGAGGTCGCCGTACGCGTCCGGGCGGCGATCCCGGTAGAACTGCCAGGTCTGGCGGACCTGCTGGACCATGTCGAGGTCCATGTCGCGGATGATCAGCTCCTCGTCGTACGGCGACCCGACCGCGCCGATGAACTGGCCGCGCGGATCGACGAAGTAGCTCTGGCCGTAGAAGTCGTCGTCGCCGATGTCCTTCTCGATGCCGACCCGGTTGATCGTGCCGACGAAGTAGCCATTCGCGACGGCGTGGCCGACCTGCTCGATGCGCCAGAGGTACTCGCTGAGGCCGCGCGACGTGGCGGACGGGATGAACACCATCTCGGCGCCGTTCAGGCCGAGCGCCCGTGCGCCCTCGGGGAAGTGGCGGTCGTAGCAGATGTACACGCCGACCTTGCCGACCGCCGTCTCGAAGACCGGGTAGCCCATGTTCCCCGGCCGGAAGTAGAACTTCTCCCAGAAGCCCTTCACGTGCGGGATGTGGGTCTTGCGGTACTTGCCGAGGTACTTGCCATCGGCATCGATCGACCGCCGCGGTGTTGTAGTAGATGCCCGAGGCCTGGGCGTCCTCCTCGTACATCGGCACGACGATGACCATCCCGGTCTGCTTCGCGAGGTCCTGCATCCGCTTGGTCGTCGGGCCGTCCGGGATCAGCTCCGTGTAGGCGTAGTACTGGGCGTCCTGCACCTGGCAGAAATAGGGTCCGTAGAACAGCTCCTGGAAGAGCATGACCTGCGCGCCCTGCTTCGCCGCCTCGTGGGCCGCGGCCTCGTGCTTCTGGATCATCGACTCCTTGTCGCCGGTCCAGCTCGCCTGCAGCAGCGCCCCTCGAACGGTCCTCGGCATCGGAAACCCTCGGTGCGTGGGTGGTGTCAGGAAGGGTACCGAGCGTACACCGACGCTCACCTACCATCACCTGTCCCAGACATGAGGAGGCGTCTTGACGCCAACAGAGCATCTCGGCCGGTTCGCGTCGCTCGTTTCTCTCGTCGTGCTTGTCGCAGCGTGCGGCGGCGCCGCTCCGACTGCGATGCCCACCCCGACGGCAGCGGCGATCGTGGCCCCGAACTCGGCAGCGCCCGCCACGGTGCCTCCAGTCACGGCACCCCCGATCACGGCTCCTCCGGTCACGGCACCGCCTGTCACCGAGCCCCCGGTCACGACTGCCCCGATCACGCCGGCCCCACCCACGAGCGCGCCGACAGCCCCCGTCAGCTCGGGCCGCGCGCGGGTCGATCTCGAATTCAAGAAGACACGCGTGTTCTTCGCCAACGGGACCGCCGGCACGTGCCTGATCACGAAGGTGAATGGCGTCACGAGGTTCGCATTCGAAGCTTCGGCTGCCGATTACGGGGCATTCGGCGAGCGATTCGCCGTGACCGAGGTCGACGGCAAGATCGAGATCGACTGGGTCATCTCCTCCACCATTCACTACGCCAACAACCCCAACGTCGTGATCAAGATCTCCACGAATCACCGCAAGGTGACCCTGGATCAGAATTTGTTGCCGCTCACGTCGCCGGGGGACTTCACGCCTGGCCCGCAGCACATCAAGGGCACGATCACCTGCGCGTAGCCGCCACGCCGCAGCGGTTTCCGATCCGGCTCGACCCCCGGTTCGGGTGGTTCCTGCGGATCTTCGGCGTCCGGGCGGGCAATGCCTACGTCGATGTCGGTGACACGGAGATCGATGCCCGGTTCGGCTGGTCGCGGCTCACGGCGCCGCTGTCGACCATCGAGCGCTGGTCGATCGAGGGGCCGTGGCTCGCGCTCACGGCCATGGGCGTTCGCCGGGGGATCATCAAGGCCGACCTGACGTTCGGTGGCTCGCCGCTGGGCGGTGTCCGCATGGACTTCCGCGCGGGCGAGCACCCGAAGTACTTCTTCTTCCAACCGCCGGCCCTGTACGTGACGGTCGAGGATCTGGAAGGCTTCGCCGCGGCCCTGGCGGCGCGCGGCATCCCGGGCGAGGACAAGCGGCTGCGGTCGAAGGCCGGCTGAGCCCAGCGCTACTCGGCGCTCTGCCGGCGGGAAGTCCGCGGCGGTCCGGTCGGGTCCGGGCGCGTCAGGTCGGGTACGCCTTACCGAACCCTTACCGACGACCGAGTCGAACCGGGTGGACCAGCAGCATGGCGGCTGGGTAAGGTGGCAACCGAGCCGACGGCTCCTCGATCCACTGCCAGCAGGAGGCATCTCATGCAGACGAACCACCAGCTCCGGCGCGCGCGCCGGCCATTGGCCGGGGCGGCCGTGCTGCTCGCCCTGCTCGCGCTGCCCGCGAGCACGCTCGCCGCCAACTTCCCGGGCACCGCCGGTCCAGACCACTTCGTCGGTACGGCCGAGGCCGACACGATGACGGGCCTCGCGGGCGACGACATCCTCGAGGGCCTCGGCGGTCCGGACGGGATCGACGGCGGCGCCGACAACGACACGATCTACGGCGGCGCGGGCAACGACCGTCTCGCCGGCGGCGCCGGCAACGACCGCATTCGGGGCGGCTCCGGCCGGGACGGGATCTCCGGCGGCGACAACGGCGACAAGCTCGCCGGTGGCCCGGGCGCGGACGTCATCCACGGCGGTGCCGGCCCCGACGCCATCTACGGCGGCGACGGCCCGGATTGGATCGGTGGTGGCACCGGCCGCGACCTCGTCTACGGCGGCGCGGGCAACGACGTCGTTCGCGTTGGCCGCGACAAGACCGCAGACGCGGTCCGCTGCGGCCCCGGCTGGGACGTCGCCTACCTCGGCCGGTTCGACATCGCCGACCGGAGCTGCGAGCGGGTGATCCGAACGCTGGAGGACTAACCGCGGCGGCAAGATGCCGCAGCCGAGAAATGAGGATCGCCCCGCCGGGTCCGGCGGGGCGATCCGATTCGAAGCCCGAGGAGTCAGCCCGCCGAGCCGCCTCCGACGGCGCCGCCCGGGTAGCTCTCGGTCTCTGTGCCGACAGGGGTCGTGGGCCGGGGCGGCGTCGGAGCCGCCGGCGGCTCGACCTCCCCCGGGCGACGCAGCAGCCCGTCGTCAGCAACCCCAGGACCGCCGCCACGATGGCGATGCCGAGGCCGATCGGCTGCGTCGGGTCGAGGAGCCCGAACTGCTCGCCGGCGAGCGCGGCGCCGATGCCGCCGAGGAGCCCGAAGATCCCGCTGATGAGCCGCCTGCCGAGCCCGCTCGAGCCGCGCATCGAGGAGCACCAGAGCAGGCCGAGCAGCGCGAGCACCAGCCCGCCGCCGCCGAGGACCGTCAGCAGCGGGTTCACGTCGTCGATGATGATCCTGATCTGGCCGGCGCAGCCGTTGTCGGCGCTGCCCGAGACGGTGAATCGCGCGCCGAGTGTCGCGAGGAACGAGGCGCTCACTCCGCTGACCGAGCCCTCGGTCTCGCCGTCCTCGGACGTCCCGTTGGCGATCGGCATGACGAGGCCGAGCGCTGCGGCGCCCACCGAGGCGGCCTTCACCGGCGTCGGCGACTGGCCGGACCCGCCGCCGACGTCGGCCTTCTTGACGTGCCACTCGGCTGCGGTGGTCAGGTCGACGCCGCCACTCGTTGCGGTGCCCGTGCCTGTACAGCCGCCGGTGATGGTCGCGGCCGCGCTTCCCGGCAGCAGCAGCAGCCCTGCGAGCGCCGCCGCCGCGGCGAGGCGTGGAACGAAGGACCTGGACATGAGCGACCTCCCTCCCTTCGAATCCCTGACCGCACTGTAGGACCGGGTGGACCGCCGTCAAGAGGCGAATCCCGCCCGCCGGTGCCTGCTCCGGCGTGTGACAATGACCGCCTGACGCCGAGCAGGAGCCTGTCGATGACCGTCGAATCCACGACCTCGCGGATGACCAGCGAGGAGATCGTCGCCCAGAACCGGGCCCACACCTTCTTCTCGTGGTCCGTCCAGGGCCAGCTCGACCCGATCGCCATCGATCACGCCGAGGGCGTCTACCTCTACACGCCCGAGGGCAAGCGGATCCTCGACTTCAACAGCCAGCTGATGTCGGTGAACATCGGCCACGGCGACCGGCGGGTCATCGACGCGATCACCGAGCAGGCGACGAAGCTCCAGTACGTCATGCCCGGCTTCGCGACCGAGATCCGCGGGCGGCTCGGCACGAAGCTGGCCGAGATCCTGCCCGGCGACCTCGACAAGGTCTTCTTCACCCTCGGCGGCGCCGAGGCGATCGAGAACGCGATCAAGCTCGCCCGCCACCACACCGGCCGGCACAAGGTCCTCGCCCGCTATCGCGCCTACCACGGCGCGACCTTCGGGGCGATGACCCTCACCGGCGACCCGCGCCGCTGGGCCAACGAGCCGGGCCTCGTCGGGGTCGTGCGCTACCCGGACACCCACCGCTGGGGCGAGAAGGAGCCGCGCCCGGTCGCGGAGAGCCTGCAGGGCCTCGAGGACGTGATCCGCTACGAGGGCGCCCACACGATCGCGGCGGTCTTCCTCGAGACGATCGTCGGGACGAACGGCATCCTGATCCCGCCTGACGGCTACATCCAGGGCGTCCGCGAGATCTGCACGCGGAACAACATCCTGATGGTCTGCGACGAGGTCATGGCCGGCTTCGGGCGCACCGGGCGGTGGTTCGCCGTCGACCACTGGGACGTCGTGCCGGACCTGATGACGATGGCCAAGGGCCTCACGAGCTCGTACCTGCCACTCGGCGCGGTGGCGATGCGCCACGAGATCGCCGAGGCCTTCGAGAACAAGATGTTCTACGGCGGCCTCACCTACTCGTCGCACCCGGTCAGCCTCGCGGCGGCCCTCGCGACGATCCAGCGTCTACGAGGAGGACGACCTCATCGGCAACGCCCAGCGGCTCGGGCCGGTGATGAAGGCCCACCACGACCGGCTCGCCGCGAAGCACCCGTCCGTGGGCGCGACGCGGAACCTCGGGCTGTTCGGGATCATCGACCTCGTCCGCAGCCGCGATCCGTGGACGCCGCTCACGCCCTACAACGGCACGTCGGACGAGATGAAGGCGATCGGCAAGTTCTTCCGCGACGAACGACCTGTTCACGTTCGCGCCGAACAACTCGATCCACACGAACCCGCCGCTGTGCATCACCGAGGAGCAGCTCGCGGAGGGCTTCGACATCATCGATCGCGCCCTCGACATCGCCGACCAGGCCGTCACCTCCTAGCGCGTCGCGGGGCTTCGCCGCCGGTGACGAGCTCGATCGAAGGACCGGCGACGCGGCCGCGCGCCTCCGGCGTCGGGTCGACGCTCGCGGTCGATCCTCCGCGGGCTTCGGCGATCGGCGCTGCTGTTCCTCGCCATCCTCGCTCGGCGTCTGGGAGGGCGCCAAGGCGCTCGGCGGCGATCCGTGGCGGTTCCACGAGCCCGTCCGGCGAGCGAGATCGTCTACCGGCCGCCGTTCAAGTGGCAGATCGCGAACGACCTCTCGCTGCCACACGTCTGGAAGATCGCCGAGGCGCTCGCCGCGCCGGTCCAGCGCCAGCAGGCGCAGAGCCTCGCGGAGTTCCTGGTCGGCGCCGCGATCTACACCGGCCGCGAGGCGGCGCTCGGGTTCCTGTTCGGCGGCGTGTTCGGGCTCGCCCTCGCCGCGATCTTCGTCCACTCGAAGCTGGCCGAGCGGGCGTTCATGCCGTACGTCGTGGCCAGCCAGACGATCCCCATCCTCGCGCTGGCGCCGCTGATCGCCCTCGCCTTCGGCAACGGCCTGTCGGGCTCGTGATCGTCGCCTCGTACCTGACCTTCTTCCCCGTCGCGATCGCCCAGCTGCGCGGCCTCACGTCGCCCGACCCGCGGGCCCTCGAGCTGATGCGCAGCTGCGCCGCCTCGCGCTGGACGATCTTCTGGAAGCTCCGGATGCCCGCCTCGCTCCCGTACCTGTTCGCGGCGCTCAAGATCGCCGCGACCGCGAGCATCGTCGGGGCGATCGTGGGCGAGGGGAACCCGGGCGGCAGCCAGTTCGGGCTCGGGCGCGCGATCCTCAACTTCAACGAGCAGTACGGCAGCGCCCCGGAGAAGCTCTGGGCCGCGATCCTCGCCGTCGTCGCTGCTCGGCCTGACGTTCTTCCTCGCGATCCGGGTCGCCGAGCTGTTCGCGCTCCGCGGACCGGCCGGCAGGCGCCGGCTGAGCGGCTCTCGAGGACGCCATGAGCAACGCCGAACAGCAGCCCGGCGCCGGCGGATCGTCGCGCCGACGTCGTCGAGATCGCCGGTGTCGACAAGGTGTTCGAGGCGACCGGTGGCCGAACGAACGCGCTCGAGGGCATCGACCTGAAGATCCAGGCCGGGCGAGTTCGTGTCGCTGATCGGGCCGTCGGGCTGCGGCAAGTCGACCCTGCTGCGGCTGATCGGCGACCTCACCGCCCCGACCAGCGGCACGGTCACGGTCAACGGCAAGCCGGCCCGCCAGGCGCGCCTCGACCGCGACTACGGGATCGTCTTCCAGGCGCCGGTGCTGTTCGACTGGCGGACCGTCCAGGCCAACGTCGCGCTGCCGCTCGAGGTCAAGGGCATGTCCGGCGGCGAGCGCGACGACGCGGGTCAAGGCGATGCTCGAGCTCGTCGAGCTCAAGGACTTCGCGCGCCACTACCCGTACCAGCTCTCGGGCGGGATGCAGCAGCGCGTCTCGATCGCGCGCGCGCTCGCGCTCGAGCCGTCGATCCTGCTGATGGACGAGCCGTTCGGCGCGCTCGACGAGATGACCCGCGAGCGGATGAACTCGGAGGTCCAGCGGATCTGGCAGCAGACCGGGACGACGGTCGTGTTCGTGACCCACTCGATCCCCGAGGCCGTCTTCCTGTCGTCGCGGGTCGTGGTCATGTCGCCGCGGCCCGGGCGGATCGTCCGGGTCATCGACGTCGACCTGCCGCGGCCGCGCACCGACGACACGCGCGAGACGCCGCGCTACTTCGAGCTCATCACCGAGGTCCGCGAGACGCTTCGCGGGCGCCGCGGCCGGCGACCGCTCGACGCGCGGGGTCGCCTCGCCAGAGCGGACGATGGCCGAGGGCGCCGTCGGATGACTCGCCGACGGCGCAGCGCTCCGAGACTCCTCCGGTTTCACGCCCCGCGCCGCGCGTCTCCGACGCGCGGCGGTCGCGCAGCAGGTCCGCTCCAGGCTGCCGGCGATCGTCGT
This sequence comes from uncultured Chloroflexia bacterium, assembly GCA_963722105.1. GTDB lineage: Bacteria > Chloroflexota > Limnocylindria > Limnocylindrales > CSP1-4 > UBA5189. The sequence continues at coordinate 402,696 of CAVRKQ010000006.1, read as the reverse complement.
GTTCGTCGCCGTCCTGGTGATCTGGGAGCGTCGGCGTCGCGGCGCTCGCAACCTGCAGCCCAGTTCATCCTGCCCCGGCCGTCGGCGATCGCCGCGGCGTTCGTCGCGGAGTGGCCCACGCTCCAGACCGCCGCCGGCAACACGCTGTACGAGGCGCTCGGCGGCCTCGTGATCGGCGTCACGGCGGGGGTCCTCACCGCCTTCGCGGTCTCGCGCTGGGCGCGCGTGCGAGAGGCGATCCTGCCGATCGCGATCGGCGCGAGCGCCATCCCGATCATCGCCGCCGCGCCGATCATGTCGAACTGGTTCGGGATCCTGAACCCTTCGCGAAGATGGCGATCGTGATCCTGCTCGTGTTCTTCCCGATGCTCATCAACGTTGCCCGCGGCCTTACCCAGGTCGACCCGTCGGCGGTGGAGCTCATGCAGGCGTCGGCCGCGTCCGAGGGCCAGGTCCTGCGCAAGGTCCGGATCCCGAACGCGCTGCCGTACTTCTTCACCGCGCTGAAGGTCTGCACGACCCTGTCGCTCATCGGCGCGGTCGTCGCCGAGTACTTCGGCGGATCCAGCGACGTCCTCGGCCGGGTCATCGTCCAGAGCTCCAGCCGGCTGCGCTTCGACATCACCTGGGCGGCGATCACGTCGCGGCCGTCGGCGGGCATCCTGATGTACCTCGCGGCGCTCTCGGTCGAACGGATCGTGATCCCGTGGCACGCTTCCCAGCGGGTCGCCGAGTCGTAGACTGCGCCCCGCAGGGGAAAGCACCCGACCGTGACGATCGCGTCCGGAGCGTTGGAGGAGGAGAACGCATGACTCGTTCCAGGAAGTGGGTTGCCGCGTTCGGCTTGCTGGCCATCGTCGGAACGGCCGTCGGCTGTAGCGGTACGACCCCGCCGACCACCGCCGCAATGACGAAGGTCCGCGTGCAGCTGCAGTGGGTTCCGCAGGCCCAGTTCGCCGGCGAGATCGCTGCCAAGGCCGAGGGCTACTACGCCGCCGAGGGCCTCGACGTCGAGCTCGTCACCGGCGGCCCGAACGTCGCGAACATCACCGTCGGCTGCGCGACGAACGGCCCCGAGTTCACGCTCGGCTGGGTCCCCAAGGCCCTCGAGGCCGTCGAGACCGGGCAGTGCGACCTCGTGAGCATCGCCCAGATCTTCCAGCGCTCCGGCACGCGGTCGGTCTCGTGGAAGGACAGCAACATCACCTCGCCCGCCGACTTCGCGGGCAAGAAGGTCGGCGTCTGGGACTTCGGCAACGAGTACGAGGTCATCGCCGGCGCCCGCAAGGCCGGGCTCGAGGTCGACACCGACTACACGAAGGTCATCCAGGACTTCAACATGAATGCCCTGCTCAACCGGGAGATCGACGTCGCCGAGGCCATGACGTACAACGAGTACGCCCAGGTCCTCGAGGCCAAGAACCCGGACACGGGGCAGCTCTACCAGGCCAGCGACCTCAACGTGATCGACTAGAACACCGTCGGCACGGCGATGCTCCAGGACGCGGTCTTCGCCCGGAAGGCGTGGCTCGCGCAGGCCGGCAACGAGGACATCTCGGTCAAGTTCCTGCGGGCGACGTTGAAGGGCTGGATCTTCTGCCGCGACAACGCCGCCAAGTGCGTCGACCACGTCCTCGCGGCGGGCACGACGCTCGGCAAGGGCCACCAGGCCTGGCAGATGAACGAGGTCAACGCGCTCATCTGGCCGTCCCCGAAGAACATCGGCTTCACCGACCAGGCGCTGTGGGACCAGACCATCGCCGTTGCGATCGAGGGCAAGGTCCTGACCGCGGCGCCCGCCGAGGGGGCGTTCCGGAACGACCTGGTCGAGAAGGCCTGGGTCGGCATCACGGGCGACACCATGGGTGCGAACTTCACCAAGGGCACCATCGAGGTGACCGAGGGCGGCAACTAGCCTCCCGGCACGGCGGCGAGCGCCGCCGCTCCTTCGCAGCTCGACGAGGCCGGCCCCACCGGGGTCGGCCTCCCGATTCCCCAGGGTGGCTAGCCGCCTCCGAACAGCACGACGCCGGCGACTGCTCCCAGCGCGATGGCGATCGGGACCGCGGCTCTCGAGCGCAGGGCGAACAGGAGAAGAAGGGCGCCGGCAAAGACGGCAACCGCGGCATCCCGCGATGGCGCGTCCCGGGCCACCCCGATGCCAAGATCGAGTGCCGTGACGGCGATGATGCCGACGACGCCCGCGGCAACGCCCTCGAGCGTATGGCGAAGGGCGGCGTGCTGGACGATCGTCTCCAGCCGGTGTCCGAGCACGAGCGAGAACGAGAAGGCGGGCAGGAACACGCCGATCGTCATCGCCACGGCCCCGAGCGGGCCGCCCGCGACGTAGCCGACGAACGTCGAGAAGATGATCAGCGGTGCCGGCAGGATCCCGCCGAGCGCCAACCCGTCGAGGAACTGGGCATCGGACAGCCAGCCGCTGCCAACGGCGTCGGCACGGACGAAGGGGATCGCCGTGTACGCGCCACCGAACGTGAGGAGGCCGGCCTTGAGTCCCGAGACGAGGAGCTCGAGCGGTCCGGCCGCCCCACCGGGGACTCGATCTCCGACGCCGGGCGTCGCCGGAGCGGGCGGCAGACCACCGGTCCCGAGGCCGGAGCTCGGCGGCGTGCTCCAGACAAACAGCAGCAGCACGATCCCGACGACGACGACACCGACGAGGAGCGCGACCGCAGCGCCATCCCAGAGGCGCCTGCTGAGCAGATACGCCGCCGCTGCCGAGGCGAGCACGAGCCAGAACGGCGTGTTCCCGACGGTGGCCACAGCGGCGGCCACGGCGACAGCCCAGAGGCGCGGGTCGCTCAGCACGTGCCGCCCGATCCCGACCACGGCGCGGAAGACGAGCGCCACCACCACTACCTGGATGCCCAGCATCGCGGCACCGACCAGGTCGTCGGTCAGGTCGACCTGGAAGTACAGCCACGAAAGCGCGAACATGAGCACGAAGCCTGGAAGGGTGAAGCCCAGCCCCGCCAGCAGGCCGCCGAGTCGCCCCCCACGCAGGAATCCGAGGTGGATTGCCAGCTCGGTCGCCTCGGGACCCGGCAGGACCTGGAAGACCGCGAGCAGCCGGTTGAAGCGGCCGCCGTCGATCCACCGCTCCTCGTCGACGAGCTCCTTCCGGAGCATCGCGATCTGGGCGACTGGTCCGCCCCAGGCGAGCAGCCCGAACCGCAGGAAGCGGGCGAACAGGGCAAGCACGTGCGAACGGTAATGGAGCGCCTCCGACCGTTGCGCTACCGTGCGGCGGTCCGCAGGGAGGGAGTCGGCAGTGTCAGGCGAGCCGCCAGCGCAGGATCATCCGGTGCCAGATGCCGCTTCGACCGCGGTGCCACCGCCCGCAACCCAACCCGGGCCAGCGGCGCCGTACAACCCGATGGAGCCGATGTCGCCGCCGCCACCGCGAAAGAAGTCGCCTGTCGCGCTGATCGGCGTCTTCCTTGCCGTCGTCGGCGCAGCCCTCGGGGCCATCTTCGTCAAGTTCGTGCTACCGCTCATCCTGGTTGGTGCCGCCGGCCAGGTCTTCGATTCCGCCTTCGGCGGGCCCTACATGCGGCTGCCGGGCGACGTGCGCGCGAGCTTCGAGCAGCGCCTCGAAGCGGCTGTCGGCGACACCTTCGAAGGCCAGACCGACGCCCAGCAGACAACGACGATCCTGTCCCTGGTGAAGGGCGGGCTCTCCCGCCTCGACGACGGCCTGGTGAACCTGAACTTCCAGCTCACCTCGAAGGCCCTCGGGGCCGTCGACGTCCCCTCCTGCGCCGCCGTGTCCCGCGCGGTCGTGACCGGGATCGAGCCGCCCGAGGCGTCGGCCACGGCGATGATCAACACCCTGTCGGATGCCGAGATCCAGCAGTGGTTCGACATCCGGGTCTCGGCGATCGAGGCCCAGAGCCGCGGGACGCCAGACCAGGTGCTCATCGGCGATGACGCCGTGGCGCCGCTCTACGACACGCTCTTCGAGATCATGAACCCGGCGGACATCGACACCATCGGCCTGCTGGCCGCCGGCCAGACGGTCGAGGACGAGCCCCTCTGCGCGGCCGTTCGGGGCCTGTATACCTCGGTCCTGACGCTCTCCGCCGAGGAGGCGACGCTCTTCGCCCGCTACGACGTCAGCCCGTAGCGCCGCGACGCGCGGCCGTGAGGCCGCCCTCTCAGATGATGATCAGCCGGCCTTGCCCGTCCCGAACTGGCGATCGCCGGCGTCCCCGAGCCCCGGCATGATGTAGCCCTTGTCGTTCAGTTGGCGGTCGAGGGCCGCGCAGTGGATCTCGACGTCGGGGTGGGCCTTCGCGACCGCCTCGACGCCCTCCGGCGCCGCGATCAGGTTCACGAGCTTGATCCGCACCGGCATGACCGCGCCCCAGCGCTTGAGGACCTCGATCGCAGCCGTCGCCGACCCGCCGGTGGCGAGCATCGGGTCGAGGATCAGGCAGAGGTCGACGTTCGCCGCGTCGGGCAGCTTGTTGTAGTACTCGACCGGCTGGAGGGTTCGCTCGTCCCGGAACAGCCCGAGGTGCCAGACCTCGGCGGTCGGCATCAGCTCGAGCATGGCGTCGACCATCCCCAGGCCCGCGCGCAGGATCGGGATCAAGCCGATGCGCTCGCCCAGCTCGTGCCCGGCCATCGTCTCGATCGGCGTCTTGACCGCGCGCTCGCGGACGCGCGCGTCGGCCAGCGCCTCGTAGCCGAGGAGCCACGACAGCTCGCGGACGACCTCGCGGAACTTCTTCGGCTCGGTCTTCTCGTCGCGGAGGATGCCGAGCTTGTGGAGGATCGCGGGGTGCTTCGAGACGTGGAGGGTTGGCGGCATCGGGGGCATGAGCGGGGGCATCCTAGCATCGGCGGGAGTACCCTCACGCCGTGGCCGCCCCATCCGTTCCGACCGATCGCGAGCGGGCTCGGGGAAGCGCCGCGAAGCCCCGCAAGCAGGCGCCCCCGGTCCTCGTCCGGCAGGTCCGGAACGGCGTCGAGGAGAGCGTCCACCGGGGTGACATCGTCGAGGTCGACATCGCGGGCCACATGCTCCGCGCCCTCGGCGACCCGGACCACCTCGTCAACCTCCGGTCGTCGGTCAAGCCGTTTGGTCTCGTCGCGCTCCTGGAGGCCGGCGGGCTCAAGGAGTTCGAGCTGGAGGCCCCGGAGATCGCGGTGATGGCGTCGAGCCACTCCGGCGAGGACCTCCACGTCCGCACGCTCCAGGCGATGTTCCGTCGAACCGGTATCAGCCAGGCCGGCCTGGCCCTCGGTACGGACGGCACGCCCCTCGACGCCCTCACCGCCGCGAGACTGGCTCGGGACGGCGAGCGGCCCGGCGAGATCCGTCACATGTGCTCCGGCTACCACGCCTCGTTCCTGCTGCTCGCCCGCATCAACGGCTGGTCCGCGGACGGCTACTGGCTGGAAAACCATCCTACGCAGCTCGCGGTGCGCGAGGTCGTCGCGAGGATCTTCGGGACGACGCCGGCGCGGCTCATCCGCGGCATCGACGCCTGCGGGGTTGAGACGTTCGCCTTCCCGCTGCGGGAGATCGCGCGGGCGTACGCGTTCCTCGCCGACCCGGAATCCGTCCCGTCGAACGATGGACGAGCTGCGCAGGCCGGGTCCATGCGGGTGGTCCGCGACGCGATGGTCGCGCACCCCGACCTGGTTGCCGGCACGCGCGACCAGCTGGATACCTCGGTCGCCAAGGCGCTGCCGGGCCGCCTCGCCGCGAAAAGCGGCGCCGAGGGGCTGCGATGCTTCGCGATCCTTCCCGGTCCGCGCGCTCGCGGCAACTCGTCGGTTGCCACCGGGCTCGCGCTCAAGATCGAGGATGGCGGCGCATCGGATCGCGCCACGTCCGCGGCGGCCGTCGAGGCCCTCGGTCAAGCGGGCGTGCTTGATGGCCAGGCCCTCCGCGTCCTGGGGCGCTACCACCGGCCGATCGGATCCGACCCCCACGGTCGTGAGGCGGCGGAAGCGATCGCGTCGTTCGAGCTCGCGCCGGTGGGGGAGCTGCTGGGCTGAGGCTCCTCGGTCGGCATACGCTTGCGGCGTGCCTGACCAGCGACCGTCGATGATCGATCCGTATCGGACGCTCGGGCTCGAGCCCGGCACGCCGATGGCCGAGGTCAAGCGCGCCTACCGCCGGCTGGCGAAGGCCTATCACCCTGATTCCGCGGGCGAGGCGGCGCTGCCGCGGTTCCTCGCGATCCACGAGGCCTACGAGGCGATTCGAACGGGGCGCCCGATGGCACCCGGGCGCCGGCAGCCGCCGGCCGCTGCGGCACCCGAACCCTGGCGGGCCGATCCGGACCGCGCGCGGGCCGCACGGGAGCGGGCGCGGCAACGCGCAGGTTCACGGCCAGGGGCCGGAGCGGCATCGGACTCGGCGGCGGGCGCTCGCAAGCGGGCCAGCGGCCCGGGTGGCGCCGGGACTCGCTCGAGCAGGACGTCCGGCAGCGCCGGGAGAGCGGGCGCGACGGGCTCGAACGGTTCGACCGGTCGGACCGGGACCTCCGGCGGAGGGTCGCGGGGCGGCCGGCGGCAGGTCCGCAAGGCAACGATGGGTTCGACGTCGTACGACGAGGCTCGCGATCCCAAGGATCCGAACGACCCGACCTGGAGCGGCGCGTCGTGGTACGGCCCGTCGACGGGTGAGTACTGGATCATCAACCCCCGCGAGTACGCCGATCCGCGCAAGCACGGCCCCGAATACCAGTCGCGGGCCCGGCGCATGGCCGCCGCGGGCGAGCGGCGGCGGCGAGGCGGGCGAGGCGGAGGCTGAAGCCGACTGGAAGGCGCGATCGGCGCCGAGGACTGGGTCGCCGACGACGCGCCGCCGCGCACGGGCGAGCGGGTCCGCGCCGAGACGCCGACCGCGGGTGGCGAGGCGGCCTGGACGTTCCGAACGGCCAACGCGGGTCGTACGGCGGCGGCCGCTGCCGCCCGCCATCCAGCCGCCACGGGGCGAGCCGAGCCGCTGCCTCGGCGCGGCCGACCCGTCCCACCGGCTCGGGCAGCCGCGGGTGGCGCCGATGACGCCTGGGGCGCCGGCTGGCCCGCCGATGCCCGCTCAATGCGCCGGGACGCCCGCCCAAGCCGACGGGGCGCCCTGCCTCGCGATTGGATCGGCGGTCCCTTGGACGACCCGATCCGAAGGCTCGGCGTCGCGCTGGTCGCGTGGCCGCCGATCGGGATTGCGGCGGCGGCTGTGATCGGCGACGTGACCGGCTGTGCCGTCTACTCAGCCGACTGCGGCGGCACCGAGCCGTTCCTTCCGTGGCTCGCCCAGGCGGGGATTCTCGGGCTCCTCCTGCTGCTGCCGCCCCTCGCACGACTGCTCGCGGGCGGAGCTGTCGGCATTCTCGTGGCTCTCGTGCCGCTCACCGCGTTTCTCGTTGCGGTCGGCGGCACCGGTGCGCCGCAGGCGGGCTTCGCGCTGGCGTTCCTGCTCGGGATCGCGTGGCTCGCCGGCGTCGGGTGGGCGATCGCGCTGTCGCGGCGACGCGGCATCGCTCCCGGCGGGGTGGGCGCATGAGCCGGCCGGGCGCGCACGGCGGGGGCGACCTCTCGAGCTCCGCGCAGGAGTACCTGCTCACCCTACGGATCATGGCCGGCGACGGCTCGAAGATCACCGCATCCCAGGTAGCGAGGAAGCTCGGCGTCAGCACCCAGGCCGCGAGCGAGATGTTCCGTCGCCTGTCGTCGGACGGGCTGGTGAGCCTCGCAGAGGGCCGCGAGCTCCAGCTCACGAAGCCCGGGCGGACCGCCGCAGATGGCATCTTCAGGCGACACGCCCTGTGCGAGTGGCTCCTGACGGAGATCGTCGGGCTCGGGTGGGCGGAATTGGACGCCGAGGCAGAGCGCCTCCAGGCGGCGATCTCGCCGCGGGTCGAGGCCCAGCTCGATGAGCTGCTGGGCCACCCCGAGACCTGCCCGCATGGCAACCCGCTGGACGCGGAGACGGCGCGCCGGCGCCCGGCCGGGTTGCGCCTCGCGGAGACGGAGGCTGGCCAGAAGGCGACGATCTACCGGATCACCGAGGCGGCCGAGGAGGACGCGGGGCTCCTGTCCTACCTCGAGGCGCGCGGCCTTCGGCCTGGGGCCCACGTGTCGATCCTCGCCCGCTCAGAGTCGCTCGATTCGCTGACGCTCGATGGGCCGCTCGGGCGGGCGACGCTCGGCCTTCGACCGGCCGCCCTCGTCCTCGTCCTGCCCGGTGAGGCCGATCCGGCCCTGTTCCATCGCGTTCCGGGTCGCTGACTGCGCCGAATCGGCCCCGCGTGAACGTTTTCGCGGCGCTCGTCGTCGAGTAGCACGACCGGGATCACCCGGCACGATGACGAGGGTGGTGGATTGGAGGCCGCGGTCGTGACGGAGCGGGCAGCCGACGTCGGCAGCCTCGTGATGGCGCGCATCGGCGACGCCTACCGCCTCGCTCGGGCAATCCTCCTCGACGACAGCGAGGCCGAGGATGCCGTCCAGGAGGCGTCGCTCGTCGCGTGGCGTCGCTTCGGCTCGCTGCGAGACCCTGCCAGCTTCGATGCCTGGTTCGACCGGATCCTCGTCAACCAGTGCCGTGACCAGCTGCGGCGCCGCAAGCGCGCCGTCCAGCTGGCGTCGCCCCCGGTCGGCTTCGAGCCCGCCGGCGCCTCGGTCGAGACCGCCTGGGACGCCGACCTCGAGCGGGCGCTCGCGAACCTCGATGTCGAGCATCGAACGGTCGTCGTCCTGCGGTACTGGCAGGACCGAACCGTCGACGACATCGCCAACCGGCTCGGGATCCCGGCCGGAACCGTCAAATCCCGGCTCCACCACGCCATGCGGAGCCTGCGCGCGAGCCTTGGAGACGAGCGATGACCGATCGCGAGCTGGAGACCCGACTTCGAACCCACCTGCGTCGCCGTTTCGACGGCGCCCAGCCCCCGCCGGAGCTGCTGGCCTCGGTCCAGCAGGTCATCTCGACACCGCGAAGGAGGATCGGCATGCCGTCGCTTCGCGTGGGAGCCTTCCGCCCGGGTTGGCCAGCTGTCGCCGGATTGATCGTGATCGCCCTGGTGGTCGTGGCGGGTATCCAGATCGCGCCCCAGATCCTCGGCCCTGCGGCCGATCCTTCGCCGTCGCCCGCTTCCGCCGACGAGCGCTTCTTCATCGTGCTGCCGCCCGTCGACGCGACGCCGACGAAGACCGAGTCGAGCTTTGCCTCGGATGTCCTCAACGCTCGGCTCCGATCACTCTTCTTCGTGGGCGACGATCCGGTCGCATTCACGAGCGCCGTCGGCAACGCGATCACCTTCCGACTGCCGCCGACAGGACCGTCCGACGCCACGATCGGTGAGGTCCTCCGGGCGCAGGGGCAGGTCGCGTTCGTGCCGCTACCCGCGTCCTACACCGACGGCACGAACACCGCCGAGATCGGCCAGAACATGCCGACCGACGAACCGGTGTTGTTCGGCTGGGACGGCATCGCTGCGGCGGCCACGGAGGTCGACGAGCAGGGCCAGCCGATCCTGACCATCACCCTCCGCCCGGCAGCCGCGAGCGCGTTTGGCGACTCCACCGCGTCGAACGCCGGCGGAAGCGTCGCGGTGGTGATCGATGACGACGTGGCACTGCTGCTGTCCATCACCGAAGCGATGCCGGATGGCAGGATCCAGGTGCCCGCCGGCGCCATGCCTGGCGATGCCTTCGCCTACGCCGCAGCGGTTCTCGTCGGTGGGAAGCTCCCCGACGCGTGGTCGTCGCTGCCACCAATCGTGCCCGAGCTCCGCCAGCCGGAAGAGCTGGCCGCCGGGCTCGCTCGCGAGCTGCCGGAGGTGACGGTGGAGTCGGCGGACCTCGACGCGATCTTCCATGGCGGTGGGTGGGTCGCCATCTGGCGCACCCACCTTGGCGGGCGGATTGCCGAGGACACCTGTCCACAGCTGTCCGTTGCGTGGCAAGGCAACTGCCCGCTGCCCGACCCCGCGACGACGTTCATCTTCGACGCTGAAACCGGCGATTTCCTCTCGACCGAACCGTCCTGACGGGCGCTCTCAGCGTAACCAGCAAAGGCGCAAACACCGGTCATTCCTGCTAGGGTTGCGGGGATGCCGAATCCCCGAGTCCGGATCGCGCCGAGCCCCACGGGGCCGCTACACATCGGGACCGCGCGGACGGCGCTGTTCAACTACCTGTACGCGCGACGGACCGGCGGCACGTTCGTGCTCCGCATGGAGGACACGGACGTCGCGCGAAGCACGGTCGCGTTCGAACAGGACATCCTCGAGAACCTCCAGTGGCTGGGAATCGAGTGGGCGGAGGGCCCCGATCGGGCCGGCGGCGACGACTTCGGGCCGTTCGCGCCCTACCGCCAGATGCGGCGTCGCGAACGCTACGACGAGGCCGCCGCCGGGCTGCTCGCGCGCGATGAGGCCTACCCCTGCTATTGCACGCCCGAGGAGCTCGATGCCGACCGGAAAGCCCAGGAGGCGGCCCACGAGCCGCCGCGGTACATCGGTCGATGCGCGAATCTCACTCCCGAGGCGCGCGCGGCCCGTGAGGCCGAGGGCCGCCGGGGCGCCATCCGATTCCGCGTCCCTGCTGGCAAGATCGCCTGGGAGGACCTTGTCCGGGGCGAGGTCGAGATCGACACCGCCAACATCGGCGGCGACTTCGTGATCGTCCGCAGCGACGGCACCCCGCTCTACCACTTCGTCGTGGTCGTGGACGACGCGGCGATGGAGATGAGCCACATCATCCGGGGCGAAGACCACATCTCCAACACGCCCAAGCACATCCTGCTCTTCCGGGCGCTCGGGCACGAGGTCCCGGCCTTTGCCCACCTGCCGCTGATCCTCAACCCCGATCGCACCAAGATGAGCAAGCGCAAGAGCCAGACCGCGATCGCGGACTACCGCGCGCAGGGCTATCTGCCCGAGGCGATGGTCAACTTCCTGTCGCTGCTCGGCTGGTCGACGGGGACGGAGGAGGAGATCCTCACGCTCGGCGAGCTGGAGGCGCGCTTCGCGCTCGACCACGTCCACAAGGGCGGCGCGGTCTTCGACAAGGACCGCCTCGAGTGGCTGAACGGCCAGTGGATCCGGAAGCTCGAGCCGGAGGACCTCATCGAGCGGCTGCTGCCATTCCTCGAGGCCGATCGGGCGGCCGGGCGGATCGATCGCGTTCCGACGGCCGAAGAGCTTCGACCGCTCATCCCGATCGTCCAGGAGCGCCTGCCGACGCTCGGGGCCGTCGGCGAGCTCGTCGGGTTCCTCTGGGTCGATCGAGTGACGATCGATCCCGCGATGGTCGTCCCGAAGCGCTGGGACGTGGCGACCACCATTGCCGGGTTGCGTGCCGCGCGGGACGTCGTCGCCGCCACGGGCGCCTTGACGTTCGAGGCGGACGAGCTCGAGCCACCGATGCGCGCCCTCGCCGAATCGAACGGCTGGAAGGCCGGCGATTTGTTCATGGCGATCCGCGTGGCCGCGACCGGCCGAACCGCCACCCCACCCCTGTTCGACTCGCTCGTGGCACTCGGTTGCGAGCGCGTTCTCGAGCGGCTCGATGCCGCGATCACGACGCTCGAACGATCGAAGGAGGCCTCCTGATGCCCGGCCAGATCACCCACGAGCAGGTCCAGGCCTGGCTCGATGCCTATGCCCACGCCTGGGAGACGTACGACGAGGCGGACGTCGCGCCGCTCTTCTCGGACGACGCCGAGTACCGCTGGCACCCCGCGGACGAGCCCGAGCAGGGGCGTGACGCGATCGTGTTCGCCTGGGTGAACCCCGGTGGGAACGCGTCGGATCGTGACGAGCCCGGCACGTACAAGGGCGAGTACCGGCCCTACGCCGTCGACGGCAACCGGGCGGTCGCGATCGGCACGTCCACCTACTGGAAGGACGCGTCGCGGTCGGAGGTCGAGCGCATCTACTACAACAGCTGGCTCCTCGAGTTCGACGACGCGGGCAAGTGCCGCTCGTTCACCGAGTACTGGATGCTGCCCCGCGGGAGCTGACGCTCAATTCCGCGTTAACAATCGCCCGTAGACTCTGAACCGTGCCGAAGACGATCCTCGTCGTGGAGGACGAGCCGACGCTCCGCGAGACGCTTGCGGAGGCCCTGGAGGCGGACGGGTTCCGGGCCATCCAGGCGGGCGACGGGCGCGAGGCGCTCGAGCGCTTCCACGCCGACAGCCCTGATCTCGTGCTGCTGGACCTGATGCTCCCGGAGCTGTCGGGCCTCGAGGTGACGCGCCAGATCCGCGCAGAGTCCACCGTTCCGATCGTCATGCTGACCGCGCGCGACGCCGAGGTCGACAAGGTCGTCGGGCTGGAGCTCGGCGCCGACGACTACGTGACCAAGCCCTTCAGCTCCCGCGAGCTCGCGGCACGAATCCGCGCGGTGCTCCGGCGCGGGGAGCCGGCACCGGGGACCGTCGCCCTCCCGCCGATGGTCGACCTCGGGCGTGTCCAGGTCGACATCGCGGGTCACCGCGTCCTTCGCGATGGCGAGGTCTTCCCCGTGAAGCCCAAGGTCTTCGATCTGCTTGCCTTCCTGCTCCGCCACCCGGGCCAGGTCGTGAGCCGCGACCAGCTCCTCGAGCAGGTCTGGGGCTACGACTATCCGGGCGAGACGCGAACGGTCGACGTCCACGTCCACTGGCTCCGCGCCGTCGTCGAACCCGACCCGCAGCACCCGTCGCTGATCGAGACCGTTCGCGGCACCGGCTACGTCCTGCGGCGACCCGCCGCCTCGGCTGCGGTCGCCTCCGTCTAGAGGACCCGGCTGAGGATCTCCCAGGCGATCCAGGCGACGGTTCCCGAGGCCGGGATGGTCAGGACCCAGGCGATGAGGATGTTCCCGGCGACGCCCCAGCGGACCGCCGAGAAGCGGTCGCTCGACCCGACCCCGATGATCGCCGACGAGATCACGTGGGTCGTCGAGACCGGCATCCCGAAATGCGACGCCCCGAAGATGATCGTGGCCGCGGTCGTCTCGGCCGCGAACCCGTGGACCGGGTCCAGCTTCACGACTTTCTGGCCCATCGTCTTGATGATCCGCCAGCCGCCCGCAGCGGTTCCAAGCGAGATGGCGCTCGCGGCGATCAGGATCACCCACAGGGGGACGGTCGGTTCGGCGAGCACGCCACCTGCGACGAGCGCCAGCGTAATGATGCCCATCGTCTTCTGGGCATCGTTCGAGCCATGGCTGAACGCCATGTACGCGGCGGAGATCACCTGGAGCCGCCGGAACCGATCGTTGATCCGTTTCGGATGGGCCCGCCGGAACACGTTGAGCAGCACGACCATGAGGGTGAACCCGATCACCACCCCGAGGATGGGCGAGGCGACCAGCGGGAAGAGCACCTTTTCGAAGATGCCCGGCCCGTTCAAGGGGCCGAAGCCCGATGCCGCGACGACGGCACCGATGAGGCCGCCGATAAGGGCGTGGCTCGACGACGATGGGATCCCGAGCCGCCACGTGATGAGGTTCCAGGCGATGGCGCCGAGCAGCGCGGCGGCGACGATGATCTGGCCCTCGTCGCCACTCGGGGTCGTGGCGATGCCGGAGGCGATCGTCTTGGCGACCGCCGTGCCGGTGAGCGCTCCCACGAAGTTCGCCGTCGCCGACATCAGGATCGCGTGCGTCGGCCGAAGGGCCCGGGTCGAGACGGACGTCGCGATCGCGTTCGCGGTGTCGTGGAACCCGTTGATGTAGTCGAATCCGACGGCGAGGACGACGACGGTGATCAGGAGCAGGCTGAAGCCGTCGAGCACGGACGAGAGGCTAACAGGCGCCGGCCCGCGCGGCTCAGGCGTGCATGCCGCCTGTGGGCGCTCGCTCACGCACGTCGGAGTGCGCTCGCTCGCGTCCTCGGCGGCGCCTTCGCCTGAGTCACGCTGCCCGCCGCTTCCCCTCGCCGGTTCGAGAGCCCGTATCCTTCGCGTCCCATGCGACTGAGCGAGCTGTTCTTCGCGACCCTGCGGGACGATCCCGGCGAGGCCGAGATGGTCTCCCATCGCCTCCTGCTCCGCGCCGGCTACCTGCGCCAGCTCGGCTCGGGGATCTACTCCCTGCTGCCGCTCGGCAAGAAGGTCAGCGACCGCGTCGAGCAGATCGTGCGCGAGGAGATCGACGCGATCGGCGGGCAGGAGATGGAGATGCCCGTCGTCCATCCCGCCGAGGTCTGGAAGGAGAGCGGCCGGTACGCGAAGATCGGGCCGGAGCTGGTCCGGTTCAAGGACCGCGGCGAGCGGGACATGGTCCTCGCGATGACCCACGAGGAGGTCGTCGCGCTGCTGCTCCGCGACATCGTCCAGAGCTATCGCCAGCTGCCGATGATCGTCTACCACTTCCAGACGAAGTTCCGCGACGAGCCTCGCTCCCGTGGCGGCCTCATCCGGGTGCGCGAGTTCGTGATGAAGGACTCCTATTCCTGCGACCTGGACGAGGCCGGCCTCGACGTGAGCTACCAGAAGCACGACGCCGCATACCGGCGGATCTTCGAGCGACTCGGCCTCGACGCGATCGCGGTTCGGTCCGACGTCGGGATCATGGGTGGCACGGGCGCCCACGAGTTCATGGTCGTCAACGACTACGGCGAGGACACCCTCGTCCTCTGCGACGCCTGCGGCTTCGCCGACAACCAGCAGATCGCCGTCGTCGGGAAGCCCGACCCCGAGCCCGAGGCCCTCCTCCCGATGGAGGACGTCGAGACGCCCGACGCGACCACGATCGAGAAGCTGGCGACCTTCCTGGGGATCCCGAAGTCGAAGACCGCCAAGGCGGCGTTCTTCATGACCGGCGACGACCGCTTCGTCGTCGCGATCGTGCGCGGCGACTACGACGTCAACGAGACGAAGCTCGTCAACATCCTCAAGGCCCGGCGCGGCCTGCGCCCCGCCACCGTCGAGGAGATCAAGGCTCGCGGCATGGAAGCCGGCTACGGCTCGCCGATCGGCGCCCGAGATGCGGTGGTCGTGGTCGACGAGCTCGTCGAACGCTCCCCGAACCTCGTTGCCGGCGCCAACCGGGTCGGCTGGCACCTGAAGAACGTCAACGTGCCCCGCGACTACACGCCGGACCACATCGCCGAGATCACGAACGCCCGCGAGGGCGATCCATGCCCCAAATGCGGCTCGCCGGTGCAGCTCCGCAAGGGCATTGAGGTCGGCAACATCTTCAAGCTCGGGACCGAGTTCACCGAGGCGTTCGGGTCGATGTACCTCGGCGAGGACGGCGAGCGCCACCCCATCGTCATGGGCTCATACGGAATCGGGCTCGGACGGAATGTCGCCTGCGTCGTCGAGGCCCACCATGACGAGAAGGGCATCGCGTGGCCAGACGAGGTCGCGCCCTACCCCGCGCACCTCGTGACCATCGGCGCCGGCCGCGACCCGAACGTCGCGGAGACGGCGGATCGCCTGCACGCCCTGGCGAAGGAGGCCGGGCGCGAGATCCTCTACGACGACCGGGACGAATCGCCGGGCGTGAAGTTCACCGACGCGGAGCTCCTCGGGATGCCATGGATCCTCACCGTCTCGCCGCGTTCGCTGGCCGCCGGCGGCGTCGAGGTGACGCGCCGCGCGACAGCGGAGCGCCGCACCGCGACGATCGATGAGGTCGAGGGCTTCCTGCGCTCCGGCGCGTTCGCCGAGGTCGCCGCCCCGGCCTGAGGCCGCCGCCCTCTGAGCGGAGGGCTACCCCTCGTCTTCCTCCTCGATCTCGGCGAGGACACCCGCCTCGACCGCCGTCCCATCGAGGCCGACGATCGTGGCCGCCGTGTCTCCGATGGTCGGGTCCTTGGCAAGGAGCGCGCTCGAGTCGTGGAGCTCGTTCTGCGGGTCATCCACCCGCTCGATCGAGAACTGGATGCTGGGCGGGAACGACGCGCCGATCGCGATCTCGCCGATCCGGTAGGCAGAGCCACGGTCCCGGAGGCTCGCGTTGGCCTTCTCCTGGAGCGACGTGGCCTTGACGACGACGTCGGCCAGGATCTTGGGATCGATCCGCTCGAGCGCGGTCGTGAAGCCGCGCTTGGCCTTCTTGAGCGCCGACTGGGCGCGGGCCTTCGTGGCCGGGTCGCGGATGGTCGTCGCGGCCTGGTGGGCGGCCTTGCTGCCGAGGTCCGCGCCGGCCTTCGCCGCCTGGGACCCGACCTCGACCGAGACCTTTGCTGCCGCCACAGCGGCAACCCCTGCGGCCTGTCGCGCCTTCTCCATGAAGGTCATGGGCCGCGCCTGGCCGGTGGCGGCGTCGTGGACGTAGCCGGGTGGCAGCGGGCTGGCCGCCGGCTCGGCGGGTGGTGGCTCGGCGGACGGCGCTGCGTTTGTCGCTCCGGCGTCGGAACCCGGGGGCTCGGTCTCGGACATAGCGGTCCTCCCTACGCGGCGATCATACCGACGCGCCGTTCGCCATCCATGTCGAGATTCACTCAGAAGGGCTTCAGCACCATGAGCGCGATCACGACGGTCGTCGCCAGAGCTTCGTACCAGCGCGCGGCGCGCAGCGCCCGGCTTCCGAATGCCGCTCGCAGCTCAGGCGTAAAGGCGCCCTTCGCTCGAGCGCCGGCCATCGCCGAATTGATCGCCCGCGTCCGCGGGATGTACACGAGCGGGGCCAGGACGAACGGGAAGGCGAGCACGAGGAGGAGGGACAGCAGCAGCCATCCCGTCGTGAGGCCGAGATACGGGTAGCCCTTGACCCAGGCGGTAGCAAGCCCGGCCAGCACGATGCCCGGTCCGGACACGAGCACAAGGCGTTCGAACAGCGCGCCGGCCTGCGTGAGCGCGAACGCCGTCCCTGGATCGTCGGCCTTGCTCGCGCGCTGCTCCATGTTCCAGCGCCCGACGAGGCCTGCCACGAGCGTGAACCCGAGCACGACATGCACCAGCTTGATGACGTTCGGCCAGTCCATGCGACCTCCGGTCGCTAGGCGTGCTTGATCGTGATCCGCTCGATGATGTTGGCGACGTCCTCGCACTTGTCGATCGCGGCCTCGAGGTGGCCGTAGACGTCCTTCCACTTGATGATCTCGATCGGGTGGCCGCCGTCGGCGAAGAGGCCGGCGATGGCCTTCCGCGACAGCTGATCGCCCTCGTTCTCGAGGCGGTGGACCTCGATCCAGTACTTCTCGAGGCCCTTGAACCCGCGCAGGTTGGACAACGCCTCGTGCAGCTGCTCGCACTGCTTGACGATGATCGAGGCCTGCTGGACGGCGACCGCGGTGGGCGCCTCGATCCGGTACAGGATGAAGGTGTCTGCGGCCTCCTCGATGAAGTCGATGACGTCGTCGATCGCGCTGATCAGCGCGTGGATCTCCTCCCGGTCGAACGGGGTGACGAACGTCGACTCGAGTCGCCTGCCGATCTCGTGGCTGAGCTCGTCGCCGCGATGCTCCGCGTCGCGGATCTCCTGCGCACGCTGCTCCGGAGCGTCGTAGGTCCGGAGCATGGCCTCGAAGAGCCGGGCGGCCCCGAGGACGTTTGCGATGTCCTCGACGAAGAGGTCGTAGAAGCGCTCTTCGCGCGGGATCAGTCGCAGCTTCACGGGCCGAAGGTTAACCCCGCGATCACGCCCGCGTATGCGATGCTCGTCCCGATGGACGGCCTCGTCATCGGGTTCGTCGCGGTCCAGGCGATCGCGCTCGCGATCGCCCTCGCCGTCGCGTGGTCGCGGGGGCGGACGATCGAGGCGATCGAGGAATCGCTGGACGAGGCGGAGCGCTCCGGCCTGGTCGCGCACGACACCGTGGCCGGGTCCTCGGCGCCCGCGCGGCGCGGGCAGGGACCGGCGGACGACGACCTTGCCGATCGCCTGCGGCGACTTCGGCGCCGGGCCGACGACGCCGAATTCCAGCTCGACCAGCGGCTGCGCGACCTGACGTACCTCGCCGACCTCGTCGGCGTCGGGATCGTCCGGCTCACGGACGACCTCCGGGTCGAGGTCGCCAACACGGCGGCGCACGTGTTCCTGCGCCGCGACCTCGGGTCGATGGTCGGGCGGACGGCGATCGAGGCGCTCGGGGACCACCGGGTCGAGGCGATCGCGCGCCAGGCGCGCGAGGCCGGCTGGGCCAGCGGAGAGGTGAATCTCACCGACGAGTCCGGCGCGGACCAGCGACCGGGCGCGACTCTGGTCATCCGCGCCCGCCGGTCGCCGATCCTCGGCGTCTGGCTCGTGCTCGAGGACGTCGCGGAGCTGCGGCGGCTCCAGCGGATCCGCGCGGAGTTCATCGACAACCTGTCGCACGAGCTGCGCACGCCGATCACGACCGTCGGGCTGCTCGTCGAGTCGCTGGCGCGCGATGCGGAGGGGGCGGCGAGCGAGGCCCTGCCGCCGAAGATGCGTGAGCGGATCGGCAAGCTGGAGGTGGAAACCGGCAACATTGCGCAGATGGTTGCCGAGCTCCTGGACCTTGCCCGGATCGAGAGCGGCGGCCGCCAGCTCCACCTCGACGACGTCGACCTCGGGCGGATCGCCGCCGAATCCGTCGACCGGCTCCGGCCGTTCGCCGAACGGCAGGGTGTCGCCCTCCGGCTCGCGGTCGGCGAGGGGCTGCCACCGGTGCGCGGCGAGGCCGCACGGCTGGGGCAGGTCTTCACCAACCTCGTCCACAACGCGGTGAAGTTCAGCCCCGCCGGCACGGAGGTGCGGGTCGGCGTGCGGCGGGAGGCCCGGATGCTGGAGGGCTCGGTCGCGGACGATGGACCGGGGGTCTCGCCGGGCGACCAGGTGCGGATCTTCGAGCGCTTCTACAAGGCCGATCGCACCCGGACCTCCGGCGGGGGCACGGGCCTCGGGCTGGCGATCGCGCGCCACATCGTCGAGGGCCACGGGGGCGCGATTCGCGTCGACTCCGAGGAGGGCAGGGGAGCGACCTTCGCGTTCACCATCCCGATGTCGGACGCGGCCAACGCGTCGACGGCTACCGCTGCGGCTCCCAGGAGAACCGGCGGTGGCTGACTCGAGCCGCGCCGTCGACGGAGCCGACCGGCTTCTCGTCGCGACCCTCAACCTCCGCAACATCGCGGACCGCTGGGGCGAGCGGATCCCGCTCCTCCTGGCCGACATGGCCGCGCTCCAGCCGGACCTGATCGGGCTCCAGGAATGTGTCTTCGCCGTGCAGCAGGACCGGATTCTCGGCGCCGCGGGCGACGGGCACTACGCCAGCCGCCGCGGCTGGGCCGGCCGGCCCGAGTACGGCAACGCCATCCTCGGACGCGAGCCGCTCCGGCTGGACGTGGGCGACCGCCTGGAGCTGGGCCGGAACCGCTCGGCGCTGCGCGTTCCCGTGACGCTCCCGTCCGGCACCCGCTTGGAATTCGTCGTCACCCACCTGCACCACGAGGTCCCCGACGAGGCCGTTCGCGCGGAGCAGGCGTCGAAGCTGACCGCCTGGCTCGCGGACATCATCTGGCCCCTGGTCGTGGTCGGTGACTTCAACGCCGAGCCGGTCGAGCCGGCCTACGCCCGAATGCTGGACGCGGGGTTCCGGTCGGCCCACGCCGAGGCCAACGGCGCCGAGCCGGACGTCACCTGGCCGTCGGGGATCAAGGCACCGGGCCAGGACCTCGATGGCGAGCCGGGCTGCCTCGACTACATCTGGCTCCGGGGCGCGATCACGGTCGAGGCTTGCCGCCTGGCGTTCGACCGGCCGGCGGCCGCCGACCCGACGCTCTACCCGTCCGACCACCTCGGGCTCGCGGCGCACGTCCGGATCGGTGGCTGAGGGAGCGGCCGAAGCCCGCGCGGGCGAGGGCGCCGGCGTGGCTGGCGGCGCGCCCGGCGAGCGGCCGCGGACCCTGCGGCTCGCGCACCGCGGCGACTGGCGCAACGCTCCCGAGAACTCCCTCGCGGCCATGGAGGCGGCCCTCCTGGTCCCGGCCTGCCAAGGCCTCGAGTTCGACGTCCGCGCCTCGAGCGACGGCGTCCCGATCCTGCTCCACGACCCGACCCTCCGCCGCGTCCAGGGCCTCGACGTCTCTCCGTCGACGCTGACCGCGGAGGAGTGCGCGGCGCTCGGCCTCTCGAGCCTCGCCGAGGTGCTGAAGCGCGCGGGCTGCGATCCGTACCTGGACGTCGAGCTCAAGGAGCGGGTCCCCGCCGCAATCGACCTCCTCGAGCTCGAGCGGGGACGTGTCGACGACGACGGACGGCCCGCGCTCCGCGATGCCGTCGTGTCGTCGTTCGATGTCGAGGTCCTGCGGTGGCTCGGCGAGGAGCGGCCGACGTGGCCTCGCTGGCTCAACGCGATCGATCTGTTCCCGCCGACGATCCAGCTCGCGCTCGATCTCGGGTGCGAGGCGATCTCCGCAGACTGGCGCCGGATCGACGAGCCGGCGATGGCGCGCGCGTCCGAAGCGGGCGTCGCGGTTGCTGCCTGGACCGTCCGCTCGACGTCGGACTACGACCGGCTCGCGGGCCTCGGTGTCGTTGCCATCTGCGCGGAGGCCGAAGCGCTCGACGGGTGAACCGCCGCCGCGACCTCGGAGCTCGGCGTCCGAATGCCGAGGATCGTGATCAGCACCACCGCCCCGACGACGATTCCCGCGCCGATCCACTGCACCGGCTCGAGCCGTTCGCCGGCCACCGACGCGAGGGCCACCCCGATGACCGGGATCAGATAGAACGACGAGGCCGCGACGGACGCCCGGATCGCCCGCAGCGCTGAGAGGTAGAACAGGTACGCGAACGCGTAGTACAGGAGCCCGGATCCGAGCGCCGCGGCGAGGCCGGCCGGGCTGATCGACGTTGGCAGGACTACGTTTCCGGTTGCCGCGAGGACGGCCACGATGATCACGGCGAGCCCCAGCGCATGGAGCTGCTGGCCCGCGACGACGCCGAGGGTCGAGTCCGACGCGCCCGGCAGCCACCGCCGCGAAGCGACGGTGTAGACGGCGCAGACCGCGACGCCGGCGATCGTCAGGCCGATGCCCATGGCGGAGCCGCCGGCCGCGGGCTCGGCGACGACCAGGACGAGGCCGCCCACCGCCGCGATGGAGCCCCCGACGATCACCGAGCCGACGCGCTCCCGGAGCACGATCGCGGCGAGCGCGAGGATGAGGATCGGCTCGAGGGCCCAGAGCAGGACCGCGACGCTCGCCGTGATCTCGACGAGCCCGACGAGGCTGAGCGCATACGCGAGGCCGGGGTTGAGGAGCCCGAGCCGGGCGAGGTTCCGGCCGTCGCCGCGAGTCGGCAGCCGCTCGCCGCGAACCCGCGCGACCACGAGGAGGAACGCCACGCTGGCAGCGAGCTGGACGGCGAGGAGGGTCAGCGGCGGGACCTCCGCAACAGCCTGCTTGCTGACCACGGTTCCGGCGGCCCAGCACGCCGCTGCGAGGATCAGAAAAGCGAGATTCCGGTAGCGATTCAGCGAGTCTCGAGCGCCCATTCGCTCCTCACGCGAAAGGCCCGCGCGGTGCGCGGGCCGAGTTCGATGGCCGGATCAGCAATCACACGGGCAATTCGGACCGCAGTCGCAGTCGCAAACAGGCATGGAGCTCACCTCCTTTCGTCAGGCGGGCTTGGTGGCGCGGACGATGGCTGCGTGCATCCCTTCGGCGACGAGGTGGGTCGGGACAACCTCCACATCCGCGAGACCCACGGCCTCGAGGCCGGTCCGGAACTCTCGGAAGGACAGCGCACCGGCGATGCAACCGACGTACGAGCCGCGCTCGGCGCGCTGCTCCGGGGTGAGAAGGTCATCGGCCACGATGTCGCTCACGCCCATCCGGCCGCCGGGCCGGAGCACGCGGGCGATCTCGCGGAAGACGGCGGTCTTGTCCGACGCGAGGTTGATCACGCAGTTGCTGATCACCACGTCGACGCTCGC
Organism: uncultured Chloroflexia bacterium; assembly: GCA_963722105.1. Classification (GTDB taxonomy): domain Bacteria; phylum Chloroflexota; class Limnocylindria; order Limnocylindrales; family CSP1-4; genus UBA5189. Next base: position 380,864 of record CAVRKQ010000006.1, on the reverse strand, counting down.
GTCATCGAGCGGCAGCGCCTCGATCGTGCCCTTACGGAACTCCACGTTCTCGGCGTGCGCCTCCGCCGCGTTGCGACGGGCGAGGTCGAGCATCTCGTCGGTCATGTCGACGCCGATCGCGCGCCCGGTGGGCCCGACGCGACGCGCCGACAGCAGGACGTCGATGCCGCCGCCGGAGCCCAGGTCGAGGACCGTCTCGCCCTCGCGCAGCTCCGCGACCGCGACCGGGTTGCCGCACCCGAGCGATGCGAGAAGGGCGGCGTCGGGGAGGCTGTCGCGGGCCGCCGCATCATAGAGACCAACACCGAGCGTCGCGGACGAGTCGGAGCAGCAGCCGTCGTCGCAGCACCCCGCGAGGGCCTCCGACTTGCTCGCCGCCTCGCTCTGTGTCGACGAGGTGGCGGCCGCGATCGCTGCCTGGGCGTAGCGGTCGCGCACCTGTTCCTGGATGGGGTCGAGGTCGAGGGTCTGGTCCGTCACGGCGTCGCTCCTTCGGATCGAACAGGGAACGAGCGGCCCGGTTGGGCCGCTCGTCGGTTCAGGGTTTCAGGCGGGGCAGTTGCAGGGCTCGGTCGTCGCCTGGCCGCCGGCGAAGGCGACTCGGAGGCGCGAGCCCAGGCCGAGCCGGGCGACGAGGCCGGCGCGAGCAGGTGCCGCCTCGGTCTCGTGACGATCGGTCGTGACCCGCGCATCGCGCAGGGCGACCTCGTGGAAGCGGCTGCGCTCGGGCGACTCGCCGCCGAAGGAGAAGTGGGCCATCTGGATCTCGGACATCTCGGTCGGTCTCCCTTTCTGTATCGACGGCGGTCAATATGCCACCCATATTGATGGTTGTCAATATCGAACTTCATCGATACCATGCGAGGTGTCATGGCGAAATCCACCGATCCCGACATCCAGCTCCTGTCTGCGCTCGCGGACCCCACTCGCATGGAGATCCTCCGCGAGCTCGCGGGCGCGCCGGAAGTCTGTGCCTGCGACTTCACGAGCTGCTGCGACGTCTCGCAGCCGACCGTCTCGCACCACTTGAAGGTGCTGCGCGACGTCGGCGCCGTGGTCTCCGAGCGGCGCGGGAACTGGGTCTTCTACAAGATCGCGCCGAACCTCGGCGAGCGGCTGTCGGCGATCACCGGCGGGCTGGTTCCCGGCCCCGGCATCCCTGCCTCGACCCTTGCCGCTCGCGCGGCCCGTGCCCGCGCCGGCACCACCGCCGAGCCGATCCAGCTCAGCCCACGCCCGAGCTGAGCCCGCCGCGCCTACGCCGGCCGCGCACCACCAGGGTCCAGCAGCTCCTCCCGGATCCGCGCCCCGATCTCGTCCCTGACCCGCCGGAAAACCACGAGGCGCTCATCGTCGGTGCCGGTCGCCGCCGATGGATCGTCGAACGACCAGTGGAGCGTCGCCTTCGAGCCGGGGAAGTACGGACAGGCCTCCCGGGCCTCGTCGCAGACGGTCACCGCGTAGTCGAACGGCTGATCGGCGTAGACGTCGAGGCGCTTGCTCGTCTGGCCGGCGATGTCGATCCCGATCTCCGCCATCGCCCGGATCGCGAGGGGTCGAATCTCGGTGGCCTCGACCCCGGCGCTGTGGGCCTCGTAACGATCACCCGCCCACGCCCGAAGCAACCCCTCGGCCATCTGCGACCGCGCGCTGTTGTGGGTGCAGAGGAAGAGGACGGACTCCACCGGGTGCCGCGCGTCAGCCGCGAATGGCGTCCGGCGGGAGCAGCCACGTGAGCGCTCCCGAGCCTGCGGCGGCCTCGCGGTTGGGAAGGTCGATGCGAGCCAGGGCGCCCTTCCGAAGCGCCACGGGCGCATCCGTGAGCCACGAGGCGAGCGTGCTGAAGTCCGGATCGTGACCGACCAGGACGACGCTCGTCGCAGAGCTCGCGAGCCCGCCGAGCAGCCGTCGCAGGCTGGTGGGATCGAAGCCGCCGCCGAGGCTCTTGTCCTCGCCGGGCTTCACGCCGATCGCCTTCCCAACCAGCCTGGCCGTGTCGGCCGCCCGAAGCCTCGGCGACGCGATGACGGGGCCAACCTCCAGGCCGAGCGCGTCGAGGTGCTTCCCGAGCCGTCGGGCCTGCCTTCGACCCTTCTTCGACAGCGGCCGATCGGCGTCGTCGCCGGTCCAGGTCGCAGGATCGCCGGCATCGGCGTGCCGCAGGAGATAGAGCACGATGCCCGCGCTGATCGCAGGCTGCCCCGTCGAAATGACTGGGGGCGCCGACGGCGCGATCGGCGCCGTCGCAGGCGCTTTCGACTCGGCGGTCGACTTCGCTGCCGACGCCTTTGGACCCGTTGCCTTCGAAGCCCCGATCTTCGGGGCTGCCTTCTTGGCCGGGGCCAGCTTCGCAGCCGCCTTCTTCACGGCCGGCTTCTTCGTGACCGCCTGTTTGGCGGCCGCAGCTGGCTTGGATGCCACGGGCTTCGATGCCGCGGGCTTGGATGCCGCAGCTGGCTTGGCCGCGCCAGCGGCGGGCTTCGCGACGAACCGGCCGCTCGTGCCGCGCTGTCGAGGCGCCGCCGACCGCTTCGCCACCGGCTTCTCTCCCGTCATCGAGCCACCTCCGCGATCGCCAGGCGCATGAACCGCCGGATCCGGCCGGACACCTCGGTCAGGACTCGGTCGAATGCCGCGGCACGCTCAGCCTCGGTGCCCTCGACCTCCGTCGGGTCGTCGAGGCCCCAGTGGAGGGTTTCGCCCCCGCTCGGGAACACCGGGCAGACGAGGCGCGCCCGGTCGCACAGCGTGATGACGTAGTCGAATCGCCGCCCGAGGAACATCCCGACCGGCTTCGACTGGGCACCGCTGATGTCGATCCCGACCCGCGCGAGCGAGGCGATCGTCAGCGGGTTCACCGGCCGCGGTGTCACGCCGGCGCTCATGACCTCGAACACGTCGCCGGCCTCATTGCGGAGAATCGCCTCGGCCATCTGGCTGCGCGCGGAGTTCCCGGTGCACACGAAGATCACGCGGATCTTTCGCGCCGCAGCGACCGTCTCGCCGGCCGGCGGGCTGGCCTCGAGGGTCATGGGTTCAGGTCCTCGACCTGGCCGGTGGCCAGGTACACCACGTCCTCGGCGATGTTCGTCACGCGGTCGCCGATCCGCTCGACCCAGTGGGCCGCGAGGATGACCCAGGTGCCGCTCTCGACCGCGTCCGGGTCGGCCCGCATCAGGTCGATGATCTCACCGAAGATCACGCGGTAGCTGTGGTCGATCTCGTCGTCGCGGGCCGCGACCTGGCGGGCCAGGACGTCGTCGATGTCGATGAGCGCGGACACGACGCCCCGGACCTGCTCGGCCGCGAGATTGCCGACGCGGGCGAAGTCGCGGATCTCCCGCAGCGCTGGCGCCTCGGAGAGCCGCCGGGCGACCTTGGCGATCCCGGAGGCGTGATCGCCGATCCGCTCGAGCTCGAACGCGACATGGTCGAGGGCCATGAGGAACCGCAGGTCCCGGGCCACCGGTGACTGCGTCGCGATCGTCATGAGGACGGTGTCGGCGATCTCTCGCTGCATCTCGTTGACGCGGGCGTCGTCGGCGATGACGCGCTCGGCGAGCTGAGCGTCCCGCTCGACGACGGCGCGAATGGCGTCGCGGATCTGGGACTCGACCAGCGACCCCATCCGGAGGATCCCATCCTTCACGAGACGCTCGTCGCGGTCGAGGGCGCCGCGGGACGGCGGGGCCACCGCGCTTCGGAGCACCGTCATGGTGGGTTCCACGTTCGTCTCCATCAGCCGAACCGCCCGGAGATGTAGTCCTCGGTCAGCTGCTCCCGTGGGTTCGTGAAGACCTTCACCGTGTCGTCCACCTCGACGACAAATCCCGCGCGGTCCTCGCCCATCGTGAGGAAGACGGTCCGGTCCGATGCCCGAGCGGCCTGCTGCATGTTGTGGGTCACGATGACGATGGTGTAGTCCCGCTTCAGCTCCGCCATGAGCTCCTCGATCTGGAGCGTCGACCGGGGGTCGAGTGCCGAGCAGGGCTCGTCCATGAGGATCACCTCGGGCTCAACGGCGATCGTCCGGGCGATGCACAGCCGCTGCTGCTGCCCGCCTGACAAGGCCATGCCGGACTGCTTCAGCTTGTCCTTGACGTCGTCCCACAGGGCCGCACGGCGCAGGCTGCGCTCGACCATCTCGTCCATGTTGCCCTTGAAGCCGTTGATCCGCGGTCCGAAGGCCACGTTGTCGTAGACCGACTTCGGGAACGGATTGGGCTTCTGGAAGACCATGCCGATCCGCCGCCGCACGGCTACAGGGTCGACACCCGGGCCGTAGAGATCCTCGCCCTCGAACCGGATGTGGCCTTCGGTTCGATAGCTTGGGATCAGGTCGTTCATCCGGTTCATCGTCCGGAGCAGGGTCGACTTTCCGCAGCCGGAGGGCCCGATGAGCGCCGTTACCTCGCGGGGCTGGATCTGGATCGAGACGTTGCGGACCGCCCGGAACGCTCCGTACCAGCAGCTCACGTCCTCAAGCGAGAGGACCGCGGGCTCGAGCTCGGCCTCCGTGCTCGTCGACGATTCTGGTGCGGGCTTGATGGCGATCATCGGTCGCTTTCCATCATCGGCGCCCGGGTGGCGCACGTCGAGTGGGCCGAATGGTTGCCACTCTCGGACATCGACGTCGTGCTGTTCGGGGGCCTCTGCCAGGCGAGCCTGCATCGGGCTTGTCTCCTCTACCACTGGATGTGTTTTGAGAGCCGGGCCCGAACGATCAGCGCCAGGCCGTTGAGGGCGAGCATCAGGGCCAGGATCACGATGATCGCGGCAGCGGAGATGCCCTGGAAGTCAGCCTGCGGTCGGCCCGCCCAGCCATAGATCTGGATCGGAAGGACCGTGTACTGGCCCGAGATGGGGTTCGGCAGGAACGTCACGAACGTGAACGCGCCGATCACGATGAGCGGCGCCGCCTCGCCGATCGCACGTGCCATCGCCAGGATGATCCCGGTCATGATCCCGGGCGCCGCCGCGGGCAGGACCGACCGGCGAACCGTCTGCCAACGCGTCGCGCCCGAGCGCGTATGCGCCCTCCCGCTGCGCTCCGGGGACCGCCTTGAGGGCCTCGATCGAGGCAATGATCACGACGGGGAGGATGAGCAGCGTCAGCGTCAGGGCCCCTGCGAGCACCGTCGGCCCGAGCTCCATGAGCCGCACGAACAGGCCCAGCCCGAGGATCCCGTAGATGATCGAAGGGACCCCGGCCAGGTTGCCGATGTTGGTTTGCAACAGGCGGTTGAGTCTGGAGTCGGAGGCGTACTCCTGGAGGTAGATCGCCGCGGCGACGCCGGTCGGAAAGGTCATCAGCCCGACCAACAGACCGATCTCCAGCGAGCCTACGAAGGCCGGCAGGATGCCGGCGCGCTCTGGGCGGCTGGAGGGTGGGCTCGTCAGGAACTGGCCGTCCAGCCACGGGATGCCCTTGCTGAGCACATCGACGAGCAGCGCAAGCAGCGCGACGAGCAGGACCCCGATCGCCGCCATGCACGCCCCGTAGAAGATGGTGCCCGTGAGCCTGCGCCGCATGAGTGCCGGCTCGAAGCGCGGGGCCGATGTCGCGACCGGGGAGGTGGCCGCCATCAGTAGGCCGTCCGGAAGCGGCGCACGACCCAGCCGCTGAGCAGGTTGAGCCCGAGCGTCAGCATGAACAGCACGGCCCCGACCGCGAACAGCGACTTGTACTCGACGGACCCCTGGGCCGTCTCACCCGTCGTGATCTGGACGATGAACGCTGTCATGGTCTGGATGCTCTGAAGCGGATCGAACGAGAACTGGGGTTTCGTGCCGACGCAGAGGACGACGATCATCGTCTCGCCGATCGCCCGACTCATGGCCAGGATGATCGAGGCCATGATCCCGGAGAGGGCGGCTGGTCCGACGACCTTCCGGACGACCTCGAACCTCGTCGCGCCCATCGCGAACGCGGCCTCCCGAAGCCCGCGCGGCACCGCGCGGATGGCGTCCTCGCTGATCGACGCGATGAGTGGCGTCACGAGCAACCCAACCATGATTCCGCCGTTCAGGACGGAAAAGAGCCCGATGTTGTCCGCGCCGATGAGCGGCCGGAGGACTTCCGGAGCGAGGAAGAAGAGCCCGAAGAACCCGAGGACGATCGTCGGGATCCCTGCGATCGTCTCCAGCAGAGGCTTCACGGCGGTCCGCACCCGCGGGCTGGCGTACTCGGAGAGGTAGACGGCCGCGAGGAGCCCCAGCGGGATCGCGATCACGAGCGCGATGAACGACACCGACAGGGTGCCCGAGATGAGGGCCAGGACGCCGAACGACTGGGGCTTGATCAAGGCCGACCACCGGGTTCCGGTGAAGAAGTCGACGGGACTGACGATCGCGAAGAACTCGAACGTTTCGACGGCGAGGACGGTGATGATCGATGCCGTCGTGATCACGCCGAGCGCGGCTGCCGCGAAGAGCAGCCGCTCGATTGCCCGTTCGCGCAGCGGGCGGCGGTGTGTCAGGGAGGTTGCTGCACCGGTCATTGGTCGATGGGGGCCCTCGTCGATCGGCTCATGGAGAGGCGAGCGCGCCGGCCCGCGGAACGGGCCGGCGCGCGAGGAGGAGCTGCCTGTTCGTCTCAGCCGCCGATGGCCGCCGCCCACTCGGCGACCTCGGCCGCGAGGAGGTCATCCGGCTCTGCGATGTAGCCGACCTCAGAGGCGAAATCGCCCGCGCCGGCGAGGTAGAAGTCCACGAAGGCCTTCAGCTCGGGCCGTGTCTTGGCCTTCCCCGCGTCGGGGTAGATGAACAGCGGGCGCGAGAGCGGTGTGTAGGTGCCGTCGTTGATCGATGCCTCCGTGGGGGCCACGCACCCCGAGCCGCCGTCGACCTCGATGGCCTTGAGCTTGTCCTGGTTCTCGACGTAGTAGGCGAACCCGAAGAACGCGATGGCGTGGGTGTCGCCGGCGACCCCGGTCACCAGCACGTTGTCGTCCTCGGACTGGGTGGCAAACGACGTCGCGGCGTCGACCTCGCCGTTGATCACCTCGGTGAAATAGTCGAACGTCCCCGAGTCGGCGCCCGGCATGTACCGCTCGACCGGCTCCGCGGGGAACCCAGCTCGGACGTCGCTCCACATGAGGTTCTCGACGGAGTCCGGGCCGTAGACCTTGGCCAGCTCCTCGACGGTGAGGCAGGTTGCGAAGTCGTTCGCGGGGTTCACGGCGACGGTGAGACCGTCGATCGCGATCTGCAGCTCGACCCAGTCGATGGTGTTCGTCTCGCAGGCGAGGCCCTCGCCCTCGTCTTCGGCCTTGATCGGCCGGGAGGCGTCGTTGATGTCGGTCTCGCCGGTGCAGAACTTCTTGAAGCCGCCGCCGGTGCCGCTGAACGCTACCGGGACCTGGACGCCGGGGTTCGCTGTCTGGAACTCCTCCGCGACGAGCTCCGTGATCGGGTAGACGGTGCTCGATCCGTCGATCGTGACCGTCCCGGAGAGCGAGGCCATGGTCGCGGCGGGCGGCTGCTGCGAGCCGGCGCCACCGGTCGGGGCCGCCGACGGACCGCCGCCGCCGCAGGCGGCAATGAGCGCTGCGGTCGCGACGAGGGCGCCGGACCGGATGCTGCGATGGAACGTCACTCGATGTGTCCTCCAGTTGCCCGCTGCCCGCGGGCGCGGTTGGTCTTCTCTGATCTGGGCAGCCTCAGCCTCGCGGGAGCCGGTCAACGAGCGCTCAAGTGGGTGTTAACAACACGTAGTTTGTTAACGACGCAGGCCCCGGACGGGTGCGGCGGGCCCAGCCGGCGTGGCAGACTCGGAAGACCCGAGCGACGTCGGGTACCCCCTCCGGAGGACGACCGACTGATGGCCCGCGAGCGCCGACGGCAACGCATCGGCGCCGCCATCGACATCGGCTCGTATTCCGTGCATCTGCTCGTCGCGGAGCAGCACGGCAAGCGGCTGGTCGAGCGGCACGACGAATCGGCGTACCTCGGGCTTGGCCGGACGATCGATGCCGACGGCCGCCTCGGCCACGCCGCGGCGCAGCTCATCGACACCCTCGCGACGTTCGCGCAGCGAGCCAGGGACCAGGGTGCGCCGACGGTCACGGTGGTTGCCACGGACCCCCTGCGTCGAGCCGAGGACGCGGCGAAGGTCATCGCCGACATCCGGTCGGCGGTCGGTCTCGACGTCGCCGTGCTGAGTCACGAGGAGGAGGCGCTCGCGGCGCTCCTCGGGGTCCAGGCGGGCCTGGCGGTCGAGCGCGAGACGGTGATGATCGACGTCGGCGGCGGGAGCACGGAGGTCCTCGTCGCCCATCCGGTGCGGCAGCCGATCGCCGCCGGCCTGCCGCTCGGGGCGGCTCGATTGACCGGCGTCCACGTCACCGGCGACCCGCCGAACATGGCCGAGCTGCGGGCGCTGCGGGGGGCGAGCGTGGCGGCGTTCCGGGAGGCTCCCGATGCGTCGCCGTCGGAGATCGTGGCCGTCGGGGGCACGGCCAGGAGCCTGCTCCGAGTGGGGCCGCGCCTGTCCAACCGGGTGCTCACGGCGAGGCGGATCGGGCGCGCGATCGAGATCATCACGACGAACTCGGCGATCGCCGTCGCCAGCCAGTACGCGGTCCGGGTGTCCCGGGCGCACGTGCTGGCCGCGGGCGCCGCGATCCTCCTGGCGGCGATGCACCGCTACCAGCTCGACCGGGTGCGGGTGGCGAAGGGCGGCCTGCGCGAGGGCCTGATCCTTGCCAGCTTCGCGGGCGGGGACCGCTGGCGCGACGAGCTCGCCCTGCCGGCGCTGGACGGGCTCCTGGAGGCCGGCTAGACGATCACCACGGTCCGCCCGAGCCGGCGCGCAAACGCCGCCGAGGCGACGGGCCGCCACGGCCGGCCGACGCCCCGACGAAGCCGGCCGAGGTCGCGATCGCGGTCCGCGGCGTACCGCGCGATCGCCGTTCGCTGGGCGGACGTCATCGTCACCCGCCGGTCGACGAGGACGGCGCGTACGGCTGCCGCAATGACGGCTGCGTCGTTGATCGCCCCGAGGTGGTCCTGGAGCGCGACGAGCTTCTCGATCAGCAGCTTCCGGCTCTCCGGCAACACGTCACCCAGGAACTCGAGGCTGTACCGGAGCCGCTTGGCGTCGATCCGGACCTCGTGCATCGCGGGGAGATCTGCCCACCGAACGAGCGTGCCTGCCTCGCGGAGGCCCTCGAAGGCCTTCCAGATCCGGGATGCCGTGGTGTCGCGGACCGACCGGACGCCTGCCGGTGTCAGTCGGCCGTCGCCTTCCACGAGCAGGATGAGGTCGCGGATCAGCCGCTGGTGACGCTTCGCCTCGAGCCGGGCGAGCAGCATCACCGTCGCTCGCTCGCGCTCATCCACCCAGACCGTTCGCAGCGGCTCGACGCCCGGGCCGATGTCCGGGTGCTCCTCCGCCCAGTGGTCGAGGTCCGCCAGCCGGACGTCGATGTCGCGAACGGTCCCGGCTGCCCGGCCCAGGTCGCCGAGGGCGTCGCGCAGCGGCCGGACCTGCCTGTCCGGGAAAGCGGTCCCGAACAACCGGAGCGCGGCTCGGAGGCGACGTGTCGCGACGCGGTAGCGCTTGAGGGCGTCGGTCTTCGACGGGTCGGCGAGGCTCTTCTCGAGCTTCAGGAGCCGCTCCACGTGGGGCCACATCGCCTTGCGCCCGGCCTGGCCGAAGCTGTCGTCGGCGACGATTGGACCCGGCGACTTGCCGAGCGCGACCGCTGCCGGCAGCGGCGGAACCTCGGGCTGGGCCGGCTCGCGCTCGACCGCGTCCGTCTCCGGATCGACCGCCTCGCCGTCCGGCTCGAGCGCCTCCGTCTGCGGCTCGACCGCCTCGGTCAGGCCCATGGCTCCAGCGAGCCGAGGCCCGCGTGTGGCCTGTGCGGCAGCGCGCCATCGGCCGAGCGCTGGGCGGCGAGGGCCTTGAACCGCTGCTGGGCATCGAGCTCGCCGTGTCTGCCGGCCCGTCGTTCGACACGCTCCCACCTGCCGTCGGCCGAGAGCGCCCACGAGCGCCGGTCGTCGGCCAGCATCGTGGCCAGGATCTCGTCGAGCAGCCGCCGGGCCTCGGGGTCCGCGATCGGGACGAAGGCCTCGATCCGTCGATCGAGGTTGCGGTCCATCAGGTCGCCCGAGCCGATGAGCCACTCCGGCTCGCCGCCGTTCTCGAAGCGCCAGATCCGCGAGTGCTCGAGGAACTCGCCGACGATCGAACGGACCCGGATCCGGTCGGACAGCCCCTCGATCCCGGGCACGAGCGTGCACGCGCCGCGGATGATGAGGTCGACCTCAACCCCCGCCGCAGACGCGCGGTAGAGCGCATCGACGCAGGCCGGGTCGATGAGGGCATTCATCTTGAGGGTGATCCCGGACGATCGACCCGCGGCCACGTGCGCTGCCTCCCGCTCGACGAGCTCCAGGAAGCGCTTTCGGAGCCTGGTCGGCGCCATGACGAGGCGGCGGAAGTCGGTCTGGCGGGACAGGCCGGTCAGGATGTTGAAGAGGTCGCTGACGTCGGCGCCCATGTCCGGCTCGCACGTCAGGAGGCCGAGGTCGACGTATGTCCGCGACGTCCGGGTGTTGTAGTTGCCCGTCCCGATGTGCACGTAGCGGCGGAGCACCCCGCCCTCGCGCCGGACCACGAGCAGCGTCTTGCAGTGGGTCTTGAGGCCGACGAGCCCGTACACGACATGCGCGCCGGCGCGCTCCAGCTTCCGGGCCCACTCGATGTTGGCCTGCTCGTCGAACCGGGCCTTGATCTCCACCAGCACCACGACCTGCTTGCCCTTCTCGGCGGCGCGGATGAGGTGGTGCACGACGCGCGAGTCGATGGACGTTCGATAGAGGGTCTGCTTGATCGTGAGCACGTCCGGATCGTCGGCGGCCTGTTCGATGAGCCGCTCGACGCTCGCCGTGAAGCTCTCGTACGGGTGGTGGACGAGCAGGTCGCCCGCCTGGATGGCCGCGAAGACGTCGGCCGGCTCGTCGTCATCCGGTGGCAGGAGGCGAGCCGGGATCACCGGGGTCCACGGCGCCGTCTTCAGGTCCGGCCGCTCCAGCTCCGCGAGCTGCCAGAGGCTGGTGTGGTCGAGCATCCCGCGGACCTCGAAGGTCTCCCTTTCGGAGAGCTCCAGGCCCTGCCGGAGGATCTCGCGCATCTCCTCGGGCATCGATCGCTCGACCTCGAGCCGGACCGGATCGCCGAATCGACGGCGACGCAGCTCCTCCTCGATCGCGACGAGGAGGTCGTCGGCGTCGTCCTCGTCGAGGGCGAGGTCAGCGTCCCGGGTCACGCGGAAGAGGTGGTGCCGGAGGATCTCCATGCCCTTGAACAGGAGGTCCAGGTTCGCCCCGATCACCTGGTCGAGGAGCGCATACCGATGGCTGCCGATCGCCTGGCCCTTGCGCCGCGGGAGCTCGACGAGGCGGGGCAGGACGGCCGGCACCTTCACCCGCGCGAAGCGGCGCTCGTCCGATGCGGGATCGCGGAGCGCCACGGCCACGGACAGGGTCAGGGTCGAGATGTAAGGGAACGGGTGGCCCGGGTCGACGGCGAGGGGCGTCAGGACCGGGTAGATCTCGGCGAGGAACTTCTCGCGCAGCGCGGCGTGATGCTCCGGCACCTTGGCGTAGTCGACGATCTCGATGCCCTCACGAGCGAGCAGACGCCGCAGCTTCCGGTAGATGCGGGATTGCTCCTCGACGAGGTCGGTGATCTGGCGCCGCGCCTGGGCGAGCTGCTCCGTCGGTGACGGTCCCTCGCCGATCTGTGCAACCCGCGTCGACCGAGCCGCCCGTCGCAGCGTCGAGATCCGGACCTGGAAGAACTCGTCGAGGTTGGACGCGAAGATCGCGAGGAACTTGATCCGCTCGAGCAGGGGGTTCCGGTCGTCCGCGGCCTCGTGGAGGACGCGCGCGTTGAACTCGATCCACGACAGCTCGCGACTGAGCTGCGGAAGCTTCCTCGCCCGACGTCGCGGGCGCGTGGCGTGCTGCTCGTCCCGCGAGGATTTCGGCGCGGCCCGCGCGGCTTGCAATGCGCTCATACGGTGCCGGTCATCTCTCCCGTTCGCAGGTCCAGCGGCGCCACGTCGAACGGTGCGCAACGTCGTTGCCCGCGGGGAGGCGGGAGTCTAGCAGCCGATTGTTATCGCCCCGCCACGTCGTCCGGGTTGGCCGGCGCGAGGCTGGTGGTGCCGGCACGCGCCACCTGCGCCCGGGCCTCGAGCGCGAACGCCAGCTTCGACCCCGCCGGTGGACCGAGGCCGGGCACGGCCGAGAGGCCGGCCAGCAGCGTCCCCAGCGCGCTCGCCTCACCCGACTTCAGCTCGGCTTCCAGCTCGTGCCGGCGTTGGACGACGCGCCCGTCGACGATGGCGTCGACCCGGTCGAGGCTGAGCTCGATGGTGGCGCCTTGCCCGCGAACCAGGCGCGTGAGCCGTTGCTGGCGGAGCCTGGCGATCTCGACGAGCGGCAGGCCTTCGATCCTGGCGACCAGAGCCGCACGGGCGTCACTCGCCGGCCAGCGGGACGGGTCGAGGACGTCGGTCGCGCGGCCCTCCAGCTCGGTCCGCGTCGTGATGCCGGCCGCTTCCGCACCGGAGTGCTTGACCGCGAGCGTCACCGACCGGCCGTGGCGCCTGAGCCTCGCTCGCATGCCCCGCTCGAGGAGGCGGCCGCCGGCTTGGGCGGTGTCGAAGTAGCGGTCCGTGTGGATGACCGTTCGCGGCGGGCCGTCGGCGCGGAAGCCGTCGAAACCCTCGAGGTCGAAGTCCCGAACCAGCCGCGCGATGCGCCGCGGCCGGCTGACACCGAGCTTGACCTCGATCTCTTTCGGGTCGCTCAACCCTCGGCCACGTACCGCCGCTCGCCGCTCGCGGGATCGACCACGACCCGCATCCGGTGGCCGCTGGTCGGGTCGATGAAGACCTCGTTCGTGGGACGGAAGCGCGGCTCGATGGCCCCGACGGGCTCACCGCCGCCCGGTCCCGGAGCGGCGTTGGTCCGCTCGGCGGCGTCGGAGCGGTAACGCTGCCGCTCGATTGCGACCGCGATCACCAGGAAGGCCCCGAATCCGAAGAGCTGGAGGAACGTGAGCCAGCCCACCCCCGGCAGGGCCAGGGTGCCGATGCCGAGGAGCATCAGCACGACGCCGGCCGCGACGATCAGGCCCCGAATGACGGTGCTCACGCGCTACTCGGCGACCGGCTTCGCGGACGCGTCGGGCTCGACGATGACCGCCGTGCCGTACGCCACGATCTCGGACATCGTCCCGGCGAGCTCGCTCGAGTCGAAGCGCATCGAGATCACGGCATTGGCACCCATCAGGGTCGCGTTCTGGACGAGCCGGTCGAGCGCCTGGCGGCGGGTGTCCTCCAGGAGCTGGGTGTACTCCTTGATCTCGCCGCCGGCGATGGAGCGAAGGCCGGCCATGATGTTGCCGGAGAAGCCGCGGCTGCGAACGACGAGCCCGAAGGTCTGGCCCTTGGTCTCCGCGACGCGGTGCCCGGCGATGAACGGTGCGGTTGCGACGATCACGATTGCGCCCTCCTCTGGGTGTCCTCGGGACACGAGCACCGATCGCGCAGGAGCACGAACGGGTAGTAGCCCGTGTGGTGGCCGTCGCCCCAGGTCGGCGCGATGGCGTAGTTGCCCACGAGGTGGACGTCGGTGAGCCGGGTCTGCTCGGCCGTGAGCGTCGGCGACGTGTCGAGCCAGCCCGGCAGCCCGGCCTCGCCGCGACAGAACGCGCAGGGGCAGAGCCAGCGCAGGTCGTGGGCGTTGTAGAGCGTCGCGTGCCCATCGGCCCAGTCGATCGCCAGGGTCCCGGCATCGCGGTCCGCATGGATGCTGGTCGGGGTCGTCCGCTCGCCGGACGGCATCGGCCGGTCGATCGGTGCCTGTGAGCTGCTCACGCGGTCGATTCTGCGCTCACGCGGCGGGATCAGCGCAGGACGAGGTCGGCGGGGATGTCGTCCCGGACCGGGTACTGCGGGTCGAGTCCCTCGATCGCGTCGGCGACGATGCGAGCGATCGCGAGGTCCCGGAACCACTTCCGGTTGCCGGGGATCGCAAACCACGGCGCGACGTCGGTCGAGCAACGCTGCAGGGCGTCCTCGTAGGCGGCCATGTAGTCGCCCCAGAGCGCTCGCTCGTCGAGGTCGCCGGCCCGGAACTTCCAGCGCTTCGTCGGGTCGCCGAGCCGGTCCTGGAATCGCTCCAGCTGCTCGGCCTGGTCGATGTTGATGAAGAACTTGAGGATGAGCGTGCCCTCGTCGGTCAGCTGCCGTTCGAACGCGTTGATCTGGTCGTACCGCTTCTCCCAGCGCTCCTTCGGGACGAGCTGGTGGACCCGGACGACGAGGACGTCCTCGTAGTGCGAGCGATTGAAGATCACGATCTCGCCGTTGGCCGGGACCACGTGGTGGACCCGCCACAGATAGTCATGCGCGAGCTCCACCTCCGACGGCACACCGAACCCGACCGCGCGGCAGCCGAGCGGGTGGAGGGCGGTCATGACGTGGCGGATGACCCCGTCCTTCCCGGACGCGTCCATGCCCTGCAGCACGATCAGCACGCGCCGCTTCCGCTCCGCCCAGAGGCGCTCCTGGAGCTCGGTGAGGCGCTCGAGGTCGGCGGCGAGCACGGGCGCCGCCGACTCCTTCGTGAAGCCGAACGTCTCGTTGGCGGCGAGGTCGTTGATCTTGAATTGGCCCGGACGGACGATCAGGTCGTCCCGGAGCGTTGCAGGGTTCGGCGATCGCTTGGCCACGGTCCCACGATAGGGGGTCGGTGGACCGGGCGGCGACGGACGGCGGGCGATCCGCGCGCTACCACTCCCGGTCGATGGGGTAGCCGCGAAGCGAGGCGAGCGCCGCGACGACGAGGACGGCGCCCATGGCGGCGGCTGCGACGCTGGCGTCCTCGGCAGCGAGCACGAACAGGAGCGCGGCAACCAGCCCGAAGAGCGTCGCAGCGGTTCGATCTCGCGTTGAACCCGGCATCGACCCGAACGGTGACGGTCGACTGTTTCCCGCTCATTAAGGCGTCGGGCAGTGGGACCATCGGCTGACGGACCCTCGGAAGGTCGAGGGCTATGCTCGCCCGCACATGTCCCTCGCGGTCGACGGCCTCGTCAAGCAGTTCGGGCCGGTCCAGGCACTCAACGGGCTGCAGTTCGAGGTCCCCGAGGGCCACGTCTTCGGCTTCCTCGGGTCGAATGGCGCCGGCAAGACCACCACCATGCGGATCGCGCTGGGCGTCCTGCGCGCCGACAGTGGCCGGATCACGTGGCGCGGTCACGACCATCGCGGCCTGCCGCGCCAGACGTGGGGCTATCTGCCGGAGGAGCGGGGCCTCTACCCGAAGATGAACGTGCTCGAGCAGCTCGTGTTCTTTGCCGGGCTGCAGGGTGTGCCCCAGGACGTCGCGGCGCGCGAGGCGCGCTCCTGGCTCGCCCGCTTCCGCGTCCCCGAGTTCGCCGGACGAAAGGCCGAGGAGCTCTCGAAGGGCAACCAGCAGAAGGTCCAGTTCCTCGCCGCGGTCATGCACGACCCGCAGGTCCTGCTGATGGACGAGCCGTTCACGGGCCTCGACCCGGTCAACATCGTGCTGCTGCGCGAGGCGATCCTCGAGCTCCGCGATCGTGGCAAGACGATCGTCCTCTCCACCCATCAGATGGAGACGGTCGAGGCGATGTGCGAGTCAGTCGCGATCGTCGATCGCGGCCGGACGATCGTCGCGGGTCGCTCGCCGACGTGAAGCGCTCCACCGGACGCCGGATGGTGCTGCTGTCGACGCGCGGCGACCATGCGCTCGCGTGGCTCGCCGGAGTTCGCGGCGCGCGGCTGCTGCGGCCGGGCATGGAGCGCGCCGAGATCGAGATCGAGCCGGACGTCGAGCCCGAGGCGGTGCTCGCGGCGGCGCTCGCAGCCGGGGCGCGGGTCACCCACTTCGAGGTCGCCGACCCCTCGCTTGAGCAGGTCTTCATCGAGCACGTCGGCCACCCGGCTGATATCGAGCCGGGCACGGAGGCGAGCGCCGGCACACCATCCGGTGGGCTCGCGATCGACCGCCGCGGGCCGCCAGGCCACATCGGACGGCGAGGCCGTCGCGTGAGCGAGCGCCGCGTCACGGAGCAGGACCTGCCGCAGGCGCGCGGCCTCGTCGCCAACTCCTGGCTCGTCGCGCGTCGCGAGTTCCGCGAGCGGGTCCGGAGCCGCCTCTTCTTCGTCTCGACGCTCCTCCTCGCCTCGCTCGCCGTCACGGTGGCGCTGCTGCCGGTCCTCATCCGCGCCGCCGACCGCGACACCACGACCTCCATCGTCGTCTCGAGCCCGGAAGCGGAGCTCACCGGCGCCTCCATCGCAGATCCTCGACAACCTGCTGAACCCGCCCCAGCCGGCTGGCGTCAAGGACGCGTACGCCTTCGTCACGCCGCGCGATGGCGAAGACCTCGCCCTGGAGGTCTCGCAGGGCACCTACGGCGGGGCGCTGGTCGCCACACGGCTCCCCAGCGGCCAGCTGCAGTTCCAGCTCTTCGCGGGCGAGGGACTCGGGGCGGATCGCGTGAACCTGATGAATGTCGGCGCGGTGGCGATCGGCATCTTCGACTACGTGAACGTGAACCGCGGTGGTGGCGCCGCGCCGTTCCTGGCGCCGCTCTTCAGCTCCGCCCAGGTTGCCGCGGACGGCGCCGGGGGCGCGGCGCCGGTCGATGCCAGCGAGTACGCGGGCCGGCGAATCGTCGGCGTCGTCTCCGTGGTCGTGATCTTCATCACGGTCGTGATCTATGGCATGTGGGTCGCCGCGAGCGTCGTCGCGGAGAAGTCCAGCCGGGTGATGGAGCTGCTGATCAGCGCCGCGACGCCCGAGCAGCTCGTGATCGGCAAGGTCCTCGGCAGCGGGATGGCGGGGCTCATCCAGTACATGGCCATCCTCGTTCCTGCCCTGCTCACCCTGCTGCTCCAGGACCGGATCGCGACGGCCGTCCTTGGCTCATCGAACGGGCTCCAGATGTCCCTCTCGGCGCTGACGCCCGGCCTCATCGCTGCGTACGGGGCGTTCTGGGTCCTGGGCTTCATCCTCTATGCCCTGGTCTATGCCGCAGCCGGCTCGCTCGTGAGCCGAGCCGAGGATCTCCAGGTGCTCGCCCTGCCGCTCTCGATGATCGCGATCGCGGGCTACGGCCAGGCCGTCCTGGCGCTCGGTGGCGGAGTGGGGCCGCTCGTCCGAGTCTCCTCGTTCGTGCCCTTCTGGAGCCCGTTCGTGATGCTCACGCGGCTCACCATCGGGCGGGTCGAGCCATGGGAAATCGTCCTCTCGCTGGGCCTCCTTGCGGCATCAATCCCGATCGTCGGGGTCATCGCGGTCCGGGTGTACTCCGCCGGCGTCCTGCTCTACGGCCAGCGACCCGGCGCGCGCCAGATCGTCGGCGCGATCCTCAGCCCGCCGGCCTAGCCAGCAACTCGCCCCGGACATCGCCGCCCGTGCCGCAATCGCGGGCCATGGTTGGCCCTTCGCCCCTTCGCCCCTTCGCCCCGCCCCTTCGCCCCGTCGCCCCTTCGCCCCGTCGCCCCTTCGGCCCCGTCGCCCCTTCGGTGCACGCCCAATGTGCAAATCCGAGCCGAA
The DNA here is from genome assembly GCA_963722105.1 of uncultured Chloroflexia bacterium. GTDB lineage: Bacteria > Chloroflexota > Limnocylindria > Limnocylindrales > CSP1-4 > UBA5189. The sequence continues at coordinate 363,248 of CAVRKQ010000006.1, read as the reverse complement.
TCGCGGGCATTTCGTCCACGGTGTCGTTCCTGGCGCTAGCGCAGAGCCGTCCCGAGTGTGATGTGAACGCGCAGCCGCCACTCCGCGTGGTCATCGCCGGCCGGCGGAGCGAAGTTTGGCGCGCTTGTGCCTGGCGAAGGGCGAGGAATGCACATATGGCGTGCAGCCGAGACCTTCGGCACGTCGAGGAGAACGACGCCCGAGCCACGTCGAGGAGAACGGCGCCCGAGCCACGTCGCCGGACGGCGCCCCGGACACGTGGGCGATCTGGCGCGGTCCGCTAGGTGTCCTCTCCGAACTCGAGGGGCAGCCGCCTGATCAGGGACAGGACGCGCTCGCCGCGATCCGACACGCCCGCGATCAGGTCGACGTCCTCGTCCGGCAGCACGCCTGCCGGCGCGGCGCCACCGTCGCCACCGGTGACCGCCTCGGGTCCCTCGACGGCGATCGAGCGCCACAGGCGGCTGCGCACGCCCGGAAGGTACGGCGAGGTTCGCTGGCGGGCCCTGATCCCGAACAGCCCCTGCGCGGAGGCCGCCTCGAACAGCGCCCGGCCCTCGGTGACGATTCCCGGCACGGCGACGACCTCGTCACCTGGCCGCAGGACCTGCCGAAGGAGCGCCCGACGCTTGTCCAGCGCCAAGCCCAGCAGGGACTTGCCGTCGAGGTACAGGAGGTCGAACGCGAGGTAGCTGAGCGGCCGGCCCGTGCCACCCCCGAACCGTCGCGCGAGCTCGTCTGCGTCGAGCTTACCGCCCTCGTCGACGACCACGATCTCGCCATCGAGGACCGCCGACCGCGCAGCGACGCGACCCGCGAGCCCCGCCAGGTCGATCGGTGCCGGGCCGGTGGTCCCGTCCTCGGCCACGAGCCGCACGTCGCCGGCGCCCTGCACCTCCGAGGGGCCGATCAGCGCCAGCGCGCGGGCCCCGCCCCACGCCGGCTCGAACAGGTGGGCCTCCGAGTCGAACGGCTCCGGGAGCGGCCGCGCGAGCATCGGGCGGAGGCCGGACGGCAGCTTCGGGAGCGGCGGCTCCAGCCGCATCGTCAGCTGGTCTGGCATCAGGTGGCCGATGGTAGGCCGCGATGTATCCTCACCGTCCCATGGCCGTCCGGCAGCCCGATTCGATCTCCCGCGAGCGCGCCGGCGAGCTCGTCCGCGCGTGGGCCGGCGGGCGCCCGGGGCCGCTCGGGAGCGTGCTCGGCCGCTTCACCGCGGTCGACCAGGTCGGCATCGAGCTGCGCGTCGAGAGCCTGAAGCGCCGGTCGATCAAGAAGGCCTCGAAGCTCTGGGCCCTCGACCTCGCGATCCGGATGATGGACCTGACGACCCTCGAGGGGCGGGACACGCCCGGCAAGATCCGGGCGATGTGCGCGAAGGCGATCCACCCACAGCCCGGCGACCCCTCGATCCCGTCGGTCGCCGCCGTCTGCGTCTACCCGGCCCTGATCGAGGAGGCGAAGGAGGCGCTCAAGGGCTCGAGCGTCATGGTTGCGAGCGTCGCGACCGGGTTCCCGAGCGGCCAGACGTTCCGCGAGATCAAGGTCGCGGAGGTCAAGGCGGCCGTCGCGGCGGGCGCCGACGAGATCGACATGGTCATCGACCGCGGGGCCTTCCTCTCGGGCGACTACGCGACCGTGTTCGACGAGATCGTCGAGATCAAGGACGCCTGCGGCGATGTCCACCTCAAGGTGATCCTCGAGACTGGCGAGCTCGGGACGTTCGACCAGGTCCGGCGGGCCTCGATCCTTGCGATGGCCGCGGGCGCCGACTTCATCAAGACCTCGACCGGCAAGGTCCAGCCCGCCGCGACGCTGCCGGTAACGCTGGTCATGTTCGAGGCGATCCGCGACTTCGAGAAGGCCACGGGACGCGCCGTCGGTATGAAGCCGGCGGGCGGGATCCGCACGGCCAAGGAGGCGGTCCAGTACCTGGTCGTCCTGTACGAGACGCTCGGGCCGCGCTGGATGACCCCGGATCGGTTCCGGTTCGGCGCGTCGACGCTCCTGAACGACGTGCTCATGCAGATCGAGAAGGAACGCACGGGCCGCTACCAGGATCCGGACCACTTCACGATCGACTAGCGGCGCCGCGGCGCCCGGCCCGACCCTCGCTAGGTGTCGACGGCGCCGAAGACCAGCGCCGCGTTGAGCCCGCCGAACCCGAACGACGTCGACAGCACCCGCCCGTAGCTGCCGTCCCGCCCTTCCGCCAGCAGGCCCGGCAGGTGCTCCAGGACCGCGGGATCGGGCGTCTCGAGGTTCGGCCGTGCCCGGCATCCAGCCGTGGCGGATGCCCAGCGAGCAGATCGCCGCCTCGATCCCGCTGGAAGCGCCGAGCGGGTGGCCGTAGAGGGCCTTCGTCCCGCTCACGGGGATCGTGTGCGCCCGCTCGTCCGAGCGCCAGCGCCAGGGCGCGGGCCTCGGCGACGTCCCCGAGCGGCGTCGAGGAGGCGTGGGCGTTGGCGTAGTCGAGCTCGTCCGCGCCGACGCCCGCGTCCGCGAGGGCCAGCGTGACCGCGCGCGCCGCCTCGCGGCCGTCCGCGCGCGGCTGGACCATGTGGAACGCGTCGGAGGTGGAGCCGTAGCCCATGAGCTGCGCGTACGGCTCGACGCCGCGGGCGCGCGCCACCTCCTCGGCCTCGAGGACGAGCAGCCCGACGCCCTCGCCCATGACAAACCCGTCGCGGGCGGCATCGAACGGCCGCGCGGCGCGTTCCGGCGCGTCGTTGGACCCCGGCGAGAGGGCCCGGATGATGTCGAACGCCCCGAAGGCGAGCGGGCTCAGCGGGACCTCGGCGCCACCGGCGATCGCGGCGTCGATCGTCCCGTCGCGAATCGCGCGCAGCGCCTCGCCGAGGGCGACCGCGCCCGAGGCGCAGGAGTTGGCGGTCGAAAGGATCGGCCCGCGCAGCCCAAGGGCGATCCCGATGTTCGCGGGCGCCGCGCCGCCGAACACCGCAAGGGCGAGATTCGGTGCGACCGATCGGATGCCGCGTTCCAGGTACCGCTCGTGCTGGCCCTCGGCGTAGGCGATCCCGCCGAGCGCGCTGCCGAGGTAAATCCCGAAGCGATCGGGGTCCGCGCCGGCCCTCGCCGCCGTCGCGTCGGTCGAGATGCTGGCGTCGCCGAGCGCGAGCTGCCCGGCGGCGAGCCCGAAGTGGCTGAACCGATCGAGCTGGCGAGCGGTCTTCGGGTCCATGTGGTCAAGCGGGTCGAAGTCGTCGATCTGGGCGGCGACCTGCGAGCGGAACGGCGATGGATCGAACCGGTCGATCCGCTTCACCGGCGATCAATTCGCCCGGACGCCGGCCCACATCGCGTCGCGCCCGGTCCCGATCGGCGTGACTACGCCGAGGCCGGTGATCCAGACGCGCCGACGGGTCATGTGGAGGTCTTCGGCGCAGCGAGTGTTTCGGATCGACCCCGCGCGTCCACGGCCTCCGCGATCGACTTGAACGTGGCCAGCGTTCGGCCCGCGATGGGGCGCACGAAGAGCCGATCGACGATCAACGCCCACGGGCCGAAGCGAGGCCGAAAGTCGTGCTCGATCGAGACATGACAGCCGTGGTCCGTCGTCTCGATCCGCCAGGTCACGTCCATGCCCTTCGTCGCGCCGGCGAGGTGCCGGAAGCGGAGCCTGAGCGCGGGTTCGTCCGCCCATGTCCTGGCCCGCCAGGCCACGGGAATGCCGAGCCCGAGCACGGGAACGACGGCGCGGACGGCCACCATCTCCGCCGTGCGGCTCCCGTCCGAGTGTCGCTCCCGCACCCGAACGCTGGCGTAGTGCGGCAGGAGCGCGGGCCAGCGCTCGACGTCGCTCGCGAGGTCGAAGACGAGCCGCGCCGGCGCCTCGATCGCGATCGAGATCGACGTCTTCACGGAGCGAGGAGGGCCGCGAGGTAGCGCGGGTGCAGGACGCGGGAGGCTGGCAGCGAGATCGCCGATCACGAGGCCCATCGTCTCACGCAGGTGCGGCCGCGCAGCCAACCGGCGGGCCGCGTATTCGAAGACGGCCGGCTGCCCCAGGAATGTCTGGACGAGGCGGCTCACGACGTCCTTCCTGCCGAATCTGCGCTCGCATCGCTCGATCGTGATCGGACAGATCCGCCAGGCCCGGTGATGCCAGGGCTCGCTCGATGGTCTCGGCCGCGACCTGCGCAGACACGATCGCGCGATGGACGCCCTCGCCGGTGAAGGGGTCGAGGAAGCCCGCGGCGTCGCCCACGAGCAGCCACCCGACCCCGGCCTTCCGACGCGTGGCGGACCCGAGCGGTGCGGCCCCAGCCACGTGATCGAGGATCGGCGCCACGTCATCGCCGGCGGTCGACGGCAGCACCCGCGCGAGCAGCGATTTGGCGACCCTCGCGGCGCCTTCCTGTCGCACGGTCGGGTGCCATGTGGCGCCGAGCACGATGCCGACGTTCACCCGACCCCGCGGCACGGGGGCGAGCCCGATATAGCCGTGGTCGATGATCACCATGCGGGCATCCGTCGGTTGATCGATCCCGATGGCGCTGCCAGCTCCAGCCTCGGGCACGTGGAACGTCAGGCCGATGCGCCTGCCAAGCGGCGGCGGCTTGGCAACGCCCGCCGCCGCGGCGACGACCGATCGAAGACCGTCGGCCCCGACGACGACCCGCGCCTCGATCCGGCGGCCGTCCGACAACTCCACCCGGGCCCGTGCGCCGACTGCGCCCGCGGAGCGCCCGCCGGGGAGGCCAACGGCATCGACGGCGATGCCCTGCCGAACGTCCGCGCCGGCCCTTGTCGCCATCGCGAGGAGCAGCGGATCGAGCACCGCGCGATCGAGGCCGACCGGAGAGCCGGCACGAATGCCACTCGCGCCGTACGTCAGGCCGAAGGTGGTGCCCTGGCGCGTCTCGACGCGCATCGCCGGGATCGGGCGCGCAACGCGCGCAAGGTCGTCAGCACCGACGCCAACGGCCTGCAGCGACGTGACGGTTGCGGGCGAGGTGAAGACGCCGCAGGCCCGCCAGCGCCAGCGCGGAGCGCGTTCGAGCACGACCACCTCGAGGCCCCGCTGGGCGAGCAGCATCGCCACGATCGCGCCGGCCGGCCCTCCGCCGACGACGGCGACGTCGACTCGCTCCGGCTTGCCGTCGCGGTCACTCCCGACCCGCGTCATGCCGGAACCCCGGTCATGCCGGGACCGCGGCGATCGCCCAGCGATGCCCCGCCAGCCCGACGGTCGCACCGATCGGGCGCAGCCCGGCCTCGCGCAGCAGGTTCTCTGCCTCGCCTCTCGTCCAGGCGCGCCGGACGGACAGCACGCCGTCGTGGCGCGTCCAGGCGTTCCGCGTCATGAGCGGGAGCAGCACCTTCGCACCGAGCAGCGCAACGCGACTCCTCGCAAGGTCGTTGACGACGACGCCGATTCGAACGACGCGGCGAAGCTCTGCGAGGAGTTCGATGGCAACCGGCCGCTCGAGGTGGTGGAGCACGAGCGAGGCATGCCCGACGTCGAAGGCGCTGTCCGGATAGGGGAGGGAGCGGCCGTCGGCCACGGCGAGCGTGATCCGCGGGTGATGTCGCAGCCCCGGCTCGAGGCGCTCCGCGGCTGCCAGCACCTCCGGGCGGCTGTCGACCGCGGTCACCTCCAGGCCGGTCCACGGGCCCGGCGCGCCGGCCATCGCGAGCGGGATGTCGGCGGCGCCGGTCCCAACGTCGAGAACCCGAACGCATTCGCCGGGGGACATGCCGGCCGCCGTGACGAGCCGCTCGAGTGCGGTGATCGAGAGCGTTGCCCCGCCGAGCCGCCGGTTGATCCGCGCGAGGTCCGCAAGGTTCCCTTCGAGCGTCGTCAGGTCGTCGAGGTCGCCGTCGAGGTGCTCCCGGGCATCGACGAGTCGGCGCATCCGTGCATGATGCCCGCGCACCCGGAACCGAGTACGAGCGCGGGACGTCACGCCGCCGATGCTGCGATCGATCGACATCAGAACGTGGACCATCTGGCTGGTCGCGTTCGTCGTGCTCGCGCTCGCGGGCTGCACGGGCATCGGCGGCGGCGGCGCGTCGAGCTCGCCAGGCCCCACGCTCACGGCCGCCGAGCTGCGTCTCCGCCTGATCGACGAGCTCGGGCCGCTCTGGCACTGCGACCAGGATTCGTACCCGGTTGGCCGCGATGAGCTCGAAGCGCTTCGCGAGAAGTGGCCCCAGTTGGTCGCCGACGCCGCGCTGGCCGAAGCAATCCGGCAGCGGCTGACGCTGCCACCGCTCGATGACGCCGGCCTGACCGATGAGCAGCGGCTTGCGGCCTACCGGCTCTGGAAGGTGGCGACGGCCGTCCAGCTCGAGGACATCGGGAATGGCCGGTTCCGCTTCGACTACCTCGCCGAGCCGGCCGGTGGCGCCGCCGAGGGCACGCGTACCGGCGGGGATCATCGACGACCAACGGCGCGATCACGATCGAGCAGCAGGCCGCCGCCGGCGCGCCGATGTGCCCGATCTGCCTGTCGCTCGGCACGCTGATCGAGGCGCCGGGCGGGGCCATCGCTGTCGAGCGGCTTCGGCTGGGTGACACGGTCTGGACGCTCGATCGCTCCGGCCGCCGCGTCGCCGGCACCGTGATCGCGCTTGGCTCCACCCCCGCGCCGGCCGACCACCACGTGATCCGCCTGACCCTCGCCGACGGCCGGACCGTCACGGCATCGCCCGGCCACCCGCTCGCGGATGGGCGAACCCTCGCCGACCTTCGAATCGGGGACACCGTCGACGGCACGACCGTGGCGAGCCTCGAAACGCTGGCACTACGACGCCGCCGACACGTACGACCTCGTGGTCTCTGGCGAGACCGGGGTCTATCTCGCCGGGCGGGATCCCGCTCGGCTCCACGTTGGACTAGGGTCCCCGGACGGACCAGGTCAGACCAGCTCTGGCTCCTTGGCGGCCTCGCGGCTCGACGTCGCCGCGGACGCCGGGCAGGCGCGTCACGCCCGGGACGTTCTTCGAGAGGTAGTCGAGAACCACGCCGAGCTGGCGAATCCGCTCGTCGATGTCGAACGACGAGTGCCCGGTCCCGAAGAGGTACAGCTCGTGGGGGTGGTCGCGGCTCTTCAGGCGCTCCACGTAGTTGAGGATCTGGGGCAGCGGGCAACGGCTGTCATGCTCGCCGGCGAGGAGCAGGAGCGGCGCCTGCACCCGGTCGACGTATTCGAGGGGCGATCGCTCCTTCATGAGCTGGGGCACGTCCTCGGGCGAGCCGCCCAGCAGCGCCCGGTCGTACGCCTGGAGCAGGGGCGACTCGTCGCGGTAGGCAGCGGGATAGTCGGCGACCGGCACGCCCGCGACGCCCGCGATGAACCGCTCCGGGTGCATCCCGTGCATCAGCAGCGTGATGTAGCCGCCCCACGACCAGCCGGCGATGACCGATCGAGACGGATCGGCGATTCCGCGGGCGATGAGGTCGTCGTGGCCGGCGATCGCGTCCTCCACCTCGGGCCAGCCGATGTTGCCGATGAGCTCGTCGCGCCACGCCGATCCGAACCCGATCGAGCCGCGATAGTTGAGCTGTCCGACGCAGAAGCCCATGTCGACGTAGGCCTGGACCTCCGGGCTCCAGCGATCCAGGTCGACCGAGGTGGGGCCGCCGTGGATGAAGAGCAGCGTCGGCCAGGGCTTGGGGCCGTCCGGCTCCACGATCCAGCCATGGACACGCTGGCCGTGCGGATTCCTGTACTCCCACGACGCGAACGGTCGTCCCGGGGGCGCGGGCTTCGGCGGCGCCAGGACTGGCTCCTCGCGTCCGGACTCGAACACGAGCCCGGGGTGCTCGCCGCGCTGGAGCCGGTACCAGACCGTGCCGTCCGGCCGGACGCGGGCGCCGGTGAGGCTGCCCTCCTCCATCGGGAGGGGCGTGATCTCCCCGGAGGTGAGGTCGTAGCGGTGGAGGTAGTTCCGCCCGTCGCGGAGCTCGAACAGGAGGACCGCGGAGGCATCCGGCCACCAGTCGGCCACCTCGGTGAAGCGTTCCCACGGAATCTGCAGGTCCGTGACCTCGCCCGTGTCGACGTTCCAGATCGCCGGGGCGCGCTCGCCGCGGCGCTCGTGACCGATCGCGATCCTGCGGTCGCCGGGGATCGGCGACCAGGCGAAGGCGCTCAGGGCCAGCCCCTCATCGCGAAGGTCGGCGACGACCTTGCCGGTCCGTGCATCCAGGATGCGGAGCGACGGGTGGATCAGGTCGCCGTGCTCGGAGTGCTCCACGCACAGCAGAGTCTCGTCGGCCGAGAGGGCGGCCTGATCCGGCCCCGCCATCATGGCCTGGCCCCCGCCGAGATCGATCGATTCCTCGCTGTGGGCGACGCGCGTCGCAGGCTTGCCGTCGACCGAGACGTAGACATCGAACCCGTCTCGGTCGCTCGTGCCGGCCACGGTCACCTTGCGCCCGATCACGAAGCCCTGGTCCCAGGCCTCCGGCAGGCCCTCGACGAACGGCTCGGCGGCGCCGCCGGCGAAGGGAGCGGCGACCCACACTCCGGATTCGTCGCCGGTCGTGTCGCGGTGCCAGACGACCCATTCGCCGTCCGGGGTGACCTCTCCCGAGATCAGCCCGACCGGCTCGTTGGTGATCTGCCGGCGCTCGCCGGTCGAGCGATCCCACGCGTGGAGCTGGTAGACGCCGCTCTCCGAGGAGGCGTAGATGATCCGGTCGGGGCGGTCCGCCGCCCAGGTCGGGAATCCGACGATCGGCGCCCGAAAGCGGGCTTGCCAGAGCGGCTCGGGTTTGGGCATCGCGGCAGTCTACGTTGATCTGTCACAGTCGTCCGCACGCCGGGCTCAGACGGTTGTCAGGTGTGGGGCAGGTGGAGGCGATCGAACCGGGACTCGTCCAGGTCACGCGCCGCTCGGACGTCGACCTTGATTTGGCGTTTGCCGCTGCACGTCCGAGGCTGCTCCGGATAGCGGCGTCGCTCGTTGGCGTGGATGGGGCCGAAGACGTGGTGCAGGACACGTACATCACGGCACGGGGGCGGATCTCGCAGCTGCGAGATCCCAAGGCGATCGAGGCCTGGCTCGCCAGGATCGCGGTCCATCGGAGCTTCCGGATCCGGCGCCGCGGCAAGCGGCTCCAGGAGCTCCTCCAGACCGTGCCGTTGCCGCGGTGGTCGCCACCGCCGGTCGGCAGGCTGGAGCTGCACGAGCTCGTCGAAGCGCTCCCGGCCCGGGAGCGGGCCGTCGTCGTCCTGCAGCACGGCTATGGCTACTCGCTCGCGGAGGTTGCGCAGCTCGTGGGGATCAGTCACGCGAATGCCCGGAAGATCTCGTCGCGGACGCGAGCGAGGCTGCTTCGGGCATGGCTGGAGGCGGAGGGGTGAGCGACCGCCGACAGCCGCTCTGTGACCGCACCGCCCGACTCATCGGCCGGGTCGTGGACGACGAGGTCACGGCGAACGATCGTGCGCACGCGGCGACCTGTGGTTCGTGCGGCCCGGTGCTCTCGCGCGCCCAGCGCTTCGACGACGAGCTCCGGCGGACCGCCCGCGGCCTCGTCGTCGAGCAGCTGCCGCAGGGCGTCCTCGATCCGGCCTTGTCCCAGCAGCGGATCGGCGACAACCTGCCGATTCGTCACGCCGTGCCCGGTCTTGCGAGCATCGTCGCGGCCGTCGTCGTCCTCGTGATCGCGACGTCCGTCGCCGTGGCGCCGGGCGGGCCCGGCCAGGGCAGCGCGCCGCCCGACGACGGCTTCCAGGTCTCCAGCCCGATCTTCCGGTCCACCGCCGACATCGTCCAAAGCGTCGAGGCGCTCGACTACTCGTGCATCCAGGGCCACGCATTGCCGACGACCGGCCCCAGCGCGCGCTCCGGCGAGCGCGAGGGCGCCGTCTGTCTCACGCCGAAGACGATCGAGAGCGCAAACGCGAAGCTCGTCCCGGTCGAGAATGGGGACGGTGAGATCGTCGAGGTCATGGTCAAGGGCCAGCTGTACGGCACGGATCCGCTCAAATCCCGCGACGAGCTGGCCGCCGTGATGAGCAAGCTGACGACCCTTTCGATCGCGGATCCGGCGGTGGCCGCCCAGGCCGGCAGGTTCGTCGGGGAGACGCTTCCTCGCCTCCGCGTCCTGCCCTCCGGCGACGACGCCCTGATGATCTTCGGCGACGTGCGGGTCTTCCTCCAGCAGTACATCGCCGGCGGCTACCTCCTGGTGCTGCAGCCGGTCTGATCACGCGGGTGGCAAGGCGGCGACCGCCTCGCGTGTAGTCCTCACATGCGCTTCCGGACCTCCGTGGCGATCCCGCTGGCGGACGGCCGCATCGGGCTCATCGCCGAGTCGATGGTCACGGATCACTCCGAGCTGTGGTGGTCGACCGTGGCCCCGGCCGCGGAGTAGAGGAGCCCGCCCTGCGAGACGAGCCGTCCCCGGGCTACCGTTGTCGTCATGGCAGGTGTCGGTGGGATCGGTGGACGCGCGCTCGCGGCGCGGCTCGGGCGAGTCGGGGTCTGGAGCTTCGCGCTCCAGCGGCTGACGGCGGCGGACGCGGGAGCGGCGATGCGCGAGTTCGAGCGGCTCGGCTTTCCGGCCGTCTGGATGCCGGAGAGCGTTGGCTCGAAGGAGGTCCTGGCCCACTCCGCGCTCCTCCTCGGCGCCAGCGAGCGGGCGATCGTCGCGCCGGGGATCGCCTCGATCTACGCCCGCGACCCGATGGCGATGGCCGGTGGCGCCAAGGCCCTCGCGGAGGCCTACCCGGGCCGGTTCGTGCTCGGGATCGGCGTCAGCCACGCCCCGTCCGTCAAGCTCCGCGGCAGCGACTACGGCAAGCCGATCGAGACGATGACCGCCTACCTCGACGCGATGGAGGCCGCCTCCTACGCGGGACCGGAGCCCTCCGAGCCGGTGCCGCTCGTCCTCGCGGCGCTCGGCCCGAAGATGCTCGAGCTCGCGGCGACGCGCGCCGACGGCGCCCACCCGTACTTCGTACCGGTCGAGCACACGCCGATCGCCCGCGCCGCGCTGGGGCCGGAGCCCTGCCTCGCCGTCGAGCAGACGGCCGTCCTCTCCACCGACCCCGCCGAGGCGCGCCGGATCGGCCGGGCCTTCGCCCGCCACTACCTCGCGCTCCCGAACTACGCCAACAACCTGCGGCGGCTCGGCTGGTCGGACGAGGACATCGCGAACGACGGCAGCGACCGCTTGATCGATGCGGTCATCGCCTGGGGTGATGTCGACGCGATCGTCGCCCGCGTCAGGGCCCACCTCGACGGCGGCGCGGACCACGTCTGCGTCCAGCTGCGGGTGGACTCGTCGGCGGATCCGGCCCTCGCGGGCTACGCGGAGCTCGCTTCGGCGCTGCTGGCGCTCTAGCCGAGCGTCTCCACGCGGAGCACCCGGCGCACGAGGTCGCCGATCGACAGCGCCCCGAGCTCCTCGGGCGTGAACCAGCCGAAGGCGTCCGACGAGCCGTCGACCTCGACGCGCTCCGTGCCACCGGTGATCTCCATCGGATAGACGAATCGGATCTGGTGGTTTCGGACCTCTCCGCCGGAGAACGGCCACGCGCCGGTGTCGGAGTGGATGGACGGCGGTCCCGTGATGCGCGCGTGGAGCCCCGTCTCCTCCTCGACCTCGCGAACCGCGGCGTCCTCGGGTGCCTCCCCGAACTCGAGGCCGCCGCCCGGGAGCACCCACAGCCCGGCGCCGAGGTTGCCTGGCGCGACGCGCGCGAGCAGCACTCGGCCTCGCGGCGGATCACGCCGTAGGCAGCAAGCCTCGTGATCGACGGCGGTGGGTCGCCGGGCTTCCAGCCCAGCTTCCGCAGGCGCACGGCGATCTCGGGGTCGTCGGGTGGGCGGGGCACGCCGCGTATGATGCCTCGCGTGACCACCGAATCGAAGGCCCTGCGCCCCTGGTGCGGGGATCGGGCCCCGGCGGACTGGGGCCTCGGCGACGGCCAGGCGGTGCCATGGGAGTACGCGCCGGCCCCCGAGTCGCGCGACGTCGTCACGATCAAGCCGCGCTACGGCCTGTTCATCGACGGGCGCGAGGTCAACGCCGCGGACGGCGGCTGGTTCAAGAGCGTCAACCCCGCGACCGAGGAGGTCATCGCCGAGGTCGCGAAGGCCACGCCTGGCGACGTCGACAAGGCGGTCCGGGCGGCGCGGCGAGCGCAGAAGACCCGCTGGGGCAACCTCCCCGGCCGCGAGCGCGCCAAGTACCTGTTCCGGATCGCGCGGATCCTCCAGGAGCGCAGCCGCGAGTTCGCCGTCCTCGAGTCGATGGACTCCGGCAAGCCGATCAAGGAGTCGCGCGACGTCGACGTCCCGCTCGCGGCGAACCACTTCTGGTACTACGCGGGCTGGGCGGACAAGCTCGAGTACGCGTTCCCCGGTCGCGTTGCAAGACCGCTCGGCGTCGCAGCCCAGGTCATCCCCTGGAACTTCCCGCTCCTGATGCTGGCGTGGAAGATCGCGCCGGCGCTCGCCGCCGGGAACACGGTCGTCCTCAAGCCGGCCTCGACGACGCCCCTCAGCGCGCTGCTCTTCGCCGAGGTCGTGCCAGCAGGCCGACCTGCCGCCGGGCGTCGTCAACATCGTCCCGGGGCCGTCGAACATCGGGATGCACCTCGTGAGCCACCCCGACGTCGACAAGGTCGCCTTCACGGGCTCGACCGGCGTCGGGAAGCTGATCCACAAGGCGACCGCCGGCACCGACAAGGCGCTGACGCTCGAGCTCGGCGGCAAGGCCGCCAACATCGTGTTCGAGGACGCGGCGCTGGACCAGGCGGTCGAGGGCATCGTCAACGGCATCTACTTCAACCAGGGCGAGGTCTGCTGCGCCGGCTCGCGCCTGCTCGTCCAGGAGTCGGTCGAGGGCGCGCTGATCGAGAAGCTCAAGGACCGGCTGTCGACGATCCGCGTCGGCGATCCGCTCGACAAGAACACCGACGTCGGGGCGATCAACTCGAAGCAGCAGCTCGAGAAGATCACCGAGCTCGTCGAGGCGGGCGTCGCGGAGGGCGCGGAGCTCTACCAGCCGGCCTGCGACCTGCCGGAACGCGGCTACTTCTTCCGCCCGACGCTGTTCACGAACGTCGCCCAGAGCCACCGGATCGCGAAGGAGGAGATCTTCGGGCCGGTGCTGTCCGTGCTGACGTTCCGGACGCCCGAGGAGGCCGTCGAGAAGGCGAACAACACCGAGTACGGCCTGTCGGCCGGCGTCTGGACCGAGAAGGGGTCGCGGATCCTGTGGATGGTCCGGAAGCTGAAGGCCGGCGTCGTCTGGGCCAACACCTTCAACCGCTTCGACCCGACCTCGCCGTTCGGCGGCTACAAGGAGTCCGGGTTCGGGCGCGAGGGCGGCATGCACGGCCTGCACGCCTACGTGAAGCTCGAGGACCGCTGACGTGGCGGCTCGATCGTCGAAGGCGAGCGCGAACGGCAAGTCCCGGGCGGTGACGCGGGCGTCCACGAAAGCGGTGGCCGTTCCTCCCGAGCGCGTCGAGGTCCGGAAGACCTACAAGATCTACATCGGCGGGCAGTTCCCGCGCAGCGAGTCGGGGCGCTCGTACGTGGTCGCCGCGGCCGACGGGGCACCGCTGGCGAACGCCGTTCGCGGGTCTCGCAAGGACCTCCGCGACGCGGTTCGCGCGGCCAGGGGCGCTGCCCAGGGCTGGGCGGACCGGACCGCCATGAACCGCGGCCAGGTCCTCTACCGCGTCGCCGAGCTCATGGAGGGCCGGCGCGACCAGTTCGTGGCCGAGGTGGCGCAGGCCGAAGGGCTCCGGACGGAGAAGGCGCGGGTCGTGGTATCCCGGTCGATCGATCGCTGGGTCTGGTACGCCGGCTGGGCCGACAAGATCGCCCAGGTGCTGGGCTCGTCGAACCCCGTGGCGTCGGACTTCTTCAACTTCACGATCCCGGAGCCGACCGGGCTCGTCGGCGTGATTGCGCCGGAGCAGTCGTCGCTGCTCGGGCTGGTGAGCCGGCTCGCTCCGCCGCTCGTGGCGGGCAACACGGTGGTGGTCCTCGCCTCCGAGATCCGACCGCTGCCCGCGATCACCCTCACCGAGGTGCTGGCCACCTCCGACGTGCCGGCCGGCGTGATCAACGTCATCACCGGGCGCAAGCGCGAGCTCATTCCGTGGCTCGCGTCGCACGAGGACGTCGATGCGCTCGACGTCTGGGGCGTCCCCGACGATCTCCGGGTGGACGTGGAGCTCGCGGCAGCGGATTCGGTCAAGCGCGTCCTGCGCCGCCCGACCGGCGCCACGGACGCCCGCTTCGACTGGCTCGACGACCGCGCCAGCGAGCGGCCAGAGTGGATCGCCGCGTACCTGGAGATGAAGACGGTCTGGCACCCGATCGGGCTGTAGGGCGTCGGCGTGATGACCGAGCCCGAGCCCGACTGGCCGTTCGCCCCGGCGCCCGTGACTTGGGCCGGGGCTCCCGGCCCGGGGATCGCCCGGCCCTGGGGATCCCTCGCCCCGACGGCAAGAACTGATGCCAATCGCTGCATACAACATCAGGATTCGCCGGATTCCAAACCCGGCATATGTCGATTGGCTTAGGAATTCGGCGGCCACGACCGGCTCGGCGAAGGTTCAGACTTGACCGAACCTTCAGGAGCGGCGATCACCGAACCCGCTGACGGCGCTCCGACGGGCGCTAGGAAGGAACGCCATGCCCCCGGTCATCGAAACGCAATCCCTGACGAAGGCCTACGGCAAGTACCGAGGCATCGTCGACGTCGACATGCTCGTCAACGAGGGCGAGGTCTTCGGGTTCCTCGGGCCGAACGGGGCCGGGAAGACGACCACGATCCGGGTGCTGCTCGATCTCATTCGCCCGACGTCCGGCGCTGCCAGGGTCTTCGGGGTCGAGGCGTCCGCGGATCCGGTGGCCATCCACCGGCGGATCGGCTACCTGCCCGGTGAGTGGAACCTCTACGACCGCCTCACTGGTGCGGAGACCATCCGGTACTTCGCGAACCTTCGCGGCGGTGTCGACAAGAACTACGTCGACCAGCTGGTCGAGCGCCTGGACCTCGACCCGAGCCGCCGCTTCCGCGAATACTCGAAGGGCAACAAGCAGAAGGTTGGGCTGGTCGTCGCCCTCCAGCACAAGCCGGAGCTGCTGATCCTCGACGAGCCGACGTCGGGCCTGGACCCGCTGATCCAGCAATCGTTCAACGAGCTGATCTTCGAGGGCAAGAAGGAGGGCCGGACGGTCTTCCTGAGCTCGCACATCATCAGCGAGGTCGAGCGGACCTGCGATCGCGTCGCGATCATCCGCGAGGGCCGGATCGTCCGGACCGACACCGTCGAGGGCGTGCGCTCGCTCGCCGCGCACGAAGTCGAGCTGCGGTTTGCCGCGCCCGTCGATCCCGCGCCGTTCCAGGCCATCGAGGGAGTGGCGAATCTCGCCTCCGAGGGTCGAACCCTCCGGATGCTCGTCACCGGTCCGATCGCGCCGGTGGTGCGGCTCGCGGGCCAGTACGACCTCGTCGACTTCGTGAGCCGAGAGCCCTCGCTCGAGGAGGTCTTCCTCTCCGAGTACGCGAGCCGGTCCGCACCGGTCGAGCCCACGGAGCTCGCCGGGCCCGCCCGGTGAGCCCCGTCACACGCACGACGGCGACTTCGCAGGCCGTGGCCCTCCAGGCGCCCGGGCTCGGCGCGCGCGTGTTCGGGCTGGGCTCCATCTTCGGCAAGACATTCCGCGACAGCCGCCGCGCCGCGCTGGTCGTGGGCGTCATCACTTCGATGATCGTCGTGGTCACGGCATCGGCCCTCGCCGCAGAGTTCGACACGGTCGAGAAGCGCAGAGCCGTCGCCGGCCAGCTCGGGAGCCTTCCCGCGATCTTCCAGGGAATGCTCGGCGAGATGATCTCGATCGAGCGCCTCGGTGGCTTCCTGTCGTGGCGGACGATCAACTTCCTGCCGATCATCCTGGGGATCTGGACGGTCGTCGCGATGTCCGGGCTGCTCGCCGGCGAACTCGCTCGCGGCAGCCTCGACCTGCTGGCAGTCACGCCACGCAGTCGCGCCCGAATCGCGCTCCAGAAGATTGGCGGTTACGTCGTCGCGCTGGCCCTCGCGATCGCGCTCTTCGCGATCGGGACGTTCGTGGCAATCAAAGCGTTCGGGACGCTGCCGGGCGACGACGTCGGTTTCGATGCCGTCATCGCCCATGCGGCGTGGCTCTATGTCGTGGCGCTTGTCCCGGGCGCGATCGGGTTCGCGGTGGCGCCCTTCTTCGGTCGCGGTGGCGGCCTCGCGATCGGCGGCGTGACGTTGTTCGCGAGCTTCATCGTGAACGGCTACTCGTCGACCGTCTCGGCGCTCCAGCCGCTCGAGCCGATCTCGTACTTCTCGATCACGGCCGGCCACCGGCCGATCGCCGGCGCCTGGGACTGGCCGTCGGTTGCCATCGTGGCCGCGGTGGCTCTGGCGCTGATCGCCTTCGGGGTGATCGCGTTCGTGCGCCGCGACCTGCTCGTGCCGACCGGTGGCGCGGTTCGGCTGCCGACGCTCCCGATCTTCCTCGCCGGGCCGTTCAGCCGGGCTCTAGGCGAGCGCCTGCCGGCGTCCGTCTTCTGGGGGGCTGCCCTTGGCCTCTTCGGATTGATCATCGCGATGTCGGTCGACGAGTTCGTCCAAACGCTCCGATCGATCCCCGAGATCGTGGACCTGATCCAGCGCTTCTTCCCCGACGCGGACATCCTCTCGGCGGGCGGCTTCCTCCAGCTGGCCTTCTTCTCGGAGGCGATCCTCGTCGTCAGCATCGCGACCGCGGTGCTGGTGGGCGGCTGGGCGTCCGACGAGGGCGAGCGCCGGTTGGAGCTGATCCTCTCGGCCCCCATGTCGAGGGCGGAGTGGGCGATCCGGAGCAGCGTCGCGGTGATGGTCGGTGTCGCGGTCATCGCCGCGCTGATGACGGCGGGAGTCGTCGCCGGCGCGGCGACGCAGGCGGCGACCCGTGACCTGTTCCCGTTGGCCGCCGGGGTCATGGTCCTCGGGCTGTACGCGATGGCGCTTGCCGGCATCGGCCTGGCCGCCGGCGGCCTGGTCCGGCCAACCCTCGCCGCCCCGGTGACGCTCGGCCTCGGGCTGACGTTCTTCGTGTGGGACCTGATCGGCACGATCGTCCAGTTCCCGGAGGAGGTCCTCGACCTCGCGCTCAACCGACACCTCGGCCAGCCCATCCTCGGCCAGTTCGATTGGCCGGGCATGGCGATCTGCGCGGCCTTTGCCCTCGGCGGGATCTCGCTCTGCGCGATCGGGATGCACCGGCGCGACATCGGCCGATAGGCGCGCTTCGCGGCCGGCGGACGGCCGCCGCACGGGCCACCTAGGCTTCCGGCGTGCCAACGCTCGCCATCGCGCTCGTCCTGGTCGCGGCGGTCCTGCACGCTGGCTGGAACGTCCTCCTCAAGACGTCGGGCGACACGCTCTCGACGGCCATGCGTCTCCAGGCCATCGGGACCGCCGTCCTGCTGCCGATCGGGATCGTTGCGTACCTCGCCATCGGCGCCCCGGCGATCGCGCCGGCGGCCATCGGGCTCGCCGTCGTGTCGGGTGTTCTCGAGGCGGCCTACTTCGTGCTGCTGGCATCCGCGTACCGCCGCGGTCCGCTCTCGCTGGTCTACCCGCTCGCGAGGGGCAGCGCGCCCCTGCTGGCCGTGGTGGTCGGCATCGTGCTGCTCCAGGAGCGACTCGCCCCGCTCGCGATCGTCGGTGTCGGCTGCCTGCTCGCCGGGATACTGCTCGTGGCCCGGCCGTGGCAGGCGTTTCGCGCGGCAGGCGCCGCGCATCGCGGCGCGATCGGGTTCGCGCTGGCGACCGGCGCGTCGATCGCGGCGTACTCCGCCATCGACCGACTCGGGGTCCGCGAGACCGAGCCCTGGATCTACGGCTCGATTCTGGCGGTTGTGTCGACGATCCTGACCGCGACGGCGGTCATCGGTGGGCGTCGGCTCGGCCTCCTGGCACCGGTGCCGGTCCGCGAGGCCGTGGCCGAGGGGGAAGCCGCGGCCGCGGGGGCGAGATTCGGCGGTCTCGCGCGGGACGCCGTCGCGGGCGTGCTCTCGCTCGGCGCCTACCTGCTCGTGCTCTTCGCCTACGCGATCGCACCGCTCGCCACCGTGGCCCCGCTCCGGGAGTCGGGCATCGTCCTTGCCGCGGCCTGGGGCGCGATCCGGCTCGAGGAATCAGCGGGCGGACGGGATGCCGCCACGACGGTCGCCGCGGCCGGGTTGGTCGTGCTCGGTGCGATCCTGCTCGCGGCGGCGCGCTAGGGGGCTCGCGCGGTGCGGCGCTCGGAGGGCGCTCGCGATGGCGCAAGGCCTCGCGCGGTGCGGCGACCGCCCGCGGCTCTCAGGTCGCGGGCTTGCCCGCCGTCTCGGAGCCCGGCGCCGGTCGCCGTCCCCAGATTCGCCGTTCGCCGAACTTGCTGCCCACGAGGGCCACGCCGCCGAGGATCAGGCCCGTTCCGACGAGGATTCGAGCATCGACGGCCTCGCCGAGCATCACAGCGCCGGTGATGATCCCGACGACCGGCAGGAGGTAGGCGAGCTGCGACGTCGCGGTCGCGCCGATCCGCCCCAGCAGCCGGAACATCAGCAGATAGGCCACACCCGAGCCGAGCAGCCCGAGCCAGACCACGGCGATGACGGCGCCGGCGTTCCATTGCACGGCGAACGGGTTCTCGGTCACGAGGGCCAGCACGCTGACCATCACGAACGCGAACCCGACCTGGAAGACTGCCGGGATCATCGGACGGAGGCCCTTGATGTTGCGGCGCGAGTACACGGCCCCGATCGCGTACGCGACCGTCGACCCCAGAAGGGCGATCTCCCCGGTGAACTCGCTCCCGCCGGCGGCCGCCACGAGCCCCGGGAAAACCAGCACGATCACCCCGACGTACCCGACGACCACGCCGACGAGGCGGTTGAGGGTGATCGGCTCGTCGTGGAAGGTCAGGGCCGCCAGCACGATCACGATCAGCGGCACGGCGCCGTTGAGGATCGCGGCGATGTTCGAGTCGACGGTGACCTCGGCCCAGGTGATGAGCGTGAACGGGATGACGATGTTGATGGCGGCCATGACGGCGAGGTGGCCGTAGATCCGCGGACTGCGGGGCAGCGGCTCGCGCGCGATCGCGACCACGGTCACCAGCAGCGCGAGCCCGATCGCCAGGCGTGTCGCGATCAGGGTGAACGTCGGAAGGGTCTCGACACCGAGCTTGATGAACGCGTAGCTGGTGCCCCACATGATCCCGAGGGCCAGGAGGAGGAGCCAGTCGGTGCGCGTCGGGCGGGCGATCATCGCCGCAGTGTAACGCGACCTTGGCCTAGCGGACTGTGCCAATTGCCGCTGAACCGGGGTCCCCAGATCGATTGCCACTACGATGCGCCCATGCGCCTGCTCGAGCGCGAAGCCCCGCTGGCCGCCCTCGAACGATTCCGGGCCGAGGCCACGACCGAGGGCCGTCTCGTGTTCCTCGAGGGGGACGCCGGGGTCGGCAAGACCTCGATGCTGCGGGCCTTCCGGGCGTCGCTCGATGCGCGGACGCGCGTGCTCCTCGGCTCCTGCGACCCGCTGTCCACGCCGCGGCCGCTCGGGCCGCTCGTCGATGTCGCCGACGAACTCGATCCGCGCTTCGCCGGGCTGCTCGATGCAGGTGCCCCGCGCGACGCCGTCCTGCAGGCCCTGCTGCGAGCACTGCGCGAGGGAGGCGGCGACCTCGTCCTCCTCATCGACGACCTTCACTGGGCGGACGAGGCGACACTCGACGCGCTCCGATACATCGGACGCCGGATCGAATCGACGCGCGCGCTCGTGGTCGGGACGTACCGCGACGACGAGGTCGGCCGGCAGCACCCGCTGCGGGTCGTCGTTGGCGACCTCGCGACGTCGCCCGCGGTGCGGCGGCTGGCGATCGCGCCGCTGAGCCTCGACGGGGTCGAGGAAGCTGGCCGAGGGAACCAGCCTCGATCCCCAGGAGCTCCACGCGCGGACCGGCGGCAACCCGTTCTACGTCACCGAGGTGGTCGCGAGTGCGCCGGCGCGCATCCCGCCGACGGTCAGGGACGCCGTCCTCGCCCGCGCGGCCCGGCTCTCGGCGGCGGGACGTGCGACGTTGGAGGCCGCGGCCGTGATCGGCCCGACGATCGATCCGGATCTCCTGGCCCGCATCGTGGCCGTGCCCGCGACGGAGGAGGTCATCGGGGGCGGCCTGCTGCAAGCGGATGGGCGCTCGTACGCCTTCAGGCACGAGCTGGCGCGGCTGGCCATCCTCGAGGCGACCGATCCGGGGCAGCGGAGGGACCTGCATGCCCGCGTCCTGGCAGTCCTCGAGGCGGGCGACGAGACGGCCCGAGAGCCGGCCCGGATGGCCCATCACGCCGACGAGGCGGGCGACGGGCCGGCCGTCCTGCGCCACGCAACCGAGGCCGCCCGCCAGGCCGCCGCCGCCGGGGCGCATCGGCAGGCCGCGGCCCAGCTCGACCGCGCGCTTCGCTACGCAATGGGCCTGCCCGACGTGGAGCGAGCGGAGCTCCTGTACGAGAGCGGACGCGAGCAGTCCCTGCTCTCCCGGTTCGACGTCGGGCTGCCGGCCTTCACGGAAGCCGTCGAGATCTGGCATCGAGCAGGCAATCGGCCGAGGGAGATCGAAGGGGTGACCAATCTCGCCCGGGTCCTCGTGTCGATGGGGCGGAATGCGGAGGCCGAGGCGGCCGCCCGACGGGCCCTGGACCTCGTCGAGCCGCTGCCCCTCGGCCCCGAGAAGGTCGAGGCGATCAACGCCTACGCCTACCTGCGGATGCTCGATCGCGACAACGCCGAGGCGATCGAGCTCGCTCGCCAGGCGATCGCGATGGGCACGGGCGATCCCCGCGCGATCACCTCGGTGATCCAGGCCTGGAACACGCTCGGCAGCTCGCGGATCCTGACCGGCGACCTCGGCGGGATCGCCGATCTCGAGACGAGCCTTGCGCTGGCGTTGGAGCACGGCATCGACCGCCAGGCGGCGTCGGCCTACGGCGTCTGCGCGTCCGCGCTCGGAGAGGTCTACCAGTTCGGCGAGGCCGAACGATGGTTCGAAGACGGACTTCGCTACACGACGGAGCGGGACATCGATTCCAACCGCCTCTACCTCGAGGCGTGGTCGGCCCTCTCGAACCTGTACCGCGGCCGATGGGCGCGCGCCGGTGAGCTGGCGACAGCCGTCATTGCCAGCCCCGCTCGTCAGACCATCGGGGGGATCATGGCCCTCCTTGCGCTCGGGCGGCTCCGGACACGACGGGGCGACCCGGACGCATGGGAGGCGCTGGACGAGGCGGTCGAGATGGCCGAGCGGACTGCGACGTTGCAGCGCGTCGGCCCGGTCCGCGCAGCTCGCGCGGAGGCGGCGTGGCTCGAAGGCGACCTCGACCGCGCGGCAGCCGAGGCCCGCGCGGCCTTCGACCTGGCCCGCGCGAAGTCGCACCCATGGCACATCGGCGAGCTCGGCTGGTGGCAGGTCAAGGCCGGCGTCCTGCCCGCGCCGGACACCTCGGGCGCGGCGGAGCCCTGGCGGCTGCAGATCGAGGGCCACTGGCGCCGGGCCGCGGAGGCGTGGCTCGCGCTCGACTGCCCATATGAAGCGGCCCGTGCGCTCCTCGACTCCGACAGCATCGGTGATGTCGAGGAGGCCCACGCCGAGCTCGACCGACTGGGAGCGAAGCCCGCCGCCGCGCTCGCGGTCCGGAGACTCCGGGCGCTCGGTGCGTCCACGATCCGGCGCGGTCCCCGTCCAACGACCCGCGCCAACACCCGGGGCCTGACATCGCGCGAGCTCGAGGTCCTGGGACACGTCGCGGCGGGGCTCCAGAACCACGAGATCGCGGCCCGGCTGTTCCTCTCGACACGGACCGTCGACCACCACGTGTCCGCGCTCCTCGGCAAGCTCGGCGTGACACGCCGCACGGATGCGGCCGCAGCCGCGACCGCGGCCGGGATCGACGTCCAGACCGGGCAGGCAAGCGCCGCAGATTAGGCAGCCGCCACCGATGTCCTGACGCGGCAGCGGCCCGAACCTCCACTCGCGGTCGAAGTCCGGCCGCCGAGAGAAGGAGGATCGGGTGCCGCGGTACATCGTCGAGCGCTCGTTTCCCGAGGGCTTCGAGCTCCCGTTCGGCCAGGCCGGCATCGATGTCTGCCGTGGCGTCGTCGGGATCAACGAGGACCTCGGCGTGACGTGGATCCACTCCTACGTCAGGGACGACCGGCTCTCGACGTTCTGCGTCTACGAGGCCCCCAACCCCGAGTCGATTCGTCGCGCGGCGGCACGCAACCGGCTGCCCGATCGACCGCATCACCCGGGTGACCCTCCTCGACCCGTTCTTCTACACCCCCTCGAGCGAGGCGGTGCATGAGAGGCCGCGGGGAGCCGACTCGGGAAATGGGTCGGCGGCATCGGGGCTGATCGGTCGGACGACCGATGACCTCGAAGGCCGAGGGCCCGAGGCTCGTTTCAGGACCCCGCGGTCGCGGGGAAGATCACAGGAGGTACGCAATGGCCAAGTTCATGGATGTTCACGACGGGTTCTTCGGCGTCAGCGGCGAGCAGCTCGCCGAGGCTCACCAGCGCGACCTGGCGATCCAGGACGACGAAGGCGTGGTCTACGAGCAGGCCTGGCTCGACTCCGGAGTCGGGCAAGGTGTTCTGCCTCGCCACGGGACCGTCGAAGGAGGCCGTGATGCGCATCCACGAGCGCGCCGGCCACCCCACGCCCCAGGTCTTCGAGATCACGGTGGAGGTTTGAGATGAAGACGCTCAGAACGGCCCGTGGCGCGATCGCTGCCGGCCCTCGCGCTCCTGTTCCTGGTTGCCCTCGCCGGCATCGTCGCTTGCCGCCGGCAAATCGAGCATCGCCGGCTGTCCGCGCCGCGACGACAAGTACAAGGACCTCAACGTGGCGCTCGCCGACGGCTACATCGAGTTCTACAAGTGCACGGAGCAGCCGGGGGTCGGCACGATGGGCCAGCACTTCGTGAACCTCGACCTGGTCGGCGATCCGGCGATCGACCCGCTCCGGCCGGAGGTGCTCGTCTACGCGCCGAAGCGAAACGGCAGGTACAAGCTCGTCGCGGTCGAGTACGTCACCTTCGCAGGCCGGCCGAGACCGTGCTCGGCCAGGTCGATGAACCCGGTCGGCGCCGGCAATCGCTACGGCCTGACCGCTTCTTCGCCAAGCACGCCTGGATCTGGCACGGCAACCCGGCGGGCCTGTTCGACGACTGGAACCCGATCGATCACCTGCCTCGGCGAGGGAGACAACGGCGGCTGACGAGCCGATCTCGCACCACCGCTCCAAGGCCGGGCCACCGCAAGGAGGCCCGGCCATTCGCCTTTACGAGCCCGACGACGCTCGATGCGAGCCGGACGTGGCGCCGCCGGAGCGGCCTAGCGCGATGCTGCGCCGACGTGGATGGGCGGAGCGGCGGGCCGATCGACCGCACTGATCGTTGCGACCCATGCGGCGATCTCGGCGCGGCGCGCCACGCCGAGCTTGGCGAGGATGTGCTCGACGTGGGCGCTGACGGTCTTTGGCGAGACGAACAGCTCCGCGGCGATCGCTGCGTTGGTCATGCCGCCCGCGATCGCGCGCGCGACCTCGAACTCGCGAACGGTGAGCGGGCGCCACGGCTCGGCCTCCAGCCCCCGCCCGCGGCTCGCGCGGAGCAGCTCCTCGGCGCGAGCGACAAGCGGCTCGCTGCCAAGCTTGGAGGCGACCTCTCGGACCGCGGCCGCGGCCTCGACTCCGTCGGCGGGCCGATGCATCCGGATGAGGCAGGCCGCAAGATCGAGGCGCGCCCACAGGGCTTCCCACGTCCTCCCGCGGTCCTCCCAGCCACGCACGGCGCGTTCCAGGCTCTCGCGTGCCGCGGACAGGGCACCGGAGGCGAGGCGCGTGATTCCGTCGGCGTGATCGATGGCCTGGTCGGCCACGGACTCCCAGCCCGTGAGGTGCTTGCGCGCTCGCGCGAGCCAACGCTCGGCGTCGTCCGGCCTCCGCGCCGTGATCCGGGCGCGTGTGCCGGTCACGACGAACGGGATGAAGAGGGCGCGCTCACCCGTCGTGCGTGAGATCTTCCAGGCCTCGTCGCATCGGGCGATGGCGCTCTCAGGGTCGCCGGCCAGCAGGTCCGCCTCGGCAAGGCCCCAGAGCGGCGTCAGCACGAACTGGACCTCACCCATCCGGTGCGCCGGACTCGAGGGATTCGTCCAGCCAGCGGCGCGCCTCCTCTGGCCGCCCACGTCCCAGCGCGACGAGCCCGATGACGTCCTGCGAGCCGCTGATGCCGCGCCGGCAGCCGCGGTCGACCAGCTCCTGCCGCGCACGTTCGTCCGCGGCGTCCCATCGGCCCCCGCCCCAGTCCAGGACCGCGCGGGTCGTCGACATCATCTGGCGGCAGTGCGACTGCTCGATCGCGTCCGCGTACTGCAGCCCCTCGCCAATCGCCACCTCGGCCATCTGCCGGTCCAGCACGCGCGCCGCCAGGATGGCAAGGTTGCGATAGCCAGTGACGCCCACGCCTTCGAATCCAGCGTCGCGGGCCTCGCGGGCCGCCCGCATGCCGTCGCGCATGCCGCTCTCGTACCGCCCGCTGACGATCTCGATCCGAGCGAGCAGCAGGTCCATCTCGAGCACGGTCTCTCGGTTGTCGATCGACACGGCGAGCGCCCGAGCCTGCCGGGCAATCTCCCGCGCGGCGGTCAGGTCGGACACGATGAAACGTTCGTCCGCGGCCCTGCCGAGCAGGAACGCCCGGACTCGCTCGCGCTCCGGCGTCTCGGGCAGCGTGGCGATCTCCGCCAGCGCCTGATCGGTGAACGCCCGGACCTCGGCGTTCGGACCGCCATCGCGCATGACGCCGAGGGCCATCGCCACGAGCAGGCCCGCCGCATCGAGCGGCATCCCCGCATCGAGATACAGCTCCCGCGCGCGGGCCGCGGCAGCGACGGACTCGTCGTTTCGTTCGATCGCCGCCGCAGCCTCGGAGAAGCGCTCGTAGAGCTCCGCCTGGTCGGCGATCGCGAGGTCCGCCGGCATGTTCGCGATCGCTCGCTCGTAGAGCTCGAACGCTTCCTGCCGAGCCGAGATCCGGCCGGCTTCGCGTGCGGCGGTCAGTGCCGCCCGGAATGCCTCTGGACGCAGGCCCGCGCGCTCGTAGTGGCGTGAGGCATGCACGATGCTCGATGCCTCGAGGTTCATCACGAACTCGGCGGCCTGCGCGTGGAAGCGCCGCCGCTGGGTCGGCGGCACGTCGCCGTAGATGGCGTCCCGAAGCAGCTGGTGACGGAAGTCGTAGTAGCCCTCGTCGATGTAGTCGAAGGGGTGCAGGATCGCTGCCTGGACGAGCTCATCGAGCGCCGGCTCGATCTCCGCGAGGGACCGCCCGGAGACGCCGGCGATCGCGGCCGGGCTGAAGCATCGACCGATCACCGCGCCGGCTCGGGCGAGCAGCCGGGCGTCGTCCGACAGGCGGGTGAGCCGTGCGAGGACGGCGTCGCCGATCGTGTCCGGCACGTGGGCATCGCTGATCCGGCGGCCTTCCGTCCGATCCTCGGGCGCCAGGGCCGCGAGGAGCTCCTCGATGTGCAGCGGAATGCCGTTGGTCCTCTCGTACACCGCTTCGACCACGTCGTGCGGGGGCGGGAGCTCGCCGCCGAGGATCAACGACGTGGCGATACCGGTTTCGTCGAGGGTGAGCCGCCGGACGCGGACCTCCTCCGCGAGGCGCTGTCCCAGGAGGCGCGACCGCCACTCGCGATGGATGGTGTCGAGCGGGAACTCGTCGGCACGGTAGTCGGCCATCACGAGCAGCGGCCGATGTGCACCGTGCCGCGCGAGCTCACCGATGACCTCGAGGCTCAACTCGTCGGCCCAGTGCAGGTCCGAGAAGATCAGCAGCGTCGGACGGTCGATCGCTTCGAGGATCCGGTCCGCCGTGGCGCGGACGATGAGCCGCCGCGAACCGAGGGCATCTCCCTCGTGTCGCCCGTCGATCGCCAGGAGGTCCTGCGACAGGCTGCCCCAGGCCTTGTTCCCCCGCACGCCGGCAGCGAAGTCCCGGATCGAGGACAGCGGGACCTGGTGGTCCTGCGGCGCCACCGACCCGCCGTCGACCCGCATGCCGGCCGCCTCGGCTTTCCGGCCCGCCGCGCGGATGAGGCTCGTCTTGCCGAGGCCCGCCTGCCCCGAGAGGAACAGGACGTGCCCTCGCCCGCGCGCAGTCTCGGCGATCCGGCGATCGATCAGCTCGAGCAGATCGTCCCGCCCGAGGAGGATGGGGCAGAGGACCGTCCCGACGGGGCTCATCGCCGGCGAGTGTAGGAGGTCGCCACATGGTCCTCCATCGGTCGGATGACCGATGAGCCCGTCCGATTTCGGGCGATACCATCCGGTGCGGAGGTCGAGCCACGCATGCTGACGCTGGACACGATCCGCAGGCGCCGAAGTCGCTGCTCCACGACCATCTCGACGGCGGGCTGCGGCCCGCGACCGTCGTCGACCTGGCTCGCGAGTTCGGCTACCGCAACCTCCCGACGGAGGACGTCGACGAGCTGGCGATCTGGTTCCGCCGGGGTGCGGATCGCAAGTCCCTCGAGCTCTACCTCGAGACCTTCGAGCACACGGTCGGCGTGCTGCAGGATCGTGATGCGATCATCCGCGTCGCCGCCGAGTGCGCGGAGGACCTCGCCGCCGACGGCGTCGTCTACGCCGAGGTGCGGTACGCCCCGGAGCTCTCCACCCAGAAGGGCCTGACGCTCGACGAGGTGGTCGAGGCGAACCTCGAGGGCTTCCGCATCGGGAGCCAGCGAGCCGCCGAGGCGGGCCACCCGATCGTCATGAAGGTCCTCGTCACCGCGATGCGCCAGGCGGCCCGATCGGTCGAGGTCGCGGAATGCGCGATCCGCTGGCGCGACGCCGGCGTCGTCGGCTTCGACATCGCCGGTCCGGAGGCCGGCTACCGCCCGACCCGCCACATCGAGGCGTTCGACAAGGTCCGCCAGGAGAACTTCCACATCACGATCCACGCCGGCGAGGGCTTCGGGCTGCCCTCGATCTGGGAGGCGCTCCAGTTCTGCGGCGCGGAGCGCCTGGGCCACGGCGTCCGGATCGTCGACGACATCACGCGCCTCGACGACGGCTCGTACGAGCTCGGCCGCCTGGCGGCGTTCGTCCGCGATCGGCGCGTCCCGCTCGAGATGTGCCCGACCTCGAACGTCCACTCCGGGGCGGCGGCGTCGTTCGAGGAGCATCCGATCGAGCTGCTGCGGCGCCTGCGCTTCCGCGTGACGCTCAACACCGACAACCGGCTGATGTCGAACGTGTCCGTATCGAGCGAGTTCAAGGCCCTCGACGAGGCCTTCGGGCTGGGCCTGGGGGAGATGGAGTGGCTGACCATCAACTCGCTGAAGTCGGCCTTCGCGCCGTTCGACGAGCGGCTCCGGATCATCAACGAGGTCGTGAAGCCCGGCTACGCCCACCTCCGGGCTGCCGAGAGCCGGGTCGCGCTCGCGGCGCGGGGCTGAATCGCGGCTCCCGCGCCCTGCGGCGCCCGCGCTAGTTGACCGTCAGCGTCCCCTGCATGCCCAGCTGGTCGTGGCCGTTGAGCTTGCAGATGACGGTGTACGCGCCCGGCTCGAGCGTGACGGTGAGGTCCTTCGTCGCGCCCGCACCGATGCTCGCGATGCCATCGACCCGCGTCTCGCCGCTGTAGATCTCCAGCTGGTGCTCCTGGCCGGAGGTGTTCTTCACGGAGAAGGTCACCGCGCCGGACGGCACGGTGATCGAGGAGGGCGCGAAGAGGTAGTCCTTCGCCTCGACGGCGATCACGCCGCTGGGGAGCGGCGTCGCCGGCGCGGCGGTGGCGCCGGGGCCACCGCAGGCCGCGACGACGCCGGCGGCGCCGAGAACGAGCATGGCCAGCGGCGTCGGGCGAGGGAAACGGGGCATGGATGACTCCTACGGCTGGGTGATGACGTCGGGGCGCCGGAAGGGCCCGGTGACCGCGGCCTCGCCCTCCGTCTCGAATGGCCCGGGGCCGGTGTTGCGGACGACGAACCGATGGTGGATCTCGGTCGCGCCCGCCGAGAGCATCGCATTGACGGGGCAATACTTCAGCGCCGAGAGCTCGATCGACCGCCGGATGGCCGCGACCTGGACCCCGGGACCCTCGACCTCGTGGGTGACGGTGATGCTGGTCAGGATCTGCGGGTACTCGTCGCGCTGGGTCGCCTCGACGTGGACCCGGTAGGCGGTGATCTCCTGGCGTTTCTTGGCGGCGATGCTCACGACGTCCATCGCGCTGCACGCGCCGAGGTTCACCACCAGCGTCTCCACGGGGCTGAGCTCGTTGGCCGCGTGGTCGTCGCCGAGGACGATCGTCCGCGCGGTGCCGGTCGTCGCGACGAACCGCATCCCGCCTTCGTGGACCAGGGTCGCCGTTCGCTGACGGCTCACGAGATGACCGATGCGGGTTCGCGGTACCCCGCTGGGCCCTCGTCACCCGAGGCGAACTGCTCCTGGTACAGCCTGGCGTAGAGGCCACCCTTTTCGAGCAGCGAGGCGTGGGTGCCTCGCTCCACGATCCGGCCGCCGTCGTAGACCAGGATCTGGTCGGCCCGCAGGATCGTCGAGAGGCGGTGGGCGATGGCGATCGTCGTCCGACCGCGCTCGAGCTGCTCGAGCGCTCGCTGGATCAGCCGCTCGCTGACCGTGTCGAGCGCGGACGTGGCCTCGTCGAGGATGAGGATCCGGGGATCCTTCAGGAGCACCCGCGCGATGGCGATCCGCTGCTTCTCGCCGCCCGAGAGCTTGTAGCCACGCTCGCCGACGATCGTGTCGTAGCCCTGCGGAAGCTCCATGACCCGGTCGTGGATGGCGGCAGCCTGCGCGGCCGCCTCGAGCTCGGCCTGCGAGGCTTCCGGCTTCGCGTACAGGATGTTCGCCCGGACCGTGTCGTGGAACAGGTAGGTCTCCTGGGTCACGAACCCGACCACCCGGCCGAGGGACACGAGGGTCAGCTCGCGGACGTCCGTGCCGTCGATCTCGACAGC
Source organism: uncultured Chloroflexia bacterium (assembly GCA_963722105.1). Taxonomy (GTDB): domain Bacteria; phylum Chloroflexota; class Limnocylindria; order Limnocylindrales; family CSP1-4; genus UBA5189. Next base: position 334,178 of record CAVRKQ010000006.1, on the reverse strand, counting down.
GCCCTCCTCGACGTCGTAGAGCCTCGGCACGAGATAGGTGGTCGTGGTCTTGCCGGACCCGGACGGTCCGACGAGTGCCACCAGCTGGCCCGGTTCCGCCTCGAAATCGATCTCGCGGAGCCCGAACGGCAGCGGCTCGGCGGTGGGCAGGGGACCGGCCGCGGCACCCACCGCGGCCGCCACGGCATCGACGCTCCCGCCCTCGGCGGCCGCCGACAGAGGCCTCGCCAACCGCCGGGACCGCGTGCTCCTCGTCCGCCTGGTCGCGGGCCTCGCTGGGCGGCGGGGTTGGGTAGGTGAACGACACAGCCCGGAACCGGATCCGGCCGGCGACGGGCCGTGCGTCGAGCGTCGACGGCGTCCGGCGCATCGACGATGACCGGATCGAGCTCGAGGTACTCGAAGATCCGATCGAAGAGCGCCAGCGCGCCCTGGATCTCGACCTGGACGTTGAGCAGCTGCCCCAGCGGGAAGAACAGGCGCGACTGGAGGGTCGTGAACGCGACGATGTCGCCGATCGTGGGGGCCGTCGGATCGTTCTGGATGGCGAGGTAGCCGGCGAGCCAGTACACGAAGGCCGGCGTGATCGAGAAGATCGTGCCGATGATCATGAAGAACCACCGCCCGACCATCGCCTGGCGCACCTGGAGAGTCGCAAGCTGACGATTGAGCCTGCCGAACTTGTCGATGGCGGTCTGCTGTTGACCGAAGGTTTTCGACAACAGCATCCCCGAGACCGACAGCGTCTCCTCGGTCGCGGCAGACATCTCCGCAAGCGATTTCTGCGTCTCGCCGCGAACCTCCCGGTTCACCTTGCCGACCCGATACGTCAGGTACATGAAGAACGGCAGGAGCGCCAGGCTCAGGAGTGTCAGCCGCCAGTCGAGGATGAACATGGCGATGACGGTGCTGAGCGCGGTCACGATGTTCGATGTCAGCGACCCTGCGGTCTCGGTAACCACCCGCTGGACCCCGCCGACGTCGTTCGCGAGCCGGCTCTGGATCTCGCCGGTCTTCGTCTCCGTGAAGAAGCGCAACGGCATCTTCTGGAGATGGGAGTAGAGCGCCGTCCGGAGGTCCTGCATGACGCTCTGGCCGATGACGTTGTTGAGGTAGCTCTGGCCCACCCCGATCAGGCCGGAGACGATCGGCAGCACGATCATCAGGCCGACGAACAGGTTGAGGAGGACCCAATCGCGCTCGGGGATCGCGATGTCGATCAGCAGCTTCAGCAGGATCGGGTTGATCAACCCGATCAGGCTGTTGAAGAAGATCGCCACCAGGACGATGGCCACGTGGCCCCGGTAGGGTCGGAAGAAGGCGATGATCCGCCGGATGGTGTGGCCTCGCCGCTCGGGCGGAACCGGAGGCTCGTCGCCGGTATCGCGCCCGAACATCCGTCCGGCCGCCCCTCCGCCTGTGTAGGCAGCGGACATCCGACGCGTTCCGCTGCCTCGCCCGCCCATCGTCATCGGCGCCGGCCGGGCGTCACCAAGCGGTCAGCGTGTTGGCTTCCGTGATGCCCTGCGACTCGAGCCAGCGCTCGGCGTCGATGGCGGCCATGCAGCCGTCACCCGCCGCCGTGACCGCCTGGCGGTACCGGTGGTCGTGGACGTCTCCGGCGATGAACACGCCTTCGATCTCTGAGTTGGTGTGGTCCCGGACGACGAGGTAGCCCTTGGCGTCGACCTCGAGCCAGTCCCGGAATGCCTCGGTGTTCGGCCGGTGGCCGATCGCGACGAACAGGCCGTCGGCGGACATGGTCCGCTCCTTGCCGGTCTCGGTGTCGGAGATGCGCAGGCCGGACACCTTCTCGTCGCCGAGGACCTCCTCGACGGCGGTGTTCGTGTGGATCTCGATCTTGGGGTTCTGGCGGGCCCGGTCGATCATGATCCGGCTGGCCCGGAACTCGTCGCGGCGATGGAGCATGTGGACCTTCGAGGCGAAGCGGGTGAGGTAGCTCGCCTCCTCGAACGCGGTGTCGCCGCCGCCCACGACCGCGATCTCCTTGTCGCGGAAGAAGAACCCGTCGCAGGTCGCGCAGGCCGAGACGCCGCGGCCGCGGAGCCGCGTCTCGCTCTCGAGGCCCAGCCACATCGCCGACGCGCCGGTCGCGACGATCACGGCGTCGCCCTTGTACTCGACGCCGCGGGCCCAGATCCGGAACGGCCGCTGCGAAAGATCGACCCGGTCGATGTCGACGTCGACGATCTGGGTGCCGAATCGCTCCGCCTGGCCCCGGAAGAGGGCCATCAGGTCGGGGCCCTGGATCCCGTCGGGGAAGCCCGGGTAGTTCTCGACGTCGCTGGTCAGCATCAGCTGGCCGCCGGGCGTGGAGCCCGGCGAGAACGATGGGCTCGAGGTTGGCCCGCGCGGCGTAGATCGCGGCGGTCAGCCCCGCCGGCCCTGAGCCGACGATGAGGAGCTTCGACTCGGTCCGACCGTCGTGGGACGAGACGTAGCCCGGGCCGCCGGGGAGCGTGGCGACGGCTGGCCCGCCCGCGGATGCAACGGGCGCGCCCGAGAAGTCGATCGCCAGGTCCGCGAACGGCGCGGGCGCCGCCGGCGCGGCGGGCGCGGTGTCGCCGGAGAAGTCGATCGAGATGCCGCCGAAGGGCGACGCCGGAACGGCGGAACGGTCGTCGGCCGACGTCTCGGTCGGCTTGGTCGGTCTGGTGGGTTCGGTTGGGGAGCTGCCGTTCCGCGCTCCCGGGTCCGCCGGCTGCCCCTGCCTGTCGATCAGGTCAAGCGCATCGGTGGGTCGCTGTTTGCTCATTGACGCAAATATACCACGGTCGGGACCATACCCCCGGGGAGTATCGGCGATTCTCGCTCGAGAATCGCGCCCGAGACGGCCGTCATCGACGCCACGGTAGCCGTTCAGGCGTCCCGGAGCTGGGGGATGATCGTCGAGCCGATCAGCTCGAGGGTCTCGGTCTGGTGGACGTCTCGGACGCTGAACAGGATGTGCTGCGCGCCCGCGTCGGCGAGCTCGCCGTAGTAGTCGACGACCTGCGCCGGGCTCATCGCGCCGTCGCTGCCGTCGCGACTGATCCGGAGGTTCGACTGGAGGGTCGATCGTTCGATCTCGTCGTACGGCCGCCCGACCGCATCGCAGTGGCCCTTGAGGACCTGGAACTTGCGGTGGATGTGCTCCGGGCCGCCGAAGACGTTGCTCGCATCGCCGTACTGCGCGACGAGCCGGAGCGTCTTTCGCTCGCCGCCGCCGCCGATCATGATCGGCACCCTCGGCCGCGACATCGACTGGGGCGAGTTGAGGAGGTGGCTCGGCTGGTAGTGCTTGCCCTCGAAGGCCTGTTGGGAGCCGAGTTCGCCCTCGAACATCTCGTGGGCAATCCGAAGGGTCTCCTCGAGCATCTCGAACCGGACGCCGAGGGGCGGGAAGTCGAAGCCCAGTCCCTCCGATTCCTGGCGGTTCCAGGCGGCCCCCAGGCCCAGCCAGGCGCGGCCGCCCGTCAGGACGTCGAGCGTCGTCGCGGCCTTCACCCAGATGCCCGGATGGCGGTAGTGGATGCCCCCGACCATGAGCCCGATCCGTGCCCGCTGCGTGTGCGCGGCGATGAAGCCGAGCGCGGTCCAGCCCTCGAGCATCGGCTCCTCCGCGCGCCCCACGCCCCGGATCTGGAACAGGTGGTCCATCACCCAGATCGAGTCGAACCCGACGTCGTCGGCAGTCCGGACGACGCGGGCCAGCGTCGGCGCGAGCTCGGCGGCGCCGCCGGGCCACGTGAACGAAGAGACCTGGAGACCGAACTTCACGCCGTCACCCCAAGAGGATGGCGAGAAGCGTAGGCGGACCTGCGCGCCCGCGCGCGAGGCGGCCCTGGGCGCGAGACCTACGCCAGCGTGCTACGGATGTCCGGTACGGATCACCGGCCGATGAGGCTCCGGAGACCGATGCGCTCCGTGTCGGCCGGGTCGCTCATGGCAAGGATCGTCTGCGCCAGGAGCATGGGCGGGTTGTTGCCCGTGCTACCCGCAAGCAGGAACGCCATGTTCTGCGAGATGCCCACGATGGACCCCGCCTGCACCCCGACGCCGGCCACGAGGGCCAAGCCCGAAACGAAGTGCCCGGCAACGGTCGCCTTGGCTACCTCCGGGTGCAGCTCCCTTCGGGTGAGCTCCTGGAGCAGCGCCCGATACCAGGCGTACTTGATCCGCTGTCGCGGACCCGGGTTGATGGTCGTGGCGGCGACCCAGTAGTCCCGCACCGCGGTGCCGGTCTTCATCCACTCCGGATCGGGCACCTTCTCGATGCCGGTGCGCAACCAGATCCAGCCGACATACAGCCGAAGGACGAAGAAGAGCAGAGACTTCACCGGACACTCCCAGCTTGCGACTCGATCTGGCGCGACAGGTTGGTCGCGAACTCCTGCATGATCTGATCGGCCTTCCGGCGCATGATCGCCTGGCCGAACTCGCCGAGCTTGCCGAGGACGGCCGCATCGGTGTGGACCGAGAGCACGGTCTTGCCGTCATCGAGCGGCTCGAGCTGCATGGTCGACATGGCGTTCACAGCGCCCCTGATCCGGCGGTCCACCGCCTCGACCCGCATCTTCGCGCGGCGCTCCTCAGCGTTCCGTTCTTCGACGGTCACCTTGCCCTCGAGGAGGACGTTGATCGGGCCGATTCGGATGCGGAGCGCCCCGACGTACTCGTCCTCTCCCTGCTGCTCCACGGACTCGACGCCAGGGACGCAGCGTCCGACGGCCGGAACGTCCATCAGGAATGCCCAGACCCGGTCAGGGGACGCGGGTACGGTCACCTTCTGGTCGAGGATCATCCGCCCTCCTGCCGGTCGCTTCCGCGTCGCCGTGCGTGCGTGCCGTAGCGTCGTTCGGGCGCTATTGTAGGACGGCGATTGTATACAGACATCGCAACCATGGACCCACAAGCGTCGCGGTTGGAGGGGCCCCGTGAGCACGCACGAGCTCCGCTTCGTCCTGAATGGGCAAGATGTCGGCGCGACCATCCCGGCAGACCGCCTGCTGCTCGCGTTACTCCGGGACGACCTCGGCGTCACCGGCACGAAGGAAGGGTGTGGCGTCGGCGTCTGCGGCTCCTGCAGCGTCATCGTCGACGGCGACCTTGTCTCGGCCTGTCTCATGCCCGCCGTCTTCGTCGACGGCGCGACGATCACCACGGTCGAGGGGCTCGCCACCGACGGTGAGCTCACACCCCTCCAGGACGCCTTCATCCGGCACGGCGGCCTTCAGTGCGGCATCTGCACGCCGGGCCAGCTCCTCGCCGCGACCACGCTGCTCGCCGAGATTCCCCAGCCGACCGAGGAACAAGCGCGGCAGTACCTGATGGGCAACCTCTGCCGCTGCACTGGCTATGCCGGCATCCTGAAATCCGTTCTCGCCACGGCCGGGGCGCGCCCGCCGGACAGGGAGCCGGCCGGATGAGCTCGTACGACTACCTCGAGCCCGCGAGCGTGGATGAGGCGGTCGCTCTCCTCGCGCGGCACGGCGACGACGCGCACCTGGTCGCCGGCGGCACCGCGGTCGTCCTGATGCTTCGCCAGGGGCTGCTCCAACCCGCGGTGCTGGTGGGCCTGCGAGGGATCCCGGAGCTGCGCGGGCTTCACGGAGCGGACGACGGGTCCCTGGTCCTCGGCGCCACCCAGACGATCCGCTCGCTCGAGCGCGCGCCGGAGGTGACCGGGTACGCACCAGCCCTTGCCCAAGCGCTGGGCGAGGTGGCCACGGTCCGGATCCGAAACCAGGCGACGATCGGCGGCAGCCTGGCGCACGCCGATCCCGCGCAGGATCCCCCTCCCATGCTGATCGCCCTCGACGCGATCGCTCGCGCCACCGGCCCTGATGGCGACCGCGATATCCCACTCGACGAGCTGTTCGTCGACCTGTTCGAGACCAGCCTCAAGCCGGGGGAGATGCTCACTTCCGTCGTCCTGCCACCGAGGCCCAGGGATGCGGACGCCGTCTACGTGAAGTTCCTTCCCGGCTCGAAGGACGACTACGCCACCATCTCCGTCGCCGTGAGCGGTCGTCACAGCGACGACGGCGGGTGGCACGACCTGCGGGTGGTGTGCGGAGCCGCCGGCCCGACGCCGATCCGGATCCGAGCCGCGGAGGCAGCTCTGGAGGGAACCCAGCTGGACGAGGCCGACCGCGCGCGGGCGGCGCACGTCGTGGCCGATGCCGTCGATCCGATCGACGACCTCCGTGGCTCGGCCGACTACAAGCGCGAAATGGCGAACGTGTGGACGCGGCGCGCCCTGGAACGGCTCGCCGGCCGCGCGAGCCGCGCCAGCGGCGGTCAGCCGTGAGCCACGCGGAGATCAAGGGGGGCAAGCCGCCACGGATGCTGTCCGAGCCGGAGTACCGGATCGACGGGCGCGACAAGGTCACCGGCACGGCGACCTACGCCGCCGATATCGGTCGTCCCGGGATGCTGTGGGCCGCCTTCCGGCGCAGCGACCACCCCCATGCCCGCCTGGTCCGTGTGGACACGGCGGCGGCCCGGGACCTCCCCGGCGTGCGAGCCGTTCTCACCGGAGCCGACCTCGGCGGGGTCCGATTCGGCCGCATGCTGCTCGACCAGCCCGTGCTGGCGGCTGGCGTCGTTCGGTTCGTCGGCGAACGGATCGCCGCGGTCGCAGCGGATTCGCGTGAGCTCGCCGAGGAGGCGGCCCGACTGATCGACGTCGAGTACGAGGAGCTGCCGGCGATCCTCTCGCCGGAGGACGCGCTGGCGCCGGACGCGCCCATCCTGCATCCCGAGGCGGACAGCTACGTCTATCTCGAAGGCAAGCGTCCGCGGATGCCGCACCCCAACGTCCAGGGGCGTCGGGCCGTGGCGTTGCACACCGAGGAGCTGGCGGAACGATTTCGATCGGCCCGCCACGTCTTCGAGCACGTCTTCACCACGCCCCGACAGCACCACGGCTACATCGAGCCCCATGCCTGTCTCGTCTGGCTCGACCCCGATGGGACGGTCCACGTCGTGACCATGAACAAGACGCCGTTCCTGCTGCGGGAGCAGATGGCCGCGGCGATCGGCGTGCCGGCCGAGCAGATCGACGTCGATGCAGGCGTCATCGGCGGGGACTTCGGCGGCAAGGGCTACTCGCCTGACGAATACGCCTGCTACTACCTGGCACGAGCGACGGGCCGGCCGGTCAAGGCGGTCATGTCCTACGTCGACGAGCTCGCAGCCGGGAGCACTCGCCACGCGGCCACGATGCGCCTCCGGACGGCAGTCGACGACGACGGACGGTTTCTGGCCCACGAGGCCCGGCTCATCTTCGACGGGGGGGCGTATGCGGCCGCAAAGCCGGTCCCCACGCTGGCCCTCGGAGGTGGCATCAAGACGATGGCCCCGTACCGAATCCCGGCCTCGTCCATCGAGCAGCTGGTGGTCTACACGAACTCCACACCCGGCGGCCACATGCGAGCGCCCGGTGAGGTCCAGGCGCTCTTCGCCGGCGAGTCGCACGTCGACATGATCGCCCGGGAGCTCGGCATGGACCCGATCGAGCTTCGCCTGCGGAACGTCACGCGTGACGGGGAGGTCAGTGCGACAGGCCTGCGTGCCCGGGAGACGCGCGCCGGCGAGGTCCTCGAGGCGCTCCGCGAGCACAGTGGTTGGTCGGGCCAGCTGCCGGCAGGCCGAGGACGTGGCGTCGCCATCGGCGTTCGCCACGTCGGCGTTGGCGAGATCGGGCTGCGAGTGCGCTTCGACGGCCAGGGTCGAGTCACGGTGCTCACGGGCATGCCCGATCAAGGCGGCGGGGTGCACACCGTCATCCAGCGCATCCTGGCCGCCACGGCCTCGATTGCCACTGAGCGAGTGGTCGTGGGGCGGGCATCGACCGCCGCGGCGCCGTCCGACACCGGCGTTGGCGCCAGCCGCTCGACCCATGTCGCCAGCCAGGCGGCGGCTCGGGCCGGTCGCGCCCTGAAGGAGGCGCTCGAGGCGGCGGCCTTCCGAACGCTCGGCGAGTCGGCCGAACCGCTCGAGCTCGTCGACGACTGGCTGGTCGGCGGCGACGGCGGCATGCGCGTGGCGTTGGACTCCGCGGCGGCCACGCTCGTCGGAAGCGCTGGAGAGATCCTGGTCGAGGGCCACTACGAGTCCGAGCTTCCCCACGGCGACGCCCCGGACGATTTCAACTTCGCCGGCTACGTGGCAGAGGTCGAGGTCGACATCGAGACGGGCGAGGTGCGCGTGTTGGGCATGATCCTCGCGGCCGACGTCGGGCACGATCGTCAACCCCGTCGCGCACCAGGGCCAACTGGAGGGCGGCTTCTCCTTCGGGCTCGGGGCGGCGCTCTTCGAGGACCTCGTCGTCGAGGGTGGGCGCGTCCAGACCCTGAACCTGGGCGACTACAAGCTGCCGACCACCGTGGATATGCCCCCGCTTCGGACTGTCTTGCTGCCGACCCGAATCGGTCCCGGGGCCTACGGCGCCAAGATGGCCGGTGAGGTCGCCAACGCGGCCGTGGCGCCGGCGATTGCCAACGCGATCCACGACGCCGTGGGCGTCCGTTTGCAGGAGCTGCCGCTCACCGCGGAACGGATCCGCTCTGAGCTCTCGCGGATCGCGGCGATCGGCGAGCGATAGGCCGTCGCCCCGGAATTCCCGCTCTGCGCATTGTGTCCAGAGGCGTGGAACTTGAGTACAATCTCGAGACGGTCGAAATCCCGTCGCCGGGTGCTCCCACTCGCCCTGGTTCCGTCCGAGAACGATGAGCAGGAGGCTCGAATGGCGTCACGGTACGAGAAGCTCCAAGAGCTCGCGAGGGCTTCTGCGAAGCGCGCGCGATCCGGGCCACCGATCATCCGCGCCCGCGACCTGGTGTGGGAGACGAGCCACCACGGGAAGACCGCCCACATCTCGGAGCCGGAGATCCTCGGGTCGAACGTCCAGACGATGGTCATGTTCATCGAGGAGCTCGCGCCGGGTGGCAAGAATGGTCGCCATCGCCACTTCAGCGAGGCACTCGTGTACATCCTCGAAGGCCGGGGCTACAGCGTCATCGACGATGTGCAGTACGACTGGGAGAAGGGCGACGTCCTCGCGGTCCCGATGATGGCCTGGCACCAGCACTTCAACGCCGACGAGGAGCGCCCCGTCCTGTTCCTGGCGGCGACGAATCAGCCGCTCCTGCGATCAATGGGACTCTTTTCGATGGAAGACGACCTCAGCGAAGGCAGTGGTAAGGCTGGGCACGGCCATGGCAAGAGCGACGACGGCCATGGCAAGAGCGAGGCCGGCGACGGTCACGAAGGCCACAAGCATGGCTGAGGTCGCCTGACCGCTCCCGACTGACGATGGGGTCTGCCGTTCGCCTCAGGCCAACGCTGCCGGGATGACCTCGCGCCCGAGCAGCTCCAGGGCTTCGGGAACGTCCGGCCCAAGTGGCACGCCGAAGATGAAATGGTTGATCCCCTCCTTCCGGATCAGGGGGATCACCTCGCGAAGACGGGGAATGACCTCATCGGGCGTTCCGGCGATGACCTGCCCCGCCTCGAGGAGCAGGGAGTCGGACACGCGCTTCGTTGCCTCGACCAGGCCGAGACCCGACGTATACGCATCGGCGACGTAGGCACATTCCTCGCGATCGAGGCCCAGCTCATCGAGGATCTCCGGGTATCGCAGGTAGGCACCGGCGACGCCGTAGGAGGTGTTCCGCTTGCCCCACTGCTTCGCGCGATCGCCGTCCCGCGAGATCGAGACGGTCAGGTTGTAGATCTTGTCAAAGGGCCGCTCGTCGCCAGACGCTGCTCGGGCTTCGTCGACGACCCGGACGAGGTCGGTCAGGAGGCCTCGCTTGACGGCCCGGCTGGATGTCGGGGTCGACAGCTGGCTGAAAGCGACACCGTCGGCGTGCTGGCCGGCGAGCCTGGCCATCGGGGCTCTCGCCGCGGCGAGGTAGACGGGGACGCGAGTCGGCGGCGGGAAGTGAAGGCTGGCGTGCATCTCGGTGTTGCCGCGGAAGCGTTCCGCGAGCAGTGGGAAGTCCGCGAGGTCGACTTCGCCGCCACCGAGCAGTCCGCGGAGCATGATCAGGCTCTCGCGAACGACCGCAATCGGGTTCGTCTTTTCGCGAATGGCTTTCATCTGGACGGCCCCGCCGGCGCCGATACCGAGGGCCACCCCACGCCCCGGGCGGGAGAGCTTGGCCATGCTCGCGAACCGTTGGGCGAGCTCGATCGGGTTGCGCCAGGGGAAGGTGACGAGGGTCCCAACCGACGTGTCCAGCTCCAGCGCGAGGACGCCCAGCAGGGTAATGGCGTCCTCATACAGGAACTCATCGGCCGACCAGATGTAGTCGAAGGGATAGGCCTCGAGCGCCTTGTGGCCGTAGGAGCGCATCTCGCCGAGGTCGTGCCACGGCCAGAACTGAACGGAGACCTTGGGCTGTGCCATCGTGCCCTTCCTCTTGGTGCCGACGTCCCCGAGTGTATCGAATGCAAGGCGGGCATCTTGCATGCAAAAGGTCCCCGCAACCTACAATTCGGGTGAGGCGCATGCCCGTCACCTTGCATCGACTGTTGGAGCGTTGAGGTATCTGATGGACTTGGCGCAGGAGGCGTGGGGCCCCTCTCGGATCACCGACGGAGCAACCCCGGCAGGGTTCGGGCTGGCCCTTCCCACTGCGGGTCCACTCGCGACGGCGGCGAACCTCATGACCGCGGCCGAGCTCGCGGAATCGCTCGGACTCGACGACGTCTGGGCCAACGATCGCTACTCCACGTCGGAGAAGCAGCGCTACCGATTTCCGGTTGGATCCGTGGAGGCCGCTGAGGGGACGAACCCGACCAGCTTCGAGTGCCTGGCGACCCTCGCCTCCGTCGGCGGGCGAGTCTCGAGGATCGGCCTCGGGGCCTACGCGGTCGTCCTGCCGGTGCGAGAGATCCGGCTCTTCACCAAGCAGATCTCGACGCTCCAGGAATTCGCCGGCGGTCGACTGACGATCGCGCCGGGGATCGGGAGCGTGAACAACTTCCTCGTCATGGGGGTTCCGCGAACAGAGCGCGGGCGGCGCCTCGACGAGGGCCTGGACGCGATGACGACGATTCTCGGATCCGAGCACCCGGTCAGCTACGACGGCCAGTTCACCGCATTCGAGGACGCCACGTTCTACCCGCGGCCGCGAAATATTCGGATGTGGATCACCGGCGACAGTGAATACGCCCTTCGAAGGGTCGTGGACTACGCGACCGGGTGGTTCAGCACCTCCGAGCTGATGCAGAAGTTCCCCGCGCTGCTTGCGCAACTCGGGGAGATGGCCGGTGAAGCCGGTCGCAATGTTGCTGAGATCGACCGGGCGACGGACATCTTCGTCTGCATTGCCGACTCGACGGACGAAGCGCGCAGCATGAGCCGTGCGACGCTCGAGTATCGCTTCGGTTCGATGGAGGAGGGGCTCAACCGTGCCGCGATCGGCGACACGTCGGCCGTCATCGAGCATTTCGAACGACGCCTGGCGATGGGCTACACGTACGTCGTCCTGCGCTTCATCTGCCACGACGCTGCGTCGTACCACGAGATGATCACGCGCGTCGCCACGGAGGTCCTGCCGCGGCTGCGGACATCGCCTGCGAGCTGATCGAGCGCGAACCCCACGAGGCCGATCGGCCGGCCTTCAGATCGCCGCAGTGACCGCCGGGTTCCGGGCCTCGGCCGCCCCGCCGTACAGGGCGTCGATGTAGCCCTCGTCGTCGATCGTCCGCAGGTAGCTCGTGTCCCAGACCTCGAACGGGCCGACGAAGTCGGCCTCGGGGTTGTGGTGAGCGTCGAGGTTGTAGACGTTCCACACGGCGAGCGGGTGGGGATAGGGCTTGGGGCTCAGGAGCGCCGGCCCAGACCTCGCGGGTGTGCTCCATCTCGTCCGGCTCGAGCGCCGATGATCGGCGCGCAGTGCTCCTCCAGGATCGCGAGCGTCTCGCTCGGCTTCGTCTTGAAGAAGTGAATCGCGTCGACCATCGAGCGGAGGAAGGCGAGGGTCGTCTCCTCGTCCTCGCGGACCCATTCGCGGTTGGCACAGATGGTCGCGTTGTGGATGACCGGCAGGCTGGAGATCTCGAGGCGATGCATCCCCAGTCGCTCGGCCCGCAGGTCGAAGGGCGCGTCCACCAGCGCGCCGACCGCCTCGCCCTGCGCCACCAGCTCGACGGCCTTCGGTGAGGACTCGCGTCTTGTCGGAGTCCAGGATCACCAGCTCGACCTTCGCCAGGTCCACGCCGGCGACCCGAAGCGCGTGCTCCAGGTTGCCCCGGACGCAGGGATTGCGGCTTGCAGATGGCGAACCGCTTGCCCTCGAGATCCTTGGGCGTATGGATCTCGGGTCGGACGATCACCCGGTCGTCCCAGTCGTTCTGGGCCTGGGCGAGATACGCGAGGCGCTTGTCGCCCTTCGCCCGAAGGACGTACGTCTCGTGGTGAAGGCCGCTGACGAAGTCATACGTGCCCCCGAGCAGCAGTTCCGCTCGGCCCGGACATCGGGACGATCTCGCCATCCGCATTTGGATAGCCGCAGGCATCGACCGTCAGGTCGAACCCGTGCCGTTGGGTCACTCCCGAGCGCTGCCAGACCGAGTGCAGTGGCATGTGCGACACCACACTCGCCAGCATGCTGATCCTGGGCTTGACCATTCCGTGCACGTCCTTCCTGGCGGGACCCGGCCGACCTACGACTTCTCCGGGATCACAGCGATTGGCGCGATCTCGATCAGCATCCGGGGATCGGCGAGGTCCACGCCGCAGATGATCTCGCCCGGAGGGCGCTGCGGCATGTACTTGGCGCGCAGGACGTTCCAGCCTTCCCGATCACGAGCGTCCTTGAGATAGGTCGTGACATGGACGACGTACTCGAGTGAGCTTCCCAGGCGCTCAAGGACCTCCTGGAGCTTCTGGAATGCGAGCTCCGCCTGCTCGGCCATGGTGTGACCCTGGACCTGCCGCGTCTGCATGTCCTTGCCGTCCTCGCCCGCGAGGAAGATGAGGTTGCCCCAGACGCAGGCCCTGGAGTACGCGATGGGCGGGTCGTACGGGATGAACTCAGGCTTCATGGTTCTCCTCTCCGCGACTGGCGGGCTCGTTGCACGTGTCATCAGCGAGGCGAGCGGCTGCAACGAGCCTCACCGGTTGCGGAGTCGGGCCCCGGCCGCGAGGTCTCGTCGATCGCTTCGGAGCTGGACTTCGGACCGGGTCGTGCTGTGAACGACCCGCGAGCCAAGGTGTTGGGTCAGTGGCGGGTATCCGCCACTGACCCTCCATCCATTTCGGCTATTCGACGGTCGTCTGACCCTCGAGTGCTTCGGCGTAGAACGTGGCCGCCTCACCGTAGAGGACCACGTCCTCGTCGCTGTCGATGGCGGCGATGACCGCGCCCGGAGGGGCGTCGGCCGGGACATCGAGGTTCTGCTTCTTGGTGACGTCGAACTGGGTTGCGACGCCCTCGGGGCTGCCCTGCCAGAACGCATAGCACAAGGCTGCGTCGGTGCTCGGGCCATCCACCATCGTGTCGAAGATGTCGAACGCGGTGATCACATCGAGGGTCTTGAGCGCGATGGGCGCGCCGGTGGTCACCTGCTGCGCGATCTCGTCGGACTTGCCCTGGTCGCCGGTCACGAATTCACTCGTCAGGAGCTTCGCGATGCCGGCGGATGTTCCACGGACGTTGACGGGATCGAGGTTCGCGATCAGGTCGGTGATGTACTTCTCGTACTCCTCCTGGCTCCAGACGAGCCGGAGCTGGCCGAGGTTCACGCCCCGTGGATCGGACATGAACTTGCCCTTCAGGTCGCTGGCGGCAAGCAGCTCCGCGTAGGTGTTCGGCAGGTCGGCTGGATCCGTCGTCTCGGTGTTGTACATGAGCCCACCGAACGCGCGATGCCGTCGCAGGACCTGGACGCCGTGGAATTCGACCACGTGGTTCTCGTCGAAGCCCAGGCCCACCAGGTCGACATCGATGACGAACCCGGCCTCATAGAGCGGCGCCGAGCTCGAAAGGTTGCCGGAGACGATCGTACCCTCCGGCAGCCGGCCGGCCTGGATCTCGGTCAGGAGTCGCGCGGTGGCGTCCTCCGGACCCTCCTGGACGTGAACGACCGTGATGTCGGGATACTTCTCGTTGAACTTCGCGTTGATCTCGACTTCGTCCGGCACCTCGCTGCGCGAGGTGAATGTGACCGTCGTCCCGGCCGCATCGGCACAGACGTCGTCGATGGTCCGGGCGGCGGCGCTCGGGGCGGTGCTGCCGCCGGGGGCGGTGGTCGCGGCCGCCGGTGCGGAGGGCGACGCGGTCGTCCCACCACAGGCGGTCACGACCAGTGACAGGGCGACGGTTGCCACCGCGGCTCGAGCTCGGTGATCGAGTGTTCTCATGACAGACGCTCCTCCAGCTGTAGGCCTCACCGGCGATCCTCGCCCGTCGGGACGGCCACCATGTCCGCGCCAGGTCGCGTTGAACTCGTCTCGGCCGGCTGGATGTCGGGCGATGCCTCGAAGCGTTCAGCTGCCGAACTCGGCGTGAATTGGACGTCGTCGGCGACGACGACACACTCCTGCGGGGGCAAAGTCACATAGACGCTCGCTCCTCGATTGAACCGGCTTCTGGCGTTGGCCTTGATGTGCAGGACCTGCTCGCCGCTGCGGACCCGGTACTCGACCGCCTCGCCGGTGAACAGCGCGGCCTCGACCTCGGCGGCAAAGGTGTTGTCGGCCCCGGCGTCCTCGGCCGAGACGGTGCAGGCCTCGGGCCGGATCGCGACCACGACCGTCGAGCGCTGGCGGGCCGGCTCGTCACCCCGGCACTTGAGCCGTCCCATGGCCGTGGTGACCGGGATGAACTCCCCATCGGCGCTCGGCTCGGCCGTCCCGCGGATGAAGTTCTTGGCCCCCACGAACGACGCCACGAACTCGCTGTTGGGCTCGAAGTAGATGTCCCGGGGGCTGCCCTCCTGGACGATCTCGCCCTTGTTCATGACCGCGATCCGGTTGGACATCGAGAGGGCCTCGATCTGGTCGTGGGTCACGAACAGGGTCGTGACCTTGACCCGCCGCTGGAGCAGCCGGAGCTCGCCCCGCATCTGGTCCCGGAGCCTGGCGTCGAGGTTCGAGAGGGGCTCGTCGAGGAGCAGGACCTTGGGCTGGCGGACGAGGGCCCGGGCCAGTGACAGGCGCTGCTGCTGGCCACCGGACAGCTGGGTCGCCGGGCGGTCGATGTAGTCGGCCATGTTGACGAGATCGAGGCTCTCCTCGACGCGCCGCCGGATCTCGGGCTTGGTCAGCCGCTCCTTGCCCACCTGGAGCGGGAAGGCGACGTTCTCGAAGACGCTCATGTGGGGCCACACGGCGTAGTCCTGGAAGACCATCCCGATGTCCCGCAGGTGGGTCGGCACGGTCCGCCGGGAGGAGACCACCACGACGTCGCCGAGCGAGATCGTGCCGGCCATCGGGCGCTCCAGGCCGGCGATGCAGCGGAGGGTCGTGGTCTTGCCGCAGCCGGAGGGGCCGAGGAGGGTGTAGAACTCGCCCTCCTCGACGTCGAAGCTGATCCCGTTGACCGCGAGGACCCGGCCGCGCTTGCCCTGGTACTCGTGGTGCAGGGCCTCGACGTGGATGCCGATCAATCAATCACCCTTCGGGAGGTGTGGCCGCCTTGAGGTCCGGAATCTCCTCGAGGCCCAGGTGCCGCCCACTCGGGACTTGTGTATCCGAATGCGGTGCCACTGGACACAATCGCGCTCGTTCGGGATTATCCGGTCGCTGGAACAGCGCGTCAAGGTGAATCCGTGCAAACCTCGAGCGCGACGTGGGGCCGGTTCGTATTGACCGCGTGTGGGGAAGGGCGCCCAGCCGAAGGTTCCGGCACCCCGCCGCCATCGCCCTTACGGTTCGACCGCCCCAATGCCCGTCACGGGACTCCTCACCCAGGTGACCTGCCGCAGCTTCGTGAACCGCACGGGTGGCGGACCAGGAAGGCTGGCGAGCTGATGGAGCGCGTAGCCGTGTCGATAGGTCGTGCGGGCATTGACCCCGTCCAGCGGAATGACGACCTCGAGTCCGTGCTGGCGAACCGCCGTCGTGGCGGTATAGAGGATGCAGACGTTCGTCGACGAGCCGCAGAGCACGATCGAGCGGGAACCACGCCCGCGGAGGAACTCGAACAGCTCGCCCCCGTGGAACTTGTCGTAGTGATCCGGGAAGAGCACTGGCTCATTCGCACGTCGCCCGAGGCCGGGAGCTATCGCGCCATCCGGGGTCGACTGCAGCTTGCGGCCATTCGTGAAGACGATCGCCACCCCCGCCGCCCGCGCGGTCTCCAGGAACGCACCGACGCCGGGAATCAGGAGCCGGCAGACCTCATGCGGCTCGGTGCACCGACGTCCGAGGTCCAGCACCGCGACGGCAGTCGATGCCACGTCAAGCCGTACCGGCTGGGATCGCCGCCTCATCCTTGCGATCCCTGGGTGGCTCGCCAGGCAGCGCCGGCGAACCCTTGGACCCCCCTTCGGGAGGCACCCACCGCTAGAAGCCCAGTCCGCGGCGATTCCCGATGTATCGCATCAGCCCCGCCATGCCGACGGTGCCGGCCACGACGACCACGCACAGGACGGCGGTGACCGTCGCGGCGCCCCGATCCCACTGGTCGAAGATCAGGAGCGACATGGTGTAGTCCTGGCCGGACAGCAGGAACAGCGGGATCGACAGGATCGTGATGGCGGCGAGGAAGACGACGAGCCAGGTCGTCACGAGGCTTGGCGCCAGCAACGGGATCAGGATTTGGCGCCAGACGTGCCACGCGTTCGCACCCGATGTGGCGCCGGCCTCCTCGAGGCTCACCTGGATCTGGGTGATCCCGGCGGTCGTCCCCCGCGTGCCCAGGCTCACGTACTTGGCGATCATCGCGATCACCACGACCCAGACGGTCCCGTAGATCGGGTTGGGCAACAGGAGATAGATCAGCAGCACTGCCATGGCGACGATCGCGGACGGGATGGCGTGGCCGAGGAAGGCGATGATGTCGATGGTGCTGCGGAACGAGGATCGCGAGCGGACCATGATCCAGGACAGGTTGAGCGAGAGGGCCACGACGGCAGTCGCGCTCAACGCTCCGATCGCCAGGGTGTTCTGGAGGCTGTCGAGGAACAGCTCCTGCCAGGCTGGTCCGCCCTCGCCTTCTCCGAGCAGCACCAGCCGATACGTGTCGGTCCTCGCAAGGCTCAGCTGCTCCAGCGTGATCGGCCCGATGTACGGCTGGAAGCTGACCCACACCAGAACGAACAGTGGCACGATGAACGAGAGGATCGCGTAGCCGAAGACGAACACGAGAGCCAGCGGCTTCCACCAGCCCAGCTTGGCTCGACTCGGCCGGAAGGACTTGCCGGTGATCGTGGCGAACCTGGCCGCATCCTGGATCGACCGGTTGTACATCCGCAAGGCAAGGATGGAAAACACGACGATCGCCAGCGCGAACGTGCTGGCTGCACCGTAATCGGCGAGGCCAACGGGCGGGTGAATTGCCCTGTACACATCGGTGATGAAGACTCGAATCCCTCCCGGCTGGCCGATCATCAGCGGGACATCGACGGTGTCGACCACGGTCACGAGCTGATAGATCAGCGCGCCGAGGAGCGCCGGCTTCCAGAGGGGCAGCACGATCCTCCGAACGACCGTGAAGAAGGTTGCCCCGGAGGTGCGCGCCGCGTTCTCGAAGCTCGCACTCATTCCTGCGAGGGTGGGTGAGATCAGCAGGAGGGTAAGCGGAACCATCGTCGTCGCCTGCACGAAGATCATCCCGGCCATCGAATAGAGGTTCAGCGGTCCGCGACGCATCTCCAGGTCGAGGATGTCGCGGATGGTGAGGTTGATGACGCCGTTTGTCGGGTTGAGCATGAGCGTCCAGGCGATCACCAGGACGACCGAGGGGATGCCGAGCGGTGCCACGAGCAGGACGTAGCCGACATTTCGAAACGGGAGATCGGTCCGTTCGATCAGCCAGGCCAGCGTGATGCTGATCGTGTACGCGAGGACCAGTGAGCCGATGGCGAAGATGGCGGTCGCCTGCAGGCTGGCGTACGTGTCGCTGTCGCCGAACACGCGACTGAAGTTGTCGAGGGACCAGTCGATCGGCGGGAAGATGCGGACGCCGCGAGACGTGTTCTGAAAGCTCGCCAGGAGGAGCATGATCACGGGACCGATTACGAGATAGACGAGCAGGGCGATGGCAATCGCATTCACGATCCCTCGTCCGGACAGCGCCGGTCGCCACGACGCGGCCCGTCGAAGACGGGTGGGCGGGCCGGGGGCGAGTGCGTGTTCAGTCATCGCAGATCGGCTGGCCTTCAGATCACAGGATTTACGTTCGGGTTCCGGGCCTCGGCCGCCCCGCCGTAGAGCCGATCGATGTAGCCGCTGTCGTCGATCGTCCGCAGGTAGCTCGTATCCCACACCTCGAACGGCCCGATGAAGTCGGCCTCGGGGTTGTGTTGCGAGTCCAGGTTGTAGACGTTCCAGACGGCGAGCGGGTGGGGATACGGCTTGGGGCTCAGGAGCGCCGCCCAGACCTCGCGGGTGTGCTCCATCTCGTCCGGGCGTGCGCTGATGAAGGGCGCGCAGTGCTCTTCCAGGATGGCCAGCGTCTCGCTCGGTCTTGTCTTGAAGAAGTGGATCGCGTCGACCATCGACCGGAGAAACGCGAGCGTCGTCTCCTCGTCATCGCGGATCCACTCGCGGTTGGCGCAGATCGTCGCGTTGTGGATGACGGGCAGGCTGGCGATCTCCATGCGGTGCATCCCGAGGCGTTCGGCCCGCAGGTCGAACGGCGGGTCGACGAGCGCTCCTGCGACGTCGCCCCGCACCAGCATCTCGACGGCGGTGGGTGAGGCCAGTGGTCTCGGAGCGTCCGTGTCCACGAAATCGATCTTCGTCAGATCCACGCCGGCGACCCGGAACGCGTGCAGCATGTTCCCAAAGGAGCAGGGGCTGCGTCCGTGGACGGCAAAGCGCTCGCCCTCGAGATCATTGGGCGATCGGATCCCCGGGCTGACGATGACCCTGTCATCCCAGTCGTTCTGGGCCTGAGCGACGTATGTCAGGCGCTTGTCGCCCTTCGCCCGACTGACGTATGTCTCGTGATGGAGTCCACTCAGGAAGTCGTATTGGCCCCCCAGGAGCAGCTCCGCTCGCTGGGACATCCTGACGGTCTGGCCATCCGCGGTCGGATAGCCGCACGCGTCGACTGTCAGTTCGAAGCCATGGCGCTCGGTGACGCCCGAGTGCTGCCAGACAGAGTGCAGCGGCATATGCGCCACGACGCTCGCCAGCATGCGGACTCGGGGCTTGACCATGACCTGCCCATCCTTCCTGGGACGATCGGCGCTCGCGATCCTGCGTCGACGAGGCCGACGGTATTCGTCACACCACCGCTGGAAGACAGCGGGATTCCGTTGCTTCCAATCGGTCGGTGGGACCGACCCACGGGCCAGTGGGAGGAGGCCACTGGCCCGTCTCGGGTCGGGGCTAGCTCTCGACCGTCGCGTTACTCGACGGTCGTCTGACCTTCGAGGGCATCCGCGTAGAACGTGGCCGCCTCACCGTAAAGCTGCACGTCCTCTGGAGTCTCGACTGCGGCGAACGTCGCGCCGGGCGGCAACCCATCGCGCGGCGCGTCGTCGTTCCGGTTGAAGTCGAGCCGGTACAGGATTTCGGCTGCCTCCGGGCTGAGCGTCTTCCAGTGCAGGTAGCAAAGGGCCGCATCGGGCTCAGGAGCGTCCTTGACGATCGTGCCGAAGATGTCGAACGCTGTGACGACGTCGAGGTACTTCAGCTTGATCGGCGCCCCTTCGGAGGCGACGTTATCGACCTCGTGCGACTTCCCCTGGTCCCCGCTGACGAACTCGCCGGCCAGGATCTTCGCGATCTGCGCAGACGTCCCTCGGACGTTGACGGGATCGAGGTTCGTGACCATCTCGGTGATGAACGTCTCGTACTCCTCCTGGGTCCAGAGGAGCCGGAGCGGCGCGAGGCTGATGCCCCGTGGCTCGGACATGAACACGCCTTTCAGCGCTTCCGACGTCGCGAGCTCCTTCCAGGTATTCGGGAGGTCCGCAGGATCCGTCTCGTCGGAGTTGTACATCAGCCCGCCGAAGGTCCGGGTCGTCCTGACGACCTCGACGCCGCTGACCTCGTACACCAGGTTGTCCGGAAAGCCCACCTCGCTGAAGGCGATGTCCGCGATCAAGCCGGCCTCGAAGAGTGGAATCTGGCTCGCGAGGTTGCCATCGATGATGTCAGCCTCGGGCGCGCGGCCTGCTTGCGCCTCGGTGATGAGCTTCGGGACGACGTCCTCGACGCCTTCCTGGATGTGCTTGACGGTGATGTCGGGATACTTCTCGTTGAACTTCGCGTTGATCTCGACTTCATTGGGGACGTCGCCGCGCGACCAGTAGCCGACCGTCGTCCCGGCCGCGTCGGCACAGACGTCGTCGATGGTCCGGGCGGCGGCGCTCGGGGCGGTGCTGCCGCCGGGGGCGGTGGTCGCGGCCGCCGGTGCGGAGGGCGACGCGGTCGTCCCACCACAGGCGGTCACGACCAGTGACAGGGCGACGGTTGCCACCGCGGCTCGAGCTCGGTGATCGAGTGTTCTCATGACAGACGCTCCTCCAGCTGTAGGCCTCACCGGCGATCCTCGCCCGTCGGGACGGCCACCATGTCCGCGCCAGGTCGCGTTGAACTCGTCTCGGCCGGCTGGATGTCGGGCGATGCCTCGAAGCGTTCAGCTGCCGAACTCGGCGTGAATTGGACGTCGTCGGCGACGACGACACACTCCTGCGGGGGCAAAGTCACATAGACGCTCGCTCCTCGATTGAACCGGCTTCTGGCGTTGGCCTTGATGTGCAGGACCTGCTCGCCGCTGCGGACCCGGTACTCGACCGCCTCGCCGGTGAACAGCGCGGCCTCGACCTCGGCGGCAAAGGTGTTGTCGGCCCCGGCGTCCTCGGCCGAGACGGTGCAGGCCTCGGGCCGGATCGCGACCACGACCGTCGAGCGCTGGCGGGCCGGCTCGTCACCCCGGCACTTGAGCCGTCCCATGGCCGTGGTGACCGGGATGAACTCCCCATCGGCGCTCGGCTCGGCCGTCCCGCGGATGAAGTTCTTGGCCCCCACGAACGACGCCACGAACTCGCTGTTGGGCTCGAAGTAGATGTCCCGGGGGCTGCCCTCCTGGACGATCTCGCCCTTGTTCATGACCGCGATCCGGTTGGACATCGAGAGGGCCTCGATCTGGTCGTGGGTCACGAACAGGGTCGTGACCTTGACCCGCCGCTGGAGCAGCCGGAGCTCGCCCCGCATCTGGTCCCGGAGCCTGGCGTCGAGGTTCGAGAGGGGCTCGTCGAGGAGCAGGACCTTGGGCTGGCGGACGAGGGCCCGGGCCAGTGACAGGCGCTGCTGCTGGCCACCGGACAGCTGGGTCGCCGGGCGGTCGATGTAGTCGGCCATGTTGACGAGATCGAGGCTCTCCTCGACGCGCCGCCGGATCTCGGGCTTGGTCAGCCGCTCCTTGCCCACCTGGAGCGGGAAGGCGACGTTCTCGAAGACGCTCATGTGGGGCCACACGGCGTAGTCCTGGAAGACCATCCCGATGTCCCGCAGGTGGGTCGGCACGGTCCGCCGGGAGGAGACCACCACGACGTCGCCGAGCGAGATCGTGCCGGCCATCGGGCGCTCCAGGCCGGCGATGCAGCGGAGGGTCGTGGTCTTGCCGCAGCCGGAGGGGCCGAGGAGGGTGTAGAACTCGCCCTCCTCGACGTCGAAGCTGATCCCGTTGACCGCGAGGACCCGGCCGCGCTTGCCCTGGTACTCGTGGTGCAGGGCCTCGACGTGGATGCCGATCAATCAATCACCCTTTGACGCCACAGGGAACTGTGTATCCGAATGAGGTGGCACTGGACACAATTGTGCCGGATCGGGATTATCCTGTCTCCGGGTTGGCGCATTCAACGCCCAACGGCTCGAAGGCGGCGCGGGCTGTTCGCCGTCCGCCGTGATGGACCGAGACCCGCAGCCAGCGTCCAGGAAAGCGAGGCGAGCCACGTGGGCGAAGGAGACGCGAGCGCCAAGGAAGCGTCGTTGCGCGCCCTGAAGGCCGAGCTGCGGGCCACTGGTCGCGTCGCCAGCGGACCGATGGCGGGTCGGCGGCTGCTGATCCTCACGACCACCGGCGCCAGGACCGGAGAACGTCGCGAGACGGTGGTCACCTTCAGTCGGGACGACGAACGCTACGTGATCGCCGCCTCGAAGAGCGGCGCTCCGGTCGATCCTGGCTGGTTCCATAACCTGGTCGCGCACCCCGAGGTCATCGTGGAGGTCGAGGGCGAGCGCTTCAGCGCGCGCGCGACTGTGACCTCCGGCGCCGAGCGGGATCGGCTCTTCGAGCAGCACGCCAACGAGCGGTCCACGTTTCGCGAGTACGAGGCCAGGACGACGCGCGTGATTCCCATGGTCGTCCTCGATCGCATCGCGCCCGAACCGAGCTGAGCCGGCAGCTCCGCCGACTCACGCGCGAGGCACCGCGTCCTGCTCTCGATCACCCGCACGACCGGCCGCGAGGCGATCGCGGGCATCGAGCACCGACTTCACGATCTTCACGTAGCTGCCGCAGCGGCACAGGTTGCCGGCGAGGTACTCGCGCGCCTCGTCCTCCGTGACGTCGGGGTTTTCCGCGAGGAGTGCCTTGGTTGCGAGGACGAATCCCGGCGTGCAGTAGGAGCACTGGAAGCCGGTGTTGTCGACGAACGACTGCTGGACGACGTCCAGCTCCGCGCGCGGTGACTCCAGTCCTTCGATGGTGGTGATCTCTCGCCCGACGGCCATCGGGGCGAGGAGCAGACACGCGCTCATCGGCTTGCCATCGACGAGGATCGTGCAGGCGCCGCACATCCCGACGCCGCAGCCCTCCCGGACGCCGGTGAGGGCCAGCTCGTCACGGAGCACCTGAAGGATGGTGTGGTGAGCGCGTGCGTGGACCCGCTCTGCCCGGCCGTTGACGTGCAGGGTGAGGTCGAGCTTGCCATCGGCGTCTACGACCATCGGCTCGCCCGCCGTGCCTGGCGTCGGCGGCGTCTTCACCTGTGGTCTCCCTTCGGCTTCGACCGGCCGTCCGTCCAGCTCCCGCAGACCTCGAAGGATCTTCTCCGGCGTGATCGGCAGGTCGACGATCCGGACGCCGGTTGCGCGAGCGATGGCGTTCCCGATCGCGGGCATGACTGGCGGGAGCGTGGACTCGCCGAGCCCGTGGATCACGCCGGCAGGCAGATTCTCGAGGATGTCGACGTTCAGGTCCCGCGGCTGGTCCTTGATGCTCGAGATCATGTAGTCGGCGAGGCTGCCGTTCTGCAGCTGGCCGTTGTCGAAGAGCATCTCCTCGAACAGCGCCTGGCCGACGCCGAAGGCGACGTTGCCCTCCTGCTGGAGCTCGGCCATGACCGGGTTCACGATCCGGCCGGCGTAGACGCCGGCGTGATATCGGAGGAGCGTGACCTTGCCGGTCTCGGTGTCGACCTCGACCTCGGCAGCTCCCGACCCCCTGGTGCCAGTGGACCGAGCCGACGCCCTGCCCGGTCTCCGGGTTCGAGCTCACCCTCCGAGTCCGGTAGGTCGCCTCGCCGAGGATGTTGCCGCTCCGGGTCTTGCGCACGATCTCGCCGAGGCCCAGCGAACGTTCGGGCACGCCCTTCACCGCGACGCTTCGCGTCTTCAGGAGCACGAGGTCGTCGACCGCTGCCTCGAGGAGGTCCGACGCATGCTCGAGGACCTTGCGTCCGGATCTCGGTCACGGCGCGCTGGACGGCTGCCCCCATGGCGTAGGTCGCACGCGACGAGGTGGTCTGCTGGTCGTAGGGCGTGACGTCCGTGTCGACGGTCGAGACCTGGACCTTGTCGACGCGCAGACCGAGCGGCTCGGCGCCGAGGATGGCCAGAGCGGAGTGGCAGGCCCTGGCCCATCTCCACGGAGCTGGTCAGGATGTCGAGCGATCCGTCCTCGTTGAGCTTCGCGACCGCCGTCGACGTCGAGGGCGTGACGGTGCCCTTGATGATGCAGCCGAGGCCCTTGCCCCGGACCCTCGCGCCATCGCGGACGGGCTGCTCGCCGGGTGCTCCACCCGATCCAGTTGGCCGCCGTGGTGAGCAGCTCCTTGAAGTGCGCGTCCTCCATCGGCTCGCCCGTCATGACCGTGTCGCCGTCCTCGAGGAGGTTCCGCATCCGGAGCTCGAGCGGGTCGATCCCCATCCGCTCGGCGATCATGTCCATCTGGGTCTCGTAGGCCCACGCTGCCTGGTTGATCCCGTAGCCGCGGAAGGCGCCCGCGGGAGGCAGGTTCGTGTAGACCACGGAGGAATCGATCGAGAGGTGCGGGATCCGGTGCGGCCCGGCGGTCCCGACGCCCCCGTTGCGGACGAACCGCGGACCGATGTTGGCGTAGGCACCGGTGTTGAAGTGACACTGGCTCTGGCGGGCGACGATCGTGCCGTCCTTCTTCAGGCCCGTCTTGAGCCGGATCCGCGCGCCGTGCTTCGTGATCGTGACGAACTCTTCTTCGCGGGTCAGGTGCAGCTTCACGGGGCGGCGGGCGACGAGCGCCAGCGCGCTGGTCACGGGCTCGATCGCCACCTGACCCTTGCCACCGTACCCGCCCCCGATGGTGCCGACGATGACCCGGACGCGACCTTGGGGGACCTTGAACACCTCGGCGAGGATGCGGCGAGCGTTGTACGGCATCTGCGTCCCCGACCAGACCGTGACCTTGCCGTTCGCGACCTGGGCGACACAGGCATGGGTCTCGAGCGGGACGTGCTGGAGCGGCGGGCTCGTGAACGTGTCCTCGAAGATCTCGTCCGCCTCCGCGAAGCCGGCGTCGATGTCGCCCTTCCGGAGCCGGAAGGTGCCGCAGATGTTGGTGCCCGCCTGGAGCTTGACGCCGGGGGCCTGGTAGGGGCCGTCGTGGAGGGGTGGTGCCCCGGCAGCGAGCGCCGCATCGATGTCGAAGACGGCCGGAAGCTCCTCGTATTCGACGTCGATGAGCGCAATGGCCTCGCGTGCGGCATCCAGGTCGCGGGCCGCGACCGCCGCGATCGGATCCCCGACGAAGCGGACCTTGTCCGTCGCCAGGATCGGCTGATCGCGGTAGACCGCGCCGAAGAACGGCTCGATGTCCGGCCGATCGAGGAGGTCCTGCCCCGTGATGACAGCGACGACACCCGGAACCTTGCGGGCCCTGCTGACATCCACCCGTCGGATCCGGGCGTGCGCGGCGGTGCTTCGAAGCAGCTTCGCATGGAGCATCCCGGGCAGCGACCGGTCGATCGTATACCCGACGTTCCCGGTCACCCGCTGACGCGCGTCGACCATGCCCGAGAAGCGTGGGGTCGAGGCCGGATCGCTGGAGCGCCCCGCGGCGGTCATGCGGTCGCCGCCAGATCTGCGGCGACGTCGCGCGCGCGAAGGATGGCTCGACGGACCCAGACCTTGACCATCTCCGTCCGATACCAGCTCGTCCCGCGCATGTCCGAGATGGGGTCGATTCGTTCGGCGTACCTCTCGGCGATGTCGCTCGCGACGTGGTCGTCGAGCTCGCGGCCCCGCGCGGTCGCCTCGACATCGGAGAACCGCTGTGACGTCTCCGCAGCCGCGCCAACCACGACCCGGAGGTCTGCGCATGCGGAGGTCGCAGGGTCGAGCTGGACGACCGCCGCGACGCCCAGGCAGGGACGGTCCTCGGAGGAGCGCGTCGTGAACTTCTCGTACACCGCACCTACGCCGTCCGCAAGGAGCGGGACGCGAACCCCCGTGACGATCTCACTGGGACCCAGGGCGGTCTCGAAGAAGCCCAGGACGAAGTCACGGATCGGGATCGTCCGGCTGCCGTCGGGGCCGGCCACCTCGACGTCTGCGTCAAGCGCGCACAGCATGGTCGGCGGATCCGACGCGTAGTCCGCTTCGGCGAGGACGCCGCCGACGGTCGCAGCATTCCGCACGCGAACATTGGCAACGACACTGAAGGTCCGTGACAGTGCCGGCAGCAACGACCGCATGACCGGATCCTGCTCGACCTCACGGTGCGTGGTGAGCGCCCCGATGCGGACGGCGTTGCCGACGCGTTCGACCCCGCGCAGCCCCTGGATCCGACCGATGCTGACCAGCGCCGTCGGCGCGATGAGGCCCTGCTGGAGCATGATCGTCACGGCCGTCGCGCCGGCGACAACGAGGGCGTCCTCGCCGTAGTGCTGGAGCGTCCCGATGGCCTCATCGACGGACGAGGCCACGACGAACTCGGGTGTCCTCGGCATGCGGCCTCCCGCGCTCCTGCCTCCGCGGGACCTACGTATACGAAATCGAGGTCTGTGCACACAGGGGGCCGGCGAGTGGGTATCCTAGCCGTGGGGTCACCTGTGCGTCAATGCGCAGAACGCGGGTGCCGCCCCTTCCGAACGAGTCACCGGCAAGCTCGCAGATGCCCTGGTCCGCCACTGCGAAAGGAGTCGCCGAGAAGATGCTGAAGGAAGAAGAGAACCGGCTCATCACGCAGGTCGGACCGGGCACCCCGATGGGTGCCCTGTTGCGCGAGCACTGGCTGCCCGGGTTCCTTTCGAGCGAGATTCAGGCTGATGGCGATCCCCTGCGATTGCGTCTGCTGGGCGAGGATCTCATCGCGTTCCGGGACACCGATGGAACGGTGGGCCTCCTCGGCGCGCACTGCCCGCACCGCGGTGCGGATTTGTTCCTGGGCCGAAATGAAGAGCGCGGCCTGGCCTGCGTCTATCACGGGTGGAAGTTCGACGTTACCGGCCGTTGCGTCCTGATGCCGAATGAGCCGTCGGAGAGCACCTTCAAGGAACGTGTCCGCGCGACGGCCTATCGCGTCACGGAACGAAACGGGATGGTCTGGGTCTACATGGGGGACAAGGAGCCGCCCGGGCTTCCCGCGCTTGGTTGGAATCTCGTTCCGGAGACGCACAGCATCGTCGACAAGCGATACCAGGACTGCAACTTCGCGCAGGCCCTCGAGGGCGGGATCGACCACACCCATACCGGCTTCCTGCATCGGACGTCGAAGCCGATCATGCGGGCCAAGATCAGCGATCCCACCGTTGACCGGCAGAAGTGGCTACGGCGACTCATCAGCCCACGATTCGAGACCCTGGAATCTGACTTCGGTGTCTCCATCGCGGCTCGCCGTCCCCACGACGAGGACAAGTACGACTGGCATATCACGCATTTCCTGATGCCCTTCTACACGGTTCTGAACGGCGCGGATCCCGCGATGGGCCATGCCTGGGTTCCCATGGACGATGAGCACACCGTCAGCTGGTCCATGACGTGGAGCCGAAGCGGGCCGATCAGCGACGAAGTCCGCGAGCGGCTGGGATTGGGGGAGTACATCCACGCCGGCAAGGAGCAGTTCCTGCCGCGCAGCACGGCCGCCGAAGGGGCGTGGCGCCCGATCGGCCGGCGGGACAACGACTGGCTGATCGACCGTGCGGCGGCGAGGTCGGAGCGGTTCATGGGCGTTCCGTACTTCTGGCTCCAGGACCAGTCCGTCCAGGAAAGCATGGGTCGCGTGTTCGACCGCACCAAGGAGCATCTCGGCAGCTCGGATGCGGGCATCATCCGGGTTCGCCGTCGCTGGCTCAAGGACATCCGCGCACTGCAGGCGGGCGAGCCGCCCGCAAGCGCGCTTCACCCGGAGTCATTTCACGTGTACGGGACGGAAGTGGTCCTCCCACAGGACGCCGACTGGATCGAAGGCGCGCGTTCCAAGATCTGGCCTGAAGCGGACATGCCGGCCGAGGTCCTGAGCCCGAGTGCGGCGGGAGCCGCCCAGGACGGAGGCTACTGAGCCCGCCGAACCGGTTCTCGGGTGCGATGACGCCCTTCGCGTTCTGAGAGGACGACACTCGAATGCCCCTGTTGCGAGATGTACTTGCGGCTCCCTTCACCCTCCGAAGCGAGACCATTCACCGGGAGGACGGGTCCTGGATGCGGACCCTCGCCTACCCCGAGCTCGGTTGCCGGGTCGGTGGGGAGCACATGATGGAGCTCGTCGAAACGATCGAGATCGAACGCGTCCGATGCTTGATCCAGGCGGTCGAGAAGGGCGAGCCGATCCAACCCCTGCGCGAACCGGTCAGCTCGTACGGAGTCGAAGACCTGCTGGCTCGGGCCGGATTGAAGGATTGGATCGGACGACTCGATGACGACGTATCGGTTGGCTAGGCGACCGGCCGGCGAAGGCGTCTGACCTTGGCCGTCGGCGGTGATCCCGCTCGCAGTGCCGATGGCACCACTCGACTCGTCGCCACCGGCGTCACCGATCAGGGGTCGATCGACGATGTGATCTGGCCCGCCTTCCAACGCGACGTCGCTCCTTCGGCCGCGATCGACTACGTCCAGGAGGTCGCCGGGAGCACGGTCCAGGCGCACGTTCGTGACCTGCCTCCCGGTCGGCGGCCGGATGTCGTCATCCTCATGAGCCCCCAAGGCTTCGTTGCCACTGGGCTGGCGGACCGCTCCGAGGCGGCGGTCCGGGATCGCTATCCGGCCCCCTGGATGAGCGCCTCGGACGGCGTGCTCTGGCCGCTCTACATGGAGCCGATCGTCGCGATCTACAACACGCACTACGCACGTCCGCCGACCCGATGGTCGGACCTGGAGGCGCCGAAATGGCAAGACAGGATGGTCTTCGAGGAGCCATGGCGGATGCTGACCACGGGACCTGCGCTCGCCGAGCTCTCGAGCGCCCTCGACACGGAAACGTGGGGTTCGCTCGTAACGGGTCTGGCTGCGAGCCGGCCGCTCCTCGTCGGAGACAATGAGCGCGCCGTCCTCGAAGTCGCCTCGGGCGCGCGCTGGATCGGACTCTCCAACCTGCGGTTCGCGCGGCGAATCCGAGCCGGATCGCCGGTCCGTCACGTGTTCCTGGACCCGACGCCGTGCGTTCCCGTCTTCGGCGTCCTCGTTCGAGGAGCGCGCAACCCCGAGCTGGGTCGACAGTTCGTGGAATGGCTCGCCTCGGAGGGTGGTCAGACAGCGTTCGCCGCGGCCGGTCGGGTTGCGTGCCTGCCCGCCGTTGGGCTGCCCACGTTTGCCACGCTCGCCGGTGAGGGCGTCCGGCCGCTGTTCGGCACCGTCGACTGGGTGACCGATCCCTCGCCCTGGGCCGAGCGGTATCGCTCGGTCTTCACGAGGAGCCAGGAGGTGGGCAAATAGGGAGCGTCTTCAAGGATCCACGCGCGGGCGCGCGCGTGAGCGTCACGAGCACCAGGTGGCGAGCCGTCACGATCGCGGGAGAACCCAAATGAAGCCTCAATTCATCCCGTACGAGCCGAGCCTGTCGTATTCCCGGGCCTGCGTGTGGGGCAATCTCATCTTCCTCGCCGGTGAAGCCGGCCATGACCTCGAGACGCACCAGCTGCACGGCAACACGATGGAAGAACAGGCCGAGTTTGCCCTGCAGAAGCTGCAGCAGATCCTGGAGCGCCTCGGGAGCTCGCTGGAATACGTCGTCCACGTCACGACCTACCTCAAGGACGCTCGTGATCGGGACGGCTGGCGGGAGATCCGCGCGAAGTACATGCCGCAGAGCCCGCCGGGCGAGATCATCATGGGCGTGGACCTGGCTGATCCCCGGATGCTCATCGAGATCGCGCCGATCGCCGTGATTCCCGACGAGACGTAGCGGTCTCCACGGCAACGATCGGGTCGTCCATGAAGGCACGCCGATTTCCCCGGTGGCCGCTTCCCGGCGCGCGCCCTGAAGGCGAGTCGGGAAGCGGCGTCGTCGTCCTGGATCGGCGGTTCCTGGTCGTCCTGTTCATCGCCCTCCTCGGCTTCGGCTGGGAGCAGCTCGTTCGGTCGGTGATTCCGCTCGTCGTCATCGACCGCGGGGGCGGCGCCGCGCTCGTCGGGGTGGTGGCTGCCGTCTACTCGTTACCAGCGCTGCTCCTCCGGCCGCTCATCGGGCGGCTCGTGGATGGCTGGCATCACGGACGGCTTCTCCAGCTCGGCGCATTGGTCGCGGCGATCGCACCGGCAGGCCTGCTCCTCCCCGGGATCGCGATGCTGGTTCCGGTACGGCTGATCCAGGGCGCCGGATGGGCCTCCTACAGCGTGTCCGCGCAGGCGTTCATGGCCAAGATCGCACCATCCGGTCGCCGAGGAAGGGCATCCGGCTACTACCAGGCGATGATCGCGGTGTCGGTCCTCGTCGGGCCCGCCCTCGGGACGTGGCTCTATGTCACGAGCGGCCTCGGCGGTCCGATCCTCCTGGCGACTGGGCTCGGGATCGTCGCGCTCATCGTCTCGTTGAAGGTTCGGATCCCGGTCCAGGCGGCGCCGACGGCCGCGGCGACTGCGCCGTCTCGACGGTCCGGTTTGCCGTTCCTTCGGGCGCTCGAGACGTCATCGCTGCCGTCGACCCTGATGCTCACGACCTTCATGTCCGGGCAGTCCCTGTTCACCGTGTTTGCCCCCGTCTACGCCATCGGGCTCGGCGCCCCAATCGAATCGCTGGTGCTCTACTACCCGGTCTACGGCGCCGTGCTGACCTTGAGCCATCTCGCTGCCGCGCCCGTGTCCGATCGGGTGGGCCGCGCCCTCACCATCCGGATCGGCTGTGTCATGGCGATCGGCGGCCTCGTCGTGGCGGCGCTCGGTGGCGACATGACCGCTCTGGCGATCGGCGCCGCTGCCTACGCGATCGGGGTCTCGTTCGTGTCCTCCGCCACGAGCGCCTTGACGATGGATCGCGCACCGGCCGGCAGAATCGGGTCGGCCATGGCGACGTACTCGCTGGGCTATCAGATCTCCAGCGGGCTGAGCAGCCTGTTGTGGGGCACCGTGATCGCTGCCTCCGGCTTTTTCGCGGCCTTTGCCGGGGCCATCGCCCTCCAGGTCCTCACGATTGGCATCAGCCTGCGGTTCGCCAGGGCCACGCCACCATCGGACACGCCACCCCCGGACTCGGCAGGGCAGCCAACCAGCGGGTCCGAGAAGTGAGCACAGGCCCCCGAAAAGCTGCTGAACCGACCCTGCCAGTTCCCCGCCGCGTGCATACACTGCCTTGACACGCACTTCCTAGTTCGACGAGACTGTATACACGTTAGCGAGTGTTGAGCGGAGGCCCATGGTGGTTTCGACGCGTCTCCCTCTCGAGGTCAACGCCGACAACGTCAAGGGCGCCAATGCTGGCACGGGTGGGCTCCACGCAGGCACCAGCATCGAGTTCTCAGCAGCGCTTGCCGCTCATTACAACGCGGTGGCGGCCAAGGCTCCCGCGCTTGTGCCGGACGAGTTCGTGGAGTTCGTCCCGGGTGAGTATTCCTCGATTGCCATCACCTGGAAGCAGACGCCCAAGGCGGCCTTCCTTCCGGAGTACGGCCGGCTCCGGGTCGTGATCGACGGCAGTCACGAGCTTCGCCTGGCCGACCACCCCCATTTGCTGTCGTTTGCCGTCGACCGGCCCGACCATGTGCAGGGCTCGCCGACCTACATTCCGAAGTCTCGACTGCCGGGCGACTTCTTCCGGAAAGCACACACCGTCGAGCTCTTCCACGACGAGGCGCATCTCTTCGGACCGGTCGAGCGCTTCTTCCACTCGCCGCGCTCGGGTGTCATCTACAACCTGATCGAAGACGGACCCGGAAAGCTCGTCGTCGAGGTCCAGGGCAACTTCGAGCACCTCGCGAAGCGCAGCCATGTGATCTTCTTCACGGATCCGGTGTTCGGCGAGCCCACGAGCGTCGTCCAGCTCGAACCCAAGGGCATGGCGATGCCGTGCGCATGGGAGATGCTGGGCATCGACCGCATCGGCGACACGCCGATCTTCAACGAATGGCTCGCCCGAGTGGAGCCCCGCGGCAAGACCATGGTCCTGGAGGTTTCCTTTGCGAACCCGGGCCAGGGGGTCGCCGGGGCGGTCTACGGCGGCCACACCCGCGACACCGCGTATCGAGTCGACGCGAGGGTGCTCTAGGTGGCTTTCACGTCGTTCGGTGACCTGACCAAGCACATTGGCGGCACCGGCGAACCGGGCGGCGCGTCGCGCGTGTCAGCGATCGGTCTGACCGACCGCGTCTCGATGGCGGACTTCATCTGGCCGGCATTCCAGCGCGACGTGGCTCCTGACGCCGAGCTCGACTATGTCCAGGACGTCTCGGGCAGCCGGGTCCTCGAGCATGTCCAGAGTGCACCGCCAGGCGAGCGGCCCGATGTCGTCTGGGTCACCAACCCCGGCTACTTCGTGGATGCCGAGCTGTGCGAGCCAACGGAATCGCCGCTGCGGGATCGTTACCCGGCCTCCTGGACGTCGGCATCCAGCGGCCTGTGGTGGCCGATGTACATGGAGCCGATCGTCGCGATCTACAACGCCCACTACGCCGACCCACCCGCGACGTGGTCCGATCTCACGGCCGCCAGATGGCAGGACCACATGGTCTTCGAGCAGCCCTGGAGCATGCACACGACCGGCACCGCTCTGGCAGAGCTCTCCGGTGCGCTCGATCCCGACGCCTGGGACGCGCTCGTCACCGGGCTCGCGGCCACGAACCCGCTGCTCGTCGGGGACAACGAGCGCGCCGTCCTCGAGGTCGCGACGGGCTCGCGCTGGATCGGCCTCTCCAATATGAACGTCGCCCGGCGGATCCGGGCCGAGTCGCCGGTCCGACACGTCTTCCTGGATCCCAGCCCCTGCATTCCGGCCTTCGGGCTGCTCGTTCGTGGAGCGCGCAACCCCGAGCTCGGGCGACAGTTCCTCGAGTGGCTGACCTCGGAGAGCGGCCAGCTGGCCCTCGCCGCAGCGGGCCGGGTCGCGTGCCTGCCTGACGTCGGCGTCCCGGCATTCGGGAGGCTCGCCGGCCAGCGCGTCCGGCCGTTGTTCGGCGCTGCCGACTGGGTGACGGATCCGTCGCCGTGGGCCGAGCGCTTCAGGGCCCGGTTCGTCGCGAGCGACGAGCCCGTGCGCTACGGCAAGCTCAGCAGCCTCGCCCTTACCCGGGAGGAAGGCATCTAGTCAGACGGCACGGCACCGCCTGGGCAACCGACCGCTCGCGACAGAGGGAACCATGGCAGATCCAAAGATCGGCGTTCAGTTCTGGCCCTGGCACGGCCTCGAGAAGATGCTCGCCTATGGCCGGAAGGCGCTCGAGTGCTATCCGTTCGACTACATCTGGGCCGCCGACGAGTTCATGTACGAGGACACGACCACCTTCCTGACCGCCCTGGCGATGGAGCTGGACGTCTCGGTCGGCCCGCTCGTCACGTTCCCGTGGCGGAACCCGCTCGAGCTCGCGCAGCGGTTCGGGAGCATGTCCAAGCTGACCCGGCCCGGGCGCGGCGTCGCGATCGGGTTCGGCGCGGGCGGGATCTCCAAGAAGGTGATCAGCGAGACGACGAGCCCCATCTCGGTCGTGCGCGAGAGCCTGATCATGATGCGTGCGCTCCTGGCCGGCGAAGAGATCGACCTCGCCGAGTTTCCCGACCTCGCGGCCCGCTTCCGGCACAACACGGAGATGCGAACGAGCCTGCACTTCCCGCCCGCGAACCGTGTCCCCGTCTACCTCGCCGTCGCCGGCGTCCCGATGGCCAAGCTGGCGGGCCAGCACGGGGATGGCGCCGTGTTCACACAGGTCGCCGTGCGGACATCCTACCGAGGCACCAAGCACGGCTTCCTGGCCAAGATCGCCCAGGCCCTCGATGAGTCGCGAGCAGCGGCCGGCGATGACCGGCCGTTCGACAAGATGATGAACCTCAGCTGCTCCATCTCCCGGGACGGCGAGAAGGCCCGCCAATATGCCAAGCGGCAGACTTCGATCGGCCTCACCGGCGCGTACCTGCGCTACCCGGACGTCCTCGACGAGCTCGGACTCGATCGCGAGGAAGCCGCGCACATCGCCGACGCCTACATCAAGGGGCGCGACCTCAACGAGGCCGCTCGCCGCGTTTCCGACAAGCTCCTCGCCGACGTGGGATCGGTGAATGCCGGGACCCCCGAGGAGGTCATTCCTCGCCTACGCGAGATGATGTCGATCGCACGGGGAGTTGGGATCAACCACTTCGTCTTCGGCGTCCCACTGGGTCCGGACGTTCCGGAGGCCCTCGAGCTGCTGGGGAGCGAGGTCATCCCTGCCGTGCTGGCCTAGGCGGCGAGCCCCTTCCTCGACCGCGCCCTTCGGTGGGCGACGACCGTCAGGACGAGGAGCAGGAGCATGGCGACGATGGCGCCCAGGTACGGACTCGGGAACCCGAAGGCGTCGATGAGAACCCCCCAGGCGAAGGCTCCGACTCCAAGCCCGAGCTGGATGCCGAGCGAGTACGTGGCCATCGCCGCCCCCGCCGTCCCCGG
Source organism: uncultured Chloroflexia bacterium (assembly GCA_963722105.1). Classification (GTDB taxonomy): domain Bacteria; phylum Chloroflexota; class Limnocylindria; order Limnocylindrales; family CSP1-4; genus UBA5189. Next base: position 299,777 of record CAVRKQ010000006.1, on the reverse strand, counting down.
CCGCGCCCGGTGGATCGCGAGGGCCATCGACGACGGCGAGATGACCGCCGTCGCCATGCCGTAGAGGCAGGCCGAGACGGTCAGGACCGCGACCGAATCGGCAATCGCGCCGACACCCAATCCCATGATGCCCACGATGGCGGCAGCAGCGATCGTGATGCTGCGGTCGACTCGATCGAGCCATCGGCTTGCGAGGAGGCGGACGGCGACGACCGTGCCGCCGTAGAAGGGGTAGTAGATCGCGAGCTGCTCGACGTCGATCCCCTTGTCGATCGCGAACAGGGGCGGAAACGCGATCACGAGGATCAGGCACGTGGAGTTCAGGAACTCGAGCGCCATCGGAAACATCCACGCACGCTCGAACATCGCCGGGCGGGACAAGGAGCTGGCGACCGGCGCGGTCCGGGGTGACCCTCCGATGATCAGCACGCCGATGAGTGCGATGCCGGCCGAGATCGTGAAGGCCGCCTGGAGACCCATCCGCTCCGCCACGATGATTCCGGCCGCGGGGAACGCGAGCTGGGCGATCGCCGGCATGAGGTTGTAGATGCCCGACGCCTCGCCTCTTCGTTCCGGCGGCGCCAAGGTCGCGATCGAGGCGAGGGCACCGGTGTTGAATGCCGCCCAACCAACGCCGTGGACGACGCGAACCAACAGCATGATCGCGATCGCCGGGATGAGATAGCCCAAGGTCGAAACGCCGAGGAGCGCCACGCCGACGAGGAGGATCGTGCGAGGGCCGATCGAGTCGGTCAGGCGTCCGATGAGGGGGCGAATCACGACCGACGAAACGCTGAAGGCGCCCAGGATGATCCCGACGAGCGTTGCGGTTCCACCGAGCTCGGAAACCTGGAGAGGCAGCAGCGCCTGGATGAAGAGGTACGAGCCGAATCCAGCAAGGGCGGTTGCAAGCACCGCGAGGAGCGGGCGGCTGTAGAGGCTCCGCTCGTCGCTCACCGACGCTCCACCAAGGTCGACAAGTCCATCCCGATCCGGCGCACCCCGGCCGAGTGCGGGATGGCCCAGCTAGATCCTCCCAGCGCGTTTCGGCTACACGCCGAGATCGCGGCGGTTCCCGAGGAAGCGAAGCATCCCCGCGAGGCCCAGGGTGCCTGCCGCGATGAGCACGCACAGGACGGCGGTCTTCTGCGTCGCGCCGGCGTCCCACTGGTTGAAGATCAGGACAGACAGCGTGTAGTTCTGGCCGGTCAGCAGGAACAACGGGATCGACAGGATCGTGATGGCCGCCAGGAAGACGACCAGCCAGGTCGTGACCAGGGTTGGCGCGAGCAAGGGGATCAGGACTCGTCGCCAGACCTGCCAGGCGTTCGCGCCGGACGTGGCGCCGGCCTCTTCGAGGCTGACCTGGACCTGGGCGATCCCGGAGGTCGTGCCGCGTGTCCCCAGGCTGACGAACTTGGCAATCATCGCGAGCACCACGACCCAGATCGTCCCGTAGATCGGGTTGGGCAGCAGGAGGTAGATCAGGAGGACCGCGATCGCGACGATCGCGGACGGGATGGCATGGCCGAGGAAGGCGATGACATCGACGGTTCCGCGGAAGGGGGAGCGTGACCGAACCACGATCCACGACAGGATGAGCGAGAGGACGACGGTGAAGGTCGCACTCGCCACCCCGATCACGAGCGTGTTGCGCAGGGCGTTGAAGAACAGGCCCTGCCAGGCCCGCCCGCCGTCGCCTTCGCCGAGCAGCACCAGCCGATATGTATCGGCGGTGGCGAGGCTCAGTCGATCCAGGGTGATCGGCCCGAGGTATGGCTGGAAGCTCACCCACACGAGAACGAAGATCGGAAGGATGAACGAGACGAACGAGTAGCCGAAGACGAACAGAAGGGCCAAGGGCTTCCACCAGCCCAGCTTCGAACGGCTCGGCCGGAAGGACTTCCCCGTGATCGTCGCGAAGCTGGCCGCATCCCGGATCACGCGGCTATACAGGAGCATGCCGAAGATGGCGATGCCGACCATCGGGATGGCGAAGGTGCTGGCCGCCCCGTAGTCGGCGATCCCCACCGAAGGATTGATCGCCCTGTACACATCGCTGATGAAGACGCGGATCCCTCCGGGGAGTCCGATGATCAGCGGAACATCGACGGTATCGACCACGATCACGAACTGGTAGATGAGCGTCCCCAGCAAAGCCGGTTTCCAGAGTGGCAGCACGATGCGACGAACGATCGTGAAGAACGTCGCGCCGGAAGTCCGCGCCGCGGCTTCGAAGCTGGCGCTCATTCCCGCCAGGGTCGGAGAGATCAGCAGGACGGTGAACGGTACGAGCGCCATCGCCTGCACGAAGATCATCCCGGCCATCGTGTAGAGGTTGAACGGTCCTCGCGACATCTCCAGGCCGAGGAAGTCGCGCAACGTGACGTTGATGACGCCGGTCGTCGGGTTGAGCATCAACGTCCACGCGATGACCATGACCACCGACGGGATGCCCAGCGGCGCAACGATCAGCACGTAGCCGAGGTTTCGCAGCGGGAGATCCGTGCGCTCGATGAGCCACGCGAGCGCGATGCTGATCGCGAACGCAACGGCCAGCGAGCCCCCGGCGAATACCGCGGTCTGCAGGAGATGCGCGTAGGTGTCCGCATCTCCGAACACTCGCTCGAAGTTGATCAGCGACCACTGGATCGGGGGCACGATGCGGATTCCCCGGGACGCGTCCTGGAAGGCCGCCCAGAGGAGCATGATCAGCGGCCCGACCACCAGATAGACGACGAAGCCAACGGCCAGCGTGTTGACGACGCCCCTGCCGGTCAGAGCCGGACGCCATGACCGAACCCTCTCGATTCGGCCCGTCATCTGGCGTGACTCGTGGAGCGCGGTCTCTTGTTCACGTACGTCCGATCCAACGCCTTCGCTGGTATGGGTGGAACGTTCGTGGCCAGAGCACGGGCCACAGGATGAGGCTACCAGACTGGTTGCTCATGTGAGCCATTGAATTGGAACTGTATACATTCGGACGACCCGGACCTGCTCCCACCCGGTCGAGGTCGTGACGGATGCGCCGTTGTCGATCACGTGCGCGGGTCGCTTTCGGGAACTCGCCGGCCTGTCTCCCGGGCCCGTCATGTATGCAATACTTAGCAAATGTATTTCACAAGGTGAGCCTGGCTGTTCGCAGTCGCCACACCTCGGCGTGATCTAGCGTGATCGTTCGGCCCGGAACGTGATGTCGAGTCGGCCAATTCGGGTGACAGTCAGGAGCGATGCTGGTGGGTGTGTCGCGGATCGATGGGCGACCGGCGGGGAGTCCGATCGGATCTGAAGGCGCCTCGGATCAGGAGTCGCGGATCCGCCAGCTCGTCGCGGACCACGACGGCAAGCACGCGACCGTCCAGGAGTTCATTCTCGCGGTCCTGCGCGAGGCAATCGTCGAAGGCGTCCTGGCCCCCGAAGCCAGGCTGCGCCAGGAGGATCTCGCGACCATCTTCGGGACGTCGCGGATTCCGGTCCGCGAGGCGTTACGCGTCCTCGAGTACGAGGGCCTCGCCGAATTGGAGCCGAACCGGGGCTTCGCGGTCACCTCGCTCGATGCCGACCAGATCGAAGAGATCTACGAGCTTCGGATCGTCCTGGAATCGCATGCCACGCGGTTGGCCATCCCACTCCTCACGGAGAGCGACCTCACGGATCTCGAAGACCTCTACCGCGAGATGCAGGAGAGTGAGCGGTCGGATGCGCGGCTGATCAAGCGCGAACGGTTCTACCTCCGGCTCTACGGCGTCACCGCCAGGCCGCACCTCATCGGACTGATCAGTCGGTTGCGCCAGGAGGTTGCGCGATCGCTACGGTTCAAGCTCGTGCACGACTCGCCCGCGAACCACGAGGCCTATTTCGAGGCAGTCAAGCGCGGCGACGCCGATGCCGCCTGCGCCGAGCTCGCGATGCACTACGAGAAGGTCGCGGCGCTCCTGCGGCGGTTCATCCGGGAAGCCAAGGCCGCTCGTCCCGGCTGATCCCCGGCTGCAACGTCAGGCAGCGCCTTCGACGAACGTCTCGACCGGCAGGAAGAGCTCGTCAACCGTAATGTCGCCGGCCAGCAGGCCCTGCTCCCGGCTGTAACGGAGCAGTGCCTCCAGCGCGACCCGATTGGGCTCGACGCCGTACGGCCACGGGTCATCCCCCAGGATCCGTCGCACGCTCGCGAGATGGTCGTCAATCCAGGGGATCGGCAAGCGGCTGGCCGCGATGTCCACGACCCGGGCAAAGAAGCGTCGCTTCGCGACCTCGAACGCTCGGTAGAGGTTGGTGGCAAGCCATGGATGTGCCGCCGCGACGTCCCGTCGAATGACGACGAGATGCATGATCGGAAAGACGCCCGTCTCCTTGTAGTACTCACGCTCCGCCTCGGCCGAATCGGGGAAGAGCCGGCCGATCGCGCCGCCGGTCTGCGACGATCGATCGAAGCTCTCGGGCACAGCGGGCGAGATCACGGCGTCGAGCTCCCCGGACCACAACATCCCCTCGAGCGTGTCCTTCTGGTTCGAGACGATCGAGACGCCGTCCGGCAACGAGGGCAGGCGGATCGGCTCGGAGCGGCCGGGCCTGTCCAGGCCCGCCTGGATCCAGGCAATGTCCTGCGGGCGGACGCCATAGCTGTCGCTCAGCAAGCCCCTGGCGAAGACACCGGCGGTCATGCTCCACGACGGAATCCCGACCCGCGCTCCCACCAGGTCGCTCGGCGCCTTGATCTTGTCGGTCCGCACGTAGATGCACGAATGCCGAAACAGCCGGGACGTGAAGACCGGGATCGCCTGGACGCTGTCGTCACCGGACGATCGAAGCGAGACGTATTTCGCCGACGACATCTCGCTGACATCGAACTCACGGAATCGACGAAAGATCTCCGGGATGGGGAGCTCGATGAATCGAGGGTCCGTCCCTTCGATGGCCACCTGGCCGTGGCGAAGGTCATTTACGTGGTCGTACGAGCTGATCGCCAGCGTGATCGGGATGCCTGAGGCGCTCACATCCACTCCTTCACGCACATCTTGGCGTCGCGCTCACGCCGGTGTCGGGAGGTCGCGCGAGGCCGTGGCGGCGATCGCCTCGGGCGAGACGACGACGTGGAGGCTGGGGCTCGACCCTCGCCCGCCTGCCGTTCGAATGGCCTCGTCGACGTGGTCGAGATCGAACGTGTGGCTGTTCAGCAGGTGGAACGGGTACCGATCCGTCGCCAGCAGGTCGAGCGCCATGTGGACCGCGCGGTAGGAGTGGCCTCGGGTCATCCGGACCGTGATCGCCTTGCGGTTGACCACCTCCAGCGGGAACGATGGAACCTCGGCCGGCTGGAGGACCGCGACGCCCTCCTTCCGTTTGAGGGCCTTCAGCGCCGCGATCGCGGTCGTCTCGCTGCCGCCGGTGGTGTCGATCGCGGCGTCGACGCCGCGGCCGCCCGTCAGCTCCAGGACCGCGTTCACGAGATCCTGCTCGTCGACGTTGACCGTGACTGCCCCGAGCGCGCGAGCGATCTCCAGGCGCCAGGCACTTGAGGTTCTACCCGACACGATCACGAGGTGCGCGCCAGCCTCTCGTGCCGCGATGACGCAGCCGAGGCCTTGCTGGCCGGGGCCTTCGATGAGCACCGACGCTCCGGGGCCAACCTTGCCGTCGATGTACGTCCACTGAAAGCCGTTTCCGAGCGGCAGACCATAGGCGGCTCTCACGGGCGTCATGCCCGCGGGTACACGATGGAGGACAGCGTTCGCCGGCACGTAGACCAGCTCGGCATAGCCACCCCACAGGGATGGCGGCACGGACACGGGTGTCGACCCGAAGCGCCGATTGGCCGACGCCGTCGGATCCGCCTCGACGCAGTGGCGGTACTCGCCAACCCTGCACCACTCGCAATGCCCGCACGGCAGGTACTCCTCGAGCGCGACGAGATCGCCTTCGCTCACACCCCAGCGACGACTGGCGCTGGCCGAGATGCCCTCGATCCAACCGACGATCTCGTGGCCCAGGATCCGGGGTTCCTCGTGCTCCTGCCCGTACCACTTCACGTCGGCGCCGCAGACACCGGTCGCGGCGACACGGAGGATGGCGTCGTCGTCGCCGACTTCAGGTCTCGGGTAGGTCCGAAGCTCGGTGACCCCCAGGCCAACCTTGGTGGCGGCGCGGACCGCGACCGGGCTACGCGGCATCCGGTGTCTTCGCCGGCTCCCCGACCCGTGGCAGGACATCTCGCGCCAGGACCTCGATCTGGGCGAGCCACTCCGGGAAACGCATTCGGAAGTCGAAGATCAACAGGTCGCAGCCGATCTCCTGGTAGCGCTGGATGCCACGGACGATGTCGTCCGGCGTGCCTGCGAGGATGGAGCCATCCAGCTCCTCGATCTTCGTGAACTCGCCGCCGTCCGGTTTCAGCCAGAACTTCTGGGCGTTCGCGTTGCGGATGAGGCCCGGGACATTGAGCCGATCGAGTGCGCCCTTGGCGGTGTCGTCGATGCTCGTCACGGGAACGGCCCCGGTCATGATCATCGGCTTGTCCTGCTCCACGCACATCTCGCGGATCTTGGCGACTCGCGCCTCAAACGTCGGAAAGGTAATCCGACCCGGGAGCCAGCCGTCGCAGAAGTCGACGGCGAGACGAGCTGACGCCGGCGTGGCGCCACCCCACCACACCGGCACCGGGAACAGCGGCTGCGGCTTGAGGTCGACGTCCGAGAAGTCGTAGAGCTCCGAGTGCCACTCGAGGGTTTCGCCAGCCCACAGGCGCCGCGCGATGAGCGTCTGCTCCCGCATGAGCTCGGGGCGCTTGAGCTCGCCCTGGCCGATCACATCGAACTCGTGCTGGAAGTTGCCCGCTCCGATGCCGAGGTCGAACCGACGTCGGGTTGCCCAGGACAGCGACGCAACGCTGTACGCCATCAGGAGGGGGTGCCGGAACGGAATGATCGTCGCCGCTCCGAGGCCGATGCGCTCGGTCTTGGCACCCAGCATCGTCAGCGTGATGAAGGGCTCGATGAAGGTTCGGTCCGTTCCTTCCATTCCGTGCGGGTGGAAGACGAGGTGGTCGCGCACCCAGAGGGAGTCGAAACCAAGTCGATCGGCGAGGCGAGCGCCTTCGATCAGGAGGTCCTGGTCGGCTTCTTCCCCGAAGTGGGGCACGAGCAGACCGAAACGAGTGGTCATCCGGTGCTACTCCCTGCTACGACTGCTGATGGGCGCCGGGATCCGGCTCGATCTGGTCGCGCCTGCCGGCCCCAGCCCGGCTCACCGACGACTCGTCCGTCCTCGTACACCACCTGCCCCCGAACGAGCGTCGTGTCGACCACGCCACGGACGCGGCGGCCGGCATAGGGCGTCCAGCCGATCTTGCTGAGGACGATCTCGTCGCGGATCTCCAGATCGGCTTCGAGGTTGACGATCGCGATGTCGGCGTCACAGCCGACCTCGAGCCGGCCCTTGCGGCCCAGCCCGAATGCGCTGGCCGGCACCGTCGCGGTCAATTCGACGACGCGCTCGAGGGTCACCAGACCGCGGCTCGCGGCGTCGAGGAGCAGCGGCACGTAGAACTGCGTGGACGGGGTGCCCGTGTGGGCCTTCCAGCCATCCGTCCAGCCCGGCTCCTTCTCCTCGCGCGTGTGGGGCGCATGATCGGTGGACACGAGGTCGATGGTTCCGTCGCGGAGGGCCGCCCAGAGCGGCTCCGTGTTGTGCTCGGGGACGTAGTAGCTGAGCGCATACGAGCCGAGGCGCTCGATCGTCGGCCAATCGTTCCCGAGGAAGAGGGCCCACGGGTTGAGCTCCGCGGTGACGTACTGGCCGGCCGCCTTCGCTCGTCGCAGCTGCTCGACGACCCCGGTCGTCTGGGTGTGGAGCAGGTGGAGCGGCGTTCCCGTTGCCTGCTGGAGCCGCAAGAGGAGGGCTACGGCGGTGTCCCAGATGATGCCGTCGTGCGCGCTGTAGGCCTTCGCGTACGCGCGCGCATCCCGTTCCCCACGGTCCCAGAACCCCTGCTCGATGTGCCCCATGAGCGCCTGGTCGTGGGGATGGACCATCAGCGGCAGCCCGGTCTCGCCGACCGCCTCGAAGATCCCCAAGAGCTCGCCGTGATCGTGGACGCCGATCCCGGGCATGTGGGGATAGTCCCGGCCCGTGTCCACGACCATGAAGACCTTGAAGGCCGCGATGCCCCGACTGGCCATCGCCGGCAGCTCCTCCGGGATGGTGCCGGCCGCATTGATGTTCCAGTCGATGAGCGCCCGCTGTTCGTAGAGCGCCAGCATCGCGTCCAGTCGTTCCACGGTGTTCGGCGGCGGCTGGACGTTGGGCATGGCAAACGAGGTGGTGACGCCCCCCGCTGCCGCAGCGGAGGTCGCGGTGACGATGTCCTCCTTGTGGGTGAAGCCCGGCTCGCGGTGGTGGGAATGGACATCGATGGCCCCAGGGAGGACGTGACGCCCCGTGGCATCGATCGTTCGCGCTGCTTCCAACATCGCACCCGGCTCGGAGACGGCGACGATCTGGCCGTCCGCCACGGCAAGGTCCGCCCGCTCCCGGCCCGTCGCGCTGACGAGCGTGCCGCCCCGGATGACGAGGTCGTACGTCACGTCAGGCAGGAACAGGCGACGTGGCATCGACCGGTCGCGACAGTCGCTGGATGCCATGGTCGACCGTGCCCTCCCGGACGATCACCTCGCCGGTAGCGAGATATCGCTCGAACCACTCCACGATGAGCGGATTCACGAGCTCCCCGTACTGGGCATACGCCGCGTAGTGCGTCGTGCCCGTCTGGACGACGAGGCGCTTCGGGTCTCCGGCGCGCTCGTACAGGGCGAATGCGTGATCCTCCGGCGTCGTCGCGTCCCGTTCGACGCAGATGAGCATCACGGCGCGAGGTGCGATCCGATCGACAAAGTCGAGTGGCCGGTAGGCCATGATCGCTTCAGCGCTGGCGAGCTGCACCTCGGTCGGAACCCTGCCGTCGACATCCGACTTGATCGTCGTGGTGCGCCGTTCCGGCGTTGGCACCATGATTCTTTCCCGGACCGCGACGAGCAGGCCCTCGCCGCTGATGGCCCGGTGACGCCTGTCCTCCTCGACCTCGCGCAGGAAGTCCAGCCACTCGTATTCGCGCCGCATGCGTCGGAGCCAGTCACGGCCATCCGCGATCGGGACCTGGCTCACCACCGCCTTGACGCGGGGATCCAGCGCGGCCACCACGACGGCGTTGCCGCCGCCCGTCCCGCCGGAGCCGAATGCCCCGATCCGGCCGCCGTCAATCTCGGGCCGCGCCTCCAGGTACGTATTGGCAGCGATCCAGTCCTCGACCTGCGCCATGGGATCCAGGTACGTGGCGTCACCCGCCGACTCACCGAATCCCCTGTAGTCGAACACGAGCACGGCGATCCCGGCCGCCAGCAGGGCATCGTGGTAGGGCTCATACAACTTCGCGCCACGAAGACCCAACCACCCCGGGCCCTGGACCACGGCCGGCACCGGCTGCTCCGCATCCGGCAGCTTCAACGTGCCGGCCAGCGCGAACCCGCGATGGTGGAACGTGACCCCCTCGACCTTCAACCTTGCGCTCCGTCGTAGCGGCTCTGATCGACACTCGCGGCCGACGGGGCGTCCTTTGCCTGCTCCCCTTGGCGCACGAACCGGCGGATCAACGCCGCGACCTTCCGGTAGTGGTGCGTGAGCTCATCGACCGCGGTATCGGCGTCACCGCGTCGGATCGCTTCGTAGAAGCTCTGATGCTGCGTCGGGGAGTGCTGGACCAGCTTCCATCGGAGCGAGCGGGCCACCTCCTGGTGGAGGCGGGCGATGAGCCCGACCAGCCGTGGCCTGGCAGTCACGGAGTAGAGGCGCATGTAGAACCGTTCCCGCTTCTTGAGCTGGTCCTCGGGATCGGCCGCGTGCTCCATCTCGTCATGCAGCTGATCGAGCTCCATCAGATCGCTCTCCGTGAGCAGCGGGATGGCCTGCCGGATGGCATGCCCCTCGAGGACGATCCTGAGCTCGTAGATCTCCTCGACCTGATCGGCATCCAGGGCCGTCACGGCAAAGCCGCGATGGGGCTCCGACCGGACGAGTCCCTCGTGCTCCAGCACCCTGAGCGCCTCGCGAACGGGGATCCGGCTCGTGCCGAAGATCGCTGCCAGATCCTCCTGTCGCAGCTTCACGCCGGGCTGAACGATCCCCGCAAGGACGGCGCGGCGGACCACGGCGAGGATCAGCTCCTGCACCGTATCGCTCTGGGGGCGGAGCTCCTCGGCGAGCGCCTTGAGCTTGGCGCTGTCGAACGTCTCGGCCTTCACCTCAGCCCGCCTTCCGGCGCCATGTGCGAGCCGTGCATGGTCCTACCTCCGTCATTGACCGCTTGCCGACCTTCATCGCAGCGAGACGTTGACGCTCTTCACGAGCGAAAAGGCGAGCAGCTCGTCCGCGGCGTACTCGGTGCTCGTACCACTGTCCTTGAAGCCACCGAACGGAACGCCGATCCAGCGCCGCTCGACGGTGTTCACCCAGACGTATCCCGACTCAACCCGGGCCGCGAGTCGATGGGCGGAAACGAGATCTCGCGTGAAGATGCTCGCGGTCAATCCGAACCGGGAGTCGTTCACGGCCCGCAGCATGTCATCTTCGTCCGTCCATTCGATCACGGACAACACCGGCCCGAAGATCTCATCCCTTCCGATCTGCATGCCGCTGTCGACCTGGTCGAAGAGGGTTGGCCGGTAATAGAAGCCGGCATCGAATGGCGTCTGCCCGCGCTCTCCACCGGTGACCATGCGGGCCCCTTCTCGCCGCCCGGTTTCCACGTGACGCTCCACGCGCTGCCGATGGGCGTCCGAGATGAGGGGACCCAGGCCTGCCGCTTCGTCCTGCGGGAAGCCGAACTGGATGTCCGAGAAGCGTGCCGCAACCTGTTCGACGAACGCCCCGTGGATCGAGCGATGGACGAAGGCCCGAGAGGTCGAGCCGCACGACTGGCCCACCACGTTGGCGAGGTTCATGCCATCGACAGCAGCGTCGACGGCACGAGTCAGGTCGGCGTCCGGCAGGACGATCAGCGGATTCTTGCCGCCGAGCTGGAACGACAGACGCTTGACGGTCCCGCTTTCGGCAGCGATTGCCTGGATCCTGAGGGCCGTATCGACGCTGCCCGTGAACGCGACGCGGCGCACGAGCGGGTGCCGAACGAGCGCCGTCCCGGTCTCCGCGCGGCCGGGAACGACGTTGAACACGCCAGCGGGCAGGTGTTCGTTGGCAAGCTCGCCGAGGCGGATCGCGGACAGGGGAGTCTGCTCGGCGGGCTTGAGGACCACGCAGTTGCCGGCCACCAGGGCCGCGGCCGTCCGCGCGGTTGCGAACAACGTCGGGTGATTGAAGGCGGTGATGACGCCGACGACCCCGAACGGCTCACGAACGGTGTAGTGCAGGTGGTCGGTGCTCGCCGGGACCGTGGAACCGCCGATCGTGGGAGCGAGCCCGGCAAAGTAGTCGAGCGTTTGGCTGCCCTTGAGGGGGCCCAGGCGCGCGGCGGCCAGTCGAAAGCCGCCGTTGCGGCTGTCGAGGCGGGCGAGCTCTTCGGCGTGCTCGCGGACACTGGCCGCGAACGCTCGAACAAGGTCGGCCCGGGCCAGGGGGCCGAGTTCCCGCCATCCGGGCGCGGCACCCGCAGCGGCCTCGACCGCCGATTCGACCCCACGCGCACCGGATTCGGGGACCTGGGCCAAGACGGTTCCGAGCGCCGGCTCGAAGACCTCGTAGGTCGTCTCCGAACGGCTCGTGACCACCACCTCGTTCCACCACCCCTCAAGATGAGTACAAAATCAATGGCGACGGCAGGCACATTGTGCCATAGTGGCCACGCGAGAGAAGGTCACGGAACCGGCATACTGTCCGTCGCGGCTCAGGATCTCGTGGTCGCGGATGGACGGACGGTGTCGGCCCGACTTCATCGCATGCCGGACCAATACGCCCTGCTGTCGGAGGGAGTGCCTTGATCACGCAACTCGGATACGTCGCCTTCGCCGTCACTGACCTCGAGGCCTGGGAGCGGATGGCGACGAAGGTCGTCGGGCTCGCGGTCTCGGGTCGAGGAGACGATGGCACGCTCTACCTTCGGATGGACGAGTACAACCACCGGATCCTCGTTCACCCGGGCGAGTCCGATGACATCTCGTACATGGGTTGGCAGGTCCCGGGCCCGGCCGAGCTGGCAACGATGACGGAGCGGCTCCGGGCAGCCGGGGTCGCCGTCACGGCCGGAACCGCCGAGGAGATCGAGGTCCGGAAGGTCCGCGACCTCGTCCGGTTCGAGGACCCCGCCGGTTACGCGATGGAGATCTTCTACGGGCCGCTCGACAAGATCCACGAGCCGTTCAACCCGCCCCGCCCGATGGTCGGCTTCAAGGCGTCGGAGCAGGGTCTGGGCCACGTCGTCCTTCGCGTGCCCGATCGGGACGCCTGCGAGCGGTTCTACATCGACGTCCTGGGGCTTCGACTCAGCGACTACGGATCAGGCAAGCTGGCCTTCTTCCACTGCAACGCCCGGCACCACTCGATCGCGATCGCGGCTGCGGACAAGATGCCGGGCCCGCGCCGAATCGTGCACATCATGCTCGAGGCGCTCAGCCTCGACGACCTCGGAACCTCGATCGACCTCTGCGAGGAGCACGGCGTGCCGATGCTCGAGACGCTCGGCAAGCACCCCAACGACCTCACCGTCTCCTTCTACATCGAGACGCCGTCGAAGTTCGGCATCGAGTACGGCTTCGGTGGCCGGGAGATCGATGACGCGACCTGGGAGGTCAGGCGCTACGACAAGCGCGATCTGTGGGGTCATCGGCGCATCACCCAGCCGTCCGGGGCGCCTGCCGGCCATGGCTGAGGGTTTGGTAATGGCTCCGGAGGCTCCCAGGCTGCTGCCGTGATCGGGCCCGCGGACCTCGGCGGCATCCTGGCGATGATGCCCGCATTTGCGACCGATGACGCCGCGTCCGTCCACGCGACGGACACGGTGGACGTCGAACGCCTGACCAGGGGAGTCGATCGGATCATTGCCGACGGCATCGACGTCCTCGCGACGGCGGGCTCATTCGGCGAATTCCACACGCTCCTCGAGGAAGAGCACGAAACGCTCGCGCGCGCCACGGTCGAGGCCGTTCGAAAGCGGGTCCCTGTCTTCGTCGGCTGTACCGCCCTCAACAGCAGAGACGCCTTCCGGCGCGCCCGTGTCGCCCGCGACGCCGGCGCGGACGGCGTGCTGGTGGGCGTCCCGTTCTATTTCCCGAGCACCGTCGAGAACGCCGTCCGCTTCTATCGAGACCTCGCAGCCGAGTTTCCCGACCTGGCGATCATGATCTACCACAACCCGACCCTGCACCACGTGACGCTGCCGATCCGCGCGTTGAGCGAGCTCGCGCAGCTGCCAAACATCGTGGCGATGAAGGATGCCCATCGAGAGACGCGGGACTTCGTTGCCCTGCAGCGAGCAACCGGTGGGCGAGTCCGGGTCTTCGTCGCCGCGTGGCAGTTCCACGCCTACCAGCCGCTCGGGGCGGCCGGCTTCTGGTCATATGACTGCTGGATGGGCCCTGCACCGCTGATCAAGCTGCGCGATGCCATCGCCGCCGGCCGATCGGAGGAGGGGGCCGACATCACGCTGGACCTCTACCCACCTCGCGATCAGCTTCCTCCATTGTCGTGGCGCGAGACGCTCGCCAAGATCGCCATCTCCTACGCCAAGTACGTCGAGCCCGGCCCGTTACGACCGCCGTTCGTGATCATTCCGCCCGAGGTCGAACAAGCGGCGCGCGATCGGAGTGCGCGATGGCTCGCCGCCTGCGAGCGATATGGCGGGGTGCCGGCAGAAGGCCTGCCCGTCGGCCGCTGAGGAGCGTCAACGGAAGAGGTCGAACGACTCCGGCATCACGAGGTCCCGGATCGACGCCTCTCCCCGGGTGAACGCCGCCCCTCGAACCAGCGCCGCGGGGCGCCCCGACCGCTTCCCGAGTGTCAGCTCGGCCGCGGAGGCAAGCTCATCGGCAACGGCCCGAACCGTCGACTTCATGACCCGGCCGTCTCGGTCCGGCGTTCCGCGCAGGTCCTCGAGCGGGAGCAGGCCGGAGACGCCGATCGCCACGTCGACGATCCCGAAGCGCCATGGACGCCCGAACGAATCCGAGATCACGACCGGGACGTCGACGCCGCTCGACTCGCGGACAGCGGCGCGGATCCGCGCGGCAGACGCGTCAGGGTCGTCGGGGAGGAGGGTCACGATCGACCCGCTGTTGGGACCGACGTTTGAGGCGTCGATGCCGCCGTTCGCGCAGACGAACCCGTGCGGCGTCTCGGTGATGACGACCCCGTTCGCCATCCGGACGATCCGCTTGGCGTGACGAAGGACGAGCTCGACCTGGCGCGCGTCGCGGTCCCACCGCTCGGCGAACGCGATCGCCTCCGGCCGCGGCTCGACGGTCTCCAGGTCGGCGATCGCGCCCTCGGCCTTCGAGACCACCTTCTGGGTCACCACGAGGACGTCATCCTCGCGTGCGGGGGTCGCGTCGGGCGTCGCGTGGAGGGCGGCGACGATCAGCTGCGGCAGGTCGTCGCCCGGAACGACCTCGCGGATGCCTTCGAGCGCGATGACCTCGATCCGCGAGGGTTCACGTGGCGATGCCGATTCCCCGGAGCGCGCTGCGTCAGCCACGGAGCGACCCGAGGGTGGCTTCTGCGGCGAGCAGGTCGGCGGACGTGTCGACGTCGAACGACAGGGGCGACTCGAGCTCGACGAACCGCGCGCCGGCCACGCGGGCGGCGCTTGCATGCGCCTCGCGACTCTCGATGCCGAAGGCCGGCGCGATCACCAACGGCGGTGTGAGCAGCATGGCGTTCGTGCCCGCTCCGTGGCGGTCACCGACGACGGTCACGAGCCCATCCCCGGTTGCGTAGGCGCCGGCCGCATCGATCAACGCGTCGACGGCTTCGCTCGAGACCGCCGGCAGGTCCGCCGGCAGGATCAGCACGGCCGTCGCGTCTCGCGCGACAGCAACGGACCGCGCAGCCTCGATCGCTTCATTGAGGCCCGGGGCGCTCTCGACAAGCCCGATCGCGTCATGGTGTCGGGCCAGCTCGGCCGCGTCGCCGTCCATCGTCACGACGATCGTGCCGGCGACGTGGTGCGAATCGCGGGTTGCGACGAGCGTCCGGCGGAGCAGCTCGGCCACGAGCTTGTGTCGCTCCGTGGGTTCGAGGTCGCCGCCGAGTCGCGTCTTCGAAGTCTTCAGGCCCCGGATCGGGACAACCGCCCAGGTGCATGAAAGGTCGGCGCGGGCAGGCTCATTCACGCGAGAATCGTAGCGTCATGGACGGCTCGGCCTGGGCTCAACGAGCGCTCCCCGCCGCCGCACCCAGCACATCGGCCGCGAGCCGCGCTCGCGCGGTGTCGTCGGTCATGACGGTATCCGTCACGAGCACCCGCATCCCGAGCTTCTCGATCGCCGTTACCTGGACTTCGTCCACGGAATCAAGGACGAACACGTCGGCGATCCCGGTGTACTGCCGCGCGACCCCGAGGGCGCTCGGCTCGTGGCCCAGCGACGCCAGCATCCGGTCCGCCGGGCCCTTGAGCGCCTTCCCTCCGACGATCCCCGAGACGGCGACGACCTTGACGCCCCGCGAGCGCGCGGTCTGGAGGCCGGACTCGATCCCGGCGACGGCGAGGATGGGCCGCACGGAGACGAACGGGTTCGACGGCGCGATGACGATCGCCGCTGCGGACTCGAGCGCCGCCTCGACCTCCGGGCTCGCCGCCGCGTCCTCGATCCCGACGAACCTGATGTCGCGCACGTCCGGCTCCTGGTGCCGGCGGACGAAGTAGTCCTGGAACTCGAGCCAGCCGTCGTCGGTCAGGACCTCGGTCCGCACCGGTGCGTCGGTCATCGGCAGGATCACCGCCTTGACCCCCAGGGCCCGCTGGAGCGCGCGCGAGACGTCGGTCGGACGCTCGCCGCGCCGCAACCTCGCCGTCCTGACGACATGTGTCGCGAGGTCACGGTCGCCCAGCCGGAACCACGCCTCCTCGCCATATCGCTCGAGCAACGCGGCAGCCGCGAACGTCTCGCCCTCGATGCCCCAGCCCCACTCGCGGTTGGCGATCCCGGCGAGGGTGTACATGACCGTGTCGTGGTCCGGCGAGACGTGCAGGCCATGGCGCTCCACGTCGTCGGCGGTGTTCACGATGACGACGAGCCGCGACCCCAGCTCCGCCTGCAGCCCGTGCGCCAGCTTGGCCCCGCCGACGCCCCCGGCTAGCAGGACGGCCGATCCGACAGATCCCGAGGTGGTCACTGACCTGGCTGGCGCACGCGAGCTCCCTCCCCTTGCCTGAAAGGCGTCAAACGGTGACCCGCAGTATTCTCCGGCGACAGCGTCGAGGCGAATGAATCATCGCCCGCCGGCGCAGCAGGGGACCCAGCTCGCGTTCCGGCGTCTCGAAGATTCGCTGGCCGCCGCCATTCCGCGGCACGTGCGCCGTGCTTCGAACCCTGTATCGAACCACCGCTTCGGGGCGCCCGGACCAAGGAGGATTCGAGGACCGCCCACTGCACTCCGGTTGCTCGCGGCGTGGCCATCCCGCCGGGAGCTCTACTGCCAATCCATCTGGAGGAACCGAGTGAGGAAGCTCATCACCATCCTTGCCACGCTGGCAATGCTGTTCGCGCTTGTCGCGAGCCCCGTTGCGGCGAAGACCAACGGCAAGGCCGACAAGAACCGGTCTGACTACCGGCCCAATGCCCGGGCCCAGAACTACAACGACCTCAAGGCCAAGGGCCGCGACATGGTCGACGCCGGCAAGGCCAAGGCCAAGGGCAAGAACAAGGTCGTCAAGGTCGGCAAGGACAAGCACGTCGAGCTCGCGTTCGAGGGCGAGGACAAGATCCTCACGATCATGGGCCAGTTCGGCACCGAGTCCGCGACCCATGCCCACGGCACGCTCGGCAACGTCGCCCATGGCGGGACCGCCGGTCCGCTCCACAACCAGATCCCGGAGCCGGATCGCGCGGTCGACAACACGACCATCTGGGAGCCCGACTTCAACCAGGCCTACTACCAGAACCTGCTCTTCAACAAGAGCCAGGTCCCGTCGATGGCCCACTGGTACCTCGCCGCGTCCGACGGTCGCTACAGCGTGACTGGCTACGTCAGCGACTGGGTCCAGGTCCAGTTCAACGAGGCCGCCTACGGCAGCAACTACTGCGGCAGCAACGTCTGCACGCGCGACACCGGCCGGTTCATCGAGGACTCGGTCGATGCCTGGTGGCCCACGCTGGTCGCCCAGAAGGGCAGCGAGGCCGCCGCGAACGAGTGGCTCTCCCAATTCGACATCTGGGATCGCTACGACTTCGACGAGGACGGCAACTTCGACGAGCCCGACGGCTACATCGACCACTTCCAGTCGGTGCACGCCGGCGAGGGCGAGGAGACCGGCGGCGGCGCCCAGGGCGCCGACGCGATCTGGAGCCACCGCTCCAACGCCAACACCGGCATCCTGCCCGGCACGGCCGGGCCGACCGTCGGCGGCGTCCAGAACCTGACCGGCGGCGCGCAGATCGGCGGCAGCAACTACTGGATCGACGACTACACGATCGAGCCCGAGAACGGTGGCGTCGGCGTGTTCGTGCACGAGTTCGGGCATGACCTCGACCTGCCGGACGAGTACGACACCGGCGGCAACACGGGTTTCGGCGAGAACGGCACGGGCTGGTGGACCACCTGGTCCCAGGGCTCGTACGGCAGCATCACGGACGACCTCGGGTCGTACCCGGTGCACATGACGTCGTGGGAGAAGTACTTCCTCGGCTGGCTCAGCTACGAAGTCGCCCATCCCGGCGTCAAGAGCACGCACAAGATCAGCGCGATCGAGACGCACACCAAGCGGCCGCAGGCCGTCCTGGTCGAGCTGCCCGACAAGGTCCTCGTCCGCGAGGTCGGGGATTCCTGGATCGCGGGCAGCACGAACTACTACTTCTCCGACAACGGCAACGACATCGACAACACCATGACGCGCGAGGTCACCCTCGGCGCTGGTCCGATCGAGGCGTCCTTCTCGGCGCTGTACCACATCGAGCCCTGCTGGGACTACGCGTACCTCCAGGTTTCGACGAACGGCGGCGACGACTGGACGAACGTCCACACGTCCGCGTCGGACGATCCGGCGCGCAACGAGAACGGCCAGAACGAAGGTGAAGGCATCTCCGGCGTGTCGGGCACCCCGCTCGCCTGTGATGACAACCTCGACCTGGATCCGGAGCCGGTGGACGTGACCGCGGACCTGAGCGACTACGCCAACTCGACGATCCTGATCCGCTTCCGCTACTGGACGGACGGGGCCACGGTCGGCGACGGCTTCAAGTTCGACAACCTGCAGATCACCGGGCTGGCCCTCGACGATGCCGAGACCGATCCGGGCTGGACCTACGCGGGGTTCATCCGCACGGACGGCACCATCGAAAGCTCGTACCGCAACTTCTACCTCGCCGAGTACCGCACCTACCGCGGGTACGACCAGGCCCTCCGGGTCGGGCCGTACAACTTCGACAACCCGGCAGGGAACTTCGTCTCGCACTTCCCGTACCAGGACGGCATGCTCGTCTGGTACTACGACGAGTCGGCGGACGACAACAACGTGAGCGACCACCCGGGCAGCGGCTTGATCCTCCCGATCGACGCCCATCCCCAGGTGATGCACTGGTCCGGCAGCGGCGACGTGGTCCGACCCCGCATCAACTCCTATGACGCGACGTTCGGCAAGTCGAAGACCGACAGGATCAGGCTCACGAGCACCACGCTCGGGACGCTCAACATCCCGTCCCACAAGGGCGTGCGCGTCTTCGACGACAGCAAGAGCTACTACGTGGCCAGCGACCCGGCAGACGCGACGAGCGACTGGAAGGCCGGCTGGAACAGCGTGAACAACCCGCACACCGGGACGGTCATCAAGGTGGCCGGCGTCTCGCACCACGGGCAGTTCATGCAGCTCATCGTCAACCCGTAGCTCCTCGGCCGGCGCTCCGCGCCGGCCACAACCCAGCGATCAGGAAGGCTCGCCGCGTCAGCGGCGGGCCTTCTTCTTCGACCGCACTAGAATCGACCCCGAATGCAGGACGCCACGCGTCGGCAGCCCGTGGGGCTGCTCATCCTGGTCCTCGCGGGGATCGTCGCCGCGCTGGTGCTCGGCTGGATCGTCTCGGGCTCGTTCGCTCCTGGCCCGAGCCCGAGCCCGAGCCCGAGCGCGAATTCGTCGATGGGCGCCTCGCCGTCCGCCGGACCCGTCGCCCCATCGACATCGACGCGGCCTCCGGCGTCGCCCGTGCCGTCGGCGAGCCCGCCGAGCTCCGCCACGCCGTCGGCGCCGGTCCCGTCGGCCTTCGTGCCGCCCGCAACCCCCGCGCCGGCAACGCGCCCGCCGGGTGAGGGCGGCCCGGAGCCTTCGATCGAGGTCCCGCCGCCGATCGACTAGCGAACGAGCGCAAGAACCTCCGGCAGCCGGTCGATCGTCTCGCGGTCGAACGGCGCGGCCATCCGGACGTTCACCGTGCCGAAGCCCAGCTCGCCGAACGGCCGGAACGTCTCGGCGATCACCTCCGGCGGCCCCATCAGCATGGGGATGTCCTCCGGTTCGGGAATGCCGTTATGCGCGAGCTGCGAGCGGCGCACCGCAACTGCTGCCTCGACCGTGTCGCGGATGATCGTCGGGAAGCTGATATTGAGCTCGAGCTCGGCGAGATCGCGACCCACATCGGCGCAGTGCCCGGCCAGGATGTCGAGCTTGCCCTTGACGTCTTCCAGGTCCCCGTTCGTGTTCCAGCCATTCCCGTATCGGGCGACAGTGCGGAGCGTCTTCCGCGGGCCGCTCCCGCCGATGAGGATCGGGAACCGCGACTGGATCGGCCGCGGCTCGCACAGCGCGTCGACCATCGTGTACCGGTCGCCCGTATGCGTGACGCGCTCCCCGTCGAGCAGCCGGCGCATGAGTGACACGGACTCGTCCAGCCAGTCGAGCCGCTCTCCGACGCTCGCCCCGAAGTCGATCCCGAACGCCTCGTGCTCACGCTCGAACCAGGCGCCACCGATCCCGAGGACCGCGCGGCCGTTCGAGATGTGGTCGAGCGTCGTGGCGAGCTTCGTCGTGAGGCCGGGGTTCCGGAACGTGTTGGCGCCGACCATCAGGCCGACGCGAACCCGCTGGGTGATCGCCGCAACACCCGCGAGGAACGTCCAGCCCTCGAAGATGGGTTGCTCCCACGACCCCTGGATGGCGAGCAGGTGGTCCCAGGTCCAGATTCCATCCCAGCCCGCGGCCTCCGCCGCGATGACGGAATCTCGGACCTCCGGCCAGGTCGTCTGCTGGGGCCACAGCTGGAGGCCGAACTTGATCGGTTGGCTTCGAACCATTTGGCGGTCTACTCCTCGAGGTGATCGTGGACCGCGGTGATCCGCAGCCGGAAGGAGATACGGGCCTGCGTGCGGAACATTGCGACGCTCCCCTCGTCCGCCTCGTCGTACCGGACGGCAAGGTCGACGATGTCCTCACGTGCGCGCCCCACGTCGTCGATGACCTCCTCGACAAGAGCCTGCACGCCGACCCAGCGCATCGGATCCGCGAGGTCGGTGAACGCGAGCGACGCCCGCCCGCTCGCGCGAAGCTCGGCCGGCCAGCGCCGCGGACTCCGAGAGTTGACGAGGATCCGGTCGTCGGGGTCCAGCCGGTACCAGATCACGGCCTGGTGTGGCTCGCCATCGGCGCCGCTCGTGCCGAGCACCGGGTAGAGCTGCCCCTGGAGGAACTCGCGGACACGGTCGGACAGGGGGGCCGGAGGTGGGAGGTCCATCACCCCGAATCGTACGTCAGGCGAGGCGTTCCCCGGCTTCCACGCGCACGTCCAGGCGGTTCTCCGGTGGCGCGAGCGGGCAAGACCACTCGGGGTCGAACGCGCACGACGGGTGGAACGCGAAGTTGAAGTCGAGGACCAGGCTGCTCGGCGCCGACCCCGCCCCAAGGTCCGCGCTCTTGGCGGTATCCAGGAGGTAGCGACCGGCTCCATATGTCTCGCGCCCGTTGGTCGCGTCGCGGAAGGGCAGGAACAGGCCGCCCGCGTAGCCGGCCATCCAGTACACGCCGAGCCAGCGCGTCCCGCCCGGCAGCGCCACCTCGACGGACCCGATCCGCGTGAAGTCTTCCGCGCCGCCGGTGCTGACCGGCAGCGACAGGGTCAGCCCGCCGAACAGCGGCTCCGCCGGCGCGAGGGTGGGCGTCGGATCGTCGGCCGGCGGCTGGACCACGGCCTCCACGCGGTACCGCGGGTCGTACGGCCAGTGGCGCGCTTCGAAGGCGGCCCGCTCGGCGGCGGGCACCGGCGACTGGGGATGGGTTCGGAACAGGTCCGCGCGTGTCTCCCCCCAGGCGCGCCAGGCCCGCTCGGGGTCGCCGGCGGCGTCCGCCCGCACGCCGGCATAGAGGTCGGAGATCCGGCGGCGCCAGTCGGCGAGGTCGAGCCGGTCGATGGCGATCAGGGACTCCGGCGGGCCAGCCCGCGCAGGATCACCACGAGGCCGATCACGATCAGCCCGACCGGCCACAGGTCGCGCCAGGGGATCGCCGGCAGGTCGTAGCCGAGCGTGAACTCGGCGAAGAACCAGGCACCGACGGCGATCAGGAGCAGGCCCCAGACCCGTCCGGCCGTGTCGGCAGCCTGCGCGACCGCGGGGTTCGCGGCCAACCGCTTTCCGGCCTCCTCCGCCTCGCGCCCGATCCGCTTGCCCGCCTCCTCGGCCTCGTGGCCGAAGCGCTCCATGCGCTCCTCGAAGGTGGGGCTCCGAGGCGGCTCCGAGGCTGGCGGCTGGCTCTGGTCCGTCATGCGGTCATCGTAGTCCGATGCGCGCCTAGACTTCGTCGCATGACGGGTGGCAGTGGCGACCTAGAGGGCCGTGGCGCCGGCCAAGCCGAGATCGGTGTCTTCGGCGGCTCCGGGTTCTACTCGCTCCTCGACGACGTCCGCGAGATCAAGGTCGACACCCCATATGGGCCGCCGTCGGACTCGTTCTTCCTGGCCACCGTGGCCGGCCGGGACGTCGCGTTCCTGCCGCGGCACGGGCGGCGCCACACGATCCCGCCGCACAGGATCAACTACCGGGCCAACGTCTGGGCGATGCGATCCCTCGGGGTCAAGGCCGTCATCTCGCCGTGCGCCGCCGGCTCGCTGCAGCTGCACGTCAAGCCTGGCGACTTCGTGGTCTGCGACCAGTTCGTGGACCGCACCCGGGGCCGGGCCGACACCTTCTACGACGGCCCGATCGTCACCCACCTCTCGTCGGCGGACATCTACGACCCCGAGTTGCGCCGGCTGACGATCGAGACGATCCGCGACCACGGGATCGAGGTCCACGAGCGCGGCACGATCGTGATCATCAACGGCCCGCGGTTCTCCACGAAGTCCGAGTCGAAGTGGTTCAGCGACGCCGGTTGGGAGGTCATCTCGATGACCCAGTATCCCGAGGCCTACCTCTGCCGCGAGCTCGGGATGGCGGTGGTGAACATCGCGCTGATCACCGACTACGACGCCGGCGTCCACGAGGGCACCGAGGCGGTGAGCGCCGCGAACGTCCTCGAGGTCTTCGCGCAGAACGCCGAACGGATCCAGAAGGTCGTTCTCGACCTCATCGGGCGATTCCCGGCCGATCTCGACGCCCTCGCCGCGCGGGAGGCGATGGGCCCGACGCGCGGCGACGGCCACACCATCACCCCCGAGGACGTCCGGCTCTTCGAGACGGGGCTGTAGCCACGAGCGAGCGGCTCCCCATCGGCGTCTCGATCGGGTCGATCGGGGCAACGCCGCAGTGGTGGCTCGAGAGCGCGATTCGCCTCGAAGCCGCGGGCTACCGGACGGTCTGGTCGTGGGACCACGTCGTCGGCAAGGGCGACAAGGGCGTTCCCGTGGTGGAGCAGTGGACGATGCTCTCCGTTGCCGCCGGCGCGACCCGGACGATCGGTCTGGGGACGTTCGTCACCAACGTGATGAACCGCCATCCCGCGCTGCTTGCCCGCATGGCCTCGACCCTCCAGCTCGCGAGCGGCGGCCGGCTCACGGTCGGCATCGGGATCGGCGGCGGCGCGCCCGAGCATCGGGCGTACGGAATCGAGTTCCCGGAGCCGTCGGAACGGGCCGCCCGTCTCGAGGAGGCCGTCGCGGTCATCCGGGCGCTGTGGACCGGCGGGCCGGTGACGCGGCCGAGCCGCTTCTACCCGCTGGCAGAGGCTCACGCGTTCCCCGTGCCGGATCCCGCGCCGCGGCTGCTCATCGGCGCCGGGTCGCCGGCGGGGATTCGCATCGCGGCCAAAGTCGGCGACGGGTGGGCGGCCGAGATCGACGCGTTCGAGCGGCTGCTCCCGCGGTACCGCGATGCCCTCGCCGCCGCGGGAAAGACCGTCGACGGCGCCTGGATCGCGCTCGGCTTCGGCGGCGGCAAGAGCGGCGAGGACGCCCTCGGCGACAGCCCCTGGGTCGAATCACCGCGGGACGAGTGGGCTCGATGGGCAGCGCAGGGTGTCGACGAGGCGATCGTCACGGCCCGGACCACCAACGATATCGACGCGCTCGTCCGGGCGGTCGATCGCTGGTAGGCGTCGGTCGTGGGATGATCGGCCCGATGACCCCAGCCAGCGCGCCCGCGGTCCGGCGCGAGCTCGAACCCACGCACCCATGTATCCGCTGCGGGCGCGAGGGCGTGGCGGCGGACGCCGGGCTGTGCGAGCTCTGCAACCCGCTCGAGCTGTCTCAACCGTCCGCGACGCAGATGCACGGGATCGCGGCCGTGGGGATCCTGGGCTTCATCGCCGTGCTCGCGGTCGTCGCCCGCGTCGTCCTCGCCGGCACCGGGCCGTTCGCGGGCCAGGTCATCGGCGTCGCGCCTGCAACGGGCGGCCTGTCGGTGACGCTCAGCGTCCGCAACGAGGGATCGAATGCCTCCGCCACGACCTGCATCGTCCGCGAGGCGTCGGCGGGCATCGGCGGCACCGCCGAATCCGATCCAGCTCCCGCGGATCGCCGCCGGCGAGTCGATCCTGGTGACCGCGCTGGTCACGAGATTCGGCGAGGCGCCCATATCGCTCGTGGCCGCGTGCGGCTCCCAATGAAGCGGTCGAACGGATGACGACCTCGGTCGATCGAGCGTCGCGAGCCTCGCACGCCTCCGACCTTGCCTTCGCGACCGGCATCGCGGCCCGGGCGGGGGAGCTGCTGGTCGACCGCATCGAACGGCTCGAGCGGGTCGACTACAAGTCGGCGAAGGACATCGTCACCGAGGCCGACCACCTGTCGGAGGCCTTGATCATCGATGCCATCCGCGCCGCCAACCCGGGCGACGGCATCATCGCCGAGGAGAGCGGCGACCACGTCTCCGGTGCCGGCGACGCGCCGACGGCCGGCGTCGGGCGGGCATGGGTCATCGACCCCCTCGACGGGACGATCAACTACGCCAACGGGATCCCATTCTTCTGCGTCTCGATCGCTCTCGTCGAGGCGGGCCGGCCCGTCGTCGCGGTCATCCACGACCCGATGCGCGGCGAGACGTTCGCCGCCTCCGACGACGAGCCGGCGACGCTCGACGGGCTGCCGATCGAGGCATCGACGAAGGACCGCCTCACCGACTTCGTCGTGTCGATGGCCCTCTCCGGCCCGGCCCTCATCTCCCGCGCCCAGGCCCTTCGCAAGGCGATCCGGGTGCCGCGCTCGATGGGCTCCGCCGCGCTGGCGCTCGCGTACGTGGGCAACGGCCGCTTCGACGCCTTCGTCCAGCAGGGCGGCCTGTCGCTGTGGGACATCGCGGCCGCCGGCCTCATCGCCGAGCGCGGCGGCGCGACGGTCACGGACCTCGCCGGCGGGCCGTGGTTCGAGGTCGCCCGGAAGCCGAGGTCCATCGGTATCCTCGCCGCCCCGGGCGCCCGCCACGCCGAGCTGCTGGGCATCATCCGCGGGAAGCAGCGGGGGAGCGGGAGCTAGGCGTCCTCGCTCCAGCGATGGGGCCGGCCCGCGTACTGCGGCAGGCCCCACTTCGTCGTGAAGGCCTCCCAACCTGCGCGTGGCACGCCTCGCCAGCGGAGCTCGTCGACCTTCCGCTGCGGGATGTCGACCCCGTCGTCGGTCGTCCGGAGCCGCGCCAGGGAGCGGTAGAGCTGCACCTCGTCCCAGCGCTCGCGGAGCGTGGCGGCGAGGACGGGACCGCCGCGGAGGCTCTTGACGTCCCACGCGGACGCCTTGACCGGGATGTCCTCGAGGGAGCCGTACCGGGCGAGGACGGCAGCGGCTGACTTCGCGCCCCAACCAGGGAGCCCGGGATAGCCATCGGACGAGTCGCCGACGAGCGCGAGCCAGTCAGGGATCGCCGAGGGTGCCACGCCCCACTTCAAGTGGACGGCCGGCTCGTCGTAGGTGATCCGGCGGCGGCGATCGAGCAGCACGACCCGCTCGCCGTCGACCAGCTGGGCCATGTCCTTGTCCGGCGTGCAGACGATGACCTGCTCCACGCCGGCGTCGTCCTTGAAGCGGATGCAGGCCGCCGCGATCGCGTCGTCGGCCTCGAACTCGACCATCGGCCAGACGACGAGCCCCAGCGCCCGGAGCGCGTCCTCGACGATCGGGAACTGGTCCAGGAGCTCGGGCGGCATCCCGAAGGACGACTTGTAGCCCGGGAACATGTCGTTCCGGAACGACTCGATGACATGGTCGGTGGCGCACCCGACGTGGGTCGCGCCCTCCTCGCGCAGGAGGAACAGCATCTGGTCGACCACGCCCGCGACCCCGGAGAGGTTCATCCCATCGAGGCCGAGCGTCGGCGGCCGCGGCGCGTAGTGCGCCCGGAACAGCTCGTACGTCGCGTCGACCAGGTGCAGGCGCATCCGGCGACTTTAGCCGCGATCAGCTAGGGCAGCGTCTAGGGCAGCGTCCCGAAGCAGTAGCCCATCGTGCAGCCGGCGGCCTGCATCAGGTGGATGGCCTTCGCGCCGTCGTCGGGCTCGAGATCGACCGAGGCGATCGCGTCCTGGAGGACCTCCGTGCCGAAGCCCAGCCGCGCCGCATCGATCGCCGTCGCGCTCACGCAGTAGTCCGTCGCGAGGCCGACGACGACGACGCGCTCGATGCCGCGCTCGCGGAGCCGCGCCTCGAGCTCCGTGGGCTTGATCGCGCCGGTGGTCGGGTCCTTCATGCTGAAGCCGGAGTAGCCGTCCTCGCCGTTCGCGCCCTTGCGCACCGACGGCCCGTCGACGTCCAAGGCCGGGTGGAACTCCGCGCCCCACGTCCCGCCGACGCAATGGACCGGCCAGACCCCCCCGTCCTTGGCGAAATGCTTCGTCGACTCGGGATGCCAGTCCTGGGTGTAGACCACGAACGCGCCGGCGTCGCGCGCGAGCCGCGTCTCCGAGTTGACCAGCGGCAGGATCGCGGCGGCGCCCTTCACGAACAGCGAACCCTGCGGGTCCGCGAAGTCGTTCTGCATGTCGACGACGACGAGGGCGGCCTTCGGGTCGTAGCGGGCTGGCACGGCGGCGAGGGTACCGCAGCGACGCGGGCGAGGCGCTCCGTGCGTCGCGCTGGCTTCTGCGGTCGCCCAGCGTCGATCCCGCCAGCCTCGTGTCTGGCAGACACGAGATCCACTCGTAGGTGGCTTGATCCGATCGAATCAGGGGTCTTCGGGGTGGGTTCGTGTCCGACAGACATGAACTGACGCCGGTCCCGCCAGATTCGGCCGCTTTGGGTCGTGTTCGTGTCTCCGAGGCGCGAACGGGTCGTCGAACGGCCGCGCCGAACACGCGAGGAGCTCGATCCCGCACAGCTCGTGTCTGGTGGGCACGAGGGGCTTCCAAGCACGCGAGGATCGCGCAGAAGAGCGGTGACCGAGCGAGTCCGCGCCCGCAACCGTTCCGCACGCCGGTCCCGAACGGACATCCGCTAAGGTTCAGCCGTGAGATTCGAAGAATCCGACCTGGCCGCCATCGCGGCCGCCAAGGAGGTCAGGATCGAGACACGGTCGGCGGCCGGCGCGACCCATCGGACGATCATCTGGATCGTGGAGCACGACGGCGTGGTCTTCATTCGATCGGTCAACGGACCGGGAGCCCGCTGGTACCGCGAGACGCTCGCCAACCCGGACGTGGCGATCCACGTGCAGGGCCGAAGGATCTCCGTCAGGGCGGTCGCGGCCACCGACCCGAACGCCGTCGAGGCCTGCAGCGACGGGCTCCGCGCAAAGTACCGGCGCTCCTACTCGCTGCAGTCCATGCTCGAGCCCGAGACGCTTCCCACGACCCTCCGTCTCGACCCGATGGAGGCCGCAGAGGCCGCATGACTGTCACGACCTCCCGCTCCGAGATGTACTTCGACGAGTTCAAGCACCAGCTGCCCGACATCGACGAGCAGGAGACGACCGACTGGATGCGCTCGCTCGACGACGTCGTCGAGCAGGAGGGCGAGACCCGCGCCCGGTTCCTGCTGTTCAAGCTCCTGAAGCGAGCCCGCCAGCTCCAGGTCGGGCTGCCGCCGCTCACCAACACCCGGTACATCAACACCATCTCCCCGGAGCAGGAGCCGAACTTCCCCGGCGACGAGCAGCTGGAGCGCCGGATCCGCCGCCTCATCCGCTGGAACGCGGCCGCGATGGTCCTGCGCGCCAACAGCAAGTTCAACGGGATCGGCGGCCACCTGGCCACGTATGCCAGCGCCGCGACGTTGTACGAGGTCGGGTTCAACTGGTTCTTCAAGGGCCGCGATGCAGGCGGGCCCGGCGATCAGATCTTCTACCAGGGCCACGCGGCGCCGGGCATCTACGCCCGGGCCTTCCTCGAGGGCCGGATCGACGAGGAGCAGCTGGACCACTTCCGGCGCGAGACGCCGCCCCAGCGCGGCCTGTCCTCGTACCCGCACCCGCGGCTCATGCCGGAGTTCTGGGAGTTCCCGACGGTCTCGATGGGCCTCGGTCCGATCGACGCGATCTACCAGGCGCGGTTCAACCGCTACCTCCAGAACCGTGGGCTCCTGGACACGTCCGGCTCGCGCGTCTGGGCGTTCCTGGGCGACGGCGAGACCGACGAGCCCGAGGCGCTCGGTGCCCTCCACGTCGCCGCCGACGAGGGCCTCGACAACCTGACCTTCGTCGTCAACTGCAACCTCCAGCGGCTCGACGGCCCGGTTCGCGGCAACGGCAAGATCATCCAGGAGCTCGAGGCGGTCTTCCGCGGCTCCGGGTGGAACGTTCTCAAGGTCGTCTGGGGCCGCGAGTGGGACGAGCTCCTGGCGCGCGA
This sequence comes from uncultured Chloroflexia bacterium, assembly GCA_963722105.1. Classification (GTDB taxonomy): domain Bacteria; phylum Chloroflexota; class Limnocylindria; order Limnocylindrales; family CSP1-4; genus UBA5189. The sequence goes on along the minus strand of CAVRKQ010000006.1, from coordinate 271,441 downwards.
CGTCGACGGCGTCCTCGTCGAGAAGATGAACACCACGGTCGATGGCGAGTTCCAGAAGTTCTCGGTCGCCGGCGGCGGCTACATCCGCGAGCACTTCTTCGGGCCCGACCCGCGCCTCCAGCGGCTCGTCGAGCACCTGACCGACGACGACCTCGCCAAGCTTCGCCGTGGTGGCCACGACTACCGCAAGGTCTTCGCGGCCTACAAGTCGGCGATCGAGCACCGCGGCGCCCCGACGGTGATCCTCGCCAAGACGGTCAAGGGCTGGACGCTCGGGCCCGGCGTGGAGGCCCGGAACATCACCCACCAGGCGAAGAAGCTGTCCGAGGCCGAGCTGAAGGTCTTCCGCGACCGCCTGGAGCTGCCGATCCCGGACGACAAGCTCAAGGACGCGCCCTACTACCACCCCGGCCCCGACTCCGAGGAAGTCCAGTACCTCCACGAGCGCCGCCGGGCGCTGGGCGGCCCGCTCCCGAAGCGGACCATCCACCCCGTGGTCCTCCCGGCGCCGAAGCCGACGTTCGACGCGGAGTTCGCGGCGGGCTCGCAGACCGCGGTCTCCACGACGATGGCCTTCACCCGGATGCTCCGGAACCTGATCCGGGACCCCGACCTCGGGCCGCGCATCGTCCCGATCATCCCGGACGAGGCCCGGACGTTCGGCATGGACCCGCTCTTCAACGAGGTCGGGATCTACTCCGCCACCGGCCAGCGCTACGACCCGGTCGATAGCGAGCTGGTCCTCAAGTACCGCGAGGCGATCGACGGCCAGGTGCTGGAGGAGGGGATCACGGAGGCGGGCTCCGCCGCGGGCTTCCAGGCGGCCGGCACGTCCTACGCGACCCACGGCTTCCCGGTGATCCCGTTCTACATCTTCTACTCGATGTTCGGCTTCCAGCGGACGGGCGACCAGCTCTGGGCCGCCGGCGACGCGCGGGCGCGCGGCTTCCTGATGGCCGCGACCGCCGGTCGGACCACGCTGACCGGCGAGGGCCTCCAGCACGACGACGGCCACAGCCACGTCCTGGCGATGACGAACCCGGCAGTTCGCCAGTACGACCCGACCTACGCCTACGAGCTGGCAACGATCATCCGCGACGGGATCGACCGGATGCACGGCCGCGGCGAGGACCTCATCTACTACATCTCGATCTACAACGAGAACTACGCCCAGGCACCCAAGCCCGAGGGCGTCGACGAGGGCATCCTCCGCGGGATCTACCGGCTCTCCGCGGCGCCGAAAGTCGGGCGCAAGAACGGCGCCAAGTCGACGCCGCGGGTCCGGCTCGTGGGCTCGGGCTCGATCCTCCTGCAGGTCATCGCCGCTCAGGCGCTGCTCGCCGAGAAGTTCGGCGTCGCCGCCGAGGTGTTCTCCGCGCCGTCATGGCCGGAGGCGCCGTCGGGACGCGGTCAAGGTCGATCGGTGGAACCGGCTGCACCCGGACGAGACGCCGCTCGTGCCGTTCGTCTCGAGCGTGCTCGGGAAGGATGGCGGCCCGATCATCGCCGCCTCCGACTGGATGAAGGCCCTGCCGGACCTCCTTCGGCCCTGGATCGACGCACCGTTCGTCACGCTCGGCACCGATGGGTTCGGGCGCAGCGACACCCGCGAGAGCCTCCGCGCCTATTTCGAGATCGACGCCCCGAACATCGCGGCCGCGGCGCTCGTGGCGCTGGCGAAGGCCGGCGACATCACGCCCGAGGCGGCCGCAAAGGGGATCGCCGAGCTGGGCATCGACCCGGACAAGGCCGACCCGCTCGACACCTGAACTCGGCTCAAGGCTCCTTGTGCCGTCGACTCAAGGCGTCTTGACCAAATCCAGAGCGGAGGGCTAGGATCTTGGCAGGCCGCAACCTGCCATCGGACGGCGACCCGCGGCACTCGGATCGAGGACGCTGAACCGTGGACTTCGGATTCCTGACGACCGGCTTCCTGACCGGTCTTCGCGAGGGCGTCGAGGCGGCGCTCATCGTCGCGATCATCCTGGCCTACCTGGTTCGGACCGGGAACGGCGCGCACGTCGGCAAGGTCTGGCTCGGCGCGGGACTTGCGATCGTGGCCAGCGTCGTGGTCGGGGCGATCATCTTCGCCACCGTCCGGTCGCTGCCCGAGCCGTTCGAGCAGATCTTCGAAGGCGTGGCGATGCTGCTCGCGGCTGCCGTCGTGACCTGGATGCTGTTCTGGATGCGTCGCACCGCCGGGAACCTGCGGGGCGAGCTGCACGCGAAGATCGACCGTGCCGTCACGGAAGGCGCCGTTCTTGGGCTCGCGCTCCTCGCCTTCACCGCGGTGATCCGCGAGGGCATCGAGACGTCCCTCTTTCTCGTCGGCCAGGTGACCTCGGCCGAATCGGGCGCATCGAGCACGCTCATCGGAGCGCTCCTGGGCCTTGCCGCGGCCGTCGTGATCGGTTGGATCTTCTACACCGGCAGCAGGCGGATCAACCTCCGCACGTTCTTCACGTGGACGGGCGTGGCGCTCGTCTTCATCGCGGCGGGCCTCCTCTCCCACGCGGTCCACGAGTTCATCGAGGTCGGCGAGTTCTACGGGGTCGAGCTCGTGGGCACGCAGGCCGCGTACGACATCAGCGCCGTCCTCCCCGACAGCGAGGGCCTCGGTCAGTTTCTGCGGGCCCTCTTCGGCTATGCGGACTCGCCGGAGATCCTGACCCTCGTGGCCCACGTGGCCTATCTCGTGGCGGTGCTGGCGCTGTACCTCCGACCGATTCGGGTCTCCGCGCCGGCGGCCCGCGAGGCGGCCGACCCCGCCCCGGGGGAGACGGTCAGAAGCTAGCTCGCTCGAACGACTCGGTCCATGGACCTGCTCGGGAGCACCCCCGACCCTGCTCGGCGGGCTAGCGCTCCGTCGCGTCGACCCTCGAGATCGTGCCGTTGAGGGCCAGCGCGTAGAGCTCGCCGGCGATGTCCTCGCCGAACGCGGAGATGCCGTTCGAGCCGTTCCCGACGACGGTCGGCGTCGTGTACTCGTCGGCGCTCGCATCGATCGTGAACAGGTTGCCGCTGCAGTAGTCGGCGAAGAGGTAGGTGCCCTGGAGGAACGGGTACGCCTCCCCGCGGTAGACGTAGCCGCCGATGACGGTGCAGCCCTGGTCACGACCGTAGTCCGTGGCCGGGAGCGTGAGTCCCTCGCGATCGCAGGTGTCGGCGTTGTAGCAGTGACTGCCCTCCATGGTCACCCACCCGAAGTTGATCCCGCCGAGGCCCGCCCGCGCCACGTCGATCTCCTCCCACGAGCCCTGTCCGACGTCACCGATCCAGAGGTCGCCGTTCTCGCGATCGAACGACAGGCGCCACGGGTTCCGGAGGCCGTACTGCCAGATCTCGCCGAGCCCGCCGCCACCGGCGAACGGGTTGTCCTCCGGGACCAGGTAGGTCTCGCTGCCGTCGATGTCGATGCGGAGGATCTTGCCCAGCATCGTGTCGAGTCGCTGCCCGTTGCCGTGGGGGTCGCCGCCCGCCCCGCCGTCGCCGAGCGAGACGTACAGGTAGCCGTCGGGCCCGAACGCGAGGCCGCCGCCGTTGTGATTCGCGTACGGCTGGTCGACGAACAGCAGCTGCTGGTGCGAGTCGGGATCAAGCTGGTTCTCGTCGCCCGGGTCGAGCGAGAGGCTCGCCACGACCGTGTCGCCGTTGGTATCGGTGTAGTCGACGAAGACGCGCGGGTCCGTCGGGAAGGTCGGGTGGACCGCGAGGCCCAGCAGGCCCTGCTCGCCGCCGCGAGCTGATCCGCTCCCCGAGATCGACCATCGGCTCGCGCCCGACCGTCCCGTCGGCGGCGACGACCCAGACCGTGCCGTCCTGCGAGGCCACGAGCAGCCTGCCGGTCCCATCGTCGACGGCCGCCATCGCGAGCGGGCCGCCCTGGACCGACGCGAACGGCTCGAGGGTGATCCCGAGGCCCGCCGGGCGGGATGAGCTCGCCGCGCTGGCGCGCCGGACGGCCCGTCGCAGCCGAGGTGGCTGACCGGACCGCTCGCCGGCGGCGTCGGCTGGCTCGTGGTGCAGCCACGATCGCCACGAGCGCGATGAGCGCGAGGGCGGCAGGAGGAACTCGGCGACATCTCGGGAATGTACGCGACAGCCGCGCGGATGGTTCCATCAGGCGCCTGACCGCGTGGACGCGGCGCTAGACTCCCGAGCCGTGGAGGCCTTCGAGCTCGCCGACCTGCTTCGCGAGCGAGCCGCCTCCGGCCGACTCTACCACGAGTTCATCCGGACCCACGACCTGTCGGTCGGGCTGTACGTGCTGCCCGCCGGCGCAACGGATCCGCAGGGCCCGCACACCGAGGACGAGGTCTACCACGTGGTCTCGGGCCGGGCCCAGATCCGGGTCGGCGACGAGGACCGGGCGGTCGAGGCGGGCTCGGTCGTGTTCGTCGGCGCCGACGTCGAGCATCGCTTCCACGACATCGAGGAGGAGCTCGTGGTCCTCGTCGTCTTCGGGCCGGCCGAGTACACCCACCGGGTCGACCACCAGTCGCGGCCGCCCGCACGGGGCCGCCCCCGGCTGAGCCCGCGTCAGCGCCTCGGTCAGCGGTCAGCGTTCCGGGAACCGCGAGCGCTCGCAGCGCCAGCTCGCCGGCCCGCCCGACGGCGTCGTGGCGGAAGAAGACGTAGACGTCGTCGCCGGCCGCGAGGAACGGCTCGATCGCGCGCCGCCCAGGCGTCGAGCTCCGCCGCGTCGTAGTCGTGGCGGCGGAGGCGCAGGTACAGGAACGGGCCCGTCCGGCGGACGATCGGCGGCTCAGGGCTGGCGTCGGCGCCACCGGGCCCGTCGACATCACCGCCGCGGCGCCTCGCCGCTCGCGCCCTCGTCCCCCTCCGGCGGCAGCTCCGTGACGCACAGCACCGCGCCGGCGGCGCGCAGCGCGGCGAAGGTCTCGTCGACGTGCCACGAGCGGTCCTGGAACTCGAGCACGAGCGGGATCGTCGCGCGGCCACGCCGCCAGCAGCGCGGCGAGACGCGCTCGTCGGCGAGCGCCACGTCGCCCTCGACCCACGGCCCGTCGCGCCGGATCTCGCGCCGGGACGCGGTACAGGACGGCCCCGAGCCGCTCGCCGAACTCGCCGAGCGGCTCGGTCAGCCAGGCGACGCTCTCCTCGGGCGAACCCGAACAGGCCGCGGATCGCCGAGCCCGCTGGGCCTTGACCGCGAAGCGGAAGTCGGGCGGCGTCGCGGCGACCCAGCCCCGGATCGCGGACGCGCGTGGGCCGCCGCCGGAACGTCGCGTTCAGCTCGAGCGCGGGAAGTCGCGACGCGTAGGCGGCGAGCAGCCCGGACGGCGCGCGTGCCGGGCGGGTAGAAGCGCGGCGCCCAGTCGGCGTAGGAGAAGCCCGAGGTGCCCGCAAGGAGGCGACCCCGCGCGGGCGGTCCGTCAGGCCTGGTCCTTGCGTGCCGCAGGCGCGATCGGCCACGGACTCCATCGTCCGCTCGACGACCTCGAGGTCGCTCGCCCTCGATCGCCGAGAGGAAGTAGTCCGCGATGCCCGCGGAGGTGGGTCGGCGCGGCGGTCCGCAGGCGCTGGACGCCGGCCTCGGTCAGCGCGGCCTCGGCGCCGCGAAGGTCGGACGGCGCAGCTGACGCGGGCGACCAGGCCGTCGTCGACGAGCCGGTCGATGAGGCGTGTCGCGCCGCTCTTCGACAGGGTCAGCGAATCGGCCAGGCGGCCCATCCGCAGCCGTCGCTCGGGCGCCTCGGCCAGGATCAGGAGCGCGACGTACTCCTGGAGCGACAGGCCGTGCTCGGCCCGGAGGTCCTCGTCGAGCCGCCGCGAGACGTGGGCCTGGGCGCGGACGAACGCGCGCCACGGCGCGAGCCGGGCGTCGCGCGCGGTGAGGGGCGCGGCGCCGGCATCGGCGGCGGCGACGGGCGTCGTCTCGCGCTGCGCGCGCGGGGTGGTCGTGGTCGGCACGGTCCGGAAATCCTACGGCCGCGCTCGTTGCGCGGTCAACGAGGCCGCGATCGGCGAACGGCGACCGCTAGCATCGCCGGGGCATGACCGACCTTCGACGTCGACGCCATTCGAGCGCAATTCCCGGCCCTCTCGCTGACCCACGACGGGCGCCCGATGGCCTTCTTCGACGGCCCCGGCGGCACCCAGGTGCCCGAGTCGGTGATCGACGCGGTCGTCCGCTACTACCGCGAGATCGAACGCCAACCACGGCGGCGCCTTCCCGACGTCGCGCGCAGTCCGACGCCATCGTCGACGATGCCCACGCGGCGCTCGCCGACCTGCTCGGCGTCGACGCCGACGAGATCACCCTCGGCCCGAACATGACCACGCTGACGTTCCACCTCTCGCGCTCGATCGCCGGCGTCGATGCGGCCGGGCGACGAGATCGTCGTGAGCGGCCTCGACCACCAGGCGAACGTCGACCCCTGGATCGCGGCGGCGCGCGACAACGAGCTGATCGTCCGCACGTGGGAGCCGGACCTCGCCGACTGCACGCTCCGCCTCGACGACCTCGATGCCGTCCTCAACGACCGCACGCGGCTCGTCGCGGTGGGCTGGGCGTCGAACGCGGTCGGCACGATCAACCCGATCGCCGAGATCGCGAAGCGGGCGCACGCCGTCGGCGCGTGGGTCTACGTCGATGCCGTCCACGCCGCCCCGCACCTGCCGCTCGACGCCCGCGCGGTCGACGCCGACTTCGTCGCCTGCTCGGCGTACAAGTTCTTCGGGCCCGCACGTCGGCGCGGTCTACGGGCGGCGCGAGATCCTCGAGACGGCCTGCCGGCGTACAAGGTCCGGCCGGCCGACCACAAGTTCCAGACGGGCACCGGCAACTTCGAGGGCTACGCCGGCGCGGCCGCGGCGGTCGAGTACCTCGCGGACCTCGGGTCGCGCTACGGCGGCGCGCCGGCACGCGCGAGCCGGCGTGAGCGCGTCGTCGCCGGGATGCGCGCGATTCGCGCCTACGAGATGGACCTCCACCGCCACCTTGCCGGCGCGGCTCGAGGCGATCGACGGCATCCGGCTCCTCGGGCTCACCGCCGAGGCCGACATGGAGCGCCGGACGCCGACCGCCGCGATCACGATCGCCGGCGTCACGCCGCGTGCCGCCGCCGAGGCGCTCGGCGAGCGAGGGCATCGCGGTCTGGGACGGCGACTTCTACGCGACGGGGCTGATCGAGCGGCTCGGCCTCGCGCCGGACGGCGTCGTCCGCATCGGCCTGACCCACTACAACACCCGCGCGGAGGTCGACCGCCTGGCCGACGAGCTGGCGACGATCGCCGTCGCGGCGCGCGTGGCGGCGCGCGACCCGCATGACCACTCGACGACGCCGGCGCAGACGCGGCGTTCGGCGGCCAGAGCATGACCGCGCCGCTGCGGGAGGCGCTGGTCAAGGCGCCGGGCCCGCGTTCGGGCGGGCCTTCGAGGATCCCGCCCACGGCTTCCTCCACCCGGTCGACCTCGAGGTCGCGAAGCGCGAGCACGCGGCGTTCGTCGAGCTCCTGACGAGGCTCGGGACGACCGTCCACCTGCTCGATGCCGAGGTCGACAGCCCGGACCTCGCTGTACGCCTTCGACCCGCTCCTGATCACGGACCGCGGCGCGATCCCGCTGCGGCCCGGCAAGCCCAACCGCCGGATCGAGGCCGCCGCCGATCGAGGCATGGACGCTCGCCCACGGCATCCCGACGATCGGGCGGATCGAGGCGCCGGGCACGATCGAGGGCGGCGACACGTTCTGGCTCCGGCCGGACCTGTTCGTGATCGGGCGGACGCTGCGCACGAACCAGGCCGGGGCGGACCAGCTCGCCGCGCTGGTGGGCGGCGACGTCCGGATCTTCGACGTCCCGTACTGGCGCGGGCACGCGGACCTCGTCCACCTCATGTCGCTGATCCACCCGATCGCCGATGACCTCGCCGTCGTCGTCCTGCCGCTCCTGCCCGTCGGGCTGTGGCAGCTCCTCCAGGACATGGGCTACCGGCTCATCGAGGTCGACGAGGCCGAGGCCGACACCTGCGGCAACAACGTGCTGGTGGTCCGCGCCGGGCGTGGTGATCATCGCCGACGGCAACCCGAAGATCGCCGCGTCGCTGGCCGCGGACGGCGTCGAGGTCCACACCTACCCGGCGACCGAGATCGGCGTGAACGGCTCCGGCGGCCCGACGTGCATGACCCGGCCGATCCTGCGCGAGGTCTCGTGACGCTCGGGCAGCTCGGCGCGACCGAGCAGGCGGCGGTCGAGGCCGTCGACGGCGGCTGGGCGGTCGATGTCGTGGCCCGGCTCGTCCGGACCGAGAGCATCACCGGCGACGAGGGCGCGGTCCAGGACCTGATGGCGACGCTGCTCGCCGACGCGGGCGCGACGCGTCGAGCGCCTCGAGCCGGATCCGGCCGAGGCGCGACGCGACCCGGAGTGGCCCGGACAGGAGATGCCTCGCGACCGGCTGCCGATCGTGCTCGGCCGGCTCGGGCCGGCCGGGCGGCCGGCGGATCGTGCTCGTGGGCCACGTGGACGTGGTCCCGCCGGGCGACCTCGCGACGTGGACGCGCGACCCGTGGTCCGGCGCAGCGCGATGGCGACCGCCTCTACGGCCGCGGCGCCTGCGACATGAAGGGCGGCGTCGCGTCGATCCTGGCGGCCGTCAAGGCGCTCGTCGACGCCGGCCTGGCGGAGCGGCTCGAGGGCGAGATCCTCGTCGCCAGCGTGCCGTCGGAGGAGGACGGCGGCCAGGGCATGCTCGCGGCGATCCGCGCCGGCGTGACCGGCGACATGGCCGTGATCACCGAGCCGACGGGCCTCGACGTCGTCATCGCCCATGCCGGCGCCATCACGTTCAAGCTCACCGTCCCGGGCCGCGCCGCGCATGCCTCGGTGCGTCGCGAGGGCGTGTCCGCGCTCGACAACCTCCAGACCCTCGTCCGCGCGCTCGAGGCCGACGAGACCGCCCGCAACGCGCGCCGAGACCGAGCCGCTCATGACCGCCCACGGGCTGCCGTACGCCACGATCATCGGCACGGTCCAGGGCGGCGAGCTGGCCGTCGACGGTCATCGACCGGATCGAGGTCGAGGGCCGCTACGGCGTGAAGCTCGGGCAGACGTGGCGCGACGCGGAGCGCGACCTCCAGCGCTGCATCGACGACGCCAACGAGTCGGATCCGTTCCTGCGCGACCACCCGGCGACGGTCGAGCTGACCGGCGGGAAGTTCTCGTCCTCGCGCGTCCCGGCGGACCACCCGCTGCCGGTCGGGCTCGCGGCCGTCGTCGCGGTGACGTGCTGGATCGCGCTCCCGAGTTCCACGGCGAGCCGTACGGCGCCGACATGCGCCTCCTCGATCCACCACGGCGACACGCCGACGGTGATCTTCGGCCCCGGCGACAAGCGCCTCGCCCACTCGGCGAACGAGTGGGTCTCGACGACGGAGGTCGTCGACTGCGCTCGCGTGCTCGCGGCCTGGCTGGTGCGAGAGCTCGGAGTGGCCTAGGCCCCCGCCGCCGTGACACGTCGCCCCTGGATCAGCAGCCAGATCGGCGCGAGGACGATCGCGACCCCGATCAGCCCGAGCGTCGAGAAGCCCGCCGCCGCGACGACCGCGCCGGACCCGAGGCTCGCGACCGCGGACGTCGTCCAGATGACCGCGTCGGCGACGCCCTGGACCCGCGCCCGCTCGGCGAGCTCCACGCCGGACGACAGCAGCGCGCTCCCGGCCACGAAGCCGAGGTTCCAGCCCCAGCCGAGCAGGAACAGCGCCACGAACAGGATCTCGCTGCTCTCCGGCGGCGCCAGGCCCGCCAGCAGCGACGACACGATGAGGACCCCCGTACCCAGGAAGATCGTCTGGAGCTGTCCGATCCGATGGGTGATCCAGCCGGACACCGGGGCCAGCGCGAACATCCCGAAGACGTGGCCGCTGATGACCACCCCGACGGTTCCGAGGCCATGGCCGTGATGGGTCAGGTGCAGGGGCGTCATCGTCATGATGAGGACCATCGTGGCCTGACCCGCGATCAGCGCCGCGACGGCGGCCAGCACCGCCGGCCGCAGCAGGATCTCGCGGACGGACACCGGCGGTGCGTCGCCCGGGACGTGGATCGTCGACTCGTGGGCGATCGCGAACGGGTCGGGCCGGAGGAGCAGGAACGTCACGAGGGCGGCCGCGCCCACGATGACGACCGGAATCAGGTACGGCCCGGCCAGCTCGGGCAGGCCGAACGTCGGCGCGATGGCCTGCCCGATCGGCACCAGCGCCGGACCCAGCACGCCACCGACCGTCGAGCCCCAGACGACCAGCCCGATCGCGACCGCGCGGCGGCTCGGGCCGACGAGGTCGGCCGCCACGTACCGGGACAGGTTGTTCGAGGCGTTGCCCGCCCCGATCGCGAACGTCCCGAGCAGCAGCAACGGGAACGACCGGCTCACGACGGCGTACGCGGCGATCAATGCGCCCACGACGCTCACGAGGTAGCCCAGCGTCAGGCCGAAGCGGCGCCCGCGCCGGACCATGATGGCGGACAGTCCGATCGCCCCGACCGCCGCCCCGAAGACGACCGTGGCGCCCGGGGCACCCGCGAGGCTCGCGTTGCCGAGCAGGTCCTCGCCGACGATGGAGGCGACGGTCGCCGCCGCGAGGTGCCCGGTGCTCCCCAGGGCCACGCTGATCGAAAGGGCCCACCGCGTCCGCAGCCGAGCCGATTCGATGGCAGCCGGTGAGAGGCTCGCGGCCTCGTGGGCCATGAACGTCACGCGAACAGCGCCTCGAGGGCCTCGTCGAAGGCGGCGGTGTGGCGGTCGACGTCGGCCTCCGTCGTGGCGGGCGACATCAGGGCCATGTTGTGGAACGGCGTCATCAGGACGCCGCGGTTCATGACCCACAGGTGGAGCAGCCGCTCCAGGTCCGTGTCGACGTGGGCGATCTGCTCGGCGCCGTCGCGCGGCGGGTCCGGCATGAAGTGGTACTCCGCCCGCGCGCCGAGCCGGGTCACGCTCCAGGGTGCGCCGTGGCGGGCGATCGCCGTGTTGACGCCGTCCTCCCAACGAGCCGCCAGCGGGATCATCCGCTCGAACGCCGCCTCGGTGAGCACCTCGCCGAGGGTCGCTCGCGCGGCCGCCATCGACAGGGCGTAGCCGGCGAGCGTGCCGCCGATCCCGCCAACGTCGGAGTCCCGGTATTCGTCGACGGCGCGGAGACGCCTGACGACCTCGTCGGAGAGGCCGTAGGCCGCGACGGGGATCCCGCCGCCGATCGTCTTGCCGATCACGAGGATGTCCGGCGCGTAGCCGCCGGCGCCGGTGACGCCGCCGGGACCGGCGCAGATCGTGTGGGTCTCGTCGTGGATGAGGATCGTCCCGTGGCGCCGCGTGATCTCGCGCACGCCTTCGAGGTAGCCGGGCTCCGGCAGCACGATTCCGACGTTCGTGAGCGCCGGCTCGATCAGGAGGGCGGCGACCTGGCCGTCCCGCAGCGCGACGTCGAGGGCGTCGAGGTCGTTGTACGGCACGACCCGGGTCGTCATCGCGGGATCGACCGGCGGGCCCGTGTTCCCGGCGCGGGCGACGACGCGCCGCGACTCGAAGGAATCACCCGGCGAGCCGTCGAGGACGGCGAAGCTCTCGTCGACCGAGCCGTGGTAGCACCACTCGTGGACCGCGACGAGCGGCCGCCCGGTGATGGCGCGGGCGATCCGCAGCGAGAACCGGTTGGCGTCGGTCGCGGTGAGGGTGAACTGCCAGGACGGCAGCCCGAACCGGCGCGCCAGCTCGAGCCCGACCCACGCGGCATCCTCGGTCGGGAGCATCGTGGTGATGCCGCGCCGGAGCTGCCGCTCGACCGCCGCGATGACCGGCGGAGGGCCGTGCCCGGCCATCGCCCCGGTGTCGCCGAGGCAAAGATCGACGTAGTCGTGGCCGTCCGCGCACGTGGCGTGGGCGCCACTGGCGGATTCGAGGAAGAGCGGGAACGACCCGGCCCACTTGACCATCCAGCTCATGGGCACGCCGTCGAGAAGGCTCTCGCGGGCGCGTTCGTGGAGCAAACGGGTGCGGGGATGCCGGTCCGCGAAGGTCTCGAGCTCGCGCTCGAGCAACGCGGAGACACGCGCGGGATCGACTCCGGCGGGGGAGAGTGCCGTCACGGCCGTCAGTTTGACGGCCGCAACGGTTGCGGGTTACGCCGCCAGGAGCCGGTCAACGCGCGCCGGGGGCGTTCCGGGAATGCCTAGTCGATGCGGCGGGAGTCGCCGCAGCGCGGGCAGGTGGCGATGCCACCCTCCGGGTGCAGCTCGAGGATCGTGGCGCAGCCGTTGGTGCGGCAGTAGAGCCTGATGGCCTGCGAGCGGCGCCGCAGGCGCCGAATCGAGGCGGATCGTCCTGCAATGGACGACTGGTAGGTACGCGAAAGCATGTGTTCCTGTGTTCCTTCTTGCCGCGACACCGGCGAAATGGGCCGGGTCTGCGGTGCTGGTGCTCGTCGCGGGTCGGGCGATCGAGCGATGTGTTCCGTGCCTGGACGCGGGAGCGAGTCGGTCCGTTCCTTCGTGAAGGTTCGGTCGATGCTCTGACCTGCTGTCCCTACTCGGCGTTCAACTTGACGCTTCGAGCATGGGGGCAAGTCGTCGTCGCTGTCAACTGTCGCCCGCCCGCGGCCGCGCGCGAAGAGACCCATTCGGTCCTCCGGGGCACCGCCGAAGGTCACGCCGCGATCGGAGGTTCAGGAGTCATAACCGTCCCGCAAGCGGCCCTTGGTTGCAGGAATGCGCTGGTGCTGCATCATTCCGCACCTAGACCCGATTTTCCAATCGGGACGCGTGAGGGCGCGTCCCCGCGTGCCAGGCCCCGAGACCCGGAGTGCCGCGCGCGACGACATCGAGCAGGAGGCTTGACGACCTTGTTCTCTCGACGCCTTCGGGGTGCACTGTCCATCTCGTTCGCGCTGGCGGCAACCATGTTGCCGGCGCTCGCTCCCGGGACGCTCGCTGCGCAGGGGCTCAGCCTCACGACGCAGTTCCCGTCCGTGACGGTGACGCCGGGCACGCAGGTCAGCATCGACCTCGCGGTCGACGCCAACGAGGACGCCACCGTTGCGCTCGCGCTCAGCGGCGTGCCCGCGAGCTGGACCGCGGAGCTCCACGGCGGCGGCTACGTCGTCGGTGCCGTCTTCGTCGACGGCAACGACCCGACGACCGTCCGCCTGGACGTCGACGTCCCGAGCGACGCGTCGGGCACGACCCGGATCAACGTCCGGGCATCGGCGACCGGCACCACGGTCGACCTGCCGATCTCCATCACCGCGCAGATCGGCGCCGGTGGCGAGGTGAACCTCGAGACGGACGTCGTCGCCCTCCAGGGCCCGGCGTCCGACACCTTCACCTTCACCACCACCCTCCGCAATGACAAGGAGGAGGACTTGACGTTCACCACGACCGCCGAGGGGCCGGTCGACTGGGACGTCGAGGCCAAGGCAACGGCCCAGAGCAACGCGGTCACCGCCGTGGTGAAGGCCGGCGCGGTCGCGCAGATCACCGTGACCGCCACCCCACCCGACGACGTCGTCGCCGGCGAGTACCCGCTGAACCTCAGCGTCGTCGTCGGCGAGGAGACCCTCACCCAGGACCTCCAGGTCAACGTCACCGGCAGCTACACGCTGGAGCTCTCGACGCCGACGCAGGTCCTCTCGGCCCGCGGCTCCGCCGGTGGCATCACCGACCAGCAGTTCACGATCACGAACACGGGCAGCGCGCCGCTCACCAACGTCGTCATGACGGCCACGCCGCCCGGCGAGCTGGACGGTCGAGTTCGAGCCGGACGACGACCGAGACGCTGCCGCGGGCCAGGCGATCGACGTGACCGCCCACATCACGCCGACCGGCGATGCGATCGCGGGCGACTACACGATCGGGTTCCGGGCGGCCTCGGAGGAGTCCGACGACGACTCCGCGCGACATCCGGTTCACGGTCGAGGCATCGATCGTCGGCGCGATCATCGGCGCCGGCCTCATCGCCGCGGCGCTCGGCGGGCTGTACTGGGTCTTCCGCCGCTACGGGCGACGCTAGGCCATGACCGCCACGCCCAAGGGTGACCGGCGGGTCGCGAGCAAGGCCAGGGCGCGCGGTCACGACCGCGAGCGACGGCCCATCGAGGACCCGAACGCCCCGATCATCACGCGCCGCCTGACGAAGCGCTACGGCGATTTCGTCGCCGTCGACGCCCTCGATCTCGAGGTCCACGCCGGCGAGATCTTCGGGCTGCTCGGCCAGAACGGCGCCGGCAAGACGACCACGATCCTGATGCTCCTCGGGCTCACCGAGCCATCCGGCGGCGGGGCCCGCGTCGTCGGCCTCGACCCGACCCGCCGGCCGCTCGAGGTCAAGCGCCACGTCGGCTACCTGCCGGATTCGGTCGGGTTCTACGACGGCATGACCGGGCGCGAGAACCTCCGCTACACGGCCAAGCTCAACGGGCTGACCCGCCAGGAAGCCGACACGCAAGATCGATGAGGTCCTCGAGCAGGTCGGCATGACCGAGCGCGCCGAGACCAAGGTCGAGACGTACTCGCGGGGCATGCTCCAGCGCCTCGGGATCGCCGATGCGCTGGTGAAGGATCCCTCGGTCCTCATCCTCGACGAGCCCACGACCTCGATCGACCCGATCGGCGTCATCGAGATCCTGGACATGCTCCGGGGCCTCGTCCGGGAGCGAGGCATCGCGGTCCTGCTCTCGAGCCACCTGCTCTCGCAGGTCCAGTCGGTCTGCGACCGGGTCGGCATCTTCGCCGCGGGCCAGCTCATCGGCGTCGGGAAGGTCGAGGAGCTCGCGCAGCAGTTCGGCGAGGACGCCGCCCACATCGAGGTCGGGTTCGAGGGCGCCACCGCGGAGGAGCGGAAGGCCATCCAGAAGCGCCTCGGCGAGATCAAGGGGGTCGATGAGATCCAGCCACCGGCTCGACCGGGCGAGCCGTTCGTGCTCGTCACGAAGCCGGCAACCGCACGGGCCGTGCGCGAGGCGGCCCTCCAGATCGCGGCCTCGTCCGGGCTCAGCCTGAGCTCGATCCGGGAGAGCGTGCCCTCGCTCGACGACATCTACCGCCACGCCGTCCGCCAGGCCGGCCTGCACCGGAGGGCCGCCGCATGACCGCGAAGGCCAGCGCCGCGCCCGCGAGGCCGGCGCCCGCCACCGCCAGGACCAGCAGCGAGCGGACGATTCGACGCGGCTGGCTCACGATCGCCGGCAAGGAGCTGTCGGACCACATCCTGAGCAGCCGGTTCTACGTCCTGCTCATCGTCCTGGGGATCGCCGCGCTGATCCCGCTCTACTTCGCGGCCGAGCGAATTCGCTCCCTCGCGGAGATCGCCAGCGGGACGCCTGCGGTCTTCCTCGCGCTCTTCGTGATCGAGCCGGAAGGCGTCGACTTCGGGCCGATCAGCTTCACGGTCCAGGCCTTCCTGGCGATCGCGGCGCCGCTGCTCGGCGTGGCCTTCGGGTTCGACGCGGTCAACGGCGAGCGCCACCAGGGCACGCTGCCGCGCCTCCTGTCACAGCCGATCCACCGCGACGACGTCATCAACGGCAAGTTCGCCGCGGGCCTGATCGCCATCGCGCTCGCGCTTGGCGCCCTGATCCTGTTCGTCGTCGGGTTCGGGATGCTCCGCCTCGGCATCGCGCCGTCGCTGGAGGAGATCCTCCGCCTCGTCAGCTGGTTCGGGCTGCTGGTCCTGTACGTCGGGCTCTGGCTGGCCTTCGGGACGCTGCTCTCCGTGATCGTCCGGCGGGCCGCCACCTCGGCGCTCGTGGGC
Organism: uncultured Chloroflexia bacterium; assembly: GCA_963722105.1. Taxonomy (GTDB): domain Bacteria; phylum Chloroflexota; class Limnocylindria; order Limnocylindrales; family CSP1-4; genus UBA5189. Next base: position 255,676 of record CAVRKQ010000006.1, on the reverse strand, counting down.
TTCGGCGTCTGGCTGTTCGTCGCCCTCCCGATCGCCGGGCCGCTCCTGCTCGCGTTCATCGGCCGCTTCCTCGTCGCGGGCGCGACGACGCCGGCGGAGTACTACGGCACGCTCCAGTGGGTCCAGCGCCTGCTCCCCGGACAGCTCTTTGCCGAGGCCTCGGCCGCGCTCCTGAGCCCGGGCGTGACCTCCGTCAGCTCGGGGGACCCGTACACCGTGTCGTCGCTGCCGGACGCCAGCACGCTCCTGTCGTTCGACCAGAGCCTGCTGCTGGTCTGGCCCCACCTCGTGATCCTGTTCGCGCTGATGATCGGGTGCTTTGCGCTGGCCTACGCGCGCTTCATGCGCCAGGAGGTTCGGGCCTAGCGGCCGTCGTCCGCGGCCGCCGTCCGACTCGCGGCCGCCGCCCGTGGCCGCCGCCCATGGTGCGCCGCCCGTGGCCGCCGTCCGGCTCACGAGCTCAATGCCCACCGCGGTGGGCAGAACCGACGAGGTTCCGGCGCCGAGGGCGTTCGGCGCGCGGTCCGGAAAAGCGTGTGCGTCGACATGCCCTCGCCGATGGGCTGATTGACGCGCTTGGTCACCCGGTAGGGCTCATCCCCGGCCTGGGACCGCCAACCTCGTCACATGTGCGCACCCTCATGGGCATCGGCGGCTCGTCCACACGCCGAAACTCAGGCCGGCGGGTAGCCGGTGATCCGGCGAATCTCGCGGTAGAGCGGCTTCAGGCGGTCGTACATCGGCAGGTAGACCGAGCGGTAGAGGTCGTCGTAGGTGCGGTGGGCGGCCGGGTCGGGGTCGAAGCGATCCGTGACGCGGACCATGGCGGCGACCGCGTCGACCGGGTCGGCGTGGATCGCCAGGCCGAGCATCACGTCGATCGCAGCGCCGAGGCCCGCGGCCTCGTGCGTGTGCGGCCGCGACGCGGGCAGGCCGAAGACGTCCGCGAAGAGTTGGACCGCGGCCCGTGACTGCGAGCCGCCGCCGGAGATGCGGAGCTCGCGGATCGGGACCTTGCTGCGCTTGACGGTGCGCTCGGCGCCCTCGCGGAGGGCGTACGCCAGGCCCTCCAGGATCGCGCGGTACACGTGCGCTCGGCCGTGGATGTCGCCGAACCCGAGGAGCGCGCCCTTCGCCTCGGGGCCCGGGTAGCGGACGCCCGGCATCCAGTAGGGCTGCAGGACGAGACCCATCGAGCCCGGCTGCGACGCCTCGAGCAGCTCCTCGAACAGCGCCTCCGGCGGGATGTCCATCGCTCCCGCGCGCGCCACTTCCGTGGCCCCGAACTCGCGCTTGAACCACTCGACCATCCAGAAGCCGCGCATCACCTGGAGCTCGACGAGCCAGGCGCCGGGGATCGCCGCGGGGTAGGGCGGCACCAGCGGGATGGCCTCGACGTAGCGGCGGTGCGTCGTGCCGATGGTCGCCGTCGTGCCGAACGAGAGCGCCGCGACCTCCGGCTGGACCGCTCCGGCGCCAAGCGCCTCGCACTGCTTGTCCCCCGCGGCCGCGATCAGCGGCAGGCCCGCTGCGACGCCCAGGTGGGCCGCGGCGGCCGCCGTCAGCTCGCCAAGCCGGCCGGTCGGCGGGACGAGGCGCGGCAGCCACGAGCGCTCGAACGGCGCGACGAGCCACTTCCAGTCCCAGCGGCTCGCCCAGCGGCTGTTCTTGAAGTCGAACGGGAGGTAGCCGATCTGGCTCGCGGTCGAATCGACCCACTCCCCGGTGAGCCGCGCCGTGAGCCACGACGACAGGACGCCGTATCGGCGGATCCGCTTCCAGACGGCCGGCTCATACCGCTCGATCCAGTTCGCCTCGGCATCGGCCTGGAACCGCGCGACCGTGTCGCGGACGCCACCGAGCCGGAAGAGGAGGCCCCACGGCCCGCCCACCGGCTTGAGGCCGTCCGTCCGGCGCTGGTCGAGCCAGACGATCGCCGGCCGCAACGGGACGTTGTCCGCGTCAGCGACGATGAGCGTGACCCGTTGCGTCGTCAGCGCGACGCCGGCGACGCTCGATGGGTCGGGCCGCCGCCCGGCGGCGCCTGCGTCACCCGCGTTTCCCGGCGATCCCTCCGACGCCCACAGGCGGCGGCAGGCCTCGCCGATCGCGGCCCACCAGACCTCGGGATCCTGCTCCGCCCAGCCGGGCTGCGGCGAGACGTACGGCTCGATCGGCACGCGGCCCATCGCGATGAGGTTCCCCGCCGGGTCGAAGAGGATCGCCCGGACGCTCTGGGTCCCGACATCGATCGCGAGCGCGTGGTCCGCCGAGCCTCCTCCCACGGCGGGGAGCGTACACGCGGAGCCACCCTCCGCTGCGGTCGTGTCCACCAGTCACGAGAGGGTCCCGAACGTCGCGATTGCTCGGCGACAAGCCACCTCCCGAGCACATTCGTGCCTGGGAGTCACGAAACGCGACTCGAACGGTCGAATCGAGGCCCGTCGCCGAGGTCTTCTTGTCTCTCACGCACGGATTCGGCCCGAGGATGACTCGCGGGGGCAATCGAACCAGCGTTCCCGTCTGATTCGTGCTTCACAGGCACGGACGCGGTCGAGAACGAGCAACGCGGTTCGGTGCGGCTCAGTAGGGCGGCCAGGGGATCGCGGGCCAGTCCAGGTTCGGCGACGGGAAGACGCCCGCCGCGACCAGCTCCGCGACCCGCAGCCGGGTCGCCTCGATCTCCCGCTTCGACAACAGCTCGGCCAGCGACGTCGCGAGGGCCCCAGGCGTCCGGCCGGTGCCGAGCGCGTCCGCCACGCGAGCGAGACCCGCCACTTCCTCGTCCTCGAACGGCTCGCCCTCCCACGCCCAGAGGACCGTCCGGAGCTTCGGCACGGTGGAGAAGGTGACGCCGTGGTCGACGGCGAAGAGGTGTCCGCCCACGACCGGCAGCAGGTGGCCGGCCTTACGGTCGGTGTTGTTGACGACCGCGTCGAACAGCGCGATCCGCCGAAGCCGGGGATCGTCCTCGTTGACCATCGCGATGACGTCGGCCCCCGGGTCGGTGTCGATCCAGGCCTGGAGCATGCCCTCGCCGGCCGGACCCTCGCGATGGAGCGTCGGCGGCACGATGCCCCAGCCGAGGGCTTCCGAGACGAGGAACGCGCCGACCTCGCGCCGGGTCAGCGTCCCGATCGGGAAGTCGAACAGCGGCCGCTCGCCCGCGGTCGGCTTCCAGACGGCGAGGAGCTCCTGCCCTCCGGCGCGCGCCCGAACGACCATCGCGTGATTCGACGACCCGGCGAGCCAGCCGACCGGCTCCAGCTCGGCGGCGAGGAGCGCCTCGAGGGTCGCAACTGAATCCATCGGCAGATCAGGCCGCGCGCCGGCGGCAGGCTCAGTTGACGTAGTGGCCGTTCTTGCGCGGGCAGATGTGACCGGTCGCGTCCAGCGGGTTGCCGCACAGCGGGCAGGGCGGGCGACCGGCACGGATGACGCGGAAGGCCCGCTCCACGAACGAGCGGGCGGCGTCGGCGGTCAGGCGAACCCGCAGCAGGTCCGGGCCGTCCTCGTCATCGTCCTCGACGTCGACGAGCGTTTCGGCCTCGACCTCGCCCTCCTCGTCGTCCTCGCCGGGAGCGCGCGCCTCGATGAGGATCATCTCCGCGTCGCCGTCCCACCCGAGCGTCAGCGTGGTGGCCCGGAAGGCCTCGTTGATCGGCTCGTCGAGCGGGTTCTCGTCCGGCTCGATCGGCGTCGGCGGGTCCTCGACGATTCCGCGGCGGTCGAGCTCCACGAGCAGGCGGCCGAGCCGCTCCGCGAGCACCGCGACCTGGGCCTTCTCCAGCGCGACGCTGACGACCCGGTGCCCGTCCTTGGCCTGGAGGAAGAAGGCCCGGCTGCCGGGCTGCCCGACGGTGCCGGTGGCGAAGCGGTCGGGGACATCGAAGACGAAGAGTCGGCGTGGCATGCCCAAGACTGTACCGGGATTCGGCCGGCGAGCCGGGCGTCGGCCTCCGATCTGGGCGCCGGGCTAGGTGATGGCCACCGAGATGCTGTGATGGCCTCGCGCGCCGTCCGGCGCCGGGGCCGATCGAGCGTCGGTCTGGATGTCACCGGTGCCGTCGATCGACCGGACCTCGATCGTGTGCGATCCGGGCGTGGCGTCCCAGAGGTAGAGCCACTGGACCCACGTCGCCTTCGAGATCGGGGCTGAGAGTCGGGCGGCGGTCCATGAGCCGTCGTCGACCTTGACCTCGACGCCCTGGATTCCGCGATCGGGCGCCCACGCGACCCCGGCGATCGGGACCTGGCCCGCGGCGATGCGGGCGCCCTGGCGGGGGACGTCGATCCGTGTCTGGGTCAGGATCGGCGCCATGGCGGCCCAGCCCCTCGGGATCCAGAACCCCTCGAACGTGTCGAACCGCGTCAGCTCGAGCTCCGAGAGCCACTTCGTCGCCGACACGTAGCCGTACAGGCCGGGGATGATCAGCCGCGCCGGGTAGCCATGGGGCCGGGGGAGCGGCTGGTCGTTCATCCCGACGGCGATCATCGGAATCCGCGACTCGTCCATCACCCACTCGACCGGCATGCCCGCGGTGAAGCCGTCGACCGAGTGACCGACCAGCTGGTCGGCGCTGGCCTGGACGCCGGCGATCGAGAGGACCTCGCGCAGCGCGACGCCCGTCCACTTGGCGTTGCCAACGAGATTGCCACCGACTTCGTTCGAGACACAGGCGATCGTCACGAACTGCTCGATGATCGGGAGCGCGACGAGCTGCTCGTAGGTCAGCGTCACCTCGCGATCGACGAGCCCGGTGACCTTCAGCGTCCAAGAGTCGCGATCGACGGTCGGGACGACGAACGCGGTGTCGATCCGGTAGAAGTCGTCGTTCGGGATCACGATCGGCGCGAGGCCGCCCGCGGTCAGGTCGGTCGTCGCGATGTCCGCGCCGGCGGGCAGCGAGACGGGTTGCGGCGCCGTCGGGATGCCGTCAGGGCCCACGGGGGTGGCCTGTCGTTCAAGCAGGTACCGCCCGACCGCCCCGGCGACGACGGAGCCGATCGCGAGCGCGCCGCCTGCCTGGAGGAGGGAGCGGCGCCGCCAGTCCGGCATCGTCGGCTGGGCTCGCCCCGGCTCTCGAGTTGCGAGGCCAACCAGCCAGCCGAGCACATTCGCCCCGACGACGGCCTCGATCCCCGCGGCCGCGACGGACAGCACCGCGCTGGCGCCGGGCTCGCGGAGCGAGGCGAGGAATCCCGCCGCGACGAAGGCCACGATCACGCCCTGCGCCGCCAGAAGCTGCCGCCTCGCCAAGCGTCCGAGCAGCGCCCCGATCCCGAGCGCAACCAGCAGGATCAGGATCTCGAACGCGAGCTTGTCCGCGTCGCCGAAGAGGGCGACAACCAGCTCCTTCGCCCCCGCTGGCTGGATGTCCACCAGGAAGCGAGCGACCGCGAGCAGGGGCGACGGCACGCCCGAGAGAACGCCCGCGATGAGCTCGCCCGTCGCCAGCGCGGTGCCGACCGCCACCGCGCCCGCGAACCCGAGCCTCGCACCGTCACCAAGTCGCCGCATACACCAACCCTACGCCACGCACGTCGGTTCGGACGAAAGAACGCGCCGCCGGCGCCGGTTGGCGCCGCCCCGCTACCTGCGCCGCTCGTCGAGGCGCTGGATGATCGAGGACTCGAGCTTGAGGATCTGCTGCTCGAGCGCCTCGACCCGCTTCAGGATCTCGCGGTTGGTCTCCTCGAGCGCCTTCGTGCCCTCGAGCAGGCGCTGGTTCTGGCGGTCCTCCTTGTCGGCCTCCGCGGCCGTGTGCTCGAGCGTCATCCGGTCGCGCAGCGACTGGCGGTTCCCGGCCAGGAGGATCAGCGGCGCGGCGTACGCCGCCTGGGTCGAGAAGGCGAGGTTCAGGAGGATGAACGGGAACGGGTCGAAGTTGAAGAGCAGGATCACGTTGCCCGTGACCCAGATGGCCACGATCACCGTCTGGATGACGATGAACTTCCAGCTGCCGAGGAACTCGGTGACGCGATCGGCGACCCGAGCGCCGAGTGGGGCGTCGTCCCGGTAGGAGCGATTGACCGGGTGGGTGAAGGTGCCCGTCCGCGCTGCGCGGGCGCGGAGGGTCGGCGGTGGCGACGCGGGCGATCCGGCCATCTTCGGCTCCTCGACGTATCGATGGTGCCACGGCGCCGCGCAGGGGCGACGCGGTCGACCTCCCCATGATGCGCCGCGCCTTTGCGGCGCGGGTACGCTTTCCGGATGCTCGACCTGCCGCTCCAACTCGACCTTTCGGTCCGCCTGATCGTCGCGGCCGCGCTTGGCCTCGCGGTCGGGTTCGAGCGGGAGATCCACGGCCATCCCGCCGGGCTCCGGACGCACATGCTCGTTGCGTCGGGGTCGGCGCTCTTCACGGTCATCTCGGCCTACGGCTTCCGGAACGTTGGCGGCGACCCTGGCCAGATCGCGCCGATCGACCCGACCCGGATCGCGGCCCAGATCGTCTCGGGCATCGGCTTCCTCGGAGCAGGCGCGATCCTCAAGGACGGCATCGTCATCCGGGGTCTCACCACGGCGGCAAGCCTCTGGGCCACGTCGGCCGTCGGGATGGCGGCCGGGGCGGGGGAGTACGTCATCGCCGCCGTCGCGACCGGCACGATCCTGGTGAGCCTCTGGCCGATCAACGCCCTCGCGGAGCGGCTCCACGGAACGGCCGTCCCGGAGGTCCAGCTGCGGCTCTCGATGGAGCGCCTGGAGGCGCTCGGCGAGGTGACCGGGATCCTCGTCGGCCACCGGCTCGAGATCGGCCAGATCTCGACCCAGCGCCTCGGCAAGGCGAGCTACCGAGCCGACCTCGCGGTCCGTGGCCGGACGCCGTCGGTCCTCACCAGCGCGATCGGCGCGATCGACGACCTGGAGGGCGTCGACATCATCTCGACCAGCTCGTCCGACTGACAACGCAGGCAGCCATGAGCCACGTCCGCGCCCGCGACCTCGGCATCGTCATCGGCCAGGGCACGCCCGGGCCGTTCAACGCGATCACGGATGTCGCCGGCGTCCGAGTCGGCCATACCACGCTCGTGTCCGGCGACGGACCGCTCGTCGTCGGGGAGGGCCCGATCCGCACCGGGGTCACCGTCGTGATCCCGCATGACGGCGACGTCTGGGCCGAGCCGCTGTTCGCGGGGACGGCCACGCTCAACGGCAATGGCGAGCTCACCGGCCTCGAGTGGATCCGCGAATCCGGCCTCCTGAGCGGCCCGATCGGCATCACCAACACGAACGACGTCGGCAAGGTCCGGGACGCGCTGACCTCCGCGGCCGCCGCGTCGCACGATCCCGGCGCCCAGTACTGGTGCCTGCCGGTCGCCGGCGAGACGTACGACGGCCACCTGAATGACATCGCCGGCGCCCACGTCCGCGCGGAGCACGTGGCGCGGGCCTACGCCGCGGCGAGTGGCGGCCACGTCGACGAGGGCAATGTCGGCGGCGGGACGGGGATGATCTGCCACGAGTTCAAGGGCGGGATCGGCACGGCCTCGCGCAAGCTGCCGGCATCGGCGGGCGGCTGGACCCTGGGCGTCCTCGTCCAGGCCAACTACGGACGCCGGGGCCTGCTCCGGATCGACGGCGTGCCCGTGGGCGAGGACATCTCGTTCGACTCGGTCCCGAGCCCATGGGAATCGGAGCGTCGTGACGAGGAGGCGCTGCGCCGGCCGCCCGGCGCCGGGTCGATCATCGGCGTCATCGCGACCGACGCGCCGCTCCTGCCCCACCAGTGCGAGCGCATCGCCCGACGGGCTCACCTGGGCCTGGCGCGCGTCGGCGGGTACGGGTCACCGACCTCCGGCGACCTCTTCGTCGCGTTCGCGACCGGCAACCGCGGGATGCCGCCAACCGAGGCCGAGCCGATTGGGGACGGGACAGTCCCCGTCCGCGCCTTCATGGATCGAGCGCTCGGCTACCTCTTCGAGGCGACCGTCGAGGCGACCGAGGAGGCGATCGTCAACGCGCTCATCGCGGCCGAGACGATGACCGGTCGCGATGGCTACACCGCCCATCGGCTGCCGCACGACCGGCTCGTGGACGTGATGCGGGCACATGGCCGCCTCCGCGAGCTGCAAGAGGGCCGATAGCCGCCTCCACGACCGCGTTGCGCGGGCGCGCAGCGCGATCGACGACCGTCCGGGTCATGGACAATCAGCGACGAGATCGTGGCCGCTACGGCGGCGCCCGCCACGACGACGACACCATCCCACGCAAGCCGGAGCCCCGCAGGGATCCAGGGGCCTACATCGGGCGCATGCCGGAGCGAGCCACCGAGACCATTCCGGGCGGCGTGGGCCGCAAGGACGTCCGCGTCGCAGCGGTCGCTTCCCAGCCGGCGCCCGTTCGCGGTGACACAAATGCCGACGCCGGCAAGCTCCCCGAGGGCCATCGCGAAGGCGCGGCCGCGACCGACGACGCCGTGAAGGAGGCCGGCCAGAACCGCTGACGCTCCGCCGGTCCTCGGTGACCGGCCGCCGTGGGACTAGCATCGGCGCGTGCAGCAAGGCACGTCAGCTTGGCGTGATCGGATCCGGTCGCTCGTGGGCGGCGGTAGCGCCGCGCGCCTCCTCCTGGTCGCCGTGCCGGCGCTCGCCGCCGCGACCGCGCTCGTCTGGCTGCTGGAGGATCGCTTCGGCGTCCTGAACGCCTCGCCCGTCTACCTGCTCGCGGTCGTCGTGACCGCGCTCGTGGCCGGGACCGTCGGCGCCCTGGCCGCGGCGGTGGCCGGAATCCTCTTGTACGACTTTCTCTTCGTCCACCCGATCCACACGCTCGCGATCAGCGACCCTGGCGAGTGGCTGAATCTCGTGCTGTTGCTCTTCGTGGGGCTGGTCGTTGGCCAGCTCACGGCCCTGGAGCGTTCGCGGACGCTCCAGGCCGAGGCCCGCGAGCGCGAGGCCCGCGAGCTCTTCGCGGTCAGCCGCTCGCTCGCAACCCGGACCTCCACGACCGACGTCCTCCCGGAGATCGCCGGCCAGCTCCGGCGAGCGGCACGGATGGCGTCGTTGTGGATCGCGCTCGGTCCCGACGACGCGGGCGAACGAGTCGTTGCCCTCTCGGGCGAGGCGCCGCCGCCGGGAAACCCGCTGCATTGGGTCCTCCGCCGGATGCCCGGTGACGACCCGGCGCGCTGGATCCGCATCCACACGGGCGGCCAGGCTCGTGGTCGCCCGGCACGGGAGCACCGGCCCGCATACCGGATCCGAATCGAGGTCGGTTCTCGGTCGCTCGGGTCGATCTGGTCCACGCGTGACGCCGCGCCCGGGCACCCAGATCGATCCGAGACCCGCTTGATCTCCGCGGCGGCGGACCAGGTCGGGCAGGCGCTCGCTCACGATCAGCTCGCCGCCGAGGCCGGCGCCGCCGAGGTTGCGCGCCAGAGCGATGCCCTCAAGTCGGCACTGCTCCAGTCGGTCTCGCACGACCTGCGGACGCCGCTCGCGACTATCCGTGCCGCCGCCGGCTCGCTTCGCCCCGACAGCGATCTCGACGAGGGCGGGCGCGCCGCCAGCGCCTCGGCGATCGAGCGCGAGGTGGCACGGCTCGACCGGATCGTCGCCAACCTGCTCGACCTTGGCCGCATCGAGGCAGGCGCCCTGAGAGCCGAGCCCGACGTCTTCGAGCTGGACGACCTGGCGGGCCGGACGATCGACCGGATGGCGTCCCGGTTCGATGGCCGGGAGCTGCGGATCGAGCTCGCGCCACTGCCCGTGCTCGTCGACCCGGTGTTCCTCGACGAGGCCCTCACCAACCTGCTCGACAACGCGGTCAAGTTCGCCGGTCCCGAGGCCACGATCAGGGTCGCGTCCGAGAAGGCTGGGGAGCGTGTCCGTCTCGTCGTCGAGGACGCGGGGCCCGGTGTCCCGGAGGATGCGCTCGAGCGCGTCTTCGAGCCCTTCTACCGCGGCGCGTCGACCGGTCGTGACGGACGGGCCGGGACGGGCATCGGCCTGGCGGTGGTACGTGGTCTCGTCGCAGCGATGGGTGGGACGACGCGCGCCTACACGGGGACCCTTGGCGGGCTGGCCGTGGAGCTCGACCTGCCGCTCGCGAGCCTGCCGGCGGAGCTCGCGGCGCCCGGGCCTCGAACGTGAGCGCAGGCGCCACGGTCCTCGTCGTCGAGGATGACGCGGAGCAGCGCGCGGTCCTCGTCCGCGAGCTTGGGTCGCGGGGCTACCGGACCCAGGAGGCGCCCGATGGTCGGGCGGCGATCGAGCGCTGGGAGGCGTCCAGGCCCGACGTCGTGCTCCTCGATCTCGGGTTGCCCGACATGGACGGGCTCGACGTCATCCGGCGGATCCGCCGAGACGCGATGACGCCGATCGTGATCCTGTCCGGCCGCTATGCCGAGCGAGAGAAGGTCGAGGCCCTGGAGCGCGGCGCCGACGACTACGTGACCAAGCCGTTCGGCGTCGACGAGCTGCATGCGCGCCTTCGGGTAGCCCTCAGGCGGGCGGCGGGGCCGGCCGCGGACGCGAGCGGACGGGTCGTGGTCGGCCCGCTGGTGTTCGATGCCGCGCGCCACGAAGTGTCGGTCGGAGGGAGGTCGGTGGCGCTGACGCCGCGCGAGTTCGAGCTGCTGCGCGTGCTGCTGGGCGAACAGGGCCGGGTGGTGACGAAGGGCAAGCTCCTCCGCGCCGTCTGGGGGCAGGCGTACCAGGGCGAGGACAGCTACGTCTACGTCCACGTGAGCCAGCTCCGCCATAAGCTCGCCGCTGCGGATCCCGCCGGCGAGCTCCGCGACCTGATCGTGACCGAGCCGGGCGTCGGGTACCGCGTGCGAGCCCAATCCTGAGACGAACTTAAGCCCGAATCGAGGCCCCGCGGCCGATTCCTCTTGGGTGCCGCGCGCACGCTCGAAGCGTGGCAACAGAACCTCGAGACGCCAACCTCCGGCAGGCGACGTGCCGCGGGCGCGACGTGCCGCGGCGCTCAAGGGCCGCCTTCCCGGCGACCGGCGCGTCCGCGTGGACCGCCCGCACGCGCCCTATTTCCGATATGCAGACGAGGGCCAGCTCGTGGCTCGCGAGGCTGCCTCCGCACCGCGCACGACGGCCGGGCGAGCGCTCGCGAAGGTCCGCGCCGTCCTGTTCGGCCGGCCCCTCTCCATCTACGAGGAGATCGGCGAGCGGCTCTCGAAGGTCAAGGCGCTCGCGATCTTCAGCTCCGATGCCATCTCCTCCTCGGCCTACGCCACCGAGGAGATCCTCCGCGTCCTCGTGCTTGCGGGAGCCGCCGCGCTCTTCTCGTCGATCGAGGTTTCGATCGCCATCGCCCTGCTCCTCGCCGTCGTCGCGCTGAGCTACCGCCAGGTCTGCCGGGCCTTCCCGAACGGCGGCGGCGCCTACGCCGTCGCCCGCTCCGAGCTCACCCCGCTCCTCGGCCTCGTCGCGGCCGCGGCGCTGCTGATCGACTACGTGATGACCGTCGCGGTCTCGACGTCATCGGCCCTTGACCAGCTCGCGTCGCTTGTGCCCGCGACCGGGGACTACAAGGTGGCGATCGCCGTTGCCGTCATCTCGCTGATGACGATCGCGAACCTTCGCGGCCTCCGGGAGTCCGGGAACATTTTCGCCATCCCGACCTACGTCTTCGTCGCGCTCGCGTTGGGGATCGTCGGCATCGGCCTCGCGAACATCGTGACGGGCAGCGCCCAGCCGATCCCTCGCCAGCCGAACGCCGAGACCTTCGGCCTCGAGCCGCTTGCCCTCCTGCTCATCCTCCGGGCCTTCGCCAGCGGCTCCGTTGCGCTGACCGGCGTCGAGGCAATCGCCAACGGCGTTCCGGCGTTCAAGCCGCCGGAAGCGCGAAACGCGGCCATGACCATGACCGTCATGGCGGTGCTCCTCGGCGTGATCTTCATCGGGGTCTCGATCGTCGGTACGGCGTACGCGGTGGTGCCGTCCGTTGGCGGGTATCCATCCGTGATCTCGCTCGTGAGCGGCGCCATCTACGGCGACGGCTCGGTGCTGCACACGGTGTTCCTCGTCGCGACGATGCTCATCCTGTTCCTCGCCGCGAACACCTCCTACAACGCCTTCCCCCGGCTTGCGGCGATCCTCGCCACGGACGGCTACATGCCGCGCCAGTTCTCGTTCCGCGGCGATCGTCTGGCCTACTCCTGGGGCATCGTCCTCCTGGCCGCGGTGGCCGCCGGGCTGGTGGCGCTCTTCGGCGGGACGACCACGCTCCTCATCCCGCTCTACTCCGTCGGCGTGTTCGTGTGCTTCTCGCTGTCGCAGGCGGGCATGGTCCGGCACTGGTTCCGCCTGAAGGATCCCGGGTGGCGCCGGCGCCTCGCGATCAACGGCTTCGGCGCGATCGTGACGACCGTTGTCCTTGCCATCGTCGTCTACGAGAAGTTCTTCCACGGCGCCTACCTGGTCGTGATCCTGATCCCGATGCTGGTCGGAATGATGCTGTTCATCAATCGCCAGTACCGGGCGTCGGCTGCGCAGCTGGCGATCGACCCTGATGTCCTCATCCCCGCCCCGCAGCGGGAGGACCGGGTGATCGTGCCGGTCGCCGGCCTCAATCGAGCCGTCGTCCAGGCGGTGAACATCGGCCGGTCGATCGGCACCGACGTGCGGGCCGTCCTGATCACGACGGACGGGCAGCGTGCCGTGGACGTGCGCGCCGACTGGGAGAAGCGCATCGAGGACGTCCCACTCGACATCGTCGAGACGGATGCCCCGATGCTCATCCCACCGATGCTCGAATACCTCGACTACCTCGACTCGACCTGGCCCCTCGGCAAGGCGGCGCCGGTGACGTTTGTCATCGTGCCGGAGTTCGTGGCCCGCCACTGGTGGGAGCGGGGCCTGTTCAACCAGTCGGCCAAGCGGCTTCGGGCGGCCCTGATCGGGCGGCCGCATACCGTCGTTGTCGACATGCCGTACCGGAGGGCCGCCCTGGAACGCCGTCGACCGGCCGCCGCGACCTGACCTCGCGCCAACTCGCTGGCGCGTGCGATCCTCTGCATATGCACGCCAGATCGCGCCGCGCCCAGGCGACGCCCACCTCGTGAACGAGGGTCCGAAGCAACTCAAGGGTCGCAAGCTCGGCGACCGGCGCGTCCGCATCGAGCGGCCGCACTCGCAGTACTTCCGCTACACGGGCGAGGGCACGCTCGTGGCCAAGGAGGCCGCGTCGGCCCCGCGGACGAAGGCCGGCCGGCTGCTCGCCCGGATCCGCGGCGTCCTCATCGGGCGGCCCCTGTCGATCCACGAGGAGATGAGCCAGCGCCTCTCGAAGGTCAAGGCGCTCGCGATCTTCTCGTCGGACCCGATCTCGTCCTCGGCCTACGCGACTGAGGAGGTGCTCCGGGCGCTGGTCCTCGCCGGCACCGGCGCGCTCTTCCTGAGCCTCCCGATCGCAGCCGCGGTCGCGACGCTGCTCGCCGTGGTGGCGATCAGCTACCGCCAGATCGTCCATGCCTACCCGTCTGGTGGCGGCGACTACGCGGTCGCCCGCCGGAACCTCCCGACGCTCGGCGCGCTCGTCGTGGCCGGCGCCCTGCTCGTCGATTACGTGATGACCGTCGCCGTGTCGACCGCCTCGGCCGCGGAACAGGTGATCTCGGCCGTTCCCGAGGTTCATGACTGGAAGCTGGTGATCGGCGTCGCGGCGATCGCGCTGATCACCGTCGGGAACCTTCGCGGGTTGCGCGAGTCCGGGAACATCTTCGCAATCCCGACCTACCTGTTCGTGATCTCGGCGATCACCATGATCGTGATCGGCGTATTCCGCGTCGTGGTCAACGGCGAAGGGGCTCCCCAGGTCATCGAGAATGGATCGACGGACGCGACCCAGGCCGTCGGGCTGCTGCTGATGATCCGGGCGTTCGCGTCGGGTTCCGTCGCGCTGACAGGAACGGAGGCGATCGCCAACGGCGTGCCGGCCTTCAAGCCACCCGAGCCCAAGAATGCGGCCACGACGCTCGGCGCCGTCGCGATCCTGCTGGCGATCCTGTTCCTCGGGATCACCTTCGTCGCCGACTCATTCGGCGTCCTGCCGACCCCCGAGGGCGCCGCCCCGAAGACGGTGATCAGCCAGGTGGCCGCGGTCATCTACGGCGAGGGCACGATCTTCTTCTACCTGTTCCAGACGTTCACCGCGCTGATCCTCTTCCTCGCCGCGAACACGTCGTACAACGCCTTCCCGAGGCTCGGGGCGATCCTGGCCCAGGACGGCTTCATGCCCCGACAGTTCGCGTTCCGCGGGGACAGGCTCGCGTTCACCTCCGGCGTGCTCATCCTGAGCGTCGTCGCTGTCGGGCTGCTGCTCGCGTTCGGCGGCGAGACCCACGCCCTCATCCCGCTCTACTCGGTCGGGCGTGTTCATCGCCTTCACCGTCGGCCAGTCGGGGATGATCGTCCACTGGATCCGCGAGAAGCCGCCCGGCTGGCAGTGGCGTCTCGCGATCAATACCTTCGGCTGCGCGCTCACCGGGCTCGTGGCGGTCGTGGTGATGATCGCCAAGGCCCCGACGTCGCTCCTGGTCGTCGTCGTCATCCCGATCCTGGTCGCGATCATGCTGTTCATCCACCGCCAGTACAGCGCCTCCACCAAGGAGCTGGAGATCCCGCTCCACAAGACCATTCGCGGCCCGCACCGCGAGGAGCGCGTGGTGGTGCCGGTCGCGGGAATCAACCGGGCCGTCGTCCAGGCGATCAACGTCGGGCGCTCGATCGACCCGCACGTCCAGGCGGTCCTCATCTCCGACGAGCCGGAAGAGGCCGCCGACGTTCGCGCCCGCTGGGAGCGCCAGCTGCCGGACGTGCCGTTGGTCATCGTCGAGTCGCCGTACCGGGCGCTGGTCGCGCCGCTGCTGTCCTATCTCGACGTCCTCGACCGTGCCTGGCCGTCCGACAAGGAGGCGCCGATCACGTTCGTGGTCATCCCGGAGTACGTCGCCCGGAGCTGGTGGGAGCGGATCCTGTACAACCAGTCGGCAAAGCGCCTGCGAACGGCGCTTCTCGGCCGTCCGCACACCGTGGTGGTCAACGTCCCGTATCGACGCGAGGCGGGAGACATCATCGAGAAGCCGGATCGCGGCGACCGCCCGGGGGCTGCGCCGCCGGCATGAACCCGGAGTGACGCAGATGCGCGGCGCGGCGCTCGTGCCGCGCCAGCTGCTCCTGCTCCTGGGCGCGGCGGCGCTGGTTCGCGTCGCCGGTCTCCTGGGTCCGGGCCATGACGGCGACATCCACGCCTTCGTCGACTGGGCGGAGGGCGCCGCGAAGTTCGGGTTGGGCGGCTACTACGCCAATGGCGGGACCTCGAACTACCCGCCGATGCTGTACCTGCTGTGGCCGCTCGGCGTGGTGTTCGACGGCAGCGATCTCGTCCTCGCGATCCGGGCGCTGTCCATCCCCTTCGACCTCGGTCTCGGCGCGCTCCTCTTCCATGTCGCTCGATCGATCACCGGTCAGGACCGCGACGGTCTGCTCGCGGCCGCGCTCTACCTTTTCAACCCTGCCGTCGTCCTGGTGGGCCCGATGTGGGGCCAGGTCGACGGGATGGGCGCCCTGCCGATGGTCGGCTCGATCGTTGCCGTCGCGCGGGGCCGACTTGCCCTCGCGGGAGCGCTCGCGGTGCTCGCCGGGCTCGTGAAGCCGCAGTTCGGGATCGCGGCGCTCGTGCTCCTGGGCGTCGGGATCGCCTGGCTGCCGTCGCCGGACGGCATCCGCCGGATCGCGATCCTCGGGCTGGCCTCGATCGTCACGTTCCTCGTCGTGCTGCTGCCGCTCGGGCTGGGGCCAATGCCCTACCTCGACCTCATGGGCAAGACGTTCGGCCAGTACCCGTACATCTCCCAGTTCGGGTTCAACCCGTGGGGCATGGTCTTTGGGTTCGGCGACGACGACGCGGCCTGGTTCCGCCTCGGGACCGCCCTCGCGCTGGTTGGAATCGCCGGCAGCCTGTGGCTGCTCCGGTCCCGGCGGGACCTCGTCGGGTTGCTCGGCGTCAGCGTGCTCATCGGGCTCGTCATCTACTACCTGCCGACCCGGGTCCATGAGCGGTACCTCTACGGCGCGATCGCGCTGCTCGCGCCGCTGGCGGTGGTCGATCGGCGGCTGCGCTGGCCGTTCGTCCAGCTGAGCCTGGTGTTCTTCGTGACGCTCGCCTACGTGCTGCTGAACTCGCCGTACCGGATCCTCCCCGGCGGGCGGATCGACGCGTTCCCGGACTGGGCGATCAGCCTGCTCTCGCTCGCGATGACGCTCGCCGGCGCCTGGGTGGCGTGGCGGGTCATCGACCTCTTCCGTTCGCCGGTGCCAGGAAGCTCGTCGGCGGCCCCTGCCGGATCGGCGTAGGGTTGACCTCGAAAGCAACTGGAGGGTTTCCCATGACGACCGACGAGCTGACAACCTCGCCCTACGCGACCATCCCCGGCTACGACGCAGCGATCGCAGACGCCCGCAGGGCCGGCGACGGCGGCCCCATCGACGGCTTCGTCGAGCGGATGGCGGAGCGAGTTGGCGGCAAGGCCAGCGTGCGCGCCGTCTTCGGCGACCCGATCGAGCGCGACGGCATCACGGTCGTGCCCGTGGCCAAGGTCCGCTGGGGCTTCGGCGGCGGAGCCGGCAACGGTCCGGTGGCGATGGGGCCCGGCCGGCCCGGCGCTTCGCCGTTCTCGGAGAGCGCGCCCTCGACCGACGCGGACCGCGAGATCGTCCCGGGCGGCACGGGTGGCGGTGGCGGCGTGAGCGCCGAGCCGATCGGCTACCTCGAGATCGGCCCGGACGGGGCGACGTTCATCTCGATCGACGCACCGCGTCCGAGCGCAGCCTTCATGCTCGCGGCCGGCGTGACCGCGGCGCTCATCCTGCGGGCCCTCGCCAAGCTGATCCGGCGCTAGGTTCGGCAGGGGCGCGCTGGTTGGACCGGACGCGCACGTCGTGGCCGGCACCTCCCCACCGCCGCCGCGGATCGAGCCCGGGCCGGGCCAGGAATCGGTCTGGGACTACCCGCGCCCGCCGCGCGTCGAGCCGGTCCCGGAGCGCGTCCGGGTCGTGGTCGACGGAGTCGAGCTTGCCTCGTCGACGCCGGGCCCTTCGGGTGCTCGAGACGGCCGGGCCGCCCGTCTACTACCTGCCGTCTGACGACGTCCGCACCGACATCCTCATCCCTTCGAAGCACACGACGTTCTGCGAGTGGAAGGGCACGGCGAGCTACCGCACCGTCGTGACGCCGGGCGGACGCGTCGTCCCGAACGCCGCCTGGACCTACACGGAGCCGTCGCCCGGCTACGAGGCGATCGCGGGCCACGTGGCGTTCTACGCCTGGGCGGTCGACGAGGCCTGGGTCGGCGACGAGCGGGCCACGCCGCAGCCGGGCCACTTCTACGGCGGCTGGGTCACCTCGAAGGTCGTCGGGCCGTTCAAGGGCGAGCCCGGCACCCAGGGCTGGTAGCGCCGGGCCGGGCAGCGAAAGGCTAGGCGCCGGCGCCCGGCGGGACCGCGAGATGCGTGGCGCCGCTGAGGTCCACGCGGACCCCAGTCGGCGTCTCCACGATCCGGAGCACGACCTCCGCGCACGCCGGGCAGCGGACGACGACGCCCGGTCCGCGCATGTACACGCGCAATGTCCCGACCATGCTGACGGTCCCGCAGTAGACGCATCGTTCCTCGAGCATCGTCACCTCGCGCTCGAAGACGGTCATGAGCAGGCCCGCGATCGCGTTCGCGTCGACCGTGAGCTCGACCGCGGGGTCGTCACGCATCAGGGCGATTCGCTCTTCCATCGTTTCGTCCTCGCTCAGGTGCCGGTCGGGCCGAAGCGCTCGGTCCGGATGCGGTCGGGCGGCAGCCCCAGCCTGACGAGCCCGTTCGCCACCGTCTCGACGAGGGCCGTGGGCCCGCACGCGTACGCGCGGGCGGCGGACCCGAGGGGCTCGATGACCTCGGCCAGCATCGGCTCGTCGATCCGTCGGGCATAGCCGGTCCAGCCCGGCGGCTGCTGCCGGGTCAGCGTGTGCAGGACCTCGAAGCCGTCACCGGCCGCCGCGAATCGATCGAGCTCGTCCCGGTAGATGATCTCTTCGGGGCCGCGCGAGCTGAACAGCAGCCGCGCCGGGATCGCGGCACGGGACCTGGCCCGATGGCGCGCAATCGCCATCAGCGGAACTACGCCGGAGCCGCCGGCGACCAGCAGCAGCGGCCCGCCGAGTGACGCCTCCCAGACGAAGTAGCCGCCGATCGGCCCGCGAACCTCCAGTCGATCGCCCGGGACCACGACCTCGTGCAGGAACGGCGAGACCTCGCCGCCGGGGATGCGCTCGACCGTGATGTCGACCTCGCCGGCCCGCTCCGGCTCGGATGCGATCGAGTACGACCGCTCGACGCTGTAGCCGTCCTCCGCCGTCAGTCGCAGGTCGACGTGCTGGCCGGCTCGATGGCCGGCCCATTCAGGCAGGGCGAGCGTGAGGCTCCGAACAGTGGGCGTCTCGTCGCGGACCGCAGCGACCGTCGCGAGCTGCCAGTCGATCGCGGGCGGCATCAGGATCCTGTCCTTCGGTCAGTCACCCGAGTACCGCTCCTCCAGCCACTGATCCCCGCGGTTGTGATAGCCAAGCGACTCCCAGAAGCCGGGCTCGTCGCGCTCCTGGACGCGGAGGCCGCGGATCCATTTCGCGCTCTTCCAGAAGTAGCGCGCCGGGACCACCAGCCGCGCCGGGCCGCCGTGCTCGGGCGCGAGCGGCTTGCCGTCGTACTCATAGGCGACGAAGGCCTGGTTGTTCAGGATGTCGCCGAGGGGAAGGTTCGTCGTGTAGCCGCCGTCGCAGGTCGCGATGACGAACGCGGCCCTCGGATGGAGCTCGACGCCCTCCAGCAGCGTGTCGACGCTCACGCCCTGCCAGCGCATGTCGAGGTGGGTCCACTTCGTGACGCAGCTGATGTCGACGACGTACTCGCGGCTCGGGAGCGCGAGGAGCTCCTCCCACGACCACTGCCTGGGTGCGTCGACCAGGCCTTCGAGGCGGAGCGACCATTGGTCCAGCGGGGTTTGCGGGGTCGGGCCGGCCGAGAGGACGGGGAAGTCGGTCGTGTGGTACTGGCCCGGCGGCGTTCGGCGCCGCCGTTCGTCGCCGGACAGGCCGTCCGCGCCGGGAGAATCGTCGCGCCGGCCGACGAACCCGCGCGTCACGAAGCGCTGTTCGCTCATCGCCACCTCCGGGCCGGATTGTGGCACCGGCGACGGGTCTCGTCGGTGACATCCCGATCGCCGCCTGAGCGTTCGAAACGGTCCCGCAACCCGAGCGGCGCTCCTGCAACCGTGGTGCGGCCGATACGGTGCGAGGGTGGGGCGAGAGCACAGGAGGTAGTTGCATGACGACCATGACCGACAAGCAGCGCGACAAGCTGCGCTCCAACCAGTTCGCCTACGTCGACAAGGACGGCGGCGAGCACCTGCCGATCAACGACGAGTCCCACATCCGGAACGCGATGGCGCGCTGGAACCAGACCGAGTTCCAGAGCGCGACCGCGAAGGAGGAGGCTCGAAGGAAGATCGTCAGCGCGGCGAAGCGCCACGGGATCGAGGTCTCCGACGACTCGAACGTGGCCAAGCCATCTCGCAAGTCCTGACGAGGACGCGCGACCCGTGGCGCTGATCGGCGACGCGCTCCGCGGCGCCATTGCCGGCGTCGCCGCGACCTGGGCGATGGACCAGGTCACGACCGTGATGCTGTCGCTCCAGGCGCCTGAGGTCACGAAGCAGGAGGAGGCCGCGCGGGCCAACGGCAAGAGCTCCGTCACGAACCTCGTCGACAAGGTCGAGGCCGGGACGGGGCTCGTCGTGCCGCCGAAGCAGCGACCCCTCGTCGAGCAGGTCGTGCATTACGCGCTTGGCGCGCTGCCGGGAGCCTTCTACGGCGTTCTGCGGCGGTGGATACCGTTCGCGCGCGCCGGCAACGGGCTGGCCTTCGGGCTCGGCGTGTTCGTCCTGAACGACGAGCTGCTCAACACGAAGCTCGGGCTCGCCTCGTCGCCGCAGGCCTACCCGCTGGAGACGCACATGCGCGGGTTCGCAGGCCACGCCGTGCTGGGCGTTGCCACCGAGACGGGGATCCAGCTCCTCGGCGGCTAGCGGCCGGCGCGAGAAGGCCACCTGCCCGGCTCTGGGCCGCCGCCTCCTACGCCTCGTCGAGCCCCACGGCAATCCGAGCGGCCCGCACGAGCCGACCTGGCGCCCGCTTGAACACCGCCCGCTCTACCTGTTCGAGCCACGGTGCGCGCGTTCCCGGCGCGTTCGATGGCGGCCCCGCCGACGCCAGGACCAAGGTGCCGTCCTTCTTCAGCACCTTGTGGCTCGCGCTCCCGTCCGCATTCCGGGTGAACCGCAGGTCGACCGTCGCGCGCCCGACACGGAGGTTCCGGAGCGTGACCTCGGGGATCCAGCGCGGCAGTCGCGGCCTGATCAAGGCGAGCGTTCGGAGCGAGGCGAACGGGTACAGCCCGAGGAGCAGCTGGAGCGTCTGGACCACCGCCGACGCCGACCATGCCTGGGGCGAGCAGGCGTTCGGGTAGGGCGTCGGGCCGACGCCGGGCAGGCGGCGATGCCCCGTGATCGCCTCCGGCAGGCGCCCATCCGGTGAGGTCGCGGCCGCCTCCAGCAGGGCGCTCGCGAGTCGCTCGAGGTGATCGTCGAGGCCGTAGCGCTTCAGCCCGAGCGCGAAGGTCGCGTTCTCCACCGGCCACACGGACCCGAGGTGGTACGCGAGCGGGTTGTACGAGGGGTGGTCCTGCGAGAGGGTCCGCACGCCCCAGCCGCTGAACATCTCGGCGGACAGGAGCCGGTCCGCGACCATCCGCGCGTGCTCGGGCGGGATCATCCCCGCCCCGAGGGCATGGCCGGGGTTGGAGGTGATCGACTGAACCTGCTCCCCGTCGGCATCGAGGGCCAACGCGTAGAAGCCCTCGCGGGGCATCCAGTAGGCGTCGTGCCAGCGCCGCTTGAGGGCCCCGGCCCGATCGAGCAGGGCATCTGCCGCGCCGTCGTCTCCGAGCACGACGAGGATCTCGGCGAGCCGCTGGAGCGCGAGGAAGTGGAACGCCTGCTCCTCGACCGTCGCGATCGGGGCCCGCGCGATGCGGCCGTCCGCGTGGCGGATTGCCTCGTTCGAATCCTTCCAGCCCTGGTTCACGAGGCCCGCCGGGGAGCGCCGCTGGTAGGCGAGGAAGCCGCGCTCGTCGATCGATCGTTCCGCCCACTCGACCCCGCGGAGCGCAGCCTCGCGGAACTTCCGAAGGACCCGATCGTCGCCGGTCCAGTGCCACAGCTCGCTCAGCACCAGCACGAACATGGCCGGCGTGGTCTGGGTGCCGTAGTAGGCGTCACGCGGGCTGAGGCCGAGCATCGAGAGCGGCCCCCGGCGGAGCTCGTGGAGCATCTTTCCGGGCTCCGCGTCGCGCCACGGATCGTCCTCCGTGGCCTGGGTGTCCGCGGCGACCTCCAGGGCGCCGCGCAGCGCGGCCTGGCCGGCCATCGCCGATTGCCAGCCCGCCGTCAGCGCATCGCGCCCGAAGAAGCCGGTGAACGTGGGAACGCCGGCGTTGAGGATCCAGCCCGGGCGGCGCGAGCCCGTCGGTCCGACGAGCAGGTCCGTCTCGAGGTCCTGGTTGCGCAGCGCGAAGAGGTCGTCGAGCGCCCGTTCGAACGGGAGCCGGATGCGCTCCGCGCCCTCGATCCTGAGCCGCGAGATCCGCCAGGCCGCCCGCTGTCGAGCTCGCGAGCTCGCGTCCCCGTCGTCCTCGGGCAGATCGGGCGATCGCCAGCGCCCGTTGACCCGCGAGCTGACACGGACACGTACCTGGATCGAGCCGCGCGGGCCGATCCAGGCTCGCATCGCCATACCGGTGTCCGTCGCCTCGACCTCCAGGGCCGTGTCTGCTCCGGCGCTGCCGGCGCCCCGACCCGGGAGCACGCGAACCCGCACGCCGCGCTGGAAGCGCGGCACGCCGCGCTGGAAGCGCCGGCCTTCGCGTCGGGCCTCATATCGGAGCTCCAGCGACCGCGGGCCCTGCCGCGCAGTGATCTCGCCCTTCTGGCGCCGCTCGGCGCCGACCTCGGCGACGTCGGCAAAGTCCGCGTCGACCTCCAGGCGGAGACGGCCCTGCCAGGGGACGGCGGAGCGGTTGTGGATCGTCCAGCGGTCGAGCAACCCGCCGCCGACGCGCCGCTCCAGCTCCAGGTCGAGGGCGTCCTCCGGCAGGAGCGGACCGTCGGCATGGCCCCCTTCGATCCGCACGCGGTAGCGCGCGACGAGCATGTCGGCCTCGGGCTTTGCCGCCGAGAGCAGCGCCGGGGGCCGCTCGTCGACCGTCAGGCGGAAGCGCGACAGGATCCGGGTGTCGTAGTCGTAGAGGCCACCGGGATCGCCTTCGATCGAACCGTCAGGCCCGGCGCAGAGCACCGTGTACCCAGCGTGCAGGACCAGCGCGGACGGTGTCAGGACCTGCGGCGTTCCGTTCCCGCCGCCGGTCCCCGTGAGCCGGGGCAGATGCTATGCGGCCCGAGCCATTGGCCGGGTCGTCCGCTGCGGGGCGTGTGCTCGTTCCATGCGGGGGCTCCAGGTGGAAGATGGGGCTTCGATCATGGCAGACGTTGCCTTGCAGGCGCGCGAACGTGGCCGGTGCGAAGCCGCAACCGTGCGGCAGGGTGACCCGGAGGAGCTGAGGAGCCCCACCGGCACGACGGCAGGGCTCACGATTCCCTACGCGAATCGCGCCCCCGTGGATCGCCGCGGTGCGAACTTGCACCGGGCCCCTAACGCCGCCGCGATTCTCTCGTTCTTCCCTGTTGCAAGCCCCGAGGATGTTGGCGTCGTTCCCCCGGCGACGTTCGCAACCGCGGGGCTGCTCTTTGCCCTCGAGGCTCTCGGGCCGCCTGCATCAGGCGCTCGCCGGGATTGCGCCGGGCGCCGGT
Organism: uncultured Chloroflexia bacterium; assembly: GCA_963722105.1. Taxonomy (GTDB): domain Bacteria; phylum Chloroflexota; class Limnocylindria; order Limnocylindrales; family CSP1-4; genus UBA5189. Next base: position 232,743 of record CAVRKQ010000006.1, on the reverse strand, counting down.
CTCGAGCGTCGCAGTGCCAGGATCACGACGCCTGCGGCCACCGCCATCCAGCCCGCGGTGACGTAGGCGAGGGTGTACGTCCCGGAACCGTCACGGATCACCGCCGCGACCTGGGCCAGGATCGCCGCGCCGAGCATGTGGGCCGCGTAGACCCACCCGTAGACGATCCCTACGTTGTTGCGCCCGAAGACGTCCGCGACCAGCGCGACGGTCGGTGGGACGGTGGCGATGTAGTCGAGGCCGAAAAGGACGCTGAAGATCAGGATGTCGGTCGAGCTGTGGAGCGCCGGCAGGAACAGCAGGCTGATGCCCCGGAACACGTAGTACGTGAGCAGCAGCTTCCGCGGGTCGAAGCGGTCCGTCAGGAAGCCCGACACGATCGTCCCGGTGAAGTTGAAGACGCCCATCAACGCGAGGGCGCCGGCCGCCGTCCCGGCCGTGAACCCGTGGTCCACCGCGTGGGCGATGAAGTGCTGGCCAACGACGCCGTTCGACGTCGCGCCACAGACGAAGAACGTCCCCGCGAGCAGCCAGAACTCCGGCCGCCGCACGGCCCGCCGCAGGATCCCGGGATCGGAACGCTGGGCGACCGTCGGGGCGTCGGGTGGCAGGCCGAGCGCCCGCTCGCCGACCGCTTCCGGCCGCTCGCGCAGCAGCACCAGCGCGGGGATGATCGCCAGCGCGACAAGCCCTCCAAGGACCACCGCCGCGAGTCGCCAACCCTGATCCGTCCCGAGCCCGGACAGGAATGGGATGAAGAGCAGCTGCCCGGCGCTCGCGGCCGCTCCGAAGACGCCGATCACGAGCCCCCGCCGCTTCACGAACCAGCGCGTCGCGACGATCGGGCCGAGCGAGCTCGACACCAGGCCGGCTCCGAAGCCGCTCACGATCCCGAACAGCACGACGAGCTGCCAGATCTCGGTCGCAAGGGCCGAGGCAGCCATTCCGATCGCCGTCAGCCCGAGCGCGGAGACCGTCGTCCGACGGACGCCGAAGCGGTCGATCAGCAACCCGGAGACCGGTCCGCCCAGCCCGAGCAGGAGGAGGCCGGCCGCGCCGGCGATCGTGATCTGCCCGACCGTCCAGCCGGTGTCCGACTGGATCGGCAGGAGCAGCGCCCCGGGCGCGGCCCGGGTCCCCGCCCCAATCAGGATGACCGCAAAGGCCACGACCACCATGACCCAGCCATAGAAGACCCGCCCACGCATCGCGAGAGTCTATCGACGGGCCGACGCCGACCCCCTAGCGGCTCACCCAGAAGCCGTCGACGTCGATCCGTGGGCGGCCCGCGGTTCCAAGGACTCGGACCTCCAAGGTCCGCGTCGCGGTCGTGGACCACGTTTTCGACCAGCCGACCGCCCAGGCCCCGGAGCTCGACGCAGAGAGGTCCACGGTCGTCTGGTATGCGCCATTGACATAGATCGCGGCCTTGCCGCGCGTTGGCGACAGGAGCGTGAGCCAGGCGAATGACCGACCCGTGAAGGTGAATCGGGCCTTGCCGCCAGCAGCGGACGACTTCATCGCTGTCCCGCCCCAGTACGGTCCACCGCCCACCTTCGACCACGACGCGGTGTACCGGACCAGCGCCGACGCCTCGGAGTACCGGGTGAGCCTGATGGTCGAGCCGTACTTCCACGCGCCCCGGTTGCCGGCGTAGTCCACCGCTCGGACCCGGAACTGATACCCGTGGCCGGTCGACAGCGATGCCGTCAGCGTGGGTGTCGAGGCGGCCGCGGGTGCGCCCCACGTACCTCCGTCCGTCTGCCTGGAGACCTCGTAGCCGGCAACGCCCGAGAGCGCGTCCGAGCCGCTCCACTTGAGCTTGACCGGAATTCGTCCGGAGGAGTCCATCCGCGAGCGGTTCACGAAGGCATGAGACGGCGTGGTCGTCGATGGAGCCACGGTGTCCGGAAGGACCGTCAGCGTCAGGGAATCGGATGAGCTCTTGAGAATGCCGGCGACGCCGCCATAGCTCGCCTGGATCTGGTGCGTACCGGCGGCGAAACCCTTGGCGATGCTCACGGTGGCAGAGCCATACGAGATCGCTCCCGAGCCGAGGACCTGATTCGTCGTCAGGTCCTTGAAGGTGACGGGGCTGCCGGGGTAGAGGAGGTTGCTCGCGGTGCTCACGGTCGCCGTGAGCGTGACCGGCGCACCGGCCCCGAGGCTCGTCTTTGACGCGGTGAGGTCGACCGAGGTGACATCGCTCGCCGTGAATGTGACCGGTGCGCTCAGGCTCAACCCCTGCGTCGGCGTCCCGAGGTAGTGGGCGCGAACGTCGTGAGTCCCAAGCGTCCTCGGTGCCAGGCAGACCAGGCCCAGCCCGAACACCCACCCGCCCTCGATGACCTCGCCATCCAGCAGGCACTCGAGCTCGATTCCATCGGGCGTCGGCGAGACCGCGGCGACAAAGAGGAGCCCGGGTAGGTTGTAGGTCCATTCAGGCTGGACGCTCACCCCCGTCACGGTCGGCGTTCGACCGAAGCCGCCGAGGAATAACACCCGCGCGCCTTCCGGCGAGTTGTTGTTGATGACGAGGTTCGCCGGCCTCGCGCCGCTCGCGGAGGGCGCGAACGCGATCTTGAACGAGCACGTCTCGCCAGGGTCGAGGACCGCACCCGTGCAGCCGTTCTGCGTGAGCGAGAAATCCGCCCCGCCCGCCCCAGTGCGCGCGATCGATGTGACGGTCACTGGCAGGTCGCCGAAGGACTCAACGATGAACGTTTTCGCTGCCGTCACCTCGCCAACGGTGACGTTGCCGAATTGCCTGTTCGTCGTTGGGGACGCGAGCGCCGGCATCGGGGTGGCGGAGTTGACGCGGACGGTACCCGTGAGCGGATTGTCGCTGTTGGGCTCGCAAAGGTGCTCGAACGAGACTGCAAGCGAGACCGGCACGCCGACGTCGTATTCGATGGAATGCACGGTGAAGCTGCCGCTCGGCGCGTTGCAGCCGCTGGAGTCCCGAGTGATCCCGAGGCCCGGCGTGAGCGGTACCTGGCCGCCGGCATTCGCATAATGGCCGACGGTGAGCGTCTGGCCCTCGGGCGGCTGGAACCCCAGCCACCATTGGTGATCGGCGGTGGTGACATTGACGACCGCGCCACCCGTCGTGCCGCCAACGCTGAGAGAAAAGGTCGCATCGGCATCGGTGACGTCGACCGGCTCACCCAGCCCGATGTAGCTCTCGAGGCCGTCGAGCCGCAGCAAATCGGCGTTCACCGGCGCGGCAGACGCGACCGGAACGTGGACGAGCGCGCCGGCCATGATCAGGGCCGCGAGCGAGACCACGCCGGGAGTGCGTCGGGTCATTCCCACGCCCGGAGGATACGTGCTCTTCCCAGCACACAAGGCTCGATCGCTGCCGCGACGCACCGCGTTCTCTACGCCTGGACGTCGTCTCCGGGCCACGTATCCGAGAGGAGGTAGCCCTCGGGGAAGGGGTCGGTCGGGTCGACGAGGACGCGGGTGACGCCGGTGATCCAGGCAGTCCCCTTGATCGCCGGGACGATCGCCGGTCGCCCGTCGGCTAGCGCGACCTCGCGGACGATCCGGCCGTCGAACGTCGAGCCGATGACCGAGGCGTGGGTCATCGAGTGGCCGACGTGCATCCGGCCTCGTGCATGGAGCGCGGCAATGCGCGCTGACAACCCGGTCCCGGTCGCCGATCGGTCGAGCCGACCCGGCGCCACGACGACCGCGTTCTTCGAGACCCGGCCGATGCCCTGCCAGGGCTCAGCGATCTGGACGATGCTCACGCCGGCGATGTCGGGGTTCTCCGGATGGACGACGGGCAGCTGCTCGCGCGCCGCGGCGCGGATCCGCTCGCCGACAAGCGACAGGTCCCGCGCCTCGGACGGCACCAGCTCAAACCCCAGCGCCGCGGCGTCCGCGATCGCGTACCACATGCCCCCATAGGCAACGTCAACAGTGATTCTTCCGAGCCCCGCTACTTCGAGTGCCGCATCGAGGGCTCCGCGAAAGCACGGCACGTTCTCGAGCTCGACCCACTCGACCTTGCCGGCGCGGCAGCCCGCGGTGATCTCGACGACGCCGCCGGGCGCCTCGAGCCGGAACGTCGAGACGGGCTCCCGCATCTCGACCATCCCGGTCTCGAGGAGGACCGTCGCGACGCAGATCGTGTTCGAGCCGGACATGGCCGGGTACTCGGTCGGCTCCATGATCACGTAGCCGAAGGCGCAGTCCTCGCGCAGCGACGGCAGGACGATGTTCGAATGGACCGCGACGCTCCCGCGGGGCTCGCGCAGGAGCAGGCGGCGGATCGAGTCGTCGGCGCGCAGGTGCGTCATCTGCTCGAAGACGGTGGCGCCCGGCGGCGGCTCGACGCCCGCGACCACGACATTGCCGACCTCGCCGCCGGCATGGCAGCCGACCACGGTCAACACCGGCCGGGACGGCTCCCATCGAACGGTCGTCACGATGCAGATGATGCCGCCGCGCACCAGAGCACGTGCGCGCGTGTGCCATGCTGCCGCCGATGGATTGGTTCGGGGGCGGCCAGTCGAGTGCGCGGCTGGGGCGAGGTCTGGTCCTGGCGCTTTCCCTGACGCTCGCTGCCTGCGATACGTCCAACCCGTCGAGCACGGGCCCAGCGCCGAGCGATCGACCAAGCGCCCCGGGATCCACCGGATCGACGGGAGTCGTCGACGACCGGATCGCGCTCCACTTCTTCCCCCAGTCGATCATCGATCCGGCTGCCGAGAACCGGGTCGCGTTCTATTTTCTCGCTCCCGACGGCTGGAGCTACGACGCCGGCGTCGAGTGGATGCCCGAGTGGAGCCGGAGCGCGTTCCTCCGGACTCGCGTGAGCGACCCGGTGACCGGGGCGACGGTCGAGTGGCTCCCCATTCAGGACTTCATCTGGTTCGAGGCGCCGGCCGGCGCGGAAGCACCGATCGGCGGCAACTACCAGGGCAAGATGTACGTCCCGCCGGTGACCGATCCTGTCCAGTTCGTGAACGACTTCTGGCTGCAGGGGGCACTGGCCCACCTCGCCGGTGGACAGCTGGTCAGCATCACGGATGTCCCGCGCATCGCCGAGGAGTTCAAGGTCGGTTACGGCGGCCCGGCCGATGCGGCGGCGTACCGGCTGCGGTACGAGTACCAGCAGGGCGACCAGACCTGGGAGGAAGACGTCTCCTTCGCCCTCCTCTACGCGGGCGGAGCGCCGATCACCTCCTGGTACGTGAACTTCGCGTACACGGTCCGGGCCCCGAAGGGCGAGCTCGACCGACTCGCCGGCGTGACATCGACGATCCTCGCGAGCCGCAATTCCACCCCCGAATGGGAGGCGATCCTCCGTCTCGTCCAGCAGCTGTTCAGGCAGGGCGTCCAGCAGCAGATGGACGACACCGAGGCCTTCGGTCGCACGCTGGCCGAGCATCGCGCCGAGACGCAGGCGCTCCAGGAGCAGGTGACAGCCGAGCGGCAAGCCTCGCAGGACAGGATCGCGGACCTGCGGCGCGAGACCCTCGGGGGCGTCGAGACGTACGACGACCCCGTGACCGGGACCCCGATCCAGCTGCCCATCGGGTTCAACACCTACTGGGTGAACGACCAGGGCGAATTCATCACCTCGGGGGACGCGGCCTTCGATCCGAACTCCCTCAACGCCGGGTTCTGGCGGCAGCTCCAGCGACGCGGCTGAGCCTCGCGACCGGCGGACACAGCCGGCCGGGATTGTTCCAGAGCCGTTACGTTCTCGATGCCCGGTCGCGGCGTTGCGGCTCCGACCATGGCGGCGCTCATCCAACCGGAATCAAGGAGCTGCCCGGATGCCCACTGCCCGTTCTTCCCGCGCCGTGCGCGCCACGGCCCTCGCAACGTTCGCGTTGCTGCTCACCGCCCTCGTCGTGGCACCGCTCGCGAGCGCCGGCGGTCCGACCTGGAGCTCGATCCGCAAGATCACCGACGGTGGCCGCCCGGCGGCCGGCGCGTCACTCTCGACGACCAAGTCCTCGACCACGCGCTACCTCCACGCCACCTGGCGGAAGGGCGCCGGCGAGGCCCGGTTCGCGCGAAGCTCGAACGGCGGGGCCACCTGGACGTCGGCCTTCTCGATCGCCAATCCCGAGTTCATGCTCGGCGAGCCGCGCATCGCCGCCGTCAGCAACGACGTCTGGGTCGCCTGGGTCCGGCGCTACGAGGATCCCGACACGGGCACCTTCGGCTACGCCGTCCTGGTCCGCCACAACCGGAGCCACGGTTCCGCGTCGGCGTGGGACAAGGCCATCCGACTGACCGAGACCGACGGCAACGTCCGCGGCGCGAACATCGCCATCACCGACGGTGGCGCGTCGATCTACGTCATCTACAGCGACCTTCGCACCGACACGACGCGCATCAAGTACAGCCAGAACGGCGGCACGTCGTGGAACACCGAGGTGCTCGGCGAGGGCTTCGACGAGGACTTCGAGGGCGTCCCGACGACCCTCCCGGTGGTCGGCGCTTCGGGCAACAACGTCGTCGCGGCCTGGGTCGCGCCCGGCAACGTGGCCACGGCCCGCGTCTCGACCGATGGCGGCGACCTGTGGTCCGACGAGGAGATCGTCGGCGAAGGCCTCTCGACTGCCGCCGCCAACAGCGGTCGGCTCGCGGTCGGTGGCAGGGGCGAGATCGGGCCCTGGGTTCGGGTCTGGACGGGAGGCGCCTGGGGCACCCTCCGCGAGATCCCCGAGATCACGCTTGGCGGCAACACCGCCGATGCGGTCGAGCTCGACATCAGGCTCAACACGAACGGCCGGATCGGCGCGGTCTACTCCGCGCAGGTCGACGTCGACGAGGAGACCGCCGACACCTGGGAAGAGATCACCTGGTTCACCTCGGCGAACGACGGTGCGACCTGGAGCGCGGCGACCCGCGTCTCCCGCGCCGGCAGCGAGACCGAGGCCTACAACGCCGACAAGCCCACGGCGGTGTGGCTCGAGAACGGCAAGATCTGGATCTCCTGGCTCCAGGAGAAGCCGACCGCGCCCGGCACGTACGCCTTCAACATTCGCGAACGCTCCTAGCGCTCGCGCCCAACCCCGACCTCGAGGCGGCGGCCCACCGGGCCGCCGCCTTCATTTTGATTAGCGGCCGCTTCAGGTCCGGCCGACCGCGGCGAGGTAGCGGTCCCGCTGGAACGGATTGGGCCGGGTCCGGCGGCGCCGTGGCGGCGGATCGTCGGTCACCGGGTGGTAGCCGGCGAAGCTCGCCTCGAAGACGCCCTCGCCGCCGGTGAGCCCCGGGATCCGGTTCTGGACCTCGTGGACCCGGCCCGCCTGGACCATCGCGACGATCGTGGTTCGCACGCCGGCACTGTGCTGTCCCAAGATCCGCCCGCCCGCGCCGAGGACCACGCCGGCGATTCCGCGGCCCGATTCGACCGGCGCCTCCATCCGGATTGCCGTCATCGGCTCGCAGACCACCACGCCCGCCTCCCGGATCGCCGCCGCGAGCACGAGCGGCGTCAGCTTGCGGAAGTCCGAGGTCGTCGAGCCGGTGCGGCGATAGCCGGAGTCGAACATCGTCACCACGCAGTCGGTCAGCTTCCAGCCGTGGACGCCTTCCTCGAGCGCGTCGTTCACGAAGCGGGCCATCTGGGCCTCGACCTGCGGGACCGTGTGGAAGATCTGGAGCGGCAGCAGCTTGACGTCGACGTCGAGCCGGAACGTGATGCCCGCGCCGGGCTTCCCCGGTTCGATCCGCAGCCCGAGTGTCGCCGCGTACGGGTTCTCGCTCAGCGGCGAGCTCTTGCCGCTGATGTTCGTCTTCGTCGGGGCGCTGATCACCTCGAGCGCCTCGGCGGTGCCAGTCGGGCGCTCGATGCAGATCGTGGTGGTCGCGGCGAAGCCCACCTCGACGCCGTACTCCCGCGCCAGCGTCTCGCCGATGACCTCCTTCTGGACCTCCCCGTAGAGCGAGACAGAGATCTCGCCGCTCTCGTCGTCCTGCCGGACGTTGATCAACGGGTCCTGCTCCGCCAGCTCGTTCAGGGCGGCTCGAAGCCGCCCGCCCGCGGACGCGGGGATCGGCCTGACGACCGACTCGAGCGCCGGCGGCGGGAATTGGCGCTCCTCCTCGGTGACCGTGGCCGCGCCGATCGGGTCGCCGACACGCACGCCCGTGAGCCCGCTCATCTTGGCGATCTGCCCGGCGCCGACGGCCTGGGCCTGCGCGGCGCCGCCGGGGATCGTTGTCGCCAGCGCGGTGATCCGCCCTTCGTTGCCGTCGCCGTACGCGATCCTGTCGCGCGCATGGACGGTGCCCTCGAAAAGTCGCGCGTAGGCGACCCGATCTCCGGCCGGTGACCGCTCGATCTTGAAGACCCGGCCGCGGACCTCGGCCTCGGAATCGTCCGACGCCTCCGGCAGGAGCTCCGGGATGGCCTCGAGCAGCGCGGCGACGCCCTGTCCGCTGATGGCCGAGCCCATGAAGACCGGATGGATCCTGCCGGCCCGCGATTGCGCGGCAATCGCGCCGTACAGGCGCGGCCACGGCACGGATCCGGTCTCGACGTAGGTGGCGAGCAGCGTTTCATCACGCTCGGCCAGGCGCTCGACGACCAGCCCGCGGTGCGTGTCGTCCGCCTCGTCCACCGGCTCGATGGAGACATCGGGCGTCCCCGGGTCGGTCGCCCGGCGCATCGGCACGAGACTTGGCGTGAGGCGCTGCCCGATCTGGTCGAGGGTCCGATCCGGATCCGCCCCGCGACGATCGAGCTTGTTGAGGAACAGGAGCGTCGGGACACCCAGCCGCTCGAGCGCCCTGTACAGCAGCGGGGTCTGGGGCTGGACCCCCTCGACCGCCGAGATGACGAGGATCGCGCCGTCGAGGACGCGCAGGACGCGCTCGACCTCGGCGATGAAGTCGGGGTGGCCCGGCGTGTCAAGGATGTTGACCGTCAGGTCGTCGATCGCGAACGACGCGACCGCGGACTTGATCGTGATCCCGCGCTCGCGCTCGAGCTCGAGGGTGTCGGTCTGGGTTGTGCCCCGGTCGACGCTGCCGATCTTCGAGATGGCGCCGGCTTCGAAGAGAAGCCGTTCGGTGAGGGTTGTCTTACCGGCGTCGACGTGGGCGAGGATGCCGAGGTTCAGGGTTCGCATCGCGAGTCATGCCTTCCGTGCAGGTCGTGAACACCTTGGTCGGAGACATGGCTGCTGCCACCTGGAACCTCCTACGTCTCGAATCCCGCTTCGGGCCGCCTCGCGGTCTCGGGCGATGCCGATCCTAGCGCCCGCGGCTCAGTGCAGCCAGCCCCGACCACGCGATTGTTTGCAGGCTTCAGCGACTCGCCTGGCGCGAGGCCGCTCCGAGCCGGGCGCGGGCGACCTCGAGCTGGGCCAGCGGCGCGAATGCCTCGGTCTGGATGACGTCGCCGACGGTCCGTCGCAGCTCTGCGGTCAGCCGCCGCGCCCAGCGCCGCCCGAGGAACCCAGCGTGGAGCGAGAGGATCCGCGCCAGGAAGTAGCCGATGACCAGGCCGAACGCGAGGAGCACCATGGGCGCCGGCACCGGGCCGAGGACCGGCAGGTCGTAGCTCGCGACCTCGGGGCGGGCGATGACCCAGAGCACGATCCACGCGACCGCCACGACGAGCAGGACGGTGTTTGCCGACTGCAGGAGCCCGATGACGGGCCAGACGCGGCTCGAGGGCGCCTCGACGTCCGAGTGTCGCGCGATCACCCGGTCGAGGGCGACGCCGATCCGAGCTTCCAGGTCGGTCGCCTCGCCCGCGGCGGCGTAGCGCGAGCGCAACGCCGGCGGCACGCTCGGCAGCACCTCGGCGATCTGGCGACGGATCGGCTCGGAAGCACGCGCCAAGTTCCCCCGCCGACGCCAGCCGCGAAGGTACTCGGCGGGGTCCGCGGTGTGGCGCTGCCGCCCGGAGAAGCGGTAGATCGCCGAGGTAAGGATGCCGATCGGCCCGGTTCCACGACGACGGGCACGCGCCCGCGTTGCAGCCACGGCCTGGCGCTCGGCGCCGGGGAGGTCGACCACCCGCAGCGTCTCCTCGACCGCGCCGGAAATCGCTCGCCGCTGCCCGGCCTCGGGCACCAACGGGCCAACCGCGCGTTGCTGGCCGCCCAGCCCGGCGGCGCTGGCGAGCTCCGAAAGGGCCACCTGCGCCGAGGCCATCACGCGCGCGGCAACGACTGCCTTGGTGTCCACCGCTTCCGCCAGCCATGCTCGTAGCTCGGCCACGCCGGACTCGCCCTCCGTCGCGCTCGTGACAAGCACGGGCACGCCGCGCGGCAGCAGTCGCCGCAGGTCGCGCTCCACGTGCGTTCGTGCGTCGGCGTCCAGCCGGTCGGCCTTGTTGAGGATCACGATCTGGCGGTCCAGCCGGGGCATCCAGGTCCGCAGGAAGTCGTCGTGCAGAGCGGCGTCGGCGTACTTCTCCGGGTCGACCACCCAGGCGACGACATCGAGCTTTGGCAGCACCGCTTCGACTGCCGCACGGTGGCCGGCGTCGAGCGAATCCACGTCGGGGAGGTCAAGGATCACCACCCGCTCAAGGTCGGTCCGGCGGTGCCTGACCGGCTTCACGATCCCCAGCCGATCCAGGAGCGGCTGGACCTCGGCGCCGGCATCGGCGGCGACCCACGCGACCGGCGAGTCCGTCGTCGGGCGGCGCGCGCTCGCGGGGCTGACGACCTGGCCGCCGAGGGCGTTGAGGAGCGTCGACTTCCCGACGCCGGTCCCGCCGACCAGCGCCACGACGTAGCTGTCCGAGGCAATGCCGAGCCGGTCCGTGGCCTCCCGCGCCACCGCGTCCGCCGGCGTGACATCGAGCTCGAGGACGCGCGCGGCCGCGATGGCCTCCTGGAGTGCATCGACGACCTCGAGCGCCGGACGCACCGGAGCCCCCGCGGATCCGCTCACTTGCGCTCGATCACGTGAGCTCGCTCACCTCGCGAGCGGCGGCTCGGAGCCGAGCCGCCATGTCCCGAAGCTGCTCGCCATCGGGCACGAGTCGCTCGTACCGCTCCAGCTCTCCCGCGAATGCGTGGTCGACGACCGTCGCGAGCCGCGCCCGCGCTCTCGCGATCATCTCCACCATCGCGGCCTCGCCGAACAGCGCCTCGAGCAGTTTCTGGTTCAGGAATGCCGTCCCAGCGGCGACGCCCACCTCCGTGCCCGTGATTCCGCCGGTCGAGGCGAAGGTGGCGACCATGACCCCGATCCCGGCCGCGTTGACCCCGATTGATGCCCCCTTCGCCAGGAACCGCTTCTGCCCGCCTGTCGCCTGGACGTCCTCGGCGATGCTGGTGATCCAGCCCTCGAGCTCGCGTCGGAGCTCGGAATCGAAGCCGGGCGAGACCGACCACAGCGCTGCTTCCTCGGCCACCAGCCGGGTCGTGGAGCGTTCCTCGCTCCAGGCCGTCGCGGTCCGGCGGGCCGCCTCGCCGGCGTGCGATCGCGCAAGGGCGGTGAGGTCCCCGAGGGCCTCCTCGCGGACCTCGGCCACCGGTGCCGGCGGCGTCCCCCGCACGAGGGCGGAGAGCGTCCCGCGAATCTTGCCGATGCCGCTCGAGAAGAAGCGCGTGATCTCGTCCGCGCCGACGAATGCCTGCCACTGCCGGAGCGCCTCCGCGCGCAGGAAAGAGCCGCCCTTCAGGCGCTCCCGAAGCGCGGACGCCTCCATCGTGAATGCGTGCAGGGCCACGCGGTGCAGAGCATCCGCCTCGATCGCCTCGTGCTCCAGGTCGTCCGCCACGCGCTCGACGAGGGGCACGAGGCCGGCAAGGCTCCCTGCCAGGGCCCGGGCAGCGAGATGGCGCCTCGCATCACGGTCCGCGCCGAGCGCGTCCATGCGTGCCCTGATCGGGGCGACCGCGGCGGCTGCCAGCCCGTCGACCGACGTGTCAAGCGCACCCTCCGAGATCGCCACGATGTCGACCGGGGCGTCGACCGGGGCGTCGACCGGGGCGTCGACGGTGGCACCAGCCGCATTTCCCGCCTCGGTGGGAGCCCGGTCTGCCCCGACGACCACCCCGTTCTCCGCCAGCAGCCGATGGACGTCCTCGAGCACCGTCGCGCGGTCCTCATCGTCCGCCGGCATCCGGTTCACGACGACCACCAGGGGCAGGCCTCGATCCCGGGCGCGGGCGAGGACCTCCCAAGGGACGCGATCGGCATAGCGGGTCGCGGTGGTCACGAAGATGCCGAGGTCCGCCGCCTCCGCGAGACGGTCCGTCAGCTCCCGGTTGGCATGCTCGATCGAGTCCACGTCCGGCGAATCAAGGAGCGCGATCCCCTCCGGCATGCCTTCGAGCTCGAAGAGCCGCAATCGTCCCGCAGCGAGTGTCGCGAGCGCCGCACCCTCCCCGAGCAGTGATTCGCGGTCGTCCGGCCTGGCCACGACGATCACGTCACGCGTCGTTGGACGGATGACGCCGGACGGGCTCGCCGCGACGCCCGCAAGGGCGTTCAGCAAGCTCGACTTGCCGGCACCCGTCGGCCCGAGCAGCAGCACCTGCAGCGGCGCGTCCAGGCTCCGAGCCCGGGGCAGGACATGGCCGCTCAGGTGGTCGATCAGCTGCCTGGTGCGGCGCTGTGCCTCGTCGCTCGCGTGCGGGCCGAGGCCTCCGGAGCGTTCACGGGCGATGGCCGCCAGGCGCTCTGCAACCTCGGCGACGGCATCCACCTGCCCACGATCCTCGATTTCGGGATTCCCCGCGTAAACGGGTCGGGACCGCGGATTGCGGCTAGCGAACTGGCCTGCCAATTCCGCGAGTCGGCCGAAGCGTCAGCGAGATGGCTCGACTTCCTCGATCGAGTGGTCCGTCGTCGGACCGGTCTTCTCGCCGATGGCCGTCTCGGTCGAAGCGATGTCGAAGACCTTGCGAGCCTGCTCCTCCACGACGTCGGCCAGACGGTGGAAGCGTGGCGTGGAGATGTCCTGTTCTCGCTTCTGCGCCTCGAGATCCTTCAGCTCGTTGAGCGAAGCCATCAGGTCGTCACTGGTATCGCGGAGCTCGTGCTCATTTCGGTCGGCCATTGCCGCACTGTCGCGATCGGCGGGGCACGCGCGCGCCACTCCGCCCCGGTGGCCTCGATACACGCCGATTGCATCCGGCCGGATCGGCGCCGCGCTACGCCGTCGAGCCCGGCTTTGCAGAGGCCACCTCGTCGATGCGTTTCGCGAGGCTCACGTCGCGGTTGGTGACGCCGCCCGCGTCGTGGCTCGTCAGCCGGAAGGCGACGTTGCGGTAGCCGGTGATCGAGACGTCCGGATGATGGTCCCGACGCTCGGCCTCGTCGGCGACCGCGTTCACCAGCGCGATCGCGTCGCGCCAGTCGCGTCGCCGGAAGGTCCGAACGAGGGTATCGCCGTCGCGACTCCAGCCGGGCAGGCCGGCGAGCGCGGAGGCGAGCGCGTCGTCGTCGAGGGCGGCCATGGGCGGCATGGTCACACGTCCACGGCGGCGACATCGGCATGCACACGGCGCCTGGCCAGCGAACCCAGCGCCAGGTACGACACGAAGAGCGCCACGCCGATCGCGAACGCGATGCTCCACAGCGTCGCCGAGCCGAGGTGCTCGAAGATGAGGCCGCCGAGCGCCGGTCCGATGAAGAACGCGAGACCCCACGACGAGCCCCAGATCCCCTGGTAGAGCCCACGCAGGGCCGGCGGCGACATCTCGGCGACGACGACCGGCGCGACCGCCGCGCCAATCACCTCACCGAGCGTCCAGATGGCCACTGTGAACGCATAGAACGGCAGCGTGTCGGCGAGGCCCGTCAGTCCGAAGCCCGTTCCCAGCAGGAGCGCGGAAACGGCCATGGCCGCAAAGCGATGCCAGCGCTCGGCCATCCGGCTGATCCAGACCGTGATCAGCACGATCAATGCGCCGTTCACGGCGATCGCGAGGCCGTAGTCGCTCGGTGGGAGGCCGTCGGCCGCCATGGCGAGCGGGAGCGTGACGTTGCCCTGGGAGTAGATGAACCCGACGAGCAGCGAGAGCAGCACGAAGGCCAGGAGCATCGAATCGCGGAGCGCGATGCCCACCCGTGCCGAGGTCCTGGTTCGCGCGGCCGCCGCCACATCGCGGGCCTGCGTCTCGGGGACGCGCGACAGCACCACGAGCCCGAAGACGGCGGTCGTCACCGCGTCGCCGACGAAGAGCAGGAAGTAGTCGATGTTGGCGAGGAAGCCGGCCGCGATCGGCGCCAGCGCGGCACCCAGGTTGATGGCCCAGTAGATGTAGCCGAAGGCCCGCGTCCGCCGGTCGACCGGGACGAGGTCGATGACGGCCGCGCTCATGGCCGGCCGGTACAGGTCCATGAAGAAGCCGAGCACCAGCGTGGCGCCGACCAGCAGCACGGGATCGCGGGTCAGGCCCACACCGAGCATCGCCAGCGGCGAGACGAAGAAGCTGAGCAGCAGCACCGGCCGCCGGCCAAGGCGATCGGCCAGCTCGCCACCCGTCAGCTGCGCGAGGAACGACCCCAGGCCGAGCGCGGAGACGATGGCCGCCGCCGCGCCTGCGCCCATCCCTAGCCGGGCAGTCAGGTACAGCATCAGGAAGGGCACGGCGAACCCGCCGAGGCGGTTGACGATCGTCCCGACCCACAGGAACCAGAACGCCGACGGGAGATCGCGCCAATCGTTGGACAGGCGCGCGCGGAGCCCCGAATCCATCGTCACGGGGACTCCGGGCAGCCGCGCAGTCGGAGGCGGATCCGGGGCCGCTCGGTCATGCTGGACACCTGATGCGTATCTTCCACCTGCTCGTCGCGAACTCGCTCGTCGCCAACGTGACGACGAGCTTCCTGTGGTTCGCCCTGACCTTCTGGGTGTACCTCGAGACGCGGTCGGTCCTCGCCACGGCGATGATCGGCGGCGGCTACATGCTGCTGGTCACCGCGTCCGGGATGTTCTTCGGCACGTTCGTGGACCGGCACCTTCGCCGGACGTCGATGCTGCTCTCGAGCGGCATCTCGATCGTCGCGTTCGCGCTGGCCGGCCTCGTCTACGCCATCTCGCCGGCCGCGGGGATCCGCGACATCGCCCACCCCTCGTTCTGGGCGTTCATCAGCCTCATCCTCATCGGTGCGATCGCGGGCAACCTGCGGATGGTCGCCCTCTCGACCACGGTCACGCTCCTCGTGCCGGAGGAGGGCCGCGATCGAGCCAACGGGCTCGTCGGCACCGCCAACGGGGTCGTCTTCGCGATGACCTCGGTGCTCAGCGGCTTCGGGGTCGGGTTCCTGGGCATGGGCTGGAGCCTCGCGATTGCCTCGGTGGTGACCGTGCTCGTCGGCGTGCACCTCCTGACCATCCGGATTCCCGAAGAGGCCCCGCAGGTGAACGAAGACGCACCGCGATTCATCGACTTCGGCGGGGCGATCAAGGCGGTCCGGCTCGTGCCGGGCCTCATCGCGCTGCTGTTCTTCTCGACCTTCAACAACTTCCTCGGCGGCGTCTTCATGGCCCTGCTGGACCCGTACGGCCTGTCGCTCATGTCCGTCGAGACGTACGGAATCGTGCTCGCCATCACGAGTTCTGGGTTCATCGTGGGGGGGATCCTCGTCGCCAAACGCGGCCTGGGCCGCAACCCGGTCCGGACGCTGCTCCTCGCGAACGTCGTCATGTGGACGGTGACGATCCTGTTCCCGCTGCGGTTCGAGGTCCTGCCGCTCGTGATCGGGTTCTTCATCTACCTGACGCTCGCGCCGATCGCCGAGGCCTCGGAGCAGACGATCGTCCAGAAGGTCGTCCCGTTCGAGGAGCAGGGCCGCGTCTTCGGCTTCGCGCAGACGGTCGAGACGGCGGCCGCGCCGATCACGGCGTTCCTGATCGGTCCGATCGCGCAGTTCTGGGTGCTCCCGTCGATGACCGACGGGGCGCTGGCGGACCTGATCGGTCCGTGGTTCGGGACCGGTCCCGAGCGAGGCCTGGCGCTGATCTTCATCGTGGCCGCGATCATCGGGCTGACGGTGACCCTGCTCGCGCTCCGCTCGCGGCCGTACCGGCGACTGTCCGCCCGATACCTGGCCGCGGAGGCCGAGAGCGAGGGCACCCTGGACGATCCGGCGGATGGTCCCGCGGCGGCACCGTCCAAGGCGCGGTCCGCCGCGTCCTGACCGAACCTCGCTGCAGGGTCTGAGCCCGCTCGTCGCCGCCGACCCCGCCGCGGCTAGACGCCGGCGTAGTCCGGTCCGGGCGGCACGATCGATGCGTTCTCGGCGGGCGACTCGGGTCGACGCAGACGCCAGATCGTCCGGACGAGGCCCGGCGCCGCCACGAACATCATGGCCAGGGCGATGACGAACAGGAGCAGGGCGAACGGAATGCCCGACACGATCACCATCTTCTGGGCGCCGTTGTTGAGCGCGCCGTAGAGCAGCGCCGCCGCGGCGACGCCGCTCGGCTTCAGGCCCCCGAGCAGTGCGAGCGCGAGCGCGATGAATCCGAACTCGTTGGACGGCGCGAACGACAGCGCTCCGACCGGCCCGAGGGTCACGAAGGCGCTGGCCATCCCGACGATCCCTCCCGACAGCGTCAGCGCGATGATCGTCGTCCTGCCCGGGCGCATGCCGGCGCCCCGGGCGACGTTCCGGCTGAAGCCGGAGGTGCGGAGCTCGAAGCCAAGCGTCGTCTTGAACAGGACGAACGACACCACGGCGGTCATCACGAGCGCGGCAATGATTCCCCAGTCGAGGCGAATCGTCGGCAGGTCGAAGATCCGTGGGACGTCCGCGATCGGCGTCAGGGGTCGCGAGAAGTCGCCCGATCGCAGGACATAGAGGGCGAGCTGCGGGGCGATCACGTTGAGCATCAGGGTCGTGATGACCTCGTGCGCGCCCGTTCGCGCCTTGAGGACGCCGGGCACGAACCCCCAGGCAGCGCCGAACAGCGTCCCCCCGCCGATGGCAGCGATCAGGATGAGCAATGGCGGCAGGTGCCCGTCGAGGAGGATTGCGGTGATGGTCGCGCCGAGTCCGCCGATGAGGTACTGCCCGTCGACGCCAAGGTTGAAGAGGCCGGCGCGGAAGGACAGCGCGACGGCGAGGCCCGCGAAGATGAACGGCGTCGCACCGATCAGCGTCTCGGTGATCGGGCGGATGGCGATCGCAATCTCACGCGAATCGCCGTTCTGGAGGGCGACGACGGCTCGCCCAGGGTCGCCAAGCGCGCCCGAGAGCATCGCGCCGTAGCCCTCGATCACGCGACCGATCGCGCCGCCCAGCGCACCGATGGGATCGGTTCCGACGTTCTGGAGGTGCTCGAAGTCCGTCAGCACGATGACGACCGCGCCAACGAGGAAGGCCGTGATGAGGGCCAGCGCCGGGACGACTGCCCGACGCGCCAGGTCGCCGATGCGTTGCATGTTGGCGCGCAGCATGACCGACGGGTGACGCGCCGCCCCGCCGGTCCTAGCCCTCGTAGTCCTCGATGATCCGCCCGAGCTCGTCCGTCGTGAGTCCTCGGTCGCGTGTCTCCCTCGAGAATGCCTCGGCCCCATCCACATAGGCCATGCGGAGCCGCAGACGCAGCTCGTCCACCTGGCCCCCGTTCAACTGCCGGCGGCGGAGACGATCATCCAGGTCGCGGAGTGCGCCGAGCTCGGTTTCGCCCGTTCCGGTGACGCTTGGCGGGGCCTCGCCCAGGCCGGCCGATGGCCCCCACGCCGTCACGCACCAGGTGGCGACGGCGGCGTCATACGACGGCTTCCCGATATGCCAACGGGCAGGAAGCGATACGTGAAGGGCGTCCCAGGCCTCGCTGAGCAATTCAGCGATGAGCTCCCGATAGTTCATCCCGCGTTGCCGAACCCCGTCTTCTGGAGTGGCGCGGGACTGTCGACGATGCCCATCGACTCGGGCAATCAGGAAACTGACCTATTCCCGGAATGGGTTCGGCTGGACGGGTGCCCGAGAGCATTTCCATCCGAGCAGGTGGGCGCGAAGCGAGGGGCGGAGCCCAGCGCACAAACCTTCGGGCGGGAAAGGGATCAAGAGGGGGAGTTGGCTGGCGAGGAAGGATTCGAACCTTCAATCCCCTGATCCAGAGTCAGGTGCCTTACCGTTTGGCCACTCGCCAGCGGCGGGCGGAATTCTACCCCGGGTCCTGATCGAGGTCGAGAGGACCACCGGTCGGACGTGCCGTGCGTAACCCGTGTGTTACCGTAACCTGCGGGTTACGGTCTCGAGCCTGCCGGGGTCGGCCCGCATGCGAGGAGGAGCACGTGCGCGCATACGAGGCGTCATCGCAGATCGCCGCAAGCCCGGACGCCGTCTGGGCGGCCCTGACCGACGGCACGGGTTGGTCGAGCTGGGACTCGGGCGTCGACACGGTCGAAGGTCGGATCGCGCCGGGCGAGACGATCACGATTCGATCGAAGGTCGCGCCCGGGCGGGCGTTCCCGGTGAAGGTGAGCACGTTCGAGCCCGGTCGGCGGCTCGTCTTCAGCGGTGGGATGCCGCTCGGCCTGTTCAAGGGCGTCCGCACGTACTCGCTCGCGCCGCAGGGCGACGGGACGAGCTTCACGATGCGCGAGGAGTACTCCGGGCCGCTGCTCGGCATGATGTGGCGGTCGATGCCGGACCTCGGCCCGTCGTTCAAGCAGTTCGTCAACGGCCTCAAGCAGCGCGTCGAGGGCGGCGCTTGAGCGAGCGCGCCGCGGCCTACGCGGGTGGTCGGGATCCCGGTGATCCGTTCGAGGCCCTCGGCGATCCGAACCGCCGCGCAATCCTGACGCTCCTCGCCGAGGGCGACCGATCGGTCGGGGAGCTCGCCAGCGCACTGCCCATCAGCCGGCCTGCCGTGTCTCGCCACCTGCGCCTGTTGCGCGACGCCGGCCTGGTCGACGAGGAGCCCCGTGGGACGCAGCGCATCTACCGGCTCCACGCCGAAGGCCTCGATAGGGTCCGCCGGTACCTGGAGGAGGTCTGGGGTGACGCCGCCGCGCGGTTCCGCCTGATGGCCGAGAACACGGGCCGGCGCGCGCCGGATGCCACGACGGAACCGAAGACCCCGCGGGCTCCCGAGCGATGATCGAGCCGCTCCGCGTGGCGTTCGACGTCGAGTGTCCCCAGGAGGTCGCGTTCGACGTCTGGACAAAGCGGTTCGGGGCCTGGTGGCCTCGAAGCCACAGCGTCACCGGCGACACCGACCTCGAGGTCGTCCTCGAGCCGCGGCCGGGTGGCCGGATCTTCGAGCGGACCGCCGCCG
Source organism: uncultured Chloroflexia bacterium (assembly GCA_963722105.1). Classification (GTDB taxonomy): domain Bacteria; phylum Chloroflexota; class Limnocylindria; order Limnocylindrales; family CSP1-4; genus UBA5189. The sequence continues at coordinate 213,557 of CAVRKQ010000006.1, read as the reverse complement.
GTACGGAGCACGACTGGGGCGAGGTGACGATCTGGGAGCCGCCGAGCCGTTTCGGGTATCTGTGGCATCTCCGACGGGATCGCGCGGACGCGACCGACGTCGAGATCCGGTTCGTCGCCTCCCAGGCAGGCACGACCCGGGTGGAGATCGAGCACACCGGCTGGGAGCGCCTCGGCGCCGAGGGCCAAGCCTGGCGTGACCGCAACCGCGGAGGCTGGGAGACGCTCCTGCCGCACTACCGCGACGCGATCGACGACGTGGCCGCGACGTCGTAGCGACACGCGGGCGGACCGATCGGCCGGATCGGGCCCGTACCGCCGCTTGCAGCGTACCTCGCCATTCCCGGTACTATTCCTCGCTATTCCGCCACCGCGGGAGGACATTGCGAGGTATGGCCGTTCAACCCCCGGCGCCCAGGGACGCGCCCGCGCTCCGAGTGGGCCAGGCCGCCGAGATGCTCCAGGTCTCGGTCGAGACGCTCCGGCGCTGGGAGACCGACGGTCGCCTGCGCATGGCCCGCTCCGGCGGGGGCCAGCGCCTCGTACCGATCAGCGAGGTCACGCGGCTGCTCGCGGAGAAGCGGGCGCAGGGCATCGACCGCCCGATCGTCTCGGGCTCGGCGCGGAACCGCTTCCCCGGCATCGTGACCCGGATCGAGAAGGACCGCGTCGCCGCGGTCGTCGAGGTGATCGCAGGACCGCACCGGATGGTCAGCCTCATGACCGCCGAGGCCGTCGACGAGATGGGCCTGCGGGTGGGCGACGAGGCCGTGTGCGTCGTCAAGGCAACGAACGTGATCGTCGAGGTTCCAGGCCGGAAGGGATCCAACGGATGAGGCGCACCGCGGCCGTCGCCCTCACCGCTTTCGCGCTTGTCGGCTGTTCGGCGCCCGGCGCCTCTTCCAACCCGTCGCCGACATCGACGCCGGTGCCAGACGCGACCCCGCAAGCAGAGCTGACGATCTACGGCGCCGCATCGCTGAAGGGCGTGCTGGACGCCGCGAAGGCTTCCTACGAGGCGACCATCGGTACCGTGACGCTGGTCATCTCGACCGATTCGTCGGCGGCCCTCGAGACCAAGATCGAGCAGGGAGCGCCGGCGGACCTCTTCCTGTCCGCCGACACGGCGAATCCGCAGAAGCTCGTCGACAAGGGCCTCGCAGCGGGCGACGCCGTCATCTTCGCCCGCAACGAGCTGACGATCATCGTCCCGACCGACAACCCCGCCGGGATCGAGTCGCCAGCGGACCTCGCCGAGGATGGCGTCCGGATCATCGGCGCGGGTGACGAGGTGCCGATCTCCAAGTACGCGACCCAGCTCGTGTCGCAGCTCGCCGCGCTTCCGGGCTACCCCGACGACTTCGCCGCGGCCTACGCGGCGAACGTGCTGTCGAAGGAGGAGAACGTCAAGTCCGTCGTGGCCAAGATCGAGCTCGGCGAGGGCGATGCAGGGATCGTCTACGTGACTGACGCCGCCGCCTCGACCAACGTCGAAACGGTCGACATCCCGGCCCGGGCCAACGTCTCCGCCACGTACGCGGCGGTCATCGTCAACGCGTCGGCCCGACAGGCCGAAGCGCGGGCATTCCTCGACTGGCTCGCCGGTCCGGAAGGCCTTTCGATCCTCCAGGGCCTCGGGTTCCTGCCGCCACCCGAATGAGCTCGCTGCGGGACAGGGCGGGGACACCGACGGCGGCGAAACCGTCCGCCGCCACGTCCGCCCCTGCGCCGGGAGCCCGTCGCCGGCCCGGACTGGGGCCCGTCGCCCCGTTGGCGGCGCTGTTCGTGGTGTTCCTCGCGCTGCCCATCCTCGCCCTCGTCGGGCGAGCGATCACCGACGGCGTGCTCGGCACGACCGCCGGCTCGTCCGCCGTGCTGGCTGCGCTCGGCCTCAGCCTCGCGACGACCCTCGTGAGCGTGCTGGTGACCGTCGGCCGTCGGGTTGCCGCTGGCGCTCATCCTGGCCCGGCGGACCTTCACCGGGAAGTGGCTCGTCGAAGCGGTGGTCGACCTCCCGATCGTGCTGCCACCTGCCGTCGCCGGCCTCGCGCTCCTCCTCGTGCTGGGTCGACGTGGGGTGCTTGGTGCGCCCCTCGATCAGGCCGGGATGGAGATCGCCTTCACCACCGTCGCGGTCGTCGTGGCGCAGATCTTCGTGTCGGCGCCGTTCTTCGTGCGCTCGGCCCGCGCCGGAATCGCATCGGTCGATCGAGACCTCGAAGACGCCGCGCGCGTCGACGGGGCCTCCGAGCGGCGGCTGTTCTGGGCTGTGACCGTGCCGCTGGCCACGCCGGCCCTCGCCGCCGGGCTGGTCATGAGCTGGGCCCGAGCGCTCGGCGAGTTCGGCGCCACGATCATGTTCGCCGGCAACGTGGTCGGCCGGACACAGACGCTCCCGCTGGTCGTCTATTCGGAATTCCAGGGCGGAGACCTCGACACGTCGATCGCCGCGGCGGCCATCCTCGTCGTGGCCGCGCTCGGCGTGCTCGTGGCATTCCGCTTCTTCCACTGGGGCCGCGTGCTCGACGTTCGCTCGATCGCCTGATTCGGCGGCGGTACCTGCGCGAATCCGTCGCCCAAGGCTGCGCCGATGCCTACGATGGCCAGTGAATCCGCGCGCAGCTACGACGCGGGCTCGACCGACGAGGAGGCGCACCGTGGTCGGAGAGTTCAAGTCATTCCTGCTCACGACGAACGCACTTGCCCTGGCCGTCGGCGTGATCATCGGCGGGGCCCTCGGCACCGTCGTCAATTCGCTGGTGAACGACATCATCATGCCGCCGATCGGGCTGCTCCTCGGCGGGGTCGACTTCTCGCAGCTGGCGATCAACCTCAATGCTGACGGCAGCGCGGCGATCCGCTACGGCGCGTTCATCAACGCGATCATCGCGTTCGTGATCATCGCCTTCGTCGTCTGGCGGATCTCCAAGGTGTTCATCAAGCAAGAGGTCGCCGCCGAGACGAAGGGCTGCCCGTTCTGCATGGAGGCGAATGCGCCGGCTGCGACCAAGTGTCGCGCCTGCGGCAGCTCGATCTGATCCCGCGGCGCCCGCAGGCCAGGGGGCCGCGCGGCGCCACCGATCTGCAACGGATTCGCGCTACCCGCGCGCCGCTGGCTGGACTACGATGCCCACGTCCCGGCACAGGAGCACGTACGGGGCCCGTCGACGGCGCGACCTGTTCGCGACGAGATGCAAGGGCCCGCGATGCAGCCAGAGCTCGGGCAGGAGTTGCGCATGGCCACCGTGACGTTCGAGAACGTCTGGAAGCGCTACGGCGATTTCGCCGCCGTGAAGGACCTGAACCTCGCGATCAACGACGGCGAGTTCATGGTCCTCGTGGGTCCCTCGGGATGCGGCAAGACCACGAGCCTGCGCATGATCGCGGGCCTCGAGGAGGTCACCGAGGGCGCCCTCAAGATCGGCGAGCGGGTCGTCAACGATGTCGCCCCGAAGGATCGCGACATCGCCATGGTCTTCCAGAGCTACGCCCTGTACCCGCACATGTCGGTCTACGACAACATGGCCTTCGGGCTGAAGCTCCGCAAGGTCCCCAAGGCCCAGATCGACGAGCGCGTCAAGGACGCCGCGCGGATCCTCGGCCTCGAGAACCTCCAGAAGAAGCCCCGCGAGCTCTCCGGCGGCCAGCGCCAGCGCGTCGCGCTCGGGCGGGCGATCGTCCGCGAGCCGGCGGTGTTCCTCATGGACGAGCCGCTCTCCAACCTCGACGCCAAGCTGCGCGTCGCAGACGCGCGCCGAGCATCGCGCGCCTCCACCAGCGCCTCGGCACGACCACCGTCTACGTCACCCACGACCAGGTCGAGGCCATGACGATGGGCACGCGGATCGCGGTCATGGACAAGGGCGAGCTCCAGCAGGTCGGGACGCCGCAGGACCTGTACGACAGCCCGAGGAAGCTGTTCGTCGCCGGCTTCATCGGCAGCCCGTCGATGAACTTCGTGAACGTGACGCGCGACGGCGCGGAGGTGAAGGGCGAGGGCGTGACCCTGCCGATCCCGACGCGCTACCGCGCCGGCATCGACACGGCGCCTCCAACGATCTCGTTGCCGGCTTCCGGCCGGAGCACCTCGAGCTCGGCGACATCCCGAACTCGGCGACGATCCGGGCCAAGGCCGACGTCGTGGAGTTCCTCGGCGACGAGGAGCTGCTCCACGTGACCGTCCAGGGCCACGAGGGCGACGTCGTCGCTGTCGTGAGCTCGGAGCACCGGGTGAAGCCGGGCGACGTGCTCGACCTCAAGCTCCCGCTCGAGAAGCTCCACCTCTTCGACCGGGCGACCGGCGATGCGGTCGGGGCGTCGGTGGCGGCCGCCGCCGCCTGACCCGGGCGGGCCTCACCGTCTGACGCAGGCGCCCAGCCCCCGCCGGGCGCGCCGCCTAGTCCAGCTCGCCTCGGAGCTGCTCGAGCGCCCGCTCGAGCGGTTTCCGGGCGGTCTCGGGCTGTACGGGGCGGCGGCGACGGCCGCCTCGATGTCGAGCTCGCCCGCGTGCGACCCGCCGCGCCAGCGCGGCCAGCGCGCGCAGGTCCGCGAGCTGCGCCTCGACGAAGGCCCGGTCGCCTACCGCGCCGTGGCCGGGCACGACCGCGCCGGTCGCGAGCGGGAGCAGCCGCTCCACCGTGCCCGGCCAGTCGAGCGGGTAGCTGTCGCCGAAGCTCGGCGTGGCGCCCTCCTCGAGCAGGTCGCCGGCGAACAGCACGTTCGCGTCCGGCACCTCGATCGCGATGTCCGTGTCCGTGTGCGCCCGCCCGAGGTAGGTCGAGCCGCAGCTCGCGGTCGCCGGCCTCGACCGTCGCCCGCTCCTCGAAGGTCCGATCCGGCGGGTCGATCACGACCTCGCGGACGTCCTGGGCGATCGCAGGGATCTCGCGAGCGACCTCCTCGAGCCGCTCCTGGCCGAGCGCCGGAGCCGGTCCACGACGCGGGCCTGGCCCCAGATCGAGGCCGGCCGGAAGACGCTGTTGCCGAAGGTGTGGTCGAAATGCCAGTGGGTATTGATGACGATCGAGACCGGGTCGCGCGTCAGCTCGCGGATCGCGTCGGCGACCTCCCGCGCCTGGACCGGCGTCGAGCGGGTGTCGATGACGACGACGTCGCTGCCGCCCAGGATCACCCCGATCTGCTGGTCGAAGAACGTGAAGCGCCAGGTGAAGATCCGGTCGCCGACCTCGAGCCACGCCATGCCGGCGATGGTATCGGCGGGCCGCGGGACGGAGCGTGGCGTAGGCTCCACACGATGGACGCCGGCGCCTCGATCGACCACGTCGCGACGCGGGACGGCACGGCCCTGCTCCTGCGGCACTGGGCGCCCGAGACGGAGCCGTGGGCCTCGCTCCTCATGGTCCACGGACTCGCAGAGCACTGCGGTCGCTACGAGCACGTCGGCGCGCAGCTCGCCCGGGCAGGCATCGACGTCCACGGGTTCGACCTTCGCGGCTTCGGCGGCTCGGGCGGGGCGCGGGCGTCGATCGATCGGTGGTCGCAGTTCCATGACGACCTCGAGGAGCGCCTCGTCGCCGTCCGCTCGATCTCGCCAGCCCGGCCGCTGGTGCTGTACGGCCACTCGTTGGGCGGGCTGATCGCGCTCGGGTACGTGCTCGACGGCCGGGCTCGACCGGACCTCCTCGTCCTGTCCGCGCCGGCGATCGGCGCCCGGATCCCGCTCTGGCAGCGAGCGCTCGTCGGATCGCTGCGGCGAGTGGCGCCGGGGCTGGCCATCTCGAACCGGCTCGACCCCGACGAGCTGGCGTGCGTCGCCAGCGTCGGCGAGGACTACGTCGCGGATCCGCTGAACCAGCACAAGTCGACCGTCCGCTTCGCGCACGCGGCGTTCGGCGAGCAGCGTCGCGTCGCCGCCTCGATCGATCGCCTGTCGCTGCCGACCTTCGTGGTCCACGGCGCCGCCGACGCGATCGTGCCGACGGCCGCCAGCGAGCCGCTCGAGGGCCACGCCGGCGTGACCCGGAGGGTCTACCCGGGCCTCCGGCACGAGCTCCATAACGAGGTCATCGGGCCGCAGGTGATCGACGACGAGCTGGAGTGGATCCGCGACCGGGTGAGCCGGATCCACACGCCGCCGTCGGCGAGCCAGCGAGGCCCGAGCGTCTCGCCCTAGGGGCCACAGGACGGGCCGGGGTACCATCGCGGCAACTGAACACCGCCTCCGGGGAGCGCCGACGCGCTGAGAGTGTGGCCCGACCACAGACCCGCCGAACCTGATCCGGCTCGTACCGGCGAAGGAAGCAGGCCCACCGCTCGACGTCCGCCGTTCTCCCATCCCGGAGAGCGGCGTCTTTCGTCCAACTGACCGAAACTTGGAGGCGATCGAGCCGATGACGACCATGGATCGGGCGCAACCCAGCGCCCCGACGAACCCCTTCGACGCCTGGCGGACCCGCGACATCCTGCTCGCGGCGATCGTCGGCGTCGTCTTCGGCGTCGTGTTCTTCGTCTGGAACGGGTTCTACGCGGGCCTCGGGTGGGTGGCGCCGCCGTGGGCCGACGTCGTCTACGGGATGTGGCTGGTGCCGGTGGTCCTCGCCCCGCTGCTGATCCGCAAGCCCGGCGCCGCGCTCCTCGCCGAGCTCGACTGCGGCCGGGGTGTCCGTGCTGCTGGGGAGCCCGTGGGGTCCGGACACGCTGCTGTCGGCGTTCGTGCAGGGGGCTGCGGCGGAGTTGATCTTCGCCTTCACCGGCTACCGCCTGTGGTCCGTCGTGGTCCTCGCCGTCGCCGCGATCGCGTCCGCGATCGGGGCCTGGATCCACGACTGGACGCTCTACTACTCGGCCATCGCCATCGAGGTCCAGGTCCTGCGCCTCGTGATCATGGCCGTGTCGGCGGTCGCGTTCGCGGCCTTCGGGTCGCTCGCGATCGAGCGGTCGCTGCGGAAGGCGGGCGTGCTCCGAGGCCCTGCGGGCTGAGCGCGACGCCCACGGTCGCGCCGCCCCGGGGGATCAGGGCGGCGGGCGCCGGCTTCACGTACGCGGGGGCGAGCCGGCCGGCGTTCCGGGACGTCGAGCTGGACGTCGAGCCCGGCTCCGTGCTGCTCGTCGTCGGGCCGTCGGGCTCGGGCAAGAGCACCCTGGCGCGCGGCGTCGCGGGGCTCCTGCCCAGCGAGTTCCCGGGGGAGTGGCAGGGATCCCTCCGGATCGAAGCCAGGGAGCTGGCGGTCGCGGACGCGCCGTCCGCTCCTCGCCACGTCAGAGCTCGGCGCCGGGATCGTCCTCCAGGATCCGGCGAGCCAGCTGGTCATGGAGCGCGTCGGGGATGACGTCGCATTCGGGCTGGAGAACCTCGAGTGGCCGCTCGCTCGCGATGCGGCAGCGGGTGCCGGAGGCGCTCGCGTCCGTGGGGCTCGCCGGGTTCGAGGGACGGCTGTCGACGCGCCTGTCGGGCGGCGAGCAGCAGCGCGTCGCCATCGCGGGCGTGCTGGCGCCGGCGCCCGGGCTGCTGGTGCTCGACGAGCCGACCGCGAACCTGGATCCCGACGGCGCGGCGGTTGTCGCGCGGATCCTCGGGACGCTGCGCGAGCAAAGGGCGGCGACGATCGTGCTGGTGGAGCATCGAGCCTCGCTCGCGTGGCCGCTCGCGGACGTGGTCCTCGCGCTCGGCGGAGACGGGCGCCCGATCGACGTCGGGCCGCCGACGGAGGTCCTGGCGAGATCCGGCAAGGCGCTCGAGAAGGCGGGGGTCTGGCTGCCCGATTCCGACGCTCGATCGCGTGGGGCTCGCGCGCGCAAGGCGGCGGGCGGCGGAGGCGGCGGGCGGGGAGGCGGCGGGCGCCGCGGCGCGCCCGGCGATCGATCGTGGCTCGCTGCCGATCCTGGAGCTGCGCGACGTCCGGTTCGGGTTCGATGGCGGCGAGCCGGTCCTGCGGGACATCGAGCTGTCCGTCGTCCCGGGCGACCGGATCGCGCTGGTCGGGGCGAACGGGAGTGGCAAGACGACGCTGCTCCGCCTCGCGCTCGGGCTCCTGCGGCCGCTCGCGGGCGAGGTTCGGCTCGGCTCGCGGAGGCCGTGGCGGCTCCCGCCCGCGGAGCTCTCGCGACTCGCCGGCTACGTGGTGCAGGACCCGGAGCTTGGATTCCTCGGCGATACCGTGCGCGAGGAGGTCGAGCTGGGCCTGGATGGCGAGCAGGTCCGGCTATGCCCACGAGCTGTGCGAGCGGCTCGCGCTCCCGCTGGAGTCCTTCGGCGACCGGAGCCCGTACCGGCTCTCCGGCGGCGAGCAGCGCCGGCTCTCGCTCGTGACCGGGCTCGCCCGCCGGCCGCTCGCTCCTCGCCCTCGACGAGCCGACGTTCGGCCAGGACCGGCGCGGCCACGAGGCGCTCGTCGCCGCGCTCGACGAGCTGGTCGGGCAGGGGAGCGCGATCCTCGCGGCGACCCACGACGAGCGCTTCGTTCGCGACGCAACCGACCGGCGCGTCGAGCTCGCGGGCGGCTGGATCGTCGCGGACGAGCCGGCGGTCCCGAGCGGACCACCGCCGACCCCGGTCCGTGCTCCGCGGTCGTTGCCCACGCAGAACCGCGCATGACCGCCGCGATCCTCGCCCCCGAAGTCGGGCCGGCCCAGCGCGAGAGCCTCCTCGGCCGGACGAACCCGCTTGTCAAGCTCGGCATCGCGCTCGCGTGGCTGGTCGGGCTGGGGCTCACGATCGACGTGCGGCCGCCGCTGATCCTGACGCTCGTCGCGCTCATTGCCGGGTTCCAGCTCGGCAGCCTCACGCCCGGGGCGCTGGCGCGGCGAATCGCGCCCCTGTGGCTCGCCGTCCTCGGGATCGCGCTCGCGAACCTGCTGTTCTCGACGCCACAACCCCGACCCGCTCGCGACCGAGCTCGCCCGGATCGGGCCGCTGCGGATCACGCAGGAGGCGCTCGATGCGGCGGCCGGCCTCGGCGCCCGCGTGCTCTCGATCATCAGCGTCGGCGCGGTCTTCGCGCTGACCACGGACGCGACCTTCCTCGTCGACTCGCTCGTCCAGCTCGCCCGCGTCTCGCCGCGCTTCGCCTACGGCACGCTCGCCGCGTACCAGGCAGTGCCCCGTCTCGGGCAGGACCTCTCCACGTTGCGGGCCGCGCGCCGCCTTCGCGGGCTCCGGGAGTGGCATCCGCGGCTGGTTGTCGGCCTGCTGGTGCGCGCGATTCGCCACGCCGACCAGCTCGCGATCGCGATGGACGCCCGCGGCTTCGGTGCCGGCCGCCGGTCGACCTATCGACCCGTTCGCTGGCGCCTGCTCGACGCGATCGTCGGCCTCGCCGCGCTCGCGATCCTCGTGGCGGTCCTGCTCGTCGCTCGCTGACGCGTCAGATGCGTCGCAGGAGCTCCGCGAGCTCTCCCAGGGCGCCAACCACACGCGCCGCGCCCGCGTTCTCCAGTTCCGCCTCGCTGACCGCCGAGCCAGCGGTCACGCCGATGCCCGCCATCCCGGCCGCGACGGCCGCGCGGATGTCCCAGGTCGAATCGCCGACGGCCCAGCACTCCGCGGCCGGCAGGCCCAGCCGCTCCGCCGCGAGCAGCAGGAGATCGGGCGCGGGCTTCGCGTGCTCCACGTGGCTGCCGTCGACGATCTCCGGCTCCTGCGCAAGCCCGAGCGCGCGAACCGAGACGGCGACCTGCGCCTTCCGGCTGGACGTCGCAATGACCCACAGCAACCCGAGCCCCTCGATCGCGGCAAGCGCGTCGGCGAAGCCCGGCAACAGCCGCGGCGCGACGTTCAGCCGGTCGAACGCCTGGCCTGCAGCCCGGTCGATCCGCTCGACAGCCTTGTCATCCAGCTCGCGCCCATTCGCCGCTGCCACCTCGCGCGCCAGCCGCTTCCCGTCCATCCCGATCATCGGGCCGACCTGCTCCCGCGAGACCTCGAAGCCCTCGCCGGCGAGCACCTCGACCCAGCCGTCGATGCGCCCGCCGACCGTGTCGACGAGCGTGCCGTCGAGGTCGAAGATGAGGCCGCGTGGCCGGCTGAGCTGAACGGTCGAGTGATGAGCCATGGCTAGAATGGTGCCCTTATCCGTGCGATTTGCGCGCCGGGAGGGCGCCGCGCCCACGAAAACCGGAGCACTTGAGGAGCCTCTTCGATGACCGACGTGATGGAGCGGGTCAAGACCTACCGCCAGTTCATCGGGGGCGAGTTCGTCGAATCCGCGAGCGGCCAGACGCTCGACATCGAGAACCCGGCGAACGGCCAGGTCATCGCCAAGGTGCCCGCCTCGTCCCAGGAGGACGTCGACCGCGCGGTCGAGGCCGCGGACACGGCCTTCCAGAGCTACCAGAACACCACGCCCCAGGACCGCAGCCTGCTCCTCCTCAAGCTCGCCGACGCCCTCGAGGCTCGCGCCGATGAGCTGGGCCGCCTGGAGAGCGCGAACGCCGGCAAGCCCGTCGGCGCGGCGATCGACGAGATGACCGTCTGCGTCGACCTCTTCCGGTTCTTCGCCGGCGCGGCGCGGGTCATGGACGGCCTCGCGGCCAACGAGTTCCTGGCCGGCCACACCTCGATCATCCGCCGCGACCCGATCGGCGTCGTTGCCTCGATCGCCCCGTGGAACTACCCGCTGTACATGGCGACGTGGAAGCTCGCGCCGGCGCTTGCGACCGGCAACACCGTCGTCCTGAAGCCGTCGATCCGAACGCCGCTCAGCGCGCTCGCCTTCGCGGAGACGCTCGCCGAGGTCTTTCCGCCCGGCGTCGTGAACGTGATCTCCGGCTCCGGCGCAGACATCGGCGACGCCCTCGTTGGCCACCCGAAGGTCCGGATGGTGGCGATCACCGGCGACACCGCGACCGGCAAGCGCGTCGCGAAGATCGCCGCAGAGACGGTCAAGCGCCTCCATCTCGAGCTCGGCGGCAAGGCCCCGGTCATCGTGTTCGATGACGCCGATCTCGACCTCGCGGCCGAGACCCTCAAGGCCGCCGGCTACTGGAACGCCGGCCAGGATTGCACCGCGGCGACCCGTGTCATCGCCGGCCCGAAGGTCTACGACAAGTTCGTCGACAAGCTCGCCGAGCAGGTCCGCTCGATCAAGTGGGGCGACCCGGCCGAGTCCGACGACATCGACATGGGCTCGCTCATCGCCAAGGCCCAGGCCGACAAGGTCGCGGGCATGGTCGAGCGGGCGCGAGGCTCCGCCGAGGTGGTCGTCGGCGGTAACCGGCCCGACCGCCCGGGCTCCTACTACGAACCCACGGTCATCGCGGGCGCGGACCAGAAGTCCGAGATCATCCAGGACGAGATCTTCGGCCCGGTGGTCACGGTCCAGCAGTTCAGCGACGAGGAGACGGCGGTCCAGTGGGCCAACGACACGCCCTACGGTCTCGCGTCCTCCGTCTTCACCTCGGATGTCGGCCGGGCGATGCGCGTCGCGAAGGCACTGCAGTTCGGCCACGTCTGGATCAACGAGCACTTCACCCTCACCTCGGAGACGCCGCACGGTGGCGTCAAGCAGTCCGGCTACGGCAAGGACGGCTCGAAGTACGCGCTCGAGGACTACACGTTCATCAAGCACGTGATGATCAACATCGGCGGCTGAGCCGGCGGCACCTGGGCCTCCGCTCGTGGATCAGGTCGGCGGGCGGAGTGCGATTGTCGTCCCGATCGAGCTGCCAGCGGCGCTCGAGGCGATCCGGCGGGACCACGTCGACAACGCGCGTCTCGGCGTGCCCGCGCATGTGACCGTGCTGTTCCCGTTCGTTCCGGCGGGGTCGATCGCGCGCGCTGACATCGAGCGCGCCGGAGCGGCGATCGCGTCGACCGCCGCGTTTGACGTCGAGTTCCGGACGGTGACGTCGTTCGATCCCATCCCGACGAAGGAGGGCGTCGTCTGGCTGGCGCCGGAGCCGGCGGCAGCCTTCATCGCGATGACCAAGGCGCTGGGCGCGGCGTTTCCTGACTACCTGCCGTACGACGGCCTCCACGACACCGTGATCCCGCATCTGACGCTGGCGAATGTCGACGTGGATGTCGCGGACCTGACGGCAGCAGCCCGGCCCGAGCTGCCGTTCCGCGAACGGGTCGAGGCAGCGGTGCTGCTGGTCGAGGACGAAGCCGGTCGATGGCGGATCGCCGACCGCCTGCCCCTCGCAAGACGGCCATGAACGTGGCGGCGCTCCATGCCGCGGCGTTGGACTGGTATGACGCCAACGGCCGCGACCTCGCCTTCCGGCGGGCCGCGGACCCCTGGTCGGTGCTGGTCTCCGAGGTCATGGCCCAGCAGACGCAGGCCGCGCGCGCGGCGGAGGCCTGGGCAATCTTCATCGAGCGATACCCGACGCCTGCGGTCCTCGCTGGGGCTTCGAACGCGGACGTGATCCGCGCCTGGCGCGGGCTCGGGTACAACCGCCGGGCCGTCGCGCTCAGGGCGGCAGCGATCCGGATCGTCGACGATCACGGCGGCGTCGTGCCCGATTCGCTCGAGGCCCTCGTCGCCTTGCCGGGGATCGGGCCGTACACCGCGCGCGCGGTGCTCGCGATTGCCTTCGGCCGGCCGGTCGCCGCGTTGGACACGAACATCCGCCGCGTCCTTGACCGCGCCGTTGGACCGCTGCCCGTCTCCGCGCGCGCGTTGCAGGCGGCCGCAGACGGCTTCGTGCATGCCGATCGATCCGCCGCATGGACGCACGCGCTCATGGACATCGGCGCGACCATCTGCCGAAAGCGCGATCCGCGCTGCGAGGCATGTCCGCTGCTCCAGATCTGCCGTTTCGTGCGCGACGATCGCGCGGCCACGACGCCGGCGCCCCGCCGATCGGCGGCGAACAAGCCGGCGCCCTTCGAGTCGACCAACCGCTGGCTGCGCGGGCGAATCCTCGATCGCCTTCGCGACGTGGTCGACCGGACGTGGGTCGCTTTCGATGAGCCGATCGGCGCGCACCCGTCGGCAGCCGTCCGGGCCGCCGTGCTCGGGCTCGGCAGCGAGGGCCTCGTCGAGCTCGAGGACTCGACCGGTACACGCGCGAGGCTGTCTGCATGACCCACGAGCTCGGCACCGTGCTCGGCGGCGCCTCGTCCACGGGCTTCATCCCGAACTGACTCCGGCCATCCGGCCGCCCACCCTCCGCTACGCTTCCGCCGTGAGCACGACGGCGATCTCGGCTGCGGCCGATTCGAACGCGACCCCCCTGCCGGCCGACGACCCCGAGCTGTTCGACCTCGACCTTCGCGGCCTCCGAACGCGGTGGGCGGCTGCGGCGGCGCGCCAGGCGATCGGCGCGGAGGCGATGGCCGGCGCGGACCTCCGAGCCCAGAAGCTCGGGATCCAGGGGCAGCGCCTGATGGAGCACGCGGGCGTGGCGGTGGCCGCGGCCGTCAAGGCCATCGCGGAGGCGACGGAGCGGTGGAAGCGGGGCACGATCCTGGTCCTCGCCGGCCCCGGCAACAACGGCGGCGACGGCTTTGTCGCGGCTCGCCACCTGGCGCGGGCCGGTGCGGAGGTCGCAGCGGTCCTCGTCTCGACCGGTAGCGAGCCTGCGACCGCCGATGCGATCCGCAACTGGAATCGCCTCGATCGCGAGCCGCGGGTGGCGCGGATCGTCGCCTCGACCGGGCTCGAGCTGAAGGTGCTGGCCAAGGACATCGAGCGGGCGTCGATCGTCGTCGATGCGTTGTTGGGGACCGGCGTCACGGGCGAGTTGCGCGACCCGATCCGATCCGCGGTCGAGCTCGTTCTCGCCGCGCGCAAGGCGAAGGTGCCGATCGTCGCCGTCGACACCCCGACCGGGGTCGACATGACCTCCGGCGACCCGAGCTCGCCCGTCGTTCGAGCGGACCTCACGGTGACCTTCCATCGACCCAAGACGGGCCTGCTCACCAGGCGCGGTGCGGCGCTCGCCGGAAAGGTCCTCGTTGCACCTATCGGCATCCCGCAGGAGGCCGACCGTGGCTGAGGGCCGCGGCGTCGAAACGGGAGGCGGGCGACTCAGCGGTCCTCGACGCGCCGCCGGCTGGCGCGAGGTGCTCATCGTCGCCGCGGTCGCTGTCGGGGTGGTGTTGGGAGCGGCGATTCTCACCTCCGTGCTCCCCACCGACGCGCAGCGAGTGATCTTCCACACCCCCGTCCTCATCGGCGTCCTGGTGGTCGGGACCGGGCTCGTCCTCTGGCGGATCGCGGCCCGGCGACCCCCCGAGCCGTGACGCGGCGCTGACATGAAGGGGTGGGAGGTTCTCGAGGCGCAGGACGCCGCACGCGATACGAGGAGTGAGGATCCGGCGTGGCGCCGCCAGGCGCTGACCGCGCTCGCCGACGAGCGGTTCGACATCCTGATCGTCGGCGGCGGGATCGTCGGGGTCGGCGCGCTCCTGGATGCCACGAGCCGTGGGCTCCGCGCGGCCTTGGTCGAGCAGCGCGACGTCGCGTCCGGGACGTCCGGGCGGTCATCGCGCCTCATCCACGGCGGGTTGCGGTACCTCGAGCAGCTCCACTTCGGGCTGGTCTACGAGGCGCTGAACGAGCGGGCGCGGCTTCTCCGTCTGGCACCGCACCTCGTGCGACTGGAGCCGTTCCTCTTCCCGATCTACGGCATCCCGCTGCTGCATCAGGGCTTCTACGGGAGCGGCATCTTCCTGTACGACCTGCTGGGCGCGCACCGGGACGGTGGGTTCGCGAAGCACCTCCGGCCCTCGAGCGCGATCGAGTACGCCCCCAACCTCCGCCGGAAGGGCCTGACCGGCGCGATCCTCTATCACGACGGGGTCGAGGACGACGCCCGACTGGCGCTCGCCGTGCTCAGGACGGCCCTTGCGGGTGGTGCCGTCGCGGCCACGCGGGTGCGAGCAACCGAGCCCCTGCTCGACGGCGAGCGGATCATCGGCGCGAGCGTGGAGGATCTCGTGAGCGGGAATCGGTTCGAGGTGCGGGCGGAGCGCGTGATCGACGCGACCGGCGTCTGGGCGGCCGAGCCGACGACCCGATTCGCGACCCTCGAGGGCGCCGACGCCTTCGTCCCGAGCCGCGGCTCGCACATCGTGATCCGGCGCAATCGACTGCCCGCCGACGGCGGGATGACGCTCCGAATCCCGGGTCGTGTCGTCTTCATCATCCCGTGGCCCGGGCACTGGATCATCGGCACGACCGACCACCCCGATTCGCGGCCCCCCGAGCGCGTGGCAGCGCCGCACGAGGACGTCGACGAGCTGCTCTCGACGGTCAATCGCCAGCTCGACATCGGGCTCGGACGCGGAGACATCGTCGGGACGTACGCGGGCATGCGGCCCCTCGTCGGCGACCCGGGCGGGTCGACCGTCAAGACCTCGCGGGAGCACCGGGTCGCGGCGGACGCGAGCGGGCTGGTGCGGATCTCGGGCGGCAAGTACACGACCTACCGCGTGATGGCCCGCGATGTCGTCGACGCCTCGCTGGGTCGCACGGAGGCGCGCCGGCGGCGCTCCGGGACGGCAGACCTGCCGCTGGTCGGGGCCGCACCGCGGTCGGAGCTGGCTGACATCGGCGCGAGCCTGGAACGACCGCTTCGGGATGCGGCGGCCTCCCACGGTGAGACCCGTGCCACGTGGCCCGCGCGCGTCGGCGTGCGCCTTGCGGACCGCTACGGGCGCGAGGCGGTCGAGCTGCTGTCGATGGCCCGCGACCTCGATCTCGCGACGCCGCTCGGCCACGGCGTCGACCACATCCAGGCCGAGGTGGCATGGGCGGCGCGCAAGGAGCTGGCCCTGAGCCTCGACGACGTCCTGGCCCGCCGGATGCGCCTCGCGCAGGAGCTGCCCGACCGGGGCGCCGCGATCGCGCCCGGCGTCGCCGCGGTCCTCGGGGCGGAGCTCGGCTGGGACGAGAAGCGCCAGGCCGCCGAGGTCGAGCGCTACCTCGAGACGGCCCGCCGTGAGTACGGCCTGCCGTGGGCGAGCTGACCCCGGCCCGAACCGGTCCGAGGGTCGAGCCGGCAAGATGGCCGACGACCGGCTGATCCTGGCCCTCGATCAGGGCACGACGTCGTCGCGGGCCGTCGCGTTCGGGCGGGACGGACGTCCCGTCGCCATGGCCCAGCAGGCGTTCGAGCAGCAGTTCCCGTCACCGGGCCACGTCACCCACGATCCAGAACAGATCTGGTCGAGCCAGCTCGCCGTCGCGCAGCAGGTCGTTCGCGAGGTCGGCGGGGCGGACCGGATCGCGGCCATCGGGATCACCAACCAGCGCGAGACCACGATCGTCTGGGATCGAGCGACCGGTCAGCCCATCGCCGACGCCATCGTGTGGCAGTCGCGGATCACGGCGCCGGCGTGCGAGCGGCTGCGGCTCGCCGGACACGAGGCGCTGTTCCGCGAGCGGACGGGGCTTCCGCTCGACGCGTATTTCAGCGGACCCAAGATCGCGGCGATCCTCGACGCCGTGCCCGGCGCTCGCGCCCGTGCCGAGCGTGGCGAGCTCGCATTCGGGACCGTCGATTCCTTCCTGCTCTGGCGGCTCACGGGCGGCACTGCGGCGGGCGGCGCCGTCCACGCGACCGACGTCTCGAACGCAAGCCGGACCCTGCTCTTCGACATCCATCGACCTCGCCTGGGACGACGAGCTGCTCTCGATCGTCGGCGTCCCCCGCGAGGTCCTCCCGGATGTTCGCCCGACGTCCGGCCAGTTCGGTGAGACCGCGCCGGAGCTCTTCGGCCGCCCGATCCGCATTGCCGCGCTCGCCGGCGACCAGCAGGCGGCGACCTTCGGACAGGCGTGCTTCGCGCCGGGGCAGGCGAAGAACACGTACGGCACGGGCGCATTCCTGCTGCTGAACACGGGCTCGGACGTCCGCGCGTCGGCCCACGGCCTCCTCTCGACGGTCGGCTGGCAGCTCGAACCGGCCGGGCCGGCGACGTACGCCCTCGAGGGCTCGGTGTTCTCGGCGGGCTCGGCGGTCCAGTGGCTCCGCGACGGCCTCGGTCTCATCGATCGTTCGGAGGACATCGAGGCCCTCGCCGCCTCGGTCGGCGACGCGAACGGCGTCTTCCTCGTCCCGGCGTTCACCGGGCTCGGGGCGCCGTACTGGGATCCCGACGCCCGCGGCACGATCGTCGGACTCACGCGCGGGACGAACCGAGCGCACGTCGCCCGCGCGACCCTCGATTCGATCGCCCTCCAGGTCGCCGACGTCCTCGAGGCGATGGCCGCGGACGCGGGAACGGGAATCGCAACGCTCCGGGTCGACGGCGGCGCCGCGGCCAACGACCTGCTCCTCCAGCTCCAGGCCGACCTGCTCGGCGTGCCGGTCGAGCGCCCCGTGGTCGCCGAGACGACCGCCCTCGGCGCCGCCTACCTCGCCGGCCTCGCGGTCGGCTACTGGTCCGACTTGGCAGAGATCGAGGCCAACTGGGCCCTCGATCGCCGGTTCGAGCCCTCGATGTCGGAGGATCGGCGGCAATCGATGCTCGACGGCTGGCATCGGGCGGTCGATCGGTCCCTCGGCTGGGCGGTCGCAGATCGAAAGCCGCAATGATTCCGGGGCTAGGCAGATTTCTGAGAGTGGTTTATGCTCCGCACCGCCCAATGTCACGGCACGGCTGTGACGGCACATACGCGAAGACCACCACGAACCGGACTCCTCTCACGGCTGACGCGAGACCCGAGCGGGATCGCGGAAGGTCGGACCGAGAGGAGTTCTTTTGTACAGCGACAAGAATCTGACCTGCGCGGACTGTGGACAGCAGTTCGTTTTCACGGCGTCCGAGCAGGACTTTTACGCACAGCGTGGCTTCACCGAGCCGCGCCGCTGCCCGACTGACCGCGCTGCCCGCAAGGCCGCACGCCAGTCGAGCGGCGCCGGCTACTCATCGGGCTACGGCGAAGCCGGCAGCTACGGTGGTGGCGGTGGCGGCTACAGCTCAGGCGGCAGCTACAGCTCAGGCGGTGGCGGCGGCGGTTACGACCGCGGCCCCCGCGAGATGTTCGCCGCCACCTGCTCGAACTGCGGCAACGAGGCACGCGTCCCGTTCCGCCCGACGAGCGGCAAGCCCGTCTACTGCTCCGACTGCTTCCGCACGATGCGGGGCTAGGGGAACCTCAATCACGATCTAGCACTCCTCTCGGCACGCGGGCCGCGCGAAGGCCCGCGGAACCAGAGCCAGTAACCAGGACCCGGGGCGTCAGCCGCCTCGGGTCTTTCGATTCCGGCCGGCCTATGCGATCGCGGTGGGTTGTGGGCTGCGTGGGAGCAGCAGGATCGCCAGGATCGTGCCGAGGCAGGCCATCACGACGGCAACCGTGACCGCCGAGTCGATCGAGGTGGCGATCAGCAAGCCGCCGACGGCGGCCCCGATCGGGTAGCCGGACTGGTTGAGCGCCATCGAGATCGCAAAGGCTCGTCCGACCATCGCCGGCTCGGTCCGCCGCTGCCGCAGGGTGAAGATCCCGATATCCCAGATCCCGTTCGTGATCCCGAAGACGACCATCGTCACGAGGATCGCCACGAGACCAGCCGCAGGCGCGGCCCGGTCCACGCTGCCGAGGAACACGGCGGTCAGGGCCATCCCCGCACAGCCGCCTGCGACGAGCCAGTGCTCCCGGCCAAGCGTGTTGATCCTGCCGAAACCGGCGGCCGACACCGCGCCGACGATCCCGGCGATGGCAAACGCGACGCCGACATAGCCCTCGTCGACCGCGATCTCGTCGACGATCAGGATGGGAACGAGGATCAGGATGATCCCGAAGCACACGTTGGTGATCGAGACGGACGCCGCGAGGCCGCGGAGCGTCGGATTCCGCCATACATAGGCGAGCCCCGTCCGAGCTGACCGCAGCAGGCCGCGTGACACGGCCTCGGTCCTCCGATCTCTGAGAGATCGGATGGCGAGCGCCGCGACGCCGAACACGATCGCGACACCGAGGAATGCCAGCGGCGCCCCACCAATTGAGAACAACACCGCGCCGATCGGCGGGCCAGCGATCCACGCGAGCTGGTAGCCGATCGAATCGGCGGCGTTGACGCGCTCCCAGAGGTGGTCCGGGACCATGTCCGCGAAGAGGCTCCGCGTGCCCGCATCGCTGAACATCTGCGTCACGCCCTGGACGAGCGTGATCGCCGCGAGCGATGCGGCTTCAAGCCGGCCGGACGAGATCAAGACCGCCACCAGCAGGGCCAGGACCGTGCCGACGACGTAGTCGATGCGGATCAGGCGGACCCGTCCGTATCGATCGATCAATGCGCCAATCAGCGGGGCCGCGAGGAGCCCCGGAAACACGCTCAGCGACGTCAGCAGGCCCGCAAGCGGTGCCGAGTCGAACACCGTCAGGGCGGTCAGCACGAGGCAGACCGGGAGCATCGCTTCGCCGACGCGCCCGAGCACCATCGCCAGCACTGCCTGCGGGAGCCCGGGGACGCGTGCGAGCGCTCGATAGGATCGATCCTCCGTCCCCGCCGGGATCGTCACGAAGGTGCGCCGCCCGCCGCGAGCGCCCCCGCGATCCACGCCTCGACCTGTTGTCGGAGCATCGGCAAGGTCACCGAACCGTTGCCGAGGACGGCGTCGTGGAACGCCCGGATGTCGAAGCCACTACCGAGCGCCCGCTCGGCCTCCGCGCGCAACGCGAAGAACTCGAGGCCGCCGGTGTCGTAGGCGGTGAACTGGGCAGGCCAGACCGCGATGCGGTCGACGGTCGCGTCGGCCTCGTCGGGGGTCATCCTGCCGCTCTCGGCCATGAACTCCGCCGCCCGCTCCCTCGACCACCCGAAGAGGTGGATTCCCGGGTCGGTCGCCATGCCGCGGCCGGGCCACAGGCGTCGGTTCGCGAGGGCGTAGTCCGAGCTGTACAGCCCCATCTCCTCGGCCAGCGCCTCGCTGTAGCGGGCCCAGCCCTCTCCGTAGCCATCGTTGAAGACGAGCCGGGTGATCGGGTGCGCGGCCGGGATCTCTCCCGCAACGGAGTCCTGGAGATGATGGCCGGGATAGGTCTCATGGAAGACCGTGATCTCGGCGTTCGATCGACTCGTCTCGGCGGCCTGCCCGAGAGCGATCAGATACCTGCCGGGTCGGCTGCCGTCCTCTGCCGCGGGCCAATAGCTGTCCTCCGCATCCGCCTCGAGATGCGGCGGGAACGGCTCGACCACGACCTTCGCGCGTGGAACGCGCGTGAAGGTCGCCGGCATGCGCTCGCGAGCCCTCGCGACGGTCTTCCGGGCGAAGTCGAGCTTCTCCTCCCGTCCTTCGAACCGGTTCGCCGGGTCCTCGCTGATCTGCCTGACCAGGGATCGAAGGTCGCTCGTCCCCATTCGCCGACCGATCGCCAGCGCCTCGGCGAGGTTCTGCTCGACCCGGTGCATGGCCAGCGCGAACGTCTCCGCACCTGGTCGGTCGATCGTGGTCGAGGCGCGGAATGCCGCGTGCCACCCGGCCTCGCCGTCCGGATGGGCCGTGAGGGGAAGGGCCTCGCGGGCCTTGAACACATAGTCGTCGCGGAGGTACGCGCTGTAGCGTTCGATGGCGGGGCCGATCTGCTCTCGGAGCATCCGACGCCATGCCGAAACGAAGCCTGGCGACCCGTCACGCTCCGCGGGCGAGAAGAACGGCCAGCGTTCGACCGGGCTCCGGAGGAGGCCATTCAGCTGTTCGATCACGAGCAGCACGACGCGCTGCGGGGTGCTGTACCCGAGCCGCAGGCCTTCCTTCACGTTGCCGATCTCGACGTCGAGATACCTGGGGAGCCGTGCCCAGCGCCCGATCGCCTCGGCGCGGGCCGAATCTGTCCCGACGGGCTGTGCTTCGGCCAGCTGCGCCAGCTCTGCCTGCCAGCCGCTCAGGTGGTTGACCGGCCAGAGCTCGTACCGGAGGAGTCGAGTGGCGCGAGACGCCACGACGGCCTCACGGACGAAGCCGAGCGTGACCGACTCGGCACGGCCTCGGAGCGCGTCGGATGGGATCGGCTCGAGGAGCCTGGCCCATCCGTCCTCGAGCGCGTGCCACGCATCGAGCGCCGCCAGCGAATTGTCGGTCAGTCGATCGTGCCGATCGACGGTCAGGCCCTGGAGCTCGGCCCGCTCCGGGAACCGGGCAGCCACCTCCGCAACGTACTCGTCGGCGACGCGCGTGACCGTGGCCGCAATGGCATCTGGCTCGACGTCGCTCATTGCGAGACAGGATGCCCGAAGCCACTACCCCTTGAAGCGCCGAATCCCGTCGAGGGCGCTCTCGAAGCTCGCGAGCGTCCCCGGATGGATGCGGATCTGGACGTGGTCGACGCCTTCCTTGGCCCACTCGGCGAGGGCGTCGGCAATCGCAGCCGCATCGATCGGGATGTGCGAGTCGCCCTCATCGGGCTGGTCGGTCGAGTCCACTCCGGCGAAGATCTCGATCGGGTTGGTCCGGCCGGCCGCCTCGCACGCCGCCAGGAGAGAAGCACGCTCTGAGCGGAACGTCTCGTCGGGGCGGCCGTACCACGCTCCCTGCCAGGCGTCGGCGAACCGCGCCGTGATGTCGAGCATGCGCGGGCCGCTCGACGCGATCAGGAGCGGCACCGCCCGTTCGGGCTTGGGCAGGATGACCGCGTCGTCGAGCTGGATCCATTTGCCTTCGACCGTCACCCGCTCGCCGTGGAGCAGCGAACGCACCGCGGCGACGATCTCCTCGAAACGGCTCACTCGGTGATCGAACGGGTAGCCGAACGCTTCGTATTCTGCCTCGTGCCAGCCGCACCCGAGGCCGAGGATGAGCCGGCCCTGCGAGACCATGTCGAGTGTCGCGGCGACCTTCGCCAGCGACCCGGGCGACCGGAACGACGTCGCCGCGACGAGCGGGCCGACGTTGACCCTCGTTGTGACCGCCGCGACGCCCGTCAGCAGCGTGAACGACTCGTGGAGTCCGATCTCGACCTTCTCGTCGCGGTAAAGGAAGTGGTCCGCGAGCCAAAGGCTGTCGGCACCACCCTCCTCGGCGGCGCGCGCCAGCCGCTCGATCTGCGCCCACGTGGCGCCGTCACCGCCCCCATCTCCCGAGGCGGGAAGCGAAAGTCCGACCTTCATTGCGCCAACGGTAGCGCGCACGGTCAGCGGTCCGGTGACAAGGGGTGTCGCTTCCCTCAGCGTTGCGCAATGTCCCGCGACCCAACCACCTGACGGCGAGTCACGGCGAGAAGCGCGAGGCCCCCGCCAAGGATGACGACTGACGCGGCAGCGAACGGAACCGGCGAAGTCCCCGAACACGAAGACGGGTCCGCGGCGCGGCGAAGCACGGCCTGCGTCCCGAAGAAGGTCCAAAGTGCGCCGGCAGACGTCAGCAGGCCTGCCACCGAGGCAAAGCGCGGTGGAGCGAACGCCAACGTAACGGCGGCGAGCGCGAACAGCGTGAGCCCGGGGAACCCAAGCGCAACAGCAAGGATCCCGCCGAACGCTCCAAGCGCGGCGCCTGCCAGGAATTTGTCTGACAGGACTGTTCGGTTCCCGCGTTCAACGCTCATCGGACTCGACCTCATTCGGCGCGATGACACGTTGGCGCCGAGCCGCGAGTCAAGTGCCCCCGCGGCGGGTGCCGCCGGTGATCAGCCCGAGGTCGAACTTGCGCTCGGTGCCATGGATGAGACGGTTGATGTTGTCGGCGTGCGCGAGCCAGATGAGGATCGGGCCGACGAAGGCCCAGACGAGGTACGCAGGCGGCACCCAGCCGGATGCGACTGCCCAGATCAGGAGCGTCGCCGGGAACATCGCCGCCGAGCCCAGCAATGAACCCAGCGAGACATAGCGCGTGGCGAGGATCACCAGGAAGAAGACCGGCGCCGCGAGGATCACCGCGAGCGGCTGGATCACGAGCATCGTCCCGACGCCGGTTCCGACCCCGCGCCCGCCGGAGAACTTCAGGAACACGGACCGCACGGCGCCGAGGACCGCCGCTCCAGCGACGACGACCTCGGTGAGCGAATCGCCACCGGTCACCACGCGCGCGAGCAACACGGGAAGCGCGCCCTTCGCGAGGTCGCCCGCGACGACCAGCGCGGCCCACTTGCGACCCAGGGCGCGCAGCGCGTTTGTGCCACCCGTGCGGCCGGAGCCGATGGTTCGGGGATCGGGGCCACCACTGGCCTTCGCGACGAGGACGCCGACCGGGATGGAGCCGGCGAAGTACGCGATGACCACGAGGAGCACGCGGAGCAGGAGCGCCTGGTCCAACGACAACCCTCCGACGGGCGACGGAAGGGCACCGACGGGCGCGAGAATAGCACCGGCCGACGCCCTCGCCCCTTGCAATCCGGTGCGCTACGCGGGGCCGCGCACTACCATCCGCGTCGATGGCCGTCGGCTCTTCCAATGACTTCGATCTCGTCGTCCTCGGCGCCGGGACCGGCGGCTATTCGGCGGCATTCCGCGCCGCCCAGCTGGGCCTGAAGGTCGCGCTCGTCGACAACGACAAGATCGGCGGGACCTGCCTCCACATCGGCTGCATCCCCACGAAGGCCCTGCTCGAGTCTGCCGCGTTCGCCGAGCGAATCCGGCACGCCAAGGACTTCGGCATCGGGGTGGGGGACCCGGTGATCGACTACGTCCAGATGGCCGCTCGACGCGACCAGGTCGTGAAGCGGCTCTGGACCGGCCTGAAGAGCCTCGTCGACAAGAACAAGGTCACGTGGATCCAGGGCAAGGGCCGGCTCGACGGGCCCAGGAACGTCCGCGTCCAGATGGAGGCCGACGCCGACAACCCCGGCGGCGAGCGCGTCCTCCAGGGCACCGACGTGATTCTCGCCACCGGCTCTCGCGTGAAGTCGCTCCCGGGCCTGGAGCCGGACGGCAAGCGGATCATCACCTCGGACGACGTCCTGACCACGAACACCCTGCCGAAGGACGTGATCGTCATCGGGGCGGGCGCCGTCGGGGTCGAGTTCGCCTCGATGTACCAGGACCTCGGCGTCAAGGTCACGCTGCTCGAGTACCTGCCGACCCTGGTGCCGCTCGAGGACAAGGACGTCAGCCAGGCGCTGGAGCGGAGCTTCACCCGCCGCGGCATGACGGTCATGACGAATGCGCGGTTCGACCCGAAGGCAGTGAAGGTCATCGAAGACCGGCGTCTCGCTGTCGGTCGGCCCGGAGGGGAAGGAGGCGACCGAGGTCTCCGCGGAGCAGCTGCTCGTCGCGACGGGCCGGGCGCCGAACGTCGAGGACGTCGGGCTCGAGACCACGAAGGCCGAGATCGAGAAGGGCTTCGTGAAGGTCGACCTCCGGACGATGCGAACCCGCGAGCAGCACCTCTACGCGATCGGCGACGTCGTCGGCGGGCTGATGCTCGCCCACACGGCCGGCCACGAGGGCCTCCTCGCCGCGCACACGATCGCCGGCGACAAGGACACCCACCCGATGGACTACGTCCAGCAGCCGCGGGCGACGTACTGCCGCCCGGAGATCGCGTCGGTCGGGCTCACCGAGCAGCAGTGCCAGGACGCAGGGCCTGCCGTACAAGGTCGGCAAGGTGCCGTTCCAGGCCGTCGCGAAGGCGCTGATCGGCGGCGAGTACGAGGGCTTCGCGAAGGTCATCGGCAACACGGAGACCGGCGACACGCTCGGCGTCCACGTGATCGGGCCGCACGCGACCGATCTCATCTCCGAGGCGACGCTCGCCTTCACCCTGGACGCGACGCCCGTGGGAGATCGGCGGCGCCACGCACGCCGCACCCGACCCTCGCCGAGATCATCGGCGAGGCGGCGCATGGCCGTCGACGGCCGATCGATCAACTTCTGATGGCGACCGCGGCGAAGCCCGAGTCCGGCAAGGCCTCCAAGCTCGCCGCGTCCGTCGGGCTCACCGACGACGACCTCATCGGGATGTTCCGCGTCATCGCCACCGCCCGCGCCGTCGACGAGCGGATGTGGATCCTGAACCGCGCCGGCCGGATCCCGTTCGTGATCAGCGGGCAGGGCCACGAGGGCGCCCAGGCCGCGATCGCGTGGCCGCTCGAGCGCAAGAAGGACTGGATCGCGCCGTTCTACCGCTCGATCGCCACCTGCCTGGCGTTCGGCATGCAGGCCCGCGACATCCTGACCGCGCAGTACGCGAAGGCGATCGACCTCTCGTCCGGCGGGCGCCAGATGCCCGGCCACTACGGCAACGTCGCCAACAACCTCGTCTCGCTGTCGTCGCCGGTCGCGACCCAGATGCTCCACGCGGTGGGGATCGCGCTCGCGGCCAAGATCCGGAAGACCGGCCAGGTCGCGATGACCTCGATGGGCGAGGGGAGCTCGAACCAGGGCGACGTCCACGAGGGCCTGAACTTCGCGGCGATCCACAAGCTGCCGTTCATCCTCTGCGTCGAGAACAACGGCTACGCGATCTCCGTGCCCGTCGAGCGCCAGCTCGCCGTTCCGGACGTGGCGGCGCGCGCCTCCGGCTACGGCATCCCCGGCGTGATCGTCGACGGCGCCGATGTGCTCGCCTGCTACAAGGCCGCCAAGGAGGCGGTCGATCGAGCCCGGCGCGGCGACGGCCCGACGCTCATCGAGGCCAAGGTCATCCGCCTGACGGCCCACTCGTCCGACGACCAGCAGACGAAGTACCGCTCCGCGGAGGAGCTCGCGGGCCTGACCGACGAACGATCCGCTGCCGCGGTTCCGTGCCGAGCTCAAGGACGCCGGCGTCCTCACCGACGAGCTCGAGGCGCAGATCGCCGCCGAGGTCAAGAAGGACATCGACGAGGCCACGGACTTCGCCGAGAACGCCCCCGACCCGACGCCCGACACGGCGATGCAGTGGGTCTTCGCCGAGGACTGGCCGGGCGAGACGCCGCCGGCGTGGGGCTTCGGCGGGAGCCACGGGCTCGAAGGCCACGAGGGCGACAAGAGCGCGGCCGAGGAGCGCCGTCTGATGGCCCTCAAGACGTTCATCGAGGCCATCCGCGAGACGATGTCCGAGGAGATGCGGCGCGACGAGTCCGTGATCCTGCTCGGCGAGGACGTGGGGCTGAAGGGCGGCGTCTTCCTGGCCACCGACGGGCTGTTTGCCGAGTTCGGCGAGGACCGCGTGATCGACACGCCGCTCACGGAGTCGCTGATCATCGGCGCCTCGATCGGGGCAGCGATGAACGGCCTCCGACCGATCGCGGAGATCCAGTTCGCCGACTTCATCCACCCGGCCTTCAACCAGCTCGTGTCCGAGGCGGCGCGGATGCGCTACCGCTCGAACAACGGCTTCGGGGTCCCGATGACCGTCCGCGCGCCGTACGGCGGCGGGGTTCACGGCGCCCTCTATCACTCGCAGTCGGTCGAGGCGTTCTTCGCCCACGTTCCGGGCCTCAAGGTCGTCATCCCGTCGACGCCCTACGACGCGGCCGGACTGCTCCGCTCCTCGATCCGCGACGACGACCCGGTCCTCTACTTCGAGCACAAGAAGATGTACCGGTCCGTCCGCGGCGACGTCCCGACCGGCGACTACCTCGTGCCGCTCGGCAAGGCCGCGATCACCCATCCCGGCACGCAGATCACGGTCATCGCCTACGGGCTCATGGCCCACTACGCCCTCGAGGCGGCGGACGTCGTTGCCGAGGAGGGCATCAGCGTCGAGGTCGTCGATCTTCGGACGCTCCGACCGCTCGACAAGGACACGGTGCTGTCGTCCGTGCGCAAGACCGGGAAGTGCCTCGTCGTGTACGAGGACAACCGCTTCCTGGGCTACGGCGCGGAGATCTGCTCGATCGTCGCCGAGGAGGCCTTCGACTACCTCGACGGGCCGGTCACGCGGATCGCCGGTCCGGATGTCCCGGGCGTGCCCTACAACCACGTCCTGGAAGACTGGTTCATGGTCAACCCGGAGAAGATCGCGGACGGCATCCGCAAGCTCGCCGCCTACTGAGCGCGGCGGGACTGAACGCGGTGCCGACGACCACGGATCTCACCGCCGTTGCGCTCCGCCTCCGGGCGATCCTCGACCCGTATCGGAAGCACCTCGTCGAGGACACGATCTACAAGATGCCCGTCCTGCGCCGGAAGGGCGCGAAGAAGCACGACTGGTTCGCGGGCGTCCAGCCGGTCGACGGCGCGGTGAAGTTCAACTTCCTGCCGATGCACGAGCATCCCGAGCTGCTCGACGACATCCCCGAGGGCCTGCGGCGACGCAAGACCGGCGCGTCGGTGTTCCGCTTCACCGAGATCGACGAGCTGGTCGCGGGCGCCCTCGAATCGCTGGTTGGGCGCGGCTTCCTCGCCTACATGGACAACGACGGATGACGGATTTCCAGGCGATCGAGGCGCGGCTCCGGTCGATGTTCGACCCGTACCGTGAGCGGCTGATCGTCTCGAAGGAAGGGCCAGGGGGCATCTACCTCGAGATGCCCGGCTACGAGGGCACGCCCTGGGGCTACGTCGGCGGTACGAGGGTCGGGAAGGCGTACGTCAGCTACTACCTCATGGGCGCCTATGACGGCGCGCTGCAGGCCGAGATGTCGCCGGAGCTCCGGAAGCGGATGCAGGGCAAGACGTGCTTCAACTTCACGAAGGTCGACGAAGGCCTGTTCGCCGAGCTCGAGGCGATCACCGCGAAGGCGATCGCCCGCCAGCCCCAGGTCGTCGCCGACGCCCTGGCGGCACAGGCGACAAGGAAGGCAAAGAACGCCGGGACGGCGAGGACGGCGCCCAAGACGTAGCGGCATCGCGTCTAGGCCGATCGGCGGTCGACCACCGCCAAGAGGCGGCTTCCCTCGCCGTCGCCAGCGGGGCACAATCCGCGACCGGAGGGACCGACCGCGATGATCGTCTATGGCTGGATCAGGCCCACGATCCTGCTGGCGCTCAAGAACGACCTGTGCGCGACATGCAACGTCGCCGGGCAGCACGCGATCGTCCGCCGCGTCTCCTGGATCTCGATCTTCTTCGTCCCGGTCGTGCCGATCTGGCTCAACCACCGGCTCGTGTGCGGCAACTGCGGCGCCGAGACGAAGCTCGGCTATCGACAGGTGCGCGCCGCGCTCAAGAGCGGGAAGCTGCCGCTCGGGCCGCGACCTGGGTATCCGGCCTACGCCCAGGCGCTGTTCGATGCCAACGAGCGGCGGCCGGCAGAGGTCGAGTTCGATCCGATCGAGCCCAACCCGAAGCGCGGTGGCTGGCAGGCCTACACCTGGCTCTGGACGATCGGAGCCGGGGTCGTCGTCGTGCTGATCGTGATGAGCGCGATGTTCCGGGGTCCGAGCAGCCCGGTGTCGGCCCCGGTCGGTGCCTCGCCGGTACCGTTGCCCACCTCGGCGGCGATCCATGACTGCTGGCTGGCTCGCGATGGCTCGATCAACGGCTGCCGGATGCACGATGGCCAGGTCGTCGGCTTCCCGGAGGGCTCACCGATCGTGTGCTACTTCACCGAGCCGCTGCCGACCGGCGACTACACGATCCGCTGCCAGGACTGAAACCCTATCGCCGGAGTTCCACCGGGGGGCCGGGGGTGGCGGATCCGGTCCGCGCGCTTTCCGGGGTCGATCGCGTCAGGCAGGTCGCGTCGTTGCGGTGGAGTGAGCGGCAACGGGAGCGCGAAACGCCGCGAGCGCCGGAAACCCGAGGACGACCAGGGCGGTGAACGCGAGGCACAGCACGCCTCCGCTGAGGACTGCGAAGGGCGCGCCGGCGAACGCGGCCACCGTTGTTGCCTCGAGATCTCCCAGGCGCGGGCCGCCCTGGAATGCGAGGGTCTGCAACGCGGACACTCGGCCCCGCATCGCGTCCGGTGTGGCCGTCTGCAGGATCGCGCCACGGAAGACCGTGCTGACGACGTCCGCGGCACCCGAGATGCCGAGCATGATCAGCGCAAGCGGCAGCGACCAGAGCGTCAGACCGAACGCGATGATCGCGAGCGCCCAAACGACGACGGCGATGATCACGCCGCGGCCCTGGGATGCGACCCGCCCGATCCAGCCACTGCCGACAGTACCCACGACCGCGCCAATCGCCGGTGCCGCCACCAGGAGGCCCAGAACGTCGGGTCCTCCCCCGAAGACATCGCGCGCGAGGACTGGAAAGAGAGCCACGGGCAGTCCGAAGGTCATGGCCGACAGATCGATGACCAGCGACGACAGGAGGACCGGGTTACGGCGAACGAATCGGAGACCGTCGACCAGCCCGCCCGCGGATAGCGGTGCTGGCGTGCCCTCGGGGAAGAGACGAGGCAAACGGATGACGGACAGCAGGGAGATCCCGAAGAAGACCGCTCCGAGGAAGTAGACGGCGGGGAGGCCCAAGGAGACGATCAGGCCACCGGCGAACGCGGGTCCCCCAACCCTCGCGATCTGGGTAACCGCAGAGTCCAGCACGAGTGCCGAGGGCAGCCGCTCCAGCGACACCAACCGGGGAAGGGCCGCCCGGCGTGCCGGCCGCTCGATCGTGACGAGGGCGGCACTCGCAAAGGTGAGGACGTACAACGCCATCACCGGCGGCTGGGGTTGGAAGGCGAGCATCGCGAGCGCGAGGCTGACGACGACCTGACCGGCCTGCGCGACCACCAGCAGCCGCCGACGATCCATGGCATCCGCGAGGCCGCCTCCTGGAAGCGCAAAGAGCAGCAGCGCGGCAATGGTCGCGACGGCCAGCCCACCGATCGAGAGCGTCGAATCGGTGAGCGCATAGACCTGGTACGGCAGGGCGAGGGCGGCTGATTGCCGAGCGAACTGCGACGCCCCCTGGCTCAGCCATAGCCTCCGGTATTGGGGGGATTCGACGAGCGGGGAGGTATCCAGCAGGAGCCGGCGCATGCCGCTCATCGTTGCCGGACCAGCCTCGACCCTCGTGGGTCCGAAGGATCCCGGCGTTCGCGCGTTCGCTGACCCTCGAGCGTCCTCCGACGCCGGACGCCTCGGCCTAGGGACACAGGCCGGACGGGTCCGCGGGCTGGAGCTCGAGCGTCCGGGAGGCGAACCGGGTCATCGTCAGGAGACCCTCCCTCGTGGATACAAACGCCTCTCGATTGTACCCAGATGTTAGCGATGCGGCCCCATGCCGTGTATCCTCATTCTCCGCTCAGCTTGGGCTATCGCATGGTGACACCGATGGCTGCCCCGGACGAGACGTAGACGGGTGATCGCTCCGCGCAGTCCTCGAACGCGAAACCCAGGTGGACCCTTCGTCAACCACTTGGCATACGGGATTTTCTGGAGGACCTGAACGGTGAGCGACGAGATCCTGGGCAAGCGCCGATGGCTTCGGCCTCCGACGGCCTACGAGAGCTTCTGCGACGCCCAGGGCGTCCCGGTCTATCGCGGGATGCTGGGCATCCGAGATGTTCGCGAGCTCGACCTTGGCCCATGGGAGCGGATGGGGGGGCGTGGCGCGATCATCGATCTCGACGGCACGGGCGGCCTGCTCGGCAGCTATCTCGTGGAAGTGCCACCGGGCGGAGCCCTCAATCCCGAGCGCCACCTGTACGAGGAGGTCTTCTACGTCCTCGAAGGACGCGGCTCGACCGAGATCTGGGTCGACGACCCAAATGAGCGCCAGCTCATGGAATGGGACCGGAACACGCTGTTCACGGCACCCCTGAACACCTGGCACAGGATCGTCAACGCGACCGCAGAGCCCGCCCTACTGCTCGTGGCTACGAACGCCCCGCCCGTGTTCGAGCTGTACCGCACGACGGACTTCATCTTCAACACGGCGTACCACTTTGCGGATCGCTACGACCGAAATCCCGAGTACTTCCAGGCCTGGTCGGAGCTGGCGATCGACGAGGTCACGGGACGAGCGATCAACGGCGGCGCCGTCGTCCCCGATATCGTCGGCGCGTCAGCCCCGCTCTCTGGACAGCGAGGCGCCGGTCATCGTCACTTCTACGTGCGTCTCGGCGGCAACGTCTTTCGCGGCCACATCGCCGAGTATCCGGCCGGGCGCTACTCGAAGTTCCACGCCCACGAGGCTGGACCGGTCCTCGTCTGCCTCGCCGGCGAAGGGTTCACCCTGACCTGGCCGAAATCCGCCGGCACCCGGCCATGGGAGGACGGGCTCGAGCACCTCGTCCGTCGCCAGGACTATCGGGCCGGCGGGATCGTGAGCGCCGCGCCCGGAGGATCCGAATGGTTCCACGGTCATTTCGCCGCCTCGAAGGAGCCCGTCCGCGTCATGGCTTGGCTGGGTGGCTATCCGCGTCGCGTCGACGTGCCGCTCGGGGCAGAGGTCATCAGCCGCAACGAGGACCTCAAGGCCGGCGGCAATACCATCGAGTATCGAGACGAGGACCCGGCGATCCGCAGGATCTTCAAGGAAACCCTCCAGCGCAACGGAGCCCCCTTCAACATGCCGGAGGACGTGTACGGGTGATCGTGCACCTCCGGGGCGTGGCCACCTCGACCCGGAGCCAGGCCGCCTGCAAACGACCCATGTCGAGCGTCGGCGGGGCGCCGGCATCTTGACGACCTCGGATGAGGCGGCGAGGTCCGCGGACCATCGCCAGGAACCTGACTACACGGACGGTTCGCCGAACATCGAGCTCCGAACGATCGGCATCGACATCGGCTCGTCGACGTCGATGTTCACGGTGTCCGATGTGCAGCTGGCGCTGGTCGGCTCTCGCTTCATCCCCGTCCGACGCGACGTCGTCCTCGCGTCCGAAATTGCCCTGACTCCCTACGCCGCCACGGGCCTGATCGATGCGGGTGCGCTGGTGGGCTTCTTCCACGACCAGCTGCGGAAAGGCCACGTTGACGTTGCCGAGATCGACTCGGGTGCCGTGATCCTGACGGGCAACGCCCTCGAGCGCGAGAACTCGCGTCTCGTCGGCGACGTGTTCGCGGAGCTGGCGGGGAAGTTCGTGGTGACATCCGCAGGTGACGACCTCGAGGCCATGCTCTCGGCGTTCGGCTCCGGAGCGGTCGCAGTCTCACGGACCAGCGACGCGCCGGTCGTCCACGTGGACATCGGCGGGGGCACCACCAAGTTCGCCCTCTGCGAACGGGGCAGGGTGTCCCGGACGAGTGCGATCCGGGTGGGTGCTCGCATCGTCGCGGTCGATCCCGACGGTCGGGTCGTCCACGCGACGCCGACCGGCCGGCAGCTCCTCCGGGGCATGCGCCTCGTCGGCGAGGTCGGATCCGTCCTCGATCTCGGCGTACGCCGGCGACTCGCGACCTACGTCGTGGATCGGATCTTCGACGTCCTGACCGGGAAGGACTCTGGCGATCTCCGGCAGGTGCTGCTGGCGGGCGCGTTTGCCCCGCCGAGCGAGTTCGTCATCACCTTCGGCGGCGGCGTCTCCGAATACATCTACGGACGTGAAGAGCGGTCCTTCGGCGACCTCGGTCCCGACATTGGTCACTTGGTCCGGGAACGGCTTCACGGGACCCCGATCAAGATGGTCGAGCTCCCCAGGGGCATTCGCTCGACGGTCACCGGCGCATCCCAGTACACGGTGCAGGTGACGAGCCAGACGGTGGACGTCTCATCCGACGCCGAGCTGCCGCTCAGGAACGTGCCCATCCTCGTGCTGGACGTGGACGCGCTCGGCGACGAATTCGACGCGGGTGCGGTGCGCGACGAGCTTTCCACCGCGGTTGCCGCCTTGAGCCCGGAACACGCGAGCACCGTCGGCGTGGGGCTGCTCTGGTCCGGTTCGGCAACGTACGGACGACTTGATGCAATCGCACAGGGACTCGTGACCGCCATGGGCAAGGTCTGGGGCGAGGGACGACCGGCCGTGGTCGTCACCGACGCGGACATCGGCGGGCTGATCGGCGGCGCCATCCGGCGGCACCTTGCTGAAGCGACGGTACTGATCTCGGTGGACGGAATCGAGTGCCGGCAGTTCGACCACGTCGATATCGGGACGCGTGACGCCGCGACCCGGGTGCTTCCCGTGGTCGTCAAGTCGCTCCTGTTCCCGCCGACCAGCGACCCGGCCGAGCGAGCCGGCGACGACCGAAATGGCGTTTCGAAATCCAGCGACCGGATCCGGGAGCTGGCGTGACCCCGACTTCGATCCCGGCCCCCGCCGCGCCCCCAGAGGACCAGCCGCGGCGAGGGCTCCGTCTGCCGGGCCGGGGCCTGGTCAACACCCTCGCCGTCGGGCTCCTGATCTACCTCGTCCTGGGCCCCTTGCTGATGCTTCTGTGGGCCAGTGTCCAGGACGCGTCGATGGGCATCCGGGTGCTGCCCCCGATCGAGCTGACGCTCGTGAACTTCTCAACCATCTTCGGCGACCCCAAGACCTACGAGCACATCATTTCGACGGCGGTGTTCGCCTGTGGGTCCCTCCTGCTCGCGTATTCGATCGCGATCAGCGTGGCGTGGCTCGTGGAGCGAACCGACCTTCCGCTCCGGAATCTGATGTACGTGTTGATCGTTGCGCCGCTCGGCATCCCCCAGGTGGTCATGGTCATCGCCTGGACACTGATGCTCAACCCAACCAACGGCGTGATCAACGTCACGCTCCGCGATCTGCTCGACCTCGATGTCGCGAGGGGCCCATTCAACGTCTACAGCATGGCCGGGATGATCTTCGTGCAGGGGATGAACCTGGTACCGCTCACGCTGCTGCTGATCTCGCCGACGCTCGGCGGCATGAGCGGAAGCTTTGAGGCAGCCGCCCGCGCGTCCGGCGCAGGGTTCTGGACGGTTGTTCGTCGAATCATCCTGCCGCTCTGGAAGCCGGCCCTGCTCGGGGCCCTCATCTACCAGCTGGTAACCGTTGTTGACACGATCGATGTCCCACTGCTGATCGGCCTGCCTGGCGGCGAGTCCGTCTTCATGACGGACGTCTACAGGGCTATCAATCCGATCGACGGCATCTCGGACTACGGAGCCGCGAGCACCTTCGCGCTCGTCGTGGTCGCGTTCTCGATGGTCGCGATGCTCCTCTACAACAACGTCATCAAGAGCGCGTCGAGCTACGCGACCATCACCGGCAAGTCGTTCCGACCCAGCCGATTCCACCTGGGCCGATGGAAGGGCGTTGCGCTCCTGTTCACCCTGGGGTACGCCCTGCTGTCCGTGGTGCTGCCGCTTGGCGTCCTGGTCTGGGTGAGCTTTCAGCCCTACATGGGGCCGATCAGCATCGACAACCTCGGACTGGCGACGACCGAGACGTATCGGAAAGATTCTCCTGGGTGAGGGCGATCGGGGCGGCTGGAACGAGCTCTTCCTCCATAGCCTGCAGAACACCCTGGTCATCGGCTTCGCCAGCGCAACGGCCGTGGTCGCCCTGTCGATGATCCTCTCGCGGATCGTCGTCCG
Organism: uncultured Chloroflexia bacterium; assembly: GCA_963722105.1. Taxonomy (GTDB): domain Bacteria; phylum Chloroflexota; class Limnocylindria; order Limnocylindrales; family CSP1-4; genus UBA5189. Next base: position 179,448 of record CAVRKQ010000006.1, on the reverse strand, counting down.
TTCCCAATCGCGCTATCGCGGGGCAATCGATGCCCTCGCGTTTCTCGGGCACGCCATCCCGGGCGCCATCGTCGCCATCGCCGTCCTGTTGATCTACCTGCTTCTCCCCAATCCGATCTACGGAACGGTATGGGTCGTGGTGATCGCGATGGTGGCCAAGTACATCAGCCTCGGCACGCGCGGAACGACCGCGGGGATCGCCCAGATCCAGGTCAGCCTCGAGGAGGCCGCGTCGGCGTCCGGGGCGGACGCCTGGCAGGTCTGGCGGCGGGTCCTCATACCCCTGCTCGCGCCGACCCTCGTGTCAAGCTTCCTCGTCGTGTTCCTTGCCGCGATCACGATCCTGTCGATCCCGCTGTTCCTGCTGTCGGGTCAGAACTACACCCTCGCGCATCTGATCTTCGACCAGTGGGACAGGGGGCGGGCGACCGTCACGGCCGTCCTCTGCGTCCTCGTCGCCTCGGGAACGATCGCGCTCACGGCCCTTCTTCGATACATCGGGAATCGACGCGGCCTCCACCTGTGATCACGGGCGCCGACACTCCGCGCCGGCCCACAAGGCCTCTCTTTGACTTGGCGCCACTCGCTTCGTACCCTGTTCCCATTCGACCCGACTTGTGTGCACCTTCTGCATGGTCGGATACGCCTCACGCCGACTCGCAGTGCTTTGCCATCGTCACCGACAGCCGCGTCGAAGCGGTCCACAGCGTGGAGGAGGTTCAGAAACGTGAAGCGCAACCAGATGAGGAGCGCCGTCGGCGTCCTCGCCCTCTCGACCGTCCTGACCGCTTGCGGTGGCGGTGCTGCCTCGGCGCCGCCGACCACCGGAGCAACTGCGCCTGCCGCCTCGGACGGCGGGCAGCCGAGCGCCGCCGCGCGCACGGTCGACGACGTCTGCGCGGATGCCGCCGGCACCACGGTCGACTACTACGGGAGCGGTGATCCCCCGGACCAGGCGGAGATCAACGCGGCCTTCAATGCGACGTACCCGGACATCAAGGTCACCTTCATCAACTCCCGCACCAATGAGTCAGTCACGAAGATCCTGACCGAGGATCAGGCCGGTCGGGCGCCAGAGGTGGACATCGTCACCGGCAACATGTCGGACCAGCTGCCGTTGTTCGAGGCTGGTTTGGTTGCGGACCTGCCCCTCAAGGAGCTGGGCCTCGAGGAGACGAAGGTCTACGAGGTCGGCGGCGTCGAAGTCGTGCGCCTGAAGCGCAAGTTCGGCGGCCTGCTGTACAACACCGACACGACCAAGCCTGAGGACCTGCCCGACACGTGGGAGGGCCTGCTCACGGCCGATCTCAAGGGCCGGTTCATGTCCGACCCTCGCGGCATCTATCTCGGCGCGCTGCGGATGATCAAGGAACAGGCCGACTACGAGAGCTTCATCGACGGGCTCGTCGCAAACACGGATCCCGTCCTCGTCACGAACACGTCGGGCCAGATCCAGAAGGTGCTCTCGGGCGAGTTCTTCACCGGTGACGCCGGCCAGGACTCCGACATCTTCCAGCAGGCTGCCGAGGGTGCGCCGATCGGCATCAAGTACCTCAATGTGCTCACCACCTTCGACATCTTCGGCACGGTCCTGGCGAAGGCGGCTGATCCGGATGCAGCGATCTGCTACATCAACTGGGTCAACTCGCCCGATGGCCTCAAGGCCCTCGCGGACGTCGAGTTCAAGGCCAATGACGACCTGCCGCCGGAAGGGATCCCCGCCGGCGCCGTCATCGCCGAAGCCGTCACGGAAGAGGAGCTCGAGCTCTACGCCGAGGCCTCTCGATACTACGCAGGGAAGCTGGAAGGGCAGACGAGCGCCGAGTAGCCTCGCCGACCCAGATCACGCGAAAGCCAACCGGATCCGGTGGCGGACCCCCAGCCGCCACCGGAATCCGATCCACTTGCCTGGGGGCTCCAGCCGTCCGGCTCTGGTGAGCCTGCTCGCGGGATTCGGGTCGTCGCCCCTTGCAATCGCGCCAAGACCCGCCCTCCGAGCGTCCGCGGGTCAGCCGTGAGCGCGGCGGACCGGTGCCGGGGACGCGCGGCGAGCGCCGTCGGAGGTGAAGCCAATGCACGACTACGGCGCCGGAGTGCAGATCCTCGACCTCCTCGAGTCCTTCGGCGTGCGAGCCGTGTTCTCTTCGCCAGGGTCCGAGTGGCCGCCCCTCTGGGAGGCCCTCGACGAGCGCGCCGACGCCGGCGGGCAGCCCATCGGCTACAGCAGCCGCCACGAAGAGCTCTCGGTCATGCACGCCGTGGGCTACAGCCAGGCGACCGGCACGCTCTCCGCGGTCGCCCTCCATGGATCCCTCGGCCTGCTCAAGGCCGCAATGGCCATCCGCTACGCCTACCACGCGCGCACCCCGATGGTGATCTTGACCGGCGAGACGGCGGAGTTTGGCGAGGGTGATGGCATCAAGGTCGGTGAGCACTGGCAGCGGTCGCAGAGCGACCGTGGCGGTCCCGCCGAGCTTGCCCGGACCTTCACCAAAGGCTCGCTCAGGGTCTCTGCGCCCGAGATCATGCTCGGGCTCCTCCAGGACGCCTGTCGTTCCGCGCTGACAGCTCCGCAGGGACCCGTCGTCCTCTCCATTCCGCAGGAATTCCTGCATCGCCCGATCGACCAAGCTCGCAAGCCGTCCACCCACGCGTGGGCGACCCGACCGGACCCGACCGCGATCAACAGCGTCGTTGACGCTCTCCTCGCCGCCGAGCGGCCGATCATCGTCAGCCAGAGCGCCGGGCGACACAAGCAGGACTTTGATGCTCTGCGTCGGCTCGCCGAGGCGCTCGCGCTGCCCGTCTACGACGGGTCGTCGCCGGGGTTCGTCAACTTCCCGGACGACCATCCGCTGCACCAGGGACCGGCCTCGGGGCGCGTTCTGCAGGATTCCGACCTGATCCTCGCGATCGCATGTCCGGTGCCGTGGTACCCCGCGTCGTCTCGACCAAGCTCCGTGAGCCATGTCTTCCAGATTGATGACCACCCGCTCTACGACAACCTGCCCTTCTGGGGGCTTCAGGTAGACGGCTTCATCGGCGGCCCGATCGCGGCGAGCCTTGACGCCATCACCGAGGCCTCTGCCGATCGAACCACGAAGGAAGGGGACGTCGTGGGTCGCATCGAGGCACGCCGGCAGCGCCTCGCGGAGAGCCGCGACGCCCGCGTCGGCAAGCAGGCGTCCGAGCTCGAATTGGCCCGGGACTCCTGGCCAGTCGACACCCGCTGGCTCACGGCAGAGCTCTTTTCGATGCTTCCCGACGACGCGGTCCTCCTGGAAGAAGTAACGACGGACAAGGCGAACGTCCTCACCTTCGCCAACCGCAAGGCATTCGGGTCGTACTTCGGACGGATCAGCGGGGGACTCGGGCTGGTGATGGGCATGGCGCAAGGCGTGAAGCTGGCGATGCCCGAGCGGTTCGTCGTCCAGATCCTCGGCGACGGCGGGTTCCACTACAGCCCGGCGCTGGCAGCGTTCGGATTTGCCGACGACTACGACGTACCGGTCCTCACCGTCATCTGCAATAACGGCTCGTACGCCTCGATGGTCGAGGCGCACGTCAAATACTTCCCGGACGGCTGGGGGGTGAAGTCCGGGATGAAGTCGGTCCAGATCTCGCCTCCGCGATACGCGCAGATCGCCGGGGCCTTCGGTCACTGGGCGAGCACCGTCGAGGACCCGGGGTCGCTGCGCTCAACCCTTGCGGCAGCAGTCGAGGCTGTTCGCGAAGGGAAGTCCGCGCTCGTCGACGTGCCGACCGCGCCCGGCAAGCGGATGCAGCGAAGCCCCGCGGCCGACTAGGGACGCCGGGATGGGCGCCGGGGCCCGCAGCGTGATGGCCCACCGGCTCACCGGTTCGTGGTGAGCCAGCTGCGGCACAGGCTGCGCATGCCTCGGTTCGAAGGCTGGTACCTGCGCATCCTCGTCGCAACCGTGCTGATCAACGCCGTCGTGCAGGCGGCCCGGCCGATGGCGACATACAAGGCCCTGGCGCTGGGCGGAAGCGTCGCCGACATCGGGCTCGTTGCGGCGTCTTTCGGCTTTCTCTCGCTCTTCTTCGCCGTCCCGATCGGCCGATGGGTCGACCGCGGCAACGAGCCCCGCTTCATCGTCGTGGGATCGGCGCTCATGGCCGTCGCTGCGGCCTTGGCGCCAGCGGTCGATTCCATCCCTGCCCTCGCCCTGACGCAAGGCCTGATCGGCCTGGGCCAGGTCTGCCTCGCCGTCGGCGTCCAGACGATCATCGCCAACCACGGCGGACAGGACGACCGGGATCGACGCTTCGGCGCCTTTGCCGTTGCCCAGTCGCTGGGTCAGCTGATCGGGCCGGCCGGCGCCGGATTGCTCGCCGCGAACGCTGCCGGTCCGCCCAGGACCGATGTTGCGTTCATGGCTGCCGCGATTCTCGCCCTGGCCGCAACGCTCGTCAGCCTGACCTTCGTGTTCGACCGGAACAGGAGCCCATCCGGCAGCCGCGATGCGAAGGTCGAGGAGCCGATCGGACAGGCCTTCCGGCGGGTCCTGACGGTTCCCAGCATGGGCCAGGCGATGCTCGCCGGGGTCACCGTGGTCGTCACCGTCAACGTCCTGATCGCGTACCTGCCGGCGTACGGTGAGACCAAGGGCATCTCGGTCCAGGTTGTCGGTCTGCTGCTGGCGCTTCGTGCCGGGGCCTCGATGGCGTCACGGTTGCTCATGGGCGCGATGCGCCGGCGTCTCGGTCGACGCAACTTGCTTATCGCCTGCATGGTTGGTCCCGCCATCGCGCTCTTCGCCGTCTCACTCGATGCAAGCTTCGCGGTCCTCGTCGCGGCAATGATCGTCACCGGCTATGGCTTGGGCCTGGGACAACCCCTGACGCTGTCGTGGATTGCGGGCCAAGCCCCGCGCGATCTCCGTGGGACCGCGGTCGCGGTGCGAATGGCCGGGAACAGGCTTGGCCAATTCGCGATCCCGGCCGCGCTGGGAATCCTCGCAGGATTCGTGGGCGTCACCGGTGTCTTCTGGTCGCTGGGTCTCTTCCTGGCCGTGAGTGCAGTGCTGGTTCGAACCGGACCGTTCGTCGAACGCGTCGAGTGAGGGTTCGACCACCACGTTCTGCGCTCGCGCCCGCCGGCTTATCGGCGATGGGCCACCGCGCCTTTCGGGTGTACTTCTGGGGCGCATTCGCCCGCGGGACCGCGTTGTGGATGCAGATCGTCGCCCTCCCATGGAGTGCCGTCGAGCTCGGCGCCGGCCCGGGGGAGGTTGCCATCATCGTCGGCCTCCAGTACTTCCCGGCCCTGGTCGTCGCGCCGTTCGGCGGCGTCATCGCCGATCGCTTCCGCCGCGTCCGGGTCCTCCAGGTCACCCAGGGCGCCGTCGTGGTCCAGGGTTGCGTGGTCGCCGCCCTCCTCGTGTCGGGCCTCGCGACGGTCCCGTTGCTCTATCTCGTGGCCTTGGCGTTCGGAATCATGACGGCGGTCGATCTCCCGGTCCGTCAGGCCTTCATGGCGGATCTCGTTCCGGAGGCGGACCTGACCTCCGCGGCTTCGCTCCACTCGACGGCGTGGAACACCTCGCGGTTCATCGGACCAGGCGTGGCAGGCCTGGTCATCGCGTTGTTCGGGGTCTCGGCTGCCTTCGTCGTATCGGCGCTGCTCCTCGCGCCGGTGGTGCTGAGCTACATCACGCTGGCGGCCGGCCTGCCGCACGAGCACGAACGCGCCAGCCAGTCCGTCGGAGTCTTCGATTCGCTGCGCGAGGCCGTTGCCGCCGTGGCTGCATCGCCGTCACTTCGGCAGGCATTCTTCCTGGGGGCAGCCGGTCAGCTCCTGGGGGCACAGGTGTTCCAATCACTGGCTCCGTCGTTCGTCTCGGAAGTCCTCAAATACGAGGGCGGGGAGTACGGACTGTTCGTGGCTGTCTGGGGGCTTGGAGCCGTCAGCGCCTCGTACATCGTGACCATCCTGGCCAACGATCGAGAGAAGTGGATGGTGGCCGGAGCGTACGGCGTGGCCGCAGGCCTCGGCGCCCTGGCTGTGGTCAACATTCCCATCTGGGCGTTTCCCATCGCGGCCCTGATCGGCTTCGCGCAGATCGTCATCGCCCAGAACGCCGTGGTCGCGGTCCAGACGGCGGCCCAGGGCCCGATGCGAGGCCGCGTCCTCGGCGTCTACGCAAGCGTTCTGCACGGAGCCAGCCCGTTGGGTGCACTCGCGGCCGGGGCAATGGCCGAGATCGCGGGGATTCGCATGGCCCTGGTCGGGGCGGCTGCCGGGCTCGTCGCAGTCACGCTGGCAGCCTCGATTCTCGGAAGCCGCCGTGACATTGCGGTCAATATCGAGCTGCGAAGTCGATGACGGCGGCGGCGAAGGCGTCGGGGCGATCTCGAAACAGGTAGTGACGCGCCCGATTCAACACTCGCAGCTCAGCGTGTGGAGTCCTGGGTGCGATTCGATCGAAGAGTGACAATCCTGTTGCCGGTGGCGCGGACACGTCGTCCCTGCCCCAGATGAGCTGCGTCGGGACCGGGAGTCCCTGCTGGTCGATGCGCTCGAGAACGGTCGAACGAAGCTCGTGGATCTCGGCCAGCCACCGCTCCCGACCGTCGTCGGCATGTCGCCTGGCGACGGCACTCTTTGGGAGCGCCGCGATCTCCCTGAGGCGATCCACGAAGTCGTCCGTTACGCCTGCCGGGTCAAACGATTGGGCTCGCGGCTCGGCACTCACCGTCTCACTGGTGATCTCACCGGCCAGCAGTCGCTCTCGATGTCCGAGGGCGTCGTAGAACGCGTGATTCGGATACCGCGGGTCAGCCGGCGCAAGCGATCGGCTCGCCACCACCGTCAGGGTTCGGACGATATCGGTTCGTTCGAGCGCCAGCCACGCTCCGAGCAGCCCGCCTCGGGAGTGTCCGACGACGTGGGCCTGGCGGATCTGCAACACGTCCAGGAACGCGGCAAGGTGCTCGAGCATCATCGACGGGTGATAGGGGCTCGTCTCCGGGTTGTCAGTGAACCCCTGTCCGATGCGGTCGGGGGCGACGACCCGGAACTGCGGGCGCAGCGCCGGGAGCGCAAGGCTCCAGCCATCGAGCGAATAGAGCGACCCGATCTCGCCGCCGTGAATGAGAACCAAGGGCAGACCATCGCCCGTCTCGATGTATCGGGTGCGAGTCTGACCGACCGTGATCCAACGAACCAGTCGCGGATCGAGTCCATCTCGATCGGTCACGCCGGGCGCCCCATGCCGTTCCCTCGGCCCACGTCGACGCCCACGCTTGAGATGGTCGTCCGCCGGGCTTGGCGGGTCAAGCGATGGGCGATCAGCCCGCGCCGCCGCCGACGGGTGGGCCGCCCGATCCGCTGTCAGGACTGAAACGCAACCCTCGACCCAACGCGGGTCGCGGCCCGATGCGCGAAACTAGCGCCGCGGACGACGCCGGCAGGCGATGCCCGGGCTGCACGGAGGATCCAACGTGGCGAAGGTGACGATGCCCCAGCTCGGCGAGAGCGTCGCCGAGGGGACGATCGGCAAGTGGCTCAAGCAGCCAGGCGACCACGTGGCCAAGTACGAGCCGCTCCTCGAGGTCATCACCGACAAGGTCAATGCCGAGGTGCCCTCACCGTTCGAAGGGGTCCTCAAGGAGATCCTGGTCGAGGAGGGGGCCACGGTCCCCAACAACGCCGAGATCGCGGTGATCGAGGAGGCCGGGGCCGCAGCGGCGCCCGACACGAAGGCCGGGCCCGCCGCCGACGCGAAGGCCGAGCCCGCGAAGGCCGAGGCCGCCGCCGAGCCTGCGCCCGCCGCGAAGGCCGAGGCACCGCCGGCCGCCGCTCCTGACGAGAAGGCCGAAGCCCCCAAGGCCGAGCCAGCCGCCGCCTCCGCAGCGGTGCCGACAAACGCCGCCGCGAGCTCGCCCATGTCCTCCGCCGCTCCCGTCGCGGCCTCGTCGAACGGGCCCGCGGGCTCCGACGAGCGCGGCCCAAGGGAAGCCGCCGCCGTCGGGCCCGGCAACGCCGACGCCCGCATGACCCCGGCGGTCCGGCGCCTCCTCCGCGAGCACGGCCTGAGCGCCGCGATGATCGTCGGGACGGGCGGCGGCGGTCGCATCACCCGCGAGGACGTGACCGACTACGTCGAGAGCCAGCGCACGAGCCAGCCGGTCGGCAAGCAGAACGCCGCGGCGGGCACCGCCGCTGCCGCGACCGAGAGCGCCGCGCAGCCTGCCTCTGCTCCCACGCCTGCGGCCTCGGCCGCGCCCGCCACCCATCCGGCCTCCGGCGCGGCCGCAGCTCCCCCGGCACCGCGACCCGCCGCTCCCGCCCCGGCGACACAGGCCGCCCCGCAGATCGCCTTCCCGGCGGGCACGGATGAGGTCCTCGTCCCGCTGACCCAGATGCGCAAGGGCATCGCGGCCCAGATGACCCGGGCCCTCCAGGTGCCGCACGCCTACGTCCAGATGGAGGTCGACGTCACGGCGCTCGTGAAGTTCCGGGAGAAGAACAAGCGGGACTACCAGGCCCGTGAGGGCATCTCGCTGAGCTTCGTCCCATTCGTCGTCAAGGCGTCCGCGGACGCCCTCAAGCGCAACCCCACGTTCAACGCCCACTGGACCGAGCAGGGCCTCCTCGCCAAGCGCCGGATCAACATCGGGATCGCCGTGGCGGTCTCGGATGGCCTCATCGTCCCGGTTATCCGCGACGTCGACAACCTCTCGATCAATGGCCTCAACAAGGCCATCGCCGAGGTCTCCGACCGAGCCCGCGCCGGCAAGTTCCACATCGACGACTTCGGTGGCGGCACGTTCACCGTCGACAACACGGGCTGGCTGGGCACGAACATGGTCATGCCGATCATCAACGTGCCCGAGGTCGGGATCGTCACGATGGACCGAATCACCAAGCGACCGGTCGTCGTCGAGACGCCCGATGGCGACGTCATCGCGGTCCGCTCGATCATGAACATGGTCCTCGGGGTCGACCATCGGGCCAACGACGGCGCCGGTGGGGCCGCGGTCCTTCGGGACATCAAGGCCTGGCTCGAGGCCGTGGGGCCGGAGACGCCGATCTACTGAGGACCCGTACCGCGGGTGACACCCAAGCAGAAGACGCTCGTTCGTCGGTCCTGGGCCTCCATCGGCGCCCAGGCGGATGAGTTGACGCGACTCTTCTACGAGCGCCTGTTCGCCACCACTCCGAATGCGCGGCGACTGTTCCGGAACAAGGACATGCGGCTCCAGGGGACGGCGTTCATCCAGATGCTCACGCTCTTCATCCGGAGCCTCGACGAGGACGACGCGGGAATCACCGAAGTGATCCAGGCCTCCGGCGTCCGCCACCAGGCCCACGGGGTGATGTACTCGGACTACGACGCGGTGGGGGAGGCGCTGCTGTGGGCCGTCGAGCAGATGCTCGGCCCGCGGTTCACCGCGCAGGCGCGCGACGCCTGGGCCGAGGCGTATCGATCGCTGGCGGCCACGATGCGCCAGGCCTCGAGCGGCATCCTGTGAGGCTGCGCAAGCTCGCCGGCAGGCCGGTTTAGACTCCACTCATGCAGCGCGAGCTCCCGATCTTCGAGCCAAACGCCGGTGCCGGGCACCACGCCCCTGCCGAGCCGATCTCGATCGCCATGGGCGGCGTCGGGCTCGTCGGGCTGCCGGCGACCGATGGCTCGGCCGCGCCTCGTCGCCATCCGGACTGGATCCGCGCGAAGCTGCCTTCAGGCGAGAACTACCACGACCTGAAGCGCCTGCTTCGCGGCCTGAACCTCAACACGGTCTGCGAGGAGGCACACTGCCCGAACATCGGGGAGTGCTGGGACCAGCGCACGGCAACGATCATGATCCTCGGCGACACCTGCACCCGAGCCTGCGGCTTCTGCAACATCAAGACGGGCCGCCCGACGTGGTTCGACGACGACGAGCCGCGCCGCGTCGCCGAGGCCATCTCCGGCCTCGGCCTCGAGCACGTCGTCGTCACCTCAGTCGCCCGCGACGACCTGCCCGACGGCGGCGCCCACGTCTTCGCCGAGACGATCCGGCGGCTTCGGGAGCGCGTGCCCGGCATGGGCGTCGAGGTCCTCATCCCCGACTTCAACGGGGCGGAGGCGCCGCTTCGCGACGTCATGGCCGCTCGGCCGGACATCCTGAACCACAACCTCGAGACGGTCCGGCGGCTCCAGAAGCCGGTCCGGAAGCGCGCCCGATGGGATCGGTCGCTCGGCGTCCTCGAGCGGGCCAAGGCCTACGCCGCGGAGGCCGCCACCGTCGATGCGCCATACGCGGTCCACACCAAGAGCTCGCTGATGGTCGGGCTGGGGGAGACGCGCGGACGAGCTGACGGAGGCATTCGAGGCCCTCCGTGAGGTCGACACGGACATCCTCACGATCGGCCAGTACCTGCGGCCGTCGCTCAAGCACCTGCCGGTCGAGCGGTACTACCACCCCGACGAGTTCGCCGAGATGAAGTCGGCCGCGCTCGAGCTCGGCTTCAAGCACGTCGAGTCCGGCGCCGCTCGTGCGGTCGAGCTACCACGCCCGCGACCAGGTGCCCGGCGCCGAGCTGAAGGCGCTCCGCCGCCGCCAGGCGACCATCGATGCCCAAGGTCGCGTCGTCCCGCTCGCCGGCTGAGTCGACGCAGGCCCGCCCCTCGGGGCGGTGACAAAAGAGAACGGACGTTCTAAAATAGGACCATGCGGCCGGAGTATCGCGAGGAGCCCTGCCGGACGGCCCTGAACCGGGTCACTGGGATGATGTTCGGCTGGTCGCTGAACCCGTACATGGGTTGCGCCCACCAGTGCACGTTCTGCTACGTCCGGGCGTTCGAGAAGCGGGCCGAGAGGCCCTCGGACGACCGGTACGGGACGTCAATCCGGGTGAAGACGAACGTCGCCGACGTGCTCCGGCGCGAGCTCGCACGGAAGTCTTGGAAGGGCGATGTCGTCGCGATCGGCGCCGCGACGGACCCGTACCAGCCGGCCGAGGGCTTCTACCGCCTGACCCGCGGCTGCCTCCAGGTCCTGGCCGAGGCAGCGAACCCGTTCGCGATCATCACGCGCGGCCCGATGGTCGTGCGGGACGTCGACGTCCTGGTCGAGGCGACCGCGCGCGCCAAGGTGTCGGTGACGTTCTCGATTCCAACGCTGGACGACAAGATCTGGCGCCTGCACGGAGCCGAACACGCCGCCACCACGGCAGCGCCTGCGTGCGTTGTCGACGCTGCGGGCGGCCGGGATCGATGTGGGCGTCGGGATGGCCCCCATCCTGCCCGGGCTGTCCGATCGTCCGGAGCTGCTCGCCGATGTCGTCATGGCCGCGCGCGACGCCGGCGCGACCTCGATCTGGACGAATGTCCTCTACTTGCGGCCCGGGACGCGCGAGCACTTCCTCGAGAACCTGGCACGGGATTGGCCCGAGCTCGTCCCGATGTACGAGCGCCTCTATCGCGGCCGGGCCTACCTCGGCAAGGCGGAGGTCGAGCCGGTTCGCCGGGAGGTCGCAGAGCTCAGGAACCGATTCGAGGTGGCGGAGCCCGTCCACCCGCGCCCGGCGCCTCGAGTGATCACGCGAGCGCGCACCGCGCGGCGCAGCTCGCCGCCGCTGACGTCGATCGCACGCGTCCGGCCGGTCACGACCCGCGATGGACCAACGCAGCTGGCGCTGGGCCTGGAGCCAGCTGTCGATCGACGCCCGCACCGCGCCGCCTGAATTCTCGCCGAGGGAACCGTCGCGGGAACGAGCGCGTCCCGCGCGAGTGACCGCCTGCCGTCCGATCGTCCGCGCGCTCGTGCTCGGGGCGTTGCTCATCGCGCTCGCGGCCTGCGGGACCTCGACATCGTCGCCGACTCCGGCCCCGTTGGGCAGCCCCGGCTCGAGCCCGGCGGTCATCCCGGTCTCGAGCCCGGTTCCCTCCGCGGAGCCGCCGAGGGAGCTCGTCCTCGGGTGCATGAGCATCGGCGATGCCGAGTGCCGGTTCCTCGCCGAGCGAATCGTGGCCTCCCTTCCGGTGGAACGCGGCGCGCCGTTCGCCGTCGAGATCCAGCTCTACCAATGCGAGAACCCCGACGTTCCCTGCCCGCAGACCCTCGACGCGCGCCAGGGCAAGGCCGTCGTCGAGTTCACGGATGGCGACGAGCCGATCGACCTGTTCCTCCGCGGCCCGTCGCTCACGCCCCAGATGGAGCCGGTGGACACGTTCTACCTGGGCCTCAGCCACCCATCGTCGCCGCGCGTCGCGGGTGTCGGGCCGTTCCCGTACGACATCGGCCATTGCGGGATCAGTCACGTCATCGACTTCGATGGTTCGTACTGGCTTCCGATCGGCCAGGTCGACGGCGACCACCCGACGATCATCAACTCGGAAAGCGGGCAGATGCGCCTCATCGCCCCGAACCTCGCCGAGTTCCGCGGCGCCGGCGGCTTCGTGGTCCAGCTCGCGCGCTTCCCGGGCCCGAAGCACTTCTGGGGCTGCGACTAGCAGCTGGGAGCGTCGCGGGCGTCCGCTATCCTTCCGCGGACCGATGGCCGCGACAGCTCCCACGCACCGTTCCGCTCGCCGAGCTCCACTGTCATCTCGGCGCGGCGGTCACGCCGGCGATCATGTGGGGCATCGCCCACTCGCAGGGCATCAAGCTCCCGACGAAGGACTACTGGGAGTTCCGTGACCTGATCACGGTTCCCACGAAGGGCTCCAAGAGCTTCGACGGCTACCTCCAGCTGTTCCACTGGACGGAGCTGATCCAGAGCTCCCCGCTGGCGGTGGAGCGGAGCGTCTACGAGGTCATCGGCGGCGCGTACCGCAAGAACAACATCACGACGATGGAGCTCCGCTTCAACCCGATGAAGCGGAACCGCGGTGGGGAGCAGGACCTCGACCACATCATCGCGGCGGCCACGCGGGGCATGGACCGGGCGACCCTCGAATACCCGGTGAAGCCCGGCCTGATCTTCTGCCTCGATCGAGCCTTTCCGTACGAGCTCAACGAGATCATCGCGGAGAAGGCAATCTCGTGGCGGGATCGGGGGGTCGTGGGTGTCGACATCGCCGGCCCCGAGTCCGCGACCTTCCGCGTGGCCGACTACCGCAAGCTCATGCGCCGCGTCCGCCAGTTCGGGCTCGGGATCACCATTCATACCGGGGAGTCGGGTCCCGCGGAGGAGGTGGCGCGGGTCGTCGAGCTGCTCGAGCCCGATCGGATCGGGCACGGGGTGAAGGCCGCCTACGACCCCCGGGCAATGGCGATGATCAGCGAGCGGGGCATCGTCCTCGAGGTCTGCCCGACCTCGAACCTGAACACCCGCGTCGTGTCCGGCTGGGACGAGATCCGCTGGATCTTCGACACCTTCCGGCGCAACGGCGTCCGCTTCGTGATCTCGACCGACGGCCCGGAGATGCTCCAGACCTACATCCGCGACGAGTTCGCGACGCTTGGCAGGATGGGCATCCTCTCGCTCGAGGAGCAGGAGCAGATGGCCGCGAACGCGATGGCGGCGTCCTTCGTCCCGAACGTCTCCGAGGTGCCGCTCACGCAGCGCCGCCCGGCGCCGCGCGGCGTCGTCGAGCGCGAGGAGGCCTGACCGGCCACCCGACGACGCCTGCGGCGCCGCACGGCTAGCCTCGCGTCGATGACGCTCACGTGGCCGCAGGCCCTCGCCTGGCGCCTGCAGCGCCAGCAATTGGACCCGATCGGAACCGATTCGGTCGAGGACGTCGTTCGCAGGCTGGCCGCAATCCAGTCCGGAGATGCCTTCGCCACCGAGCTCGCGGTCCGGACGCGGCGGGCGCGGTCGGAGGCAGGTGAGGTCGCGAAGGCACTCCAGGACGGCCGCCTGATCAAGACCTTCGCGTTCCGCGGCGCGACGCACATCATGACCCCGGAGGCCGCCGGGATCTACCTGGCCCTCCGGGCGTCGGGACGGATGTGGGAGCTCCCGAGCTGGCAGTCGTATTACGGCCTCGCTCCCTCGGACTGGCCGGCCCTCCGCGACGTCGCCCGCGGTGCCCTGGCCGAGGGTCCGCTCACCCTCAAGGAGCTCGTCGCCGCGCTCGCCGGCCCTCCGAACTTTCGGCATCTCGCCGCGATCCTCGATGCCAATCCCTGGAACGTCGTCAAGGTGCTGGCGTGGCACGGCGACCTGAGCTTCGGGCAGCTTCGGGGCCGGCAGGCGACCCTGCAGCGACTGGATGGCAACCCGCGCTGGTCCGGCGTACCGAACCTCGACGAAGCCGGACCGCGATCGATCGAGGCCTACCTGGCCGCCTACGGGCCGGCCACGCCCGCGCACCTGCAGTACTGGCTGGGCAACGGCCTCGGTGCAGGCGGCAAACGGATCGCGGGCTGGCTCGCCGCCCTCGGGGATCGGATGGTCGAGATCGACGTCGATGGAACGGCAGCCCTGCTGCTCCGCGAGCACCTGGAGCAGGTCACGGCAACGCCACGGAGCGACGCGCTCCGGCTCCTGCCCGCCTATGACCAGTGGATCCTCGGGCCGGGTTCCTCTGACCCGCACATCGTGCCTCCCGCCCGCCGGACGGCCGTCAGCCGAGGAGCCCCGATCGCGGTCTTCGGTGGCGCCGTTTCCGGGACGTGGTCGCTGCGCGATGACGATGTCCGCGTCGAGTGGTTCACCGAGGCGGGACCACCGCCGACGGATCGGATCGCCACGGAGGTCGCGCGCCTCGCCTCGATCCTCGATCGGTCGCTCGAAGCGACGGTCGAGACCGCCTGAGCCGAAGGCGAGAGAGAACCTAGTCGGCGCGGTCGGGGGTCGACTCGGGAACGAGGTAGGAGCAGCAACGGTCGCCTGAGGCGATGTGCGATTCGCGGACGACGCCGGGGCCGAGGAGCTCCTGGAACAGGGCCAGCTCTGCCTCGCAGGGCGCCTGCGTACGCCGCGCGATCTTGTCGATCGCGCAGTTGTGCTCGCGGAGTCGGAGCTGGCCGTCGTCGCCGACGACCGCCTCGGCCAGGTAGCCCGCCTCGTCCTGCAGCACGGCGAGGACGTGCACTCGGTCCGCGAGGGTCGCCTCGTCCGGCAGGCGCTCGGCCATCCGGCGCTGCATCCGGTCGCCGATCTGGCGGCGCCGCGCCGCGAACACCTGCTCGACGAGGTCGTCGCCACCGACGGCCTCGATCGCCTTCACGAGGCCCGAGGCGAAGCCACCGTAGTCGGTCGGGAAGAGGCCCTGGGCGTCCGCCGTGACGTCGTAGACGTGGCGCGGTCGACCGACGCCGTGCTTCTCCGCGGCATGGTTGACGAGGCCCGCCTCCTCGAGCGCGTGGAGCTGCTGGAGGACGCCCGTGCGGCTCGCCTCGATCGCGGTCGCGATGGTGTCGGGCGAGCTCGGGCCGGCCTGTCGAAGGTGGAGGAGGATCGCGCGTCGGAGGCTCGACGCGGAGGTGCCCGGGGCGCCGGAGCCGAACGCGGATCGGGCGCCAGAAGGTGGCGCGGCGAAGGCCGCGGGATCGCTGGCCAGGTGCGCTGGACCACGCATGGACGGAGGCTAGCGCGATTCGGTCCGCGCCGCCGGATCGCCGGCGCTGGCGCGCGAGCCGATCGCCACTAGACTCGGGCCATGGATCTCGACCTCTCGTCGGAGCATCAGCTCCTTCGCTCGACCATCCGCGACTTCATGGAGAAGGAGGTCACGCCGGTCATCGAGGAGCACGAGCGCGAGCACAAGTTTCCCGTCGAGATCGTCCGTCGCCTCGGCGAGATGGGCTGGCTCGGCATCCCGATTCCGGAGGATGAGGGCGGGGCCGGCATGGACACGCTCGCCTACGCCATCGCGGTCGAGGAGATCGGGCGCGTCTGGGGCTCGCTCGGCCTGATCGTCGCCGCCCACACGTCGCTCGGCTGCGGTCCGCTCCACCTCGCCGGCACGAAGGACCAGAAGAACCGCTACCTCGTGCCAATGGCGAGCGGCCAGGTGGTCGGCGCGTACGGGCTCACCGAGCCCGGCGCCGGCTCGGACGCCGGCGGGACCCGCACGACGGCGCGCTGGGAAGGCGAGGGCGAGGGCGACTTCGAGCCAGGCTCGAGCGGCGAGTGGGTCATCGACGGCGGCAAGCGGTTCATCACCAACGCCGGCCAGGCGGGGACCTACATCATCACCGCCCGGACGGGGTCGAAGGACGACGGCAACGCCGAGATCTCGGCGTTCATCCTGCCGGCGGACACCCCCGGCTTCCGGGTCGTCCGGATCGAGGACAAGCTCGGGCTGCACGCCTCGGCGACCGGCGAGCTCGCCTTCGACCGCTGTCGAATCCCCGCCGAGAACCTCCTCGGCGAGCGAGGCGACGGCTTCCGGACGTTCCTGAAGATCCTCGACGGCGGGCGAATCTCGATCGGCGCGCTGGCGGTCGGGATCGCGCAGGGCGCGTTCGACGCGTCGGTGCCGTACGCCCAGACACGCCAGCAGTTCGGCAAGCCGATCGGCAGCTTCCAGGGCGTCGCGTTCATGATCGCGGACATGGCGACCGAGATCGAGGCCGCCCGGGCCCTGGTCTGGAAGTCCGCCTGGCTCAAGGACCAGGGCCGCGACTACTCGCTCGTGGCGGCGGAGGCGAAGCTGTTCGCGTCCGAGGTCAGCTCACGGGTTACGAACAACGCGATCCAGGTCCACGGCGGCTACGGCTACGTGACCGAGTACCCGGTCGAACGCTACCTGCGGGACGCCAAGCTGACGGAGATCGGCGAGGGGACGAGCCAGGTGCAGCGGCTCGTCATCGCGCGTCGGATCCTGGGGTTGCGGATCGGCTGATCGCGGCGGCCACGGAAGCCCGCGTGGCATGCCCCCCGGCCTGGGTTACAGGCCCGCCGGCCTACTTCACCCTGACGAGTCGAACGTTCAGGCGGAACTGGCTGTCCTTCCCGACACACGTCTGGAGCGTCATGCTCGGGACCGGCTGGGCGGCGATCTGCCAGGCGATCTCGGTCGGGCGGACGACCCGCCACTCGGTCACCCGGTACTTCGTGACGTGCCCCTTGGCGTCGGCGAAGACGGCGACCATCCCCCTGTGGAGCCCGCCGGAGACGTAGAGGTCGTGGAGCGGCCTCATGACGCTGTGGGCGTGGCCGAGGATATAGACGTTGTTCTTGCCGGCGCAGCCCCAGCGATACATGTGGTTGCCGGGATAGAAGCTCTGCGAGCAGCCGTACGGCCGAACGCCGT
Organism: uncultured Chloroflexia bacterium; assembly: GCA_963722105.1. Lineage (GTDB taxonomy): Bacteria > Chloroflexota > Limnocylindria > Limnocylindrales > CSP1-4 > UBA5189. Next base: position 162,286 of record CAVRKQ010000006.1, on the reverse strand, counting down.
AGGACATCCCCAACGACGGGATCCAGAAGTGATTGCTGCCGCGGAAGGTCGGAGCGTGCGCCTTGGGCTTGTCCTTCGGCTGGTCCTTCGTGACCTTCGTGACCTTCGCGGGCGCCTCAGCGTGCGCCTTCGGCTTTTCCTTCGCGACCTTGGCCGGGGCCGGGGCGGGCGCCTCCGCCCACGGCCGCCGCGGGCTCTTGGTGGTGTCGATCGGGGCGGCGTTGCGTGCCGTGGTGGCGGCGTTCGACGCGGCGCGGGCATCCCAGCCTGCCTCACGGGTCGTCAGCTTGAGGGCGGTGGCCGCGACATCGCGGTAAGCCGCCGCAGCGGCAGCGGATGCACCCCCCGAGGCGATGGGTGCCGACGCAGGTGCACTCCATCCGGTCGTGATCGCGAGCACCGTGAGCAGGGCAAAGGACCGGGAAAGCACGCCGGGCAGGTTGTTCGTGCGCTTCATGCCGGGAGGTTCGTCCGCGGCGGATCGACCCGGACCTGCCCGGTGGTCCGGTTCGGGACGGAGCCATTAGGTGCGGTCCCGGTCCGGTCCCAACCGGCAGGACCGGACCTAGGTCATGGCGGGTTCGGTACGGTCCCGGGCAGGTCCGGTTCGGTCTTGTTGGGTCCCTGCCGTCCAGGGTGCGGTGGTGCGCCGTCAAGAGCCCCCTGTCAATCGCCTGTCCCGGCCGCGGCGGTGATGCCCGCCCGCACCGCGGCGTCGAACTGCGGCGGCCACGGGCCCTGACCGGCAACGACGTACGGCGAGACCTGCAGCAGCTCGAACGTCGCCGGGTCCGTCGCCCAGGCGGCCGCGCAGGCCTCGACGTCGGCCGAGCGGCGGCTCCAGGCTTCGCGGTTCTTGAAGATGTAGATGCGCACGGGGACCGGGGTCGGCTGGTCGAGGCCCTGGGCCTCGAAGCGGATCGCCGTCGGGGCGAGCGTCGGGTCGTCGCAGCCGGCATCGCCCGAGGTCCACGTGATCACGTCCACGCCGACGCGGCCGAGCTCACCGGTGATCCCGGGGAACGGCTGCGGGGTCGGCGTCGGGGCGGGCTCGAGCAGCGCGGAGCAGCCGGTCAGCATGAGCGTCGCGAGGAATGTGATCAGCGCCACTCGGCCGGCGCGGGCTTGCCCCGACACCGAGCGCTGCGTGTCCGCAGTCGACCGCGGCGCTTCCGCAATCGACCGCCTCACCTCCGCACCGCCTGCCGCTCGCGGGCGAGGGCCTCGAATGGCGCCAGGGCGCCGGGATCCGCGAGCGAATCTCGCGACGCCGCCTGCTCGGCCGGCGCGCCCAGCAGGATCCGCTTGACCGGCACCTCGAGCTTCTTCCCCGAGAGCGTCCGCGGGACGGCGGGCACCGCCATGATCGCGTCCGGCACGTGACGAGGCGACAGGTCGTCGCGCAGCGCCCGCCGGATCCGTCCGACCAGCTCCTCGTCGAGCGCCGTGCCGTCCCTCGGCACGACGAACAGCAACAGCTCGCCCGGCCCGCCGTCCGCGTCCTCGAGGTGTACGACGAGGCTGTCCGCGACCTCCGGCAGACCCTCGACGACCCCGTAGAACTCGGCGGTCCCGATCCGCACGCCCCCCCGCTTCAGCGTCGCGTCAGACCGGCCAGTCACGATGCACGATCCGCGCTCCGTGATCGTGAGCCAGTCGCCGTGTCGCCACACGCCCGGGTAGGTCGCGAAGTACGCCTCGCGCAGCCGCGACCCATCCGGATCGTCCCAGAGCTCGACCGGCATCGAGGGCATCGGCGCGGTGATCACGAGCTCGCCTTCGCGCCCGACGACCGATCGACCGGCCTCGTCGAACGCCTCGACCCTGGCGCCCAGCATCCGGCAGCTGATCTCGCCGGCCCAAACGGGCACGAGCGGCGACGGCCCCAGGAAGCCGGTGCAGAGGTCCGTGCCGCCGCTCAGCGAACCGACCGGGATCGTCGCCCCAACCGCGTCGCGCACCCACCGGAAGCCGGCCGCCGGGAGCGGCGCGCCGGTCGAGCCAACGCCCCGGAGCGCCGAGAGGTCCAGATCACGACCGGGCGACAGGCCGGCCTTCCGGCAGGCCATCAGGAACGGCGCGCTCGCCCCGAGGTAGGTCGCTCGCGTCTCCTCGGTCACCCGCCACAGCTCGCCGAGGTCGGGCCACGCCGGGTTGCCGTCGTAGGTCACCACGGTCGACCCGACGGCCAGCCCGGAGACCAGGTAGTTCCACATCATCCAGCCGGTCGTCGTGAACCACAGGAACCGGTCGGCCGCCTCGAGGTCCGTATGCAGCGCCAGGGCCTTGAGGTGCTCGAGAAGGATCCCGCCGTGGCCGTGCACGATCGGCTTCGGGAGGCCCGTCGTCCCGCTCGAGTACAGGATGTACAGCGGGTGATCGAACGGGACGGGGTCGAACAATGGGTCGCCCGCCTCGGCCAGGAGGTCCGGCCAGGCCACGCTCCCTGGGATCGATGCCGCCGCGCCCGCGTCGAGGTACGGGAGCACGACGGTCGACTCGACGGACGGGAGCGCGGCGCGAATCTCGGCGAGCTCGGCCCGCCGGTCGATCGGCTTGTCGCCGTAGCGATACCCGTCGATCGCGAAGAGCACGCGCGGCTCGATCTGGGCGAACCGATCGATCACCGCTCGCACGCCGAACTCGGGCGCGCACGACGACCACGTGGCGCCAAGGCTCGCGGTCGCGAGCAATGCGACGATCGCTTCCGGCACGTTCGGGAGGTACGCCGCGACGCGATCGCCACGCCGCACGCCGAGCCGCGCCAGTCCGGCGCGACATCGCCCGACGGCCTCCCTGAGCTCCGCCGCCGTGAGCTCCAGGGGCGCGCGCGTCTGCGACCGCCCGACGAGCACGACGTCGTCATCGGGGCGCCCGGGGAGCCGGAGTGCGTGCTCGGCGTAGTTGAGGGTCGCGCCCGGGAACCAGCGCGCGCCGGGCATCCTCGCGTCGACGAGGTCCCCCGTTGGTTGCGTGGCGGCCCGAACGTCGAAGTGGTCCCACACGGACCGCCAGAACGGCCCCGGCTCCGCGACCGACCAGCGCCACGCCTCGTCGTAGTTCGTCAGGGCGGGGCCGCCATTCGCGGCCAGCCAGTCGAGGTAGCGGCCCATCCGGGTCGCCGAGCGAGCGTCTGGCGACGGCGCCCAGAGGACCTCCGGCTCGCCCTGCTCCATCAGGTCGCGGACGAGTCCCCGGGACTCGCGGGCACCCCCGGCCAGCGCTCGTAGAGAACCGTGACGGCGACCTTCGTCGTGTAGCCGCTGCCGTCATTGCCGAACGCGGTCCCGGCGTGCCGGAGGGGCAAGGTCATCATCGACAGCATCCGGAGGCCGGATTCGGCCCGGACCCGCGCGTCGGCGGCGATCCAGCCCATCAGGTTCGCGGGATCGATCTCGGTCCCGAGGTCCGGCGGTTGGTAGACCACGATCACGTGGTCGGGGCCTGCCGAGTATTCCGTCTGCCCGATCTCGTAGCCCGAATTGACGTCGGTCACCGCCGCGCCTCCGCGAGTCAGCCGCCGCGGGCTCGGCGCTTCGCCTCCCGCAGCCGTGCCAGCGTATCGGTCTCCTCCGGCTTCGGCTCGGAGGACGGCGCCGGGGCGGCCGCGCCCGCGGTTGGAGCCGAGGCCGCCGGGGCCGCCGCGGCCGGTGCCTGCGAACCCGCGGGACCCGATCCCGCCGGCCGGATCGGTGCGACATCCGGCGCCGCCGCCGTGGCCGGGCCGGCCGTGCTTCGCGCGGAACCCGGGGTCGCGGATTCCGTGCGCTCATCCGATCGACGCAGGAGCGCTGCGCGTGCGGCGCCGCCGCCGGCACGCTCGCGCGCAGCCAGCATCCCCTCGGCCGCGGCGGTGCGAGGAGCGGCGCTCCGCCGCGCGCGCAGCGTGTGTCCGACCCACGCCCGAGCGTCAGCCAGCTCGCGGCGTCCGAGCGACACCCGCCGCAGGGCCACGTCGAGCGGCCAAAGGAGGAGCGCGACCACGAGCAGCCACGGCCACAGCTCGGTGAAGGAGGACGTGGTCTTCAGGTCGTGGATCCAGGGGTCGGCCGGCAGCGTGACCTCACGCCCACCCGTGGCCGCGCGCAGTGCCGCGAGCAGCGGCAGGTTCACGCCCAGGAGCCGGTACTCGGCCGCCACCGGCTCCACGAGCCCGACGGTTCTCCCGAGCGCCGCCGCGCCGGCCCGCATCTGCGAGATCCGGACCGCGTAGGCCCCGGAGATGATCTCGCCGAGGTTGGCCTCGTAGATGCCCGGCGCGACCTGGTCGAGCGACACCTGGGCCGTCGTGAAATCGGGCCCGGTGACCGAGGCCAGGGTGTTGTAGAAGTCGCGCGGCGAGCCGTCGGCCTCGACGCTCTCGACATGGAGCCGGGTCTGGCCGTTGACCGTCTCGAAGGACGCCTCGATGCCATCCGTCTCGTCGCCGGGGAACGTCCACGCGACCAGCTGGGTGAAGAAGCGGCTGAAGCCCGGCCACGCGACCCAGTTCTTGCCCCAGCGGCCGGTCGAGTCGGATGTCCAGGCCACGGACCGCCCCAGCCCGTACTGCCACTGCGCGAGGAGCGGGTCGTCGCGCGGCGAGACCAGGACCAGCTGCGCCGCGGACTTGATCGTGGTGCCGTTATAGCCGAGGAGCTGCGGGAAGCCGTCCTCGAGGCCGCGGGTGATCGGCGAGCTGCTCGTCACGATCGGGAAGAACGTCTCCTCGACGATCTGCTGCCCGGCGACCTGCTGGGTCTCCTTGAGGAAGATGTCGGGGATCGAGCCGATGTTCGCCGCGTTGTAGAAGCGCCCGCCGCCGTTCTTCGCGAGCTGCTCCAGGAACGGGTTCGAGCCGCCGCCGGCCCCGACGGTCGAGAGGGTGATCCCGGCCGCCTTCATGCGCGCGATGATCACGTCGTACTCGCCGGAGCTGGACCAGCCGTCGGTCAGCAGGATGATGTGGCGGCGGCTCGCCTCGGCGTGCTCGAGCGAGTCGACCGCCTGCTCGATGCCCGAGAAGATGTTCGTCTGCCCGTTCGGCGTGATGGAGCCGAGCTGGCTCTCGACGTCGCCGGTCTGGCCGAGCGGCTTGGTGTTGATGACCCAATGGGCCTGCTGGTCGAAGGCGACGACGCCGAACTCGTCCCGCGCGGACAGCGCCGCAGCGGCCCGGAGGATCGCCTCCTTGCCGATGTCGGTCTTCTTGACGCCGTTGAGCTGGCCGCCTCCACCACCACCGTCGAAGGTGTTGCAGTGGCAGGCGTCCATGGAGCCCGACTTGTCGATGACGACGACGAGGGCGATGTCCGGCTCGCGCTGACGATTCCGGACGCCCATGTCGACGGGGAGGAGCTCCTCCATCTTGGTCTTCGTGTAGCCGCCCGCGCCGTAGGCCCGCGGTCCGCCGACCATCACGACGCCGCGCCCGATGTCGCGGACGAACGTCTGCAATGCCGCGAGCTGGGCGTCGTTGAAGCGCAGCCGCGGGACGTCGACCACGACGATGCTGTCGTAGTTGAGGAGGCTCGCGAGGTCCGTCGGCAGGGCCTCCGGGATCATCGTGTCGACCTGCTGGCCCTCCTTCTCGAGGGCCGCGACGAGCTCGTCGGCGACGGCCGCGTCGCCCTGCAGGACCAGCGTCCGCGGCTCGCCCTTGACGATGGTGTTCGAGTCGGCGCGGTCGTTCTGGCTGAACGTGTTCCGGGCGGCCTCGACGACCACGCGGAAGCGGTAGAAGCCGGCCTGCTCGGGGCGCAGGGCGCAGGCGGCCGGCTTCGGCGGGCAGGTGAACGAGACGGTGTTGCTACCGGCCTTCAGGTCGAAGCGCCGCGTGTCCACCAGCTGGCCGTTGATGAACAGGCGGACCGTGGCCGGCTGGGCGACCGACGACGAGACGATGGCATCGACCGGGATGTCCTCCCCGAGGCGCGCGGTCGACGGCGTCCGGAGGCGCTCGACCAGCACCTCGTCGCTGTCGATGAGCCCGATCGTCCGCGTCTCGACCTGGATGCCCCGCGCGGCCGCGAGCGCCGCCTCGCGCTGGCCCCGGCCGGTCGTGTCGTTGCCGTCCGAGAGGAGGACGATGCGTTTCTGGGCGGCGTCGGGGAAGAGCGCAGCGGCGAGCCGAAGGGCCCCGCCGACGTCCGTGGCGGCCTTGACGGGAGCGCTCCTGAGGCGATCGATCTGCCGCAGCTCCTCGGGCAGCCGTTCCACGAGCGCGTCCTTGCCGAACGCGACGATGCCGGCCTGGTCGCCTTCGGGCATCACCTCGAGCAATTCGCGGATGAATGCGAGCGCGTCCTCGCGCCCGTCGTTGCCGACGCTGTCCGACAGGTCGACGACGAACACGGTTGCGAGGTGGTCCACGGGCAGCACGAGCTGGAACCCCGCGAGCGCGAACACGAGGGCGGAGAGCAGGAGCGTGCGGATCGCGAGGGCGGCGCGGCGGCGGCCCGCGCCCATGCGCCTGCGCGCGGCGAGGTACGGAATGAACGTCAGGGCGAGCGCCGGCAGGAGCAGGAGCAGCCAGATCGGGCTTTCGAACCGGAGGCCCATCAGCGGCCTCGCCCCGGTGCGCCCGCTGGACCCTGCTCAGACCCGCCGCGACGGAGGCCACGCCACAGCCGGGTGACGGCGTCGCGGTGGTACACGAGCCACTCCGCCAGCAGGAACCCGATCACGACGAGCACGACGAGGACCCACAGCTCGTCGCGAGCGACGGGCGGCTTGTCCGTGCCAGCACCGCCCGGCACGCCCGAGGCGCCCGGTTCGGCGGTGGGTTCGGCGGTCGGCTCCTGCGAGGTCCCCGGCGATGCGACCGGCTCGCCCGAGGCGCCGGGCTGCCGCCCGAGCGCGACGATGGCAGAGGGCGAGCCGGGCGAGATGTCGCTTTCGTCAACGTCGAACAGGTCGACGGCGAACCGCATCGGCGCCGTCGGATCGGCGGGACCCGCCGACGGGCCCGGCGTCGACGAGGCGCCCGGGGCCAGCGTTGCCGGCGGGCCTGGCGTCGCCGTGGGTCCGATGGTCGGGCCGCCGGACGGCCCCGCGGTCGGCGCCGGGAAGATCGCCTGCGCGCTGTACACGCCGAGCTGGTCGGTCTGGCTGAAGGTGACCGACGCGGCGCCCGAGGTCGCGGGTGCCAGATCGATCGTCGAACCGTCCGGTCGCGTGACGATGAGGTTGGTGGCGCCATTCGGGAACGGCAGCGCCACCGGGTCGCCGGGGGTCACGGCCTCCGTCGGGGCAGCCGAGCCGCCGAACAGCTCGCCGGTGAGGTTCGCGAGCAGGATCGGGAAGGCGACCTGGAGCGGCAGGTCGGAGTTGCGCGGCAGGAACGCGAGCACGGCCGCGCGCTGGCCCTGGAACTCGCCGGCGTACAGGAGCGGCGCGCCCGCCGGCCCTGGGATCACGCTCCGGGCCCAGGCGGGCAGCGTGAGCTTCGAGGCCTTGCCGACGTGGACGCTGGAGAGGTCGACGAACCTGAGGATGGGCTCGTCCGGCGGGAGCGTCCCGAAGCCGGGATCCGTGAGGGTGCCGGTGACCTCGCCCAGGTCGCTGGACTTGGGCGGCCCGATGAATAGCACCGCACTGCGTGGCAGGTCGACCGGCACGAAGTTCTCGAAGATGATCAGGTCCCACGACGTCCCATCGGGCCGCGCGGCCTTCGCGGGGTACTCGGCGGGCTTGACGCCGAAGAGGGTGACCCTCGGCAGGTACGAGAGCGCCGTCTCGAGGTACGGGTCGCCCTCGCCGACGATCAGGATCTCGCGCAACCGATCCTGCGGGACGATCGCCCAGGCCCGGTCGTCCGCGGCGAGGTGGTCGTTCGTGCCGCTGCCGGTGACGGCGGCCAGGCGGACCTCGATCACCGAGGCGCCGGGCGGGATGTCGTCGACGATCACCTCGGTCCGGGTCTGGGGCCGGAGCCGGACGGGCTCCTGGGCCTCGATCAGGACGTCGTCGGCGTAGAACTCGATGCGGCGCGTCGCCTCCTCGATGTCGAGGTTGGCGATGCTCACGAAGACGGATTTCGTCACGCCCGACGGCGCCGGACGAACGGCGAGGGCGACGATCGCCTGGTTGCGCCGCTCGCGCCCGACCTGGAGGACCTTCACCTCATGCCCGAGCCGCGCGCGAGGCTCGATCGCCAGCGCGGCGTCCGTCGCGACGAGGATCTCGGCATCACCGGCCCGCGATGCCAGCGCGTCGGCGAGGGTCAGCGCGTCGCCGAGGTCGCCGATCGCCGGCGACGCCTCGATCTCGTCGATGGCCGCGCGGACGCGCCCGAGGTCCGTGGTGCCGTTGACCACGACCCGCGCCGTGGAGCCGGCCGCGATGACGCTCACCGTGCCGTTCGCCGGCAGCTCCTTGAGGGCCTCCAGGACCTGGCGCTTGGCCTCGGCCAGTCGGTCGGGCGGGACGTCGAGCGCGGCCATGCTGGCCGACGTGTCGATGACGACGACCACATCTCCGGCGAGCCCCGCAGGCCGCTCCAGGAACGGCCGCGCGGCCAGGATGGCGAGGAGCGCGACGAGCAGGAGCTGGAGCAGCAGCAGGAGACTCCGGCGGAGCTTCTGCCAGGGCGCATTGGCCTCGATGTCCGTGAGGAGCTTCTGCCACAGCAGCGTCGAGGGCACCACGCGCTGCTCGCGCCGGAGCTTGAGCAGGTACATCGCGAGCACGACCGGCAGGAAGAGCAGCCCGAGCAGCGCCAGTGGCGAAAGGAAGCTCACGACCGGGCCCCAGCGCGCATCAGCCCAGCACGCCTCACCCGAGGACTCGGCGGCGGCGGAGCTCGGCGAAGACGAGGTCGGCCAGCGGCAGGTCGGTCGAGATGGGAACGTACGTCGCGCCGCGCTTCGCGGCGATGTCGGCAAAGCCCTCCTGCCATGCCGCGAGGCGGACCTTGTAGTCGTCGATCGTGGCGAGGTCCACGGTGACGTCCAGGCCGTCGCCGGATTCGACGTCTACGAGGCGGACATCGCCCTCGAGCGTCGGGTCGAGCTCCTCCGGCGACAGGACATGGAGGATGATCACCTCCGAGCCCGTCGCGGCCAGCTCACGGATGACCCGGTCCGCGCCCGGATCCAGAAGGTCCGAGAGCAGGACGATCACGCCCCGGCCCGAGAGTTGCGCGGCGGCGTGCCGCACCGACGCAACGAGGTCGGTTGGACCATCCGCCGCCGAGATCCCCGAAAGCGCGGCGAGCAGCCGGAACACGCGCCCGGAGCCGCGCAGCGCGATCTGCCGGCGTCCCGCCCGCGCGACCAGCGCGGTCACCGCCACCCGGTCCTCCGACGCCAGCCCGATGTACCCGAGCGCCGCGGCGGCACGCTTCGCGAACATCAGCTTCGGCGGGTCGCCCGCAACCATCGAGGCGGACGCGTCGAGGAGGAAGTGGATCGTGATGTCCTCCTCCTCGACATAGAGCTTGATGAAGAGCTTCTCGAGGCGCGCGAGGACGTTCCAGTCGAGCTGCCGCAGGTCGTCGCCGAGCGAGTAGTCCCGGAAGTCGGCGAACTCCACCGACTGCCCGCGCTTCACGGACCGCCGGCCACCCTTGAGACCGCCTCGCACGGGGCGCTTCATCAGCAGCTGGAGGCGCTCGAGCTGGCGGAGGAAGCCCTCGTCGAAGACGGTCGGGTCGATCTCGGACGGCAGGAACGCCGGCTTGGCGGGGCGCGTGCGAGCCGGCGCGTCGGCCGGGGGGCGCGCCGCGGGTGCGCCGGCATCTCGTGGGCCAGCGGCGGGCGCGGTCGTCGGCTGCTCGGTCATGTCAAACGTTGCCGGTCATCTGCGAGCCGCCTTCGTCGCGTGGCGAGCGAAGCGAGGGATCGCTATTCGACGCTTGGCGCCGGGATCGCGTCGAGGATCGAGCGGACGATCGCCTCGGGCGTGATGCCCTCGGCCTCCCCCTCGAAGTTGAGGATGACGCGGTGCCGCAGCGCGGGCAGGGCAACCGCGCGAATGTCGTCGACGGAGACGTTGAACCGGCCGTCGAGGAGGGCGTAGATCTTGCCGGCGGTCACGAGCGCCTGGGCGCCGCGCGGCGACCCGCCGTACCGGACGTAGTCCCGGACGATCTCGGGGGCGCGGGGCTGGTCAGGGTGGCTGGCCGCGAGAATGCTCACGGCGTACGCGGTGACGTGCGGCGCGATCGGGACGGCGCGGGCGAGGCGCTGCATCTCGACGATCTCGGCCGCGTTCGCGATCTTGCCGGCCGTTGGCGCCACGGCGCCGGTCGTGCGATCCATGATCGCGATCAGGTCCTCCTCCGAGGGGAACGGGACCATGACCTTGAACAGGAACCGGTCGAGCTGGGCCTCGGGCAGGGGATAGGTGCCTTCCATCTCGAGCGGGTTCTGGGTCGCGAGGACGAAGAACGGCGGGTCGAGCTTGTAGCGGTTCCGCGCGACCGTGACCTGGTGCTCCTGCATCGCCTCGAGGAGGCTCGACTGGGTCTTCGGGGTCGCCCGGTTGATCTCGTCCGCGAGCACGAGGTTCGCGAAGATCGGGCCGGACTGGAACTTGAAGATCCGCTGCCCGCCCTCTTCCACGAGGATGTTCGTGCCGGTGATGTCGGCCGGCATCAGGTCCGGGGTGAACTGGACGCGATTGAAGGTGCAGTCGATGACGTCGGCGATCGTGCGGACGAGCATCGTCTTCCCGAGGCCGGGCACGCCCTCGAGCAGCACGTGGCTGTTCGCGAGCAGGCCGGTCATGGTCTGGCGGACGAGCTCCCGCTGCCCGACGATGACCTTCCCGACCTCCTGCTCGATCGCGGCGGCACGTTCGGCGAACGCCTCGGGAGCGAGGCGCGGGACGGCCGACTCGGCCGTGGTGGTGGCTTCCATGGCTGCCTCCGGGGACCGCGCGGCGGTCACTGGCTCGGGTCGAGCGAGCTGAAGTAGTCGCGCACGTAGTCGCGGACCGACAGCGGCAGGTAGCCGCGATCGAGCGTCAGCTGTGCGTAGTCGTAGAACTCCGAGTAGACCTTCTGGTAGCTCACGTATGAGCCCGGATCGACGCCGGCGCCCTGCTGGTTGCCCTGCGTGACCTGGCCGTTGCCGCCGCTGCCCGAGACGTACGACGGGTCACCCGGCTGGCCGATCCGATCGAACGGAGCGAACACGTTGCCGAGACCGCCACCCAGCTCCGACGGACGGTTCGGGTTGACAGGTCCACCGATGTTGACGTTGCCGCCGACGCCGGTGCCGAGGTGCTGGGCGCTCGAGCCGCCGCCGCCGACGGCTCCCTGGCCGGCGCCCTGACCCTGACCTTGGCCCTGACCCTGACCTTGGCCCTGACCCTGACCTTGGCCCTGGCCCTGGCCTTGGCCCTGACCCTGACCCTGACCTTGGCCCTGACCCTGACCTTGGCCCTGACCCTGGCCCTTGGCCTTGCCCTGACCCTGGCCTGGCTGCTGACCCTGGCCTGGCTGCTGGCCCTGGCCGGGCTGCTGGCCCTGGCCTGGCTGCTGGCCCTGGCCCTGCTGACCCTGACCCTGCTGGCCCGGCTGCTGGCCGGCGTTCGCGAGGTCGCGACGGGCGTCCTGCAGCTGGTTCGCCGCGGACGCGAGGTCACGGTTCTGGGCAACCCGGTCCGAGGCCGAACCGAGCGCGTCAGAGAGTCGATCCAGCGCCTCCTCGGCGGAGGCGGCGTCGCCCTGCGCGAGGCTCTGAGCGGCGTCGCGGAGGGCCTGGCTGGCGGCACCGCCGGCCTGGCTGGCCGCGCCCTCGAGGCCCGCGAGCTGCTCGGCGAGCTCCTTCTGTTCCTCGGGCGTCATCTCGTCGACCTTGTCGCCGAGCTCCTTGACGTCCTGCTGGGCCTGCTTTGGGTCGCCCTCGGGATTGGCCTGGGCATTGCCCGTTGCCGCGCGCGACAGGCCGCGGCTGAGCTGGGAGAGCGACGCCGCGCGCGTCTCGTTGGCGGGGTCGAGCTGGGCCCGCAGGGCCGCCTCGATCGCGCCGAGCTTGGCGAGGTTGGCATCGAGCTTGTCCGGGTTCTCGCGCAGCTGCCTGGCGAGCTCGCGGAGCTCCCTGGCGAGCTCGGTGCGCGGGTCCTCGGTGGAAGCGCCCTTCTGCTCGAGCTCCTCGGCCAGCTTGTCCAGGCGCTCAGCCTGGGCCTGGGCCTCCTCGCGGACCTGTTGGGCCTGCGCGATGGCGGCGTCCTGCGGGTTCGGCAGGAGCATCACGGGCGCGAGTGCGAGGGCCGCCACGAGGGCGATCGCCGCGGGCTGGCGCGAGAAGCGAGGCCGGAAGAGGTTCGATGGCAGCACGCGGAGGGCGGCGAGGGTGTCGCGACGCTGCCGCAGCACGAAGCGCCGGCGCTCCTCCCCGGGGTCGTCGGCAGCGACGTCGGTGTCGATCTCGTCGCCCGCGGGCTCCGACTGCGCGACGGAAGCGCCCGGGAACGCGACGGCAAGGGCCAGCGCGCTCGCGGCCCGGTCGCCCAGACCGCCTTCGCGATCAACTGCGATTGCCGTCTCGCCGAGCCGTGGACGGGAGCCCACCGCCAGGACGAGGAGCGCGATCCCGGCAACGAGGAGGATCGAGATCGCGATCGTCGGTGCGATCTCGAGCGGAGCCAGGCGGGCAAGCGTCCAGAGCGCAAGCTCGGCCACGACCGCGAGGGCGACCACGATCCAGACTCGCCGGACGATCCGCCGGAGCCACAGCCGTCGCCCATGCGGGAACAGCAGCCGCCGGATCGAGAGGAGGTCGGGTGCGAGCGCCGGCCCGAGGGCGGCGCGGGGATCCACCGGGACGAACTGCTCCGTCGGTGCGCCGCTCGAGTGGCCACGGAAGAGGCGGGGCCACGACCTGCGCACGCGCAGCTTCGGTCTGGCGATGCGGAGCCGCGGGCGGCGGGCGTCGGAACCGGTCGAGGTCATGGGGCGCTCCTCCTTCGAACGAGGCGGCGCACGGGACCCGGCAGGCTGGGACGCCAGCGGCGCGTTGGGGTGACGTACTGGACGGATGCCAGTGTGAGGACGACGGCGAGGAGAAGGAAGCCGAGGACGGTCTTCGGCCAGAATCGGTCGCGGAAGCTGTCCGCTGCGGCGAGGCCCACCACGTCGGCGTTGACGACGTCATCGACGGCCAGACCGGCGCCGCCGCCCTTGCCGACAAACGGGACGCCTGTTCGGTCATTGATGTCGAACTGGACCCCTGCGGGCACGGCACCGCCGCCTTCGTTGTTCTCCATTCCGGGCATCGGCACGGGCTTCGTCGGATCGACGTCGGGCGGGAAGAGGTCGTCCTGCGGCGTCTGGACGATGGTGGAGATCAGCCCGCAGGTGCCGGAGAAGGCCCCATCCTCGGTCCCGCAGAGGACGTCGGCCTGGGCGACGAAGGGGTTGAGGTACAGGATCGCCTCGGAGGGCTGCTTTCGGAGTCCGTTCGAGCTCACCTCGCCCGTACCGCTCAGGAAGACCCAGACGAAGAACGACCCGATCACGAGGGCCAGCGTCGTGACGAAGGTAAGGCCCGTCGAGGCCCCGGTCCGGCGCGTCAGCGCGGAGAAGAAGAGTCCCACCGAGCCGAGCCCGATGACCGTCGCGAACAGCACCAGGTAGCCGCGGATCACGTCGTCCAGCGCCACCCCGCCGAACACGAACACGAGCGCCGTGATCGGCACGGAGGCGAGGATCAGGACGAAGACCCAGGCGAGGGCGCTGAAGAGCTTGCCGAGCACGATCGCGAGCGACGAGATCGGCGTGACGGCGAGCAGGTCGAGCGTCTGGTGCTCTCGCTCGCTGCTGATCGCGCCGGCGGTCGCCGCGGGGGCGAGCACCGCGACCATGAGGGTCTGGAGCATGAGGAGGCCGAGGAAGATGCCCCGGCCGATCGTTGCGGACGCGTACGTGGCCTGGCCGCCGTACTGCGACATGCCCCGGAACTGCTCCTCCTGGAGGCGCTGCAGCATCCAGGCGAAGATCGCGAGGAGGAGCACATGGATCGTCACGACGATGAAGGCCCGGCGGCCGCGCATCCGGCCCCGGAGCTCCTTGACGATGATCGCGCTGATGCCCGACGGAAGGCTGACCGGCAGGCGCCGGATCCTGAGCGGTAGGCGGCTCGCGACGGCGCTCATGCGAGCGGCGCTCCCATCGTGGCCTCGTCGCGGTCCGTGACCTGGAGGAACAGCTCCTGGAGGTCGGTGGCTGCCGGCGAGTAGCTGGCGACCTTGATCTTCGATCGGATCGCGCCGGCGAGCAGCTGCGCCGCCCCGTCCTCGTCGCCGCTGAAGCCGATCTCAACGAGGCCGGATGCGAGGCTTGCGGACGCGACGTCCGGCTGGCGCTCGAACCAGGCTCGAGCCGCCTCGACGGCATCGTCGTCGCCCAGGACGTGCACGCGGAGGACCTCGCCGACGCGCAGCTGCCGGCTGATGTCCGCGATCTTGCCGGCGGCGAGGACGCGGCCGCGATCGACGATGGCGACCGAGGTGCAGAGCTCTTCCAGCTCCGGGAGGATGTGGCTGCTGATGATGATCGTCTTGCCGAGCGTCCGGAGCTCCCGCAGCAGCTCGCGGAGCTCGACGCGGGCTCGCGGATCGAGGCCGGACGCGGGCTCATCGAGCAGGAGCACCTGGGGGTCGTGGACGAGGGCATGCGCCAGGCAGAGGCGCTGCTGCATGCCGCGCGACAGGCTGAGGACGTAGGCGTCGCGCTTCGCGGCCAGATCCACGAGCTCCAGGAGGTCGCTGATCATCCGCTTCCGCCGGGCGGGTCCGAGGCCGTAGCACCGACCGAAGAAGTCGAGGTACTCCCAGACCTTCATGTCGTCGTAGACCCCGAAGCTGTCCGGCATGTAGCCGATGACGCGACGAACCGCCTGCGGGTTCCTCGTGACGGACTCGCCGGCGATGAGGGCCTCCCCGGCCGTCGGCATGAGGAGCGTGGCGAGCATCCGGAGCATCGTCGTCTTGCCCGCGCCGTTGGGGCCCACGAGCCCGAAGATCTCGCCCGCGGGGATCTCGAGGTCCACCCCGCCGACCGCGAGGGTCCCCGGGTAGCGCTTGACGAGCCCCCTGGCCTCCACGATGGCGGTCATTCGACGTCTCCCTCGAGCACGAGCTGGAACCCGAACCCGGCCTGCAGCTCCGGATTGTCGTTTACGAACCGAACGAGCACCTGGCCGGTCGTCGGGTCGGCGTAGCGCTCGGGGTCGAGCAGGTTGTACGGCGTGTCGCTGGACATCCTCGGGAGACGGAGCCAGGCGCCGTCACCGGTTCGATCGAAGATCTCCACCTCGGGCAGGAAGTCGTCGCGGCGTGGCTGGCAGCCCTCGGGCAGCGTGTTGTTCGAGTCGGTGCAGGCGACGGGGATCTCGGCCACCGGCTCGATGTCCTTGCCGCCGCCGAGCGCCCCGAGACCGCCCCCGGACGTGAGCCCGAGCCCGATCCGGGTCGCACTGAACGACCCATCGAACGGGATCGGCTGGTAGGCGATCGTTGCCTTGCCTTGGCCGAGCTGGAGGAAGAAGCGTTCCTTCGAGAAGAGCGCGTCGGCCTCGATGACGGTCGAGCGCATCAGGTCCGCCGAGAAGGCGACATGGCCCTGGATCCCGATCGGAACCGGGACGTAGTAGAGGACGTTGCCGTTCTGGCGCGGGGTCTCGCTGCCGAGCTTGATGTCGAGCACCTGGTTCCGCCCGAAGGCCATGATCACCGCCTGGTCCGCGGACAGCGTGTTGTTGAACATGCCCATCGGATCGAAGGTCAGCTGGTTGACGATCTGGTAGCGGATGGAGCGGCGGACTGCCTCGGGGCTGTTGGTGTTGAACGAGGCTCCGACGATCTGGTCCGCGAGCGAAGCTCCGAACGGGTTCTCCCGGATGACGAGGCGAACGTCGCGGGACTCGTGCGCCGGCACGTTGCCCAGGACGACGACCGAGCTGCCGAGGACGATCGCGACGTTCTCGAGCGCCTCCTCTGAGGCATTCTCGAACGTGCCGGTGAGATTGCCATCCACGAGGCGGAGGTTGGCGCGCATGCGCGGTGCGGTGACAGGCACCTGGGCGCGGACGATTCGGATCGAGCCCGTCCCGACGGACAGGTTCCGAACGGCAGATGGCTCGGCGGTTCCGCTGCCCTGGATGATGTCGAGGGTCGTCGTGCCCTGCCCGAAGGGATCGCCGGAGATCGGCGACGCGAGGAGGGCGCCGCCGGAGACGTCCACGCGATAGGTCGCGCGGTTCGGCGAGAAGATCCCGAAGTAGACCTGTGCGGTCGCCTCGGTCGCGTCGGGCGCGCCGTGCACGATGGCGACCTCGTTGACGACGACGTCGGTGCCCTTGAGGAGCGAGCCGTACCCGAAGGCGGCGCCGGCGAACGCGAGCACGAGGATCGGCATCGTGACCCAGGCGAGCTCACGCCGATCGAGCCGCTTCAGGATCAGGTAGTTGATCGGGCCGATGATCAGGATGTAGGCGCCGATGATCGCGAGGAGGCCCTCGGTCGGCGGCAGGGCCAGCGCCGGTAGCTGGTAGACGGCCTGGATCAGCTGGCTGTCGTCCACGAACAGCGTGCCGTTGCTGATTCGCGCGGGCAGGGTGCTGCGCCACAGCCCCTCGACCGCCTTGCTCTCGTTGAGCCACGAGGTCGTCGGGTCGAAGCCCAGGATGGTGACCCTCCCGGCGCCGTAGCCGAGCTCCGCCGCGATGGCCCGGTCCCCGGACGTTGCGAGCGCCCGACCGCGGGCGAGGGCGCCGGCCATTGCAGCGACATCCGCAGCGCCGGTCGGCGCCGGGCCGAGCAGCGAGCTCAGGACCGCCGGATCGGCGTCGAGCGTGGCGGTCGGACGGTAGGGGAGGATGTCGTCCGGGAATGCCGAGAGGGTCCCGATACCGGCACTCCCGCCGACGATCACGAGCCGTCCACCGGCGGCAATCCACCGGCGGAGGGCATCCAGCTGCTCCGGCGAGAGGCTGTTGCTGTCGATGTCCTGCCAGATGAGCCGGTCGATGACGGACCAGCCCTCGACCCGGGACGGCAGGTCCGCGACGGTCAGCGGGATGATCGCCGGATCGACGCCCGTGGGGCTGGCCGGGAGCTTGATCTGCGAGATGAGTGGGGCCTGCAGCTCGGCGACGACGCCGACCACGAGCTGGGTCGCGTCGTGGACGAGGTAGGCGACGGTCACGCTCTCGATCTTCTGGCCGTCGGCGACGAGGTCGACCGTCACGTTCCGCCCGAAGGCCGGCGGCTGGGCGTGGAGGACGTACGTCTTGCGGGAGTTCGTCGGGAGGTCGACGGCCATCGCGTACCGGGCATTCGACTGGTCGCCGCCGTTCATCTGCAGCTCGCCGCGGATCTGGGGACCGTCGTTCTGGAGGTCGACCTCAATGGCCGTCCAGGTGCCCGCTCGGGCATGGCCCTGGAGGAGCACGCGGGCGTTCATGTTCAGCGGCCCGGCGGCGGCGCCCGCGATGGCCAGGGGGCCCAGGACGATGGCGGCAACGGCGAGGAGGGACCCGAGCCGGAGCGCGACGCGCGCGCCCGCGGACTGCTTGGTGTCCGACGGCCGTAGCGGCACGCGCCCTCCTCGTGAATGGTCGGCGACAGATCAGCGCAGGCCCTCTGCTGCCCGCGGCCGACCCAAGACGCCGCGCGCCCCCGAGAAGTTGCGCGACGACCCACGCGGCGCGAAGTTCGTGGCCGCGAGGGCGCCTATCGTACGAATTCCGGCCCGTGCCGTCGATCCGTCCGTTCCGCGCGCTCCGCTACTCCCGCGAGCTGGTCATGGACCTCTCGAAGGTCGTTGCGCCGCCGTACGACGTCATCTCCCCCGACGAACACCGGCGGCTCCTCGCTCGCGACCCTCGCAACGTGGTCCGGCTGGACCTGCCCCATGACGAGGCGGGCGATCCCGAGGACGAGCGGTACCGGCGGGCAGGCCACACGCTCGCGGCCTGGCGTTCCGAGGGTGTCCTCCGCCGCGACCCGCGGCCGGCGCTGTATGCCTACGAGCAGCGCTACGTCGTTCCGGGCACGGAGCGAGAGGCAACCCGGCGCGGTGTCTTCGCGCGCGTGGGCCTCGAAGCGTTCGGCCCCCACAGCGGCGTGCGGGCCCACGAGCGGACGCTGGCAGAGCCGCGCGAGGACCGCTACCGGCTCTTGCGCGCGACCATCGTCAACACGAGCCCGGTCGTCGGGCTGGCGGATGATCGGTCGGGGACCGCGGCGGAGTGGCTGCGCGACGTCGCGGCGAGCGCGCCGGTCTCGGAGCTGGTCGACGATGCCGGCGTGGAGCATCGGCTGTGGATGAGCACGGTCGGCCAGGACGAGGCGCGGGACACGCGGCTCGCGGCCGTCGCAGCCCGCCTGGGGGCCGGCGCCATCACGCTCGCTGACGGCCACCACCGCTACGAGACGGCCCTGCGCTATGCCGACGACCGGCGGCGCGGTCCGGTTCTCGAGGAGCAGCCCGCCTGGGCCGAGATCCTGATGCTGATCCTGGAGCCGCAGGAGGGCCCACTCACGGTCCTCCCGACCCACCGCGTCGTCCTGGGGCTCGACGACGCGGCCGCGTCCGGGCTCCTCGACCGGGCGGAGGAGCTGTTCGAGGTCGAGCGAGGCGTGTCGCGCGAGGCCCTCGTGTCGGCGTTCGATGGCTCGGGCGAGGCGCGCGGCGGCGAGGGCCGGTTCGGGCTGTGGACCCGCGCGGGGGGCGCGATCCTGCGGGCGCGACGATCCTCCTTCGTGCCTCTTCTGCCTGCGGGCGGCACGGCCGTGCGGCGGCTCGACGTGACCCTCGCGTCCGTCGCGATCGAGCGATTGGCGGGGATCGACCCCGTTGCTGTCGCCGAGGGCCGTCTCGCGTTTACGATGTCAGCCGCAGAGGCGGTCCGCTGGGTCGACGAGGCCGCCGCTCCCACCAGTGGTCAGTCGGCGTCGGCCGTGCTGCTTTTGGACCCGACGCCCGCCGCGGAGATCGTCGCCGTCGCCGCCGACGGCGACGTGATGCCGCAGAAGAGCACCTACATCTACCCGAAGGCCCTCACCGGCCTCGTCATCAACCCGCTCGAGTAGCCCCCTCGAGCCGCCGCACCGGAGGTCCGATGCCCTCGCCCGCCGACGTCACGCTGCCACCGCCCAGCCGCCCGGTCCGCAAGGACGAGATCGAGCTGCACGACCGCGGGCTGTACATCGAGTCCTGGCTGCCCGAGCGCCGATCGCGCCGCCGGCCGCTGCTCTTTGTCCACGGCGAGCTCGCGGGCTCGTGGGCCTGGGAGCGGTTTCTCGGCTACTTCGCGGGCCGCGGGTGGGAGGGCCACGCGCTCAACCTCCGGAACCACCACTGGAGCCAGACGGCCGACCCGGCCGAGCTGTCCTTCGAGTCGTTCGTTGAGGACGTCGGGGCCGCGATGGACCGGCTCGGGCCGACGGTCGTCGCCGTCGGGCATGGGATGGGCGGCCTGCTTGCCCTCAAGGCCGCGGAACGGCATCCGGTGAGTGCCATCGTGCTCATCGCCTCGGAGCTGCCCGGCGACGTCCGGGAGCCGACAGAGGCGCATCTCATCCGCGAGGTGCCGGAGCTTTTCGGGCCATCGCTGCTCGGCTGGACGACGCTCCCCGAGAAGCTCCAGCGCGACCAACGCGACCTGAATCTCGCCGACGTGCTCCGGATCCAGCACCTCATGGGCCAGAAGCCGCACGAATCCGGGCGAGCCCGTCGGACGATGCTCCGCGGCGTGAAGGTCGATCCAGCCAAGCTCGGCGACGTGCCCCGTCTCGTCGTCGGTGGCGGGCTCGACAAGGTCGTGCCGCTGGAGGCTTCGGAGCGGCTCGCGACCTGGTTGGAGGCCGAGTACGAGCCGTTCGGCGCGCACTCGCACTACGGGCTGATCCTCGGCGAGGAGGGCTACACGCAGGTCGCGGACGCAATTCGGGGCTTCCTGGAGGTCCACCGGCTCTAGCCGGTCCTCATCGTCCCGCGACTCGCTGAGATCCCGGGGATTGGCTGCTAGAATGCCGCCCTGCCCGGCGCTTTCGAGCCGCCGCGGCGTCCGTGCCGCATTCGTCTAGAGGCCCAGGACACCGCCCTCTCAAGGCGGAGATCATCGGTTCGAATCCGATATGCGGTACCAACCTTCGTCAGAAGGTGACCCATGAACGACACCGGTCGGCACGGGCTGCGGCCCAGGGCGACGGTCTCGTCATGATCGCCAGGACGGCGGTAACGCCGCGTTGGGTCACCTTCCTCGCGGCGTCCATTTGGCTCGCAACGCTCCTGATGGGTCTCGCGATCCTGTGGGTCGGGTTCCAGACCGACTTCCTCCTCGCCATGGTCGCGTCGGCTCCCAATACGGCCGGCCCGGGGGTCAGCGACATCCAGATCCTGTGGATGACCATGGCGGCGTTTTGTGCCATCACGCTCGGCTATGCCACGGTCGGCGCCCTCCTTGCCGGCAGACCAGGAGCGGGTCGCATCGGCGCGGTGCTCCTCGCCGGCGGAGCGCTCTTCGTTCTCGTCCCGTTCGGCTACATGGTCGGCGGGAGCCTGACCCTCGCGGAACCGACGTCCTCCCTGAACCAACTGCTGTTGCTGCTGGGCCCGGTCGCGCTCGGGCCGGGAGTCGTCGCGATCCTGCCGCTTCTCGCCATCGTGTTCCCCGACGGTCGGCTGCCGTCGTCGCGTTGGCGTTGGCCTGTTGCCGTGCCGGTGACGCTCACCGGCCTCGGGACGTTGATCCAGCTCCTGCGACCGACGGTCGTCCCAGGCCCTCTCGGTGATCGAAATCCGATCGGTCTCCAGGCGCTCCCGCCGTTCGTAGTTTCGCTGGGCGACGTCGCCCTAGCAGTTGGGATCGTGTCGATGACGGCCCTGGGCGTCGCGGCCGTGATCGTGCGCTATCGCCGCGGCACGTCCGTCGAGCGCCAGCAGGCACGGTGGTTTTTCGTGGCGGTCGGCCTCGCTGCCTTGCCCCTGATGCTGTCCTTCCTGCCGGGCTTGGGTGGGCCGACGATGCTGCTCGTCGCGTCGTTCGGGTTGCTCCTGGTCCCGATCTCCGTCGGCATCGCGGTGACGCGCTACCGGCTCTACGAGATCGATCGGTTGATCAACCGCACGCTGGTGTACGTGCCGCTGACGGCGCTCGTCGCCGGCCTCTATGCCGGGATCGTGGCGCTGCTCCAGCGGGTGTTCCAGTCGGTTACCGGCGACACCTCCGACGCCGCGATCGTCATCTCGACGCTGATCCTCGCCTCGGTCTTCACGCCGCTGCGGAAGTGGCTCGAGGGCATCGTGGATCGGCGTTTCAAGGCCGCTCCGGCGCCGGTCGCGGCGGTCGCGCCGGCCTCCGGACCGAACGAGGTCGGGTCGCAGGAGTGGGAAGGGCGAGTCGCGGCGATCGCGCTTCGCGTCGTTCGGGGCGAGCTCGCGACCGTTCCCGTGGTTGCGGAGCTGCCGGCGGCCCCGGCACCCGCTGACTAGATCGGTCCTCGGGCAGGACCACGCAGCGACAGCCGGATCCGCACCCAGGCAACCGATTCGCTCGCCGGCGTGTTGGGGGATCTGATGGGAACCATGAAGTTCGCGGTCGTGAGCACCGCTCTCGGCGCATTCGGGATCGCCTGGAGCGAGGCCGGAATTGCCCAGACGAGGATGCACGACCGGACGGGGGAGGCGACCCGCCGCCAGATCCTGCGCTCGGTCCCGGGCGCCGAGGAGGCCGCGGCGCGGCCGCCGTTCGTCGTGGCGGCGATCGCGGATGTGGTCGCGCTGCTCGCAGGCGATCATCGAGTCGCTTCCGGGCAGCTCGACATGCGCGCGATTCCCGACTTCGACCGCAGGGTCTACGAGGTCGCGCGAACGATCCCACCCGGCGAGACCCTGACGTACGGCGCGATTGCGAAGGCCCTGGGCGAGGAGCCGATGAAGGCTCGTGATGTCGGCGTCGCCCTCGCGCGAAACCCGTTCGCGCCGATCGTGCCCTGCCACCGCGTCGTTGCCGCGGGTGGCCTCGGCGGATACTCAGCGCCGGGCGGGGTCTCCACGAAGCGTCGCCTCCTCGAGCTGGAGGGCGCGGAGATCGTCGCGCCGACGCCGCAGCAGGCGGGTCTGTTCGACGACGGGGTGTTCGTCGAGCCGCGCTAGCTCTTGGCTCCGGAGCCTCCTTCTCGCGCTCGGGCCGGCCGTTCCCCGTGGTCAGCCCATCGCGAGGACGATGACCTTGTCGCTCTCGTCGAGGGTGAGCTGCGCGCTCTTTCGCGGGTTGACGTGGACGCCGTACGCGCGCGCCGCGTCGTTCGACTCGGCGCGCAGTCGATAGCCGATCGCCACCTCGCCGTAGCGGCGGGCCGACTCGACGACCGTGGCATAGGTCACGGTCCGGCCCGGCTTGATGTAGTCCGCGGCTGGCCGCAGGTAGATCTCCGTGCCATCGGCATCGAACAGGTCCGCGAAGACGGCGTTCAGGTGCTTCGTCTCCGCGACCTGGGTCAGGAGCAGGCTGATCAGGCGGTCGGACACGATGAAGTCGTCCGCGCGGGTCACCTCGGCGAGGGAGCGGTTGCGGACGTCGGCCATCTCCGACGTGATCGAGAAGGGGTGACCGACCCTGGCCGCGATGTCGCGCAGGTGGAGGAGCGTGACCAACGTCCGCGCGTCGGCCCGCTGTGGGTCGAAGCGGTCGATCGGGCTGACGGCGAGGATGTGCTGGTAGCCCGCGACCTCGAGCGCGTCGAGGACGCGCCTATCCGTCGGTGGCCGGGGGATGAACTCGAGCCGCTGGTTGACGAGCGCTCCCTCCAGCGCCTCGGTCGATGCGGCCGCAGCGGGATCCTCTGACACGATCGTGAGCCGCGAGCCCTTCGGGACGTAGCCGTCCAGCTCGCGCGCGATCTGGATGACGCGCCGATTCCAGCCGAGGACGAGCGTCGCCTCGGTCGGCGCGGGTGTGGCGTCGCAGGTGATGATCGCGACCTCGTCGATCTGCGGCGGCGGCCCCTCGCGGAGCGCGATCTTGTCGTCGTCCGCCGCGATGACGATGACCCGATCCTCGGCCCCGATCACCGTCGAGCCGGGGGGCTGAACGCGAACCGCCCCATCGGGCGTCGCGAGGCCGATGAGGGTCGAGATCCTCGAAGGCCTGGACGGCATCCTCGAACGTCCGTCCGGCAAGCGCCGGCTGGTGGCTGAAGTAGATCTCGTCGCCATCGAAGTCGAGCAGCTCGCCATAGACGATCGAGAGGCCGGGCTGGCGGCAGGTCTGGGCGATGATCCGGGAGACCACGTCACCCACGATCACCAGCTCGACCTCGTCCTTGCCGACGAGGCGAGCAGCCTCGAGGTTCGCCTGGTCGTGCAGCTCGGCGACGACGTGGTACGGCTCCGCTCGGCGGTTGGGGTCGTTGGTGATCGCGAGGATCGTCTTGATGACCTCGATGTCGGGCTCGTCGCCATCCGGGGCCAGCACGATGATGGCCCGGCTGCGCTGCACGCTCGCGATGTCGATCTCGTCGAGGTCGACCGGGCTGCCGGAGCGGCAGACGACCTTGGTTCCGTTCGTCGACGGGATGCGGGCCCGGATCTCGTCGTCCATCTGGATCTTGTCTCGATCGGCGAGCACCACGATGCTGCGACCGCGCTGGTTGGCATTCGCGCCGATGAGCTCGGCAAGGATCGTGAAGACCTGCTGGTTCCAGCCGAGGATCACGGTGTGGTCCGATTCGATCACCCGCGACTTGCCCTTGCGCAGCTCGGCCAGGCGGTCCTGGATGCCGGTGTTGATGATGCCGATGAGGGCGCTGATCACGAAGATGCCACCCAGGGTCACCGCGAGCATCGCGCCGAGGAACCCGGGCAGGCCCTGATCGCCGCCCATCGTCCCCGGGTCGAGGGTCCGCAGGAGGCCCATCCAGACCAGGTCGAGGAACTCCCGCCCCTCGCCGATCCCCGTGGCCGAGACGACGACCGCGATCGTGAACACGATCAGGAGCGAGACGGCAAAGAGGCCCAAGATCAGGGCGATGGTGCCGCGGCCGAAGAACTCGTCGATTTGGTAGCGCAGGCGATCGCGCCAGGTCGTTTCCAAGGTCGTTCCGTCCTCCCCCTGCCGAACCGGCCTCAGCGTAGCCGCGGGTCAGGCGATCCCGCGCGCCGACCAGGCGACCGATTTGAGCGTGAACGGCGCCTCGGGTAGGAGCTCGCGACAGCGGTCCCGGAGCGCCTCGCGCGCCGCGTCATTCAGGCGGGCCAAATAGCCGCCGGCCGGGCCAACGCCTCCGGCGAAGGGCGCCCACCACTCATCGAAGGTCTCGTGGCGGCGGTCGACTCGCAGCTCGTGTTCGGTGACGTCCCGGAGGCCGGCCTCAAGTAGAAGCTGCACGAGATGGCCTCGCCGTGCCCCCGCAAGGCGCGATTCGTCGATGGCGTCAGGGTCGAGCTGCAAGGCCGCCGACCAGAAGGGACTCAGCGGGGAGCGGCCGCCCTCGAAGTCCCACACGCACACGACCACTGCTCCGTCCGGCCGCGTCACCCGGCGCATCTCTCCGAGCCCTGCCACCGGATCCTTCATGAAATGGACGACGAGTTGCGCCAGCGCCGCGTCGAAGGCGTCGGCCGGGTGCGGCAGGGCCTCGGCAGCCGCAAGCCGGACGTCCACCCCTGGCAAACGCGCCCTGGCAGCCTCCACGAAGGGCTCGGAAGGGTCGACGGCGGCAACATGCTCGGGACCGAGCCTCCGGACGAGCTCTGCAGTCAATGCACCCGGACCGCACCCGACGTCGATCACCCGCTGACCGGGGGTCGCGTGAGCGAGGTCGGCCATCTGGCTCGCGAGTCCGGCCGAGTAGCGGCCCATGAAGGCGTCATAGGCGGACGCGGCGACGTCGAAGGACATCGCACAATTGTCTGCGTGAGCGACGCCGGCCGCCAGTCCCGCGACGGCCCCGGGCTGCTCGGCTTCAGGATCGCGCCGATTGGCTCAACGGGAGCCGACTGGCCCACGCTCGATGCGATCTGGGCCGCCGCCGGCAGCTTCGACGTGTTCACGGCCGGCTGGATGAGTGACCATCTCAGCGATGCGGGCGCCGATCGCGGTGGCGGCGCACTGGAATCCCTCACGACTGCGGGCTCGGTGGCGCATCGAGTGGTGGGGAAATGGATCGGGATCGCCGTCCTGGCGAATACCTTCCGTCATCCGGCGGTGGTCGCGAAAGCAGCCACGGTCCTCGACAACGCGACCGGGGGACGGTTCATCCTCGGCCTCGGTGCCGGCTGGCACGAGGGCGAGCACGAGACGTTCGGCATCAGCCTGCCTCCGATGGCCGAGCGGTTCTCGCGGTACGAGAGCGCCGTGGCGACGCTTGCGGCGCTGTTCTCGACGGCCGGGCGGACGCCGCCGGGCGTGTCCCGAGATGATCCCTACTACCCGCTGCGGGGTGCCACGCTCGAGCCCCCGCCGACGCGCCCGAGCGGTCCGCTCCTGTGGCTTGGGGGCCAACGCCGCCGAGGCATCGCGCTCGCGGCCCGCTACGCCCAGGGCTGGATCATGCCCGGCGGTCGGGCCGGGGATGTCGCCTACTTCGCCGATCGTCGCAGGGCGCTGGTCGAGGCTCTCGAGTCGATCGAGCGAGACCCGGCGACGTTTCGGTTCGCCGGGCAGCTGAACGTCCCCACGGATGCGGAAGGCCGACGAGCGGCGCGCCAGACCGCGCTCGACTTCGTCAACGCCGGCGCCGATCATGTGACCCTCGGCATCGTTGCTCGCGAGGGAGCGGCAGGGCTCGAGACGATGGCTCGAGAGGTTGCCGAGCCGGTGCGCCAGGCGACCGGTCGACCTTAGGGGAGCGCTAGCGGCGCCGTCAGGCCGATGATGACGACGCGGCCCGCAGCCGAATCACCGGCATCTGCCGGTCGGTGACCTTGAGGTACTTCGCGTACTCGGGCGCCTCGACGGCGATTTGCTTCCAGGCGGCCGCGAGCTCGTCGCCGGCGAGGGTCGTGGCCTCGACGCGCACGCGACGCCGATCTCCGAACTCGACGGTCGCGCTCGGGTTGCGCGCCAGGTTGTGCAGCCAGGCCGGGTTGCGGGCGGTCCCGGCGAGCGAGGCGATGATCAGCCAGGCATCTGCCCCGTCCTCGAGGAAGCCGACGGCCGCACTGCGGGTCGCGCCGGTCTTCGCGCCGGTGGTCTCGAGGAGGAGTGTCGGCACGCCGCCCTGGGTGCGAGCGCCGCCGCCGCGCCGAAACATCCGGGCCTGCATCCGGCTCATGAATTCGAGCGATAACGCCCGGAAACTTCGGGAATCGACTCCCGCGGGTGCCGGGCTTCGGAACGGTCACCGACATGGCGGGTGGAGCGTACTTCCGGGCGCGGACGTTCGCCTATCCTCGTCGCCCATGCGCCGACTCGTGATCCTGACCGAGGGCCAGTTCGGGCCGCACCACGCGAAGACGGCGATGGGCGTGCTCCGCTACGGCACCGACCCGGTCGCCGCCGTCCTGGACTCCTCGATCGCCGGTCGCAGCATCGGCGAATGGATCCCGGGCAAGGACGTTCCGGCCGTAGCGACCCTCGCCGATGCGCTCGCGCTGCCCGAGCCACCGAACACGCTCCTCATCGGCATCGCGCCGACGGGCGGGCGGCTGCCGGACGAGTGGCGAGCCATCATCCTCGCCGCCATCGCGGCCGGGATGGACGTCCACTCGGGCCTCCACACGTTCCTCGGCGACGACCCGGAGTTCTCCGCCGCGGCCCACGCCAAGGGTGTGCAGATCGTCGACTTCCGGCGCCCGCCGGAGCGCAAGGAGACGGCGGTCGGGCGTCCGCACTCGCCCGGGAAACGGGTGATCCTGACCGTCGGCACCGACTGCGCCATCGGAAAGATGTCGGTCGCGCTGGAGCTCCGGAAGTCGGGCATCGCGCAGGGCGACAAGGTCGCGTTCGTCCCGACGGGCCAGACCGGGATGATGATCGACGGCTGGGGCGTCGCGGTGGACCGGGTCATCAGCGACTTCGTCCAGGGCACCGTCGAGTGGATGCTGGAGGAGGCTGAGGAGCGCGGCGACTGGATCCTCGTCGAGGGGCAAGGCTCGCTCGATCACCCCGCCTACTCGTCCGTGACGCTCGGGCTGATCCACGGCTCGACGCCGCACGCGATGGTCATGGTCCACAAGCCGGGCCTCGCCGCCCACGACTTCGACCACCGACCCGACGTCTCGTTCCCGATCGCGAAGCTTCCCGCGTTCATCGCGCTGCACGAGCAGGTGGCCGGGCTCGTCGCGCCCTCGAGGGTCGTGGCGATGGCCCTGAACACGTCGCTCATCCCATCGGACGACGACGCGAAGCGGGTCATCGCCGAGATCGCAGTGGAGACGGGCCTCCCGACGGACGACCCGGTCCGGTTCGGCGCCGATCGGCTGTGGCCGCAGGTCCGCGAAGCGGTCGACGCGCTCCCGTGGGTCAAGGGCGCCCTGCCGGTCCCCTCGTGACCCTGTCCATCCGGCACGAGGTCCTGACGCTCCCGCTTCGGGATCCATTCCGGATCGCCAGGGCCGAACACGGCGCCGGGCTGCAGGTCACGACCCTCGTCGTCGAGCTCACTGACGATCGCCATCCCGGCGTCGTCGGGCTGGGGGAGGGGTATCCCGGCCGGTACTACGGCGAGACGGTCGAGACGGTCCCGGCCGTGCTGCCGCTGCTCCTCGAAGCGGCCGGCGACCCCGAGCCGTCCGCAACCTGGCTCGACGGCGCAAGCCGCCGCATCGAGGAGGCGATCCGCTGGAATGGCGCCGCGAAGTGCGCTGTCGATACGGCGCTGCACGACCTCGTCGGCAAGCTGGTCGGAAAGCCGGTCTACGGCCTCCTCGGGCTGTCGACGGACATTCCGCCGACGGACTTCACGCTCGGGCTGGACGAGCCGAAGGTCGTCGCCGAGCGTGCCCGCCGTGCCGGCGCGTTTCCGGCGCTCAAGATCAAGGTCGGGGGGCCGGCGGACCTCGCGACCCTCGAGGCGGTGCGCGAGGTCTACGACAAGCCGATCCGCGTCGACGCGAACACCGGATGGACGCCGGAGACGGCGCGCGAGCTGCTCCCGGCCATGGTCGACCTCGGCGTCGAGCTCATCGAGCAGCCGTTCCCTGCGACGAGGCTCCGCTGGCTGGCCGACCTCCAGGCGATCTCGTCCCTGCCGCTGGTCGCGGACGAGTCGTGCGTCACGATCGAGGACCTCGATGCGCTCGTCGGGGTGACCGCCGGCGTGAATGTCAAGCTCGCGAAGTGCGGCGGGCCCGGCGCCGCGGCCAGGATGCTCGCTCGCGCGCACGAGCTCGGGTTCAAGACGTTCCTCGGCTGCATGGAGGAGACGTCCGTCGGCATCGCCGCGTCCGCGGCGGTCGCCTCGCTCGCGGACTGGGTCGACCTCGACGGCAACCTGCTCCTGGCCGAAGAGCCGTTCGAGGGACTCGAGCTGGGGGCGGACCATCGCTGGCTCCTGACCGATCGGCCGGGGCTCGGGGTGGAACGGCGGTCCTGACGGCCCCGGCCCGGTGCCTGGGCGCACCTGTGGATAAGTTGGTGGACGAAAAGGTGGACATCCCCCCTTCCGGCCAAAACGACTCCGGCCGTACTATCCCGGAGGACTTATCGACCGCGCCGGGAAGCGGGTCAACGGACACCTGAGGACGCCCAAACCACGGGCCACGGTCCACCACGCCGTGCGCTCTGGTCAGCCCCGCTGTGCCCCAGACGGGACCGAGGAGGAACTGCATCGATGGTTGCGCGCCCTGCGGCCGCGCCCCGCTTCACGGCCGAGGCCGTCGAGTTCATCCGGTTCTGCTACGCCCGGCGTCGGGTCGGCTGGCCGGAGCTCTACGACGAGATGTGCGCCGTGGCGAGCCGGGGCTTGTTCCGGGGCTGGGGACCGGACGAGCTCCAGAGCCACGGCATCAAGTTCGGGCTGCTCGACATGGCCGACCTCTCCACGACCGTGGCGGACATCGTCGCAGCCGACCGAGCCCGAGCAAAGGCCACCACCCCTCCCGGAGCAACGGCAGGCGGCACGGCCCTCGCCTGATCCGGATTTCGGTGGCCGCAGGCGGTCGGGCCGCCGGAGAGCCGCCTCAGGAGCGGATGCGGCGCCTCGCCATCTCGCCCTCGATCTGGCGTTCCGCCTCGACGTAGCCGTCGATCTGCTCGCGGAGCTGGTTCGCCTCCGGCGTATAGAGGTGGACCTGCTGCTGGAGGATGTACGACAGCCGCCGGCTCGTCATCCGGACGTGATCGAGGTTCTTCATGAGGACCAGCGGGTCCATCGCCGCGAGGTCCGACGGGTGGTACATCTGCTTCACGGCGCGAATGCTAGCAATCGCGCCCGCCCGGTTCAGATCGAGCGGAGGCGGCGGGTCGGCCAGGACCAGTCGACCTGGAGCGAGGCGGCGCTCGTCGCGCGGCGGCGACCCGCCTCCGTGGTGGCAAGGACGAGCATCCGGTCGACCTGCGTCGCCCGGCCTGCCTCGCGGCCCCAGAGCTTGGTGACCTTGCGGTGGGCGTGGACGTCGTCGTCCGCGATGCCGGCGAGGCGATAGCCCTCGGGCTGGGCGGCGGCCTCCCAGACCCGCTCGGCGAGGCCGATCCCGTCCGGCGCGGCCCGCCCGCGGTCGGTCGCGACGTCGCCGATCACGAGCACCACGATCCCGTCCTCGGTCACGGCCGGCCGGAGGTCGGCGAGGACCTCGCGCAGGAACTCCAGGTACGGCGCCCGCCGGTGGGCGTCGTCGAGCGAGGCGTCGATGGCCTTCGAGTCGAAGCCCAGGAACCAGGCGCGCAGCCAGTTGTAGTAGCCGTACTTCAGGACGCGCAGGTATGGCGGCGACGTCAGGACGAGGCGCGCGCGGTCCGGAAGCCGTCTCGCCCGGAGCTCGGCTCTCGCCCGCGTACCCGCGTCGCGGGCATCCCCCAGCAGCGCGATTCCCGTGGTGCGGGGTGGCGCATCGCGGAAGAGGCGGGTCAGCTTGGCGTCGAGCCGGTCGAAGGCGTCCCGATCGGGTGACTGGAACGCCGTCCGCGCGGCGAAGTCGCGCACGTAGCGCGGGGCCATGCTGAAGGTGTTCGGCATCAGCGTCGACAGGTATGACGGCGTCTTGCCGTGCAGGATCCCGGCGATCGAGGCGGCGAGGAAGCGGTCCACCGGGACCGCGAGGTCCAGGGCCTGCTGCAGGAACAGCAGCTGCGCGAACGTCCGCTCGTGGAATGCCAGCGCGACCTCGAGTGGGATCGGCGTGGGGCCGCCGCCGGCCGGGTCCGCCTGGATGGCGCGGGCACGATCGAGCCAGGTAGTGGCGCCGCTGGCGAAGGCGAGGCGGAGCGCGACGGCCCGGGTGCGAGCCTCGGCCTGGGTCGGTGGCTCGAGCTTGGCCGCGGTGAGCAGATGGGCGAACGGATTGAGATCGTTGCCGACGCCGATCCGGCCCTCGACGATGGCCTCGAGCGGCGCGGTTCCGCGGCCGGAGAAGGGATCGAGGACGACGTCACCGGGCCGGCTGTAGCGCTCGACGAACGCGTGCGCGAGGGCCGCCGGGAAGCTCGCGAGGTACGAGCACATCGGGTGCAGCGAGTGGCCCCACAGGCGTGGTTGGGCCTTCCACTCGGCCTCGATCTCGAGGCGCGGTACGCCGAGGCCGAGCTCGAGCTGGTTCGTTCTGCCGCTATCCGGGCCCGCGGTCATCCGGCGATGCGCACTCCCGATTCGAGCCATTCCGACCCCGAGGGCGGCGGAGCATAGCACGGGCGATTCGGCGTTCCGAGCAAGTCATTCGCCGTATTGCACGTACGATTTCCCGCATGGCGAACGGCACCGTCCCCGGTCGCACCCGCACCGCCGCGCCCCGGGCGCTTGGCCTCGCGCTGCTCGTCGCCGTGCTGGTGGCATGCGGCCCGAACCGCGCCTCGCCGCAGGCCCCCACCGCCGCCCCCACGCCGCGCGGGACCGTCGCCCTCACCCCGCCGCCCGGCAGCCTCAGCCCGGCCGGCGCGATCGAGTTCCTGGTCGGGTCGATGGCGGCACACGTCCAGGTCGGCGACAAGGCCGGCTATCTCGCGCTCGTCGACCTCGCCGACCCGGCCTTCGCGCTCGAGCACAGCCGCCTGGCCGACGAATGGGCCGGGCTGCATCCGGCCCCGGACTACCAGCTCGAGGTCAGCGATCTCGACGTCGAGGGCAACGCGGCCACCGGCAGCCTCACAGCGACCTGGACCAACTACCTGGGCGAACCGCGTTCCGGGACGTGGGCGGGCTCGTTCACGAAAGGGCCCGGCGGCTGGCGCTACGCCGGCGAGGTCTGGACCGAGACGGACGTGCCGCACTTCAAGATCAAGGTCGCCCCGGGGCTCGACGACCAGCTCTCCAATGTCACCCAGAACCTGCCGGCGATCTACGCGCACGTCATCGACACCCTCGACTACGAGCCGGTCGGAACGCTCCAGATCAAGCTCTACGGGGATGGCCCGGCGCTCGCGGCGAACACCCTGCTCAGCCTCCCCAACATCAATGGCTGGAACGAGCCGGGCGAGGCGCTGAAGCTCCGCAGCAACCCCGAGGATCCGTACATGACGCCGGTCATCGCGCACGAGATGACGCACTTCACGAACTTCGACCGTGCCGGCACGAAGCGCACGAAGATGCCGTGGTGGCTGGACGAGGGGATCGCGGTCTTCGTCGCCCGAAAGTTCGACCTGATCAAGGACGAGACTGACACGGCCACCGAAACGGTCGCGGCGTGGCTGGCCGACGGATCCCTCGTCGACTGGGACCGGATGGCGGTCTATGAGACGACGCCGCAGGAGCTGTGGCGGAACGTCTACCCGCAGGGCTACGTGATGGTCAGGTTCGTGACGACGAAGTTCGGGCGGGACATGCGCAACGCCTGGCTCGCGAAGATGGCCACCGAGATGGACATCGATGCCGCGACGCCGGCCGTCCTCGGGCTGTCGTTCGACGACCTCGACAAGGCCTTCCGGGAGTGGCTCACCCAGATCCACTAACTGAGACCCGCCGGTCGCAGCCGGCGCTAGCGATCGCGACGAGTCGTACGCCCGCCGGGCGGCTTCGGTCGTCCGGCTTTACTGGCGCTCGGCTTCGACTCCGCGAGCATCGGGTAATCCGCGATCGGATAGATGCCCACCACGAAGCCATACGCGGTGTCGCCGGAACGGGGCAGCTCGTCGAACTCGTTCACGACTGCCAACGCCTTCTTCCAGAACTCCGCGGCCCGCTCCGGGGGAATCCGGGCATGCCGAATGAACGACCACAAGCGGTCCGCTCGATACGCCTCCTGTGACTCTTCGGCGGCGACATCGAAATCGTTCAGGTCGACCGGCGTTGACCCGGGCCGACGAGGCGCCGACCCGACACCCACGTAGAACATCCGCGCGGTGCGGCCGTAGAAGCGCTCCTCGATCGCTCGCACGCGGCGAGTGCGGACCACGCGGATCAGGCCGGCGTCGTGCAGGACGTTGACGTGGTAGGCGACGGTGCTCTTCGGGCGGTTCATCGCGGCCGCGATCTCGGTCACCGTCGCCGCCCGCTCATGGAGCAGACCGAGGACCACCGTTCGGAGCCGATGGCTGAGGGCTCGCACCTGGTCGGACGAGGTGAGCTCCAGCTCGTCGTCGAGGTCGTAGTCGGGGACTGGAGACGTCGTCGCCATCGTCGACTAGACTACCAACTCCGATTGTTCCAAAAGTTTGGATCAATGAAATAGAGGAGCGGACCATGGCCGAGATCCTGTTGTTCCACCACGCGCAGGGGCTGACCCCGGGGGTCGTTGCCTTCGCGGAGGAGCTGCGCGCGGGCGGTCACACCGTGCACCTGCCCGACCTGTACGCGGGCCGGACGTTCGAGACGCTGGAGGCGGGAATCGACCACGCCAGGACGACGGGTTTCGACACCGTCCTCGACAACGGGGTCGCCGAGGCTGAAGGCCTGCCGATGGACCTCGTCTACGCCGGCTTCTCCCTCGGGGTGATGCCGGCTCAGAAGCTGGCCCAGACGCGCGCCGGCGCGAGGGGCGCATTGCTGATCGACGCTTGCCTCCCGTTCACCGAATTCGGCGACGCGTGGCCGCGGGGCGTGCCGGTCCAGATCCACGGCATGGGCGCTGATCCGCTGTTTGCCACTGAGGGCGACCTCGACGCGGCGCGCGAGCTCGTCGAGTCGTCCGGCCAGGCAGAGCTGTTCCTCTATTCCGGCGACGCACATCTCTTCGCCGACAGCTCGCTCCCGTCCTACGACCGGGCGGCGGCGCAGCTGCTGACCACGCGCGTGCTCGAGTTCCTGACCACGATCAAATGAGCGCCAGGCCACATGCGAACGGTCTCCGCATCGTGCGTAGACTTGCGCCGGAGCGCAGTCCCCGTAGCTCAGTGGACAGAGCGGCTGCCTTCTAAGCAGCGGGTCGCAGGTTCAAATCCTGCCGGGGACGCCAAACCCCATCAGTCCTCCGCGTCGTCCTCGACGTCCGGCCACGCCGCGATGTCGACACCATGGTTCTCGGGCGATGCGAGCGTCCACCAATCGGGTGCATGCGAAGCGTCCGCGAGGCGTCCGCCGGCCTCGAGCGCTGCCGCGACTCGTGCCTCGGCCTGATCGGCCGGAACGCTGACGTCGATGTGGGTCCGGCCACGGCCCGGCTTGGGAGGGCGAAGGCTCTGGAACGATACGTGCGGGTTCCGTCGGTGCCGATCGACGACGTCTTCCTTCGGTCCAAGGCTCCTGTACCCGAGCGCTGCGGCCCAGAACGGACCGACGTCGCTGCCTGCATCCTGGGCCACCGCAATGCCAACGACCTGGACCTGGGAGGGGTCCGGCTCGATCCGCAGCTTCCGAGCCTCAGACGAAATCTGGCGTGCCAGGTCGACATCACGCTGGCTCAGGACGCCGTACTCCCCGGAGGCTGTCCGGACGGTGACTCCCTCGGGACGGACGTCCACGTCGGGGAAGTGGCCCACAACCTCTGCAACCTCGGCGATCGCGGCCACGAACCTCGCCGCCTCCACGAACGATCCGACGCGGAAGTACGCGTGGGCGCCAGAGAACAGGACCCGCCAGTCCTCGACGCCGTCGGCGTCGTGGAATGCCCGAGCCGTCGTTCGCTTCTCGCTCACGGGGCCATGCTAGGCAGGGATTGCCGCAGCCGCGCTTCCAGCCGTTCCTTCACCGCCGGCCATTCCTCGAGCAGGATCGAGTACCACGCCAGGTCTCGGACCGTTCCGTCCTCGCCGAGCCGCGCGGCGCGGCGGATCCCTTCCAGCTTCGCCCCCAGCGATTCGACCGCCCGTCGCGAACGCTCGTTCGGTGCGTCCACCTTGATCGCGACGCGGAACACGCCCCAGGTCTCGAACGCATGGCGCAGCATCAGGAACTTCGCCGCGGTGTTCACGCCGGTTCGCTGCGCGGAGGCCGCCAGCCACGTCCAGCCGATGTCCGCCACGTGCGGGACGTCTGGCGGCCGGTCGTCGAGCCGAGACCAGTGCTCCATGCGCAGGAACCTCGTCGAGCCGACCACGCGTCCCTGGGCAACGATCGCGAACGGCACCACGCCTGGTGTCTCGAGCGCGTACCTGACGTACGCCTCCATCGCCTCGGGGCCTTCCGGAACGTCTGCAAACGCGTAGGTGTCACGCGACACGGACGCCGCCTCGACGAGCGCCGGCACGTGCACGAGCGCGAGCGGTTCGAGCCGGACGAGCGTGCCTTCGAGTCGCACGACGTGACGCTTCAGCAGGAGGTCGCCTCGGGGCCGGTCTTCTCCATCCAGCGTCCCGCGAACGCGATCGCCGCATCGACGTCGAAGGCATCGAGCAGCAGCGCGCGATCCCAGGTCAGGAGCGCGAATGGCGTCGACATGTCGTCGAAGCGGGCAGCGACGACCTTCGACCTGATCCCGCAGTTCACGGCCACCTGGGTCTGGGGCGCGTTGTTCACGAAGCGGCGAATCTCGGCCAGGACCTCCTCGGTCGGGCAGACGCCGTCGGCACAGCGGTACAGGGCGACGACGTACCCGTGCTCCAGGTTGTGGATCCAGCTGCCCGGCCCAATGGCCGCGTCGGGGCGATAGAAGCCCGGGCGCGCTGGCGAGAAGCCCGCCTCGTTGTCGTAGTGCGTCCCGGAGGTCGGCGGACAGAAGAGGTAGCCGAGCTGGGAGCCCCGGGCGACGTGCAGTCGGCCGAGGTTGGCCGTCACCTGGCCGTCGCTCGGATCGCCGCCAGGCGGGAGCAGCTGGCCGCATGTATACCGGCCGGCGCCGCTCCCGCCGAACAGCACGACGGCGAGCACGACGACGATCCCGAGGATGACGGCGCCGACGATCCCGACCCGCAGTGGATCGGCGCCTCCGAGGAGGCCGCGCGGCTGGGCCGCCGCTCTCGATCGCGGTGGCCGCGTCGGTCGGGCCGATGCCTGTCTGGCGGGCGGCTGTGCGCCGCCGTCTCGGTCAGACAGGGGCCGCTGCGTTCCCGCGCGCTGCTTCCGGCGCTTAGCCATTCGGCGCCGCGGCGGACGCCTCGAAGGGAGCGGCCATCGCGGCGCTCACGGTCGCCGCCGGCGGCGACTCCTTCACGATCGCCTGGCCCAGTGACCAGAGGGTCGTGGCGGTGAGCCCGACCATCAGGAACGCCAGCGGGATCTGGCGCATCCGCGCCGCACGCCGGGCTTCGACCGCGGTGGCGCTGCTGGCGACGACGTGGCCTGACCACGCGCCGACCATGTGCCCGCCGACGACGCCGAGCAGCATCACCGTCCAGATCGCGACCGGCGGGATCCAGGTGAGGTTCGGCTCGTAGAAGGCCGTCCCCAGCAGGTCCCAGCCGAGCTGGAAAGGATCGGACAGGGCGACGACGATCAGCTGGCCGTCGCCGAGCAGGTAGGTCAGGTAGTGCGCGACGAGGTAGCCGATGGCGATCGGGAGAAGGCCGGCCCCGACCGCCGCGAGACCCACCGCCCGCGCCACGAGCAGCGCCACGCCGATCACGATGCCGAGGAAGGCCAGCAGCTCGAGCGTCGCGATGGGCAGCGCCGGGAACCCGAACACGTCGAACCAGATCTGGGTCTGGGACAGCCCGTCGAAGAGGATCGAGGCGACGCCGATCGCAACGATGACCACGCGGGCGGTCGACCAGTCGCCCCTGACGAGGCCCGCGCCGAACGGCCGTCGCACGAGGAGCCCCGGGTCGTCGCCGGGCGCCGCGGCGAACGGCGCCATTCGATTGAGGAGCCCGAACCAGACCGTGAACGTCTCGGCCTGCGAGCGCCAGGCATCCCGGCCGAAGTTGGCCATCCCGAGGAGCGTCAACGCCGTGTAGGCGATCAGGACCACGCCGACGGCATTGCCTCGATACACGAGCTCGAGGCCCACGAAGAAGACCATCCCCGCGGCGGCCGGCCAGGCATCGAGCCGGGCCGGGTAGGTCGCGGGCGCCCAGGCGGCCATCCCGAGCCGTCGCGCGACCGCGGCGCCGATATCGAAGAGGGTCGAGAACGGGTCGAGCCACTGCCAGACCGGCCCGACGAACGCGGACAGGACGGCCACGCCAACCCAGCCGTAGACCCACAGGAAGAGCGTCGCGACGCTGGCGGTCGATGAGCCGCCGACGATCGTCTGGACGACGATCCAGAGCCAGGCGATGAGGCCGATCGCCCTGAAGCCGCCGACGAGCCATGCCGGCGCGCGAACGATTCGTGGCTCGGCGGGCGCCGGCGCCCGCACGTCGCGGAGCAGCACGAATGCGAACGACAGCCCCACCGCCATGGCCGCACCGGCGAGGTACACGACGAGCGGGAGCGGCGAGTCCAGGCGCCCCACGAGCTGGTGCCCGAGCACGGGCGACGGGAGGGCCAGGACCGCCGCGGCGGCGGCAAGCGACGTCACGACCCGCCGCGAGGGCATGGCGAGGTGGAGGCGGGAGCTCATCGAGGGCGGGAGCTCATCGTCGACGCCGGCTCATCGGCGCCGGAGCAACCACGCGCCGATGGCGACCAGCACGACCGCGCCGATCCCGATCGGGATCAGTGCCGCGACCCCGGAGTCCGCCGGCGTGGGAGCGGCGCTGGCGACCGGTGTCGGGGCGGGCGTGGCCGGGAGTGCGGTAGCCGGAGCGGCGGTCGGCGCGACGCTCGCGGCGACCGAGGGTGCGGGCGACGGACTGGGGGCTGGAAGCACCGAGAACGAGTAGCGACCGCGCTCCAGCTCCGAGTCCTCCGCGGAGAACGAGGTCCATCGGACTTCGTACTCGCCGGGGGCCAGCTCCGGAAGCTCCAGGCGCAGCTCTCTTCGGCCTTCGCCGCGGACCGGCCCCTCCGCCACGGTCTGCCCCGACGCGTCGCGCACCTCCATCGTCGTGCGAGACATGTCGAGGTTCTGCGTGAACGTCGCGACGATCTCGGCCGGCGAGCCGACGACCTCGTCGCCGGGCCCCGGCGTCGCCGAATCAAGCTCGGCGTGCCCGAGCGCGACCTGCGGCAACAGCAGCAGGGCAGCAAGGCACATGGAGATGGTCAGAAGTCGGGATCGCATCGCACGCCTTTCCTGGGCAGGGGCCCGATGGTAGTCGAGGAGCGCGGCCTGCCCGCCACAGCGCACCCCGCAATCGGTCGATTAGGCTGCGCGCCGTGCCCCGTCCCACCGCCTCGCGAGCCCCGAGAGCCTCCGATCAGGTGGTCGGCTGGGTCGCGATCCTCGCCGGTGTCGCCCTCGCGTTCGCGGTCCAGGTCCTGGCGCCGGTCGGCGTGCCGCTGTACGACGGGGTCGTCGTCCAGGAGCCCTACCGCTTCCTCCACCCGGCCGGCGTCCAGGCCGGGTCGCCCACGTCCTTCGCGGCGACGGTCGACGTGGCCGGTGCCGGCTCGCCGCAGGTTACCGCCGCCACGCTGGAAAGCCCGCCACAGGCGCAGCTCATCGCGTTGCCCGGTGCGTTCACCCTCGCGGGCGGCGTGACCAGCTTGGACGTCTCGGTCACCCCGATCGACCCACCGGCGGTGCCTGCCGGGGGCCAGATCGCCGGCAATGTCTATCGGATCTCCGTGACCGACCAGGCCGGAGCTGCGGTCGCGATCAAGCCGTGTGACGGCTGCATCTCGCTCGTCATGCGGGCGCCGGAGGACAGCACGGGCGAGGCACGGCTCCAGCGCTACACAGACGGGGCGTGGTCGGACGTCGAGACCGTCCACGCCGGGACCCTCGGGATGTACGCCACGAACCCGATCGCGCTGGGCGACTACGCGATCGTCTCTGGCGGGAGCCCCGGCGGCCCCGGCAACGGGCTCGGGACACCCGAGCCAGGGGTGCTCGCAATGGATCAGGTGGTCGTTGCGGGCGCCGCCGCCGTGATCCTCGTCCTGCTGTTCGTGGCGGCCGTCGTCGTGCGCGGACGGCGGCCCTCGAAACCCGCTCCCTCGCACGCTGGCGAGGTTCGCTCGCGCTCGCGCGCGATTCCGTCGAAGCGAAAGCGCCCGACCAAGCCACCATCCGGGAGACCCGAGCGATGACCTCCGT
This sequence comes from uncultured Chloroflexia bacterium, assembly GCA_963722105.1. GTDB lineage: Bacteria > Chloroflexota > Limnocylindria > Limnocylindrales > CSP1-4 > UBA5189. The sequence continues at coordinate 123,801 of CAVRKQ010000006.1, read as the reverse complement.
GCCCCGCCGCGCTCGCCTAGTCGAATCTCCTGATCGCCGCGGTGGCGATCGCGCCGCTCCTCGTCGCGGGCTGGCGAATTGGCGGTGGCACGAACGTGATCCGGATCGGGGCGGTGTTCCCGCTGACGTCGAACGCGGCCGACCTGGTCGGGCCGGAGCTCGCCGGCGTGCAGATCGCGGTTGACCTCGTGAACGCGGACGGTGGGATCGACGGCCGGCGCGTGGAGCTCGAGATCCGGGATCTCCGCTCCCGGTCGGAGGCCGACGCGGTCATGACGGGCCTCCGGGACGCGGGCGTCCAGATCGTGATCGGCGCCTACTCGTCCGAGTTGTCCATCACGGCAAGCGAGGCGGCCGATCGCGCCGGCATGCTGTATTGGGAGGCCGGCGCGGTCGCGGACCGGCTGACCGGCCGGGGCCTGCCGATGGTCTTCCGGGTTGGAGCGTCGGGCGCGAACCTCGGTTCGAACTCCGCGACGTTTGCTGGGACCGAGCTCGCGAGCCGGCTCGGGAAGGCCCCGGGGGAGCTGCGAATCGCGCTCGCGGTCGCCGACGACGAATACGCCAACTCCGTCGCCGACGCGGCGGAGGCCACGGCCCTGGCGCAGGGGGCGCCCGTCGTCCTCCGGCGCCCCTACAACCTCGCGCTGCCGAACTGGCCCGCGGTCATGGCCGATCTCGCTGCCGCCCGACCCGACGTGATCATCCTCGCCTCCCACATCCCCGACGGGATCGAGTTCCGCAAAGCGATGGTGGATTCTGGGTTGCGCGTCGGCGCCCTCATCGGCTCGACGATGGCCGAGTGCGACCCGGACTTCGCCGGCGAGCTCGGCGCCGATGCGATCGGGATCTTCGCCTCCGACCGGCCCACCGCCGGCTTCCGGCCCGCCGCGCTGCTCCCGGCGGCGGCCGACGCGTACGCGCGATTCGCCGCTGCCTGGACCCGAGTCGCAGCCGAGGCAGGCGGCACGGGCGACGCCGCCGACGGCGGCAAGAGCCGCTACGCCGACGCCGCCGACTACACGATCACCGGGCCGGCGGAGGACGCCACGGCAGAGGAGTCCGAGGAGGCCCTGTCCGGCTTCACGGCGACGTGGGCGCTCCTTCGGCACGTGCTGCCGGCCGCCGCCGAGACGGGCGGCCTCGACGCGGCCTCGGTCGCCGCCACGGCTCGAACGATCGACCTCCCCGACGGCGCGCTGCCGAATGGCGCCGGCCTGCGGTTCTCGACCGCCACGGATTTCACGCGGCCAGAACGAACGCGCCGCCGCGGTCATGTGGCAATGGACGGCCGAGCGAACGTACGCGTTCGTCTGGCCGCCGGCGTACGCGACGGCGGACGTCGCGTTCGTGCCGCTCGACCGATGATCCCGGCCCCATGACGGCGCACCGAGCCGCGGCCACACGCTTGTTGCCGGCGACCGTGCGGAACGTCATCGAGCCATGGCTCCCGGTGGCGGCGATCGCGCTGAGTCTGAGTGGGATCGTCGCCGCGCGCTGGCTCGCGATGACCCGCGGCCTCGACGCCCTCATCGTCGGCGCGGCGTTCGGTCTGGCCCTCTTGGCGCTGTGGCTTGTCGCCAGTCCGAGGCGGATGGCATTCCGCATCGCGGTCCGCCCGTGCCGGACGACGGCCGAGGACCGTGCGCTGAGACTCGCCGTGGCGGCGGGAATTGGATTCGGGGCGGCGCTCGTCGCGGTCGCGGTCGCCGGCGCGTCGATCGGCGGATCGCCGCTCATTCCGGGTCTGTCGCGCCCCGCCGCGCCGTTCTTGCCCTGGGCCGCGATCACGATTGTCGTAGCGGCGGCAGAGGAGGGGATTCTCCGGGGCGTCCTCTTCGACCGTTTTCGGGCAGCCGGCGGCCTGACGATCGCCGTCGTCGCCACGACCGGGCTCTTCGCGCTCATCCACGTGCCACTGTACGGCTGGCACGTCGTGCCACTCGATCTCGCTGCCGGCCTGGGCCTTGCGGGCCTTCGCCTCTCGACGCGAATGGTGTGCGCTCCCGCCCTCGCCCACGCGACCGCAGACCTCGCGACCTGGTTCCTCTGAAGCCGGATGCTCCTCTAGACTTGACAAATGACCGGGCACTTTGCGTCGAAGAACCTGGCCCTCCGGCACGCGTCGCTGGTGACGGCGGCCGGCGACAGCCCGGGTGGATAGGCTCCCGGATCCTCGCCGGCAGGACACGCGCCCGGCTTCCCGTCAGGCGACGCCCGAGGCGATCACCCAGACCACCTCGATCGCCGATGCCGATCGACTGCTGAGGATTGGCCCGGTCGTCGTCGATTCCCAGGCGAGCCTTCGAGAGATCGCCGAAATCGCGGTAACCAACCCAGGCTGTCGCGTCATCGGAGTGACAGACGGCGAGCAGCGCCTGACGGGCGTGATTCCGGTGCGTGTCCTGGTAAACGACATCTTCCTGAAGATCCTTCCGGAGCTCTTCCTCGGCGAGATTCTCGACCTCGAAGCGGCGTTGAAGTACGCAAAGCATGTCGGAGCCCGCACGGCTTCTGACATAGCCCTGCCGCCGGCTTCCGTTCGGCGAGACGAGACCGTCCGGGACGCGTTCGCCCGGATGCATGAGTCCAAGCTCAACGGCCTGCCCATCGTCGACGCTGCGCAGCGCGTGGTCGGCTACGTCGATCAGCTCGAGCTCCTCATCGTCTGGATCAGAGCGACCGGCCGCGAAGGCCTGCTCGAACCCCACGACCACGACATCGACGCGCCAAGGTGACGCTCACCGCCATCGCCGGCATCGCGATCTTCATCGTCACCTATGCGCTGATCGCGACGGAGCGAGTCGACAAGACGATCGCCGCGATGGCCGGCGGCGTCGCGATGGTCCTCCTGGGTGTCGTGACGCAGGAGCGCGCATTCGAAGAGATCGACTTCAACGTCATCTTCCTGCTGGCCGGCATGATGATCCTCGCGGCGATCATCAGGAAGACGGGCGTTTTCGGGTGGTTGGCCGTCCGCGCTGCACGACTCGCCGGTGGGGACCCGTACCGCGTCCTCGTGGTCCTCAGCCTGATCACCGCGGTCGCCAGCGCCCTCCTGGACAACGTCACGACCGTGGTGCTGGTGGGTCCAATCACCCTGTTCCTCGCCGCGCGGATGGGCTTGAGCCCATTTCCGTTCATCGTGAGCGAGATCCTGGCGAGCAACATCGGCGGCGCGAGCACCCTCATCGGCGACCCGCCGAACCTCCTCATCGGCAGCGCCGCCAGATTGGGGTTCGCCGACTTCCTCGTCCACATGACGCCACTGGCGATGATCCTGCTGGTGGTCTACCTGATCGCGGCCCGCTGGCTCTTTCGTGGCCAGCTCACCCTCGACAGGGAGCGCCGCGACGCGCTGCTCGCTCTGGACGAACGGGAGATGATCACGAATCCCAGACTCCTGCGGCAGTCGGTGGTCGTGCTGGGGGCGACCCTCGTTGGTTTCGTGCTTCATGGCGTCTTTCACATCGAGCCCGCCACAATCGCACTCGCGGGAGCCCTGACCTTGATGGTCGTGGCCAAGGAGGAGCCCCACGAGATCCTTCGCGAGGTCGAGTGGCCCACGCTGTTCTTCTTCATCGGCCTGTTCATGCTCGTCGCGGGTGTCATCGAGATCGGCCTGATCGATGCCGTCGCGGGCGTCATTCGAACGGTGACCGGGGGTGAGTTGGGCGCTACAACGCTCCTCGTCATGTGGGTCTCGGCCGGGCTATCGGGCGTGATCGACAACATTCCGTACACGGCCACGATGATCCCGGTCGTCACGCAGCTAGCCGCCGGCCACGAGACCGATGCGCTCTGGTGGGGGCTGGCCATCGGCGCGGACCTTGGAGGAAACGCGACGATCATCGGAGCCAGCGCGAACGTGATCCTGGCGGCGATGTCCGAACGTGAAGGCCACCGCATCTCATTCGGCGCATTCCTGCGATACGGTCTGACGGTCACGCTGGGATCGATGCTCATCGCAACGGTGTACGTCTGGGTGCGATACCTGCTCTAGACCGTCTGCACGCCAGCCCACCAAAGCCGACCGAACCCGACTGGATGCCCGCAGCCCGGTCGTTGCTGCGCTACAACAATGCTCGCCGGAGGGTACTGCCCTGCACCGGACCGAAGTACGGCTTGGAACCCAAGAGGCCAATCCGTAGTGTCCGGCCATCGACGAGTCATGGACGCAGCCATCGTCGCTGGGATCGACTGCGTGTTCTTCGCACACATTTGATTGGTCGTCCCCGAAAGGTAAGCACGGATGGGCTCGATGGCATTGAACGAGCTTGGAAAGATGCTCACCGCCGCCGAAGTCGCGGAGATGCTCCATCTCCACGTCAACACGGTGAAGCGGCTGGGTGATCGCGGCGAGCTGAAGTACTACCGCGTCTGCAAGCGCGGCGACCGGCGGTTCCTCCTGGAGGATGTCCGCCGCTTCCTCGACAACAACCGCTAGCTCCAAGACCGAACCCCCGTCGGGCGGCTGCACCGCCCCGGCAGATCAAGAGAAGCGCCGGCATTCCCCCGGCGCTTCTTGGCGTCCACATCAAGCTCATCCGAACACCGATCGCCGGCGGGCCATCAGGTCGCGATGCCCGAAACCAATGCCAATCGCGACATGGCATCGCGGACCCTTGGGGCCGGTCGCCGGTCGCCGGTCGCCGGTCGCCGGTCGCCGGTCGCCGGTCGCCGGTCGCTCGGATATGTCGCGATTGGCATGAGATTTCCCGCGATGGCGGGCCTGCCGCGCGCCGCTGATGGACGTTCGAGCAGACGCCCGCGTTCCCCGGCCGTGCATGCGGCACGGCCTGTCGTGGACAATCCCCACGTGATCGACCTCCGCCCGACCGACGAGAACCGCCTCGTCCAGCAGTCAGTCCGCGAGTTCTGCGAGGCGGAGATCAACCCGTACATCCGCGAGTGGGACGCCAAGGGCGAGGTCCACCGCGAGGTCTTCGCCCGGATGGCCGAGCAGGGCCTCCTCGGCGCGCCGGTCCACTCGCAATGGGGCGGCGGCGGGATGGACTACATCAGCTTCTCGATGATCTGCGAGGAGCTCGAGCGGGCCGACACGGCCTTCCGGGTCGTCCAGAGCGTCCATGTCGGGCTCAACTCGCTGACCCTCCAGCAGTGGGGGACCGAGGAGCAGAAGACGCGCTGGCTGGTGCCCCAGGCCAAGGGCCAGAAGCTCGCCACGTTCGGGCTCACCGAGCCCGGCGTCGGCACCGACGCAGGCAACCTCGCCTCGACCGCCCGTCGCGACGGTGACTCGTACGTCCTGAACGGCCAGAAGATCTGGATCAGCCTGGCCGACATCGCCGACCACTTCCTGGTCTTCGCCTCGGTCGACCGCTCGAAGGGCCACCGGGGCGTCACCTCGTTCGTCCTCGAGCGGGGCATGGCAGGCCTGACCACCGGCACGCTCCACGGCAAGCTCGGGATCCGCGCCGGGAACACCGGGATCATCAACATGGACAACGTCCGCGTCGGAGCCGAGCACCGGATCGGCGAGGAGGGCGAGGGCTTCCTGGTCGCCATGAGCGCGATCGACCAGGGCCGCTACACGGTCGCCGCGGGCAACGTCGGCCTGGCCCAGGCCTGCCTCGACGCGTCGGTCAAGTACGCCCACGAGCGCAAGACCTTCGGCGACGAGATCGGGCGGCACCAGCTGGTCAAGCAGATGCTGGCCAAGATGCTCGCCGGGATCGAGGCCGGGCGGCTCCTCGTCTGGCGCGCCGGCTTCCTCAAGAACCACGGCGTCCGGAACACCCGCGAGACGTCGCTCGCGAAGTGGCACGCCACCGACCACGCGGTCGCCAGCGCGCTCGACGCGATCCAGATCCACGGCGCCAACGGCTACTCCAACGAGTTCCCGGTCGAGCGCTACCTGCGGAACTCCAAGGCCGCCGTGATCTACGAGGGCACGTCCCAGCTCCACACCCTGATCCAGGCCGACTACGCGCTCGGCTACCGGGAGGACCGGCCGCTCCGGTGCGAGCCGCTCCCCGCCGAGGGCTTCGAGCGGCTGCCCGCGTCGGTCGCGGCCGCTGCCGGGCGCGCCTGACCGACGTCATCGGGATCGCCGTGACGGCCCTCAGCCACGGCGAGCTTGCGACGCTGCGGGCGCTGGCCCACACCTTCGTCCCCGCGGCGGACGGCGCGCGAGTCGCCTCCATCGCCGCGGACGCGCTGGTCCGAGCCGTCGATCCGTCGCAGCTCACGCAGCTCCGGCTCGTGCTCAGGATCCTCGAGCAGCCCCTCGCGAACCTCGCCACGGGAGCGGGATTCGCCGCGTTTCGGGACATGGACCCGCCCACGCGGGAGCGGGTCGTCCTCCGCTGGGCCAACTCCCCATGGCTCCTGCGCCGCTCCGGCATCAACGCCTTCCGCAAGCTCCTGACGTTCATCGCGTATGCAGATCCGGGCGTCCCCGGGGCGCCGAATCAGCTGCCCGAGGCCATCGGCTATGTGCCCGACGACCCGCCACTCCCGCGAGAGCTGGCCGGGATCCGGCCGCTCGAGATCAACCGCACGCCACCCGGAGCCAATGACGCGCCGACCCGCCTCGACGCGGACGTCATCGTCGTCGGCTCGGGGGCGGGCGGCGGCGTCATCGCGGCCGAGCTGGCCAGGGCGGGCCGGAAGGTCCTCGTCATCGAGGCCGGGCCGTCCGTGGACGAGGCGACGATGCCCCGCGACGAGCTCGACGCCCACGGGCGCCTCTACCTGAACCACGGGTTGCTCTCGACATGGGACGGGTCGATCACGATGCTCGCCGGCTCCGGGGTCGGGGGCGGGACGCTGATCAACTGGATGACCTGTCTCGATGCGCCGGCCGACATCCGGTCCGAGTGGGCCCGCGAGCACGGCCTCGACGGGCTCGATGGTGCGGAGTGGGCCGACGACGTCGCGATCATCGAGCGTGAGCTCGGCGTTGCGCCTGCGACTGTCGTCCCGCCGAAGGACGACCTGATTCGACGCGGCGCCGCCGAGCTCGGCTGGGACGCCGCGGTCATCCGGCGCAACGCCACGGACTGCAGCGACTGCGGCTCGTGCCCGTTCGGGTGCCGCCGTGCGACGAAGCAGTCGGGCATCCGGGTGCACCTTGCGGAGGCGGCTCGAGCGGGCGCCATGGTGCTGGACCGCGCGCGGGTTCGCTCGCTCCTGCTCGGGCCTGACGGCGCCGGACCGGTCGTCGGCGTCATGGGCACCCTCGCGCCGCCGGAGGTTCCAGGCGCGGGTCCTGGTGGCAGCACCGGCGAGCCGCTTGCCGCCAATCCGCGCTTCTTCGTCGCCTCGGCGCGGCAGGTGGTCCTCGCCGCGGGAGCTTTGCGAAGCCCCGCGATCCTCCAGGCGTCGCGGGCCGGACATCCGGCGATCGGGCGTCACCTCCGGATCCACCCGGTCCCGGTCGTCGGGGCCATGCTGCCCGAGCCGGTCGACATGTGGCGCGGGACGATGCAGGCCGTTCGGTCGATGCAGTTCGGCGCGGACGAGGCCGGGCGGCGCCGATACGTGATCGAGTCGGCGCCGGGACACCTCGGGCTCATGGCCCTGGTCCTGCCCTGGCAAGGTTCCCTGGAGCACGCCGATCTGATGGAGCGGGCGCGCCACTTCTCGCCCCTCCTCGCCGTCACCCGCGACGGTGGGGCAGGCCGGACCCGGCTCACCGCGTCCGGCCGCGTCCGGATCGACTACAGGCTCGACGAGGCCGGCCGGGTCACGGCGCGGCACGCGCTGATCTCGATGGCCCGGATCGCGCGGGCCGGAGGCGCACGCCAGATCCTGGCGATCGGGCAGCCGATGCCACGCCACCTCGTCGACGACTCGCCGGGCGAGGCCCGCCGGTACGCCGCGTTCGAGGAGCGCCTTGCCGCGACCGACTTCCGGCCCCACCGCGGCACGATCGCCTCGGCCCACCAGATGGGCACGATCCGAATGGGCGCCGACCCGGCGTCGCATCCGGCAGACGAGCGCGGCCGGGTCCGTGCCGATTCTGCGCGGGAGCGTCATCGCCGGCCTCTACGTCGCGGACAGCTCGACGTTCCCGACGGGGCTCGGCGTGAACCCGATGATCACCGTGATGGCGATGGCGCGGCGGGTCAGCCGGACCGTGCTCGCGGAGGCGCGGTGACGATGATCGCGACCGCGGCCACCTGACGTCAACCGGGGCATCGAAGGGTCAGGCCGATGGCGCTCACGGTGGGATCGCCGGCCTGGCGTTCGACGGCGCGGTTGCCGCAGCCGCCGAGGTTGCCGTGGCCGCCGAACCTATCGCGCTCGCCGCCTCGGCCGCGCTCCTCGCCGTCGCGCGCTCGTTCGAAGCCAGCCGGCCCCGCGCGGTGACGATGATCGCGACCGCCGCGAGGATGATGACCGAGGCGATGATCGTTCGCAGGCTGATCGGCTCCGCGAGGAAGATCGTGCCGAGGGCGACCGCGACGACGGGGTTGACGTAGGCGTACGTGCCGACCAGCGACAGCGGCGCGTTGCGCAGCAGCCAGGCGTACGTCGTGAAGGCCAGCATCGAGCCGAACACGATGAGGTAGAGGACCGCCAGGATCGAGGCCGTCGAGAAGGTCTCCGGGTGGAAGCGGGCCGGCTCGTTGATGACGAGCGCCTCGATCAAAGTGACGCCCGCACCCGCGAGCATCTGGAGCCCCGACGCGGTGAGGGGGCTCGGTGGCAGCTGGGCCTTCCTGGCCGAGTAGATCGAGCCGTGCGACCAGGCGATCGGCGCCAGCAACAGGATCACGATCCCGACGAGGTCGAAGCTGTTCGAGCCTTCGCCAGTCGGCGCGACGAGCAATGCCGTCCCTGCGAACCCGATGACGATCGCCAGCACGACGATCCGTGGCAGCTTCTCGCGGAAGTAGAGCCAGCCGAAGACCGCGAACCACAGCGGGATCATCGCGATGAGAATCGCGGCGATCCCGGACGGGACCGTCAGCTCGCCGAAGGTCACGAAGCCGTTGCCGATCCCGAGCAGCAGCCCGCCGACGATGAGCGTGTCGACGAGCTGACGGCGCGTTGGCATCCGCCGCGCCTCGGGATGGCGCCAGAGATCGAACGCGACCAGGATGATCCCGGCGATCGCGAACCGGATGGACGCCATCAGGAACGGCGGCATCGTCTCGATCGCGACGGCGATGCCGAAGTAGGTGGAGCCCCAGATCACGTAGATGATCGCGAGGTTCAGCGCGAGGGCGACGGCGCTGGGACCGCGCTTGACCGCGGGCGCGCTCGCGCCGGCTGCCCCCGAACTTGGCATAGTCTGCTGGTCCAAGAACCGCATGCTAGCGCAAGCGGCCGAGACCCGTTCCGGCGATATCCTCGGCCCGATGCCTGCCCTCCCGACGATCGATACCGCCGAGCGCCGGAGGCGGATCGGGGCACGGCACTTCCTCGCCACGAAGGCCAGAGTCCGCCGGTGCCGTCGAGGTCGCGGACCAGCTGGTCGGCATCCACGCGACCGATCCGGCGTCGGTCTACCTCGGCCTGCGGGCGCGCGTTCGAGGCCTCACAAGGGACCGGCTCGGCGCCGTGCTCTATGACGATCGCGGGCTGCTGAAGGTCCTCGGCATGCGGCGAACGATGTTCGTCGTCCCGCCGGCCCTCGCCGGGGTGATCCAGGCGGCCGTCACGACCGACCTGGGCGTTGGCGAGCGGAAGCGGCTCCTCGGCATGCTCGAAGGCGCGGGCATCACGAAGGATCCCGTCCGGTGGCTGGCGAAGGTCGAGGACGAGACGGTCGCGGCCCTGGAAGAGCTCGGCGAGGCGACCGCCGCGGACCTGACGAAGCGGGTCGAAGGGCTGCGCGCCCAGATCCCGTTCGGCGCCGGCAAGCGCTACGAGGGCAAGGTCGGTGTCTCGACGCGCCTGTTGTTCCTGCTGGCGACCGAGGGCCGGATCATCCGCGGCCGCCCGAAGGGCACGTGGCTGAGCAGCCTCTATCGCTGGGTCCCGCTCGATCGCTGGGTCGACGGCGGACTCGAGCCGTGGCCACCCGAGCGTGCCCGGGCGGAGCTGGCCCGTCGCTGGCTCGCTGCGTTCGGGCCCGGCACCCAGCGCGACCTCCAGTGGTGGACCGGCTGGACCGTTGCGAAGACCAAGGCGGCGCTTCGCGAAGTCGGGGCGGTCGAGGTCTCGATCGAGAGCGGGGCGCTCGGGACCGGCCAAGCTGGGCCGTGCCGCCACCGCGATCGACGGCCTCGCACGCGGCTTCGCGCTCCCGGACGACGTCGATCGAACGCCCGAGCCCAAGCCATGGATCGCGTTCCTGCCGGCCCTCGACACGACGATCATGGCCTGGAAGGAACGGGCCTTCTACCTGGGCGAGCACGAGGCTCAGCTGTTCGACACGATCGGCAATGCCGGCCCGACGATCTGGGCCGATGGTCGCGCCGTCGGGCTGTGGGCGCAGCGCACGTCGTGCGAGGTCGTCGTCCGGCTGTTGGAGGATGTCGGGCGCGAGCGAAGGCGTGCGATCGAGGCGGAGGCCGCGGCGCTCACGTCGTGGCTCGGCAAGGACCGCGTCTTCCCGCGCTTCCCGAACCCGGTCTTCCAGGAGCTCGCCGCCTCGTAGGCAGCCGCACGCCTGTGCCTAGGCGGCGATCGAGACCGGCCGGCAGTGCTTGCAGGGCCGGTAGCCCGCTGCCGCCGCCGCGGTGAGGCTCGGGAACGTGACCTTGTGGCGCTCGGTGACGCGGCGGGCGTCGCGGCAGGTCGGGTGGCAGACGATGTGGGTCGTGTCCGAGCCGGTGTAGCGGCGCCCCGCTGCCGCCTCCGCCTCGAGGGCCTGCGTGTCCAGCCCCTCGGCGGCGAGGATCCGGCGCTTGGCGTCCGGACCGCCCATCGAATACTGGCCGATCAGCCCGTCGCTGCGAACGACGCGGTGGCACGGCACGACGAGCGGCACCGGGTTGTGGGCGAGCGCCGTCCCGACCGCGCGGACGGCCTTCGGCCGGCCGATCTCCGCGGCGATCCAGCCGTACGGCCGGACCTCGCCGCGCGGGATCTCGAGGGCCTTCGTCCAGACCGCGACCTCGAATGGGCTGTGGCCGCGAAGGTCGAGGTCGATCCGGACCCGACGATCGCCGGCGAGGCGCCGGCGGATCGACTCGCGCGAGCGTTCGGTGGGAGCGCAGGGGCGCGGTCGATGTCCCGGCTCGACCTTCGCCCGGAACGTCCGCTCGAACGTCGCGCCGTCGTCGCCGGCGGCGACCCACGAAACCCCGCGCCCGTTCCAGGCGACGAAGACCTGGCCCAGCGGGCGTGTCGATCGGGGCGTACTCGTCGGCGAGGCCGACGGCCACGAGCGCGGCCCGCAGCCGACCGAAGGGGGAGCGGGGACGCGAAGCTCGCGTCGAGCGCGGTCTCGGAGGTGCGGTTCATCGAAGGGCCTCCATGGCCGGTTGCAGGCGCGCTGGGCGCGTGGGTTTGCTCGTGATGGGTGGTGTCGGGGCCTGCCTCCAGCAGCGGCCCGGAGCTCCCGCAGGCCGCGATGGACCTGGGCCTTGACAGTGCCCTCGGGCCTGCCGAGGGCCTCGGCGGCCTCGGCGACGCTGAGGCCGTCGACGTGGCGGAGCACGATCGCCGCCCGAACCGCCGGCGTCAGGCGGAGGAGCGCCGACGGCGAGCTCGCGCTGGGTCTCGCGCCGGTCGGCGGTCGCATCGGGTCGCGCCTCGGCCATCGGCCGGCGGGTCGAAGCCCGCCTCGAGCATCGGCTCGAGCTGAGCTCGGCGGTCGGCCGGTCCGTCGAGCCGGCGCCGGCGGTTGCGCGCCAGGTTCACGGCGATCGAGGCCAGCCAGGGCCGGAGCCGCAGCGCCGCCATCCGCTCCCGCGGGTAGCCGGGCATCGCCCGGAACGCCCGGACGAGCGCGTCCTGGGCGACCTCCTCGGCGTCTCGCCGGTCGCCGAGCAGGCGCAGGGCGATCGTGTACAGCCGGTCCTGGTGGTCGGCGACGAGAGCCGGGAACGCGGCATCGAGGTCGCGGGCGAGCCGGTTCGCGAGCGCGGCGTCGGTGTCCATCGACCCTTTCAACACGCCGGCCCGCGATCGGTTGCGCCGGTCGGGCCAGCAGCGCTGCCGGCCCGGAGCGCCTACGAGATCGTGATCGTGCCCTTCATGCTCGAGTGGACGGAGCAGTGGAACGGGAACGTGCCCGCCACGGTGAACACCAGGCTCTTCGACGTCCCCGCCCGGGATGCTGCCGTACATGCCGCGCAACTCGGTCGTCGAGTCTCGACCCCGTGCGGCGACGGTGTCGCCGTTCGTCCAGGTGATGACGTCGCCGACCTTCGGCCTCGACCGTTTGCGGCACCAGGTGATGCTCTCGACGGACGCGGTCGACGTCGGTCGCGGGGCGTCCTGGTGCACGTCGGTGCCCAGACGTCGTGGCGGCCGGTCCGCCGGTACGGCCGGCGTCCGTCGCCGCGTGGCCGTCGTCGCCCCGCCCGGTGCCGTGGGCCGTCGTCGGGGTGCTCGCCGCCGCAGGCGCGCGAGCAGGAGGGCGCGGTCGGAGAGCGGCCGAGGCCTCGATTGGCGGGTCGCATGTCGGATCCTCGCACGGTGGGCATGGGATCGGTGCGCGCCACGATAGCGCGGCGGGCCGAACGATCCTCGTATGGTTCGGCGGTGGGCGGCGCTCGGCTCCTCGACCCCGACCTCGCCCGGCGGCTCGTGCTCCACGAGGCGCGCGCCCAGCAGACGCCGGCGCGCGAGCTGCGCGACCTCGGCGACGGCTGGCTGTTCCACGATCCCGGCGACGCCGAGCCGTTCTGGAACCGGCTCATCGCCCCGCGCTGGCCCGCCGACCCCGCCGCGTTCGATCGACGGCTCGACGAGGTCATCACGCTCTTCGCGACGCTCGGCCGGCTGCCCCACGTCCGGCCGCTGCCGGTCGGCGGGGCGCCCGCGGACATCGCGACGCGCCTCGAGGCCGCCGGCTTCGAGACGCTCGGCGCGGACCTGCGCATGGTCCTCGTCGAGCCCGAGCGGTGCCCGCGCTCGTGGCGCCACGGAGCGCGAGGGTCGCCGCTGCGCTCGGTGGCGCGCTCGGTGGACGTGACGCGGCAGGCGGCCGACACGGGCATCAGCGCGCCGGGTCGCCCGTCGCGGCTCGCACCTGGTCGCCGCGGCCGGGCGTGGCCCGAGCGCCGGCGCTGGGCGGCCGATGCGTCGCTCGTGCTCGCGGACGCGTTCGGCGTCGAGGCGCGTCCCGTCGCGTCGCGCTCGAGAACGACGTCCTGGCCTGCGTCTCGCGCCCCGGCTGCGCCGATGCTCCTGCTCCGGATCGACGGCGAGCCCGCCGCGATTGCCCGCCGTGCATCGACCCGGCGACGGCAGCTACCTCTCGTCGATCGGGACGCGGCCGAAGTTCCGCGGGCGCGGCCTCGGGGCGCTCGCGACGCTGCTGGCGGTCTGCGACGCGCTCGACGCCGGCAACCCGGTCGTCCACCTCGCCGTCGAGGTCGACAACGAGGCCGCGCGCCGCCTGTACGAGCGGCTCGGCTTCGCGCTCGTCGGCGACCCGGCGCCGGACCTGCTGCTCCACTGATGAGCGAAGCCGGCATCCTCGCCGCCGCGCTCCAGGTCCGGACGGACGCGGCGGGTCGCGACCCTTGGCTCATGGGCGTGCCCATCGTCGGGATCGGCTGGGCGACGGTCGAGCTGGAGCGAGCTGCCGAGGATCTCGACTGCTTCGGGTTCGTGCGGGCGCGGCATGCCCAAGCCCGCGTGGACGCCCGCGCCGCGCGACGAGCTGCTCGGTGCCGGCGCGTGGGTCAGCCGCGAGTGGTGGCCGACATGGGGCTCCGACGACCCGCCGGCCATCGTCCTCCTCGAGCCCGACACGGAGGGGCGGCTCGCGGCCACGCTGGCGAAATTCGGCGAGGGCGTCGGCGCCGTCTACCTCGCCCCGCGCCCGACCGATCCCCCCGGCAGGATCGAACCGGCGCGCCTCGGACGACCAACGTCCGGCCCGCTCGGCAGCGGGCGGGTCGTCCTGTCGCGGCCGGCATGGGGTCCGCATGTCATCGTCCTCGACCGTCCGATGCCCGCGGGGCGAACCGCCGGGCCGTGACCGCTCGACCGGCCCAACCGGCCCGGCCGTCAGCCGCTTCCCGGCGCTGCGGCTCCGACGTGCGGGCGGCCTCCTCGACCTGCCCTGGGAGCTGCCGCTGGCCGACTGGCCGGCGAGCCTCCAGTTCCGGAGCCTCCCGATCGGCCCGTCGCGGCATCTCGTCCGCTTCCTCGTCGTCGATGGCGTCCTGGTCGCGCTCAAGGAGGAGCCGGCCGACGTTGCCGAGCGCGAGTACGCGGTCCTGAGCCACCTCGAGCGCGTCGGCCTCCCCGCCGTGACGCCCGATCGGCATCGCCCAGCGCGCGCGAGGACCGCACCGCGATCCTCGTCACCGAGTACCTCGCAGACTCGCTCCAGTTCCGGCGGCTCCTGTCGCGCTTCCCGCTGGGGCCCGGCGCCTACCGCGATCGACTCCTCGACGCGATGGCCTGGCTCCTCGTCGACCTTCACCGCGGCGGCGTCTTCTGGGGCGACTGCTCGCTCGCGAACACGCTCTTCCGGCGCGACGGCGACCGGATCCAGGCGTACCTGGTCGACGCCGAGACGAGCGAGTTCCACCCCTCGCTGTCCGACGGGCAGCGGGCCTACGACCTCGAGATCCTCGTCGAGAACGTGGGCTACGGGCTTGCCGACGTCGCGATGCTCCAGGGCCGGCCGGAGGACCTCGACGGCGCGGTCGAGGCCGCCGAGAACGTCCGCGAGCGCTACGACGCGATCTGGCGCGAGCTCCACCTGGAGCCGAAGCTCCCGGCCGGCGACCGCCACGCGATCCGCGAGCCGCCTGCGGCGCCTGAACGAGCTCGGCTTCGCCGTCGACGAGATCGAGATCGTCCCTGCCTCGGGCGGCGTCGGACGTCCGGCTGCGGGTGACCACCACCAACCGCGCGTTCCACGCCCACGAGCTCGAGCGCCTGACCGGCATCCGGGCGCTCGAGGGCCAGGCCCGGCTGCTCCTCAACGACATGCGCGAGCACATCGCCTGGCTGCGGCTTCGCTCGGGCCGAACGACGCCGGAGGAGGTCGGAGCCCGCCGCTGGCGTCGCCACGTCCTCGACCCGTCGCTGCGGCTGCTCCGGCCGGCCATCGGCGATCGCGACCCGATCCAGGCCTACAGCGATGTGCTGGAGCACAAGTGGCTCCTGTCCGAGCGTGCGGGCGGGGACGTCGGTCTCAACGCCGCGATCCAGGCCTACCTCGCCGAGGGCGCTCCGGCGCCGGAGGTCCCGCCGACGTCAGAGCCGATTGCGGACGACGCCGCGACGGCCGATGCCGTCGCCGCGCGCGAAGCCGGCGTGGCCGACGGGGTCTAGCACCCTTCGGAGGGAGGGAGCGCCGGCGCTACCAGCGCTCCCGGTGGAGGATCTCCTCGAGCGGGCGCCGGCCGCCGGCTCGCGGCGGTCGCGTCAGGTCCTCGGGATCGGCCGCGAAGCCGAACGACAGGACGTAGCCGCACCAGCGGTCCTCGGGGTGGCCGAGCACTTCCCGCGCGATCGCCTGGTCATACACGGTCGCCGGGCAGCTCCCGATTCCGAGCTCCCACGCGGCGAGCATCATGTTCTCGGCCGCCAGGCCGAGATCCCAGACGAGCGACAGCGACGCGCCGGGCTGGCGCGGATCTGGCGCCACGAGGGCGATCGCCGCCGCGGCGCCGGCGACGTGCCCGGCATACGGCCCGACCGCCGACAGCGCCCGGAGCCGCTCCCGATCCTCGACCGCGATGAAGTCCCAGGCCTGCTGGTTCTTGGAGCTCGCGGCGTGGCGCCCGGCGTCGACGATCTGCTCGAGCTGGTCCGGCGCGAGCGGCTCGTCACGGAAGCGCCGGACCATCCGCTTCGTGCGAATCGCCGACCAGACGTCCATCACTCGCGGTTCCCGGCCATGCGAATGGCGCGGACGAAGGTCCGAACGCCGCCCGGCTCGTCCTTGATCGCGGAGAACGGGTGCTCGCGCTGCGGAAGGCGAACGGCCGGCGTCGCCCGAGCCACCGATTCCGCCTCTGCCGGAGCGAGCGTCCCACCCAGCGCCGCCGCGAGGAACCGGCCCACGGCACCGCGGTACGAGGCGTACTCGTAGAGCCAGCTGTGCTGGCCGCCCGGGATCATCAGCGTCTCGACCGGCCCGGCCTCCGGATCGCCCTTTCGAGCCTTCTCCGCGGCCCGCTCGAGGCGGTCGAGGTGGCCGACCGGGACCACCCGGTCGGCGTCGCCGTGGATGAGCAGGACCGGACCGCGGTACGCCTCGATCGCCCGTGCCGCCGACACGGACCGCACGGTGTGGCCGCGCGGCTCGAGGAAGACGTGGGTCGTCAGCCAGGCGAGCGGGTAGGCGAACGGCCCGGGGAGGGGCAGCTTCGCGAGGCGGAACGTCTGCCGCGTCAGCCGGTACGGATCCGCCGGCGTCGAGGCAGCGACCACGCCGCGAACCCCGGGTTCCGCGGCGGCGGCAAGGAGCGCCCCGATCCCGCCCATCGAGTGGCCCAGGATCCCGACGGCAGTCACCTCGTTCCGCGCCAGCAGCGCCCTGGCCCCGGCCAGCGCGTCGGCGCCGAACTCGCCCGCGGTGAGCGGGCAGCTCCTCGGGCGGGTTGAGGCCGTGGCCGCGGATGTCGATGGTCAGGACGTGCATACCGATGGCATTGAGGAGCAGCGCATTCGGGAGCGTCCGGTCCCGCGCCGACTCCCAGCCGTGGACGAGCAGCACGGCCGGGCCCGGGATCCCGCCGCGGGCCGGGATCCACCAGGCGGGCAGGTCCACGCCACCTGACTCGACCGTCACGTCCTCGAAGGCGAGCCCGAGATCGCCCGGGTCGTGCTCGGGCGCATGGCGGTGCGGGTACCCGGCGCGGGCGCGGTAGGCCTGCGCGAAGCGCCAGGCGGCGATCGGGCCGAAGGTCAGCGCGGCGGTGAGGCCGAGCCGGCGACCAGTCGTCATGGCCGGCATGGTAGGGGCGGTCGAGGGCCATCGATAGAATGGGCCCGTGCCGCGACGAGACCCTCACGACGTGCTCGGCGTGCCCTCGCGACGCGGGCCAGTCGACGATCAAGGCTGCGTGGCGGAAGCTCGCCCGCGAGCACCACCCCGACCTGGCCCGCGACGACCCGGCCGCAGCGGAGCGCGCGACGCGGCGGATGGCCGAGATCAACCGGGCCTACGCCGAGCTGCGCACTGGCTGGGGCGGCTCCGGGTCCACCGATGACCGAGGCAATGGCCGCCACGCCGGCCCGCCGGCACCGCGGCCGACCCGACCCGTCACGGGTCGCGTCGACACGACGGCGACCTTCCGCCCGCGCAACCAGACGATGGGCCCGCGCGCCCGGCCGGAGGGCCAGCGGCCGAGCCAGGGCGACCGGCTCCACCGCGAGCCGCTGCGGGCATCCACGCCGACCGGCCCGCTCGACCGCCGGCGACAGCGCGGCTTCCGCCCCCCGCCGCCGCCATCGCTGGAGGAGGCCCGCGGTCGCGTCATCGAGTTCGGCAAGTTCCATGACCATTCGCTGGGCGCGATCGCCGATTTCGAGCCCACCTACATCGACTGGCTGGCCAAGACGATCTCGCGCGACCCGGAGCTCGTCGCTGCCGCCAGGGTCATCCAGGACGATCTCGATGCGCGGGGCATCGTCCGGATCGCGCGCCCCGCTCCCGCGTGAGCCGCCTCGCAGCAGCCGTCGCTCTCGCGCTCGTCGTCGCTCTCGGCGCTCGCCGGCTGCGGCCCCCAGCCGTTGGCCGCGAATCCGCTCGGGCCATGCGGCGACGATGCTCGCGCCACCGGCGGCTTCCCGGAGCTCGAGGCTGCGCTCCCGCAGACGCTTGGCTCGGGTGGGCCGGCGCCGGATCGCGTCGACTCCGGACGGAGCTGCTCGGAGGCGGCGCTCAGCACCCTCAAGGCCCACGGCGTGACCGAGCTGCGCTTCGCCGGCGCGACCTGGGAGGAAAGCGACAGCGAGGCCACCGTCATCGCGGTCCTCGCGACGCCGAGCTGGGTCCCGTCGCTCGAGGCGGCCTGGGTCGAGGAGTGGTACGAGCAGGGCGCGCGACGGGGCAAGAAGACCGACAACATCGAGACCAGCCGGCCCACGATGGGCGGCGCGGGCGAGGTCTTCCGCGTGGACACGCTCAATGACCTGTCGTTCCAGACGGTCGTTACGTGGCAGGACGGCGGCGCAGACGAACGTGGTGATCGTCGCGTCGGACGTCGCGCCGTTGAAGGAGCGGACGCCCACGACGCCAACGCGTGGCCGCCGCCGTTGCCGCGGTCCTGCTCGTCGGGCAGCCCGCCCGTCTCGAATCCCAGCTGACAGCCGCGCAGCGACCTCGTGCTAACGTCCCGCCCATGAGCGACGCCTCGGATCCCGCCTCGGATCCCGGCTCGGACGGCGCCGGCTGGGAGGAGCGCCGGGGGCGCTGGAAGGTCGAGCGCCTCGACCCGGCCCTCGCCCGAGCGCCGGAGCGCGAGAAGAGCTTCCGGACCCTCGGCGAGATCGAGCTCGACCCGATCTACGGCCCCTGGAACGGCCCATCCGCGGAGGACGCCGCGGTCCGCATCGGCATGCCCGGCGAGCCGCCGTACACCCGCGGGATCCACCCGTCGGGCTACCGCTCCCGCCTCTGGACGATGCGGATGTTCGCGGGCTTCGGGGCCGCCGAGGACACCAACGCCCGGTTCAAGGACCTGCTCGCGGCCGGCCAGACCGGCCTGTCGATCGCCTACGACATGCCGACCCTGTACGGCTACGACTCGGACGACGAGGAGGCCGAGGGCGAGTTCGGGACCTGCGGCGTCGGCGTGTCATCCCTCGCCGACATGGAGGTCCTGCTCGACGGCCTGCCGCTCGACCGCGTCTCGACCTCGATGACGATCAACTCGCCCGCCGCCCCGATCTGGGCGATGTACATCGTCGCGGCCGAGAAGGCCGGCTATCCGCGGGCGATGCTCGAGGGCACGACCCAGAACGACATCCTCAAGGAGTTCATCGCCCAGAAGGAGTTCCTGTTCCCGCCCGAGCCGTCGATGCGCCTCGTGACCGACACGATCGAGTTCGGGACGAACGAGATGCCCCGCTGGAACACCGTCTCGATCTCCGGCTACCACATCCGCGAGGCCGGCTCGACCGCGGTCCAGGAGCTGGCCTTCACGATCGCCGACGGGATGGCCTACGTCGAGGCGGCGATCGAGCGCGGGCTGCGCGTCGACGACTTCGCGCCGCGGCTGTCGTTCTTCTTCAACTCGCACAGCGACTTCTTCGAGGAGATCGCCAAGTTCCGGGCGTCGCGCCGGATCTGGCACAGGCTCATGACGGAGCGCTACCACGCCGAGAACGAGCGCTCGACCTGGATGCGCTTCCACACCCAGACCGCCGGCGTCTCGCTCACGCCGCAGCAGCCGCTGAACAACCTCACCCGCGTGGCCATCCAGGCGCTGGCCGCCGTCCTCGGCGGGACGCAGTCACTGCACACGGACGCCTACGACGAGGCGCTCGCCGTCCCGACCGCCGAGGCGGCGCTCCTGGCCCTCCGCCAGCAGCAGGTCATCGCCGAGGAGACGGGCGTGACCGGGACGGTCGATCCGCTCGGCGGCTCGTGGTTCGTCGAGTCGCTGACCGATGAGGTCGAGCGGCAGGTCTGGGCCTACCTCGACGAGATCGATCGGCGTGGCGGGATGGTGCCCGCGGTGGTCGATGGCTATCCGCAGCGCGAGATCGCCGAGGCGGCCTACCGGTTCCAGCGCGAGTTCGACCAGCGCGAGCGCCGGATCGTCGGCGTGAACGCGTACGTCGACCAGCGCGAGGTCACGACGATCCCCGTGCTCGAGGTCCCGACGGGCTCGCTCGAGAACCACATGGCCCGGCTGGAGCGAACGCGGCGGGAGCGCGACGCGAGCGAGGTGGAGGCGGCGCTGCGCGGCCTGCGCGAGGCGGCCGCTCGCCCTGGGTCGTCCGACTCGAACCTGATGCCCCACTTCATCCGCTGCGCCGCCGCCTACGCGACGCTCGGCGAGATGTGCGGCGTGCTGCGTGGCGTCTTCGGCGAGTACCGCGAGCCGGTCGGGGTCTAGGTGGAGCTGCGATGTACCTGAACGCGCTGGAGTTCCTCGAGGAGGAGCGGGAGCTGTGGCGGCCCGTTCGAGGCCCTCGACAAGCTCACCGACGAGCAGCTCGACCGCCCGATCGACGAGGCCCACGACTGGTCCGGTCGCGACCTCATCGCCCATCTCGTCGCCTGGCAGGCGAACGCTCTCCAGGTGGCGAAAGAGCTCGCGGTTGGCGAGACGTCCGCGACGAAGATCCGATCCGACAAGGAATGGGACGAGCGCGGCGACGCGATCAACCTGGACATCCAGGTCGAGTGGCGCGCAATGCCGATGGACGAGGTCCGCCGCCGCCTGCGTGAGGTCCCCGGGGAGCTTCGCGGCTACCTGACCGTCGTCCCGGAGGCTCGCTGGCTGAAGCATTCCGACAACCTGGCGTTCTTCATCGAGGAGACGATCGACCACTACACCGGCCACAGCGCGGACCTGGAGGCGATCCTGGACGCGGCCGAGGCCTGAGCGCGCGTGATCCCGTGACCATCCCCGATCCGAGCACGGACCTCGACCCTCGAGCAGCAGGTCGCCGAGCTGGCCGCGGGCCTCCCCAACGTGACGACGTCGCCCGGCGGCGCCGGCCGCGCCTGGTCGCGTGGCACGGTGGAGTTCGCGGTCGTCGGGCCGTTCGGGATCGAGATCCGCCTTGACGGCGAGATCGCGGCAGCAGCTGCGCGCACCCCTGACACCGCGCCCTCACCGCGCGGCCCGGACTGGGTCCGCTTCAACCCGCGCGGGCTCGACGCGCACGCGCTCGATCGCCTGGGCGCCTGGCTCGAGCTCGCCCACCGCCGCGCCGGGGAGTAGCGACCCGGAATCGAAGAGCCCGCCGTTGCCGGCGGGCTCGATGTGTGCTCAATGCGTGAAGGTGGCGGCGTGACCGCCGGCCCGGCGACCTACGCGGCGTCGCTCGCGGCAGCATCGTTCGCACTCGCGACCTCGGCGTCGGCGTCGGCGGCCGCTGCCGCCTCGATCTTGGGGTACGAGGCGAGGCTGAACTGCGTCTCGAGCTGCTCCATCGGGCGGAAGCCCACGACGCCCATCGGCTGCTTGCCGGGCGCGAAGAACGCGATCGTCGGGATCGACATGATGTTGAACGCGCGGGACAGGCCCGGATTGGCGTCCACGTCGACCTTCACGACGTCGATCGAGCCCTCGTACTTCTCCGCGATCTTTTCCATCTCGGGGGCGACGAGCTTGCAGGGCCCGCACCAGGCGGCCCAGAAGTCGACGACGACCGGCCTGTCGTTGTGCAGAACCTCGGCTTCGAACGTCGCGTCGGTTGCAACCTTGATCGCCATCTTGGCGGTGATCCTTTCTCGTCCGACCTAGCGGGCGATCGACTGGAGGAGGGCGTAGGCCTCGAGGACCCGCGGGTCGGCGAGGCGGTAGAAGACCGTGCTGCCTTCGCGTCGGGTGGAGACGAGACCGGCGGCACGCAGCACGGCGAGGTGCTGGCTCATGTTGGGGACCTGACAGGCGACACGACCGGCCAGCTCACTGACCGACAGCTCGCCGACGGAAAGCGACTCGAGGACGCACAGTCGCTTGGGGTCCGCGAGCGCCCGTCCGACCACGGCTGTTCGCTCGTAGTCCGACTCGGTGCTCTCGACGCCCGAGGCCTGGGGATCCGTCCGCGCAGGCGCGGTGAGCTCGATTGCCATCCCCGGAATCATGTCACAACTTGCGCAATCAAGCAAATCGATAGCGGGGAGCGGCTGTCTATGCTGCGGCCGATGATCGATCCGCCCGATCCGCCCGATCCGCCCGATCCGCCGCCCGATCCGCCCGCGGGGCAGGCGCCGGCGCACGCCGAACCGGCTCCCGCGCCCGCCACCGACGCTCCAACCGACCTGGAGCGCGTCTACGCATTGCCGACGGCGCGGAAGGTCGTGAGCTCGGGCCTCCAGCTGGCGCTCGCCTCCACCGGTGACCTCCGCCGGGCCTCGATCTACATCGGGCTCCTCGTCCTGGGAGCCTTTGGACCGGCCGTCATCGCGCTGCTCCTGATCGTCGGGCGGCTCGGGAGCCAGGCCGGAGATGCGCTGAGCGCGCTGTTCTTCGGCGCCTACTACGGAGCACCGCAGCAGCCGGCCCTCGAGGCTGCCCTCCTGGTGGTGGCCCTCGAGGGGCTCGTCGGCATCGCGATGTTCCTGGCCATCTCCATCGACGCGCAGGTCATGGGCATCGCGATCCTCGGCGGACGGGCGAGCGAGCGCCCGCTGCGGATGTGGGAGGCGATCACCCGGGCCCGCCAGACGTTCTGGCGGATGGCAGGCGCAGGAACGCTCGTCGGCTTCGTGAGCCTCCTCGTCCAGGGACTGCTCGTGACGGCCTTCGGCGGGCTGTCCCGGAGCGCCGAAGCCGCGGACGTACTGGCCGCGATCATCGCGACGATCATCGTCGCGCCCCTTGCCTACGTCGGCACGAGCATCGTGCTGGGCGACGTCGGCGCGATGGAGGCGTTGTCGCGGTCGTGGCGGCTCTACGGCGCGCGGCGGCTGCTCGCGGTCGTGGTCGTCCTCTTCACGTTCGTCACCTCGGCAATCCAGCTCTTCGCGCTCAGTGCCGGGCTCGACCTCGTCGTCCGCGCCTCGGAGCTCCTGCACGTCTCCCTGACGGAGGGCGCCCTCGCCTTCACCACCGCGGTCGTGCTGATCCTCGCCGGGATCGTCGCGTACGGGAGCCTGACGTTCACGATCGGTGCGGTGGTCTCCGCTCCGCAGGTCACCGGGTTCCTCGGGCTGACGTTCTACTCGGCCGGGCTCGACAAGGCGCGTGCGGACGCGCCAAGGCCCCCGCGCGGCTTCCGCTACGTCAGCCGCCCGATGGCGATCGCGATGGTCGCCCTGGGCGCGGTCGTTGCCCTCCAGATCCCCGCCATCAACTCGATCCCACTGGTGGCCAGCAGCACCCTGATGGAGCTGATGCGCGGCGAGGCGGCGGCCGAGAGCGACCTCATCGACGTGAATGGCTATCCGGTCGTCGTCGAGGACGGCGCCGGCGACCAGGAGGGCGGTCCCGGAGATATCGACATCCTTCGCGCCGAGGCGACGACCCTGGGGCTCACCCCGGACTGGCTGCTCGACAGGTTCCCGTGCACCGGCTCGACCGCCGCCTGCGGTGGCGAGAGCGCCGCCAGCGACACGTTCGACAACGGCGCCTACCTGTTCCTCGCGCGGAGCCGGGCCGACCTCGTGGCCGACGACGGTCGCACGCTCGCGGTCCTCCTCGCGATGGAGAACGAGGTCACGGCGTTCCGGCGTGGCGGCGAGGAGCCGTATGGAGGTGCTTCCCGGGTGTTCATCGTCCGGCCGGACAGCCGGCCGACACTGGTGGAGATGCGGTCGTCGGGCGTCGAGTTCACGGTCCAGTCGACGGGGGCGCGAGCGATGTGGAGCGGCGCCGACCTGTACGTCCTCGTCCCGATCAGCGAGTTGACCGACGCGCCCGTCGGCTGGGACGTGGTGCTCTCGATCGATGATGGCTCGGGGGCCGTCCAGGGCCGCGACACCCTTCGACCGACCTGGGACGCGCCCCTCAGCTCATGGGAGTTCAGCTCCAACGTCTTCATCGACGACTTCCGCGACTTCCCGTGATCCCCGGCCGGGACGTCAGCCCGCGCCGAGCTCGTCGAGGCGGTGGTCGTCGATGCCGAGGTGGTGGGCGAGCTCGTGGAGGACGGTCATTCGCACCTCCGCCTCGAGGTGGCGCGAATCCGGGAAGTCCTCCTCCAGGGGCACGCGGAAGAGCGTGATCCGGTTCGGCGAGGCCGCCCAATCGGCGGCGTAGTCGGTCCGGGGGACGCCCTCGTACAGCCCGTACATCGAGTCGTCGAGGTCGAGGCCGTTCTCCCGGAGCTGCTCGTCGGAGGGCTCGTCCTCGATGACGATCGCGACCTCGCGGAGCGCGTCGCTGTAGGGCCGGGGAATCGCGGCGATCGCCCGATCGACGAGGGCCTCGAACGACGCCGCGCGGGCACGGGCGCGAGCGACGCCACGAGGTGAGCCGCGCGGTCGTTTCGGCATGACGCGCGCAGCGTAGCCGCGCCCTAGCATCGCCGGATATGCAGGTCGTCCACAGCGAGCATCACCGCGCCCACGCCCCCACGGTCGAGACGTACCTCGGCGTGCCGCTGCCCGCGAATGAGGTGCCGGCGCGGGTCGACTCGATCCTGGACGCGCTGCGCGCCGATGGCGGCTTCACGGTGGTCGACCCATCGGGCCACGGCGTCGCCCCGATCCACGCGGTCCACGATCCCGGCCTCGTGCGGTTCCT
This sequence comes from uncultured Chloroflexia bacterium, assembly GCA_963722105.1. Taxonomy (GTDB): domain Bacteria; phylum Chloroflexota; class Limnocylindria; order Limnocylindrales; family CSP1-4; genus UBA5189. The sequence goes on along the minus strand of CAVRKQ010000006.1, from coordinate 99,367 downwards.
CGAAGAGGCCTGGGCCGAGGGCCAGCGCCAGGCGATCGACCGCGACTTCCTGGTCGCGGACACCTACCCCACCCGAGGCCTGTTCCAGGGCATGAGCGAGGCGTTCGTGGCGAGCCGCCCGGAGCCGGACGCGGTCGGCGGTCGCGCGGGCTGGTGGGGCCTCGACTCGTCGAACCCGATCGTCGCGGGCACGTACGTCGCGGCGCGCTGGGCGGTCGACGTCGCGCTGACGACGGCGGACCTCGTCCTCGGGGGCGAGACGGTGGCCTACGGGCTGTGTCGGCCGCCAGGGCATCACGCAGCGGAATCGATGGCCGGCGGCTACTGCTTCTTCAACAACGCGGCGATCGCCGCGCAGTCGATCGTCGAGGCGACCGGCGACCGGGTCGCGATCCTCGACGTCGACGTCCACCACGGCAACGGCACCCAGCAGATCTTCTGGCGACGCGAGGACGTCCGGTACGCCTCCCTCCACGCGGACCCCAGGCGCCTGTATCCGTTCTACCTCGGCTATGGCGACGAGGTGGGGGAGGGTGATGGCCGCGGCCACAACCTGAACCTGCCGCAGCCCCTCCGGGCCGATGACGCCAGCTACCTCGCGGACCTCGATCGAGCGCTCGACTGGATCGCCGCCGTGCCCGGCGAGGTCATCGTCGTCTCCCTCGGGTTCGACACCTACCACCTCGACCCGATCGGCGACCTCGCGCTGACGACCGAGGGCTACCACGAGATGGGCAGCCGGGTTGCCTCGCTCGGCCGCCGCCTCGTCGTGCTCCAGGAAGGCGGCTATCACGTCGGCGACCTCGGTACGAACGCGGTCGCGTGGCTGCGCGGCGCCTCGGGCCGGCCGGCCGCGGGAGCCTGAACGCCGGCCGGGGTAGGATGCCGGGGCCATGAGTCGAACTGACCTGCCGGAGCACGTCCGCAAGCTGGTCGCCGAGATCGAGAACGAGATCGGCGAAGAGTCGCTGAACGGCGCGACCGCCGCGGATTCCGAGGAGGCCCGCGTCCGCCCGATCGTCGGCTCGGGCTCCCTCGCGACCCCCCAGGCGCCGGTCGAGGAGGCAGTCCGCGAGATCCTCCTCGAGATCGGCGAGGACCCCGACCGCCAGGGCCTCCGCGGCACGCCCGATCGCGTCCACCGGATGTACGCCGAGCTCACGGCGGGCTACCACGTCGACCCGGACCGGCTCATCAATGGCGCCGTCTTCGATGTCGATTACTCCGAGATGGTCGTCGTCAAGTCCATTCCGTTCTACTCGCTCTGCGAGCACCACCTGCTGCCGTTCTTCGGGACCGCGGCGGTGGCGTACATCCCGCGGGGCAAGGTCATCGGGCTCTCGAAGATCCCCCGGATCGTCGAGATGTACGCGCGGCGGCTCCAGGTCCAGGAGCGAATGACCCAGCAGATCGCGGACTTCCTCAACGACCGGCTCGATCCGCAGGGGGTCGGCGTCGTGGTCGAGGCGAACCACCTGTGCGCCGTGATGCGCGGAATCCGCAAGCCCGGCACGGTGATGACGACCTCGGCCGTGCTCGGGCTCTTCCGGACCCGCGACCGGACCCGCGCCGAGTTCTTCAGCCACCTCGAGCGGCGCGCACCCGGCGAATGACGTTCGGGACCGCCGACCAGCCGCTCGTTCGGAACACCCTCCGACGGATGGATGAGGGCTGGGCAGCCTTCGATGACCATGTGAAGGCGCTCCGAAGCGAGCAGCTGACCACCCGGCTCGGCGAGGGCGAGTGGACGCGCAAGCAGATGCTGGCCCACATCACGACGTGGCACGAGCTGACGACCGATCGGCTGCTCAAGTTCGGGGAGACCGCCGAGCCGGTGGGCCTGCCCGGAGACGAGCAGGAAGACTCGATCAACGCCAGGACGGCGCGATCCTCCGAGGGCCGCACGACCGGCGAGATCGTCATCGCGATGACCGATTCCCACCGGCGCCTGCGACGCGCGGTCGCCGCCCTGACGGACGAGCAGCTGGCCGCGCACGATGGGTGGGCCGCCGCGGTCATCGCCGGCAACAGCTTCGAGCACTACGAGGAGCACCTCCGGGACCTCGATCCATCGCGCGGTCAGTGACGCGGCGACGGCGCCCGGCCCCGCCGCGGAGCTGAACGGCGCGACCTCCACATGCTCGTCATGCCCGGCGGCCTCGAGCGAACGCTCGACGCATGGCAGACCCGCTCGCGGCCGGCGGCTGGACGCTCGAGCGGACAGAGGCACTCGTGGCCGGCTGGGAGCTGATCGAGGCGGCGCCCGGCGCCTGACGTTCAGCGCGGGTCGGAGCGAATCCGGCTGAACACGATCAGGTCGTGGTAGCCGCCGGCCCGGAACTGCGCGCCGCGCAGGACCCCGTCGCGATGGAAGCCGGCTTTCTCCAGCGACCGCGCCTCCGCGACGTTGTCGACGTCCGTTCCCGCCTCCACGCGATTGGCGTCGGTGGTCTCGAACAGCCAGTCCGCGAGCAGCCGCTGGGCCTCCCAGCCGTAGCCCTGGCCGCGGGCTTCCGCGAGGAGCTCGATCCCGATGTCCCAGGCCATCGATTCTCGATTCGGGCCGTAGGGCACGCGCCGGTACTGGACGGTCCCGAGTGGCTCGCCGCCCTCGAGCGGCACGACCCAGAGCATCCCGTTGTGCTCGTCCCGGAGCTCGGCATCCGCGGCGGGCTCGGGTCGGTCCGGCCGGCGGTTGACCTTCGAGGGCTCGCCGAAGTCGTTGAAGCCGCCGGGATCGTGGGCGTAGCGCTCGCCGAGGAGCCGGGCCTCGCCGTGGGTCACGAAACGCAGCAGAAGCCGCTCGCTTCGCGGGCCTTCGTCCATCGATCGAAGCCTACAATCGGACGCCATGCCCGACCGACCGCTGAAGGTGCTGATCGCGAAGCCCGGCCTCGATGGCCACGACCGCGGCGCCAAGGTCCTGGCCCGCGGCCTGCGCGACGAGGGCTTCGAAGTGGTCTACACGGGCCTCCGCCAGACCCCGGACATGGTCGTGACCGCGGCGCTCCAGGAGGATGCCGACGTGGTCGGGCTGTCGATCCTGTCCGGCGCCCACATGACGCTCGTGCCGAAGGTGACCGCGAAGCTCAAGGAAGCCGGCATGACCGACGTTCTCGTGGTGGTCGGCGGGATCATCCCGGACGACGACCAGGCGGCCCTCAAGGAGGCCGGCGTGGCGGGGACGTTCGGGCCCGGCACGACCATCGCCGAGGTCGCCGAGTTCCTCAGGGCCAACGCCCGCTCCCGCGACTGAGGTGGCCGACCGCCCGGATGCGGCCGCGTTGGTCGACGGCGCGCTCGCCGGGGACCGCCTGGCCCTCGCCCGGATCCTGACGGCCGTCGAGAATCGCACCCCCGTGGCCGAGGCGGCCCTGCGGCGCCTCTACCCGCTGGCCGGCAAGGCCCACCTCGTCGGGATCACGGGGCCGCCGGGGTCCGGGAAGTCGACGCTTGTCTCGGCGCTGATCGGCGCGGCGCGCGAAGCAGGGCGCGCGGTTGCGGTCGTCGCGGTCGATCCATCGAGCCCCATCACCGGCGGCGCGCTCCTCGGCGACCGGGTCCGGATGCAGTCGTACGCCACGGACCGCGACGTCTTCATCCGCTCCATGGCCGCGCGCGGGCACGCCGGCGGGCTTGCCTCGACGTCCACCGCGGCGGCCGCCGTCCTGGACGCGTCGGGCTTTGACCTGATCCTGCTCGAGACGGTCGGGACGGGCCAGTCGGAGGTCGAGGTCGCCGCCGCGGCTGATACCACCGTGGTCCTCGAGGCACCCGAGATGGGCGACGAGGTCCAGGCGATCAAGGCCGGCCTCCTCGAGGTCGCGGACATCGTCGTGGTGAACAAGGGCGATCGACCCGGCGCGCAGCGGACGGCCTCGCAGCTCCGGGCGATGCTCGTGGCGGTCGGACGTGCGGGCGTTCGATCGACGGGCAAGGCCCGATCCTCCCCGACGGCGGCCGAGTCGGCCGCGGCCGAACGGCCGCGGCCAAAGGAGCCCGAGGTCCTCCTCACGACCGCGACGACGGGGGCCGGGATCCCGGAGCTGCTCGCGACGCTGGACCGGCATCGCGCGCGCGGCCGCGAAGCGAGCGACATGACGGCCCGGCTCGCGCGTGCTGAGGCCCAGGTCTGGGCGATCCTCGCGGATCGGCTCCGCGCCGACCTCCACACTCCGGCGAACCGCGACGTCACGGATGCCGTGATGCGCGAGGTCGCCGCGCACCAGCTCGACCCCTTCAGCGCCGCGGACCGGCTCCTCGCGCGGCACGAGGAGCGATGAAGGAAGCGCGGCTGTTCACGCGAGAGTTCGCGACCCTGTCGACGGCCGTCCTCGTGTTCTTCGTCGCGGGCGGGATCCTGCTGCCCGTCACGCCGCTGTACACGCAGGAGATCCTGCTCGGCGACCGGATCGCCGTCGGCATCGTCATCGGTGCCTTTGCCGTCGCGTCGCTGCTGATGCGGCCGTTCGCCGGTCGGCTCTCGGATCGTCGCGGCCGCCGTATCGCCCTGCTGATCGGTGCCGCCATCTCGATCGCCGCGATGGTCGGCCACCTCGTCGCGAGCACGGTCGAGATCCTGATCCTCATGCGCCTCGTCCTCGGGGCTGGCGAGGCCCTCTTCTTCGTGGCCGGGATCGCTGCGGCGACCGACCTCGCGCCGGCGCACCGCCGCGGGGAGGCCATCAGCCTCGTCTCGCTGTCGCTGTACCTCGGGATTGCCATCGGGCCGCTGGTTGGCGAGGTGATCCTCGACGGCTGGGGCTATGCCGCCGTCTGGATCGCGACAGCGGGCCTGTACGTCGTCTCGGTCGGGCTGAGCTGGATCGTGCCGGAGACGCTCCGCCGCAACGACGAAGTGCCTCCGGAACCCGGCGCCGCACCCCGTAAGCACCCGCTCATCCACCCACGCGGCGTCGAGCCGGGGCTGCTCGCCCTCTGCGGCGTCTGGGGCATGGGCCCGTTCTTCGCCTTCATCCCGCTGATGGTCGACGACCTGGGGCTCGGGTCGTCCGGGCCGTACCTGGGAATCTTCGCGATCGTCGTCGTGGTGCTGCGGCTCTTCGGCGCGCGACTGCCGGACCGCCTCGGGGCGAGCGTCCTGTCCGGGACGGCCCTGGTTGCCACGGCCATCGGGCTCGTGGTCTCGGGCCTCGCCGTCGGGCGCGTGATCCCCGTCGCGGAGGGCCTGGTGGTCGGCACGGTCATCTTCGCGTGCGGCGTCGCGTTCACGATGCCGGCGATCCTCTCGATGGCGGTCGTCGGGATCCGACCCGATGAGCGAGGTTCGGTCGTCGGGACGGCCGGACTGTTCGTCGACGCCGCGTTCGGGCTGTCGCCGGCCGTGCTCGGGCTGATCGCGAGCGTGACCGACTACCCGTTGACCTTCCTCGTCTCGGCCGTCATCGCCGGCGTCGGGGCCGCGTACATCCTCGTCCGGCGACCAGGGTCGCCCGCCGGCGCGAGCGTGCCGGCACCCACCGGCTGACCGCCGCTACCCTTTCCACGGATGGCAGTCGAGCGGGTCTTCGTCGCCGGCGCGGGGCTCATGGGGCATGGCATCGCCCAGGTCCACGCAGCCATCGGCAAGCACGTCGTCCTCTACGAGCCGGAGCTCGCCAGGGCGCGGGCGGGCCGCGAGCGGATCCTTGCCAACCTCGAGCGCGCCGTCGCCAAGGGCAAGCTCGACTCGGACCAGCGCGACGCGACGATCGGCCGTGTCCTCGCATCGGACGACCTGGAGCTCGTCCGGTCGGCCGATCTCGTCGTCGAGGCCGTCTTCGAGGACGCGAAGGTCAAGCAGGAGCTGTGGCGCCAGCTCGATGAGCGTGCACCAGCGGCCACGATCTTCGCCTCGAACACGAGCTCGATCTCGATCGACGAGCTTGCCTCGGGCATCTCGGCGGCGCGCCGCGAGCGGTTCGTGGGCATGCACTTCTTCAGCCCGGTTCCGGTGATGCCGCTGGTCGAGCTGATCCGCGGCTCCGCGACGACCGACGAAACCGAGAGCGCGATTCGCGAGGTCACGGAGGCACTCGGCAAGCAGCTCATCGTCTCCGCCGATCGACCCGGGTTCATCGTGAACCGCATCCTCATGCCGATGCTCGCCGAGGCGATGCGGATCCTCGAGGAGGGGAGCGCGACGGCCGACGACATCGACACGGGCGCGAAGGTCGGGCTGAACCACCCGATGGGCCCGCTCGAGCTGGCCGACTTCATCGGCCTCGACGTCTGCCTCAACGTGATGAAGGTCCTGCACGAGGGCATCGGCGAGGAGCACTACCCGCCGCCGAAGGTGCTCGTCGACCTCGTCGAGGCCGGCCACCTCGGACAGAAGACAGGCCGCGGATTCCACACCTACCCGCGGGCTTAGGCGCGCTGTGGTCCGCGCGGTTCCGCTCACCCTTTCGGTCCCCGTCGCGCAGAAGCTATGCCAATCGCCACATACGTCTGTTGATTCGACGCCGATGCATGCACGCCGCCGTGTGGTAGGCGAAGGGCTATGCAGCGATTGGCATCAGTTTTCGCACCCCGCGACGGCAGACCCCGGCAATGCCTGACGCAGCCACGTCCGACGCCGGCGGGCTGACCGCCGAGGAGCGGCTGCTGCAGGACACGGCCCGGGAGTTCGCCCAGCGCGAGGTCGCCCCCACGGCGATCGAGCGGGACGAACAGGAACGCTTCGACCGCTCGATCTTCACCCGGATGGGGGAGTTGGGGCTCACGGGCGCCCCGCTCCCCGAATCCGTCGGCGGCGGAGGGTTCTCGTACCTGGGCTGGGCGCTGGTCATGGAAGAGCTCGGGGCGGCCGACATGGCCACCGCGGTGACCCTCTCCGTGCACCTGCTCTCGCAGTTCCCGGTCCTCAACTACGGGACCGACGAGCAGATCGGGCGTTGGCTGCCCCCGATGCTTGCGGGCGAGGCGCTCGGGGCCTTCTGCCTCACCGAGCCGTCCGGCGGCTCCGACGCCGCTGCGCTTCGGGCGCGGGCCGAGCGCTCCGACGACGGCTCGTACCGGCTGACCGGCACGAAGATCTGGATCTCGAATGCCCCCGACGCGGATCGCTACCTCGTGTTCGCGACGGTCGACCCGTCGAAGGGCTCGAAGGGGATCACCGCGTTCCTGGTCGAGAAGGGGACGCCTGGCTTCCGCTTCGGCGCCCATGAGAAGAAGATGGGAATCCGATCCTGCCCCGCGGCGGAGCTGATCTTCGACGGTGCTGTCATCCCGGCCGCGAACCGCCTCGGCGAGGAGGGCGGGGGATACCGAATCGCGCTCTCGAGCCTGGCCGAGGGGCGGATCTCGATCGGTGCGGGCTGCGTCGGCATCGCTCGATCCGCGCTCGAGCAGGCCGCCGCGTACCTCCTGCAGCGAAAGGCCTTCGGCGCGCCGATCTCGGAGCTCCAGGGCCTGCGGTTCATGCTCGCCGAGATGGCCCGCGACGTCGCCGCCGCGAGGGCCCTCGTCCACGAGGCCGCGCGCGCCAAGGATCGCGGCGAGCCCCTCGCCGAGGTGTCGTCGCTGGCAAAGTGGACCGCGAGCGACACCGCGATGAAGGTCGCGACGGACGCCGTCCAACTCTTCGGCGGGAGCGGCTACTCCCGCGAGACGGGCATCGAGCGCCTCATGCGCGACGCGAAGGGCGCCCAGATCTACGAGGGCACCAACCAGGTCCATCGCCTGATCGTCGCCGACGCGGTCCTGGGCCGAGCGAGGGCAAGCGGCTGAGGGTTTCGATCCAGGCTCTCGGTTCGTTACAAGGCGCACAACGACCGCGTCGAACCGGCATGCCCAACCTATCTCGCTCCGCTCTCGTCGTTGCCATGGCCCTGGCCTCGAGCTGCGGACGATGGAGGCGTATGGCTTCACGCGCCGGAGCGTCGTCGGGGCGGTCGAGGACTACCCGCCCGCGGGGCTCCGCCAGGCCTTCCACCGGATCGCGAGCCCGCGGGTCGACGGCTCGTTCCGGCTGCGGGTGCCTGATGAACCCGGCCGCTACGTCGCGTCCCTGACGATGGACTTCGAGTGGGCCTGCGGAACGGGGACGGCGTCCGCCGTGTTCTCGCTGACCGCAACGGAGGCATCATCGACCCCGTGAACCACCGGGGACGGACCTCTCTCCTCGCCGTCGCGGTGATCGTCGCCGCGTGCGGCGGCACCCAGCCCACGCCGACGCCGACTGTCCAGCCGACGGCGGCACCGGCCACGCCGGTCCCCACCCTGACGCCGACGATCGATCCCTGCTCGGACCCCGCGGCGATGGAGGTCTCGCTGCGGATCCGGGGGATTGAGGGTCTCTTCGGCTTCCAGCTCATATCGGGTGATCCCGGACCGGCGGCCACGATCAATCCCTTCATCCTGGAGCCCACCGACCCGGTGCTGGGCGGGACGGCTGTGGTCGACCTGCACGTCGAGATCGCGGACGAAGAGGTCGAGGGCGTGGAGCTCGTCGAGATCGTGCTCGACTTCGTCCCATTCGAGGCGACCGCTTCGGAGCCCGTCCCAGCCACGATCGACGGCGATCAGGCGATGCTCCAGCTGCCGGATCGGGACGTCAGCGGCCTGCTGCGGGTCGCGGCCTCGTGGACGACGCAATGCGGACCCGGGAGCGGCGGTGGCAAGGTCGGCCTGAAGCTCCTCGACTCCAGCGTCGCCGCCGGCTGCCCGACCACGAGCGACGGGCTCCTCGAACAGGTCGGCGAGCTCCAGGCGACGACGCTCCGGGTGGGCAGCCTGCGGGTCCCGATCGGGATCGTCGCGTGGACCGGCCGATGGACGGACGCCTCCGCGATCGACGAGGTCCCGCAGTTCGCGGGCTGGGACACCAGCATCGCGGCGAGCGTCGCCGCGGGCGAGAACCTGCCCGTGAAGGACACCCTCGGCGACGGCATCGATTACCTGACGTTGCGATTCGCGTTCTACCAGCGCGCCGACGTCGAGGCCTACCTCGCCGGCACGCTCGACGAGATCTCGTCCGTCGATCTCGTGCGAAAGAACCCCAGCGCGACCGGCGGCGTCAGCGTCCCGCTCGAGTTCGCGCCCGGGGCGTACGTCGTCGAGATCCAGGGCACGTGGCAGACGTCCTGCCTCAACCTCGACAGCTACACGGCCGTCTCGGTCGATCGGGGCTAGGCTGCCGGGACATACTCGGAGGTCGACATGCCCATCACCGACGCATCCATCCACGCCACGCTCGCCGTGGCGGATCTCGAGCGGGCCAGGGCCTGGTACGCCGACAAGCTCGGCTGGGAGCCCCTCTCGCTCGCGGAGGTTCCCGGCACCCTCATCTACAAGGTCGGCGACTCGTACTTCACGTTCTACCCGACGCAGTTCGCCGGGACGGCGAAGAACACGGTCATGAACTGGAACGTCGATGACCTCGCCGCGGAGGTCGCCCGCCTGCGGGGCCGCGGCGTCACCTTCGAGGAGTACGACTTCGGCGAGATCAAGACCGAGGACGGCGTCATGCGGGACCCGACTGGCGGCCTGACCGCATGGTTCAAGGATCCCGACGGCAACACCGTGGCAATCCTCCAGGCACCCCCGGGCCAGGGATCGGGCCACACGCTCAGCGTGATGCTCGCGGGCGCCGACCTTGCCCGGGCCAAGGCCTGGTACAGCGAGAAGCTCGGGTTCCAGCCCGTCGCGGAGTTCGAAGACTTCGTCATGGACTACGTCTCCGCCGACACCTCGTTCAACGTCTACAAGACCGACTTCGCCGGCACCGCGAAGAACACGGTGGCGATCTGGCGGATGCAGGACATCCGATCGGAGGTGGCACGCCTGCGGTCGCGCGGCGTCGTCTTCGAGGAGTACGACCTCGGCGAGGACGGCAAGACCGTCGACGGGATCATGTCCGACGAGCAGGGCGACGCGAACGCCTGGTTCAAGGACTCCGAGGGCAACATCCTGGCCCTCGCCGAGGACCGGGTCGACCTGCCGGAGTAGAATTCGACGGGTGACTCCCTCGAATCCGAGCCCGAACGGGCACGTCTACATCGTCTCCGCGGCGCGAACGCCGATCGGCAAGTTCGGCGGCGCGCTCTCCGGCCTGCCGGCGGTCGAGCTCGGGGCGGTCGCGATCGGCGCGGCCGTCGAGCGCGGCCTCCCACCCGAGGCGACCGTCGATGAGGTCCTCATGGGCCAGGTGCTGCAGGCGGGGGTCGGCCAGGCGCCGGCGCGCCAGGCGCTGCTGAAGGCGGGCCTTCCCGACACCACGCCCGCCACGACGATCAATCGCGTCTGCGGGTCGGGGCTGAAGTCGATCATGCTCGCCGCCGCGGAGATCAAGGCGGGTGACGCCGAGATCGTGGTCGCGGGCGGCATGGAATCGATGAACCAGGCGCCGTTCCTGGTCCAGGGGGCGCGGTTCGGACTTCGGCTCGGGGACGCGAAATTCATCGATTCGACCGTCCATGACGGCCTGTGGTGCCACATGGAGGGGTGCCACATGGGCACCCACGCCGAGCGCGTCGCGATCAAGGACCACGTCAGCCGCGAGGACCAGGACGCGTTCTCGCTCGCGAGCCACCAGCGCGCCATCGCCGCGCAGGAGGCGGGCCGGTTCGACGACGAGATGGCGCCGGTCACCATCAAGGGTCGCGCCGGCGACACGGTGGTGAGCGCCGACGAGAGCCCCAGGCGGGACACGTCGCTGGAGGCCCTCGCGAAGCTCAAGCCGGTGTTCGAGCTGCCTACCGGAGAGGATCGCGGCGACGCAACCGCGGGCACCGTCACCGCCGGCAACGCGCCAGGCATCACGGACGGCGCGGCGGCGACGGTCGTCGCCAGCGAGCGGGTCGTGGAGAAGCTCGGGCTGAAGCCGCTGGCCCGCCTGATCGGCTACGCCCAGGCCGAGGTCGCGCCGAAGTGGCTGTTCCTCGCGCCGGTGCAGGGCGTCAAGCGACTGCTCGAGAAGCTCGACATGACGATCGGCGACTTCGACCTCATCGAGATCAACGAGGCGTTCGCCGCGCAGACACTCGCCGACGGGCGCGAGCTCGGGTTCGACTGGGCCAAGGTCAATGTCAACGGCGGCGCGATCGCCCTGGGACACCCGATCGGGGCGAGCGGGGCGCGGATCGTGGCGACGCTCCTCCACGAGCTCCGCCGCCGCGAGGGCCGCTACGGCCTCGCCACCCTCTGTCTCGGCGGCGGCGGCTCCGTCGCCGCCGCCTTCGAGCGCGTCTAGCTCTCCCCGCCGCCATGCGCGTCGCGGTGATGGGCGCCGGCGGCGTCGGCGCGTACCTCGGCTCGCGGCTGGCGATCGGCGGCGCCGAGGTCCACCTGATCGCGCGCGGCGCGCACCTCGCGGCGATGCGCGCGAACGGCCTCACGATCGTGACGCCGGAGGGCGATCGATCGACGGTCGATGTCGAGGCAACGGACGATCCCGGCGAGATTGGGCCGGTCGACGTGGTGCTCTTCCTCGTGAAGTCGTACGACACCGAGGAGGCCGCGCGCCGGCTCGCGCCGCTGCTGGGCGCCGACACGATGGTGATCTCGCTCCAGAACGGCATCGACAACGAAGCGCGAATCGCCGCGGTCATCGGGGACCACCGCGTGGCGGGCGGGGCGGCGTACATCCTGTCGGCGATCGAGGCGCCCGGCGTCGTCCGCAGCAACCGCGCCCGGATCGTCGTCGGCGAGCTGGAGCCCGGCCCGCCGAGCCCGCGCATCGAGGGATTCGTCGAGGTCGCCCGCGCTGGCGACATCGATGCCCGTGCCTCCGACGACGTCCGCCGGACGAAGTGGGAGAAGTACGTCCTCCTGGTCGCGTTCTCGGCCGTGACCGCGGCGACGCAGCTGACCGTCGGCGACGTCCGCAGCTCACCGGCTGCGTCGGCCATGTTGCGGGCGATCATGCAGGAGGCGTGGTCGATCGGGCGGGCGCTCGGTGTGCCGCTGGCCGACGACCTCGTCGCTCGCCAGCACGCGCTCGTGCTGGCACAGGCCGACGACGAGGGCACCTCCCTCCGGCACGACCTCCTGATCGGGCACCGGATGGAGCTCGACGCGCTCCAGGGAACGCTGCGCCGGCTTGGCGGCGAAACGGGCATCTCGACGCCGTGGACCGACGCGGCGTTCGCGATCCTCGAGCCGTGGGCGATTCGGAACGACCGGGCCGTCGAGGCTCGCTGAGGGGCAGGCTTCGGGCGAATGGCGGGCCGAAACGGTAGGGTTGCGACTGGTCCGGAAGCAGGGTCCAGGGAGGTCACCGCGAATGCTGTTCCACATCGAGCAATCCCACGCGCCCGCCGATTGCCCATACGGCAAGGGCGGTTCTCGTTCGCTGTTCGACGAGCACGCGGAGGGCGTCACGCTTCGGGGCTACTGGCTCTCCTTCCCGCAGCACACCACCTACCTCCTCGTGGAGGCCGAGTCCGCCGCGAGCCTCAACGCGTTCCTGAAGCCGGGCGCCGCGACCTGCCTCGCCGAGATCACGCCGGTGGTGGTCGAGCCGGTTCCGTGAGGTGATGCCGGGGCCGTTCGCCACCGAGCCGCCCCGCGAGCGTCCGGACAGCCCGCCGAAGAGCTACGGCGTGCCGCCGCGGGGCGGCACGTTCATCGAATGGTCGACCGTCATCGAGCGGCTGACCACGGCAGAGGCGTACTGGATCGGTACGGTCATGCCCGATGGCCGGCCGCACGTGGTGCCGGTCTGGGGAACCCTGTTCGAAGGCGACATGTTCCTCGAGACGGGCTCACCGCTCACGGTCAAGAACCGCAACCTCGCGGCGAACCGCAACGTCGTCGTGCATCTCGACGGCATCAACGACGCGCTGATCGTGCGCGGCGTCGTGGAGCGGATCCAGCCCGACCCGGAGTTCCGCCGGCGCCTCGCCGCGACCATGAAGGCCAAGTACGGGGGCCAATACAGCGACTACGAGCCCGAGCCGGAACGGTGGGACAAGGGCAGCGCCTGGCGCATCGCCCCGGAGTCGGTGCTCGCCTGGCGGGACATGCCGACGGCGACCCGCTGGCGATTCGCCACAAATGTTTCCGACTAGTCGACGAAGCCCCTGATCCCTGGGTGATTCCGCAGGCGCGCCAGAAGCTGGTGCCCTCGGGCCCGACTTCCCCTCCGCCGACGGAGACCTCGTCGCCTTCTCGGGCGATAACGATTCCCGTCTCGTCGAGGAGCGCGAAGTGGCCATCATCTTCCCTGGCCGAATAGCCGAAAGGCCACTCGACGCGGACCTCGCGGTCAGCTGTTCGTACGCCAACTCCGGAGTCGGGATTCCTTGCAAGGGTTCCAAGCAGAAGCGCCTGCATGCAGGCGTCCGCTGGCGCCTGGGCCGTCAGGAGGGGAACCCGTGGGGCCAGCGACGAGCAAGCGGCCGCGACTCCAACAACGATCACCCCAAGCGTCTGCCGAAGGTGACGCACGCGTATCGCTTTCCTCAGTTCGGAGCCGGTACGACCGAGATCGACCCCGGACAGGCGTAGAAGACGCCGTCAGCTCCCGTGCCGCCGCCCATCTGGATGAGCTGACCCTCGCGCGCGACCTCGACGCCGACGCTGTCGAGAAGCACCGCCCCGCCGGTGTCGCGTCGAGCCGTGTACTCGAACGGCCACTCCACTTCCTGGATGTCGCCATCGTCGATCCTGATCGCGAGGCCGCTCAGGTTGCTGGTCACGAGGACCCCGGTCGCGAGAGCGTCCATGCAGGCGCTGATCGGCGCGGGCTGGGTCCGCAGCCCCATTGGCGCTCCGCAGCCGGCGAGGAGCAGCAGCGACAGCACGGCGGCGGAGATCGATCGGGTCGTCATCAGTGGTTCCTCGGTCGCAGCGTATCCGTAGTGATCGCGGACGAGACGGTTCACCGCGGCGGCGAGTTCCGGGAGGCTGGTAGGACACCGTTGCTACCCGTGGTAGCATTCGGGTATGAAGGTCAGCGTGAGCCTGCCATCCGACGATCTCGAATTTCTCGATCGCTACACGAGGGAAGCCGGTCTCGAATCGAGATCCGCGGCGCTGCAGAAGGCGGTTCGCCTGCTGCGATCGGCGGAGCTCCGGGCGGAGTACGCCGCCGCATGGGAAGCGTTCGACGCAAGCGGCGACGCGGCGCTCTGGGAGACCACCGTAGGCGACGGAATCAGCGATCGATGAAGCGCGGCGACATTCACGTCGTCGACTTCGAGCCGGCGCGCGGCGCGGAGGCCAACAAGCGCCGACCGGCCGTGATCGTCAGCAACGACGACTCGAATGAGATCGTCGCTCGGCTCGGGCGAGGTCTCGTGACGGTCGTCCCGCTGACGGCCAATGTGTCGCGGCTCTACCGCTTCCAGGTGCTGCTGCCGGGTGCTCGAACCGGCTTGAGGCAGGATTCAAAGGCTCAGGCCGAGCAGGTGCGTTCTGTCGCGTTCGAGCGGATTGGCGAGCGCGTTGGTCTCGTTCCGTACGCGCTCCTCGATCGCCTCGACGAGGCCCTCCGTATTCACCTCGATCTCGGGTGACTATCCTCCGCCCATGACCGACATCCTCGAGAAGGCCAAGAGCGCGCTGCCGGGCACGCCGAAGACACACCAGCTGTTCATCGCGGGCGAATGGGTCGATTCGGTCTCGGGGCGGACGTTCGAGAGCCTCAATCCTGCTGATCGGCGCGACGTCATCGGGCATTTCCAGGCCGGCACCGCCGCGGACACCGCCATGGCGATCCGGGCCGCCGAGATGGCGCTCCCGCGGTGGAAGGCCACGCCGGCACCGAAGCGCGGCGAGATCCTTTACGGCTTCGGCGAGCTCATGGCGCAGCACAAGGAGCGGCTGTCGCGGGCGATGACGCGCGAGATGGGCAAGGTTCTCGCGGAGGCTCGCGGCGACGTCCAGGAAGGCATCGACATCGCCTACCTGATGGCCGGCGAGGGCCGCCGGATGTTCGGCGACACCGTCCCCTCGGAGCTCCCGGACAAGTGGGCGATGAGCATTCGCCAGCCGATCGGGGTCGCCGGGATCGTCACGCCGTGGAACTTCCCGATCGCGATCCCGTGCTGGAAGATGATGCCGGCGCTCGTGACGGGGAACACCGTCGTCTTCAAGCCGGCGAGCGACACGCCGCACTGCGCCACCCTGCTCGTGGAGCTCATGGCGGAGGCCGGGTTCCCGGCCGGCGTCGTGAACCTCGTGACGGGCTCCGGGGCGGAGGTCGGCGACGCCATCGTCGAGTCGCCGGACGTGCCCGTCATCTCGTTCACCGGGTCGTCCGCGACGGGCAAGTCGCTCGCGGAGCGCGCCGCGCGCCGGCTCAAGCGCGTCTCGCTCGAGCTCGGCGGCAAGAACGCCGTCGTCGTGCTCAAGGACGCCGACCTCGACCTCGCGACCGACGGGATTCTCTGGTCCGCGTTCGGCACGACCGGCCAGCGCTGCACGGCCTGCTCCCGCGTGATCGTCGAGGAGGCGGTGGTCGACCCGCTGCTCGAGAAGCTCGAGGCCCGGGCGAAGAAGCTGCTCCTCGGGTCCGGCCTCGACGAGAAGGTCGATGTCGGGCCGCTCATCAACCCGGCGGCAGTCGACAAGGTCGGGTCGTACGTCGAAGTCGGGCGAGCGGAGGGCGAGCTCGTCCTCGGCGGCGCGCGCGCGACCGACGGCGACCTGCAGCACGGCAACTTCTTCCATCCGACGATCTTCCGCGGGGTCGAGCCGATGGCCCGGATCGCGCAGGAGGAGATCTTCGGTCCGGTCCTGTCGGTCATTCCGGTCGATGGCTACCAGTCGGCGGTCACCGCGCTCAACCAGACGCGCTACGGCCTGTCGTCGTCGATCTTCACGAGCGACGCCAACACCGCCTTCCGCGCCATGCGCGATTTCGAGACGGGCATCGTGTACGTCAACGCCGGCACGACCGGCGCGGAGACGCACCTGCCGTTCGGCGGCTGGAAGGAGACCGGCAACGGCCACCGCGAGGCGGGCCACGCGGCCCTCGACTCGTTCACCGAGTGGAAGTCGATCTATGTCGACTTCTCGGGCCGCCTCCAGCGCGCCCAGATCGACAACCAGGAGTCGATGGGCTAGTCACGTGTCGTCACGCTGACCGAGGCATCGATTGAGTTCCGAGCGGACCGAAGACGACCTGACCTTCGAGGATTTGATGCTCGATGCGCTGACGTCCATCGGGCTCGAGATCACCGATGGCGACACGTCGTTCGGCATCCGCCGCGAGAACAAGAGCAGTACCTGGGGCGGGCGACTTACGGTCAAGCGTTTCCCGCGAGACGTCTATCAAACGAGCCTCGATGTCGATCGCGATGCCGGATCGGTTGCCGAACTGTTTGCGGCGGCGATCGCAGCCAAGGGACGCGTCGCCGCCAAGGCGACCGTCAAAGGGCGACACGTCATCAAGGGGTGGGTCTTCCAGGGGCTGGCGACACATGCATGTGCGATCGTGGCTGAGGTGAGCGATACGGCAGGGCAGAGGTCGCGCGTCGAGGTGCAAGCAACCGCTCTGAAGAGCCTTCAGAACCGACGTCCCGCGCGGACCGCGGTCGAGAGCCTCATCGCGGGCCTGAGGTCGGACGGTCAGGTGACATTGCGCGATGCTGACTGAACGAGTCGAGGAGTGAAATGATGAACGTCAAGGAGCAAGTGCGGGCGTTCAATCAGGCTTTTGAGCGTGCGCTCCTAGCCCAGGATGCCGAGGCGCTCGTTTCGCTGTATCGGGAGGATGCTCGCATCCAGTTCCCGGGCGAGCCAGCGATCCAGGGTCGAGCTGCCATCGAGACCGTGATGAGGGCATGGGTCGAGGACGGACCGGTGTCCATGCGATTCGAGTCGGAGCAGATCCTCTCGGGCGACGAGCTCGTCGTCGACGTCGGGTCGACGGTCCAGGGCAACGGTCGCCGCGGCAAGTACGTCGTCGTCCACCGGCGAGAGGCCGATGGCACGCTTCGCATCGCCGTTGACTCGGCTTCCGGCAACGGGTGACATTCGCGCGCGCTGACTGAGGACAGACCATGCGACGCGGGCTCGAGCCTTCGGATCTCGGCGACCTGTTCGAGCAGCCCTTGGCGGCTGTCATGTCGATCGGGCTCGCCGATGGATCGGTCTTCAGTCGGCCGGTCTGGCACCGATGGATCGATGGCAGGTTCGTCTTCCAGTTCCCGGCCGGGGATCGCAAGATCTCGATGCTCGGGCGAGACCCGAGGGCGACGGTTGTGCTGGCCGAGAACGAGTATCCGTATCGAGCGATCGAGGTTCGCGGACGGATCACCATGAGCACTCGTCGATACCACGAGATCGGCGCTGCGATCTGCCGGCCCTACGTCGAAGCGTTCGATCCGGACACGGCTGTCTCGGCCTACCTCAGCGATGAGCCCGGAATGATCGGCGAGTTGGAGGCGGGGATCACCAACTGCTGGGACTATGCCGACGACTTTCGATGATGCGCCAGGTCAGGCGGGTCGCTGGATCCGGATGTCGTCGAGGCCTGCCTCGACCAGGTTGTAGGGCGAACGGTCGGTGGCCACGAAGAGCAGGCGGATCGTCCGGCCCGCGAACGGGCTCAGCGACACGGACGCCGACTTCCACGATGCGTCGACGTCGGCTGCCTTGCCGAGCTGCTCGAAGACCTTGGTCTTCGTCCCGCTCCCCGTGTCGACCACGTAGACCCGGAACGAGTCCGCCGAGCTCGAGCCGCCCGAGTGCGCCAGGTACCACTTGAAGGTCAGCGGGCCGTAGCTCGCCACATTTGCCGGAAGCGAGATGTCCCGCGATCCGATCGATGTCTGACCATCGAGGTCGTAGGAGGTCGGGGAAGAACCCGCCGGCAGGCTGGTCGCGAAGGCCATCGATCCCGACGCCGCGGTCCCGAGCTGCTTCTTGCCATTCGAGCTCGTCGCGGACGGATCGCCCCGCGCCCATGCGCCCGCGGCGGCTGTGTTCGCCGTGTCTGTCCCGAACGGATTTCGGGTCCAGCCGCGGTCCAGCTCGAGGTCGTCGAAGAGGGCGCCACAGTTGGCGACCTGCGTGCCGCTGGCACGGTAGGGACAGTCCGCGAGATCGATCATGTAGAGCAACGCGGCACGGTTCCGCGCGGTCTCCGCGGCGATCACCTCGTCGGGCGGGTGGTGCCCGCCGAGGCCGGCGATCGGCGGCGGGTAGAGCTCGAAGGTGAACGCGAAGATCCGGTGACGACCGTACATCCAGTCTTCCTCGTCCCCATCGGCGATGTACCACGAGCTCGATTGCTGGACCGTGTAGCCATTCGTCGCGGCCATCGCCTGGGCCAGCGCGACGAACGTGTCATGGTCGAGCGCGGTCATGTCAGCGGGCACGTCGGCCTTGGTGTACGCGTACGGATAGTTGATGAACTCGCCGCTCGCGTGGAGCGTGATGTGGGTGCGGATCTGCTGCTGTCCGCCGATCACGCGGCTGTCGACGAAGTCGGCCAGGGCCTTCGCCTCGGGCGCCGAGAACGCCTTCGGGCCGCGGTAGACTTTCGACGCCGGATTGCTGGACGATCCACCGCAGCAGCCCCACTGGTAGTCGTAGTTCCGGTTGAGGTCGGTGCCGACGTGGGTGCTGCCGGGGTTCGGTTGGCGGTTCTTGCGCCAGCCCCGATACGGGTCGCCCGTGAGGTCGAACTGCGCGCCGTCGGGATCGAGCATGAAGACGATCCAGACCTCACGGCTGTTGACGAGCTTCGTGACCTGCTGGTCGACGCCGTAGTCGTTGGTGAGGACATCGAACAGGTACAACGCCTGCTCGACGGACATGTGCTCGTCGCCGTGGTGGGCGGCCACGAACAGCACCTCCGGCTCGCCTTCGTCCGACGCGACGTTGTCGCTGACCTTGGCCGCCCAGAGGTCCCGACCCCTGTAGCTCTTGCCGATCGAGAAGAGATCGACGATTCCCGGGTGGGCTGCCGCGACTGCCTGGATCTCGTCGATCATCTCGGGGTAGCTGTGGAAGAGCGCGTCCTCGGCGGGGAAGTCAGGGGGTGGGGCCGCACTCGCCGGCGCAGGCCCTGGACCAAGCAGGCAGGTGATGGCGACGACGACGGCGAGTCCGGCGGAGCGGCGATTCGCGGCCATGACGACACAGTGACGGCTGCCCCCAGCGGTTCTATCCCCCAATCGACCCGAGCGCGCGCCAATCAGGGTCATGGCCGCCTAATTTCGACGCGGGACCATCGCCAGTCCTTTCGTCAGGTCGCGGTTTCGGGCGAGCCGCGGGTAGGATGCCGCCCATGCACACCCGAATCGCCGTCCTTTCTGTCGTCGTGATGCTCCTCGCCGCGTGCGGCGGTGCTGGGCCCGGCCAGACGTCCAATTCGAACGGAGCTACGCCGAGGGCCGCCACGAGCGGGCCGGGTGGCGGCGCCGTCGACTGCGCGGCCATCGCGACCGCCGGCCAGCAGCTCCTCGCAGTCCAATTCCTGGCGCAGCTGACGAATGCCGACACCATCGAGGCCGTGCGTGACAAGGAGATCGGGAACCTCGACCTCGACGCGTTCCTCGGCGCGATGGACACGCTCCACGCACTCGATTCGTTCAAGTCGCCGCTCGGCGATCCGAAGGCCTCGATCGACCACTAC
Organism: uncultured Chloroflexia bacterium; assembly: GCA_963722105.1. Lineage (GTDB taxonomy): Bacteria > Chloroflexota > Limnocylindria > Limnocylindrales > CSP1-4 > UBA5189. Next base: position 79,833 of record CAVRKQ010000006.1, on the reverse strand, counting down.
CAGAAGGCGGCGGAGGCCGCCAAGGTCCTGTTCGCCACCGAGCCGATCACGCAGGCGGCCATCGACACGTACAACGAGAACGTCGGCACGGTCAGCGACTTCCTCGGCAAGCAGATCGCGATCTCGGGGGCCATCGACGAAGCCGGCTGCTGACCCTCGCAAGGCTGACGCCTCGCTGCCCGTAGACTCGGGCGATGCGAGCCCCTTGGACCGTCCGAGTCGCGGCGTGGTCGGCGCGCCACCGCTGGCCCGTGTTCGTGCTGTGGTTCGCGGCGACGTTCGGGACGCTCGGCGCCGGGTTCGCGGCCGGCGGGATCTACGCCCTCGACGTCAACGAGGACCCCAACGGGCCGAGGCTCGAATCGGAGACGGCCTACGACGTCCTCGGGGCGGGGGAGCCGATCGCGCCGGCGGAGCGGCTCGTCGTCGTCATCGATGGCGGCTCTGGTGCCGCCGCTGACCCGATATTCCAGGCGGTCGTCCACGACCTCGTGGCGGACCTCACGGCGGCGCGCGCGACCGTCGACGGCTCGGAGCAGCCGACGTTCGACGACGTCATTGATCCGTTCATCGCCCCGCCACAGGCGGGCCTCATCTCGCCCGATGGCACGACAGTCCAGGTCGTGGGCAACGTGCCCGGCGAGCGGCCGATCGTCGAGCAGAAGCTGGCGCCGGTCCCCGCGATCGTTGACGGTGTGCGGGCCGCGCTGCCAAGTGCGCGCGTCCACGTCATCAGCTCGACGTTCATCAACAACGACATCACCGGCCTGATCAACGAGGAGCTCGACGGCTCGCTGCGCCTGACGATCCCCGTGACGTTCCTGATCCTGCTGATCGCCTTCGGGGCGATCGTCGCGTCGGTGATCCCGCTGCTGCTCGCGATCACGTCGCTGGCCGCCGCGTACGGGTTCCTCGCGCTGTACAGCCAGACCGTCGGCGCGGTCAGCCCCAACGCCACGCAGCTCATCGTCCTGATGGGCCTCGCGGTCGCGGTCGACTACTCGCTGTTCATGATCACCCGCTTCCGGATCGAGCGGCGCCGCGGAGAAACGATCGCGAACGCGATCGAGACATCCAGCAGCACTGCCGGTCGGGCGGTGTTCTTCAGCGGGATTGCGGTCGTGATCTCGCTCGGCGGGCTCGTGACGCTCGGGATCAGCCTCTTCACGTCGATGGCTGTCGGGACGATGGCCGTGGTGGCCGTCTCGGTCATCGGCAGCCTGACGTTCCTGCCGGCGACGCTGGCGATCGTCGGCGACCGGGTGAACTGGGGGCGACCGATCACCTGGCTGCCGCGGCTGCTGCGAATGCGCGGCGCGCTCGAGACGATCGACCGGCGGGCGGCCCGACCGCCCGGGAGCGGACTCGTGGGCGAGCCTCGTAAATGCCGTGATGTCGCGGCCGGTCCTGCTGACCCTGCTCAGCGCGGCGGTGCTCATCGCGGCAGCCACCCCCGTGACGCGGATGCGAACCGGCACGACGGAGATCACCGGCCTCCCGTCATCGATCGATGGCATCGCGGCGATCAAGCTCGTCAACGAGAAGTTCCCGCTCGGGCAGAACCTCCGGCTCGACGTCGTCGTGTCGAACCCGAACGGCGTGGAGCTGGTCCTCGCGCTGGAGGACTTCAAGACCAGGGTGCTTGCGCTCGGTAACGGGCTCGAGGGCGGCGAGGTCGTGCGCGAATTGCAGGACGGGAAGTCGTTCCTGCTGTCGTTCCGGATGACGGGCGGTCGCAACGACGAAGCGAATCGCGAGATCGTTCGGACGGTCAGGAGCGACATCCGACCGGCAGTCCTGGGGCCATTCGAGGCGGACGGCGTGGAGGCCTATGTCGCCGGCCAGCCAGCGGCGACCCTCGACATCGTCGGCATCTACGACGACGCGACGCCTCGGATCTTCCTGTTCGTCCTGGGGCTGTCGTTCCTGCTGATGCTGATCGCGTTCCGCTCGATCGTCATCCCGATCAAGGCGATCCTGCTGAACCTGCTCTCGACCGCGGCGGCGTTCGGCGTGATGGTCCTCGTGTTCCAGGAGGGCTGGTTCGCGGAGCCGCTCGGCATCGAGTCGGGCGGCGTCATCGAGAGCTGGGTCCCGATCTTCGTGTTCACGATCCTGTTCGGGCTGTCGATGGACTACCACCTGTTCATCCTCACGCGGATCAAGGAGGCGCGGGATCGAGGGATGGATTCGCGGGCGGCGGTGGCGCGGGGAATCTCCGTGACCTCGGGGACGATCACGAGCGCGGCCTCGATCATGGTCGTCGTGTTCGCGGTCTTCGTGACCTTCAAGTTCGTGTTCATCCAGCAGCTCGGGCTCGGGCTGGCGGTGGCGGTGTTCATCGACGCGACGCTGATCCGGTCGGTGCTCTTGCCCGCGACGATGACCCTGCTCGGCGACTGGAACTGGTGGCTGCCGCGCTGGCTGGGCTGGCTGCCGAACGTGACGATCGAGGGACCGAGCGCCGAGCCCGAGGCCGTCTGAATGCCGACCTTCCAGGACGTCCGCGAGATCTCGATGGCCCTCCCCGAGGTCACGGAGCACGTCTCCTGGGGCAGCGACGTCAATTTCCGGATCCGGGACAAGATGTTCGTGATCGGCGGTGAGGACGCGACCGGCGTGTCGCTGAAGGCCTCGATCGACGTCCAGGCGGACCTCATCGACCTCGATCCGGAGACGTTCTCGAAGGCGGCCTACGTGGGGCGGTTCGGCTGGGTGAACGTCGATCTCGCCCGCGTGGACCGGGCGTTGCTGGAGAAGCTCCTCCGCGACGCGTGGCGCGCCATCGCGCCCGCAAAGCTGCGCGGTCAGGTGCCGGAATGAGCGAGCTCGACCCGGGCGTGGCGCAACCCGCGGCCGCGTTCACCGTTCGATCGGCAACCCCGGATGACGAGCCCGCGATGCTCGAGATCCAGCAGTCGAGCGCGGTCCACCACGCGACGATCGACCCGGATCGCTGGCGGGCCCCCTCGCTCGAGGCGGCCGGGCGGTCGCGGCGGCGCTGGCACGCGATCGGTCCTCGCGACGAGGGCATCGTGGCCGTGGCGGACGACGGGTCCGTCGTCGGGATGGTCGAGCTGTGGCTCAAGCGGCCGCAGGGATCCGGACAGCGCGCGGATTCCGCGGTTGCATGTCGACCTCGGACTGGCGGTGGCGCCGTCCTGGCGTGGCCGTGGCGTGGGCACGGCCCTGATGCAGGCCGCCGAGGTTTGGGGTCGCAAACACGGCGCGCGAGCGAATGACGCTCGATCTCGACGCCGCGAACGAAGGCGCGCTCCGGCTGTACGAACGACTCGGGTACACGGTTCACGCCCTGGAGATGGACAAGCCGATCGAGCCGGCGCATGGATCGGTTGACACCCCAGGCCAGATCCGCAACGCGGATGGCGAGGTGGTGCCGACCCTCGCCGGCGACCTCGTGACGCTCCGACCCCTGCGGCCCGCGGACCGCGAAGCGCTGCTCGGTGTGCTGCGCGACCCGTCCGTCGTCGCGATCTGGGATACCCGCGGGGCGGAGCATTCGGCCGACGAGCTGTACGCGGGCGACGCGCACTACACGGTCTGGGCGATCGAGGTGGACGGGCAGCTCGCCGGCTCGATCCAGGCCGCCGAGAACGAGGACGAGGACTACAAGAGCGCCGGCATCGACATCATCATGTCGTCGCCGTTCCAGGGGCGCGGTCTCGGCACGGACGCCGTCAGGACGCTCGCGCGGTATCTGATCGATGTCCGGGGGCACTTCCGGCTGACGATCGATCCGGCGACGTCCAACGCCCGCGCGATCCGGACCTACGAGAAGGTCGGGTTCAAGCCTGTCGGCGTCATGCGGCAGTACGAGCGCGGCGCCGACGGCACGTACCACGACGGGCTGCTCATGGATCTGCTCGCCGGCGAGCTGACGTAGGGGGAACGAGATGGGTGGAAGCGGCGCCGACCGGGTTGTGGCGATCACCGGCGCGACCGGGCGCCTCGGGGGCGTCGTGGCGGCACGGTTCGCGGAGGCTGGCTACCGGCTCGCGCTCCTGGCCCAGTCGCGTGCGGACTGCGAGAACCTCGCCGCGACGCTGCCGGGCGGCCTCGATCGGCACATCGGCTTGGGTGTCGACCTCGCCAGCGCGGATGCGTCCTCCGCAGCCGCGGTCGAGGTCCGGGAACGGCTCGGGCCCGTTTCCGGGCTGCTGCAGCTGGTCGGTGGCTATGCCGGGGGGCGACCGTTCGTCGAGAACGACGACGCCGAGCTGTCGAACCTCCTCGCGCTCAACCTGTGGACGACCGTCCATGCCGTTCGAGCGTTCCTGCCCGACATCGCGGCGGCGGAGCACGGTCGGATCGTCGCGGTCTCGACGTTCGTCGCCGCCGCGCCGACCCCGAAGCACGCGGCGTACGCGGCATCGAAGGCCGCGATGGAGGCGCTGACGATCTCCGTCGCCCGCGACCTGGCCGGCACCACGGCCACGGCGAACGTCGTCGTGATCCGCTCGATCGGTGACGAGAAGCCGACCGACACGCGCCCCGACGAGATCGCGGCCGCGATGCTCTGGCTCTGCTCGCCCAAGGCCGGCGCAACCAACGGCCAGCGGATCGTGCTTCACGGGCGCGCCTGACCCGCGTTCGATCGCGGGGGCGACTTGGGGTAACCTTCCCGCCCGGGCCTGTAGCTCAATGGCAGAGCAGCTGACTCTTAATCAGCGGGTTGAAGGTTCAAGTCCTTCCAGGCTCACCAACCTCCCCTGGACCTTTGGTCCCGGCTTGCCCGGTACGGCCGTGCGCCCTTGGCGAACGAAGTAGTGATTGCCTGCGTGCAGAGCTGGGTCGAAGATCCCGGCGTGTACCGGACCGATATCTCGCGGCAGCGCCGGATCGCGACCGCCGCGCTCTGGTTCCTCACGGTGCTCTCGGGCACGGAAATCGTCGCCGCTTCCGACGGCCTGTCGTGGGTTCTCGTGGTCGCGGCGTTGAGCGCGGTATTCCTCTACGCCGATCCATTCCACCGGATCTGGCCGAGGCGGCGCGTCACCCTCGCCGACCTGCCTGTCCATCGGCCCGACCTTCGATCCGAACTCCCCGACGCCACGCCGGAGACGGTCAGGGTTCGCTGACCACGGCCTGGCGAGGATGGGCTCGCTCGGCGGGTCCCGCCAACGCGTGATCATCGAGATGGCAAGGCAGCCCGGCTAGCGGACGCCGGTCGGTCCATTGACGCGCGTGCGAGCGAGGGGCAAGGTCCGCGCCATGCGAGGGTCAAGGGCGGGCATCGTCTGGGTCGTCCAGCTGGTCGTCGGGCTGGCCCTCATCGGGTGCGCCGGAGCCCTGCCCGACAAGGTGACGACGGAGGCGGCCGCCGTCGCGGCGGCGCGGGCCGTCGTCGACCTCAAGGAGCCGATGACCATCACCCTCGTGCGGTCCGGCCAGGTCGCCGAGATCTACAGCGGCGCGTATCCCTCCTTCCCGAGCGAGGAGGCCGCGAAGGAGTGGCGGCACAAGCTCCAGCAGGAGGCGTGGCGCGTGGACTTCGTCGGCGTGATGACCTACGACCACCCCCAATGCCCCGGCGTCGTGATCCCGAATGCCACCGCCCAGCTCATCCTCAGCCGATCGACCGGTGAGGTCCTCACCTCGGTCTACGGCCAGCCGCCGTGCCCGCCGGGCACCGAGATCCCGATCGACGACTGAGCCGAGGCACGACGACGGAAGGCCGTCGGACGGGCCACAATGAGGCCGTGACCGTGACGGACCGCGCGCCCATGGAGATCGAGGAGCGGCTGGCGACCCAGCCCCCGACGTGGCAGCAGGAGGACCTGCTCGTTCCCGCCGGCACGCGCATCGTCCATATCGGGCCCCACAAGACCGGAACCACCGGGCTCCAGGCGGCGCTGTTCGCGGCCCGCGCTTCGCTCGACCGGCAGGGCGTCTATTACGCGAGCGAGGGCCGGCACGCGATGACCGCCGTACTCGCCGGCCTCCAGCTGCCCAACGCCTGGGCGGACGACAAGGACCCGCCGCCGCGGTGGAAGTGGGATCGCCTCCTCGCGAAGGTCCGGGGCACCAAGGCCGACCGTGTCGTGATCAGCAGCGAGTTCTTCTCGGACGGCAAGCCGGACGCCATTCGAAAGGTCATCGAGGAGCTGGACCCGAGCAAGGTCCAGGTCGTGGTGACACTCCGTCCGCTGGCCAAGATCATGCCGTCGCAGTGGCAGCAATGGGTCCAGAACCAGTGGACGATGCCGCTCGACGAGTGGGTTCGCAGCCTCCTCGACAAGCCCGACGGCACCGCCGGCAGGACGTTCTGGCGGCGGCATCGCCACGACCTCCTCATCAAGCGCTGGGCGGAGATCGTCGGGGCGGATCGGGTCACGGCCATCGCGCTCGATGATGGCGATCACGACATGGTGCTCCGCGTCTTCGAGCGCCTGACAGGCGTCCAGCCCGGCACGCTCGAGCCGGTGACGACCCTCTCCAACCGCTCGATGACCGTGCCCGAGATCGAGGTCATCCGGACGTTCAACGTCGCCTACAAGGCCGAGAAGCTGTCCCGGAAGGTCTACACCCGGGTCATTCGCTTCGGTGCCACGGCGCTGATGGAGCACCGTCCGCCGAACCCCGACGAGCCCAAGATCGAGCTGCCCGAGTGGTCTCGCGAGCCGGTCGGGGCGATGGCCCGCCAGGTCATCGAGGGCATCCGGGACTCGGGGGTCCGCGTCATCGGCGACCTCGAGGGGCTCGCGCAGGTGCCCGAATCGCGAGGCATGCCCGACGGACCCGTCGCCGTCAGCCCGGAGGTGGCCGCGTCGGCGGTGATGGGCGTCCTGCTCGCCTCGGGCCTCGCGCGCGGCACCGGCGAGATCAGCATTCGAGCCCCGGAGCTTCCGGATGGGGTGACGCCGCTCCAGGCGCCACCCGTCGTCCAGGAGCCGGCCGAGCTCCTGCGGCTGTCATCGACGCAGCTGCAGATCGTCCTCATCCGCCGCGCCCGCGCCGCGGTGGTGGAGAAGCTTCGGCCGCTGCTGTTCTGGCGGCGCTGAGCCGGCGAGCCTTCTCAGCCTTCGAGCAGCGCCCGGATCTGCCGAACGGCGTCCTCGACGGACGTCGACGTCGTGTCGATGACGAGGTGGGGCGCGGTGGGAGGCTCGAACGGTGAGTCGATCCCGGTGAAGTCCGCGATCTCCCCCGCGCGCGCCCGCTTGTAGTGGCCCTTGGGGTCGCGGGCCTCCGCGACCTCGAGCGGCGTGCTGACGTAGACGAGGAAATACCTGGCCCCCGCGCCCTCGATCACCTCGTGGGCTGCGTTGCGGGCCTCCTCGAACGGCGAGATCAATGCCGAGACGACCGTGGCACCACTCGCGGCCAGCTCGACCGCGAGCTCGGCGGCGCGCCGCATCTGGGCCTCGCGCGACGCGCGGTCGAACCCGAGGGTCGTGGCGTCGCGAGCGCGAAGCACATCGCCATCGACGATCTCGACCGCTCGACCCTCGGCGCGCAGGTCGGCCGCCAGGGCCTCGGCGATCGTGGACTTGCCCGCGCCGGACAGGCCGGTGAGGTAGACGACGGAGCCGGGCGGGCCGGCATCGGGTTTCTGCATCGCGGGTGATTTTGGCGTGGCCCGGGCTCCCAGGGCGCGCCGGCGGGCCTTGACGGTCCGGCGGATCGCGACCCACGCGACGCTGCCGAGCACCAGCACGACGATCGCGACGAGCAGCACCAGCTCGGTGGAGAGCCCAAGGAGTCGCAGCCCGGAGGCGAGCAGCAGGACCGCGAGCGCGCGCCGGATCACGCCCCCGGGCGCCCGGCTCGAGATCTGCGCGCCGATGAACGCGCCCGGGATCGCGCCGAGGAGGAGCGAGGCCGTGATGGTCAGGTCGAACTCGCCGAAGAGCAGGTGCCCGAGCGCCGCGGCGCCGACCAGCGGGATCGCCTGCGTCAAGTCCGTGCCGACGAGCGCCGACGCCTTCAGGCCGGGGTAGATGAGCAGCAGCGCAACGATGATGATCGAGCCCGAGCCGACCGACGTGATCCCGACGATGAACCCGGCGATCGCGCCGAGGACGATCGTTGGGATCGGCCGGAGGATGACCTGCGGCCGGGATGGGCGGGTGGCACCCTCGCCGAGCGGCAGCGCGTTCTGCCACATCTGGAAGAGCGCTCGGGTGACGAGCCCGGCCGCAGCCAGCAGCAGCGCCAGGCCCAGGAGGGTCTTCAGGAGTGAGTCGAGGTCCTCGCCGCGCGGCTGGACGCTGACGACCCAGGCACCGATGAACGCCGCCGGCACCGAGCCGATGCAGAGCAGCCGGACGAGCCCCATGTTGACCGTCCGGGCCCGCAGGTGGACCAGCGCGCCGGCCGGCTTCATCACGAAGCTCGCGACGAGGTCGGAGGAGATCGCGGTCAGCGGATCGGCGCCGAAGAAGAACACCAGCATCGGCGTCATGAGGGCCCCGCCGCCCATGCCGGTGAGCCCGACGATGACGCCGACGAGGAGGCCGCCGAACGCCAGCGGCAGGTCGAGCGTCACGTTTGCGATGATACGGGCTACAGCTCACCCATCAGCCAGGCCCCAGACTCCCCAGCCGAGGTCCGCTCCGACCCGTGAAGTCGCACGTCCTGCCGCATCTCCGTGCCCTCGAGGCAGAGAGCATCTTCATCTTCCGCGAGGTCGCCGCCGAGATGCGCCGTCCCTGCCTGCTGTTCTCCGGCGGCAAGGACTCCACCGTGATGCTCGCCCTCGCCAGGAAGGCCTTCGCCCCGGCGCCGATCCCGTTCCCGATCATGCACGTCGATACGGGCCTGAACTTCCAGGAGGTCCTCGACTACCGAGACCAGTGGGTCGCGGATCTCGGCCTGCAGCTGATCATTGCCTCCGTGCCGGAGGCCATCGAGCGAGGCCTGGTCCACGAGGAGCCCAACGGCTCCCGCAACCGGATCCAGACGCCGGTGCTCCTCGAAGCGGTCGAGCAGCACGGCTTCGACGCCCTCTTCGGCGGCGCGCGCCGGGACGAGGAGAAGGCCCGGGCGAAGGAGCGGGTGTTCTCGTTCCGCGACGAGTTCGGGCAGTGGGACCCCAAGAACCAGCGTCCGGAGCTCTGGAGCCTGTACAACGGCCGGGTCCAGCCCGGGCAGTCGATCCGGGTGTTCCCACTGTCGAACTGGACCGAGCTCGACATCTGGTCCTACATCCTCGCGGACGATGTCGGGATCGCGCCGATGTACTTCGCCTCCGAGCGCGAGATCGTGCGGCGCGGTGACATGGTCTACATGGTCAACGAGTTCACGCCCCTCAAGGACGGCGAGGAGTCCGAGCGGCTGATGGTCCGCTACCGGACGATCGGTGACGCCAACCTCACGGCCGCCGTGGAGTCCGAGGCGGACACCCTCGAGAAGATCGTCGATGAGGTCGCCGCGGCCCGGATCACGGAGCGAGGGGCGACGCGCGGCGACGACCGGACCTCCGAGACGTCGATGGAAGACCGCAAGCGCGAGGGGTATTTCTAGTGGCGGCGAAGGGCACAAACGCGACGACGGTGTCGGTCGACAAGACGAGCGCCGCCGAGGCAAGCGCCGCCGAGACGAGCGCCGCCGAGGCGACCGGGGCCGAAACCGCGGCCGAGACCGCGACGCAGAAGCCCGCGCCGCGCAAGCGGACCGCGGACCTGTTGCGGTTCGCCACGGCGGGCTCGGTCGACGACGGCAAGTCGACCCTCATCGGGCGGCTGCTGTTCGACTCGAAGACCCTGTTCATCGACCAGCTGGCGTCCGTCGAGCGCGTCTCGAAGGAGCGCGGCCACGACTACACGGACCTCGCGCTCCTGACGGACGGCCTCCGCGCCGAGCGGGAGCAGGGGATCACGATCGACGTCGCATACCGCTACTTCGCCACGCCGAAGCGGCGCTTCATCATCGCGGACACCCCGGGCCACATCCAGTACACGCGGAACATGGTCACCGGCGCCTCGACGGCCGACGTCGCGGTCCTCCTCCTCGACGCCAGGAAGGGCATCACGGAGCAGAGCCGCCGCCACGCCTTCCTCTCGACCCTGCTCGGCGTCCCGCACCTGGTCCTGTGCGTCAACAAGATGGATCTCGTCGACTGGTCGGAGTCGGCGTTCGAGGAGATCCGCGAGGAGTTCACCGAGTTCGCCTCCCGCCTCCGGGTCCGCGACATGACCTTCATCCCGGTGTCAGCGCTGCTCGGCGACAACGTGGTCAACCACTCCGAGCGGATGCCGTGGTACGACGGCCTGCCGCTGCTCCGGCACCTCGAGCGGCTGTACGTCGCGTCCGACCGGAACCTCGTCGATGTCCGATTCCCGGTGCAGTACGTCATCCGGCCGCAGTCGCACTCGGTCGTCGACTACCGCGGGTATGCCGGGGTGGTCGCCTCGGGCGTGCTCAAGCCCGGCGACGAGATCATGGCGCTCCCGTCCGGGCTCCAGACGACGATCGCGTCCATCGACACGGCGGACGGGCCGGTCGATGAGGCATTCCCGCCGATGGCGGTGACGATCACGCTTGCCGACGAGCTCGACATCTCCCGCGGCGACATGCTCTGCCGGCCGCAGAACGTCCCGATCATCGCCCAGGAGATCGATGCCCAGGTCTGCTGGATGGACGAGGCCGCGCCGCTCACGGTGGGCGCGAAGTACGGGATCAAGCACACGACCCGATGGGCCAAGGCCCTCGTGCGCGAGATCGACTACCGGATCGACGTCAACACGCTTCACCGCCAGGAAGGCGTGGACTCGCTGTCGCTGAACGAGATCGGGCGTGTGAAGCTGCGGGTGACCCAGCCGCTCTTCGTCGACCCCTACCAGGACAACCGCGCGACCGGCGCGTTCATCCTCGTCGACGAGCGAACGAACAAGACCGCCGGCGCGGGAGTCATCGGGCGGTCAACCGTCGCGAGCTGAAACGCTCGGCGTTCGCTTGCCGGCGGCGACCGTAGCGACCTTCAGCCACGCATGGCCCGGACCTGATCGCCGCGCTCGTAGGTCTAGCGGGCGGCCCAGCCGTCGATCTCGACCTTCCACTGGGGGGACGCGAGGGCGGCGACGAAGACGAGGGTGCTCGTTGGGACGGTTTCGCCCAGGAGGCGCTCCATCTCGGCTCGGCGCCTCGCGGGATCGAGCTCCGCGCCGGCAACGACGTAGGTCGTGATCTTCACGAGGTCGGCCGCTTCCAGCCCGGCGGCCTCGATGTTCCTGAGAACGTTCTCGAGCGCAATGGCGAGCTGATCGACAGCGTCCTCCGGCACGGACCCGTCCGGCCGCATCCCGACCTGCCCCGCGATGAACAGCAGCTTGCTGGGGTTGTCGAGCTCGATCTGGTGGACGTAGCGCCCGAGCGGCGCGGCGATCGTGTCCGGGTTCCGTGAGGTCTTCATCCCCAAATCGTAGTCAGTCGCTGCCGCGGCCGCCTCCGTGGCCATGACCGTGGCCGTTGCCCTTGCCGCCGCCCTTGTCCTTGTCCTTTTCCTTCGGCCCGCCGGCCTCGGCGGGTCCGGCGTCTGTCGGTGTCGGCGTGGCCTGCTGGTTGGCGGGCGTCCCCGCGCCGGCGTCGGGCTCCTCGAACGAGGTGATGACCGCACCGACACCGATGACGGCAAGGAGCGCAGCGGCGGCGGCACCGGCCGTGCGCGGCGAGGCCATAGGCGGATTGGCCGCGCCCGGCGAGGCGGGGGTGGCGCCCGAACGCTGTGATCGACGCGTGGCCGTCACCGACTCGACGGCGACGGGCGCTGCGGGCTTCGGAGCCGGCTGCGATCCCGCCTGCGCGGCGCTTGCCTGCAGCTCCGCCGGAATCACCCATTCCTGGGTCTCGTCCAGCGCCGTTCCGGTACCGAGCGCGCCCTTGGCCACACCGGTTACGGCGGCCTCGCTCGTTCGTCGATCGTCCGTTTGTCGGTCGTCCATCCGATGTGGATACCCCAGGATCGGGCTCGATCGGGCGGCCGGAGCAACGCCCCCGCCTACAGCCCCGTTACAACCCCGCGCCCTCCCGAACGACGCGATCGATGACCACGTCGTCCAGGCGCAGCCACGCGGCCAGCTCGCCGAGCTCTGATTGCGCCGCCGCCAGGTCGGCATGGGTTGCGCCCGGTTCGAGATGCAGCGCGGGGACGCGGAGCACGTCGGAAGCGCGATCGGCCTTCGCGTCGGCGCGCCCGACGATCCGCTCGCCGTGGACGATCGGCAGCACGTAATAGCCCCAGCGCCGCTTCGCCACCGGCACGTAGATCTCGAGTTTGTAGTCGAAGTCGAACAGGGCCCTTGTCACGTTCCGGTCGTACACGAGCCGGTCAAATGGCGAGAGGAGCGCCGTCCGCCCCTCGAACTTCGCATCGAGCAGCTCCGGCTCCACGCGCCACTTGCCCCGCACACCTTCGATCGAGGCCTCGACCCCGAGGTCGCCGACGTCCTCCGCCGACCGGACCCGGATCACGCCCTGGCGCCGCAGCCGCCGTCGCGCGAGCTCTCGCTGCGCGTCCTCGAGCGAGACCCGCGGCCCGTCGACCGGCAGCACGCGCTCGGCGAGGTCCCAGACGCGGTCGGCACCTGCGCGCGCGGTCACCGCGGTCACGCCCATGGCCGAGAGCCAGTCGAGCAGCTGGATCGTGTTGCGCTCGTTCGTCCAGCCCTTCGAGGCCCACGCCTTCGCCGATCGGTCCTCGATGTCGCGCGACCGCAGCGGGCCGCGCTCTCGAAGGGTCGCGATGACGTGATCGCGGAACTCGGCGTTCTCCTCCATCCAGGCGGAGATCCGCCGCCCGTAGCCGCTCATGCGGTCCAGCCAGGATTCCATGAGCGGGCGCAACAGCGGGTAGTCCTCGATCGGGTGGATATATGCCCGGTGCTCGAACACCTTCCGCTCGGTAAGCAGCCGCACCAGGTCCGCAGGATCGAACGACCGGCCGAGACGCGACCATGCCACGAGCTGCTCCGTCCGGGCGACGGCGGCCGTCGGGTCGAGCTGGAGGAAGCCCTGGTGGCGGATGACCTCGAGGAGATCCGTCGGCCGGTTGGCAGCCAGCTGCTGGCCCATGACGGCGATCTCGCGGGCGCGCTGGACCGTGAGCGGGAGGGGCTTGGGCATGGCAGGACGGTAGCGGGTCGGCGGCTTTGCTACGCTTCGTCGCGACCCTTGAAGCCGGTCCTGTGAGGCTGGTGAACCGGTTCCGTGAGGCCGGAAAGGAGGCTCGATGGCCCTGCCCGCGCTCGTCCCGAACGCGCCGCCATCGACCCCTTCGATCCTTCCGATCCCTTCGATCCCCCCGTCGCCCCTGACGTCGGCGATCGTCGACCCGCGGATCGGCGACCACGGCCCGGCCCTCCTGGCCCTCGAGGACGGCTCGATCTTCCCCGGCGTCGCGTTCGGCGCACCCGTTGCGGGCGGTGGCGACCTCGTCGTCAACACCAGCCAGACGGGCTACCAGGAGGTCTGCACCGATCCCTCGTACGCCGGCCAGGTCGTCGTCATGACGTACCCGCTGATCGGCAACTACGGGCGGCTGCTCGCCGACGACCAGTCGACGCGCCCCTGGCTCCGCGGGCTCATCGTCGCGAACGCGACCGCGGCCGTGCTCGAGGACGCCCAGCAGCTCGCCCGGCTCCTGCGCGACAGCGGCATCCCCGCCATTGCCGGGGTCGACACGCGGGCGCTCGCCAGGCACCTGCGCGCGAACGGCAGCTTGCGCGGGCTGATCGTGGAGCCGTCCAACGTCGCGGCGGGGGACCTCGATCGAGCGGAGCCCGTCGAGCGGGCGCGGGCCGTTCCCCGGTGGGAGGACCAGGACTTCGTCGCCGAGGTCTCGCCCGCCGCCGTCGCGGAGATCGGCACGGCGGAGGACGGCCTGCCGGACGACGGGCCGCTCGTCGCGATCGTCGACTACGGGCTCAAGGCGAACATCGTGCGGAGCCTCCGGCGGCGAGGCCTCCGCGTGCGCGTGCATCCGCACACCGTGAGCGCCGCCGAGCTCCTGTCCGCGCGATGTGCCGGGCGTCGTGCTCTCGCCCGGGCCGGGCGACCCCGCGCGGCTGCACGGACCGGTCGCGCTGGCGCGCGCCGTGATCGACGACGGCCGCCCACTCCTCGGGATCTGCCTGGGCCACCAGATCGTGGGTCGTGCGGCGGGCGCCGAGACGCGGCGACTTCGCTTCGGGCACCACGGCGCGAATCACCCCGTCCGCGACCTCGACACCGGGTTCGTGCAGGTCACGGCGCAGAACCACGAGGTCCAGGTCGTGGGCGAGACGCTGCCGCGCGACTCCGGGTTCAAGGTCAGCCAGGTCAACCTCAACGACGGGTCGGTCGAGGGCCTGCGCCACGTCGAGAAGCCGATCGAGACGGTCCAGTACCACCCCGAGGGCGCCCCGGGCCCGCTCGACGCGCTCGCGGTCTTCGACCGCTTCGTGGCAACGCTCGGACGCCCATGAAGCGGGTGATGATCATCGGGAGTGGCGGGGCGGGAAAATCCGTCCTCTCGCGCGACCTCGCGCTCCGGACGGGCCTTCCCGTGATCCACCTCGATCGCGAGTACTGGGGCCCGGGCTGGCAGCCGATGCCCGAGGACCAGTGGGAGGCGCGCATCCGGGAGCTGGTGCGCGGCGATCGCTGGATCCTCGACGGCAATTTCGGCGGGACGATCCCGATCCGGCTGGCGGCCGCGGACACCGTCGTCTTCCTCGACCTGCCCCGGCTGGTGTGCCTCCGGAACGTGATCCGCCGCTGGGCGACCTTCCGCGCAGAGGCGCGACCCGACATGACGCCAGGGAACGCAGACAAGCTCGACCTCAAGTTCCTGCAGTGGATCTGGGGTTACCCGCGCACCCGCCGGCCCGGCATCGTGGCCCAGCTCGAGGCGCTCCCTCCGACCACGCAGGTCGTCCGGCTGACGAGCCATGGCGCCGCACGCCGATGGCTCCAGGGGATCGTGCCCGGTTCGCCGGCCCCGCCCGGCGCGGCTGCATGAGCGTGATGGCGGTTCGTGCTCGCTGGGTTGGCACCGCCCGTGCTACCGAGGCGACAAGCGCCCGAGGCTTTCCCCGCACGGACCTGGTTGTGCGACGAACGGTCAATACAGCGGGAATCCGCGCCGGCAACGTTGCCTGGATGGGGGCCCGGGTTCGACCGCGTCGGTTGACCCCAGGGATCGGGGTCCGCAAGGTGCGGGTCCCGTACAGGTGGTGCCAACCCAGCTGTCACGGTCCCGCCGCAGCAGGCGCCAGGGCCACCGATGTGAGAGCGATGGCGAAGCCGGCGGCGGCGGCGTGAGCAGCAACGGCGTGGCGATCGGCACGAAGCCCAGATCGGTGCTGATCATCGGCTCGGGGCCGGTGGTGATCGGGCAGGCGGCCGAGTTCGACTACGCGGGCACCCAGGCGTGTCGCGCGCTCCGCGCGGAGGGCGTGCGGACGATCCTCGTCAACTCGAACCCGGCGACGATCATGACCGACCCCGAGGTCGCCGACGCCGTCTACCTCGAGCCGCTGACCGTCCCCGCGATCGAGGCGGTCATCGCCCGCGAGAAGCCGGAGGGGCTGCTCGCCGGGCTCGGGGGCCAGACGGCCCTGAACATGGCGATGGACCTGTCGAAGGCGGGCGTGCTGGAACGGCACGGCGTGCGCCTCCTCGGGACGCCGCTCGAGGCGATCCGGATGGCCGAGGACCGCGAGGCATTCCGCGACCTGCTCGACCGGATCGGCCAGCCGTATGCCCCGTCGTGGATCGTCGAGGGCGTGACGAGCGTCGATCGGGAGCGCGTCGGCGAGCACCGCGCTCGAGACGATCGGGCTGCCGGCCATCATCCGGCCCGCGTTCACGCTCGGCGGGACGGGCGGCGGGATCGTCGAGACAGAGGAGGAGTACCGCGAGCGGGTCCGGGCCGGCCTCCGCGCCAGCCCGATCGGCCAGGTCATGGTCGAGCGCTGCCTCGTCGGCTGGCAGGAGATCGAGTACGAGGTCATGCGCGACGCGGACGACACCTGCATCGCCGTCTGCTCGATGGAGAACGTCGACCCGCTCGGGGTCCACACCGGGGACTCGATCGTGGTCGCGCCGGTCCAGACGCTCCCGGACCAGGTCCACCAGCGGCTCCGGAGCGCGGCGCTCGCGATCATCCGGGCGCTCGGCGTCGAGGGCGGCTGCAACGTCCAGTTCGCGCTCTCGCCCGACTCGACGGACTACGCGGTCATCGAGGTCAACCCGCGGGTGTCGCGGTCGAGCGCGCTCGCGTCGAAGGCCACCGGCTACCCCATCGCGCGGGTCGCGGCGCAGATCGCCGTCGGACGGCGGCTCGCGGAGATCCCGAACGTGATCACCGGGACGACGGTCGCTGCGTTCGAGCCGGCGCTCGACTACGTCGTGGTCAAGCTGCCGCGGTTCCCGTTCGACAAGTTCCCCTCCGCCGATCGGAGCCTCGGGAGCCAGATGAAGGCGACCGGCGAGGTGATGGCGATCGATCGGACGTTCGGAGCGGCGCTGAACAAGGCGCTCCGTGGGCTCGAGCAGGCAGGTGCGGGCCCGCTGGCGGAGGACCCCGCCTGGCGCCCCACGCTCTCGTACCTCGAGGCCGCGCTCACCGGCGACCCGGACGAGGACGGAGTCATCCGATGGATCGATGACGGCGGCGAGGCCTGCGAATCGACCCGGTTCGCGCACCGCTCGGCGGCGCCGATCGTGCTCCGGCGGTTCCTCGCGCCGTCGGATTCGCGGCTGTGGCGCGTGCTCGCGCTGCTGCGCCGCGGCGTGGCCCAGGAGACGCTCCGGGTCGCGACGGGGATCTCGGCGTGGTTCCTCGCGGAGATGGCTCGAAACGTCAGGCTCGAGAGCGAGATTCGGCACGCCGGCGAGCGGATCGCGAACGCGGCCCATGATGCCGAGGCGGCTTCGCTCCTCGCGACCGCGAAGCGCTTCGGGTTCGGCGACGAGGACATCGCGAATCTCGCCTCCGTGCCGGGTGCCACGCCCGTCACGACCGCGGCCGTCCGCGACGCCCGCCGCTCCGTCGGCCTCCGACCCGGCTACGCGATGGTCGATACCTGTGCCGCCGAATTCGCCGCCGAGACGCCGTACTTCTACGCGACCTACGCGGCGGCCGGCTCCACACCCGAGGCCCCGCCGGTCCCGCGACCCGCCGCGCTGGTCATCGGCTCGGGGCCCGTCCGGATCGGGCAGGGGATCGAGTTCGACTACTGCGCCGTGAAGGCCGCCGCGACCCTTCGCGAGCAGGGCTGGTCGGCCGTCATGGTCAACTCGAACCCCGAGACCGTCTCGACCGACTTCGACGCCTCGACCCGCCTGTACTTCGAGCCGCTCGACGCGGAAAGCGTCCTGAGCCTCATCGAAACAGAGGGCGGCGACCTGCCCGCGATGGTCGCGTTCGGTGGGCAGACGCCGCTGAACCTCGCCGCGCCGCTCGCTGCGGCGGGCGTCGAGCTGCTCGGCAGCGACCTCGAGGCCATCGACCAGGCGGAGGAGCGAACCCGCTTCGCCGCCCTGCTGGATCGCCTCGGCATCCCCCAGCCCGAGGGCGGGATGGCCCGGTCCATCGAGGAGGCCGTGACCCTCGCCGAGCGCATCGGCTACCCGGTCATCGTCCGCCCGAGCTTCGTGATCGGCGGCCTGGCGATCGACTTCTGCTACTCGCCCGAGGACCTGGTCCGCCAGCTGGCCGTGGCGACCGTGGTCGACCCCGATCGGCCCGTCCGGATCGACCGCTACCTCGAGGGCATCGAGGTCGACATCGATGCGGTCTCCGACGGCGAGCGGGTCCTGATCCCGGGCCTGCTCGAGCACGTCGAGCGCGCCGGCGTCCACTCGGGCGACTCGGTTGGGCTGTTCCCGCCGCAGAACGTCGGCGAGGCCGATCAGGGGCTGATCGTCGCCGCAATGGAGCGCGTCGTCCTGGCCCTCGGTGCGAAGGGCCTCGTCAACGCCCAGTTCATCGTTCGCGAGGACGGCGTCTACCTGATCGAGGTCAACCCACGCGCGTCCCGCACGGTTCCGTTCATGTCAAAGGTCACCGGCGTGCCGATGGTCGACCTGGCGGTCCGCATCGCGCTCGGGGCGACCCTCGAGGAGCTCGGCTGGCCGAACGGCCTGCTCCCGCCGCCGCCGTTCGTCGCGGTCAAGGCGCCGGCGTTCTCGACGACGAAGCTCCGCGGTGTCGACCCGTCGGTGGGGCCGTCGATGCAGTCGACGGGCGAGGTCATCGGGATCCACGAGGATCCGCGGGTCGCGCTCGCGAAGGCGCTCCGCGGCGCCGGCCTCGTTCCGGCGCTCGATGCGCCGGCCGGCTCGTTCGCGGAGGCCACGGAGGCGAGCGCACGTCCCGCGCCCGTCGCCCTGCTCTCGATCGCCGACCGGGACAAGGCCGAGCTGCCGCGGCTCGCGATCGCGCTCGACAAGGCGGGCTTCCGGCTCGCCGCGACCCCGGGCACGCGGGCGGCCATCCAGGCGACGGGCCTCGGTGCCGATCCCGTCGCCAAGCTCGGCGCCGAGCCGGAACCGGCCGCCGGCGAGGTCGGATTGCTCGACCTGCTCCGCGGCGGGAGCGTGCGGTTCGTCGTGAATACGCCGACGCCGCGCTCCGGCGCGATTCGCGACGCGGCGGAGATCCGCCACCTGGCGATCGCCGAGGGCGTGCCGTGCCTCACCGCCATCGAGACCGCGGTCGCGGCCGCTGAGGCCCTGGATCCCGAGGTCGATGCGCTCGTCGCTGACGTGCGGTCCCTGACGGACTGGACGTCCGGCGCGGCTCGAGCAGCGAGCACGGCCCGCGGCACGTCCCCGGCTGGCGGCGCGTCCCCGGCTGGCGGCGCGTCCCCCGCCGGCAGTACGTCCCCGGTCGCGATGCCTGTGGGCTAATCACCGCGCAATCCGAGGGCCGTTTCGCGTCTCACGGGTACCCTGCCTGCGTGACCGCCGAACGCACCATCCGGGCGCGCTGCAACATCGGGCCCGCCGAGATCGACCGCCGGCGCCGGAGCGCCATGGCGTTCTCCGTGCTCGCCGCGATCATCGCCATCGCGCTCGTGGCGCTCCACGTGCCGACCGCCGCGCGCCTCGCGATCTTCCCGTTCGCCGCAGCGGCGGCGGTGACGTGGCTCCAGGTCGTCCACCGGTTCTGCGTCGGGTTCGCCGCCCTGGGCATCGAGAACTTCGGCGCCCTCGGCGAGGAAGAGAAGGTCGACCCACAGATGCGCGCCGCCGACCGTGCGCGGCTGGCCCAGCTCGTCCTCGAGGGGTCGGCGATCGGTGCAGCGGTGACGCTGCTCTTCGTCGTGGCGCCGGTCTGATAGCCCCGGCGCCCGGCCTGGCGCCCGGCCTGGCGCCCACCGACGCGCTCCCGGCGCCCGCCCCGGCGCCCGACGCCGGGCCCGCTGCTAGCATCCCGTCCGTGCCCGTCCCCAGAGTTGACTTCACGCAGACGCGCCTGCCCAACGGCCTCCGGCTGATCATCTCGGAGGACCACCTGGCGCCCGTCGCGGCGGTGAACATCTGGTACAACGTCGGCTCCAAGCACGAGGTCAAGGGCAAGACCGGCTTCGCGCACCTGTTCGAGCACGTGATGTTCCAGGGCTCGGCGAACGTCGGGAAGACCGAGCACATGGCCCTCGTCCAGGCCGCCGGCGGGACCCTCAACGGGACGACCTGGCTCGACCGCACGAACTACTTCGAGACGATGCCGTCGCACCAGGTCGACCTGGCCCTGTGGCTCGAGGCGGACCGGATGGGCACGCTCCTCCAGGCCCTCAGCCAGGAGAACCTCGACAACCAGCGCGACGTCGTCAAGAACGAGAAGCGCTGGTCATACGACAACCGGCCGTACGGGACGTGGGTCGAGAAGCTGCTCGGCGCGATCTTCCCCGAGGGCCACCCCTATCACCACCCGACGATCGGCTCGATGGAGGACCTCGACGCGGCGTCGATCGAGGACGTCTCGTCGTTCTTCCGCCTGCATTACGCGCCGAACAACGCGGTGCTCTCCGTCGTCGGGGACGTCGATGCCGCGCGTGTGACAGCCGTCGTCGAGAAGTACTTCGGCGGCATCCCTGCCAACCCGGACCTGCCGGTCACCCTGCCCGACATGACCCTGGCGCCGAGCCTCGGGGGCGAGACTCGAGAGGTGGTCCCCGACCGCGTGCCGTTGCCGCGGATCCACTGGGGCTTCCGCGGTCCGCTCTTCGGCGACAAGCGCCTCGACGCGCTCGACCTGGCGGGCCAGATCCTGGCGGGCGGCAAGGGCTCGCGACTCCATCGCCGGCTGGTCCGCGAGGAGCTGCTGGCGCAGGACGTCGCGGTCTTCTCGATGGGGCTGGTGGCGGGCGCCTCGATCACCGTCGGGATGGCCACGGCCCGCCCGGGCGTTGACCTCGTCGCGCTCGAGACGGCGTTCTGGGAAGAGCTCGAGCGGATGGGCCGCGAGCCCGTCTCGGAGGACGAGCTGGCGCGGGCGAAGGCCCTCACCGAGGCCGACGAGCTCGGAGCGCTCCAGCGAGTCGACGAGAAGGCCGACCGCCTGTCGATGTACACCACCCTGTTCGACGACCCGGAGATGATCAACGACATCCTGCCGCGCTACCTGTCGACGACTGCCGAGGAGATCCAGGCGGTCGCAAGGGAGGTCTTCCGCGAAGACAACCGGGTCGTGCTGACCTACATCCCGGTCGCCGGCAGCGACACGATCGCGAGCTCCGAGTGAGACGCGCAGCGGCAGGGCGACCCTGGTTCCGGTCGAGCGGCGGGCCGACGTGAGCGACGAGCAGCGCGTCGTCGTCGCCGAGCGGCCGACGCACGGCGAACCCCGGCCATTCAACTTTCCCAGGTTCGAGCGGACCGAGCTTTCGAACGGGCTGGGCGTGATCGCGGTCCACCTGCCGGGCCGGGCGCTCGTGTCGGCCTCGCTCGTCCTGCCGGCGGGTGCCGTCGACGAGCCGCCGGAGCAGGGCGGCGTCACGTCGCTGATGGCTCGCGCCCTGACCGAGGGGACGAAGCGCCACGACGCGATCGGCCTCACGGAGGCCTCCGAACGCCTGGGTGCGTCGCTCCATGCCGAGGCCGGCTGGGACGGGCTGTCGATCAGCGTCGACGTGCCTGCCGAGCGCCTGAGCCAGGCCCTCGAGCTGGCCGCCGAGGTCGCGATGGAGCCGACCTTCCCCCAGGCGGACGTCGAGCGGATGC
This sequence comes from uncultured Chloroflexia bacterium, assembly GCA_963722105.1. Taxonomy (GTDB): domain Bacteria; phylum Chloroflexota; class Limnocylindria; order Limnocylindrales; family CSP1-4; genus UBA5189. The sequence goes on along the minus strand of CAVRKQ010000006.1, from coordinate 58,662 downwards.
GCGACGAGCGACTCAACGACCTGCTCCAGGCCAGGGCCGACCCGCGCCGGCGAGCCGACGACGCATTCGTCCAGACGGTCTATGCGCCGGGCACGCCGTACAGCCGGCCCTCGGCCGGGACCGAGGACACCGTCGCCGGCCTCGACGCGAAGGCGACGCGGGCACTGCACGCCCGCCTCCTCGACCCGGCGAAGATGACGCTCATCGTCGGTGGCGACCTCGCGGCCGTCGGTGAGGATGTGCGGTCCATCGCCGAATCTCGCTTCGGGGCCTGGGCACCCACCGCGGACTTCATCACTCCCTCGACGCCGACGATCGTGCCCGCCCAGAGCGAGCGCCTCGTGCGGGTCGTCCATCGGCCGGGATCGGTCCAGACCGAGATCCGTGTCGGTCACGTGGGCCTGCCGCGGGTCATCCCGGACTTCCACGCGGTCTCCGTGATGAGCGCGATCCTGGGTGGGCTGTTCAACTCCCGCCTGAACCGCAAGCTCCGCGAGGAGAAGGGCTATACGTACGGCGCGGGCGCCGGGTTCGACATGCGCCGCGGCCCGGGCCCCTTCGCCGTTCGAGCCGCCGTGAACACCGAGGTGACCGTCCCGGCGCTCGAGGACATGCTGGCCGAGCTCGAGAAGATGCGCGCCGCCGCGCCCGCGACCGCGGAGCTCCACGCCGCGCGCGACTTCCTCGTCGGTGTTTTCCCACTGCGGTTCGAAACGCCGCCGGCGGTGGTCGGCGCCATCGCCGGCCTGCTCATCCATGGGCTGCCGATGGACGAGCTCGACCGATACCGCCCCTCGATCGAGGCGGTCTCGGATGCCGACGTCCAGGGCGTCGCGAGCCGCCACATCCGCCCGGACGAGCTCGCGATCGTGCTCGTCGGCGACGCCGACGCGATCCTGCCGAGCCTCGAGGCCGCCGCCATCGGACGGATCACGGTCGAGCGCGAGGAGCTGCCCGCCACGGACGGGTCACCCGCGTAGACAGTCGCGCCCGTGGGTGATCGCCGTGCGGCGGGCTGGGGAATCTCCCGGGGCGAACGAGTCCGCGCAGCCTTCCCGGCGCTGGCATCGCCCCTCTACCGCCGCTACCTCCTGGCAGGCGTCTTCGCCACCCTCGGCGCGTTCATGGGCCAGACGGCACAGGGCTGGCTCGTGCTGGAGCTCACCAACTCCCCCGGCCTCCTTGGCCTCGCAGGGGCCGCATTCGGCCTGCCGACGCTGTTCCTCGCGCTCTTTGCCGGCGTCCTGGCGGATCGAGTCGACCGCCGCCTCCTGCTCGTCGCGACCTACACGGCGGCTGCGCTCTTCGCATTCGTGCTCGCGCTGCTCACTACGCTCGGCATCGTCGAGTACTGGCACGTCCTCGTCCTCGCGGTCCTCGCCGGGCTGACCTTCACCATCTCGCAACCGGCGAACCAGGCCATCGTCTCGACGATCGTCGACCGCAAGGCCATCGGCAACGCCGTGGCGCTCAACTCGGCGCAGTACAACCTGCTTCGGATCATCGCTCCAGCGATCGCGGGCCTGTTCATCGCCGCCGGGAGCCTGGAGCTCGGGTTCTGGGCGAATGCCGCGGCGTTCGTGGTGGTCGCCATCCTCATCGCGCGGCTGAAGATCCCATCAACCCGCCAGGCCGACCGTGCGCAGGCCGCCCTGTGGCTCGATCTCCAGGACGGTGTCCGGTACCTCGCGGCGAATCGCGTCCTCGCCACGGTCGTGCTGCTGCCCGCTGTACCGGCGCTCCTGGTCCTGAACTACATCACGTTCATCCCGTTCTACGCCCGCGACATCCTCGAGATCGGGCCTGCCGGGATCGGGCTGCTGACCGGCGCGATCGGGATCGGCGCGCTCACGGGCGCGCTCTCGCTGGCGACGCTGCGGCCATCGGGCGGCAGCGGCCGGCTCATCCTCGGCGCGATGGTCATCGTCGGCATCTCGCTCACGACGTTCGCGGTGTCGCGCAGCCTCCCGGTCTCGATGCTGGCGCTCGTACTGATCGGGATGTTCCAGGTCCAGTTCTATTCGACGACGAACGTCCTGATCCAGGTCCTGGTGCCCGTCCGCCTGCGCGGCCGCGTCCTGAGCCTGTACCTCCTGACCTCGATCGGGCTGATTCCGATCGCGAACCTGATCGGTGGCGCGCTCGCGGAGGCGATCACGGTCGAGACCGTCCTGGCCGCCGGCGGGATCCTGACCGTGGCGATTGCGCTGGCCGTCGCGGCCTTCGAGCGCCCGATCCTGCACCTGCGCGCGGCTCACCTCTCGGCGAGCGCCGCGCCCGAGCACATGCCAGAGCGCGCGGCAGAGCAAACCACGGAGCCCGCGATCGAGCGCGCGACCGAGGAGTTGAAACCTTCTGCCGACGAGCGGCCTCAGGGATGACATCGGGCCGGCACAAGCCGGCTCCAACGTCCCGGAGGACTCGAACTTCATGCGTGCTCACGTCATCGCGCTCGGTCGCCCAATCCTGATCGCGTTCGTCGCGTTGTTCCTGCTCGTTGGCGCTGTGGCTGCCGCCGGCGCGATGCTCGGATCGCCCGCGACGGTTTCGACGCCCAGCGGCACCGGCACGGTCGGGGTTGCCGGCCAGACAGACGATCCGGACGAGTCCTCCAAGCCGACCGAGTCTCCGGACGCGACCGCATCCCCCGAGGCGACCGAATCCGCGGAGCCCTCGGAGTCCCCTGACGCAACCGCGTCACCGGAGGCGACGGCGTCGAACGAGCCCGACGAGAGCGCCGAGCCGAGCGACTCGCCAGAACCGACGCGATCGCCGGATGCCTCCGACGACCACGGGGACGACCGTGCCTCGCCGAGCCCAACGCAGTCGCCCGATGCCAGCGACGACCACGGCGACCACTCGGGCCCGGGTAACGGCGGCGACGATGACGACGACCACTCCGGACCGGGTGGCGGTGACGACGACGACCACGACAACTCCGGGCCCGGCGGTGGCAGTGGCGGTGGCAGTGGCGGTGGCGGTGGCGGTGGCGGGAACAGCGGTCCCGGCTGAGCCAAACGGCCCACCTGGATCGTGACCACCGCACCACGATGGGAATCCACGAGGTCCCGCATCATGGCGACGACGCCGGCCGACCACTCGGCCGGTGCCTCGCCGCGGAGCCGAACCATCACCTCTCGACCGGCGGCCGGCTCGCCGCCGGGCGCACTCTCGACCCTCGCCACTCCCACCACGGAGCCTTCGCCGCCGGAAGCGGCCGATGACCTGCGTGTCGTCCGCGCGATTCTCGCTGGGGATCGCGATGCCTTCCGGATCCTCGTCGACCGGGAGTCGGCATCCGTCGTCCGGGCGTGCTTCCGGGTGCTCGGCGATCTCCACGAGGCCGAGGATGTCGCCCAGGAGGCGTTCATGAGCGCGTACCGAGCGCTCTCGACGTGGCGCGGCGAGGGCCCGTTCGGCGCGTGGGTGACGCGCATCGCGGTCCGGCTCGCGATCCGGCAGGTCGGGAAGCGGCGCGCGGTCACGTGGGTGCGGCCCGTGATGGCGCGCGACGCGGCGCCGGATGCGGCCGACGCCATCACCCAGGTCGCGGCAAGTCCCCGGACACAGCCCGAGCACGCGGCCCTGCGTGCCGAGCGGCTCGACGCCACCCGGCGCGCGGTCACGGACCTCGACGAGCCGTACCGCGAGACGGTCGCGCTGCGGTTCTTTGGCGAGCGATCGCTCGAGGAGATCGCGACGATCACCGGCCGGCCGCTGAACACCGTGAAGACGCACCTCCGGCGTGGGCTCCTGCGGCTGCGCGACCGCGTCGAGCCGGGAGGTGTCCCGTGATCGACCAGCGCTTCACCCTCGACGAGCTTGGCGACGCGTTCGGCTCGGACGTGGCCGACGCCTTCGAGATGGGCCGCGAGCTCCAGGCCTCGATCGATCGCGTGGGGATGTCGCTGGCGGCCGGCGCCACCGGGTTCCAGGTCGCTACCGAGGCGCGAGGCGGCCTCGGCGACAGGGTCATGGCAGCCCTCGCGAACGAGCCCGCTCCCGCGCCGACCGGCTTCCTGTTGCCGCTGCGGCGCCTCGGGTTCCTTCGGGGCCTCCGGCTCAGCGTGCGGCAGGCGTGGGTGGGACTCGGGGGCGCCGGGCGACCAGTGCTGGGGAGAGTGGCGGCCCTCGCCTACGTGCTGGTCATCGCCGTCGCGGGTCTGTCGGTCACCGGCGCTGCGACGGTCGCGACCGCGGGCGCCCTCGGCATCCTGGGGCCATCGACCACCTCGTCACCGGAACCCACGCAGCCGGCGCCGACGATCGCCCCGCCGACCCAGCCCTCGCCTCCACCCACGCCGACCGTCGCGCCGCCGATCGTGGCCCCGGAACCAACGCCGACCCCCTCGGAAACGCCCGACGCGAGCGACGATCACGGCGGCCCGGGTGCGGAGCCGTCCGAGGGCGACGGCGGCAACTCCGGTCCCGGCGGTGGCGGCGGCGACAACTCGGGGCCAGGGAGCAGCGGCTCCGGATCAGGTTCAGGTTCCGGGTCGGGTTCCGGTTCGGGCGGCTCAGGCTCGGGCTCAGGCTCGGGCAGCTCCGGCTCGGGCAGCTCGGGGCCGGGCTCGGGTTCTCATTAGGGCGAACTAGCCCTCGGTCGCGCCCGCGCCGTCCTCGTCTTCGGCTCCCGCCGTGGTCATCGATGGGTTCGCCACCCCGACCGCGGAGCCGAGCTCGTCACCGAGCCCGTCGCCGATCGATGCCGCCGACGTCGACGAAGCCTTGAGCATCGCCGCGCGGCGCATCGTCTGCTCGGCCCCGCCGAGCTTGATGCCCTCCGTCGCCACGCCGAGGATCTGCGAGCGCTGGAGGAGCGCGAACGGATACCGGGCTGCCAGCTTCCGATCGGAGACCCATCGGACGCGAACGTCGTTCATCGGGATGAACTTCGGGTCGGTGGCATCGACGAAGGCCATGATCGAGCCGTCGCCGTGGATGAAGACGTCGCCGTCGATGATGTGGCTCCGGGTCATGACGACCAGCCGCTGGCGGCGCTTCTCGATGTAGTCGCCGCCGCCCGCCGGGGTTTCACCGCCGCCGGACCCCGCATGGTCGTCGCCGATCTGGGCGACCACGGCGATGTCGTCGGGCAGGACCCGAAGCTCGGGGAGGGTGAGGCGGGTCGCGTCGCCGGTCCTGGTCAGGACGACCACGTCGTGGATCACCATGTAGCCCAGGACGAGGTTCACGAAGTCGGAGACGCGCCGGAACCGGCCGAGGTTGACCATGCCCGCGACCCAGAGGTTTGAGCCGATGAGCTCGATGTACTGCTCGCCGCCGCCTTCGGCCTCGTCGTCGAAAGAGCTCCCGGACGAGCCCCAGGCATCGCCGGACCGATCGAACGTCGGTGGCGAGTCGCCCCAATCGGCCATCGATATCGCTCCCCGTTCAGCCACGGTTGTGCGGTCCCTCGCGTCCGCATCTCGCCGCGCCGCGCCAGTCTGCCCACTTGCTGCGGTGAATGCACGTCCGTTCGTACCCGCTCGTTGGTACGGGGCCGGGCTTCGGTCCGGCTACGCTGGGTCCGTGATCGTCGTCGGGCTGCTCGCACCCCCGGATTCGTCGGTCGTCAGTGAGGTTGCGCGACGGGCGGCCGGGGAGTCGAAGGTCGAGGTCGTGGGCCTGGTCCCAGGCGACGCGGCGTGGGATCGGGTGCTGTTCGAGATGACGGCCGCCGGCGTCGGGCACGCCACGGTGGTGCGATCCGCGGGGGGCTCGATGGAGCCGGCGGACCTCGATCTCGCGCTTCGCTACCTGCCCGACATTCGAGCGGTCGTTCTCGTGCGCCCGCCCGCCCGGCTGCTCCCGACCGCGATCGCCGGCGCCGACTTCTCGGGCGCCACGCTCGTGGTGGTCGGACCGCTCGACGACGAGTCACTCGCGGCGCTCGAGGGGCGCGATGGCCCTGCCGCCCCGATCCTCCTCGACCCGCCGGCACATGATCCCGACGGCACGTTTGCGGGGTTCGTGGCAGCGCTCGCGACCCGCCTCGATGCCGGCGATCCGCCGGAGGCGGCATTTCGCGCCACGGTCACGACCCTGGCAGTCGATCCCGCCTGATCCGGAGGCGTTCGAGGACGGCGCGGACCTTTTCGTCTGATCGTCATCGGAGGACGATTAGTCCTGTCCCACCGGCCTCGAGGCCGGCAGGGCCGCGCGAACAGGTTCGAGTCACGCTCAAGCGGATGGCCCCGGATGGTGTGCCGGCCCCAGATCGCGGGACCTGGACGACTTGTCGTCCCTGGGTGACGGATTGATCAAAAGCCCCCCGACGCGTGCGAGACCTCCCTCAGGCGGTCGGCTCGTCGTCAGCGTCGAGATCGAAAAGGCCCAGTGGGAGCGGCGCGGCTGACGAGGCGCCGACACGTCGGCGAGCTCGGGGGTGCGGCCGGTGTCAGGCTTGGCGTCACTCCCGTGAGATTCGGGCGGGTCCGACGTTGCCTCGCCGCCCAGGACGACCGCTTCGTCCGGGATCGCGCTCCACGAGGTCCGGACCGTCGTTGCGAACGTCGTTGACGCGGCGCGAGACCGGGAAGAGTCGAAGCCAGTCCTCGTCGGACGGGACGAGCAGCCCCTTGAGCTCGGCGAGCGCCTCGCCCTCGAGCCGGCCCGGGTCCAGCCAGCGCTCCCAGGCGTCCTCGGGGAGCATCACCGGCATCCGGTCATGGATCGGGGCCATCATCTCGTTCGCGGCCGTCGTGATGATCGTGAACGAGCGGATCACCTCGCCCGTGTCCTCGTCCTTCCAACCGGCCCACAGCCCCGCGAGGGCGATGGGTCGACCGTCCGGCCGCACGATGGCGTAGGGCTGACGGAGCTTCCCGACCCGCTTCCACTCGTAGTAGGCGTCGGTCGGGATGAGGCAGCGGCGCTTCGCGAAGGCGTAGCGGAACGCCGAGTTGCGATCGAGCGTCTCGGAGCGGGCGTTGAACATCCGGTTGCCGGTGTTCGGCGAGTCGGACCAGTGGGGGATCAGGCCCCAGCGGTAGGGCACGATCGCGCGGGCGTCCTCGCGCTGGACCACGACCGCGGCCTCGTCCGTCGGGGCGAGGTTGAAGCGGCCGCCGGGCGCGTCGATCCGGTCCTCGGCGTCGAAGATCTCGGCCAGCTCCGAGGTCGGTCGCTGTTGCGTCATCCGCCCGCACATCGCATCCCTAGTATCGTCCGGTTCGATGACCGACCCCGCCGACCCCTTTTCCGACCCGGAGCTCGATGCCGCCCTCGGGGCCCAGGGCCCGCTCTCCGACCAGGTCGCGCGGCGGCTCATCGAACGGGGCCGCGCCAGGCTCGACGCGGGGGAGCACGCCCTCGCGGCCGCGGACTTCCAGCGCGTTGTCGGCCATCCCGACGCGAATCTCACCGGGAGCGGCCGTCCTCGGGACCGGCGACGTCCTGTACCGCGTCGACGCCGAGGACCAGGCCAAGAACGCCTGGGAATCGGTGACCAGCCTGCCCGAGAACCCCTCGACCTACCAGGCCTGGCGGAACCTCGCGGGCATGCGCGTCCGCGCGGGCGAGCTGCGGCAGGCGATCGAGGCCTACCGCCAGGCTGACCGGCGCGCCCCCGCCGCGGACAAGGCGGAGATCGCCGCACGCCTCGGATGGCTGGCGAAGGAAACCGGCGACACCGGGACCGCCAACCGCTACTTCGCGAGCAGCCGCGGGACGGCCGGGTTCGGGATCGCGCTCGGGGTCCTGGTCGTCACGGCGGCCGTCTCGTTCGTGGCCTTCAACGTCCCGAGCGTTCTCGACGCGCTGCTGCTCGACCCGTTCTGGGTCCAGCACGGCCAGCTCTACCGCCTCGTGAGCGTGACGCTCGTGCATGGCGGCTTCCTGCACCTGTTCCTGAACCTGTACGCGCTCTGGATCGTCGGCCCGGTCGTCGAATCGATCTGGGGGAAGCGCCTCTTCGTCCTCTTCTACCTGCTCACCGCGATCGGCGGCTCGACCGGCAGCTTCCTGTTCTCGAACGCCGCGTCGGTCGGGCGCCTCGGGCGCGATCTTCGGGCTGGTCGGCGTAATCCTCGCCGGGACGATGGCCCACCATCCGACGCTCGACCGCCGCGCGCGGGCGATCGTTCCCCAGCTCGGGATGTTCGTGATCATCAACCTCGTCTTCGGGTTCGTCTCGCAGGCGGGTGGCCTGAACATCGACAACGCCGCCCACATCGGCGGGCTCCTCACGGGCCTGTGGCTGGGGTTCGTCGTGCCGCCGGGCAAGGTCCCGACGCTTCGATCCGCCGTGCAGAACCCTCGAGGCGGCCAGGCGGCCGAGCGCTCGCCGCTGCTCGTCGCGGCCGGCGTGATCCTGCTCGTCGGCGTGCTCGCCGCCGGCCTGGCAGTCGGAGGCGCGACGCTCTAGAATATGTCGGAGCGGCTGGTCACGCTGGAACGGATTCTGGCGGCTCGAGAGCGGATCACCGGGCGCGTCCACCGGACGCCGATGCTCTCGTCGGCGACGGCCGCGGGCCTCGTCGCCGAGCGCACCGGGAGCCGGCTCCGGGACGATCGGCTCTTCGTCAAGGCCGAGCACCTCCAGAAGACGGGCTCGTTCAAGGCTCGCGCGGCGCTGTCGAAGCTGACGTCGCTGAGCGGAGAGGAGCGATCGAGGGGCGTCGATCACCCTCTCGGCGGGCAACGCCGCGCAGGCCTATGCGTGGGCCGGCGCCGCGGAAGGCGTCGCGGTCACGGTCGTCATGCCGCTCAAGGCCGTCCGGTCGAAGGTCGACGCGTCCCGCGGCTACGGCGCGGAGGTCGTGCTCCACGGCGAGCACGTGGGCGAGACATGGGCCCGGGTCCAGGAGCTGATCGCAGAGCGGGGGCTGACGCTCGTCCACCCGTTCGACGACCCCGAGGTCATCGCCGGCAACGGCACGGCCGGCCTCGAGATCCTCGAGGACCTCCCGGATGTCGATGTGGTCGTCGCGGGAGTCGGGGGTGGCGGCTTCATCAGCGGCGTCGCGACCGCGCTCAAGGAGTCAAAGCCGGGGGTTCGTGTCTACGGCGTCGAGCCCGTCGGCTCGGAGGCGGTGTCGCTCGCGATCAAGGCCGGTGAGGTCGTCCGGATCGAGCCGGTGAGCGTCGCCGACGGGCTCGGCGCGCCGTTCGCCGGCGAGTGGACGCTTCCGATCTGCACGAAGTACCTCGACGACATCGTGCTCCTCGACGACGCCACGATCCTCGCCGGCCTCCGGTTCGCCGCCGAGCGGATGAAGCAGGTCCTCGAGCCGGCGGGCGCCGCGGCGATGGCCGCCGTGCTCGACGGGCGGATCCCCATCCGCGATGGCGAGCGCGTCTGCGTGGTCGCGTCGGGCGGGAACGTCGAGATCTCGCGCCTGGGCGAGTTCCTGGAGCGCGGCCTCAGCGCCTGAACGCCGTCAGCGCCTGACGAAGGGGACGCGCGGGAGCGTGACCCCGACACGCGCCCCGCCTTCGGGACGGTTCTCGGCATGGGCCTCGCCGCCGTGCGCCAGTGCCAGCTCGCGGACGATCGCCAGCCCCAGGCCGGACCCGCCGCCCGTCCGCGACGGATCGCCCCGCCAGAAGCGCTCGAAGGCGCGAGTCGACGATCCCGCCGGGAAGCCCGCTCCGTCGTCCAGGACGTCGAACCGGAGGGCATCGATGTCGCCAGGGAGCTTCGCCTCGGCGAGCTCGATGACCACGCTGCCGCCTTCCGGAGCTGCAGCCAGCGCGTTCTCGACGAGGTTGCCGAGGAGCCGCTCCAGCGCGATTCGATCGGCGGCGAGCATCAGCGAGCCCTCCGCGGGCACCGCCGCCGACAGCTCCACGCCCGCGGCCGCGGCGCGAGGGCCGAAGCGGGTCGCCGTCGCGCTGACGAGCTCGCCGCCATCGAGCAGCTCCGGCCGGATCGATTCCTCGCCGGAGGTGATCCGCTCGATCGCCCCGACCTCCATCACGAGCCGCTCGAGCCGCGCCGCCTCCTCCTCGATGGCTCGCGCCGCCGCGTCCGCGCTCTCGCCCTTCGCGGTGCCGTCGCGCAGCGCCGCCGCGAAGCCTGTGATGACGGTCAGCGGTGTTCGGAGGTCGTGCCGGAGGTTTGCCAGAAGGTCGTGCTCGCGCTGGCGTGTCCCCGCGAGCTCGGCGGCCATCACGTTGAACGTGCCCGTCAGCTCCCGGACCTCCCGCGGCCCCTCGAGCGGAAGTGGAGCCGTCGACCCGGTCGGGACCTCGGTCGTCGCGTCCGCGAGGCGCCGCAGCGGTCGGGTCACGCTCTGGGCAAGGAGCAGCGCGATCGGCGTGGCGACGAGGAGCACGACGACGAGCACGATCGGGATGGTCCGACCGACGTCCGCCAGCGCCAGCGCGGCCGATCGATCGCGCTGCAGGAACGCAACCGCCTTCGGTCCCGCGCCCTGGGCCCGCCGAAGCGCCGTCGCGACGTACAGGTAGCGCTCCCCGTCGAGCACGACGGTGTCCGCGACCTCGTCGCCCGCGGCGACGTCCCGTTCCAGGACGACCGGCCCTCGCGCGGTCCCGTCCAGCGGTTTCAGTCGACCGTCGGCGCCGATGAGGTACAGGTCGATCGGGTTCGCTCGGTTGGCGAGCTGGTCGCGCAGCTCGAGGACTGTGCCTCGCAGCTGCCCCGACCCGATCGCGTCGCGAACCTGCGGCAGCACGCTGCCCGCGACGTCGCTGAGGGCGCCGTGCGTGGCGTCCGCATGGAGGTCGCGGAGCACGACGAAGAGCGCCCCGCCGACCGCGACCAGGATCGCGAGCGCGAGCGCCGCGAACGTCGCGATCAGCCGGCCGCCGAGCGAGCGCGGGATCATCGCCCGCCGACCGCCTCACGGGCGGGCGGGACCAGCCGGTAGCCATAGCCCCTGGCCGTCTCGATCTCCGGACCATCCGGGGTGAGCGCCTTGCGCAGCTCACCGACGTGGACGTCGACCGTGCGGGTCTCGCCGGGGAAGTCGGTCCCCCAGACGTCCTCGAGCAGGGTGTCCCGCGTCAGCACGACACCGGGATCGCGGGCGAGCGCCACGAGGAGGTCGAACTCTCGAGGACGAAGCGAGAGTCGCCGCTCCCCGACGTAGGCGTCACGCCGGCGAGGATCCACGCGGAGGTTTCCGACCTCGAACGGCCGGCCGCCCTTGATCGAGCCGTCGGCGCGTCGCAGGACCGCCTTGACCCGGGCGACGAGCGCCCGCGGGTTGAACGGCTTCGTGACGTAGTCGTCCGCACCCAGCTCCAGCCCGACGATCGCGTCGACGTCGTCGCCGCGCGCCGTGAGCATGATCACGGGCGTCTCGCCCCGCCTCCGGATCTCGCGACAGACATCGAACCCGTCGCGACTTGGCAGCATCAGGTCGAGGAGCACGAGGTCGGGCTCGTGCCGCGCGTGCAGGTCGAGGGCCTGGTCGCCGTCGGCCGCCGCCACCACGGCGAAGCCCTCCTTCTCGAGGTACAGGCGCAGCAGGTCGACGATGTTCCGCTCGTCGTCCACGATCAGGATCGACTTCACGGCGGGAGTCTACGCGGGGCCCTCCGGCGATCACGCGGGGTACGTAAGCGGCATGTAAGCGCCGGCCGCCAGCCATCCCTACGATCGAGCCGTGTTCGCCACCCTTCTCGGGGCCTTGCCGCTGCCGCCGGGCAACGGCGCGCCCTCGGGTGACCCGGCCGCCGATCTCGACGACCTGGTCCGCGTGGCGATTTCCGCGCAGGAGGCCGCCGGCCTCGAGCCCATCACGGATGGGCGGTTGCGCGGCCAGCGCATCGACCTCGCAGAACCCGCCACGCTCATCAGCGCCTGGCAATTCGCCGCGGCTGCAACCGATCGAGCCGTCAAGCAGGCACTTCCCGGCCCGTACACGGCCGGTCGACGAGCGCCGGCCGACAAGGTGACGGCCACGATGCAAGCAGCCGACGCGCTCCACGAGATCGCCAGCGAGCTCGCGACCGCCGGCTGCCCGATGGTCGAGATCGAGGAGACCGATGCCCACCTGGTCGGAGCAGACGAGTTCGAGCGCGACCTCTTCCGGGCTGCCCATCGACGCCTGGCCGAGGGCCTCGTGGGGACGCACCTGTCACTCTCGATCGTCGGCGGGTCGGCGTGGAGCGCCGGTCTCGAGACGGTCTTCGACGCGCCCTACGCGAGCCTCGCCGTCGACCTGATCGACGGGCCGGACAACTGGAACCTCGTCACGCGGCTGCCGAGGGACAGGGGCGTGATCGTGGGGACGTTGCCGGCCAAGGACTCGCCCGCCGATGCCAAGGAGACGCTCCTCTGGGCCGCGAGATACGCCGCGGCGTCGAAGGGCCGGGGGCTCGATCGGGTCGGGATCGGCTCGGCGGGCTCCTGGGCGAATCTCACCTGGGAGGCCGCCGTCGCCAAGATGGGTCGCCTGGGTGACGCGGCGCGCCTTGGGGCGACGCCCGGCGGCGCCGACCTGGCACGCCAGCTCGATCCAAAAGCCGTGAGCGCCAGGACCGCCGCCCTGGGGCACGAGGACTAGGCTCGACCACGGCCTCGAACGGCCAACGACAAACCTCGCTGCGGTAGGCTTCCTGACCCGCCCACCTTCTACGTGGAGCCCAGCGTGACGTCAAGGTTCTGGCACGGCTTCGCCGACATGCACGTGATCAAGGAGCGCGAGATCGTGATCGCGTCCGGCGAGGGTGCGGTCATCACGGACACGGACGGCAACGAGTACATCGATGCGACCGCGGCGCTCTGGTACTGCAACGCGGGCTACGGCCGGAAGGAGATCGCGGAGGCGGTCGCCGAGCAGCTGACGCGCCTTCCCGGCTACTCGAGCTTCGGTGCTACACGTCCGAAGCCACGTTGCGCGTCGCGGAGCGCCTGACGTCGATGGCGCCCATCCCGAACGCCGTCGTGTTCCTCGCGTCGGGCGGCTCTGACGCGATCGACACGGCCATGAAGCTCGCCCGCCGCTACTGGGACGTGATCGGCAAGCCGAACAAGACCCTGCTGGTCTCCCGCGAGCACAGCTACCACGGGATGCACGCGATGGGCACCTCGCTCACCGGCATGCCCGCGATGCGCAACGGCTACGGCGGCGAGCCGTTCATCAACGAGGTCGTCCACGTCGGGGCGTTCGATGTCGAGGCCGTTGCCCGCCTCTTCGACCAGCGCCGGGACGAGATCGCGGCGTTCGTCGGCGAGCCGGTGATCGGCGCCGGCGGGGTGTACCCGCCGCCGGACGGCTACTGGCGCGACATCTCGGCGCTGTGCAAGCAGCACGACGTCCTGCTCATCGCCGACGAGGTCATCACCGGCTTCGGGCGGACGGGGCACATGTGGGGCACCCAGCGCTACGGCATCGAGCCCGACCTCATCACCTTCGCCAAGGGCGTGACCTCGGGGTACATGCCGCTCGGCGGCGTGCTGGTGGGGGAGCGCGTACGGGCGCCGTTCTGGGACGAGCCGATCGCCGGCGCGATGTTCCGCCACGGCTACACGTACTCCGGTCACGCCGGGGCGGCGGCCGGGGCGCTGGCCAACCTCGACATCATCGAACGCGAGGGCCTGGTGCAGCGGGTCGCCGCGCTGGAGCCGGTGCTCGACAAGGCGGTTCGACGGCTCGAGGGCGCCCCGCTCGTGGGCGAGATTCGCACCGTTGGCCTGACCGCGGCCGTCGCGCTCAAGCCGTCGGTCCTCGAGGCCGACGCGACCACGCCCGACAAGGTCGTCGCGGCCTCGCTGCGGCCACGGCGTCGCAACGCGCGTCCTGCGCGCGCACGCGATCCACATCTCGCCGCCGTTCGTGATCTCCGAGCAGCAGATCGACGCGATGGTCGACGGAATCGGCAACGCGCTCGAGGACGTGGCCGCAGCCGCCGGAGTGCCGGCCTGATCGGCGGCGAGGCGCTGCGCGCCGGCGGGGCGCTGCGAGCCGGGAGCTCGCGCGTCGCCATTCGACTCACCGTCAACGGCGAGCCCGTCGAGCTGGAGGTCGAGCCGCGGCGGCTCCTGGTCGACCTGCTGCGCGACGACCTCGACCTCACCGGGACCAAGATCGGCTGCGACACCAGCTCGTGCGGGACGTGCACGGTCCACCTCGACGGCCGCGCCGTGAAGTCGTGCACGGTCCTCGCCGTCCAGGCTGACGGCATGGAGGTTCGGACCGTGGAGAGCCTCGCTCCCGACTTCGACATCCTTCACCCACTCCAGGCGGCGTTCGTGGAGCACCACGGGCTGCAGTGCGGCTTCTGCACGCCCGGGATGCTCATGTCCGCGCTCGACCTGCTCGAGCACACCCCGTCGCCGTCCGACGACGAGATCCGCGCGGCGATCCACGGCAACTTCTGCCGCTGCACCGGCTACCAGTCGATCGTGAAGTCGATCCGCGACGGAGCCGCCCGGATGCGCGGCGAGCCCGGCACGACCTGGTCACCCGAGCCCTGAGCGCAGCGCCGGCTGTCGCGCCGGCGAGCGAGGCCGGGGTCCTGGGCGTCACGTCGTGTACCCTCGGCCACCCATGACCGACCAACCGCTGAACGACGCCGAGATCGACGCGCGCACCACCGACGCCATGGCCGAGGCGCTCGGCACGACGGAGGGCGTCGAGAAGGCCTTCCGCGAGCGCGGCTACATCCCGGATCGCAGCCTCTCGACCGCCGTCTTCCTCGCGCTGCAGCTCGAGCGCCCGCTCCTGCTCGAGGGCGAGGCAGGGGTCGGCAAGACCGAGCTCGCCAAGGTCCTCGCCGCGAGCCTCGGCGCGAAGCTGATCCGGCTCCAGTGCTACGAGGGCCTCGACGTCAACACGGCGGTCTACGAGTGGAACTACCCGCGCCAGATGCTCGAGATCCGGCTGCTCGAGGCGCGGCGGGGCCGCGCAATCGGCGACCGCGCACGACATCTTCGGGCCCGAGTTCCTGATCAAGCGCCCGCTGCTCCAGGCCCTCGAGTCGAGGGACGGCGTCCCGCCGGTCCTCCTCATCGACGAGATCGACCGCGCCGACGAGGAGTTCGAGGCGTACCTGCTCGAGATCCTCTCGGACTTCCAGGTCACCGTGCCCGAGATCGGCACGATCCGGGCCGAGCGGCCGCCGCGCGTGATCCTCACCTCGAACCGGACCCGCGAGGTCCACGACGCGCTCAAGCGCCGCTGCCTGTATCACTGGATCGACTACCCGACCGAGGCCAAGGAGTTCGAGATCGTGCTCGCCCGCGTGCCGAACGCGCCCGAGAGCCTCGCCCGTCGGGTCGTGGCGTTCGTGCATCGGCTGCGCGGCGTCGACCTCACGAAGGTCCCCGGCATCGCCGAGACGCTCGACTGGGCCAATGCGCTGCTCTCGCTCGGCGCGACGGAGCTGAGCCCGCAGGTCGTCGACGAGACCCTCGGCGTCGTCCTCAAGTACGAGGAGGACATCCGGCACGTCCGCGGCGCTCGCGAGCTGCGGCTGAGAGGGCGGCGCTGCCATCGGCCGAGGGCCGTGACCACGCGGCAGGTCGACGGCCGGAGGCTGTTCGGCAAGGCCGTCGGCTTCGGGCGGGCGCTTCGGAAGTCGGGCCTCGGGGTCGACCTCGGCGCGGCGATCGACTTCGCCCGAGCCCTGGAGATCGTCGACATCGGCGACCGCGAACAGGTGCGGGCCGCCGGCGAGGCCGTGTTCGTGCGCCGCGAAGGACGACCTCGAGCCGTACAGCATCACGTTCGACCGCTACTGGCGCGGGCGATTCGACGCTCGGGTCGGCGGACGGGCTGCTCGCGGACCCGTGGGAGGAGCTCGTCCCGTCCGATGCCGACGAGGCCGGCGAAGAGCCGCCGATGGCCGGCGACGAGCGGATGGAGCAGGGCGAGGACCAGAGCGGCATGCCCGTGCCGGGCGACCACGACGAGTCGGCCGAGGAGGGCGACCCGGACGCGCTGTCGATCTCGCCGGATGCGTACAGCAAGCTGGAAGCGCTGCGGCACCGCGAGTTCGACCGGATGACGCCGGCCGAGCTGCGCGACGCGGAGCGCCTGGTCGATCTCCTGGTCCCGAAGCTGGAGCGCCGGCGCACGCGCCGCTACGAGCTCCACCCGCACGGCCGCCGGATCGCGCCGCGGGCGATGTTCCGGCAGAACCTCGGCGACCGGCGGCGAGATCACGAGCTGGGTCTGGCGGCGCCCGATCAAGCGGCCGCGCCCGCTCGTCGTGATCTGCGACATCTCGGGCTCGATGGAGCGGCACTCGCGGCTGCTGCTGCGGTTCGTCCAGGCGCTCGTCGGCCGCGTCGGCGGTGAAGACGGAGTCGTTCGTCTTCGGGACGCGGCTCACGCGCGTCACGCGCCTGCTGCGCGACCGGGATCGCGACCGCGCGCTCGCGCAAGGTCGCCGATTCCGTCACCGACTGGGCCGGCGGCACGCGGATCGGCGAGTCGTTCCACGAGTTCAACGTGAAGTGGGCGCGGCGCACGCTCCGCACCAGCGGCGTCGTGATCGTGGTGTCCGACGGCTGGGACCGCGGCGATCCGGCGCTGGTCGCCGTGGAGGCCGCTCGCCTCCGTCGCAACTGCCACCGGCTCATCTGGCTCAACCCGCTCGCCGGCACGGCCGGCTACCAGCCGCTCGCCGCCGGGATGCGCGCGGCGTTCCCGTACATCGACGACTTCCTCGCCGCCGGTACGGTCGCGAGCCTCGAGCGGCTCGGCGAGGTGCTCGGCGGCGCGCGCGCCGCCGACGTTCGACGTGGGAGCGAGGCCGCGGCCCATGTCTCCCCGGTCCCGCCGTCGGAGCAGCCGGAGCGGGTCGCCGCGCCCGCGGCCGCGCCGTCGCGATCGACATGCCCGCGGATCCGCAGGCGGCGCCGCGGATCACGTAGCGGCCGCCCCGTGGCCGCGCCATCCCTAGCCTTCCCCATGATCCCGGCCGCCTTCGAGTACGAGCGCGCGACGAGCCTCGACGAGGCGCTCGCGCTTCTTGCGCCGGCACGGCGGCGAGGCCAAGGTCATCGCCGGCGGCCAGAGCCTGCTGCCGCTGATGAAGCTTCGGCTCGCGCGCCCGGAACGGCTCATCGACATCGCCCGGCTCGGCGAGCTCCGGGGCGTCCGCGCGGCCGCCGACGGCGGGCTGTCGATCGGCGCGCTCGCGACCTATGCGGAGCTGCTCGCCGATCCCGAGATCAGCCGCCTCGGCGCCTTCGCCGACGCCCTGCCGCGGATCGGCGACGTCCAGGTTCGCAACCGCGGCACGATCGGCGGGAGCATCGCCCACGCCGACCCGGCGGCGGACCTCCCGGCCGTGCTGCTCGCGCTCGACGCCGTCGTGGTCGCCCGTTCCGCGGCGCGCGGCGAGCGCTCGATCCAGATCGGAGCGCTTCTTCGAGGGCGCGTTCACGACCGCCCTCGCCGACGATGAGCTCGTGACCGAGATCCGGCTCCCCGGGCCCTCGGGCACGGTGGGCTCTGCCTACCAGGCGCTCGAGCAGCAGGCATCGGGGTATCCGATCGCCGGGGTGGCGGTGGTCGTGGGCGACGTCATGCGCGTCGCGGTGACCGGGGTGGGGGACCATCCCTACCGGGCAACGCGGGCCGAGGCGGCGCTCGCCGGCGGCGCGGCGATCGACGAGGCCGTCGCGTCGCTCACGGACGGGGTCGATGTCAACGGCGACATCCATGCGGACCCGGAATACCGCGCCGCGATGGCCCAGGTGATGGCCACCCGCGCGATCGAGCTGGCGCGGGCGCGGCTCGGCTGACGAGGGACGGACGACGATGCGAGAGCTGCTCGAGACGCTCGATGCCTGGCGCGCGGAAGGCGCGGACGTCGGGCGGGCTGTGGTGATCCGAACGTTCGGGTCGGCGCCTCGGCCCGAGGGCGCCGTCCTGGCGACGACCGCGGACGGCCGGATCGCGGGCTCGGTGAGCGGCGGTTGCGTCGAGGGCGCGGCGGCGGAGGAGATCGAGAAGGCGCGACGACAGGGCACTCCCGCGTGATTCGCTACGGGATCAGCGACGAGCAGGCGTGGGACGTGGGGCTCGCCTGCGGCGGCACGATCGACGTCCTGATCGAGCCGGCGATCCCGAGCGACGGCAGTCGATGCGGCGCGCGCCGCCGGCGCAGAGATCCCGGCCGGTAGCGCGATCGTGACCCCGCTTGCCCGCAGACGCTCCGCCGCCGGAGCACCGCGAGCACCACCGCGGCGATGGGGCGCCACCGGCGGCGGCGCTCCGCGTGGACGCCGACGGCACGCTTGATGGCAGCCTCGGGGATCGCAGCCGCTGACGCAGAGCTGGTCGCCGCGGCGACCGAGGCACTTCGCCGCGGAACCTCGCGCACGGTCGTCATCGACGGCCGACAGCTGTTCATCGAGGCCTTCCCGGTCCGCCCGCGCCTCGTGATCGTCGGCGCCACCGAGATCGCACGCGCCCTCGCCGGGATCGCCGGCGGCCTCGGGCTACGAGCGGATCGTCATCGACGCCCGGCCGGCGTTCGCGGCCAGCGAGCGCTTTCCCGACGTCGAGCGCCTGATCAACGACTGGCCCGACGACGCCTTCGATGTCGATCGGTCTCGGCCCGAACGACGCTGTCGCGATCCTGTCGCACGACCCCAAGTTCGACGAGCCGGCGATCGTCGACGCGATTCGCCGCGGCGCTCGCTACGTCGGCGCGGTCGGCTCGCGGAAGACCCAGGCCGACCGCCGCGCTCGACTGCGCGAGGCGGGCCTCACCGACGACGAGATCGCGCTGGTCCACGGCCCGATCGGGCTCGACCTTGGCGGCAAGGCGCCCGCGGAGACGGCGCTCGCGATCATGGCCGAGATCGTCGCCAGCCGGTACGGCGGCTCCGGCGGGCCGATGCGCGAGCGCGCGGCAGCGACCCCGGGTGGCTGACGCCGGCGACCGCGAGGTGGCTGACGCTGGCGACCCGGCCGACGGACCGGTCCGATCGTCCGGCCGCTGATCCTCGCGGCCGGCGGCGGGAGCGAGATTCGGCGGCGGAAGCTCGTCGGCCCGCGTCGACGGCAAGCCGATCCTCCGCCACGTGATCGACGCGGCCCTCGCCGCCGTACCTTGGCGCGCGCCCGGTCCTGGTCCTCGGCCCGGCAGACCCTCCGGGCGTCGACCTCGGAGGCATGACCGATCGTGCGGAACCCCGAGCCGGAGCGTGGCCTCGCGAGCTCGCTCCAGATCGGTTGGACTGCGCGCGCTGCCGCAGTTCCCGCTCGAGGAGCGAGCGCCGGACGCCGTCGCTCGTCCTTCTCGGCGACCAGCCCCTGGTCCAGGTCCGAGGCTGTTGCGGGCGCTCGCGGCCTTGCCGCTCGATCCCGAGCGACCGATCGTCGCCGCCCGAGGTACCGGGATTCGGGCGCACGGAACCCGGTGCG
This sequence comes from uncultured Chloroflexia bacterium, assembly GCA_963722105.1. Taxonomy (GTDB): domain Bacteria; phylum Chloroflexota; class Limnocylindria; order Limnocylindrales; family CSP1-4; genus UBA5189. The sequence continues at coordinate 39,358 of CAVRKQ010000006.1, read as the reverse complement.
GATCGAGGCGACGGCCGCCGGCGTCGTCCAGGCGCCGCCGGAGACCGCGGGCTCGGCCCGATCCATCAATGCCAATCCGGGCGCCATCCGGTGGATCGACGTCGACGGCGACAATCCCGACGTCGACACGGCGGCGGATCTCGCTCATGTGGCCGACCTCGCCTGGGCCGATCGGGTGCGCCGCAACCGCGAGCAGGTCGAGCGCTTCCGCGAGGAGCCTGACGGGAAGGACTTCTACGCGTCGGTCAGCTCGATCTTCCGCGACGACCCGGATCGGAGTGGCGACCCGGTGCTCGACGCACTGCGCGCGCACGCACGACCCGGCGACACGTGGCTCGACATCGGCGCCGGCGCCGGTCGGTATGCCCTGCCCGCTGGCGCGGAGCGTCAGCCGCGTCGTCGCGCGTGGACCCGTCATCCTCGATGCTCGAGGCGCTGCGCTCCTCGATGGGCGAGCACGGGATCGACAATGTCACGCCTGTTCCGGGTCGATGGCCGGACGCGGCGGAGCAGGGGAGTGGCATGCTGGCCGAGGCCCTGCCGGCGGATGTGTCGCTCATCGCCCATGTCGGGTACGACGTGGAGCGGATCTGGCCGTTTCTCGAGGCCATGGAGCGGGCGACGAAGCGCGAATGCCTCGCGGTCCTGATGGAGCGCAGCCCGGCGATGCTGGCGGAGCCGTTCTGGCCCGAGGTCCACGGGGAGCGGCGAATCGCGCTCCCGGCGCTCCCGGCACTCGTCGACCTCCTCGCCGCCCACGGCCGTTCGCCCGAGCTCCGGATGCTCGAATCGAGCCGGCGTCGCTGGGGGAGCCGCGACGAGATCGAGACGTACGTCCGCCGCCAGACCTGGGTCGCACCTGGTTCCGCCAAGGATGCGCGCATGCAGGCGCTCATCGACGAGTGGCTCGTGGAGCTGCCGGACGGGACGGTCGAGCTGTCGGTGATCGAGCCGCTCAAGGTCGGGCTCGTGGCCTGGGCACCGGCCCCGTCGACCACCTGACCTATCCTCCGAGCACGATGCAGTTCTCCGGCACGACCGAGATCAATGCCCCGCGCGCGAAGGTCTGGGCGTTCGTCATCGACCCGCAGCAGGTGGGTTGGTGCGGCCCGGGGGTCGAGTCGATCGAGGCCGTCGACGCGACCCACTTCAAGGCCCGGGCGAAGGTCGGGATCGGCCCGATCTCGGCACGCTTCGCCGTCAACCTCGAGCTCGCGGAGGCCGTCGAGCCTGAGCGCGCCGTGATCGTGGCCTCCGGACAGGCCCCCGGCAGCGCCGTCGACGCGCGCGGCGAGATGGTCCTGTCGGGACCTGACGAGGGCCCGACGACGATGGACTGGTCGGCCGACGTCCAGATCATGGGCACGATGGCCAGCATCGGCTCGCGCCTCATCGAGGGCACCGCGAACAAGCTCATCGGCCAGGCCTTCGACTGCATGCGGACGAAGCTCGAGGCCTCGTCCTGACCGAGCTCCACCGCGTCATCGGCGTCCTCGCGACGAACCTCCACGTCCTCGCCGACGATCGGACCCGCGAGGCGATCGCCATCGACACGGCGGCGCCGTGCCTCGAGTGGATCGCCGAGGAGCTCGCGGCCCGCGAGTGGACGCTCAAGTTCATCGTCACCACGCACGGCCACTGGGACCACATCGGCGACAACGCCCGGGTCGCGGAGCACACCGGCGCCGAGATCGCCGTCCATCCGCTCGATGCCCACCGCCTGACGAACCCGACCGGCAAGTGGCTGCCGTTCGAGATCCCGCCGTCGGTTCCCGCGGTCGATCTGGCAGACGGCGGCGAGATTCGCTTCGGGTCGCTCCGGCTCGAGGTGCTGCACACGCCGGGCCACACCGAGGGCTCGGTCTGCCTCCTCGATCGCGAGGCCGGCCGGCTGTACAGCGGCGACACGCTCTTCAACGGCTCGTTCGGCCGGGTCGACCTCGAAGGCGGCTCGCCGGAGGCGATGGTCGCGTCGCTCGATCGACTGCACCGCCTCGACGAGACGCTGACCGTCCTGCCGGGCCACGGCGGCGCGACGACGATCGGGCGGGAGAAGCCCTGGCTCGAGTGGGTCGTCCGCGAGGGCCGGCTGCCGAGCTAGGGCGCCCAGGCCACTCGCCAGACCCGCCACAGCGCCGCGGGCTCGGAAAGCGGGTCGCCGTGGACGAGGAAGAAGTCCGCAGGACCGCCCTCCCGGATCACGCCGGCGTCCGGCTCGCCCAGGAGTTGGCCACCGCGCCAGGTCGCCGCGGCGAGGGCTCTCCACGGCTCGAACCCGGCGACGACGAGCTGCTGGACCTCCCAGGCGAGCTGGTTCGCTCGCAGCGAGCCGCCGCCGAAATCGGTCCCGGCCGCGATGCGGACGCCCGCCGCCGCGGCCAGTCGGACGCTTTCCTGGGCTCTCGCGAGGCGGTCCCGGATGAACGCTCGCGGAGATCGGCGGGGCCGCGGTCGTCCGGTGGAACGTCTGCCACGATCGATGCACGGCGAGGGTCGACACGAGGAACGTCCTGCGCTCAGCCATCTCGGCACAGATGCCCGCGTCCAGGTCGTAGCCGTGCTCGATCGCGTCGACGCCGCCGCGGACGCCGGCCCGCGCTCCCGCGATCGTGCCCGAATGGGCGGTGACGCGAGCGTCGCGGCCGTGCGCCACGCCGACCACGCGGCGGATCTCCGCCGCGGACCAGGGTGAGACGGACGCGTCCGGCCCATCCAGGTACAGCTTGATGAGGTCTGCCCCGTCGTCCAGCTGCTCCGTCGCGATCGCGACGAGCTCGTCCGCGTTCCCGGCCTCACGCCTGTGCAGCGACCCGGGCAGCGAGCCGCGGCGCGTGAGCCAGGTGCCCGCGGCCCGAACGTAGGGGAAATCCGGTCGGTGGCGCCAGCGGTCCCGGACGCCCAGGCTCAGCGCCTGCCGCCGCCCGACCGACGGGTCGACGACATACGGCGCGCCGACATCACGCGCCCAGCGCACGCCGGCGGAGGTGAGGAGCTGGCCGTTCCGCTCCGCGACGTCGAGGAGCGCGGCAGGGTCGTCGTCCGCCCGGTCCAGCCAGTGCGCGCCGCCCGGGAGGGTCAGGTGGCTGTGGGCATCGACCATTCCGGGAACGAACGTGGCGCCGCTCGCGTCGACGCGCTCCAGGCCCGCCCGCGGCCCCGGATCCTCCTCGGCATCCCGGGGCCGGATCCAGCGGATGACGCCGTCCTCGACCAGGATGCTCACGCCGAGCTGCAGCCGGCCCGATCGGGCGTCGGTGAGCGCGCCGTCGCGATACAGGACCCGGGCACCGGTGACCGGGGCGGTCGGCGACGGCAGCACCGTTGGCGCCGGGCTTGCGACTGGCTGGCCCGTCGGCGAGACGGCCTCGGTCGGGGAAGCGGGTGGGGTCGTCGCGCCGGTCGCAGGCGCCGTCGATGGAGCCGGGGAGCGATCCGTGAAGTCGCAAGCCGCCAGGACCGCTGCAGCCGCTGACGCCGCGGACCAGGCCAGGAACCGGCGCCGCGTCAGCTCCGCGGCGGCGTGCTCGTCATCCATCGGGCGTTGTGACCTCGGCCGGAGCCTAGCAGCGCCCCGCGCGGCTCAGGCCCGGGGCACAGACAGGCGCGCGCTCAGAACGGCTTGCGGTAGAACACCCAGCGGCGGCGAGGTCGAAAACCGAAGCTCTCGTACAGGCGAAGTGCGCCGGTCGGGTTCTCCGCGTCGACGCCGAGTGCGGCGATCTCCATCCCGCGATCCCGGAGCACCGCGAGGGACCGCGCGATCAGCGCGCCCGCGACACCTCGCCCGCGCCACGGCCGTCGGGTCGCGACGCCATCGAGCCAGCCGACTTTCTCGCCGGTCTGCTCGTTCTCGTGGGCGTAGATGCCATTGATGACGAGACCTGCGACCTCGGCGCCGTCCCAGGCGATCTGCCACAGCGAGGTGTCGATGTCCGGGTCCCCGAAGAACCGCTCGAAGTCGCCCTCGACCGGCTCGGCATGGTCCCAATGGTCGCGGAACGCCTCTTCATCGGCCTTCCAGATCGGCCGGTGGTGGTCCGGGGTGACCGGTCGAATCTCGAGGCCCTCCGGCAGCGCCGCCTCCGGGATCGGATCGCCCAGCGGCCGGCGCATGTCGAAGTGGTACCGGAATGGCTCGAAGCCGTTGGCCGCCGCAAACCCGGCGACCGCCGGGACGCTGTCAGGCCCGGCGCCACCGAACTGGTGTGGCTTGTCCGGCGGGCCACCGACTCCCGCCGTCACGGCGGCCCGCGCGCGGCCCTCGGCCCAGTCGAGGAGGCGCGTGCCGTGACCCTGACGGCGGTGGTCGGGGTGTGTCCAGAGCTCGAGCCGGTGGTTGACGACGGCCGGCCGCTCGCGCCAGCTGTGGCGCGCGAGCCCGATGAGCCGGCCGTCGAGCTCGAGGCCCTGCAGGTCGCGACCCGGATCGAACGTCGACGTCGGACTCCAGTCGTTCGTCAGGCCGGCAACCGTGGGGAACCACCCCGGCTGGTCGTGGGCGTTGATCGCCGTGATGAAGTCCACGACGGCCGGCACGTCGGCCTGCATGTCGATCGGCCGAAGCGCAGCGGAGATCGTCGTCATTCGGGCTGCTCCCGGAGGATCGCCGCCGGATCCAGCTCCTTGCGATGGTTGATCCACTTCTGATGGGGCCGGAACCCGAGGCCCTCGTACAGCGCGAGCGCGCCCGTCGGGTTCTCGGCGTCCACGCCGAGGGCCGCGATCTCGAGGCCCTTGTCGCAAAGGACCTGCAGCGACGACACGATCAGCGCCTTCGCAACCCCCCGCCCACGCCACGCCTTGCGAACTGACACGTGCTCCAGCCAGCCCATCGAGTCGCCGGTCCTGGCGTTCTCCTCCGGGAAGATCGCGTTCATGACGCTGCCCACGACCTCGTCTCCGTCCCAGGCGACTCGCCACATCGACGTGTCGAGGCCCGGGAACGAGAACGTCGCCTCGAAGTCACCCTCGTCGCGGTCTCGCGGCTCGAAGTGATCGAGGAATGCCTCGGTGTCGGCGTCCCAGATCTTCCGGTGGTCCTCCTCGCGGACGGGCCGCAGCTCGATCCCGGGCGGCAGCGAGAAGTCCGGAATGGGCTCGTCGAGCGGCCGGCGCATCTGGAAGCCATAGCGGATCGGCACGTAGTCGGTCGAGGCGGCGAAGGCCATCGCAGCCGGGATCGTCTCGAGTGCGCCAAGGCCGAGGACGTGGGGCAGGTCCGGCTCCGGCGTGTCGCCGCGCGCCACCTGGGATGCGGCATGTCGCTCGGCCCATCGGAGCAGCGCCCGCCCGATGCCCTGGCGGCGGCGGTCCTGCCGCACCCAGCCCTCGATCCAGTGGACGACCTTGTCCGAGCGGACCTGGGCGTCGACGTTGACATGCGCCACGATGCCCGCCGCGTCCTCGAGGATCAGCGCGTCGCGCCCGGGCTCGAAGCCCGGTGTCCGCCGCCACTCGATCGTGAGCTCCTCCGGCGTGAGCACCTGGTTGTGGCCGTCTGCGACGTTCACGTCCCCGAGGAAGGCGGCCAGCGCCGGCGCGTCAGCGACGAGGTCGAACCGCCGCGCCCGCACGTCCGCGGGCAGGCCGGGAATCTCGATCCCGCGCGCTCCGTTCGAAATCGCTACGGGCGCCGTCATCGCTCTGCTCCGTACTTCATCCGCATGTGCTCGCCCACGCCCCGCTGGATCGCGCTCCACTTCTTGCGCTCGGCCCGCCGCGCCAGCACGTTCGTTGCCATCGCCGCGCGTTCCGCCTCGCGCTCCAGCTTCCGCCAGGCTTCGAGGCGGCCCGCGTCCAGGGTCCCGTCCGCGAGCGCCGCGCGAACCATGCAGCCCGGCTCCGAGCGGTGCTCGCAGTCGCTGAAACGGCAGCTCGCAGCCGCTCGCTCCACGTCCTCGAAGGCCGCCGCGACCCCGTCCCCGTCCATGACCCCCAGCTCGCGGAGGCCCGGCGTGTCGATGAGCAGCGCGCCGGCGAGCCGCAGCAACTGGCGCCGGGTGGTGGTGTGGCGGCCCCGTGCGTCGTCCTCGCGAATGGCCGCCGTCTCGAGCAGGGGAGCGCCTGCGAGCGCGTTGACGATCGACGACTTCCCGACGCCGGACGAGCCGGTGAACACGACCGTGCGCCCCTCCCCGAGGTGAGAGCGCACGTCGTCCAGGCCCTCCCCGGTGATCGCGGAGACCGGGATCACCTCCACGCCGGGCGCGCCGGCCGCCGCGACCGCCAGGAACGCGTCGCGATCGGTCGCGAGATCGGCCTTCGAGAGGAGCACGACCGGCGTGGCGCCGGATTCGTACGCGACGGTCATGTACCGCTCGAGGCGGCGAATGTTGAAGTCGGCGTTCATCGAGCTGGTGATGAAGACCGTGTCGACGTTCGCGGCGAGCACCTGCGACGGCATCCTCCGATCGCCGGGCGAGCGCCTGATCACGGCCGTGCGACGCGACAGGACGCGCTGGATGAGCCGGAGCTCCTCAGCCGTATGCGATTCCGCGAGTGGCTCCAGGGCGACCCAGTCGCCCACCGCCGGCCACGGCGCCGTCGGGTCGAGCTCGACGTCATGCCGAAGCCGTCCCGACGCGCTCGCCGGACCCTCGCCGGACGCGGTCGCGACGAGGTACTGGCCGCGCTCCTCGCTGAGGATCCGGCCCGGGACGAGCCCGGGCGCTTCGGACGCGAGGATCGTCGCGAATCGCTCGTCCCAGCCCAGCAGCTGGAGTGCTTCGTTCTCGCTCACCCGTGCTCCCTCGCTCACGCGAGCTCCCTCCGCCAGGCGGTGGAGCGCTGATCGACGGCGAAGCCGATGCCCTCGTACAGCCCCAGGGCGCCGCTCGGGTTGTCGGCGTCGACGCCGAGCGCGGCCGACGTCTGGCCTCGCTCGCGAAGCACCTCGAGCGACCTGGCGATCAGCGCGGTTGCCAGGCCGCGCCGGCGCCACGGCCGCCGCGTGAAGACGCTGCTGAGCCAGCCGCGCCGGTACCCGAGGGCCGCGTTCTGCTCCTCGTCGATCGAGTTGATGACGCCGCCCGCGATCTCGTCGCCGTCGAACGCGATCACCCAGATCGAGAGGTCCGTCTTCGGATTCTCGAGCCACCGCTGGAGGTGCTCCTCCGAGTGGTCGAAACCGCCCCAGTGATCGGCGAACGCCTCGACGTCTGCGTCCCAGACCGCCTTCGCGAGCGAGGGATCGATCGCCCGCAGCTCGAGGCCTTCCGGCAGCGCGATCTCGGGAATGGCATCCAGGTCCGGCCGGACCATGTCGAAGAACCAGCGCGCGGTCTCGAAGCCGGCGCTCTCGAGGAGCGCGACATCGCCGCGCTGCGATTCCCAGCTCCAGGAGCCCAGGATCGGCTTGGCCGGTCGCTCGACCGCCGCGAGCTCGAGCGCGCGGCGGATGTTGTCCTCGAGCAGGGTCCGGCCGATCCCCTGGCGACGCCAGGCGGGATCGACAACTCCATCCAGGCGGTATTCGCGATAGCCGTCCGTGGTGTCGACGACCTCGCGCATCGTCGCGCCAACGACGTGCCCGTCGATCTCGGCCAGCGTCACGTCGCGCGCCGGATCGAAGGACGCGTTCGGGTGCGAGAAGTTGGACGCCATCTCCTCGACGCTCGTGCGCCGTTGGAGCTGATCGGCCTCGGCCTCGGCATTCTCGAGGCGCGTGATCTCGAGGAGGTCGGCCTCGCCCGCGTACGGGCGAAGCCGGAGCCCCGAGGTCGTGCCGGTCCTGGATCGCTCGACCGTCGCCATCACCCGACTCGCTTGAGCTTGCCGGTGCGCTTGGCGTAGCGCTCGGCGGTGCCGAACGCCCAGAGCCCGAGCGGGATGAAGACCGTGCCCATGACGAGCAGCGGCCAGATGTCGCCCCAGAGGGCGTCGAGCCCGACCCCGTCGATGAGCCCGGCCCGCACGCCGTTGAGGGCATAGGTGGCGGGCGAGAACCAGGACAGGACCTGCATCCAGCCCGGCAGGACGTTGATCGAGTAGTAGACGCCGCTGACGAGCAGCAGCACCGACTGCAGGACGAAGGCCATCTGCATGCCGCGCTCGACGAAGAGCAACGGCAGGATCGCGGCGAGCATCGCGACGCCGACGAGGCTGAACGACCCCAGGAGCATGAACGCGACGATGGTCACGACGTTCGGCTGCGCCACGGCCATTTCAAGCGGAAAGAAGACGACCATGGCAACGACGATCGCCGCCGTGTGGATGAGGCCGTACACCATCGCGTAGGTCACCGCGCCCAGCAGGTGGGTCGATCGGCGGACCGGCGCCATGAAGGTGTACTCGAGCGTGCCCTCCCAGCGCTCGATCTGGATCGTCTCGGCGATCCAGCTGAAGACCACCGAGAGGTAGTTCCAGAAGATCGCGCCGACCATCAGCGTCAGGAGCAGGCGCTTGTCGCCCAACCCGGCGCCGATGAACGCGATCGAAAGCGCGCCGGCGGCGGAGTAGACGAGGAACGCCACCTCCCAGCCCCAGTAGCGCCGGGACAGGAAGAAGTTGCGCTCCATGAAGGCATACGAGGCCTTCAGCTCATGGGTCAATGCGGACATCGGAGGAACCCTCGCGGGGAGGGCTGGCTCGGCCCTCATCGGGTCCGAGCCAGCCTGGGCTGCGGCTCGGCGGCAATCCGGTGGCCGATCTCGATGATCGACCGCCCGACCGCGCGCCGGACCGAACGGGACTGCAGCTGGTCCTGCTGCCGACGATCGCGGATCCGCTGACGGATCTCGCGCTCGCGGTCACGCATGACCTGCTTCGCGTACAACTGGTTCAGCATCTGGTTCTCACCTCCCTTCGTTCGTTATTCGTCATCCGACTCGTCTTCCTCGACGTCTTCGTCGAGGGAGCGGCCGGTGTAGGTCATGAACACGTTGTGCATCGTCGATTCGCCGCCGTGGCGCTCCGCGACGAGTCGCATGAGCGCGTCCGGCGAGCCCTGGGCCACGATCCGACCGTCGTTGAGGACGATGATCTCGTCGCACAGCCGCTCGGCCTCGTCGAGGTCGTGCGTCGTCAGGACGATCGACGCGTCGTGGCTGGCCCGGATCTCCTCGATGAACGTCTGGACGTCGAGCTTGGACCGCGGGTCGAGGCCCGTCGTCGGCTCGTCGAGGAGCAGGAGCGAGGGGCTCGTCAGCAGGGCTCGCGCGATGGCGATCTTCTGCTGCATGCCCCGGCTCATCTGCTCGACGGGCCGGCCAAGGCGCTTCTCGGCGATACCGAGTCGCTCCGTGATCCGGACCGTCTCCGTCCGTGCGAACTTCGAGTCGATCCCGTAGAGCCTGGCTGCGAACAGCAGGTTCTCCATCGGGCTCAGCTTCTTGAAGAAGGCCGCGTCCACGCTCACCCGGTTGATGAGGCGCTTGACGGCCATCTCCTCGCGAACGAGGTCGTGCCCGAACACCTCGACCCGGCCCTCGTCAAGCGTCAGCAGGCCCGAGACGAGCCTGATCAACGTCGACTTGCCGGAGCCGTTGGCGCCGAGGATCCCGATCGTCCCGCCGCGCTCGAGGCGAAGCGAGACGTCGCTGATCGCGACGACGGGCTCCTTCTTGCGCGACACGTTGAAGCGCTTCGTGACGCCCTCGACGAGCAGCGCGGGAACACCGTCCTTCGATGCCGGCACCGGCTCGAGAACAGGCAGCCACGCGGGATCGAGCGAACGGTCCTGCGTCATCTTCGGTTCCTGGAGCATGGTGCTCGACATTGGTAGAAATCCTTCTGGGCTCGTGGACATGAAAAGAGCCGCGTCCCTGACCCGGCGGTTCGGAGGGCTCGCGGCTTGTCGGTGGTCCCCGCGGTGCAGCCTTGGGGACAAACAAAAAACCGGGGCCCGATCTGGCCCACGGTTCGTGGTCTCGTGACGGTGGCGGCCCTGCCGCCTGTCAGCTACCTCGAGGTGGGCGCAAATCTCCCGCTCTCATCAGCGCCGTAGGGCGCGACGAGTCGCCGGGCGAGCGTGGAGCTCTTCATCACATCTACCTCCGGTAACGACAGCCAGCGCCGTAGCGCCGGAGTCGGGAGTCTACGGGCCGCGTCTTGACGGTGTCAAACCGATCCGGAAACATCGCGAAATCGGTTGTTGCACGCGCGCGCCGGGGCGTAGAGTGCGGGCGTGCGCCGGCCCAACGAGCCGGTGACGGGGAGAGGGAAGGACAACGAATGACAGAATTGATGCCCCCTGCGCCGATGGCTCCGCCCCCGGCTCCGCCCCAGACGGGCCGGCCGATGGGCGCGACGGTCATCTCGGTCATCGAGGCGATCCTTGGCGTTCTCGGCATCCTCCTCGCGCTGGCGGCCATCGGGCTCGGCAGCATCGCCGGCGGCCTCGTCGGCTCGTCCGGCGTCGAGGGTGGCGCGGCCGCGGCCGGCGTCCTCGCGGGCCTGGGCTTCGTCTTCGGGCTGATCGCCCTGTTGATCGCGCTGCTCTACCTCGCGATCGCCTACGGCGTCTGGAAGGGCCGCGGCTGGTCCTGGATGCTCGGCGTCGTCGTCTCGGTCATCGGCCTCGTCTTCGGTGTGCTCGGCCTGACGGGCGGGGTCACCGTGTCGTCGATCATCTCGCTCGCGCTGCCGATCGTGGTCCTGTACTACTTCATGCAGCCCGAGGTGAAGCGCTGGCTCGGCCGCCCAGCCTGAGCCATCGCTCGCTACCACGTGCCCAATGCGCCGGCCGGGATCTCCCGGCCGGCGCTTTCACATCGATTGAGGTGACGGGATGAGCTTCGCGGAAGGTGCGGACCAGGGCCCGACTGCTCCGCCAGCGGCGTGCCCGCGACACCGGCGCCGCCGATCCGGGCCTGTTCGGGGGCATCGAGCCGCAGGGACCTGACGCTCGGGACGGCCATCGAGGCGGCGTTCCAGGTCGCTCGCGAAGCCGGCCTTCATCGGGCCGCTGCTCGTCATCAGCATCATCATCAACGCGGCCCTGGAGCTCACGCTCGCGCCGATCCTGCGGACTCCATCACGCTGACGCCGCCGGAGCCGACGCCGGCAATCGCGGACATGGGCGCGATCGCTCGGCGGCATCGTTGTCAGCCTTCGTCGTGTCGCCTGGTTGCCGGCATCCTCATCGCCGCGATCTACGGGCAGGTCTGGGCCGTTGCCGCAAGCGTCGGGCCGCTGCCGTCGATTCACCGACACGCTTCGACCTGGTCGGGCAGCGGTGGACCGGGGTGCTCGGCGTCGCGATCCTCGGGACCCTCCTCACGTCGCCGCGCTCGCCATCGGCGTGGTCGTGCGTCGGGTTCCTCGCGCGCGACGAGCGCGGCGATCGCCTTCGGGGTCGCCATTGGCCCTCGTCATCGCGTGCGCTTGGTTCGTCGCGCGCCTGTACATGCCGCTTCCTGGCTTGCCGCCGACGGCGTCGGCGTGATCGCGAGCTACCAGTGGTCGTGGCGGATGACCGAGGGCGGCGTGCTCCGGATCGTCGGCTGGGCGCTGGCTTTCGCCCTGCTCTTCGGGCTGCTGGTCGGGGTCCTCGAGCATCGCGCTCGGGCGAGTGCCGCTCGTTGGTGGCGGGATCGGGCAGGGCTCTGACGCTCGCGCTGAGCTACGCCGCCGGCGTCACGCTTTACCGCCGGACGCAGGCGAGCGCGCTCGCCATCCGCCGGCGCCAACCGAGCGCCCCGTCCGTCTCGGAAACGCCCATCGGCTAGGCTCGGGCGGCATGTCCGAGCCCGCGCGCGAGCCGCATTCCGGCGCCACGGGGGCGAGACCCGGCGATCCACCGTCGCTCGTCGCGCTGCTCGCCCAGGGCGTCCTGGACGCCGAGCTCGCCGCCCTGGTCTGGGTCCTCGTCGAGGGCCGCATCCCGCTCGTGGTGGCCGCTCCGGCGGGCCGGCTGTCCGCGGGTGGACAGCTCCTTGCCGGGGTGATCGCCTCGATCCTCCCCGACGAGAAGCCCGAATCGCTCACCGGCCCGCTCTCGGCCGCCGGGGCGGGCAGCCTGATCCGGGGTCGCCGGGCCGGCGGGGTCCTCGAGGCGAGCTCGCTCGAGGACGTCCGGCGGCGCCTGGGCGGTGGCCCGCTGCCGTTGTCCGAGGATCAGCTCACCTTCCTCGGCACCGTGCTGGTGCTCGAGGATGCCCAGGGTGGCGGGGGCGGTCGCCGCGGGCGCCTTCGCGTCACCGCCGCGCACTACGTCCGCCCCCTCGCTCGCGACGCGCAAGGCCACTCCCAGCGCCTCGACCCGGCGGTCCTCGCGACGTGGGACGAGCGGCTCGGCCGCTACGAGCACTTCGCCTGGGGCGTGATGCCGGAGATCGCGGCTCGGCTGGGCCGTCGCACCGGCGACCTCGAGGCCGACCTCCACCACCGCCGGGACGATCTGGCAGGGCTGGCGAAGGCCAAGGTCACCAAGCTTGACGAGGTTCGCCGCCTCGTGGCCGGCTACCAGACCCGTTACGGACACCCGCACGACGAGAAGCCGCACTGATTCGCGTTTCGCGCGGTGCTAGCCTCGCGACGCGCCAGAGAGCCGGTCGCAGGTAGAGGAGGAGCCTCCATGACGCTGTTCCAGGGGTTCCTGTTCGCGCACATCCTCGGCGCGATCATCGCCTTCGGGCCGACGTTCAGCTTCCCGATCATCGGTCGCCTCGGCGCGATGGAACGCGAGCACGCCAACTTCGCGACGCGGCTCAGCGCGCGCCTCTCGAGGGTCCAGGTGGTGCCGTTCGCAATCCTGCAGGGGATCACGGGCGTGGCCCTGATCATCGTCGGGAACATCGATGTCATGGCCAAGACGTGGCTGCTTGTCGCGATCGTCCTGTACCTGATCGCGCTCGGCTACGCCATCTTCGTCCAGACCCCGACGGTCAGGAAGGTCATCGAGATGACCAGCGGTGGCCCGCCCGCCGGCGTTCCGCCCGCCGGTGGCCCGCCCGCCGGTGGCCCGCCCCCGGAGCTCATGCGCCTCGTCCGCCGCGTCCAGCTCGGCGGCCTGTTCCTCATGGCGCTCATCGTCTCGATCGTCTTCCTGATGGTGGTGAAGCCCGGGGTCTGATCGCGCCGAGGGGCCGCAGGGTCTCCGGCGATAGAATCACGGCATGCCCAACGTCGAGCAATCCGTCAGCGACCTGCTGTCCCGCCTCTCCGGAATCGCCCATGTCCACGACGGCGCCCTGGAGATCGTCGACGTCGCGCGGCTGCGCGCGGACGGGATTCGCGACCTCGCCTGGACGGCCGCGTTCACCGAGGATCCGGCCACGGCCGAGGCAGCGCAGTGGATCGTCTGGGAAGCCGCGCAGGCCCTCGGCGCGCGCTCGGCGAGCATCCATGAGCTGTACGCGGCCCGCGCTCGCGGCGAGGTCGGCGGCTTCACGGTGCCGGCGATCAACATCCGCGCCCAGACGTTCGACATGGCCCGCATCGCGTTCGAGACCGCCGAGACCTACGACGTCAGCGCGGTGATCCTGGAGCTCGCGCGGAGCGAGCAGACCTACACCTTCCAGCGTCCGATCGACTACGCGACCGCGGTGCTCGCGGGTGCGGTGGCCGCGAACTGGCGCGGCCCGGTCTTCATCCAGGGCGATCACTACCAGTTCAACGCCAAGAAGTACGCGACCGACCCGGAGTCGATGACCGAGGAGATCCGCCGCGCCTGCCGTCTCGCCATCGACGCCGGCTATCGCAACATCGACATCGACGCCTCGACGCTGGTCGATCTCTCGCTCGATGGCGAGGCCGCGCAGCAGCGCGCCAACTTCGAGCGCACGGCCGAGCTCGTCGCGACTGATCCGCTCGCTCGAGCCCGACGGGGTCACGATCAGCATCGGCGGCGAGATCGGCGAGGTCGGCAAGGAGAACTCCACCGAGGCAGAGCTCCGGGCCTATCTCGACGGCCTGAACGCAGAGCTCGCGAAGCGGGCGCCGGGCGTCGCGGGGATCAGCAAGGTCAGCGTCCAGACCGGCACTTCCCACGGCGGCGTGGTGCATGCCTGATGGCACGGTCGGGATGGTCGCGGTCGACTTCGACGTCCACCGCCGCGCTCGGCGAGGTCTGCCGGGCCGAGTACGGCATCGCGGGCACGGTCCAGCACGGCGCCTCCACCCTGCCCGACGAGCTGTTCCACAAGTTCCGGGAGGTCGAGACGATCGAGATCCACCTCGCCACCGGCTTCCAGAACGCCCTCTACGAGCACGAGGCGTTCCCCAGGGAGCTCCACGAGCGAGATCGAGGGCTGGTGCTTCGCGAATGCCCTCGACGAGCGCAAGGGCGACCAGACCGACCAGCAGTTCGTGTACACGACCCGGAAGAAGGCGCTGGGCCCGTTCAAGCGCCAGCTGTGGGACCTGGAGTCGAAGGACGAGATCCTGACCGCCCAGGCCCGCAAGATCGCGTTCCTCTTCCACGAGCTCGGTGTCGAGAACAGCCGGTCCGTCGTCGACCGCTACGTCAAGCCGGTCGAGTGGCACCGCCCGGCACCGGCGGCACTCGTGGAGGCGGTTGCCGCGTTCTGACGCCCAGGCCGCCCAATCGGCGTCCGACCTTTCTGGACCCTGCCATTTCGACGCTACCCTCGGGCTCGATGGATGAAGGGCTCGCTGGCAGGCAGCGCGGGGAGCTCACCCGCACCCTGCGGCGCGTGCCTGAGCTGGCCGCGGGCGACCTCACGTTCACCCCGCTTTCGGGTGGCATCACCAACCGCAACTTCCTGATCGACGGCGCAAGTGACGGCTCCCGCTTCGTGCTGCGTCTTGCCGGTAACGACACCCACCTGCTGGGGATCAGCCGCGAGGTAGAGCACGCCGCGACGGTCGCGGCCGCCGGCGTCGGCGTGGGACCCGAGGTCGTTGCGTTCATCCGGCCGGAGGGCTACCTGGTCACCCGCTTCATCGACGGCCGGCCGATCCCGGAGGCCGAGATGCGGGACTCGCCGGAGCGGCTGATCGAGTTGGCGACGGCACTCCGGCGCATTCACGGCGGCCCCGCCATCCCCGGATTGTTCGTCCCGTTCCGGATCGTCGAGGCGTACCGGGCGCTGGCCTTCTCGCGCGGCGTGTCGATCCCGCCCGAGTACGAGCTCGCGCAGGCGATCGCGCGCCGGATCGAGCTTGCCTGCCTGATGGCCCCGGTGGAGCTCCGGGCGTGCCACAACGACCTCCTGAACGCCAACTTGATTCACGATGGCGCCCGGGTCCGGATCGTCGACTGGGAGTACGCCGGGATGGGCGATCCCTTCTTCGACCTCGGCAACTTCTCGAGCAACCACCAGCTGTCGCCCGACGCCGCCGCTGCGCTCCTCCAGGCCTACGCCGGCGACGTGCGACCAGCCGAGCTCGCCCGCGTCCTGCTGATGCGCGTCCTGTCCGACTTCCGAGAGGCCATGTGGGGCGTTCTCCAGCAGGGCATCTCGACCCTGGACGTGGACTTCGTGGCCTACGCCGCCGACCATTTCGATCGGTTGCTGGCCGCCGCCTCAGGGCGAGCGTTCGAGCGCGCGCTGTCGGACGCGGCCGGGACGTGACCCTCAGGGCTCCCTAGCGAACCTCGTCGACGTCGGTCCACCACTGACGCCTGTCGCCGATGCGGTCGCGCAGCCGCCAGGCCAGCGGCTTGGGCACGCGATCGATGCTGCGCTTGAGTTCGCCTGCGGAGAGCAGCACACGGTCCCGCCGCCCCGCGGAAAGCTGCGGATAGCCGGCCGCGAACGCCCGGACCTTGTCGAGGTTCATGGTCAGCGTCCGCCAGAGGCCCCAGTCCTCCGCGCACAACCCGGCGATTCGCCCGACGTCGATGATGTCCGCGTCGTCCTCACCAAGCTCGTGGTCCAGGAGGAGCAGGATGGTGTCGATCACATCCTTCTCGTTGAGCTTCACGATCTGGAGCTTCGAGAGCAGCAGCTCGGCTAGCGGGATGGTCGGACGGTCGTGCTCGAGGCGGCCGGCCAACGGGATGCGATGGCAGAACTCGAGCTCGTCGAAGAACACATCGAGGTGGACCTGCGGGGCGGTCGGATGGTCGAAGATCGCCCGGCGACCACCGGATGTGATCGAGAGCTCACGGTCCTCCCGGTAGCCGAGATCGGTGATGGCCGCGGTGAGACCCCGGGCCTCGCGCCCGTAGGCCGCGAAATCGATGTCGGCGTACGTTCGCTCGAACGCGGGAAGCAGCTCCTTCGCCTCCGGGCAATGGAGGGCGACGCCGATCGAGCCGAGGACGCGGAGGGTCGCTCCGGCGGCCTCCGCAGCGCCGATGACCCGTTCGACCTCGGCCTCCAGGTCGGCGCGGTCGAGGATCACGGCGTTCTGGTCGCGCGGGAGCAACGGGCCCGGTCCTCCGGCGTGGGGTGGGAACCGCAATTGTAGGCGTGGGTGTCCGTCGAAAAGGCGCGCGACGAGCGGCCTCCGTGGCTACGATCTTCCGATGCGTCTCTTCCGCAAGGGCCAGCGGGGCACGCGGATCTTCTATGCGACCGACGTCCATGGCTCTGAGCGCACCTGGAAGAAGTTCCTGAATGCGGCGAAGTTCTACGGCGCCGACGTGCTCGTGATGGGCGGTGACCTCATGGGCAAGCTCGCGATCCCGATCATCCGCGAGGCGGGTGGCACACATCGAGCCACGATCCACGGCCGCGTCGAGCGCGTCTCCTCGGAAGCGGAGGTCGAGTCGCTCCGCCGTCGGATCGGCGACCTCGGGTTCTATGACGTCCAGATGGACGAGGACGAATACCTCGCGACCCAGGCCGATCCCGAGACCATCGAGCGGCTGTTCGTGCGTCTTGCGAGCGAACGACTTGCCCGTTGGATCGACCTTGCCGAGACGCGGCTCGCCGGCACCGGCGTGAAGGTCTTCGCGACCGGTGGCAACGACGATCTCGCCGAGGTGATGGCAACGCTGGATCGTCCGGACACCAACGCCTTCGTGGCCTGCGAGGACCGTGCGGTCGCGCTCGACGACGAGCACGTCATGGTCTCCATGCCGTTCGTCAACCCGACCCCCTGGAAGACGCCTCGCGAGGCGGAGGAGCCGGAGCTTGCAGAGAGGATCGACGCAGTCATCGCCGGGATCGGCGACCACCGGCAGGTGGTCTTCAACTTCCATGCGCCGCCAAAGGACTCGACCCTTGACACCTGCCCGATGCTCGATGCCACCACGGACCCGCCGTCCCAGATCGTCCGGGGCGGGCAGCCCGTGCTCTACGGAGCGGGAAGCACGGCCATCCGCGATGCGGTCGAGCGCTATCAGCCCCTGCTCGGCCTGCACGGCCATATCCACGAATTGCAGGCGGCCGCGCGCCTGGGCAGGACGCTGTGCGTCAACCCCGGCAGCGAGTACGGCGAGGGCGTGCTCCGTGGCTGCCTCCTCACGCTTCGTGACGGGAAGGTGGATGGATTCCAGATGACAGCGGGCTGAGCCCGCAGCCGCCGCGGCCACGTCGCGGCGGCACGAGGGAGGTGCGATCGAGGGTTTCGGGTCTGAGGCGGTCCCCAATGACCGCCGGTGTGCCGCGGGAGGCGGCGCGCCCCTAGACGTTCGCGCATGAGGTGATGCATGGCGACAGCTGCGGCGACGATGCCGGAGGTCTTCGTTCGGAAGTCCTCCGGGCTCGTCCGGGTCATGTCCGCGCGTTCGGCGTTTATCTACAACGTCCTCACCATGGGCCTGATCTTCCCGTGGACCTACCTGTGGGCCCCGGGTGCCCTGCCGGGTGGCCAGCTCGTCTGGGGAATCCTGCTGGCGATGGTCCTCGAGATCCCGATCGCCCTGGCCTACGTCTGGCTCTCGACAGCCCTGCCGCGATCCGGCGGCGACTACGTCTTCCAGAGCCGCGTCCTGGGTGGCGGGATCGGGTTCACGCTGGTCTTCTCCGGCTTCGTGATCTGGATCCTGCAATGGGTCGCGCTGTCGGGCTGGCTGCTGGCCACGCTCGGGTTCGCCCCGTTGTTCCTGGGTCTGGCGGCATCCACGAACAGCTCCGGCCTGGTTGGGATCGCGGAGTGGTTCACGACGCCGTTCGGCATCGTGGTGACCTCCATCGCCAACGCCCTGGTCGCGATGCTGATCCTCACGTCAGGCTTCAAGAACTACGTCAGATTGCAGCGAGTCATGTGGGTCGCCATCCTGCTGGCCTTCGGCACGATGCTCGCGGTCTTCATCGCGACGCCCGCCGCCGAGGTAGCGACCCGCCTGAACTCGTTCTCCGCCGCGCTCGGTGGCTCGCCGACGTTCGTCGCCGACGCCAGCGCTGCGGCAACCGCCGCGGGCGTGGAGCTGAACCCTGCATTCAGCCTGATCGCCACGCTGCTCATCGCCCCGATCGCGTGGACGTCGCTGCAGTGGGCGACGTACTCGGCACAGCAGAACGGCGAGATCAAATCCGCCGGGTCGTTCCGCGACCAGCTGTTCATCATCGTGGGCTCGCTGGTGCTCACCGGCCTCCTGCTGGCGCTGCTGGCCCTGGTTCTCGAGAACACGGTCGGCACCGAGTTCCTGTACGTCGCCGGCTCCGGCTACTGGAGCGGCGTCAGCGAGGCGACGCTCGCGGGCTCGTACCTCTGGCCGAACATCATCGCGACGGCCCTGGCGAACAACCCGATCGTCACGATCATCATCGCGGCCGGCTTCATCCTGAACGGCCACCAGATCGTGCATAACTGCTACATCGGCATGACCCGGGTCATGGTCGCGATGTCGCTTGACCGCGTCCTCCCGGAAATGGTCAGCCGCGTCTCGGATCGCTTCCGGACGCCGGTGAACGCTCACGTCATCTACTTCATCGCCAGCCTCCCAGTGATCTGGCTGTACAACAACTTCGCCTACGGCGAAGGCGATGAAACGGTCTCTTGGGCATCGCTCACGCTCGGTGTCACGTTCGCCTGCGGCTACGTGTTCGTAGGCACGGCGCTGGCCGGCGCCCTCCTGCCGTTCCGGGCCAAGGCGCTGTACGAGGCGTCGCCCGGCTCGGCGTACAAGGTCGCCGGCATCCCGCTGGTGACCATCGTCGGGCTCCTCGGCGCGGCCGCGGGGGTGTGGTTCCTTTGGACCTTCCTCACGAGCCCGGAGCTCGGACTCACGAGCGATCTCGCCTACTACGTCGTGGGCGGCATCCTGCTGTTCGCGCTCGGCTGGTATGTGGTGACGTATTTCGTGCGACGGTCGGCGGGGATCAACGTCGGCTACGCCTTCAAGGAGGTGCCGCCCGAGTGATCCTCGGCGGCAATCGATCAGATCCGCGGCCCGGGCGATTTGCCCGGGCCGCGCTCTCGCGGGCTGGAGGAGGGAGCGTCGATGGCGCTCCATCATCCACAGGTGGGTGACCAGGCGCGGGTCGTCGTCATCGGCGGCGGGATCACGGGGGTGAGCGTCGCCTATCACCTCGCCGAGGCGGGGTGGTCGGACGTCCTGCTCGTCGAGAAGGCGGGGCTCACTGCTGGCGCCACCTCGCAGGCGGCCGGGCTCGTGACGGCCTTCAACCCCTCCTCGACGATGCTCGCCTGGCGGCGCTACTCGATCGAGCTCTACGGGCGACTCGGCGCGTTTTCGGCGGTGGGCTCGGTGAGACTGGCGTCGTCGCCGGAGCAGCTCAAGGAGCTCGAGCGGACGGCGTCTCGGGCGCGCGGCGTCGGCCTGGACGTCGGCGTCGTCTCGGCCGCGGAGGCGCAGCGGCTCCTGCCGGCGATCTCGCCGGACTCGCTCTACGGCGCGGTGTACCTGCCGGGGGACGGGTTCCTCGATCCGCATACCGCGACATTCGCGCTCGCGAACGCGGCGCGGAAGCTGGGCGTGCGGATCCGCCAGAACACGCGCGTCACGGGGTTCGAGACGGGGCTTGGGCCGCGGCGCGAGATTCGCAGGGTCCTCCTCGAGGACGGCGAGGCCATCGATACGGAGCTCGTGGTGAACGCTGCCGGGCTGTGGGCGCCTCGAGTTGCCGAGATGCTCGACCTCTTCATCCCCTCGACGCCGGTCGACCACCAGCACGTGGCGTTGAAGGCGGTGCCCGGCCACGAGCTGCCGAACGACATGCCGGCCTTCCGCGACCCCGACAACCTCGTCTACGGCAAGGCCGAGCACGGCGGGATGCTGTTCGGCGGGTACGAGAACGAGCCGAATGCCCGGTGGCTCGAGGGCGTCCCGTGGGAGCACGCGGCAACGTCGCTCCCGCCCGATTGGGACCGCTTCCAGCCGCTGATGGAGGGTGCGATCCGACGCTTCCCGTTCCTCGCGGACGCGGAGGCCGTGCGACTCGTCTGCCACCCGGACGCGATGACGCCCGACGCGAACCCTCTGATCGGGCCGATGCCCGGCGTTCGCGGGTTCTGGGTCGCCGCCGGGCTGTCGCTGAACGGGTTCGGGGGCGGCGGTGGGATCGGGCGCGCGGTGGCGCGCTGGATGGTCGACGGCGATCCAGGCGTCGATATCGCGCCGTACCGGGCGTGGCGCTTCGCGGACACGTACCGCGATCGCGAGTTCGCCTCAGCCCTCGCCCGCGAGACCTACGCCGACTACTACCGCCTTCGTTTCCCGTACGACGCCGACGTCGCCGGGCGGCCGCGTCGCCTCTCGGCGCTCCATCAGCGGCTCGGACGCGCCGGCGCCGTCTTCGGCACGAAGGCCGGCTGGGAGCGGGCGGACCTGCACCGGCCGGGGCAGAAGTGGAAACGCAACGGGCGGATCGAGCGCTCGAAAGGCTGGGACAAGCCCGACTGGTTCGATCGGGTGGGGGACGAGCATCGTGCGGTCCGGGAGCGCGTCGGCATCATCGACCTGAGCTCATTCGGCAAGATCGCTGTCTCCGGCCCTGGCGCGCTGGCGCTGCTTCAGCGCGTCGCGGCGAACGAGGTCGATCGCCCGATCGGCTCGACGATCTACACGCAGTTCCTCGACGCGAACGGCGGGATCGTCGCGGACGTCACGGTGACGCGTGACTACATCGACCGATTCCGGGTCGTCACCGGCTCCGGCTACCTCGCCGCCGATCTGGGCTGGCTGGTGGCGCGCGCCGCGGACGAGGCGCCGACCGGCCGCGGGCCGAACGACCGGGTCAATATCGACGACCGCACCAGCGCGTGGTCCGTCATTGGGCTGTGGGGGCCGCGCGCCCGCGACGTGCTTGGCGGCATCACCCGCGACGCGGTCGACGACGCAGCCCTGCCGATCCGCCAGGCTCGATCCATCCGCGTTGGCGGCTTCGGCGTCACGGCGACGCGCCTGAGCTACGCGGGCGAGCTCGGCTGGGAGCTCATGGTCGAGCCCGCGAACGCGGTCGAGGTCTGGGACGCATTGATGGCAGTTGGCACGGAGCACGGCATCGAGCCCGTGGGCTACCGCGCGCTCGAGTCGCTGCGCCTCGAGAAGGGCTACCGATACTTCGGCGCCGAGCTGACGCCGCGCGAGACGCCGTTCGAGGCTGGGCTCGGACGCTTCGTCCGCCTGGACAAGCCCGGCGGCTTCGTCGGTCGCGACGGACTCGTCGCGCGCCGGGCGGCCGAGCCGGACGGCCCCGCTCGCCACCTCCGGACGGTCCTCATCGGCGGCTCCGACTGGGCGCCGGTCTACGGCGGCGAGGCGGTCCGCATCGACGGCGAGGTCGTCGGCCGGCTCCGGAGCGCCGCCTTCGGCTACACGGTCGGCCGAACCGTGGGGACGACCTACCTCCCGGCAAGCATTCCCGAAGGCGCACCCATCGAGATCGACGTCTTCGCCGATCGCCTACCCGGCGAGGTCGCCGCGGAGGTCCTCCTCGACCCGACCGGCTCCCGGATGCGGGCCTAGGCGGCGACCCGCTTGCGCGCCTACCCGGCGATCGTCTCGGCGAGGAGGTCGTCGAAGTCCTCTCGCGCGAAGGCCGTCGAGGCTCGGCCCCAGCGTTCCTGCGCCCAGCCCCAGAAGTCGTAGTCGATCGAGGAGATGGCGGCCTGGATGGCGGCCCAGAGGGTCCAGCCGATGTCGGACATGATCATCTGGAGCCGCATCCGGGCGACGAGCGCCGGCGGTGGCCTCGCCGAAGTACGCGGCGCAGAGCTCCTCCTGGCGCGCGGCGTCGAATCCGAGCTCCTGGGCGGTGTTGCCGAGCTCGAACGTCGGGTCGTTGTTGCCGCTGTACTCGTAGTCGACGATCCAGAGCTGCCGGCCGTCGTCGAGGTAGTTCTCGGCCAGCAGGTCGTTGTGGCACGGGACCGTCGCCATCGGGCGGGCGGCCAGCGCGGCCTCGATCAGCCCGACCTTCGGCAGCGCCTCGCGGTAGCCGTCGGGGATCGCGGATCGAGCGCTCGTCGACGACGCGCAGGTAGTAGTCGGTGAGCCGGAACATGTTGAAGTCGTCGCGGAAGCGAGGGCCGGCATGGAGCTTCCGCAGGGCCTCGGCGATTCGCGCCGGCGTCCCGGCGTCCGCGAACGCCGCGTTCGACATCGTCCGGCCATCGATCCACGCGAGGACGAGCGCGCCGCTCGACGGGTCGTGAGCAACGACCTTCGGTCCGACGCCCGCCTCCGCGGCGGCTCTCGTGTTGTGCAGCTCGTTGACGCGGTCAACGGCGAGGAGGTCCGTCGACTCGCCCGGAATCCGGACGAAGTACGGGACGCCGTCGACCTGCACCCGGAAGTTCTGATTCGTCAGCCCGGCGGCGATCGGGGAGATCCGAATCTCACGCCCGAGCCACAGTCGCTCCACGACCTCGTCGATGGCCATGCACGGAGCCTACCGTCCGGCAGGAGCCCGTTGCGAGCCGGTACGCTCGGCCCGTGGAGCACGCGCGGGCGGTGGTCATCGGTGGCGGCGTCGGTGGGACGTCGATCGCCTACCACCTGACCGAGCTCGGCTGGAAGGACGTCGTCCTCGTCGATCGGGCGGAGCTCACGTCCGGCTCGACGTTCCACTCCGCGGGCCTCGTCGGGCAGCTGCGGTCGAGCACGACCCTGACCCGGATGATGATGTACGGCGTCGACCTGTACCGGCGGCTGCAGGCCGAGACCGGCGATCGACGTCTCGTGGCACGAGGTCGGTTCGCTTCGGCTGGCCTCGACGAAGGAGCGGTTCGAGGAGCTCCAGCGCCAGGCCGGTTGGGCCAAGACGTTCGGGCTGCCGCTCGAGCTGATCACGCCCGAGGAGGCCCAGGCGAAGTTCCCGCTGATGACGCTCGACGGCGTCCTCGGCGCGGTCTGGCTGCCGACGGACGGCTGGTTGGATCCGTCCGGGTTGGCGCAGGCCCTCGCAGCCGGCGCGCGCTCGAGAGGCGCCACGATCCGCCAGCACACCCGGGTCATCGGGATCGGCGTCGACCGGGGACGCGTAACTGGCGTCGAGGTCGAAACGAAGAGCGGCGACCGCGAGACGATCGAGGCCGAGGTCGTCGTCAACGCCGGCGGCATGTACGCGCCGGAGATCGGGCGCCTGGCCGGCGTGACGGTCCCGATCATCCCGATGGCCCATCAGTACCTGTTCACGAACCGCGTCGAGGGAGCCACGCCCGACCTCCCCACGATGCGCGACCCCGATCGCCTCTGCTACTTCCGCGAGGAGGTTGGCGGGCTCTGCATGGGCGGCTACGAGCGCGACCCGATGCCCTGGTCGCTCGACGGCATCCCGCGCGACTTCAACCATCGCCTGCTCGACCCCGATTGGCCGCGCTTCGAATCGATCATGCAGGGCGCCATCTCACGGGTCCCGGCAATCGAGAACGCCGGCGTCACGCGGATGATCAACGGCCCCGAGGCGTTCACCCCGGACAACGAGTTCATCCTCGGCGAGAGCGAGGTGCGGGGCTTCTTCGTCGCCGCCGGGTTCTGCGCCCATGGGATCGCGGGAACCGGCGGCATCGGGAAGCAGATGGCCCACTGGATCGTCGAAGGCGAGCCCGAGCTCGACCTCTGGAAGATGGACATCCGGCGGTTCGGCGGCCAGTACCGGAGCCAATCGCTGACCCTGGCCAGGACCGACGAGAACTACGCGACCTACTACGACATCCACTACCCGAACGAGGAGCGCACCGCCGGCCGGCCCGCTCCGCCTCAGCCCGGCCTACGAGGACGTCGCGGCCCTGGGCGCCGTGTTCGGCGAGAAGTCGATGTGGGAGCGGCCCGAACTGGTTCACGCCGAACGAGGACGGCGCCGGCTGTGTCGACGCGCGAGGCCCTCGAGGCGCTTCGCCCGCGCGGCTGGGCCGGCCAGCATTGGTCGCCCGCGATCGGGGCGGAGGCCCTGGCGACTCGGCAGGCGGCGGCGATCTTCGACGAATCGAGCTTCGCCAAGATCGAGATCGAGGGCCCGGGCGCGACGGCTTTCCTGCAGCGGCTGTGCGCGAACGACATCGACAAGCCGGTCGGGTCGATCACCTACACCTCGATGCTCAACCGCCGCGGCGGCATCGAGTGCGACTTCACCGTCACGCGCCTCGCCGCGGACCGGTTCCTGATCGTGACCGGCACCGCGTTCGGCAATCACGACCTCGGCTGGATCCGCAAGCAGCTGCCGGCCGAGGGCTCGCCGGACGTGCGCGTCGTCGACGTGACGTCGGCCCGGGCGTGCTTCGGCGTCTGGGGCCCGAATGCCCGCGCCATCGTCCAGTCGCTGACGAAGGACGACCTCTCGAACGAGGCGTTCCCGTACCTGACCGCGCGCGAGATCACGCTCGGTGACGTGCCCGGTCCTCGCGCTCCGGGTGACCTACGTCGGCGAGCTCGGGTGGGAGCTCTACGCGCCGTCGGAGTACGGTCGAGCGCTGTGGCGGTCCCTCTGGGAGGCCGGGCCGGGAGCACGGGCTCGTCGCGGGCGGCTATCGGGCCATCGATTCGCTCCGGCTGGAGAAGGGCTACCGCGTCTGGTCGAGCGACATCACGCCGGAGGAGACGCCGTTCGAGGCGGGTCTCGGCTTCGCGGCGAAGCTCGACAAGGGCGTGGACTTCATCGGTCGCGAGGCGCTGGTCGCGGCGAAGTCGGCCGGCCCGCGGAAGCGCCTCCGGTGCCTCGTCCTCGACGACCCGCGCTCCGTGGCCCTCGGCAACGAGCCGGTTCGCGTCGACGGTCGAATCGTGGGCCGCGTCACCAGCGGCGGCTACGGCTTCGCGGTCGAGAAGTCGATCGCGTTTGCCTACCTGCCGCCGGAGCAGGCAGCGATCGGCACCCGCGGCGACGTCGAGGTCTTCGGCGAGTGGATCGGCTTCGAGATCGTGCGCGAGCCCCTATGGGATCCGGAAGGGGCGAGAATCCGCGCATGACCAGCGAGACCGAGCGCCGCGATGTCCTCGCCGGACGCCTGTTCGAGGCGCTCCTCGGCACCTTCGATCTCCTGTCGATCCACCTCGGCCTGGACCTCGGGCTGTACGACGCGCTCCGACGGGACGGTGCGGCCACGGCCGGGGAGCTGGCGAGCCGCGCGGGCATCGATGCCCGCTACGCGCGGGAGTGGCTGGAGCAGCAGGCGGTCACCGGCATCCTCGACGTCGCCGACCCGACAGCGGACGCAGAGGCGCGGAGCTACACGCTCCCAGCTGGACACGCGGAGGCGCTCCTCGACCCGGAGAGCCCCGCGGCGTCGCAGTCGATGATCCGATTCGCAGTGTCAGGAGCGCGGATGGTGCCCGCGCTCGCCGATGCGTACCGCTCCGGCGCGGGGATCGCGTGGGACGCCTATCCCGGCCTGGTGCTCGCGCAGGAGCTCGCGAACCGCCCGATCTTCCGGCACGTCCTGACCACCGAGTGGCTGCCGGCGATCCCGGACGTCCAGGCGCGGCTGACATCGCCCGAGGGGGCGCGAGTCGCGGATGTGGCCTGCGGCACCGGCTTCTCGAGCATCGCCATCGCCCGTGCCTACCCGAACGCCGTCGTCGACGGCCTCGACATCGACCCGGAGTCCATCGAACGGGCCCGCGCGAACGCCGCCGCTGCCGGCCTCGATGAGAACCGCGTTCGCTTCCACCTCGTCGATGCCGCCCGCCCCGACCTCGATGGGCAGTTCGACCTCGTCACCATCGTCGAGGCGGTCCACGACATGTCCGACCCCGTCGCGGTGCTCGGCGCCGCACGCCGCCTCCTGGCGCCCGGCGGGACAGCCATCGTCGTCGACGAGAACGTCGCCGAGCAGTTCACGGCACCGGGCGACGATGTCGAGCGCGCGATGTACGGGTACGGGATAGGGGTCGGCTTCCCGTACGTCAGCACGTTCATCATGGAGAGCAACATGAAGCGACTGGCCGCGGCTAACGAGCGGCCCCCAAGGCCGACGCAGCGCCCGCGCAGTCCGGCACCAGTGACCGCGACGAAGGATTGGTCGAAGGTAGAGGTCAAGGCCGCGAGCGGCGACGAGACCGAAGCGCTGCTCGACTCGTCAGCGGCGCCGCCAGCCGTTCCACGGCCCGCGACCAGCGCTTCGTAGTCAATCACGCCGAACATCGGCTCGGGCCCGGCGGCCGGGCCGGCGCCATGATGCCGAGGTCGACGTGATAGTAGGCAGGGCGTTTGGTCGTGAAGCGCTCGAGATCTTTGATGGCTGCCCGCGATGGTAACGAGATCGTGTCGAGGTCCTCGTCGAGTCGGAGGGCACGGCTGACGATCGAGAGCACGACGTCGAGGTGATGGTCGGGCAAGCGACCGGGATCGCGGTAGTCGACGGCGATCTCGCGCCGATAAATGACCTCCGGGAAGTTCAAAAGGCTGTTGATCCACGAGGCGTGCGCGATATCCCACCTCGTAGGAGCTGTTCCAGTGCAACCAAACGTTCGGGGGCCTGCGGTCCCCCGGCACGAGCGCGTCGTCCGGATCCTCCGGCCAGCGAGGAAACCCATGCTGTGCCGCGAGCCGCAACAGAGGCTCCAGTTCTGAAGCAGCTCGCGGCCATCTCGGTCGGCGAGGTCCAGCGAGATCAGCTCGCCGCGCGCGTCGCCCTGACCGAGCAGCCAATCGGCGTAGACCTCGCGCGGGCCGAGCCGGTCAGGTGTCGCGGCAACGACGGCGACCGCCTTCCGTGGACACCACATCAGCCTACTACCTGCCGCAGCGGTCATAGTCGCGAACGTTCGCGCCGAGCGTGATGTCACGACGGACCAGCCAGCCGGTCGTGGTCTTGGTGGGCGTGACGATGCCGTGGCCACCACGCGCCTCGGAGTGCTCGCGCTTCTTCACGTCGTCGGTGAGAAGAACGGATCAGTCGGTGAACACGGTGCCGTCGATGAAGTACGTGCAGCGCCCGGGCTCGACCACGTGCATGTGGACGTGCTGCGCGAACTTCGTGTTGGGATAGCTCGCGGGCCGGATCGTCTCGAACCGGTAGACTACCATGGCATCGGTCTTTGCGAAGGCGCGCAACCTGCCGTGGCGCTCGACGGCATTGCGCGGCGATGACGTCGTCGAATACCCACCCTGCGTTCGTGTGATACGCGTAGATGATCACCCCGGCGACGGGTTGCTTGCGCGCGTCGCGCACGGTGCCCTCGAGGATCATCGGCTCGCCTGGCTCGGTGGGTGGGGCGATCCGCGTGGTCGAGGTCAGCGCGGTGGGGCGGCCCTCGAAGACAGCTTCGCAACCTTTTCGCACGGACCGCCTACGACAGGTTCGCGCGGCGCGGCGGACACCTCGCAAGCAATCAACACGAACGCGAACAGCAGGGTGCGCATGACGGGAGGACAATGAGCGGCGATCGCGTTAACAGTCTAGCGAGCGACGCGTTCGATTTCGCCTGCGACCGCGATGCGACGCGGTGTGACGCTGCATGGATGCTGGCGGCGGCGGCCGAGCTTCGCGAAGCGCTCGAGGATCGGCAAGCCGACGGCCGGGAACGGCCGCAGCGCGTGGATCATCGCGGCGCGGATCGCGGGGATCGTGCGGACGAGGCGCGGCGATCGACGAGCTCGATCGCGGCATCGGCGACCGCGTCGAGCGAGAGCTGCTTGCCCGAGAACAGGATATTCGCGGCAGGATCGTGCGCGACCGACTTCGTCATCTCGCCGGCGATCGCGTCGGGGCACAGCGCGCTGACCCGGATGTCGCGCTTCGCGCGGCGAAGCTCGCCCGCGAGCGAGAGCGAATAGCCGAGCACGCCGTGCTTGGTGGCGCCGTAGACCGCGAGGCCCGGTGCCGGCACGATCGAGGACAGCGACGCGATGTTGATGATCGCGCCTTTGGTCATCTGCTCGACCGCCGCGTGACACCCCAGATCACGCCGAGCAGATTGACCTCGATCATGCGACGGACGGTGGCGTCCGGGACCGTCCATGTGTCGCCGACCGCGAGGATGCCCGCGTTGTTGATCCACAGCGAGAGGTCGCCAAGGCGCTTGGCTTCGCGGGCGACCGCGCGGTGACTGTCCGGATCGCGGACGTCCTGCGCGAGGGCGGTGCCGCCGACGATCGCGGCGGTCTCCTGCGCGGAGGCCTCGTCGATGTCGGTGACGACGACGTGGATGCCACGGCGTGCGAGCCGCTCGGAGATTTTGCGACCGAGGCCGCGGCCGGCTCCGGTCACGACGGCGACGTGCACGCCGCTCAGTATGCCCTAGCGCCTGAACCGGGGTGGGATGCGGTGCGATAGGTAACGTCGTTTTGGTCCGCGAACAACCCGAGCATGGGCAGAGACTGCTAGCGTGAACGCGTGACCTTCGATGTAGTCGTCGCTGCGGACCTCGACTGGGGGATCGGCAAGGAGAACGGTCTGCCGTGGCCGAAGCTTCGCGCGGACCTTCGCCATTTCAAGAAGACGACCAGCACCGCGACCCCGGGCAAGCGCAACGCGATCGTGATGGGGCGCAAGACCTGGCAAAGCAAAGAGGTCGGTTGCGCGCCGCTGCCGAACCGCCTCAACGTCGTGGTCTCGCACGAGAAGCTCGAAGTGCCGCCCGGCGTGGTCGTCGCGCACTCGCTCGACGAAGCGCTCGGCGTCCACGAGATCGAGAGCATCTTCATCGTCGGCGGCGCGGGCCTGATCGTCCACGCGGTCGATCACCCGGCGCTGCGCTACGTGTATCTGACGCGCGTCGAGTCGCGGTTCGAGTGCGACACCAAGATGCCCAACCTCGACGAGCGCGGCTTCGTCAAGGACGACTGGGAAGGCGCCCTCAAGGCCGAGGAGCACGAAGTGAAGTTCCGCATCGAGCGCCTGAAGCGACCCGCCTAGCGCGCCTGGCGACGCTTCTTGACGACGCTCTTCCCGTGCACGTAGAGCCCGGCGACCGCACCGAGCGCCGCACCGAACGCGGCGTTTGTGTTCCGGATAGCCGGTCTCGAGCCCCGACATCGCACCGAGCCCCGCGCCCAGCACGGCACCGGCGCCGACCTTCCGCGAGCATCGCACCCGCACCTCGCCCATGTCGCTCTGCCGTATGCGAGCGGAGCTCGGGCCGCACCGGCCTCTCGGCGACGCGTGATGACAGGGCGATGGGCGTGCGCATGCTCATCTTCGACGTCGGTGCAGCAGCGCGTGGCTTCGCTTCGGTCGTTGCCGAGCTCGCGAGCAGTGCGGTCACCATCGCGATGCGATCATTTCGTCTCGTTGGCGACCACGCCGCCGACCGCACCTGCGCCGGCTCCGAGCGCCGCGCCCTTCTTCGCACCGGCGTTGCCGCCCATCGCGTAGCCGACCACCGTGCCCAGCGCCGCACCGGCGAGTGCGCCGGCACCGAGCGCCTTGAGCTGCCCTGCCCGGTTCTTGCGCGGGGCCTCCGGCTGCGCGAGCCACGGCGCCGGCTGCTCGACCACCGGAGCCGGCGCGACCGGCGCCGGTTGCTGCACGACGATCGGCTGCGGCGCGAGCGCCGCCGGAACGTTGATGTTGTTGACCACGGTCACGTGATGCGGCTTGCCGCCGGTCAGTGCGCTCGCCGCGCCTTTCACGGCGGTGCAGCCGGTTGCCAACGTGAGCGTCATCAAGGTCGCCATCGCGAGAGTCTTCATGCCGGCAATGTTAGGCGGAGGGATGGCACCTCGCGTCGGCGTTCACGCGGACTTCACGGCAATCGTTTCCGTCGAGAAACCGCGTAGCCGCCTTCGCGGCACGGTCGAGTCGGCGACGGAATTAGCGCCGGCGCGTACCGGCCTACGCGCCGGCGACCATGACGTTCCGCACGACGTGAAACCCGCTGAAGCCGCGCGACGACACGCAACCCCGCGAACCGCCGCTCAGACCGCGACGGGAAACTTGATGAACGGGTGGTGCTGGTAGCCCTCGAGCGCGATGTCCTCGAAGCGTCATCTCGAGCGTCGGCTTGTTCGCGAGCACGAGCTTGCGGCAGCGGCAGCGGCTCGCGCGCGAGCTGCGATCTTCACGCCCTCGACGTGGTTGAGATAGATGTGCGCGTCGCCGAGCGTGTGGACGAAGTAGCGCGCGGCGCAGCTTGCACTCCTGCGCGATCATCGCCATCAGCAGCGCGTAGCTCGCGATGTTGAACGGCACGCCGAGCGCGAGGTCCGCCGAGCGCTGGTAGAGCTGGCAGTCGAGCCAGTGCTGTCCGTGCGACGTAGAACTGGAAGAACGCGTGGCACGGCGGCAGCTTCATCTTCGGGATGTCGGCGACGTTCCACGCGCTGACGATGATGCGGCGCGACGTCGGGTCGCGTCTTGATCGTGTCGATCGCCTCGTGGATCTGATCGATGCCCGGTCGCCCGCCCCAGTTGCGCCACTGGTAGCCGTAGATCGGGCCGAGCTCGCCGTTCTCGTCGGCCCACGCGTCCCAGATCGGCGTGTGCTGCGTGAGGTCGTCGTGGATGTTGGTCGAGCCGCGCAGGAACCACAGCAGCTCGCGCACGACCGCCGGGAACAGCACCTTCTTGGTGGTGACCAGCGGGAAGCCCGTCGCGCAGGTCGTAGCGGGTCTGCGCGCCGAACAGCGAGATCGTGCCGGTGCCGGTGCGATCGGTGCGGCGCTCGCCGTGCTCGAGCACGTGGCGGAGGAGCTCGAGGTACGGCCGCATCCGCTTCGTATAGCACGCGCCCGTACGACATCGCGATCCGTGACCGTGCCGCGCTCCGACCGACGATCGCCGAGCTCGCTCGACGGCCTACGACGGCGTCCTGCTCGACGCGTACGGCGTGCTCGATCGACGGCGCGCGGCGCGCTGCCCGGCGCCGCCGCGCTGATCGCCGAGCTCGCACCGGCGCGGCACGCCGTACGCGATCGTCACCAACGACGCGTCGCGCTCGCCCGCGACCTACGTCGCGGCGGTTCGCCGGCGCTCGGGCCTCGCCGTCCCGCCGAGCGGATCGTGACGTCGGGGAGCCTGCTGCCCGGCTACTTCCGCGAGCGCGGGCCTGGCCGGCGCGCGCACCTGCGTGCTCGGCACCGCCGACTCGATCGCGTTCGTCGCGCGAGGGCGGCGGCGTGCCGGTCGAGCTCGCGCGCCGGCATGGAGATCGACGCGGTCGCGTCTGCGACGACGCCGGCTCGCCGTTCCTCGACGGCATCGAGCTCGCGCTGTCGGCGATCGTGCGCGCGGTCGACGGCCGGCCGGCGCCCCGCGCTGGTGCTGCCGAACCCCGACCTCGTCTATCCCAAGGGCGGCGGCGAGCTCGGCTTCACCGCCGGCGCGATGGCGCTCGCTGATCGAGGCCGCGCTCGCGCGGCGCTTCCCGGCGCGGAGCCTCGCGTTCGAGCGCCTCGGCAAGCCGGAGCCGCGATCTGTTCGCGCGCAGGCGCGCGCGCCGGCTCGGCGTCGCCGCGATCGCCTCGTGATGATCGGCGATCAGCTCGAGACCGACATCGCCGGCGCGCGCGCCGCCGGCATCGCCGCCGCGCTGCTCGCCGGCAGTCTCGCGCTGGGATCCGGCCGTCGCGCATTGCGCCGACCTACCTGCTCGCTACCGATCGGCAGCGGCGTGATCCAGCGGTTCTGCTTCGTCAAGCTCCTCGACGACGAGGTCGAGACCCGCGCGCGAGCTCGCCGAGATGCTGCGCGCCCAGCTCCGCTCCGCCGGCGCCGACGTCGATCGTCGGGCTGCCCGCCGACGACAGCGCGGCGCGCTGGGATCTCTCGATCGTGATCACCGCCGCGTCGCTCGACGCGTGGAACGCGCTCGCGCAGCTCAGCCGGCGATGACCGGCGTGTTCGACGAGCTCGTCGGCGCGCGCCGCGGTCGTCAAGGCGTGGACGTTCGACGTCGGTGGAGTGACGCGGAGGCGCGCGATCCAGCCGGCGAGATCGTCGGGCAACGGCGACTCGAACCGCACGCGCTCGCCGCTCGCCGGGTGCACGAAGCCGAGCACCGCGGCGTGCAGCGCGAGGCGCGGCGCGCGCGGGACGAACGTGCGGCTCGTCTCGCCGCCGTGCTGCGGATCGCCGGCGATCGGATGGCCGAGCCCGGCGAGGTGGATCGCGGATCTGGTGCGTGCGGCCGGTCTCGAGCCGCGCCGACGACCAGCGTCGCGCCGGCGAGCGCCTCGAGCGGCGCGACGTGCGTGACCGCGCGCCGGCCGTCGATCGGCGCGATCGATCGTCTGCGCGGCGACCGCGCCGATCGCGACCGCGCGGTACTCGCGATCGACGTCGTGCTCGACTTGAACGCATCGCCGAGCCGCTTGTTCGCATCGCGCGTGCGCGCGAACACGAGCAGGCCGCTGGTCGGCAGATCGATGCGATGGACGAGGTAGACCTCGCCGAACTGGCGCTGCAGCTGGTCGAGCAGATCGCCGCGATCGCTCTCGGGCGTCGGCGCGGTGACGAGGCCCGCGGGCTTGTCGACGACGATCACGTGCGCGTCGGCGTACACGATCGCCGGCGCGAGCGGGGCGGTCTCGACCGCGCGTCGATCGCGCCGCCGATCGTTGACCTCGATCGCCTGCCCCGCGCTCGACCGTGCGGCCGCGACCTTGACCCGCGTCGCGATCGACGAACACGCCGCCGAGATCGATCACCGCGCGCGCCTTGCGGCGCGACAGCCCGGCGCACGTGCTTCGGGCACGACCTGATCGAGGCGCAGGCCCGTCGTCGTCGGCGAGCGACCGTGAACTTCGTCGCGTTGCATGACTCACCAGCGCGCGCGCGCCGCGACGTCGAGGATCGCGTCGGCGAGCGGCTCGGGCACCTCTTCCTGGAGGAAGTGTCCGGCCTCGGTGCGCATGACCTTGGCGTCGGGCCGCACGCGCTCGAGGTGATTGATCACGCGACCGAGGATCGGATCGCGGTGCCCCACACGAGCGCGATCGGGACCTTCGCGGTCGCGAACACGCTCTGGCTAGATCGCGAGCTGCGCGACCGACGCGATGGCTCGGTCGCGATCGGGCACCATCCGCGCGAGCGCGAGCGGCGCGGCGCGATCGGCGCGCGTGCGCAGCGGCCAGCGATACGCCTGCGCGACGTCGCCGCGGATGGTCGAGCGATCGCCCTGCGACAGGTGCAAGACGCCGAGCGGAAACCCGAGCCGGCGAAACAGCAGGTCGCTCGCGACCGGCAGCTGCGAGAGCCGATGGAACAGCGTCGGCTTGAACTTCGGCGCCGGCGGACTGACCGCCGTGTTGCCGAGGACGATCCCGCGCAGCCGCGCGCGACGCGTGCGCCGATCGCGACGAGCCGATCGGGCCGCCCCAGTCCTGCGCCGCGAGGACGAGCGGACCGGGAACGAGCTGCGTCGAGCACCTCGCCGAGCCACGCCGCGTGATGCGTCGAGCGTGTGCGCCTCGAGCTCGGGCTTGCTCGACAGGCCGAGCCCGATCAGATCGGGAACGACCAGCCGGAGCTCGGCGCCGCCGGGCGCGCGCGGATCGCCGCGACGACCTTGCGCCACAGAAAGCCCCACGTCGGGTTGCCGTGCAGCGAGCACGATCGCTGGGCCGTCGACGCCGGTCCCCACTCGAGCACGTGCATGCGCTCGCCGCCGACGCTGACGCATCGTGCTGCGCTAGCCGGGCGGCAGCTGCGCCGCGATCCAATCGGGGAATCGGCTACCAATCGTCGCCGTCGTCGATGGCGCGCTTCGCGCCACGCCTTGCCGCGATCGTCGCCGCCGCCGCCGTCGTCCTTGTCCCGGTCGCGATCGCTCTTGCCGCGGCTTGCCACGGCGGGCGGCGCGTTGGCGCCGAAGCCAGCGACGCGCCGGAGGCACCGCCACCACCGGGCGCGGAGGGCCGCCGAAGCCGCCACCGCGGAGCACCGCCATAGCCACCGCCACCACCGGGAGGACCGCCGCGGCACCACCGCCACCGGGCCGACCGCCGAGGCCGCCGCCGCGGCCACCGGACGCGGAGCCACCGACGGCGGCCACCACCGCCGCCGGAGCCGCGCGCTTCACGCTCGCGCGCCTCGTTGATCCGCAGCATGCGGCCGTCGAGCTCCTGGCCGTCGAGCTCTTGGAGTGCTTGCTGCGCACCTTCGGGGGTCGCCATCTCGACGAAGGCGAAGCCGCGGGATCGGCCGGTCTCGCGATCCATGATGATGGACACGCTCGTGACCTCTCGACCGTTGGCACCGAATGCTTCTCTGAGCGATGCCTCGGTCGTGTTGTAGTTCAGATTGCCCACGTAGAGCTTCGTTCCCACGGACGGTCTCCTCGAACGGTTTCTCGCGGACGACGGGTTAGACGTGTCGTTCGGCCGCGCGGCCAGCATCACCGGGGGGGCACGCACCGAACCATGGAACGCTGACACCAAAGGCGATTCCCGGCACCGGGCCGCGCCGGGTCCTTGCCGTATCCTCGTGGCGGCCGCGATGGGTCCGCTGCCCTATCCGCACCGCGCGACGTTCCTCGCGAGCACGCTGCGTCGTGCCCGACCGAGCGCGCGAGCGGCGGTCGCGCCGTACGTCGCGCGGCTGATCTCGGTGATCGTCTTCGACCACCTCGTGCGCCACCCGATCGTCACGCTCGGCGATCACGACGACGAGCGCGCTGGTCGACGAGCAGCGGCCGGATGCTCGACGCGCATCACCCGCAGATCGAGGACAGCGTCGACTGGTTCTTCCGGATCGTCGCGCCGTCACGAGGTGCTGTGGTTCGAGCTCTCGCTCGATCCGGCGCGGCCGCAGGCGCCGATGCTGCGCTCGCGGCAGCCCGACGGCGCGCGATCGACGAGTGGAGATCGAGCCCCGAGCTCGCGCTGTCGCAGCAGCTCGGCAGTGCCTCGCGCAGTGGCTGACGCGCGCGGCGCCTGCCGCCGGTCGGCGCCGCTCGCCGACTTCACGCTCGACGATCTGCGCATCGCGGCCGAGCGGCTGGCGAAGGCCGACGCGCTGATCGAGCAGGGCACGGCGACTCGCGCAGCTGCCGGCGCGCGCTGACCGCGCCGCCGGCGCGGCTCGCGATCCCGTTCCTGCGCGTGCTCGCCGAGCTCGTCGCGCGACGAGGCGCGCACGCTCGATCCGACGATCCTCGAGCTCGATCCCGACGCACCCGGTCGCGCGGCGCAACCGCTACGTCACCGGCCTGCTCAACGGCGAGACCGATCGCCGCGACGATCCTGCCGCTGATCGCCGAAGCGCCGATGTACGCGCAAGCCGCATCTGTCGATCTGGGGCGAGCCGTTCGCCGCCGATCGCCCGCTCGAGAACATGGGCGTGCGCCATCAGGGCATCGCCGCGAGCCTGATGCCCGGCGAATCCGTACGCCTGCCACAACTACTCGCTGCAGCTCGCCGATGTCGGTCGCGCGCGAGGAGAGCTATCGCTGGGCCGATCGCGCGACGGTCGCGGCGCCGCAGTTCGGCGCCGCGCACCTCGATTGCGTGCGCCGGCTGCGCCAGGTCGGTCGCCCGGGCCAGGCGTTCGCCGAGGCGCAGTATCGCTGCCGCGAGATCCTCGATCGCGCCGCGGCCGGCAAGCTGCCGCGCGAACGACTGGCAAGCGCCGCACCACGCCGCGCTGCTGATCGCGTTCGCGCACCTCGACGTCGGCCGGATCGCCGAGGCGATCGAGCTCGCCGACGACGCGATGTCGCGCAGCTGCCCGACGACGCCGCCGACGCAGGAAGCGTTCGCGTGGGCGCAGAAGCGGATCGCGCACTGGAAGACCGACGCCGGCCTGCTCGCGCGCGCGTACGCGTGGGAGGGCCACCACCGCGGCGATCCGGGCCGCGTGATCGTCGGGCTGACGCGCGGCCGGATCACCGACGACGAAGACGCGATGATGCTGATCGAGGCGCTGGTCGCGATCGGGCGCGACGAGCAGGCCGAGATCGCGTACTGGCAGTGCGCCGGGCATCGACGGCAACGGCGTGCTCGGCGACGGCAAGGCGCGGCTCGCCGCCGCGAAGGCGCTGATCCTCGCCGGCAACCTCGACGAGGCGCTCGACCAGATCCAGATCGTCGCAGCTCCGCCGCAGCCAGAGCCGGCTCGAGGCCGAGATCAACCGGCTGTTCCGGCTCGCGGCGATCCGGCCGCGCGAGCGAGTGGGAGCGCGTGATCGAGCGCCGGCTCGAGCGCGGCGCGATCACGCTCGCGCAGATGGCCGCGCGCGACCTCGCCGACTTCGTGCCCGGACATCGACACGCCGCTCGTGCGACGCGCGCTCGGCGAGCGGCACGCAGATCGCGCTCGATCCGCTGTGGATCGCCGAGCTGATCGGCCGCGCTGCCGGCCGCGCAGGCGACCGTCGGCGCACGATCCTCGACGCGGCTCGCGTGCCCGAAGGACGACTCGCTGCGCGCCGCCGATCAGCTCGCGCAGGAGTGGTGGACCGTGCTCGTGCCGCCCGCGCGCGATCGCGATGCGCACGCCGCCGGCGCGATGCTCGCGCTCGGCGTCTCGCTCGCGAACTACTTCGTCGCGGCGTCGGGCCCGCCGTCGCCGATCGCGGGCGCGTATCCGCCACATCGCGACCGAGGCGCTGCACCTCGTGCGGCGCTCGCGCTACCAGATCGACACGCCGCGATCCAGGCGCTGCTGCGGCTCGTCGATCACGCTCGGCAGACGGCGCCCGAGTGGCTGCTCGACACCTGGCTGCTCCGCATCGAGCGCGCGCTCGATCTCGAGGCCGAGCACGGCGCGTACCTCGAGGGCATGATCGCCGGGCATGCCGACCGTGCAGCGCCTGCTGCGCGGCGACGAGCGCGATCGGCTGGGAGCTGCGCCTCGCGCACGACCTCGCGGCAGGATCCGTCGCAGTACGAACCGGCGGCGATGCTGTTCGCGCGCTGCGCGCGCGCGATCGAAGCGCGGCGGCGTGCAGCTCGCGTGGTCCGCCGCCGCGGCCGCCGGCGCGCCGCCGCAGGTCGCAGCTCGACGTGCACTGGCTCGCCGCGCTCGCGAACCCGACCGGCGTCGCCGCACCGTGGCTGCGCATCGCGCACGGCGCTGCTCGCCGTCCGGCCGCCCCGCCGACGGCTTCGCCGCCGCGTGCCGCGGCATCGCCGCGGCGCACCGCGAAGGAGCGCGCGCGCCGCGCATCGCCGAGCTCACGCCGGCGCTGGCAGGCCGCGCGGCATCGCCACGCCGATCAACGGCGACGCCGCGTTCGAGGCCGGTCTCGCCGCCGCGTCCGAGGATCGGCTCGACGTCGCGGTCGCAGCACCTGCGCTGGGCGGCCGCCGTCGAGCCCGGCAACGCGAAGCGCGCGCAGAGCCTCGCCGTCGCGCTCGGCCGCGCTCGGCCGCGGCCTCGAGGCGATCCGCGTGCTCGCGCAGCACGAGCGCGCCGACGCGCCGCGCCTGATCGGCCGCGTGCTGCTCGACGTCGGGCCGCGCACGTCGATGCCGTCACCGATGCTGCGCTACGCGTCGCGCCGGTTCCGCACCGCCGAGGACTGGGCGCTCGCTCGCGTCCGCCGCGTGCCGCGCCGAACAACGACGCGGTCGCCGTCGAGGCCGGCCGCAAGGCGCTCGCGCTCGGCGTCGAAGGATCCCGCAGCTCGCTCGATCGCGCTCGCGACCGGCGCTCTACCGCGCTCGGCGAGTTCGTCGAGTGCGAGCAGATCGCGCAGCAGCTGATCGCCGAGGGCAGCGGCCGCGAGGCGCGCGTCGTCGGGCTCCACGCGATGGCGCGCGCGCTCGCCGGTCAGGGCCGCCACGTCGACGCGCACCCGTACGCGAAGGCCGCCGCCGAGCTCGCAGCCCGAACGGCGAGCTCGCCGCCGAGCTGATCGAGACGATGGATCGGATCGTCGCGCAGCAAGAGCCGCCGATCCGCCCGAGCCCCGAGCTGCTCGATGGAGCGCCAGGCCTACAACGATCTCGAGGCCGGCAAGTTCGACACGCTCGATCACCGCGATCACCAGTCGCCATCGTGGGGCATCGCGCGCGTCGCGCTCGCCGCGTGCGAGTTCCGCAGCGAGGACGAGAGCGGCATCCCGGTCGCGCCGCGCGCGCTCGACGCCGCGGTCGCGATCCTCGGCCGCACCGAGGGCGCGACGCAACCCCGACGCCGTGCTCGCCCGGATCCGCGCGCTGCGCATCCGCGACAACGCGTTCATCCAGATCGATCCGCCGCCGCCGCTCGGCCTGCGCTACACGCCGCGAAGAGTTCGAGCGCGCGTACGCCGAGCGCGACCGCCGCCCGCACCGCCCGAGCGCGGTGATGAGCTTCGCGCGCTAGCTTCTGGTGGCACTGCTGACGGATATCGAAAGTGATCCAGACCGAGTCGTCGCGGATCTCGTACGTGACCCGGTAGAACCAGCTCCGTAGCCGCAAGGTGACGACCTTGTAATAGAGGCCGTAAAATGGCGAGCCCCTGGGTACGGCCTTCCGCTACGGGGTGCGTGTGCGAGCACGCTTAGTGCTTTTCCGATTCTTCGTGCGGCTAGACTCCGGAAGCTCGGCGAACTGCCGCGCGGCTCTTGGGGTGAGATGAATCGTCAAGCCCGCGCTCCTTCAGCACTGCTTCGAGGGTTCGTCCGCGACCTGTCCGCGACGTCTCGCCGAGTTTCGACCAGCACCTGCTGCCAATCAGGACGCGGATCTTCCTCGATCGCCGCCATCCATCCTTCGAAGTACTCCTCGTCGATCAGGACCATGCTTCCGCGACCGCCTCGCGTGATGCGGTAGATCGTTCCGCTCTCGATCTCGTCCGCAATCCGCGACGCATTGCGGACGAGGTCGGTTACCGAGATGATTTTCTCCATGTTGGTGATCATTATTAAACATATCGAACGTTTACCGAGGTTTGCCGGAGCCTGGGCGGTGTCAGGCCCAGCGCGATGCCACCGCCGAGACGAGCAGCAGGCTGAGCAGCAACAGCAAGCCCGCCACATTGGGCGAGATGTGGAATCCGCGTGCGAGCTGACCGGGAACGAATGCCAGAAAGCCCGAGATCGACACCGCCAGCCCCATCGAGATCGCCCCGAAGACCAGACACCGGCGGCGCGTGTCCGCCACGTCTTCGGGGGTCGCGGTTCCGGGCGCGCCCACTGCTGCGAGCCAGATCCTCAAATGACATCGCCGGCCTCCATAGGAGGCGGATCGTGGAACGCGATGATGCGCCCATCAACATCAAGCCGGCAATACCGCCGAGGATCGTGGATAGACCACGGTCGGGCCCGACAGCAGCGCGACCATCCCGAAC